>NZ_JH976502.1:643496-818077 GCF_000307475.1 Parabacteroides sp. D25 | reverse complement strand
TCCCTTTGTCCACGCCATTGTAACACGTGTGTCGCCCCGGATGTAAGGGCCGTGCTGATTTGACGTCATCCCCGCCTTCCTCGCAGCTTACGCTGGCAGTCCCACCAGAGTCCTCAGCTTTACCTGTTAGTAACTAGTGGCAAGGGTTGCGCTCGTTATGGCACTTAAGCCGACACCTCACGGCACGAGCTGACGACAACCATGCAGCACCTCGCAAATCGCTATCGCTAGAGACTCTGTTTCCAGAGCTGTCGAAATGCGTTCAAACCCGGGTAAGGTTCCTCGCGTATCATCGAATTAAACCACATGTTCCTCCGCTTGTGCGGGCCCCCGTCAATTCCTTTGAGTTTCACCGTTGCCGGCGTACTCCCCAGGTGGATCACTTAACGCTTTCGCTGTGCCGCTTACAGTGTATCGCAAACAGCTAGTGATCATCGTTTACTGCGTGGACTACCAGGGTATCTAATCCTGTTTGATCCCCACGCTTTCGTGCATCAGCGTCAGTAATGGCTTGGCAGGCTGCCTTCGCAATCGGGGTTCTGCGTGATATCTATGCATTTCACCGCTACACCACGCATTCCACCTGCCTCAAACATACTCAAGCCTCCCAGTTTCAACGGCAATTCTATGGTTGAGCCACAGACTTTCACCGCTGACTTAAGGGGCCGCCTACGCACCCTTTAAACCCAATAAATCCGGATAACGCTCGGATCCTCCGTATTACCGCGGCTGCTGGCACGGAGTTAGCCGATCCTTATTCATAAGGTACATACAAAACGGGACACGTCCCGCACTTTATTCCCTTATAAAAGAGGTTTACGATCCATAGAACCTTCATCCCTCACGCGACTTGGCTGGTTCAGGCTCTCGCCCATTGACCAATATTCCTCACTGCTGCCTCCCGTAGGAGTTTGGTCCGTGTCTCAGTACCAATGTGGGGGACCTTCCTCTCAGAACCCCTATCCATCGTCGGTTTGGTGGGCCGTTACCCCGCCAACTGCCTAATGGAACGCATGCCTATCTATCAGCGATGAATCTTTAGCAAATATTCCCATGCGGGATCCCTGCTTCATGCGGTATTAGTCCGACTTTCGCCGGGTTATCCCCCTCTGATAGGCAAGTTGCATACGCGTTACTCACCCGTGCGCCGGTCGCCGGCGGGTATTGCTACCTCTGCTGCCCCTCGACTTGCATGTGTTAAGCCTGTCGCTAGCGTTCATCCTGAGCCAGGATCAAACTCTTCGTTGTTTAAATTGTTTTATCATATCCTCGCTCCGGAATCCGTTTATCGTAGTCCAAAGTCATACTCTATTGACGGTATCGATCCGGAAAATTTCTTCTCCTAATACTTGTACTACTTGTTGAATTATGTAAATCTCTCAAAGAACTCTTTTGTCGCTTTCGTTTTACGAACGTGGCTGCAAAGATAAGGACTTTTATTTTAAACTTCCAAATTATTCCGGAACTTTTTTTTCTAAAAGTTTGTTTCATCATTTTGTACCGGCGTTCTCTCTCGAATGCGGGTGCAAAAGTAGTGTTATAAAACATAACCTCCAAACTTTTCCGGTATTATTTTTCAAGTTTTTTTCACGAGGGGGATCGCGTACATTAGTAATACGTCGATATCCATTCTCGGCTCACGTGGCCCACCACGTGGCCTCACGTGTCACCACGTGCACTTAAAACAAGTGCTCCACGAGTACATTTGCACGTATGAAAACGACAAAAACGATCTTGGCCCCGATAGGAAATCACACAGAAAAAACGGCTTTTAGCTCATGAAATCATGCGAAATGCACTTGGTTTTAGTGCTTTCGGATCACGTAAACGTGGGTAAGGACCCATTATATCGCCCCCCCAAAGACCCAAAAAGCCGAAGAGGGAAGAACCACACAAACAACTGTATATCCACATGTTAAGGCATCAGGAAAATTCCCCGGTAAAAATCCTAGGGCGCAAAAGGCGCATCTTTACGCTTTCAAAGAAACATTTTTAGAAAAATAATATTTACATCACTCTACAGACAAGAGGGGTATAAACGTTATTTACAGAAAAAGTTTTAGAAACATACGTAAAGATGCGCCCCTTGCGCCCTAACCTATCAGCAACATCCCTAATACGGGATACAAAAAAGTCAATGGGACACGGCCGTAAAGTCATTGAGAAACCATCTCTATTCCATTGACTTTACCACCGTTTCCCATTGAGATACTATCGCAAACCAGACACTTCAAGGACGGAAACTCATTCTCCGAAAAGATACTTACAATCCCGTTCAGCCGCCGGTCTCGTCCAATCCAGAGGGATCATCTGCCATTGGTTTAAAGGTTGTGGGCTAAGTACGCCCTTTTCCTTTATATATTGAATCATATAATAACGGAGGTCTTTATCGGTCGAATGAATGATACGGCTCTTTAACTCGTCTTGGGGAATGCCGGCCCCTTTCGTCAATAGCTCGCCTCCTCCGTTACCCCGGTAAGAGTTGAGAGCTACCTTATACGTTTTATTCTCGTCGAAAGGCTTACCATCCGCCATTTTCAAGATCGTGATCTTCTCGCCCTTGGGTTTCGTTACATCCACGGTGTAAATGATACCGGCCGCAGAGTCAAAGTTAAAACTGAAGTTGACGAACGAAGCGTAATTCTCCTGTCCTTTCTTTCTCTCTTTCAATAATAAGAGATGATCGTCCGGAGATTTCATCCGGTTGGTCCACATAGCGTACGATTCCTCCAAGAAGCCTTTGATCTCGGCTCCCGTCAAATTCATCGTATAAAGCATATTCTCATATTTGTAAAGACTGAACATATCGCTGATCGTGATATCCCCTTTATCTATTTTTGCGTCAAAGGATAACGGGGCGGCAAAAGAGACGTCCGCACCAGTCAACTCCAATTGTAAAGAGTGAATAAAATCAATAAAAGCGGATGGCCCAAAGTAAGCGGGACGGGTCGCGATACTCTCCGTAAAAGTTCCCACCTTCTCGGAGACAAAATCATTCACCGCTTTGTATTGCGGAGCGAATTTCTCCATAAACTCTTCGCTAGGCTCCAACTTATCCACATCCGTCAAAACACCCGATACTTGTTTGTCCAAAACCTTTCCATGCTCCATCTTTAACACGACATCAACGGAACCGACTACACGCCCATTACTTGCCGGATTTATCAGTAACACGGAATCTCCCTCGATATTCGCCACCTTACCACAATACCGGCGATGATCATGCCCCATCATAACCACATCGAAGCCCGGAATGCGCTGGGCAACCTCCATCGACGCATCCTCACGGTACTGGCCAGACATGGTACGAGCCTCGTTTCCCGCATGAAAGATACCTACCACAACATCCGGCTTCTCCTTCTCCTGAATGATCTTCATCCATTTACGGGCCGTCTCTTCCATATCGGCGAAATAAAGACCTTGCCACAGAGTCTCCGGCAACCATACAGGAATAGCCGGAGTAATCATCCCCAGTACAACGATCTTCACACCGTCACGCTCAAATACCTCATAGGGCTTTAAATAGGTCTCCCGGTCGGAGGTACGGATAATATTGGCACCCAAGATTGGGAAATCACATTGTTTGATCCAACGATCGAAAACGGCATGGCCAGCCTCTACATCATGGTTACCCATATTTCCCGCATTGTACCCCATATAATTCATCATGGCGGAAGCTATATGCGTAGAGACCGTATCCATGAAATTATAATAATACGCCGAAGGTTGTCCTTGCAAGATATCGCCATTATCCAATAGCAAAAGGTTATCGCCATACGCCCGGCGTTCTTCTTGCACGAACGAATATACCCGTGCCAGACTTCCTCCCCACTCCCGCTGCTCGATAAAATTATACGGGAAGAAGTTTCCATGGATATCACTGGTTTCCACTAATTTCAACTTTACTTCCTTCGTTGTCGCCGACAGACCGAGAGCGACCAGCAGCAATAAGGCAATTGAATAAACTCGTCTCATATCAGGATTTTAGATAGATTAATGACGCAAAGATAACGAAATAACCTGTTCGCCCGGTTTCAACGGGATTTCTTTTCCATCCCAGATAAATATACCCGTAGTACCTTCCGGCAAGACCAGACGGGCGGTTCCCTCACCTCTCTCATCCAATTTATAAGCGGCGGTCACGCTTCCAAGCGGATGTGGGATCGTACCGGAAACCTCCTTCAGTTTTCCCAAAGACGGAGCGATCCGTATCTTCCTAAATCCGGGAGCATCGCTATCTATCCCCAACAAGATCCGGTAAAACTCGATATTCGGACTGGCTCCCCAAGCATGGCAATCAGAACGAGATGGCTCCGGCATCTCTGCCCATGTGGTCAATCCCAACGCCATCTGATCCCGCCATATTTGTAAGTTATCCAAGAACTGATCCCCTAAACCGGAAACTTTCAACGCTTGATTCAAGTAATAACGGAAATAGATTGTACACTGGATCAAGCTCGTATCCGCCAAGGTTTGGTTCATCACCTTTACGGCCTCCTCCCCTTTCGTAACCCCAGTCAAGATCGCCAAGGCGTTCACATGCTGGGAATAGCCGCGATGATCCTGCGTATCGGCGAATAGATTACGGTCAGCGTCCCAATATTTCGGGCGGATCGTCTTACGCATCTCGATAGCGATCTTCCGGTAATGATCCGCCATGGCAGGGAGGCCGATCGCTTGTTCCATCTCCACCGCAAACTCCAAGGTCATTATATACATCAAATCTTGGAGCGCCGAGTTTCCCTCTTTCTCCCGTATCGGCTCGCCATAATCAAAACCGGCCGCCCAATCCACGAAGAACCAATGAGGAACGTACGACAAACTATAATCCGGCTTCAACCATTGCTCGTACCACGACAAAACCTGACGGTAAGCGGGAAGCAAGGTCTTCATGTATGCCTCATCCCCACGGTACATCCAATAATCGTGCCCCATACAAATCCACCAGAGAGAGAACGAGGATATAAACTGATGTACGCTAGACGGATATCGGCTCATCGTAATCCCTTCCGCCACCATGGACTGCCGTCCTTGCTCTATGGCATTCTTCACCATATAAGGGTCTGATGTATTATACATGGAAATCATTGCCTGTATGCGTGTATCCCCGAAATATTGCAGTTGCTCGTAATACGGGCAGTCCATATACGTCTCATTGGCGCACAGACGGGCGGTACGCCATCCTATCTCGAGCATACGGCCCAGCTCCTCATGTCCCGGAGCGGAGAAAGTGGTCTCGTTACGGAAAGGATAGGCAGAGAAAGTCCCATACATATCCTCGATCACCAAAGGCTCGGAAGCCGTCTTCACTTTCAACTCCACATATCTCCATGTACGCCACCACAGGGACGTGAAGAGACGATTATCTCCCCCATCAGCCAGTATCTTATCCCCGTACCCGATAAACTGCTTATCCGTCAACTCGTCCCGATGTCCCTTGCCATTCAACGCATACGATTTAGTGGTCGATTCCTCTTCTTGCTTATAGAGGGCTTCCGAATAACCGATATGGATCTCGGCCTCCTTTCCTTTGCTGAAGGCTAAGGAGAAATAACCCGTCGTCAGGTAATCATTATCCAGAAGCAAGCGGACCTCCGTATTCGCCGGGATCGTCAAAGCTTTTGGCCAGTAAGGAAATCCTTGCGGGCATTCGATCCCTTCCGACCGGCGGAGCTTGGCCAGACGCTCGATCCGGCTGTCCATCGGAGGTATCGGGCTAGGAACCAGCAACCGTCCCGGGTAATCTCTCGATCCTTTCGTGGCACCCTCCATGCCCCGTACGGCCTTCTCCCATTTCCTGTCGTCGTAATCCGGTTGTTCCCAGCCCCAAGGATAAGCGGAGGCTTCCAGTTCCTCGCCCGGGCCAGCCACGTAATACCCCAATACCTGCCATTCGGTCCAAGGAGCATACGCCTTATTACGCAGGCAGACCCAAGTGGTATCCGTATTTACCACCGCCTCATGCCCCGTATTGCCTTGCAGGATAAAACCCGTCTGATCGTAACTGATCTGGGCGACAGGTTTACGCTCGGCATAATTCCAGACAACGGAGGCCAGCGTATTCTTCCCTTTCCTCAGATAAGGAGCCAGATCCACCGTCTCGAAACTCCAGTTATAGATATCCCCACGGGCCGGGCCCAAGGATACCAATTTCCCGTTTACATATAATTTATAACGGTTATCGGCGGAAACATGGACGATAAACCGGGAAGGAACCACCTCCAGATCGAACGATTTACGAAAATGATAGACCCCATATACATTCGGAGCCTCACCCGGGTAGGAGATCCAACGGGCTTTCCATCGTCCCTCGAAAAGAGAAGGATCGATCTTCTCCTGATTATACCCTTTCAGGCTAATCTGGGAGGAAAGGGAGAAGGCTTGAAACACAAAAAGCAAAAGGAATAAATAGGTTTTCATACAAACACGGTATTATTTGAGATTAACGATCCGAACAAAGGTACAAAAAAAGAGAAAGCGCCAAAAGAACTTTTGCCTTTTGACGCTTTCCCTCACAATATACCGGATACCCGGTCCTCCATTAGAAGAATATCTCCGGCTCCCGGCGTGCGCTAAAGTTCTTATGGAGCATCGCCGTGTAAGGAGTATCGAAAGTACGTGCGCCCTCGGGACACTCTTTCACGCAGGCGCAACATTTGATACATAGGTTCGGGTCGCTATACATACCCTCGTCTGCCAAGGATATCGCATGTGTAGGACACACATCCACGCAATACTCACATTGCGTACATAAATCGTTATCCGTAACAGGAGCTTGAGGAGTGGAAGGGCCTTTCACCCGATACGGGAAATTACCTTTCACCTCCAAGGCGGACAAGCATTCCATGCAGGAAACCTTCTCCAGCTCCTCGATAATCTTTTTCCCGAATTCCGTAGCCTGCTTAAGATCCGACTCGTCCGGACGCCCCTCAGCAATGGGCATCCCCTTGCGGCTGAAAGAATGCTCACCGATAAACGCTCCGGCAGCCACAGGTACGAACCCCTGCTCCGACACTAAATCACAGAGCTCTTTCAAAGCATCCTCATAATCCCGGTTCCCATACAATACCACGGGGACTACCGGCGCATGGTGGGCAGAACGGAACATGCGAAAACGTTCCATGGCAGTCTCCGCCACACGGCCACCGTATACAGGAGCGGCTATAATCGTCAGCTCATCATCAATATACTCTTCCATATCCAGACTCTCACAAGTGACATCCGACTCGGACATCGAAGTGGCACCCATTCCTTCCGCTATCGCGTAAACGATCTTGGCGGACGTGTGTGTCGGAGAAAAATAAATTAAATGTATGTTACTATATTTCATGATTCTTATTTTAACGCACCCTCTATTTTAGTCATTAACTCAGCAAATTCCTCGTCGGTATAGCCTTTGCTCGTATAAATGATCTTCCCGTCTTTTCCGACCAAATAGCCACGAGGGATCAAGTTCTTGGCGAAAGCGCCGAAAATAGCCCGGTCCTTATCGGGATACAATGGAAAATCGAAGCCTTTTTTCTCGTTATATTTCTGTAGATCGGCATCGGAATGCTCACGCCCGATCACCAAGAGAACGAAGTCCTTGTTGTTCTTGTATTTCGGCCAGAGGGTTTGTTGGACAGCGGCCAATTCTTTTTGGCAAGGAGGACACCAAGTGGCGAAAAAATTCACGAGGATCACTTTTCCCTTCAACGAAGCGGACTGCAACTTACTCCCGTTGTCGGAAACAATCGTAAATGACGGCATAGTATCACCGACCTTCACGATATCGGAATTATCCTCCTGAGCTTTGCCTACGAAAGCCAATAACGCTAGTAAACTAACCAATAAATACTTCTTCATAACCTTAATCATTTCTCGTTTAGGATTCAGCGACAAAGATACATTAAAATTCTCATCAAACCGCATAATTCTAAGGCTTACGAAAGTTCTACGGTGCCGTACCTACCCCTCGACAGCTCTTCTAAAAGTTCTAGGGGGTTAGATGTTAAAAAAAACGTACGTGAAACCCGGAGATGTCACGTACGCTGATATCATGCAAACCCGGAAAAAGATTTACCGCAGACTTTGCGCTAAGTCATAACCGGCTTTCAACGCCTTTAGGTTCATATTAACTATATCCTCGCCCTTACGACCGAATATCTGACGGATTCCCGCCTCGATCTTATCATACTCGATCCCGATAAATGGGGTAGCAGCCCCCAGCATCACGATATTGGCGGCACGGACAGAACCCGCTTCCTTGGCGATCTCCTCCACGTCCAATACGACCTTGTGAGGGAGTTTGTCCAACTCGGCGTTCACTTTCTCGATCTCCGGATAGTTCGGGATGTTCACGAACGGACGGGAGTTCGTCACCAGCCAACCCTCTTTCTTCAGGTAAGGCAGATAACGCAAGCTCTCCATCGGTTCCAAGGAGATGATCAAATCGGCGTGGCCCTTCGGGATCAAGTCCGAGGCGATCGGCTCGTCGGAAAGACGCAGGTTAGACTGCACGTCTCCCCCCCGTTGACTCATACCGTGTACTTCCGCTTGCTTCATATACAGACCTTCTTTTAAGGCGGCATCTCCAATAACGGCGGCGATAGAAAGGATACCCTGTCCTCCTACACCTGATAGTATAATATCTGTTTTCATTTCTTGCTTGCTTTTTTCTTTCTGGTTAATGTCTGGATACACTCACGGCGGGGGATCAATACGGATACGCCCTTGTACTCGATTTCCTCACGGATGATAGACTTCATCTCCTCGAAGTTCTTTTTTAAAGGAACCATCACACGGATGTGAGCCGGGTCCACACCGATACCGGCGCAGATAGATTCCAGACGTCCCGTTCCGGCGGAATCCTGCCCTCCGGTCATGGCCGTTGTCTCATTATCGGAGATAACGATGGTGATATTCGTGTTCTCGTTCACGCAATCCAGCAAACCAGTCATACCGGAATGGGTAAACGTAGAATCGCCGATCACGGAGATAGCCGGGAATACACCCGCGTCGGAAGCACCCTTCGCCATCGTGATAGAGGCCCCCATATCGATACAAGAATCGATCGCACGGAAAGGAGGCAAAGCTCCCAAGGTATAACAGCCGATATCGCCAAACACCTTAGCCGTACCGTTATACTCGGCGATCACCTCGTTCAAGGCCTCATACATATCCCGGTGTCCACAACCTTGGCACAATGCGGGCGGACGTTGCTCAACCACCTCGGGGATCGCATAATAGCTCTGGATCTCCTTACCCAAGGCTTTGCCTACCGCATCTGGCGTAAGCTCGCCGTCACGCTGAAGCGTACCGTCCAGACGGCCATGAACCGTCACTCCCTTCCCCAAGAAACCCTTCAATTGCTCCTCCACAACCGGATATCCCTCTTCCAGCACCAAGATCTCCTTACACTCGCCAACGATCTTCTCGATTTGCTTTCTCGGAAGCGGATACTGGGAGATCTTCAATACGGGATGCTCGAAACCGTCCGGATAATTCTCGGAAAGATAATTGAAAGCGATACCCGTCGTGATGATACCCAAGTCTTTATTCGGGGCATCGAAATACTTATTATATGCGGAATTCTCGGAAGCTTCCGTGAAAGCCTCTTGAGACGCCAGCAAACTCTTGAAACGTTTACGGGCCAATGCCGGGAGTAAGATAAAACGTTGGCGACCGTCTTCCGGACAATTCATCCGGTTCTCCGGCTTCAACGGACTGGTTACGACACCGGCACGAGAATGCGCCATACGGGTCGTTACACGCAGCAAGATAGGATACCCTAATTTCTCGGATAACTCGAATCCATGATATACCATATCATAAGCCTCTTGCTGGCTGGATGGCTCAAACATCGGGATCATGGCGAAATTGCCATAAACACGGTTGTCTTGCTCATTCTGGGAAGAGTGCATGGATGGGTCGTCGGCCGTAAGGATGATCATACCTCCGTTGATACCGCTCATAGCGGCGTTCATAAAGCAATCGGCGGCTACATTCAAACCCACGTGCTTCATGCAGCAAAGCGCACGTTTACCGGCATAGCACATACCCAAAGCGGCTTCCATGGCGGTTTTCTCATTCGCGCTCCAGCGACAATGGATACCTCTTTCCTTCGTTACCGGAGAACCTTGGATATATTCTGTGATTTCAGTAGAAGGGGTTCCCGGGTATGCGTACACCCCGGAGATACCAGCGTCTATAGCGGCTTGCGCTATGGCCTCGTCCCCCAAAAATAAATGTTTTTCCATGTGTATCTGTTTTCTTAATATTGACTATTCACACTATTTAGCTGCCAAAGGTAATGAAAAATGTTCAATTTAGAATGAGAGACTTATGATTTATACTAGATCCATTACCGTATCCGGCGCCTATTCAACTCCGCCCGATACCGGTTGGCATTGCGGTTATGCTCCGCCAACGTCACGGCGAAATTATGCCGTCCCGAGAAATCCTCCTTAGCGCACATGTATAAGTATTTATGTTTCGTATGATTCAATACGCTATTCAAGCCCTTGATAGTAGGAATCCGTAGAGGACCGGGAGGTAGGCCCGCATATTTATAGGTATTATAGGGAGAATCTATTTCCAAATGCTCAAATAAGATACGTTGCAAAGAAAAATCCCCCACCGCAAACTTTACGGTAGGGTCCGCCTGTAAAGGAATACCGGCACGAAGGCGGTTGATATAAAGACCCGCCACGATTGGATATTCGTCCGATGCCGCCGTCTCCTCTTCTACGATAGAAGCCAAGATAGATACCTCAACTGGAGTAAGCCCGATCTCCTCTGCCTTTTTCAATCGTTCCGGTGTCCAGAAAGCGTCATATTCACGCTTCATGCGACGTATAAATTTATCCGCGGATATATTCCAATAAATCTCATAGGTATTAGGAATGAAAAGGGCATGGATCGTTTCCGGGGTAAAACCTAAAGAGTCGCAATACACGGAATCATTCAATAGACGCAGGAGATTTTCCTTCCCGAACATCAATTGATCACTTATACGTTCCGCCAAATCTTCCTTGAAACGGATATTATTAAAAGTAACCCGGGTCGCTACTTGATGTCCTCTCCGCAAGTCATTCAATAAGGTTAAATTACTCATGCCGGGCTTCACGGCGTATCGACCGGTACGCATGGACGCAGGATACTTCAACAATCCACTCAATTGCTTAAAGCTACCGATACGGAGACAGTTCGCCGAATCACTCAACTGCCGGCAAAGATCATCAAAATCCTTTTTATCATCTATATAGACATAGACCGTCTTATCCGGCTTAAAATTCGGAGCCCAAGCCAAACGGTACACCCAAAAGCCTCCACCGCCTATCAAAACAACGAGAATCGCTATCAAGGCGATAATTATCGGACGCCTCGATAAAATTTGTTTGTTCAAATCCATGAATAATCTATTGAATATCAGAATAAGGCACAAAAGTAGTATCTTTTTTCGAAAAAAATGATGTGCAAAGCCTTGTTTATTTAAAATTATAGTTCTACCTTTGCATCGCAATTCTAAGGAAGAAGCACAGAACACACAAGGAAGTGTGGGTGAGTGGCTGAAACCACCAGTTTGCTAAACTGACGTACTCGTTAGGGTACCGGGGGTTCGAATCCCCCCGCTTCCGCAAAGAGCCAACTAATAAATTTATTAGTTGGTTTTTTTGTTTTTAAGCCAACCGAATTAAAGTGTTTCATATATTTGTCATATTTGAACTTATCGTAAGTCGATCTGTTATTAAAAGGAGATAATTAAATATATACATTATGACAATTGCTTTTATCCGAACATATAACAATAAGCAAAACTCCGAGGTCCAAGAAGCTGTGATCCGGGAATTTGCAGAATCTCAGAAGATAGAGATCAGGAAGTGGGCTAAAGAGGTGGGAAATAGTCCTCGTGCGAACCGCAGACTGGAAAGTATTGTCAAATCTTTAAGTCCCGGGGATGAGATACTTGTGTCCGATATATCCCGTGTGAGCCGTAAGATGATCGAGATCATCCATATCATTTTGCTTTGTATAGAGCGAAAGGTAACGCTCCGTAGCGTAAGCGACGGATATGTGTTCGAGGATAATATCGACAGTAAGACTTTGGCCTTTACCTTCGGTCTGGTCTCTGAGATCGAGCGAAAGCTGGTCTCTATCCGTACGAAGGAAGCCCTTGCCTTGATCAGAAGTAAAGGTGTGGTGCTGGGCCGTCCGAAAGGTAGTCAACAAATGGGACGCTTGGAGCCTTATAAGGAACAAATCGAGAAAGACTTGAAAGACCCGAGCTTGACTTACGCTCAGATAGCGGAGAAATACAATGTATCGTTAAGTAGCTTCAAACGCTTTCTGAAAGAGTATCTTCCCGATAAGAAAAAGAAGAAGACTAAAAAATAAGAAAAGCTCCTTTCACCTCTGCTAAGTATATTAGCATTCAGTAGTGAAAGGAGCTTGTTTTTTTATTTCTCTATACGGATACGGGCGTCTACAGCGAACAAGCCTCTATCCGTAGCCACCAACGGATTTATATCCATTTCCTTTATCTCGCTGGCAAAACGCAATAAGGTAGAGAGGCGAACGATAATGTCCGCATATTGTTGCTCGTCGATACCCTTTTGCCCACGTGTACCTTTAATGATCGGATACCCTCTCAAAGAACGAATCATTGAATAAGTCTCATCGTATGACAACGGAGCCAAACCATAAGACACATCTTTCAATACCTCCACGAAGATTCCACCCAACCCGCAAAGTACCACATGGCCGAAACGATCCTCATATTTAGCTCCCAAGAATAATTCCTGTCCTTTCAACATCGGTTGTACCATGATGCCCGTAACACCCGGCAGACGCATCATACGTTCATACTCGAACAATAAATGCTCTTCTCCACGGATATTCAAGGCCACACCACCGATATCGCTCTTATGCACAGGCCCTACAACCTTGGCTACCACCGGATATTTCACCTTCTTGGCAAAAGCCAGCAACGCATCCCTATCATCCGAAGCATATTCCTCCACTAACGGGATATTAGCGGCACGCAACAATGTACGCACTTCCTCCGGATTTAAATAACCGCTACCCGGCAACCGATCTATGATACGACGAACTTCCGGTACATCCACGCCATATAGCTGGATATCCGTGCTCATCGGTTTCGGCGTATTGATCACCCGTGAAAGGGCAGTACCCAATGTCACCTCGTCCGAGAAGTTCACATGGCCTTTCTTGACAAAGCTCTTCACTTCCGGTCCGGCCGTTACGATAGACGGTAATATCGGGAAGATCGGCTTCTTGCACTCTTCCATCTTTTTATGAAGTACCTCGTAGGTATCATAAAGTTTTACCAAACCGGGACTACCGAAGATGACCATCATCAAATCCACATTATCGAAACGATTCTCACAGAAATCGATGGCTGTAGCCAAATGTTCCGGTGTCCCCGTACCGATAATATCAATCGGATTACCGACAGCGGCACCCGGATACAGTTTGGATTTCAACTCATCAGCGATAGGGCCTTCCAAACTAGGAACATTCAAACGCCCCTTGGATAAAGCGTCCGCCAACATTACCGCAGGCCCTCCGGCATGTGTCACGATCGCACAATTCTTCCCTTTCACGTCTTTCAAGGTAAAGATACTCGCCACGGTAGTCAATTCCTCACGGCTAAAACAACGCACGATACCCGCCTTACGGAACAAAGCCTCCACGGCAGAGTCCGAACTAGCGATAGCGCCCGTATGCGAAGAGGCAGCTCGCTTTCCCGACTCCGTACTTCCCGCCTTGATAGCGGCGATCTTGCATCCCTTACGTATCAAGGAAGACGCATGATACAACAATTTATCCGGTTGCTTGATTTGCTCGATATACAACATCTTGATCTTGGAATCCAATACCGGATCAAAGTTCCGATCCATATATTCAAGGATATCCTCTACTCCATTCTGCTTGGAGTTTCCAACCGACCAAACAGAAGAGAAACGCAGCCCTTTTGTCAGCGCCGACTCGATAATGAACAAGGCCGTACCGCCGGAGCTAGAGATGAAATCCACGCCATCGGGATGGAATTCCGGTATCGGTTGCGTAAACACGCCATGATAATTCATATTCATCAACCCGATACAGTTCGGGCCGATCAAGGAAGCTCCCGCCTCATTCACGACATCCAGCATCTGTTGTTCCAAGATACCGCCTTCGTGTGTCTCCTCGCCGAAACCGGCTGAGATCACGATAAAAGCTTTTACCCCCTTTTGCCGGGCCAGCACTTCCATCACCTCGGGGCACGATTTACTCGGAATCGAGATGATCGCCAACTCCGTCTCCGGGATATCATGTACAGAAGGATAAGACTTGACGCCTTGCACGTCTGTCTCCTTGGCGTTTACCACACATAATTCTCCTTTATATTTTCCATCCAACAGGTTTCGCACGATACGACCGCCCGGTTTATGTACGTTGTTGGAACCTCCCACCACTACGATGCTTTGAGGATTAATCAATTCTCGGTTAATCATAACATTTTGATTAGTTAGATTCAATGAATGGGAGCAAATATAGTTTTTTTCTCCATTTATTCATTAAAACCCGTGGTATTTATTTACACTTTGCACTCTCTGTCTGCAACCAGTCACACCATGCATCCATCCCGTCTCCTTTCGTGGCGGATACCTCGAATATCTGGAGATGGTGATTTACCTTCAAGGCGTTTTCCCGAAGCACTTCCACTTTTGTATTCAGATAAGGAGCCAGATCAATCTTGTTGATTACGCAGATATCTGCCTCCTGAAAGATATGTGGGTATTTCAACGGTTTATCATCCCCCTCCGTCGTACTCACGATAACGACTTTCTTGGACTCTCCGAGATCGAACATGGCCGGACAGACCAGATTGCCGACATTCTCTATAAAAAGGATCGCTCCCTCCTTCGGATTCAGATGCTTAACGGCATGATTGACCATGTCGGCTTCCAAATGACAGCCGGTACCGGTATTTACCTGAAACACGGGAATCTCCAACGCCGCTATACGGTCGGCATCGTTTGAGGTTTGTTGATCACCTTCTATCACATAGATCGGTCGCTTCGCTTTCAAACGGCGGATCGTCTCTTCCAGCAAAGTTGTCTTACCGGATCCGGGCGAACTCATCAAGTTCAGGCAGAACAGGTTCTTAGCCTCGAAATATCCCCGGTTTCGCTCCGCCAATAAGTTGTTACGTTGAAGTATATCTTGTTCCAGATTGATTACGATCCCTTCATCAGGATGGTGATGATGTTCATGGCCATGAGAATGCTCATGCGTATGATCGTGATGGTGATGATGCTCTCCGCATCCGCAAGTTCCGCACATAGTATTTAAGTTTTTATTTCATTAATATATCATTCCTTTTTAATAACAATCGACTTCACCCGAAGTTCCTTCCCTTTAAGGATTTTAACTAAATAGGAGCCACAATGGGGACAAGGGGAAAACAAGGCGTTCATTGGGAAAATGGTCTCACAGTCGCTACACTGTCCTTCCCCCTCAATATAATGACGGATAATCCGGGCCTTTTCCAGCTTGCTACCTTTTATGGCGCTATCCAATGCGAACTCTAAGGTTTGGATCTCTACGCCGGACAAATGTCCTATCTCTAACTCCAACTCTTCGACCACCGAGGCTCCCCGGTTATCCGCTTGTTCCTCGACCAGCTCCACGATGCTACGGGCTATAGACAACTCATGCATATCTGATCTCTTTTAAAAGGGAGTCACCGAGGCGATCGTTAATTGCCCCACGGCTATCCCCCCATCGTTACAAGGTATACGAGACGGAATATAGACGGGGACCCCAGCCATGATGAACTGTCTCCTCATCGACTCCGTCAATAATTTATTCTGGAAACATCCTCCCGAGATAACCACTTGTGTCGCTTTCGTCCGTTTAATCAACAAGCGGGCTTTCTGCACAAACAAGGAAGCCAATGTCGTATGGAAACGGGCGGATATCAAGCTCACCGGGACCTCGTTCGTCTTATCATGCAATAATGCCTCAAACAAAGAATAAAAAGAGATTTCCTCTCCCTCCGCCGAGACTGGATACGCATAAGCGTTCCTCTCTCCCATCGCCGCCTGCTCCAATAAGACCGGAGCCTCCGCTTGGTGGCTGGAGACATCGCAAATCCCCAATAAAGAAGCTACCGCATCAAACAGCCGGCCAGCGCTGGATGTATAGGGTGTATTCACACCTTTCTCCATCATTCGTTCAAGCATAGCGATCCTTTCCGTGCCTATGCGTTCCACGAAATCGGCCGGATAAGGAATACCCGACGGTTCGTCCTTGAAATAATGCCACAAATAGGCGACAACCATTCGCCATGGCTCCTCAGCCGCCTTGTCGCCTCCCGGTAACGGGACATACTCAAAATGGGAAAGGCGACGGTATTTCGCTCGGTCACAAAAGAAGAACTCGCCTCCCCAAACCTTACCATCATCACCCAGACCTGTCCCATCCATCACGATAGCGAGAACCGGCTCATTCAATCCATGCTCCAACATACAAGCAGCGGCATGAGCATGATGATGTTGTACCTTTAATAAAGGTAAGGAAAGAGATTTCGAGATACGTTCCGCCTCTTGGCTGGAAAGATAATCCGGATGCAGATCACAAACCAATCGCTGGAGATTGAAACGAAACAAATGACGAAACCGCTCCATAGATTCCGTATAGAACCGGAAAGTCTCCCAGTTCTTTAAGTCGCCAATATATTGACTTTGCAGGATCGTCTCTCCTTTTCCCAAAGCGAACGTGTTCACTTTCTCCGCACCGAAAGCCATGATCCCTTCCACATTTGTATCCGTGAAAAAGGGTTCCGGCACATAGCCTCGGGAACGACGGATCAAGCAGGGTTGTCCTCCGCAGACCTGCAACACAGAATCATCTACCCGGTTATGGATCGGGCGATTATGATGCAAGAGGATCGCTACCTTTCCCGCTAATTGCGCCTCCGCATCCTCTGGGGTGATCGCTATCGGCAAATCGCTTAGATTCCCGCTGGTCATTACCAACGCAGGTATCCCTGTACGAGCAAACCAATCGTAATGAATCGGCATATAAGACAACATACATCCTAGCGTATGCATGCCCGGATTGATTCCGGAAGCTAACCGGCTCCGTTGCCTCAGCAGCACGATCGGACGGCGCCAAGAGACGAGGCATCGCTCCTCCATCGGCTCCGTTGCCGTATAGACTTGCAAATGTTCCAGATCACGGAACATAACAGCGAATGGTTTGGTATCCCGCTGCTTTATCTCTCGCAGACGGGCAACCGCTCTCTCGTTCGAGGCATCACAAATCAAATGATAGCCTCCGATTCCTTTAGCCGCAATAACCTCTCCACCAAGCAATAGACGAGAGGTAAGTTTCAATAAGGTCTCATAATCGATATAAGTCTCCTCGTTATAAGTCGCGTAATAAGTCGGGCCACAATGATTGCAAGCGACCGGTTGGGCATGGAAACGGCGATCGATAACATTCGTATATTCTTTCTCACAATCGGGACACATAAGGAAACCGCCCATCGTTGTCTGCGAACGGTCGTAAGGAAGGTCCCGGATAATAGAGAAACGAGGGCCACAATGCGTACAATTAATAAAAGGATATCCGATTCGATGGGGTTGCGTAGTCCGGTCTCGCATACAATCCGCACAAACAGCGATATCCGGGGAGACCTGCGTGACCTCATCCGATTCTGAATGGCTGGGCGTAATCGTAAAATCGTCAAAATCATCTTCATCCATTTCCGTAGATGTATAGGAGATCCGATGGATATAAGCGACACGAGGATGCTCGGTCCGTATACGACTTATCAGCAAATCCCGATCATCCGGAGTAGCGGCAACCAATATACGTACTCCATTATTCATATTCTCCACACAACCTTTCATCCCCAGATCTTTAGCGATCCGGTAGATAAAAGGGCGAAAACCAACCCCTTGAACCAAGCCTTGAATAATCAACGCATATACTTTATTCTTCGCCATAGCACAAATATAGGAATAAATGTCTAATCAGACACGAATCGACTATCGTATTTACTAAAGAGATATTATCTATCATCTTATAAATAATATTTATCAATTTTATCTTTCCCTCTTAAACATATTAAGTATCTTTGAGGTTACTAAATAAATTGAAACGATATGTGTTTAGCGGTACCCGGAAAGATTATCTCAATCGATCGAAGCATCCCCGAAATGACCATGGCTAAAGTTGATTTCGGAGGCATCCTAAAGAATATATGTATTGAATGGGTGGATGTGAAACAGGGGGATTATATCCTCGCTCACGCAGGGATCGCTATATCTGTTGTAGATGAGAAAGAAGCGGAGGAAACACTGAAAGACCTTAAAGAATTACAAAAGTGCGTTTCGTAGACGAATATAGAAGCAACGAGAAGGTACAAACTCTTCTGGAGGCCATCCGCAAAAAGGTGACACGACCTTGGTATATCATGGAGATTTGTGGCGGGCAAACACATGCTATCGCCCGTTATCGGCTGGAAGAGATGTTGCCGCCGGATCTTCAACTACTCCATGGGCCGGGTTGCCCGGTCTGTGTAACACCGGTCGAGACAATCGACTACGCCTTGAAGTTGGCGACACAGCCGAATGTGATCTTAGCCTCTTTCGGGGATATGATGCGAGTTCCGGGAAGTAAGGAGGATTTATTGAGCGTAAAAGCGAGAGGAGCGGATATCCGTATGCTATATACGCCCTTGGATGCCCTATCACTGGCCGAGGAGAACCCGGATAAGGAAATCGTATTCTTCGCAATTGGTTTTGAGACGACCGCACCTGTCCACCTCATGGCTTTGAAAGAGGCCATACGCCGAGGACTTCCGAACTTTTCCATATTGACTTCCTTATTCACGGTACCACCCGCTATCGAGGCTATCTTATCAGATCCGGAAAGCAAAGTGAATGGCTTCCTGACAGCCGGACATGTCTGCGCCATCACAGGCAACAGGGCCTATCACCGATTAGCCGCCCACTATAAAATCCCGATGGTCGTCACCGGATTCGAGCCGGTAGATCTATTATATGGCATTTATCGCTGTGTCTCCCAGTTGGAAGCCGGAAGTTATGAGGTAGAGAACGCTTACAAACGGGCCGTTCCCGAGCAAGGGAATGCCGCCGCCCGCCAACTTATGGACGAGATGCTGGAACCTTGCGACCAAGACTGGCGGGGCATCGGAATCATCCCCTCCAGCGGGCTTCAACTTCGGTCCGAATATAAAAGATATTCCTCCCGAATGAGATTTCAATTGTGTCCGGAAGAAAACCGGATCGCATCCGAATGTATCGCCGGACTGATTATGAGAGGTTTGAGACAACCCTCGGACTGTCCCCATTTCGGGAAGGCCTGCCATCCCACCCATCCGCTGGGAGCCCCGATGGTCTCCTCGGAAGGGGTTTGTGCCGCTTATTATAGATATAAATAGAAAGATATGGATATACACTTGAATTGCCCGATTCCTTTTACCGACTCAGACCGTGTGCTACTGGCGCACGGAGGGGGAGGACGCATGACACACCAACTGATCAGCCAAGTATTTTATCCGGCTTTCCGGAACCCATTATTGGAGCAGGATCATGACGGATGCGTGTTTCTTATGGAAGAAGGGCGACTGGCCTACTCTACCGACTCCTTCGTGGTAGACCCGATCTTTTTCCCCGGAGGAGATATCGGTGATCTGGCGATCAACGGGACCGTTAACGATCTGGCTTGTTGCGGTGCCCGTCCTTTGTATCTGACCGCCGGGTTTATACTGGAAGAGGGCTTGCCTCTAGCAGATCTTCAGCGTATCGTACAATCCATGAAACGTGCGGCGGAGCGTGCCGGCGTACAGATCGTAGCCGGGGACACAAAAGTGGTGGAACGGGGCAAGTGCGATAAATTGTTTATCAACACCAGTGGGATCGGGATCGTCCCTCCGGGCATACGAATCGCCCCAGACCAAGCCACTCCCGGCGATGTCGTCATTTGTAGCGGCCCGATTGGTCTACATGGTATCACGATCCTTTCCGCACGGGAAAGCTTGGGATTCGAGACGGATCTAAAAAGTGATACCGCTTCGCTAAACATTATGATTTCTGAGCTGTTACATACTATAGGAGAGGTACATGTCTTACGTGATCCCACCCGAGGTGGCGTAAGCGGAACCCTCAACGAGATCGCCCAAGACGCTGGTGTGGATATCCTGCTGGACGAAGACGCCCTGCCTATTCCTGAAGCGGTACGTGCCGCATCCGAGATGCTAGGATTAGACCCGCTCTATATAGCGAACGAAGGATTAGTTCTTGTGATCCTGCCGGAAAGCCGTGCGGAACAAGCGTTACCCCTTATGAGAGGTTTCGAGGAGAGCAGGCAAGCGACCGTTATCGGTCGTATCACCAAGCAAAGCGGAGAGCAAGCCCGGGTCAAGATGAAGACATTATACGGTAACTACCGGATCATCGATATGCTAAGCGGGGAACAACTCCCCCGTATTTGTTAGAATACTTAATTGCTGAGATATGGAAAATAAAAGACCGTCCGTTTACGAAGAGTGCCGTCAGAAAGGCATCTCCCGCCGGGACTTCCTGAAGTTCTGTACCACCATGGCCGCCCTTATGGGATTGGAGGCTTCGGGAGTGGCACAGGTAGTAAATGCCTTGGAGACGAAACCCCGCCTTCCGATCATCTGGCTACACCTACAGGAATGTACCTGTTGTACCGAATCGTTTATCCGTGCCGCCCACCCGATCGTGGCGACCTTGTTGTTAGACAAGATTTCCCTAGACTATACCGAGACGCTGATGGCCGCCGCCGGCGAACAGGCCGAGGCCGCTAAGGAAGAGACCATGAAAAAGTATTACGGCAATTATCTACTGATGATCGAGGGGTCGCTACCTACCAAGGACGAGGCTTATTGTTGCGTAGGCGGCAAGAGTGCCTTGCAGATCACCGAAGAGGCCGCCGCAGGAGCTAAAGCGATCATCGCTTGGGGCAACTGCGCTTCCGCCGGTTGCGTGCAAGCGGCGAACCCGAATCCTACCGGCGCTAAAGGTATTCATAAAGTCATCAAAGGTAAACCTATTATTAATGTACAAGGCTGTCCTCCGATCGCCGACGTGATGGCGGGTGTCATTATTTATATGTTGACTTTCGAACGCATGCCGCAATTGGATGGATTGGGCCGTCCGAAGATGTTCTACTCACGCCGGGTACATGATACGTGCTACCGCCGTGCGAATTTCGACGCCGGCTTGTTCGTGGAGAGCTTCGACGATGAGAACGCCAAGCATGGCTACTGCTTGTATAAAGTGGGATGCAAAGGTCCGAGCACCTATAACTCGTGCGGTATCATCAAATGGAACGAGGGCACCAGTTACCCGATCCAGAGCGGTCACCCCTGTTTGGGTTGCAGCGAGGAGAATTTCTGGGACAACAGCCCGTTCTATAAACGTATGCCCGATATACACGGATTCGGTATCGAGGCCACGGCGGATCAGATCGGTCTGGCTCTAGGAGCCGCTACCGCCGCCGGTATCGCCGTACATGCCGTAGCAACTAACATACGGAAAAAAGAGCTTATCGACAATGATGAGCCGGAAAGTAAATCTACGATCTAATAAAACACTACTATCATGTCAGAAAGAATTGTCATAGACCCCATTACCCGTATAGAAGGCCACCTGCGGGTAGAGGCTGAAATAGAAGGTGGCACGATCAAGAACGCTTATAGCTCGGGTACTATGGTGCGGGGCATCGAGAATATCGTAAAAGACCGGGATCCCCGGGATGTATGGGCTTTCGTAGGCCGTGTTTGCGGCGTATGTACTTCCATCCACTCGCTTGCCTCGGTACGGGCGGTCGAGAACGCACGGGGTATCGTGATCCCTCCCAACGCCAGTATGGTTCGTAATATCATGCAAGCCGTATTGTACATGCATGACCATACGGTGCATTTCTATCAATTGCATGCATTGGATTGGGTAGATGTGGTATCCGCCTTAAAAGCCGATCCAAAAGCCGCCGCTTTACTTGCCCAGCAACTTTCTCCATGGGCAAAGAATACCGAGGGGTATTTCACCGCCACTCAAGAACGACTAAAGAAGTTCGTTGCCAGCGGGCAGCTTGGTATATTCGCCAATGGGTATTGGGGACATCCGGACTATAAACTTACGCCGGAACAGAACCTTATCGCTACCGTCCATTATCTGGACGCATTGGAATGGCAGAAAGAGGTCGTCAAGGTACACGCTGTGTTCGGGGGCAAGAATCCGCATCCAAACTATATCGTAGGCGGTATGCCTTGCAGCATCGACTTAAATGAGGCCAATGCGATCAACGCAGATCGACTCGCTCTGGTAAAGCAGAAACTAGAGGAGGCGAAAACTTTCATTAATCAAGTGTATATCCCAGATTTATTGATGATCGCCAACGTCTATAAAGACAAATGGAGTAAGATTGGCGGAGGCGTACGAAACTATTTGTCTTACGGAGACTACCCGGTGTTCGATCTCGGGGAAGTGGAAAGTTATAAGATCCCCAGAGGAATCGTCTTGGATCGTGACCTTAGCAAGGTACATCCCGTAGACGCTAACTCCCCGGAAGAAATCAAGGAGTACATTTATCATTCATGGTATAAATACACGCAAGGAGACAAAGCCGGTTTGCATCCCTACGAGGGAGAGACCCATCTGGAATATACTGGCCCTCGTCCCCCCTATAAGTTATTGGACGTAGAGGATAAATATAGTTGGATCAAGACGCCACGGTGGAAACAGGAACCAATGGAAGTGGGTCCGTTAGCCCGTTTGATCGTAGCTTACGCCGCAGGGAAGGAACCTCAAAAGAGTATCGTAGACGAGACTTTACGTCAGCTTGACTTACCGGTAGATGCTTTATTCTCTACCCTAGGACGTACCGCCGCTCGTGGATTGGAATGTAGAATGGCAGCAGACTGGGCCCTTGAGTTTTTCAACCAATTGATCAAGAACCTCGAGAACGGGGATTCCCGGATGGCAAACAGTGCCGAATGGGAACGGGAGAACTGGCCCGATCATGAGCAAGGCGTAGGATTGGCCGAAGCTCCCCGTGGAGCATTAGCCCATTTTATCGTGATCGACAAGAACCGGGTAAAGAACTACCAGATGGTAGTGCCTACTACTTGGAACGCCTCACCGAGGGATGAGAACGGCGTATTGTCCGCCTACGAATCCGCTTTGATCGGTACGCCGATATACGATCCGAAGCAACCCCTAGAGATTCTTCGGACGATCCACTCTTTCGATCCTTGTCTGGCTTGTGCCGTGCATCTGTATGACGAGGAAGGAAAATATGTGCACCAAGTTGATACATTCTAAAAAACAATAGAGCCATGAAGAGTCGTAAGAAACGTTTAAGAGAAGTGTATGTATGGGAATTACCCGTACGTATCTATCATTGGGTGAATGCGCTCTGTATCGTCATACTCTGCGTGACAGGCTTTATCATCGCCGATCCTCCCGCAATCATGTCCGCTTCGGAGGCTTATTTCAGCTATTGGTTCGGCGTGGTTCGGTTTATCCATTTCGTAACAGCGTTCGTATTCTTCTTCAATTTCGTATTCCGGCTTTATTGGGGATTCGTCGGGAATCGTTATGCCAGATGGAATAACTTCATCCCTTTAAAGAAATCCCAATGGAAAGAGGTATTGGAGGTGATCAAGGTAGATATCTTGATGATTAAGAACAAACCGGTAGACAGTATCGGGCATAACGCCTTGGCTAGCTTGATTTATTTCGGAACTTTCTGGGCATTTTTGTTACAAAGTATCACAGGATTCGGCCTGTACGCGAAGATGAGCCAGTCCTTCTTCCCGCAACTGTTCGCATGGACAGTTCCCTTGATGGGCGGGGATTTGATGGCTCGCCAGATTCATCATTTCCTGATGTGGTTCTTCATCCTTTTCGCTATCGTTCATATTTATCTGGTATTTTATCATGACTATATCGAGCAACGTGGCGAGACTTCGTCCATCATCGGTGGCTGGAAGTTTATCGAGGAAGACATAGCGGACAAAGAAGAGGTAACCGAGACTGCCGAGACTATCACTAAGATCGCTAAAAAAGGATGAAAGCGGAGAAGGAAACATTAGTATTAGGAGTAGGCAATTTATTGCTGAAAGACGAAGGTGTAGGCATACACGTTATCAAGGCTTTAGAAAACGAGAAGCTCCCGGCTCACGTCCATTTGATGGACGGGGGCACGGGAGGGCTTCATTTATTAAGTTGGCTGCAAGGATATGACCGTATCATCATGATCGATGCCACGCTGGATAATAACCTTCCGGGCACCGTCCGTCTGATCCAACCTCGTTACGCCACCGACTTTCCCCCGCTCATGAGCGCCCACGAGATCGGTCTAAAAGATATGATCGACGCCATGATCCTGACCGACGATCTCCCGGAAACCCATCTCATTGTCATCTCCACCCTCAATATCAACGAGGTCGGAATGGATCTGACACCCGAGGTAAAAGCGGCGGTTCCGAAAGTGATCCGGATGATACAAGAGATTATTTCAATACATAATAGAGCATACCGGCAATAGCGGCCCCAGCTATCGGCCCTAAAACAGGTACCCAAGCATACTCCCAATGGCTGCTGCCTTTTCCCTTGATCGGCAAAATAAAGTGTATGAACCGGGGAGCTAAATCACGGGCAGGGTTAATCGCGTAACCGGTAGTTCCACCTAAGGAAAGGCCGATTACCCAGACCGTAAACGCTACCGGAATGGCACCTACCGAACCTAAACCTATCGGCAAGGTACTATTGCTTTCGTAGGTTAGTTCTCCGTCCGTTATAAAAAATACGACAAACATCAAGGCGAACGTACCGATCATCTCACCTAAGAAATTAATTGGATAATCTTTGATAGCAGGACTCGTACAGAATACGCCTAATTCCGCATCCGGATCATCCGTAGCGTTGAAGTGATCCTTATAAACCAGCCAGACCAATAAAGCGCCCAAAGCGGCACCTATCATTTGCCCGGCTATATAAGTACATACATCACACCAAGGGAAAGTCCCTCCGATCGCCAAGCCGATCGATACCGCCGGATTCAAATGTGCGCCACTATAAGGGCCGGCTACCACAACACCGATAAATACGCCTAAAGCCCAAGCGGTCGTTATCGCTATCCAGCCCGCTCCATTGCCTTTTGTTTTCGACAAACAGACATTCGCTACAACTCCTCCTCCCATCAGGATCAAGAGCATAGTCCCTAATAATTCCGCTAAAAATGGAGACATAAGATAATAATTTAAGAATTTGTTAACTTGTTAATCTGCCTATAAGATGATTTTCATTATTCAGCCCAATTCTGAGAACGCCCCACCGCCTTATGCCATTCGTTCAATAATTTACGGGCGGTATCCTCTTTCATTTGTGGGTTAAAGACCTTATCCAAGCACCATTGTTCTTTCAGTTCATCGATATCCTTCCAATAGCCGATCGCCAAGCCCGCCAAATAAGCGGCTCCCAAAGCAGTCGTCTCCAATACATTCGGACGTACGACCGGACAGCGGCAGATATCGGACTGGAATTGCATCAAGAAGTTATTAGCGATAGCACCGCCATCTACCCGAATCTCTTTCGGCTTGGCGTGAATATCGTTTTCCATGGCCATCAATACATCATATACTTGATAGCAGATGCCCTCCAAAGCCGCACGGGTTAAATGAGCCGCCGTAGTTCCGCGGGTAATCCCGATAATAGCGCCACGTGCGTATTGATCCCAATACGGCGCACCCAAACCCGTTAACGCCGGCACAAAATAAACACCCCCATTATCACTGACGGATTTCGCCATTTGCTCCGTAATCGAGGCATTCGGAATCAAGCCGATCCCATCCCTCAACCATTGAACGACGGCACCTCCCACAAAGACACTACCTTCCAGCGCATAGGTCGTCTGATCCCCTAATTTCCATGCGATCGTTGTCAATAGGTTATTCTGGGAAAGAACGGGTTCCTTGCCGGTATTCAGGATCATAAAGCAGCCGGTTCCGTAGGTTGTCTTGATCATACCATCCTCTACGCAGAGCTGGCCGAACAGAGCCGCCTGTTGGTCGCCGGCCATACCGGATACCGGGATGCCTTTCTTAAAAATAGGAGTTGATGTCTCGCAGTAAACCTCGCTACAGGCTTTCACTTGCGGTAACATCGAGGCAGGTATCGTAAACAAGTCCAATAACTCTTGATCCCATTGCAAAGTACGGATATTGAAAAGCATGGTACGGGAAGCGTTCGTCACATCCGTAATGAATTGAGCGCCCCGGGTAAGTTTCCAAACCAGCCAAGTATCTACCGTACCGAAGCATAGCTCTCCCCGCTCCGCACGCTCCCGGATACCCTTTACGTTATCCAATATCCATTTTATCTTCGTGGCGGAGAAATAAGCGTCGATCACCAATCCGGTCTTCTGCTGGATACGTTCCGCCCAGCCTTGCGATTTAAGTTCCTCGCAATAATCCGCCGTACGGCGATCCTGCCATACGATCGCGTTGTATACGGGAAAGCCAGTCTCCCGGTCCCAGATGATGGTAGTCTCCCGTTGGTTAGCGATTCCGATACAGGCGATATGGCTATCCGTGACATCCGCTTTTGCCATCGCCTCCTTGATGACAGACGATTGGGTGTACCAAATCTCATTCGGGTCGTGCTCTACCCAGCCCGGTTTCGGGAAATACTGTTGGAATGGTTTCTGAGCCAACGTAATAATAGTTCCTTGATGATTAAACAGGATAGCCCGGGAGCTAGTGGTTCCCTGATCGATCGCCAACACATATTTATTTCGAAAATTCATATCCTTCTATATTAGTATCGTTTATCAATTTGTCAATTCAGTATATAATTCGAGGCAACCTCATTAAACGCCTTTACCTGAGCAGAGGTCCAAGTCTCGTCCTTCCCCCATTCCGTAGCCAGAATCCCCGCTACTTTAGGAGCCATCGCCATCGCCGCCCGTGCGTCTAAGAATAAGATACGCAAACGGCGTGCCAATACATCCTCCAAAGTACGAGGCATCTCATTACGGACCAGCCAAGTTACCTCTCCTACCGTATAGGCATAGTCCGGATGCAACTTCTCCGCCATGGCGGGGGAAGAGGCCACTAAGTTACGGATTTCGTCGGCATCCGTACCATATACGTATAAAGGATCGGAGAAATCCGGATTCTTCCGGCTACCATGGATTTGGTAACGCTCGGTAATACAGTCTTTTGTAGGAATATGCATGTAACGTATCGCTAGGTCTAGGGTATCTTGAGCCATTTTCCGGTAGGTTGTCCATTTGCCTCCGATAATGGTGATCAAGCCGGATTTCTCCCGGATCAATTTATGGCTACGTGATATCTCTTTTGTCTTTTTACCTTCGCTACGGGGAGCGGCGAGCGGACGAAGCCCCGCGAACACGGATAAGACATCGCTTCGCTTGGGTGGCCGGGTCAAATAGTTAGCGGCCGTATCGAGTATAAATTGGATTTCTTTCTCTAAGGCTACCGGCTCTTTTTCCGGCGATTCCATCAAGGTATCCGTTGTCCCTACCACGACTTTATCATGCCAAGGTACGGCGAACAACACACGTCCATCCGATGTCTTAGGAATCATAATGGCGCAATCACTTTGCAAGAAAGAGGAATCCAATACCAAATGGACTCCTTGGCTGGGGCGAACGGTCGGGCGTTTACCCGGCTCGTCCATTTGCAAGATCTCATCGGCGAAGACACCGGTAGCGTTGATCACGCAACGGGATCTTACTTGATAAACCGTACCGGTCTCCTCATCTCGAACCGTAACGCCGGATACTTTGCGGTCGTCGTCCTTCAGAAGCCCTATGACTTTCGCGTAGTTCAAGATACAAGCGCCAGCGTCGATAGAGCTGCGGACCATATTAATCGCAAGACGGGAATCATCGAACTGGCCGTCATGATAAAGCACCCCGGCGGTCATCCCTTTCGAACGAAGCATCGGAATGGTACGGAGCGCCCGTTTCGGACCGATACAAACCGAACGTCCCAGACCTAATTTTCCGGCCATCACATCATATAGGATCAGGCCTATCGTATAAAACGGGCCTTCCCACCAACGATAACAAGGGATTAAGAAGGTTTGATCTTTTACCAAATGGGGAGCGTTCTGGCGTAGCAGGCCTCGTTCCCGCAAGGCTTCCAGAACCAAGGAGATATCTCCTTGCGCCAAATAACGGACACCGCCATGGACCAACTTCGTACTACGGCTGGAAGTTCCTTTCGTAAAGTCCGATTGTTCGAATAAGGCGACTCTATATCCTCTTGTCGAAGCATCCAGAGCGATACCTATGCCGGTAGCCCCTCCTCCGATCACAAGAAAATCAAAGACTTCAGACGGGTCTTCCAACTGAGAAATCATTTTACTACGGTCCATATAGCTCCTCCTTTCTTAAGATTAACAGTTACAAATCTAACCATTAATTCTTAGTATAACAAAGGATTTGGGAAAAAGGATCAGTAGCGCTTTCTGTTTTCCATAAAGATAACTGCAGTTTCTATTGGAAGAAACAAAAGTTTCCTGCTGAAGAAACTTTTGTTTTGCTATAGGGAAACAAAAGTTTTCCTTACGAGGAATTAAAAAAAACTGTAATAGTCTGATTATTATCACTCAAACATCTTATCGATGCCTCCCGTATCCGGTGGGGTCGTGGGGCTATCTTCCTCCCCACCTTCGCTACATGGGTTCGCGTATTTCTCGGGGATCTCGAAAGTCTCGTCTTCCGAGTAGCCTAACGTTTTATCTTTATAAACCTTTTGCATATAAAGGGCGTAAATCGGTAACGCCATACTCGCTCCCTGCCCTTCCGCCAAGCGGTCGAAATGGATGGAACGGTCCTCGCCGCCTACCCAGCAGCCGGAAACCAAGCTAGGCGTAAATCCCATGAACCAACCGTCGGAGTTATTCTGGGTCGTTCCGGTCTTACCACCCATCTCCGCCTTGATACCGTAGCGGAAACGTACACGTCCTCCGGTACCACCGTCGATTACGCTTTTCAACATATGTAGCATCTTATAGGAAGCATCTTCCGTCAGCACCTCACTCATCTGTGGGGTAAAGTTCGCGATTGTATTTCCATATGAATCTTCTATACGGGTCACGAATAAAGGTTCTACCCGGATGCCCTTGTTGGCAAATACCGTATAGGCCCCGACCATCTCACCCACCGATACATCCGGAGTACCCAGACAGACCGAGATAACCGGATCGATATGATTCTTCAAGCCGAAAGAATGAAGCAAACGAACAAACGTATAAGGTGAGAGCTGGCTCATCAGATAAGCGGTTACCCAGTTATCCGAGTTCTGTAATCCCCACTTGATCGTAACCATCTCGCCGATTCGCTTCGCACTGGCGTTACGGGGAACCCACAAACGACCGTTCTCGTCCATCAACTGCTGCTGCACATGTAGCATCTGGTCACAAGGGCTGATCCCCTCGATCATCGCCAACGAATAAAGGAACGGTTTCATGGTAGAACCGATCTGACGGCGACCGCCATTCACCATATCATATTGGAAGTCATTATAGTCAATACCACCTACATAAGCCTTGACCTGCCCGGTGCGAGGGTCCATCGACATAAACGCCGTACGCAAGAAACTCTTATGATAACGAATCGAATCCAAAGGAGACATGATCGTATCGATCGGACCATCCCAACTAAACACACGCATATCGACAGGCTTCTCAAACTCCTTGCGCATATCGGCCTCAGCCATTCCACTCTTCTTCATCGCCCGGTAACGATCTGTCTGGTGCATCGCACGCATCAACATCGTGTCTACTTGACCGACACTTACGTCTCTTGAGAACGGAGCATAGCTACGTCCCTTCTTTTCCCGGAAGAAAGCCGGTTGAAGATCTTTACTCATATGCTCGCGGACAGCATCTTCCGCATATTTCTGCATACGGGAATCAATGCTCGTATAGATTTTCAAGCCATCCGTATAAAGATTATAGTATTCTCCGTCGGCTTTTTTATTTTTGTTACACCATCCATATAATGGATTCGTTGCCCAAGATAATGAGTCCTCACTGAATTTCTGAGATTGCCAAGAGGCGTAATCCTTACGCTCCGGTTTCTTCGCAGTCATTGTCAGACGAAGGTATTCACGGAAGTAAGGAGCCAAACCGTCTTTATGGTCCATACGGGTAAAATGTACGACCAAGGGTAAAGCCTTCAACGAATCACATTCCGCCTTGGTTATGTACCCGGCCTTTTCCATCTGCTCCAAAACCGTATTACGACGGCCGATGGTACGCTTGTTATGGCGAACCGGATTGAAATAAGAAGGGTTCTTGCACATGCCTACCAACGTGGCGGCTTCCTCGATCTTCAAGGTTTTAGGGGTCTTCCCGAAATACACACGAGATGCGGATTGGATTCCCACGGCATTGTACAAGAAGTCAAACTTATTCAGATACATATTTATAATCTCTTCCTTTGTGTAATAACGTTCCAATTGAACCGCGATCACCCATTCGATCGGTTTCTGGAAAAGACGTTCCATCATATTATCGGCACTCGGCGAGAATAATTGCTTCGCTAATTGCTGGGTAATGGTACTACCGCCACCACCGCTTTTTTGCATCAAGATACCCCGCTTCACGATGGCACGAAACAAACCCTGCGCATCGATACCGCTATGTTCGGCGAACCGGATATCCTCGGTAGCGATCAATGCTTTCACCAAATCCGGCGAAAGATCCTCATAATTCACGTAAATACGATTGTCTTTGCTATGCGCATAGGCTCCCAACGCCTTTCCGTCCGAGGAGATAACTTGGGAAGCATATTTATCAATCGGGTTCTCCAATTGTTCCACCGGAGGCATATAACCAATTGAACCATTCGCTATCGCCATAAACACCATTACCACCGCCCCTAATATAGCGAGGTATACTATCCAACAAGAAATAAGGATACCTTTTGTAATCTTTGATGCCATCTTTTTATATTTCACGGTATGGATAAAAGACTCATCTTATCCACAACGACCTATTTAAGATCACAAAAATAGAGGAAAATACGATCTTATGCAAGTTGAGGCACATATTTCGCCAACAAATAACCACCAGCTAGTAACCAAACATATAAAATAGCGGCCAAAACAAAGGGCTTAGCGCCAGCTTTCTTAAATTTCTCGATACTAGTCTCCGTACCAAGAGCAGTCATGGCCATTGTCAGCATGAATGTATCTACCTGATTGATCCCATCTACAACCGCATGAGGAAGCAAGTCGAGCGAATTGAAACCAATCACGGCCAAGAAACCAAACGCAAACCAAGGAATAGTGATCTTACCACGAGAAGGGGCAACGCCTCCGCCATTCCTCCCCCCGTTAACCACGGACTTCACGGCGGTTCGAGCCAACATGAAACTCATGACCACTAGCACAGGAGCTAACATCATCACACGAATCATTTTCACGATAATAGCCGCATCCGAAATTTCCTTTCCCATAGCGTTACCGGCTCCTACCACATGAGCTACCTCATGCAAGGTCGCACCCGTATAAAGTCCCATTTGCTCCGGGTCTAAATCAAGAATACCCGCACGGTACATCACCGGATAAATAAACATAGAAAGCGTACCGAAAATCACGACTGTCGATACGGCAACTGCCGTCTTATGAGCCTCGCACTTCACGACCGGTTCAGCGCCCAATACCGCGGCAGCCCCGCAAATAGCGCTACCCGTGGCGGTCAGTAAAGCAAGGTCTTTATCCATTTTCATCAATCGCCCCACCCAAACACCGATCAAGATGGTAAGCACCACGATCACCATATCGATCAGGATTGCCGGAAGGCCGATCGCAATCACGCTCTGGAAGGTCAGCTTAAACCCATATAGTACGATACCCGCACGAAGCACTTGCTTAGTACAAAACAGGATACCCGGAACCCACGTCTCCGGCAAATGGTTTCTTAGGCTGTTGGCGTACAACATACCTAAAATAATACCGACAATCAGCGGACTGAATGACAATTGTTTAATAAACTGGAACTCCGCGATATAGAATGCGGAACAAGAGAAAAGGGCTATCAGCAAGACACCATGTAATACGTTACCTCGTTTTTCACTAAACATAATTATTGATTTATTTAGTACAACATATCATTATTTGATTTCGTTCGCGAAAGTACATATTTTCATCCGATCCCTTACTTCACAAGTTTTTATAGCGAATAACCTAAAGTTATTGCCAATGTTGACTGGCAAAACGCATGAAACTTTCTTCCATACCGCTGTTCTGTCCCTGCGGCTCCACAAAGGAGAAAGTCCGTTCGGCCTTAAAACCCTCAATATCTATCACTTTCAAACGTCCAGCCATCAGCTCACGTGTCACCGCCCGAATAGAAAGAATTCCCAAAGCATCGGAATTTTCCAAGAATAATTTGATACTCTCCGTACTACCTAGCTGCAATAATACGTTCAATTGCGACAGTTTGATCTGGTGTTTTGCCAAGGTCCCCTCCAAGACCTCAAGCGTACCGGAGCCGTTTTCACGAAGTACTACGGGCAAAGCACAAAGTTGTTCCAACGTCAGTTCGTCATAAGCAGCCAACTTAGACCCTACATGAGTCACAACCACTAACTCATCCTTCATAAAAGGTATATAATGCATCGTATTTTGACGGGTAGTCCCTTCCACCAATCCTAACGTTATTTTTCCATCTCGCAAAGCCAACTCTATATCCCGGCTATTCCCATTCAATACAGATACATGTATATCCGGAAACATCTTAATGAATAAAGCAAGCACGGGCGGAAGAACATATTGGGATATTGTCGTACTGGCACCTAAATGTAAATCCCCCAGAAAATTATTTGTCAACAGATTCATCTCGAAATCCAATTGACGATACGAAGCCAATAAGGAATGGGTATGCGAAAACAACAACTCGCCCGCACGAGTTAAACGGATCTGGCTACCTGTTCGTTCAAAGAGAGGCGTCTTATATTGAACCTCCAACTCATGGATATGCTTACTAATAGCGGGTTGACTAATGAACAACTCCCGGGACGCTTTCGTGAAACTTAAGTTACAAGCTACGCTATGAAATACTTTTAATCGAAAATCCATGATATTCTATCTTTTGCCGTTTTAATTTAACAAAGATAAAAATAATACTATATATTTGTGGATTGAAACATAAATATATGAATGAATATGAAATATCTATATGTTTTATTGTTGACGTTGACCGTCAATGCATGCAGTGGTCAACGCAATCAAAAAACGGAAGAATCCAATGTAGCGCCACCCACCTTTGAAATGGTCTCAGTCCCCACCCTAATCACAGACCCGGTGGAAAGGGCCGAATATTTAGTGAAACATTATTGGGATAAATTCGACTTCAAGGATACGACCTATATCCATGAACCTCAAGTGACCGAGCAGGCATTATCCAACTATATAGATTTGATGAACTATGTCTCGCCTGCGGCTATGTCTTCTTCCGTAAAAGCGATGATGAAACAAACAGAACAAGACAGTGCCATGTTTCAGTACTTTTCCGAGATGATGGAGAAATATCTATACGACCCGAACTCCCCCCTAAGGAATGAGGAAATGTATATAGCAGTATTGGAATATCTTACCGAATCCTCGTCATTAAGCGATGTGGAAAAGATACGTCCCGCCCATTTGCTAGAGCTCGCATTAAAAAACAGAATCGGGACGCCTGCGACCGATTTCACGTACACATTAGCGAACGGAAAAACCGGGAAATTATACAATATAAAAGCGGATTATCTATTATTATTTTTCTATAATCCGGACTGTCATGCTTGTCAAGAAATAACCAGACAAATGGAATCGTCCTTCTTGATCAATGAATTTTCAAAAAGCAACAAACTAAAGATCTTAGCCGTTTATCCGGACGAGGATCTGGACGCATGGAAAGAGCATGTTTCCGTCATGCCTAAAGATTGGATCAACTCATACGACAAAAGAGTTTCGCTTAAAAACGACGAGATCTACGACTTAAAAGCGATACCCACATTATATCTATTAAACAAAGAGAAAAAAGTATTGTTGAAAGACGCTACTTTTCAACAGATCGAAAATTATTTATCACAAACAACTAACTAATTTAAAACATGAAAAAAATCTTATTGTCCTTGGCTTTCTTAGCAGGAGTGAGCCTAACAGTTTCCGCCCAATTCAAGATTGGCGGCAAGACCATTAATACGAAAAAAGTGATTAATGCCGCGACTGATGTAGCGCATGCCGCTACTCTATCCGACGAGGATGTAGCCAAAATGGCAAAAGAGTACATCCAATGGATGGACACTCATAACGAGGTAGCGGGCCCGGATACGGAAATGGGACAACGCTTGGAACGCTTGACCGCCAATGTAAAAAAAGTTTCCGGCCTAGACTTAAACTTTAAAGTATATAATGTAGTAGATGTAAACGCTTTCGCCTGTGGAGACGGAAGTGTACGCGTATGTGGCGGATTGATGAAAATCATGGACGATGACGAGGTATTCGCCGTTATCGGTCATGAGATCGGGCACGTCGTTCATTCCGACTCTAAAGACGCCATGAAAAACGCTTACTTGACCTCCGCCGCTAAAAACGCCGCCGGAGCTGTAAGTGGAACCGTATCCAAACTGACCGACTCTCAACTGGGAGACATGGCACAGGCCTTGGCCGGCGCTCAATATTCCCAGAAACAAGAGTATGAGGCGGACGAATTCGGTTTCCAGTTTTGTATAGATAACGGGCGAGATCCGTACGGAATGTCTAACTCATTAAATAAATTGTTACAACTGAGTGAGTCGGAAGCTAAATCGTCCAAGTTTATGCAGATGTTCTCAAGCCATCCCGAGACTCAAAAACGTGCCGATCGGGTAAAAGAGAAGGCCGATGAGTACGTGAAAAGCAAGCAATAACTGTTAACGGTCCTTTAGCAGGACGGACTATTATTAAAATAAAGCTAACGTATCAAGGATTTACGCCACGAAATCATGCTGTACAACATAAAATACTATATATTTGCACCGTGTTTTTCATGGTATTAGATTTAAGGTTAGCAATGAAGATTGGTTGTCCGTGACGGATGACCATTTTTTTTTGCTTTGATAGTCAAAAAAACTTCTACCTTTGCAAAAGATCTATCTATTAAGAATCATGAAACACACACATAAATATTTAATTTTTGCCATATCCATATTTCTTGTCTCTTTGTTAACCCTAGGTTGCCAAGAAAAAGAAGAAAAGAAAATCGTGCTTATCCATTCTTTTGAGCAAAAGAAAGATACCTACCCGATTTTTAATGAAACACTGAAACGAACATTCGATAAACCGGACTCCATTGAACGCTATTGTCGGATTCTCGAATCTTATGAACACAGACATCGAGCTCAGTAAGGCAGAACGGGAAAACTTTACCGAGTTAATCAATACGAACAGCGATCTGTTATTGAACCTTATCAATGATATCTTAGATCTTTCCCGTATCGAATCGGGCCGTATGTCATTCTCTTTCCAGCAATATTCTCTAAATGAATTAATAAGCACGATTTACCAGACTTTCCAAGTTTTAATGCCGGAGAACGTAGAACTTCGTATGCAAATACCGGAAAAAAGCATATCCATTCCCACGGATAAGCTTCGGTTGACACAAGTGATTACCAACTTTCTTAGCAACGCTATCAAATTCACGCAAAAGGGATATATATTGATTGGTTATGAATACCGAGAGGAAGGGCGGCATGTACATATTTTCGTAGAAGATACCGGCATTGGTATCCCGAAAGAAAAGCAAGACGCCGTTTTCAATCGTTTCACGAAACTGGATGAATTCGCCAAAGGTACCGGCTTGGGACTATCCATTTGCAAAGTGATAGCCGAACGTTTCGATGGGTATATCGCCGTAGAGTCCGAAATAGGAAAAGGAAGCCGTTTTTCTATTATCCTTCCCCTTAACCCCAAACACACTGAAAGTGATTAATCACATTTATTCGCGATAATCCCGAAAATAATATTACTTTTGCTTTTGTATACAATTTTAAATTTCAGATCTGTGAGTACAAGAATAAAATTAAGGGTTCAAGGATTAGCGAACAGCCAAATTCAATCCGGGGCCTATGCGTTAATTTTGGCAGAGGAAAATGGTCCACGGCGAATTCCAATCATCGTAGGAACCGCTGAAGCACAGTCTATAGCGATCGCTTTGGAGCATATCGTACCTCCTCGTCCATTAACACACGACTTATTCGCCACTTTTGCGCAAGCCTTCAACGTCATTCTTAAGGAAGTCTACATATACAAATTCGAAGATGGTGTGTTTTACTCAGAATTAGAGTTTAGCGACGGTGAGCGCTCGATAAAGCTGGACTCTCGTACTTCCGACGCGATTGCCATAGCGCTTCGCGTAAATTGCGACATCTTTACTTCCGAGGAGATTGTAAAGGAATGCGGTGTCGTACTGGAAGACACCCTGTCCATCCCCGCTGACGAACCGGAGGACGATGACAATTTATTAGAATTAGAACCGGATGAGATTAAGGACGAAGCCCAGTTAAAGAAATGGTTAAGCCTATTGGATATCCAAGAAATAAACGAGCGATTGGAAGACGCTATAGCCGACGAAAATTACGAATACGCGAAAATGTATAAAGACGAGTTGCGCCGTCGAGAAGAAGAGGAGGACACAAACAAATGATTGGAGAACAAGGAGGATTCGGACTGGTCTCACTTTTAAGAGGTCTGCTTGGGATCATTACGATTTTAGGTATCGCCTATGCGATGAGTTATGACCGTAAACGGATCGATTGGAAATTAGTAGGTGGAGGTTTGTTCATGCAGATCGTATTCGCCTTGGCGGTTTTATATGTGCCGTTCGTCGGAAGCCTATTGGAAGGATGTGGCAAGATATTTGTTAAGTTGATGGACTTCACGGATGCCGGTCTTACTTTCTTATTAGGCCCGTATGCCTCTAAAGCGGCAGGATTCAGTTTCTTGCTTCATTCGCTACCGATTGTTATTTTCTTCTCCGCCTTGGTTTCCATGTTTTACCATTGGGGGATTATCCAGAAAGTAGTCGGTGCCTTTGCGTGGGTATTGCGTAAATTCATGAATATATCCGGCTCGGAGGGATTAGTGGCCGCTGGTAATATTTTTATGGGAATGACAGAATCTCCTGTGTTGATCAAGAATTACCTGCCGACGATGAATCGTTCGGAGATATTTTTGGTCATGGTATCCGGAATGGGTACGATCGCCGGTTCCGTAATGGGTACTTACATAGGTATGTTGGGAGGAACAGACCCGGCGGCGAAGGTTTTATTCGCCACTCACTTGCTCTCGGCTTCCGTAATGGCAGTACCGGGTTCAATCGTTTTAGCGAAAATGCTTTGTCCACAGACGGAAGAAGCCACGGACCATGTAGCTATCTCCGGTAAGGAAAAAGAGAACTCAAATATTCTAGATGCCATCTCATCGGGTACGGTTACCGGCGTAAAGTTGATGACGAATATTGCCGCGATGTTATTGGTATTCATATCCCTTGTAGCGTTAGCGAATTATATTACGGAAGGTGTGATAGGGCGTTATACCGGACTGAACGACTGGATTGTAAAGATTACGGACGGTAAGGCGCAGGGCTTGACCTTCCAATTTATACTGGGCGTAATCACCTCTCCTTTCATGTGGTTGATCGGGGTTCCCAGCCAAGACATCATGTTAGTTGGTTCTTTATTGGGACAAAAGACCATATTGAACGAATTTGTCGCCTATTTCCAATTGCAGCAATGGAAAGATGCCGGATTATTCATGTATGAGAAATCGATCTTGATGTCTACTTATATCCTTTGCGGATTCGCTAATATATCGTCTATCGGTATCTTATTAGGCGGATTGGGCGTATTAGCCCCGGAAAAACGAGGATTAATTTCACGTATCGGCGTACCGGCCATGATCGGCGGAGCTCTGGTCTCTGTGCTATCGGCTACTATAATTGGTATGATCCTTGGGTAATTGAGAATTGAGAATTGAAAATTAGATGGTCATGCAGATTTTTTATACACCAGATATAGCTATCAAGCCGGAATTACCGGAAGAAGAAGCAGGACATTGTATACGGGTACTTCGTCTAGGTGAAGGCGATGAGATAGTATTGACGGATGGGCAAGGCTCTTTTTATAAAGCGGCTATTAGCCGGGCGCATCCCAAACATTGTGAGGTGACCCTCTTAGAGAGTTGGAAACAACCCGATCTCTGGAACTTCAATCTCCATATAGCCATAGCTCCTACCAAAAACATGGACCGGATGGAGTGGTTCGTGGAGAAAGCGACGGAAATAGGGATCAATGCGATCACCTGTTTGAATTGTCGTTTCTCGGAGCGTAAAGAGATCAAGCCGATTCGATTGGAGAAGATATTGGTCAGTGCCATGAAGCAATCCCAGAAAGCGACTTTGCCGGCGTTAGAAGGAATGACAGATTTCAAGAAGTTTGTCGCCACTCCCTTTGACGGGCGTAAGTTTATCGCCCATTGCGAGGAAGGCGAGAAGCCACTATTAAAACATACGTATCAGCCGGGAGAGAATGCCTTAATCCTCATCGGACCGGAAGGTGATTTTAGCCCGGAAGAAATCAAGCTGGCTCAAGAGAATGGCTTCGAGCCGATCTCTTTAGGAGAGAGCCGGCTGCGTACGGAAACGGCCGCACTAGTGGCTTGCCATACGATTCATGTGTTAAATCAATAGAATAATCCTATTTCCATTAAAAATACGTTAATCCTCATAAGGGTTATTAAGCAAATTGCTACATTTGTAATGATATTAACAAATCTAATCTAATAACAATTTAAGTAACATGAAAAAGTTGTTCAAATCATTCTTGATTCTTTCAGCCATAGCTATGGCTATCCCCTGTATCGCTCAAACTCCGAATACATTGACTAAGAAGGAGAAAAAAGCTGGCTGGGAATTATTATTCAACGGAAAAGACTTCTCAGGATGGCGTCAATGTAACGGAACCGCTATGCCCGCGAACTGGGTTATAGAAGACAATGCAATGAAAGTATTTACCGGCGAAGGCAAGAAACCGGGACAAGGCGCTAATGGCGATATCCTTTACCAGAACAAAAAGTTCAAAAACTTCGAGCTTTCGGTAGACTGGAAAGCCAGCAAGATGGGCAACTCCGGTATCTTCTATTATGTACGCGAAGTACCCGGCAAACCTATTTATTATGCGGCTCCCGAAGTACAGGTACTAGATAACGTGGACGCAACCGACAACAAATTAGCGAACCACCTAGCAGGTTCTCTATATGACATGCTTCCCGCAGATCCGAAAACAGTTAATCCTGCCGGCGAGTGGAATACGATCGTAATCCGTGTAAAAGATGGAAAAGTAACGCATACTCAAAATGGCAAAAAAGTAGTTGAGTACACTTTATGGAGCAAAGAGTGGGATGATCTGGTAGCTAACAGTAAATTCAAGAACTTCCCGGGTTTTACCGAAGGTATCTCTAAAGAAGGTTATATAGGTCTGCAAGATCATGGCTATCCTATATGGTTCCGTAATATCAAGATCCGTGAACTAAAATAGTTCTTCGAATCTATCGTATATAAATAAAAAGCCCGGGATTCTGATAAATCACCGGGCCTTTTTATATCTGTTTAAAAAGTAAGCCTAATTACTCCCACTCAATTGTCGCATTCGGTTTCGGAGACATATCGTAGCATACACGGTTCACGTTCTTCACCTCTTTCAAGATACGATCCGTAATCTTCATCAAGATTGGCCAATCAACCGGTTCGATCGTAGCGGTCATGGCATCTACCGTATTGACGGCACGGATAATCACGGGCCATTCGAAAGAACGGGCGTTATCACGTACGCCAACCGACTTAAAGTCGGGTACTACCGTAAAGTATTGCCATACCTTTTTATCCAGTCCGGCGTTCTTGAACTCCTCCCGTAAGATCGCATCCGACTCACGTACCGCTTCCAGTCTATCACGAGTGATAGCGCCCAAGCAACGTACGCCCAAACCCGGTCCGGGGAACGGCTGGCGATAAACCATGTCATAAGGCAAACCTAACTCTACGCCACAAGCACGAACCTCGTCCTTGAATAATTGACGCAAAGGCTCAACCAACTCAAATTGCAAATCTTCCGGCAGACCGCCTACGTTATGATGGGATTTCACCATCTTAGCCGTCTTCGTTCCACTCTCCACGATATCCGGATAGATCGTTCCTTGAGCCAAGAAATCGATTCCATCTAATTTGCGAGCTTCTTCCTCAAATACACGGATAAACTCACCACCGATAATCTTACGCTTTTGCTCCGGATCTTCCACGTCAGCTAGCTTATTCAAGAAACGATCGGTAGCGTCTACATACACCAAATTGGCATTCAACTGGTTCTTGAAGACCTCAACGACATCCTCGGACTCGCCCTTACGCATCAAACCATGATTCACATGCACGCAAACCAATTTATCGCCGATCGCTTTCAAAAGCAAAGCGGCTACTACAGAGCTATCGACACCTCCAGACAAGGCCAGCAGAACTTTCTTATCCCCTACCTGACGCTTTACCAATTCAATCTGGTCATTGACAAAATTCGTCATATTCCAGTTTGCCTCAGCCTTGCAAGTATCGAACACGAAAGACTTGACAGCGCCCTTGATCGCCTCGACATCATCCGTAAACTCCGGCAATTTAACCTCGCACAACGCCTTATCGTGACCTGCGGCCATTACAGGAGTGCCCATCTCGTAAATACCCGGATTCACGTCGATAGCTACACCGTCGATAACATTGTTTGGGCCACCATTGATAATGATACCTTTCACGTTTGGCAAGGCTTTTAATTCCTCAACCGTGATGTCATGCGGATAAATCTCACTATAAACGCCTAACGCACGAATAGCACGAGCCAACACCGTATTCTCATGACTACCTAAATCCAAGATAACAATCATATCTTGCTTCATGTGACTTTTAAATTTTATTGATTTTACACTTTGTTATACCTAAGACAAATGTCACTCCCACTCGATGGTTGCAGGCGGCTTCGAGCTGATGTCGTACACGACTCTATTTACGCCTTTCACCTTATTGATAATCTCGTTGGAAACTTTGGCGAGGAACTCGTACGGAAGCTGCGCCCAATCGGCGGTCATAGCGTCCGTGGAAGTTACCGCACGTAAAGCTACCGTATTCTCATAGGTACGCTCATCGCCCATTACACCTACGGATTGAATCGGAAGTAAGATTACCCCAGCTTGCCAAATCTTATCGTAAAGTCCCCACTCACGCATCAATGACATATAGATATCGTCAGCGTCTTGCAGGATACGTACCTTTTCCGGCGTGATATCACCCAAGATACGGATACCCAATCCCGGTCCCGGGAACGGATGGCGCTTGATCAAATGCGGTTGCATACCCAACTCCATACCGACACGGCGAACCTCATCCTTGAAAAGAAGACGAAGCGGCTCGACGAGTTTCAAGTTCATCGTATCCGGAAGTCCGCCCACATTATGATGGCTCTTGATAACCGTACCTGTGATAGACAGCGACTCGATCACATCCGGATAAATCGTACCTTGCCCCAGCCACTTGATATCTTTCAGCTTATGCGCCTCCTCATCGAAGACATCGATAAATCCTTTGCCGATGATCTTACGTTTCTTCTCCGGTTCCGTAACGCCCGCTAGTTCTTTATAGAACTTATCTTTCGCGTTTACGCCGATCACGTTCAATCCTAAATGCTCATAATCCCTCATTACGTTCTCGAACTCATTCTTGCGCAGCAAACCATGATCCACGAAAATGCAAGTCAAGTTCTTACCGATCGCCTTATTCAGCAATACGGCCGTAACAGATGAATCCACACCGCCGGAAAGAGCCAAGATCACTTTATCATCTCCCAATTGCTCCTTCAACTCAGCTACGGTAGATTCGATAAAGGAAGCCGGTGTCCAATCCTTGGCGCATCCGCAAATATTCAAGAAGTTATCCAGCAACTTCGTACCGTCTGTCGAATGGAATACTTCCGGATGAAACTGAACGCCCCACGTTTTCTCACCTTCCACATGGTAAGCGGCAGCCCTCACGTCGTCCGTGCTGGCGATCACCTTGAAATTATCCGGCAATACGGTAATCGTATCCCCATGAGACATCCATATCTGTGAACCCACATGGATCCCTTTCAGTAATTCATCCTCACCATCAATGTGCGACAAATTAGCACGTCCATACTCACGTGAATTAGCCGGTTCCACATTACCTCCGGATGTATAAGCTAGAAACTGCGCTCCATAACAAATACCTAAGACGGGATACTTCCCCCGTATCTCGGTCAAATCAGCCTTAAAGGCATTCTCGTCGTATACGGAATAAGGACTTCCGGAAAGGATCACACCTTTCACGTCGGTAGCGTCATGCGGGAATTTGTTATAAGGAACGATCTCACAATACATATTCAACTCTCTGACCCTACGGCCGATAAGCTGGGTTGTTTGCGAGCCGAAATCAAGAATAATAAGTTTCTCGTGCATGCAATTATGATTATTTAATTGAGTGGCGCAAAGGTAGTAATAAATTCGGGAAGCATAAACACACTGGGCAAATATTCTTCCTTATCACGATACTTTTAAAGGATCTTCCCTTGTCCTATTACGCCTTTCTTCCTGAGACATTCATTATCCACCATCTGTTGCATGATTGTCCACCATCCGTTGCATGATCATGCAACGGATGGTGGACAATCATGCAACAGCCATTAGAAGATGAATACCTCAAGAGGAAAACCACAAATCCCCCTAAGGATCCGGCCAAGGGAAGCCATGAAAACAGCGAACCGCCCGACAACCCGGCGAGAGTTACAAACGGACAAAACAAAAAAAGCCTCGAAGCGTTCATTACAAACAACTTCGAGGCTTTCCTCCGAGGTTCCTGGCGAACCTCAAACTTTATATTTATTATTATCTCATTTTATCTATATTACTGATAATCAAACTTTGTTTTATTTATGAGATAAAATAAGATTAAACGAAATAAAACTTTGTAGTACCAATGTAGTACCAATTTGAAAAGAACCTCTATATTTGTGGTACTACAAAACATGATAGGATATGGCTACGAAATTCGTTTTGAGAACGGACAAGACCGAAGGATATGCGACCTTATACGCACGTATACAAAGCAGGGCTCATAAAATCAATATCAGGGTGTCTACAGGGCTGGAGGTTGATGTAAAAGAGTGGAACAAGTCTTTAGCGAGCGCAAAAGCGTTGACCGCTTTCAGAAGCGGTAAAGGCAAGGACCTGTTTATAAAATTAGACGCTATCATGTATACGATAGATTCCCTTACTAGTGAAGGTGTCACATTGACCCCTGATCTCGTAAAAGGGCGGATACATGGAATAGTTTTCGCTGAACAGATCAAGGCGGAAAAGGAGCGGCAGGAGGCTGAATTAACAAGGATAAAAGAGGACGCATCTACTTTCATCAATTTCGTAGACCGTTTTATAGGGGAATGCGAGACAGGCAAGCGCAAGAAGAAAGGGGGAACTACCAATGTATCATCCGGAACAATAAAAAGCTATAAGGGGTTCCGTTCACAGTTAGCGGCGTACCAAGAAGAGAGGTTGAGGATAATACACTTTGCCGACCTGACGATAGAGTTCTATAATGATTTCCGTCTATTCTTGACCGATAAGCGTTACTCACCTAATACGGTAGCAAGGATGATAAAGATATGCAAGACGATTTGTTACGCAGCCGAACAATTGAAGCTATTGGACGCAGGGAATATCCGTTCAGGATTTGAGGTTATCTATAGGGATGTTGACAATGTTTATTTGACAGATGAACGGATTAATGAGCTTTACAAGTATGATCTATCCGATCGTCCGGCATGGGAAAAGGTTAGGGACGTGTTTGTTGTAGGCTGTTTGACCGGTCAACGTATAAGCGATTACAAGCGTATTAACGCCAAGATGATCGTTACCCTTACCGACGGGAACCGCTATATTAAACTAAAGCAGGAGAAAACCGGAAATACTGTTTATATCCCTTTGGATTACCGGGTAGACGATATCCTGAATAAATATAACGGCGAACTGCCAAAGGTTTACGATCAAAAGATAAATGACCATATCAAAGAGATTGGTGAGGCTTTAGGATGGACGGAGATCGTGGAACTGGAGGAACAACATGGAGCTATGGAATATACCGCAAGGAAAAGATTTTGCGACCTTCTTAAAACCCATACGGCCCGTAGGTCTTTTGCGACCAATATGTATAAAACCGGAGCTTCCCTAAACAGTATAATGGCTATCACCGGACATTCAAGCGAGCAACAGTTGAAGACTTATTTAAAGCTGGACGAATCCGAAAAGGCAATGTTGGCGGCGAAAGAAAGTTACTTCACCAAATTAAGAGCTATAAAATAAACGCACAGGTTACGGGGTTACGGTTACGGTCTTTGTAATTCACTGAATATTTGCATGTTGTGCTTAAAAGTGCCGTAACCTATATTTTTGTTCTGTTAAACCTTACATTGAGAAAGAACTATTTCCTTTATTATAATAGAAATCAGTAAATAAACAAAAAGAAACAACATTTTTTTTGTTCGGTTTTTCCTTTATTTTACAACAATAGATTGATTGTTACGTTTCGGCGTTCTTTTCCGTGTCTTTTCAGATTTTTTCTTAATTTATTTGTGCTCGAAATCAGAAGGTATAGCGGCCGCATATCTTCTGAAACAAATTAATTTAAAATAATTATGGTATGAATTTCGAGATATCACAATCCAAACAAGACTTAATAATAGGTTTGTTCGAGCCAGTCATTGATGAAATTGTCGCTAGGGTATCTAAAATAGTACTTTCTACAACAAATAGGGAACCTAGATATTATTCCAGAAAAGAAACGGCAGATCTCCTTCATGTAACATTGCCTACATTGGCAAAACTCACGAAAAATGGAGTCGTTAATTGTAAAAGAGTGGGTAAAAGAATATTGTACGACGCAAGATCTATCGATGATGCAATTAAACAACAAACAGTCTTTAAATATAGGAGAGGTTAACTATGTATGTAGAAAAAAAGGCAGACATAGCGCCCGCCAATTCCCTTTCTTGCGAGGGCAAAGATATAGATTATACACGAGATAAGCAAAGGGTCTTCCAATGTTTATTTACCGTTCCCCGTACAAGGGCGCAAGTAGAGACGTTAACGGGCATAAGAATCAACAGCGTATGCTATTATGTAGGCATGCTGGCCAATGATGGCAAGGTTAAGGTCCACCATAAGGGCATATGCCCCGTGACGAGACATGACAACGTGGAATTTCTAACGACAAATCCGGAACTATTCCCAAAGGACAAGCAATTTTCATTTTGGGATAAATGGGAGGGCGTAAAATATGATTGAGATAAAAATAAAAGACATGATAGATGATGCCGGTGCTATATTACCCGTTGACGGACTATCGCCCAATGCGACCGAGATGCTAAGGAAGGTAGCGAGTTCTTTGCAATGCCCTGTTGACATCGCTCTATCCGCTATGTTTGCGACCGTGGGCGTGGCCATGGGTAAGCGGGTCATCATTGATGACGGCAAGTATCGAAATTACCCATGCCTTTGGGTCTGTGTGGTTGCCCCCTCGGGCAGTAACAAGTCTACGCCTATAAGATTCTTCCTCCAGCCGCTAAAAGACCGTGACTCCTATAATTACGGCGTTTACCGGGAGGAATTGAGGGCATACAGACAGGCAGGCGATGACAAGGGCGATAAGCCCGTATTTAAGCAGTACGTGATCAGCGATTCCACCCCCGAGGCCCGGAATCAGGTATTATCCGTCAACCCCAACGGGATATTATTGTACAGGGACGAGTTAAAGGGCATGATCGACGATTTTTGCCGGTACGCCAAAAGCGGGGAGCTTAGCCAGATGCTTTCCATGTTCGACAGTGACACGATCGTGGTGAATCGTAAATCAGATGAACCCTTGCTTATCAAAGACCCGTTCATGTCTATCATAGGTTCTATCCAACCGTCTGTTTTGGTTGACACGTTCGGGAATGACAACATGATGAACAACGGTTTCAATCAACGCTGGTTGTTTTGTTACCCTGAATCCGGGATGCCCGAGATGTATAATGATGTCTCCATACCACAAAGTGTCATAAGCGACTGGAAGGATTTCATTTACAACCTTATAATGTATGATTTTTCGGTCATGGGCGGCAAGATATACATAAGGGGCGAGGCGAAGAGAGTGTACATCGACTATTACAACAGTCTCCAGATAAAAAAGGCGAGTGCGGACGATTACCTTAGCTCTGTTTACTCTAAGCTACAGATCCATGTGATACGCTGGGCTGGGGTCGCTCATATCCTAGGCAATTCCCCCACCTCTATAGACATTACCCCGGAAGAAATGGAATACAGCGTGAGGTGCATGGATTATTTCGAGCGGTGCGCACTGAAAGTCTATAGGATGCTGTTGGAAGGTAGAGGAAACAGGCACGAGGTTAAGTCTATGGGAAAAGAGGAAATGATAGCTAATGTTTATCATTGTACGAGCCCGGTTAGCCAACGAGCGGTAGCGGATGCGCTGGGCATTACTAAGCAATATGTATCTAAATGCTTAAAAAAATATCCCAAGTTGACAGGTTGTCGGTTGACTGATAGTGAAATATCAGATACAGAGTCAGATACGGACAAAAATTAGTCAACCTCTATATTTCTGATATTTTTTAATGTAAATATTACAGGTTGACTAAAATATTACCGTAAATAATTGACAATCAAAGTTAAAATATGCAGTCAACCGTCAACTAGTCAACTACAAAAAACGACTATTAAAAATTAAACAATATGGCAAAGACATTTTTAGATAGCAGGATATCCGTGTATAACGGAGTGACCGACACGAAAGGATCTATTTCAACAATAGGGGCTTTCCTGAACGATACGAGATATATCGATGAGATCAAGCGTTTGCGTACGCTCACGAACAAGGACGAGCGCAACGCCGTTAAGAAGCGTTTGCCGATGGCTTGCATATCCGGCATATTCGAACCTACACGGAAAGCGGAGAATCTTAAACAACATTCAGGGCTTATCTGCGTGGATTTAGATCGGCAGGATAACCTAGAGGTTAGCAACTGGGACGAGGTGAAACACCAGTTGTCATATCTTAGATACGTGGCCTATTGCGGTCTATCCGTTGGCGGTAACGGTTACTTCGCTATCATGCCGATACTTTATCCGTATTACCACAAACAGCAATTCGAAGCCTTGAAAAGGGACTTCCAAAGGTACGGGCTTGTGATCGACAAGGCGTGCGGTGACGTGTGCAGGATGCGTTGCGTGTCTTATGACCCGGAACCATACATTAACCTCAACGCCGATCCGTACAGGGGGTATTATAAAGAGCCCGTAGCCGTTTATACCCCGATTGATTGCGGTACGGACGGCGAGCTGGATAAAGTGGCTAAATGTTGCGATCTTATCCAAAATCACGGCATCGATATTACCGGGGATTATCTAACATGGTTTGAGGTAGGGTGCGCCCTCGCTTCCCTAGGGGAATCCGGAAGGGCTTTCTATCATGTTTGCAGCCAACAGAACCCCAAGTATAGCAAGGCAGAGACTGATCGTAAATTCGATAACGTGAAGAAAACTTGCAGCCGTATAGGTATTGGTACTTTCTTTCGTGTATGCAAGGACTATGGAATAACCTTTAAAGACGCTTAATTATGAGAATAATAGAACAAACCGTACGATATGATATAGTACAATGGGAATATAGGAATATGCCTATCACTTTCCGGTATTGGAAAGATGGGAGTCAGATTGTAGAAATAAAAGCGGATAAATACTTCGCTCGTGCCAATGGATATAATTCAATAGATGATATGGTGGCCTCGACGATAGGTGATATCAATGGGATATTTGGCGGTGTGCCCGGTTGGGTTAGGGTAGATCCTAATGGCCATTTCTACTTTATAGAAATAAGCAAATCTATATTAAATTAAGTAATAACATTAAAAGAAAAGAACGATGGACATTGTAAAAAAGACAGGATTAGAAAGAATTGTAAAAAGACATCATGCTAGCACGGATAAGATTCAACCGATCGTAGATGAATTGGTAAAGGAAGGTCTTACTATTGGGACGGACGAGTTGAGAGATTTATCGGATAAGTGCGCCCTGCTTTACAGGGAAGCGGAAAATATGGCAAAGAAAGAATCCTTCCGTATCAAGATCGCATTCAAGAGAGATAAGGATTATGCGGAAACGGTCGGGTCTTTGAACGCCCTTATAGATAGGTGCGCCTCATCATTAAAAAAGGTTCTTGGCTATCATACTATTAACCCGCTGGAAATAGACGCATTTTGCATCGAGAATGGCAAGGTGATAGTATCACCCTTATGGTTTGACGAGAAAAATAGAGAGTACACGATCGAACCAACCGAACAACGAGACTTGGCGAAAAACTTAGTGGACGATCTCAAAAAGGCTATTGACAATCTTAACGCTTACGTGGCGAATAACCCCGCTTTTGGCAAAGGCTTAACATCATTCGCCGATAATCGGCGTTGCCTGTGTTGGATTGATGAGGATGGGGAATTTCATGAGGAAATCGAGAATTACGAATTTATTTAAAAGTAGACCTATGACTAAAGAAGAAAGAAAACGGTTTGATAACACACGGCGTGACTTGCAAGAAAATCCTGTAAAGGCCATGTTATTCTATGCTCACTACGGGACAAAGGAAACAGCAAATGAAACATGTGACAATCCCTTTGAGCGATGGAAACAGACAACCCAACGAGAAAACCGGGCCATCTGTAATCATTTAGGTATAGAGTATAAGGATGAGGACTTCAAGATATCAAGCGAGAAGCTAGCTAAAGAATGGTGTAAGAATTTACCGGATATCGAATGAGACGATTGTATTATTATCCAGATCCATCAAAGGATAATGAAAGATAACCCCGGGTAGGCCCATTTTGAACGGGCTTACCCGGATATTATCTTAGGATTATTCCAGTGAGCTAATGACAAGCACATTTTCTCTAACTATTAAGGTCGTAAAAATATGGTAGCAATCATAGATCACATACCAAGGATTCAGTTATCAGACATAAAAGAATTGATCCGGAGACAGACCGGTACAAACCAAAAGTTAATGCAACTGATCACATTGAATAATATCGAGTACAGAATAACCGTATCTATAGAAAGCAAAGATGTTGTATTTCGATGGAAATTTAAGGATAAGGATAAAGAGGTAAAGGTAAAGCTAAAAACAGAACCTAGCAATTTGGGTAATGGCATCGTATGGTATTTTCTTTGTCCCTATACTGGACATAAATGCAGGAAGCTTTTTATAGATGGCAACGTCGTTGCGAGCCGATACGCATTCGCCCACGTTTATAATCAATCGAGAGAAAGCAAGATAGGCAGGTTCTTCAGTGGATTAAACCGGAAAAATATAGATCGTAAATATGGGAAACAATTTTATAGGGGCCTATTGACTCCGTACGGCAAAAGGCTAAGGAAACAGTATGATAAAATGAAAAGAGCAAACGATTTGCTTGAGGTATATTTGGTACCCAAGAACAAAGGGAGGAAACCGAAGGATGAGACCGACATTCAAACTCGTATCTAAATATCCCGTGGATATCAAAGCGGAAGAGACCGAAGAAAATAACTACAAGGTTCTATTTGCTTCCGCTGATATCCAGATATCACAGCCTATCACGAAAGATGAGTATATCGAATAGCGAGATACCTTCTATGTATCCCCAAGCAAGGCGAAAAACCAATTACTTGATAAACTCTCATTCGAAGGTACAGGCTTCCAACGATCGGACTTCAACTTTATTGATTTGATCGAATTGTCTCCGGAAGCGGAAAAAGCGTTGATATCATTTGCGGCCTTATTGGACTAATATAACGGCAATCCCGTTATAGGTTTTTCTACGGTCATATCGTGCGTATAAAGTTAACCCGTTCAAAATTGAGCGGGTCTTTTTAAATCTTGTTATTATCGATATTCTATAATGTGGGATTCTCACACGTTTAAAGCAGACGAAATAGTTCATGTCTTCTATTTGCAACGTTTTAAATACCGTTTTTGTCGGTATTCTCATCTCGACACAATCTCAATTGCGTTATTCCGGTTCATACCCTTCATAATAGTAAGACCGATTGATACCTTTGAATATCACCTCCCGGTCATTAACACGGTCTGTCAATGCTTGACGCAACAGCGTACGCAACTCCAGATCGTTTATTGGGCTTCTTTCCATCGCTTGCAAATACAGGACCTTATCCACGTTTTGCCAGTCAATAACAACGGAAAGCCGTTTTTTCAAGATCATGTCAAGCCAAATGCGGGTAGATCGCCCGTTCCCTTCCATGAACGGGTGCGCCACGTTCATTTCCACGTATTTCGCTATGATCTCGTCAAATGTAGTTTCCGGCATCTTCTCTATCACGGGTAGTATCGCGTCCAAGTACAAGCAGTTGGCAAAGCGGAAATTCCCCTTTGATATGTTGAGTTTACGCACCTTTCCGGCAGAGTCGTACAATCCATCAAAAAGATAGCGATGTATGTCACATAAGCCCTTCACGGTTCCCACCTCAATACGATCTATATCGCCGGTATCAAACAGGGCGTGAGCTTTTACAAGGCTCAATCTGTCTATTTCTTTCGTATTCATGCTCATTCTACTTTGATATTGATATCCTTACCGCAGTTAGGGCACGTGAGAGTTAAAGCGTCTTTCTTCGGTTGCTCGAATAGTTCTGTAACCGGGCATCCTATTGCGTCCGCTATTTTATTTAAAGTTTCCACTGTAGGGTTTCCATTTACCATATTTGATAAATTCACTCTATTAATTCCCATCTTATCGGCAAGCTCTGTTATAGTCATACCTTTTTCTTTGATAACTTCTTTTATTCTTAAATCCATACTGTAATGCTTTAGTTTTCGATACAAATATACGAATAAAAGTTATTTGTAATGCCATATGGGTACATTTATTTGTTAAAGTAGTGTTAAATACTACTTTTTATTTTGCAAATTGTACCGTTTTATACTACATTTGCGACACGATCGAAAATTAAAACATTACAAAGCTATGACAAACGAGGATTACATGAACAACGAGCTAGCCGAACTAGAGGCTATGACAGAGAAAGAGGCTTGCGAGATTTATAACGTGGATTACAAAGAGGAGGCCGAGACATACATTCGTGAATATTGGATGTACATAGCGTAAACGGATTACTAACACATAAAACTATACGATCATGAAGAATTTTAGGACTAAAGTATTCAAACAGGCCCATGAGCTTATGAGAGCAACGGGAAAGGCATTTGCGGTATGCCTGTCCAAGGCGTGGGCGTTGTACCGCCTCACCAAGCGGATGCGCCGGGAAATAGTAACATTCGCTTACGAGAAAGCGGATGGAAGCTTGAGAAAGGCGAAAGGAACGTTACAGGACGTTCAGAACCTCATCAAAGGTACAGGTCCGGAAAATTACAAGACCGTCCGTTACTTCGACGTTGAGGCGAACGGGTTCCGGTCATTCAAGGTAGAGAATCTAATCACGACATATTAACAGCATCTTAAATAGAGATAAATTAATGAAAGATATAAATAAAATACTCAGCGACATAGCCTTGATATCAAGGGAGGATAAGAAAGCGATGGAGCGATTCAACCGGCAATCCATCAAGATGGAGAGGTTGATCGATGAGCTGGAGAGGGCTTGCGGATTTAGAGAGACCAACCCCAAGCCAAGCATGACTGTTTCGGTGTACAACAACGGAAGGTCAAAGCCGGGAAGATTCGACCTTCGATCGTTAAACACGCATCTTTTAGCGCAATAGGGCGAAGAGCTGTCTAGCCAATAAGGGCCGGGCCTAAATCTTATGACGGATATGCCGGATATGACGCAAGAAAAAAAGTTTTTTTCAACCTACATGTCCTACATAAAAGCCGATTCGACTATGTAAGGTATGTAGGATATGTAGGGCAAAAGACACGCTAGATAAAATAAGAGATATGTTTTGTATAAGGGGCTTTTTGAGGTATATCGAGAAAGGAAATACCGCATGACGGGAACGGCGATCGGAAGTTTGAAGCCCGGTAGGTAATATTGCCTACCGGACACCCTTGCAGACCGGAACGACCGGACATCGCAAAGCGAGATTGCGGCAAGGGACAGATGCACACTTAACCAGCAACGATCATAGCTGGAGGTGAAGATACAGGGCATAAGCAGATCGATATTAGAGGTTATCACCTTAAAAGGGGTATATGACTTGAAATTCAATACATTTGCTATCTGATAACCTATAACCTGATAACCTCGGGTAAATATCGTGAGAGCGGTCTTATTTCGATTGCATAGGCTTCACTGGATATGTGGTGACGCTATGCGCGTTTAAATAGGCTTTCAGTAGCTCCAGCCACACCCGGCACGGTCTTTGAGCCTGTCCTTTGATGGAATGCCGGGGACGAATGTTGAGGTTACGGTATAAATGCGCTTAACTTATTGATTTATAACACGTATGGTATCACCGTAACCCCGTAACCTGTGCAATTATTTGGATGAGAAACATAGAGGTTGACGAATATTTGATTATAAATAACTGATTAACATATCAATAGCATGTAGTCAACCGTCAACCTGTCAACCACTGTAATTTGTATACAAAATACCCTATAATATAAAAGTTAACATTACAGGTGCTTTTGTTCGTGAGAATGAGAGTACCTTTTTTATTGATATTGTGAAGATGAGAAACAAAAACAGACTCTATCACCAATGAAGTAATAGAATCTATTTTTCAATTGCAGTACCAATGTAGTACCAATTTTGTTTTTAGAGAGGTGCCTGGCAGATTCGAACTGCCGTACATGGTTTTGCAGACCACTGACTAAGCCACTCATCCAAGGCACCGTACGAACGTTTAGTATATTTGTTATTGTAAAAGATACAATAAACCTCTAGAGGTTCCTGGCGGATTCGAACCGCCGTACACGGTTTTGCAGACCGCTGACTAAGCCACTCATCCAAGGAACCATAACTTCAACACAAAACAACTACTTTTGTTTTGCGAGTGCAAAGAAAGAGAATAATATTGGAATTACCAAACTTTTCCTTTCTTTTTTATTTTTCCCTCCGAATATTATAGAAGTAGAGAAAATGAGCTTACCTTTGCCTATCAAATAGATAAATAACGAAAAAATGACTTATACAGAAACTGTAATACCGGGCGTATGGATCATTGAGCCAAAGGTATTGAAAGATGCGCGCGGATACTTTATGGAAGCTTTTAAGCAAGCGGAATTCGAGGAGCATATCGGAAAAATCCAGTTCGTGCAAGACAACGAATCTTGCTCCTCTAAAGGCGTATTACGAGGATTACACTATCAGCTAGCGCCCTATTCTCAATCTAAATTAGTCAGGGTGATCAAAGGACGGGTATTGGATGTAGCCGTAGACGTACGTGAAGGCTCGCCCACATTCGGCAAATATGTAGCTGTAGAGTTATCGGACGAGAATAAACGCCAGTTATTTATTCCACAGGGATTCGCCCACGGATTCCATGTATTAAGTGACGAGGCTATCTTTACCTATAAAGTAGATAATCCATATACTCCGACGCATGAACGGGGAATCCGCTATGACGATCCCACGGTCCATGTAGATTGGAGCATCACAGATCCGGAATCGATCAACCTATCCGAGAAAGACACCAAGGCTCCATTGCTGAAAGACGCTGAGCTTAATTTCAAATACTAAACACTGTACAGATATGAAAACTTACCTAGTTACCGGTGCCGCCGGTTTTATCGGTGCCAATTTCATCAAACATATGCTGGCGAAATATGACGATATCAAGATCGTTGTCCTAGACTTGCTGACTTACGCAGGTAATTTAGGCACCATCGCCGAGGATATCGATGGAGTACGTTGCGAGTTCGTGAAAGGCGATATTTGCGACCGTGCCTTGGCCGACCAGCTATTCGAGAAATACAACTTCGATTATGTCGTGAACTTCGCCGCTGAAAGTCATGTAGACCGAAGCATCGAAAATCCCCAGCTATTCCTGCAAACCAACATCCTTGGTACACAAAACCTATTGGACGCCGCACGAAAAGCATGGGTTACCGGTAAGGCCGAGACTGGTTATCCGGTATGGCGTGAAGGTGTACGTTTCCATCAAGTCTCTACCGATGAGGTCTATGGAAGCCTAGGTGCCGAAGGGTATTTCCACGAGACCACGCCTTTAGATCCCCGAAGCCCGTACAGCGCCTCCAAGACAAGCGCAGACTTATTCGTAAAGGCTTACCACGAGACGTATAAGATGCCGGTATCTATTACCCGTTGTTCCAACAACTACGGACCTTACCATTTCCCGGAAAAATTGATTCCTTTAATTATAAAGAACATATTGGAAGGTAAATCCCTACCTGTATATGGTGACGGCACAAACGTACGCGACTGGTTATATGTAGAGGATCATTGCAAGGCGATCGACGCCGTCATCCACCACGGACGTGTGGGAGAGGTTTACAACGTAGGCGGTCATAACGAGAAGCAGAACATCGAGATCGTAAAACTCACGATCCGGACGATCCATCAACTAATGACCGAACAACCGGAATATCGCCAAGTATTAAAGAAAAAAGAGATCGGTGCCGATGGAGAAATCTCTATCGACTGGATCAACGACAGCTTGATTACATTCGTAAAAGACCGTCTGGGCCATGATCAACGATACGCAATCGACCCGACGAAGATCACCAACGAATTAGGCTGGACACCAGAGACCTGCTTCGAGGTTGGTATCGTAAAAACCATCCGTTGGTATCTTGAGAACCAGAAATGGGTGGAGGATATCACCGGTGGAGATTACATGAAATATTACGAGCAAATGTATGGATCACGTTGATTCCTCAACGTGACCGTGTGTATGTGGATGAATCTCAGAGAGGCTGTTTCCTAATTCGGGAGCGGCCTCTCTTATTTGTTTCCGGATCGTCTCGCGTATCTCCTCACGCACATTCCTGCGGGTACTATCCAGTTCCGCTTGCTTGGTAGGTTTCAAGAAATCTTTATATTTACATTTCACTATCTTGAACTTGAAATCATCCAGATTCCCTTTTATATCGATACCCAGCTTAAACGGCACCGGCGATTTTAAAACCGAGAGATGGTAATCGAACGTCATATCCAAATTATGCGTTCCTCCTACGGCTACTTTATACCGGTCCATCTCCACCAAGAATGGGAATACCTCGATCTTGTTATCATGGATCGCTAAATCTACCGCTATACTATCAATCATATTCCGTTTTTTATTCTTGAACATCAGCGTCTTCGATATCTCGGTAAATGTCTCACCATCCAGCAGCACCATATTCTTTCCGCTCAGGTAGCAAGAGGCATTTACAGACGGCAGCAACACGGACATCGTAGAATCCGCCTTGCAAGTCGCCGTCATCTGGCAATCTACCATGCCTTCGAACGAACGAAGCATAGGGACCAATGTATCAATATCCGGGAATAAACTGATTAACCGTTCCACTAAAATATCATTTAAGGACAACTCAAATCCCATAGTCGCCTCTTGATCTGTTTTGGTCGTATAAACCATCGTCAGATCTCCAGAACCGATATTCGAGCTCATACATAAATCGCTCAGATTGATACTTTGATCCCGGATTACAACCTCACCTTTCACATCCTCCAACTTCAGATCCTTAAAATCTATTTTTTTAGCATTTGTATGAAGCGTCAGATCCAAGAATTTCGGAACGACAAATAGTTGAGAGATCGAATCCGTAGCGACACTATCCACGGTATTCGCTAATAGATGATCCGTCTCCAGTACGGAGATACTGTCTTCCGAGAAGGCCCCAACTGAATTGGATGCCAATTGATCAGAAAACTGCAAACCTTTACCTATAGCTAGCATCAACTGGTTACAATCGATCAGATCGGATTCCAACTCGAAATTCGCTTTCAACTTTCCTCCCCGTAGCATGGCCCGCCGGATGTCGCTAAGCTCTCCGCTCAAAGTAAAATCGCTCTTTCCTAAATGCAGGCGGGCACCACTCAACGTCATATTGTTAGTATTGAATTTCACGCTTGTCTCATCAATATACATCGGAATGGGGAATAAGCGGCTAAAGCCCCTCAATTGCTTAAACCTCACTTGTCCCCGAGCCTCCCATTGGCGTAAGACACTGTTTGAGGAAGCGACCGAATCCACTTGCGACCGCTGTCTATTCGCCCTTCGGGTGGTCTGCGTGCGCCTGCGCAAGGTATCACCGGCGGCAATACGGCGTTCACGTTGTTGACGAATCGCTTGCCGATAAGGTAATGCTTCCAAAGAGAACTGGCTTTCCGTCAGAACCATACCCGTCCGTAAAGGGATAAGAATATATTTTAAGGTGTCCACCGAGATCGTAGCTCCCGCCATAGGGATCCGCTTATCTGTAGAAGAAGCCTTGATGCCCCCTTTCAACACGGTCTTACCGGCCACCATCCAGGTAGAATCCGGCAACTTGGTGCGTAAATGATCAAATTCCAACCCTGCGGTCATAGGGATAACAGCCGTTGTATCAATAACCGGCGTCGTATTGGCTACCATCTTCAATCCACCGATATTCGTACTGATCTCATCCTTATACTTTATATTCAAGGTATCCACCGATAGATTAGCGCTCAACAATCCTTTCGCATTCAGATATTTACTTTCATTTTCCGTAGATCCTACAAACAGATTCGCCCCAGCGATATACATATCCACGCCTAACGGCTTACTAAACGCCTTGAAGCGATCAACCGTCAAATTGCCGGATGATTTGACCTTGGCGAAGCGGCTATTCACGATATCATCCACCTTAAACACCGTAGATAAATCAGCCATCATGGTACCCTCCAGCAGCAGTGTGTCGGGATTCAAGAACTCTTTAGCCAAACGGGTAAAATCGACCTGCCCTTTCATCTCCGCCCGAATCGCGGGATTCCTCCAGATATCCCTAACCTCGCCACTCATGGTCAACGAGGTATTCAACCCGATCAATGTCAACTCCTCCAAAGAGACATAAGAAGAATCCGGGTAAGCGCCATTCAAATGTAAATCCACGTCCATGCGCAATGTATCGATCCCCTGTTCAATACCTTTTACATGATAAGAACCATCCTCTATCTTGCAGCATAAGTTCACGGTCGGAACAATACTATCCCCTAATTCTCCACGGATATCCCCTTCCAAAATAATACGTCCCTCAGCAAGTGTTTTATCCCGATCCTTAAAATATTCATCCGGAATAAAATGTAAGAGATCATTCATATCGGAAACCTTCAACCCGAAAGTCATATCGATCCGTGACGGATTATCCTCGGTAGCCGGTACCATAAAGCCATCCGCCGTAAAAGGCAGGTTATTCACCAGCAACTCCGCGTCCCTCAACCCAATCCGGCGAAGTCCGTCAGCCAACAACAAACGTCCCTTGAAGCGTAACGCTAACTTATTCGCCAAAGAATAAGACGGGCTACGGAATACGATCGAGGAAGAACCGGTCTCCACATCCAACTTATTTCCTCGTTGGGTCAAAAGGCCGTCTATATGTAAAAAGAAACCATCGATCGCCGTATATAAATCCTGCTGGCGGTCATCATAGACAAAGTGCCCATTCGTAATATGCACTTGCTGCAAATCTATTTTAGGCAATGGAGATGACGATGATTCATCTACCGAATCCATCTCACTTTGATAAATCTCCCAATTCGCCTTTCCCTCCTCATTCACATAACCATAAAAACGGATACTATCCATGATAACCCGAGGAATCGTCACCTTCCCGCTAAACAGATAATCCGTAGGGTTAAATACGACGATCGCTTTTTTGAAAGACAACAAGGAATCCGAAGGAATCATCAAATCCTCCTGATAGCCTATAGAATCCTCAGCCAGATTTGAGATCAAACGCCCATTCGTCAACTTCACTCCCAGATAAGGATACGTCTCAAAATAAGTCAACTCCACCCGCTCACATTCCAAGTGCGCCTCTATGAATTCGTTTGTTTTTTCTACGACCAGCGGTGTCAGCTTCTCCGGAGGTAAGACCGCCCATTTCAGTATACCAACCCCGATCAAGGGAAGTATGAAAAAGATCCCGACCAACACAGACACAACAACCAGCAATATCTTTCTTATTCGTACCATACTCATTCCTTCATCTTATCACAAACAACACTAATTAAATTGTATGAGCAAAAATACGAAATACTATCCCAAAGACAACGCTTATCTCATAAAAAAAGGCCCCCCGCAATGAGAGACCTTCTTTTTACATCTTATTTATTTTTCTACAATTCATTTATCCAGAACCTCGTATTTAGAATGCTGGCTCTTGAACTCAGGAACAATCTCCTTCATCCGCTTCACGATCTGCATATCCCCCTCCACGGCACAAGCATGTACCAAGGCATCAATCCGCAGATTGGCGTCCGCATAATCATACGCACGGACTTGGGCGATCTTGATCTTCGGATGAAAAGTAGGCTTGAAGGTCTCCTCCTCGTTGAGTACCTCCTCATACAATTTCTCTCCGTCTCGCAATCCCGTGAACCGGATCTCGATTCCCTTCACCCCGCTCAGACGGATCATACGCTCTTCATTTACCAAAGCAATGATGTACTCAACTTTGTCTTCCAGATGATAGTTACGAGGTATATCCATAATGATTATTTTACTGAAAATAAAAATAATCATTTATCATCTTAACACTAACTTTTCCGATAAAAATATTAGAGTACATTTGCTCTCAATTGTAACAAATATTCTTCTTTATACAATCCACAATATAAGCCACATCCTCATCCGTCACATAGGGGCCGGAAGGCAAGCACAACCCGACCTTAAACAAAGATTCGCTCACCCCATTCACGTAAGCCGGGCAATCTTTATAGACAGGTTGCTTATGCATCGGCTTCCACAAAGGGCGAGATTCTATACCCATCGCGTCAAGTCCCACACGCATCGCCTCGACATTGGCATTCGGCTCGCAATCCGTATGTGCGTTAACCGCTGCGTGAGTCACACCGCCCGCACCACCAACAGCACCTTGTACCGTCGCTTGATAAGCATTCTCCTGCCCTTTCACCCTCAATAAAGGATCCAAGACAATCGTATTCAACCAATAATTACTATCAAAACGACCGGAAGGATTCTCATGCAAGGTGATCCCTCTCACATCCTTCAACAGTTCCCGGTATAAATCACACGTATGCTTATGATGAGCCACATGAGCATCAGCCACCGTCATCTGACCACGCCCGATACCCGCACAAATATTCGACATCCGATAATTATACCCGATCCGCTCATGCTGGTAATACGGATAAGCCTCCCGAGCCTGCGTAGCGTAGAACATGATCTCCCGCTTAGCCTCCCCGTCCGGACAAATCAACGCACCACCACCACTGGTCGTAATCATCTTATTCCCATTGAACGACAACACCCCATATTTTCCAAACGTACCCAGCATACGTCCATCATAACGAGAGCCAAAACCCTCCGCCGCATCCTCAATGACCGGAATCCCATACCGATCAGCGACCGCCATAATCTCATCCACCTTATAAGGCATCCCATATAAGGCCACCGGGACAATCGCTTTCGGTGTTTTTCCCGTCTTCTCGATACGATCTTGAATCGCCTCTTCCAACAACACAGGATCCATATTCCAAGTATCCACCTCCGAGTCCACGAACACAGGCGTAGCCCCCAAATAAGTGATCGGATGCGAGGAAGCACAGAAGGTAAAGCTCTGTACCAGCACCTCATCCCCCGGCTTCACGCCACAGGCAAGCAACGCCAAATGCACCGCAGCAGTACCGGCAGACAGAGCCACCACATGTTTACCTTCACCCACGAATTCCTCCAAATCTTTCTCAAATCCATTCACGTTCGGACCTAGAGGCACGACCCAGTTCGTATCAAAGGCTTCTTTGATATACATTTGTTCTTTGCCGCTCATGTGAGCAAGGCAAAGATAAATTCGTTTATTCATTATTATTGTGATTTTAGAAAATACTTCGGATCAGCATAAAAGCCTCAGCTCTTTCTACGCTAATTGTAGCACCTCTATATTTCGCCAAAGCTTCCAAAGCCTCTAAAGAACGAGAACTAGGGAACCGCCTTAGTTGAGATTGATAACACTCCATCGCTCTCAATTTCATTTTCATTCCATCTTGACTACAAGGAATGAATACCGTGGGAATAAAAGCATCATCCGCATAAGGAGCAGCCCATTCAGTTTCAGATAACGTTTCATAGGTATAAACTCGCTTAACCGTATAATCTCCAACAGGACGACAAGCGACTAATACACTGTCAAAGACCATCCGATGATCTTTATGTATATCTCCTCTATGGGGAATAAACACTGTATCTATTTGATTTTCGGATATACATTTTGAAACTTCACGAGACATGATATAACCTGGATATTGATCTAATGCAGGAGCCGGAAAATCAAAGAAAAAGGTCTGTTTTACACCTAGTAAACGATGAGCCTCCAGTGCCTCTGTTCTAACACGCTGAATACCTTTTTCGGAAAAAATATTTGGATCAGATTTACTGGCATTTGTCATAATCAGCACATACACATTATGACCTTCTTGTATCATCTTATAAATAGTTGCCCCACAGCCCAATATTTCATCATCCGCATGAGGTGCGATAAACAAAACATTATTTTTCATTTTTCAACAACGTTAAATCTTGCTTTATCATTTCTATCTCATTCCGCAAACGGAAAATCTCATATTGATCATAATAGCCTAATCTAGAACCTACAACCAAATGCTCATCGACAGGTCTATCCAAATAATCAACCATGTTATATTTCACCAATTCAACATAACCATCAGCTGTTTGAACAACAGGATTATCATTATTGAAATTCACTACACGACCAATAACACCTTTCGCATATCCAGAAGCATAATAATTTGATTTCCATACCAGAACCTTATTATTACCATAGAAAGAGAAAGCCCCGGGATGAGGCGATGTACTAGCCTTTATCAAACGATCAATATCTTTTGCCGTGTTCGACCAATCTATACAACCATCCAAAGGAGCCCGCCTAGCATAGAAAGTAGCCGCCTTCCCATCTTGAGGAATCCCTTTTAATCCGACAGAAGACAAAGAAGGAAGCCAACGATCCAAAGCCCGAACCATAGCCTCTTTCAACTTAACACCAATAGAAGTAACATCATCATCTTCCCTTATAGAAAAAGGTTCCTGCACAAAAATATCCCCTTCATCAGCATTTGTGTCTATTTTAAAAAAAGTTGCCGCACCTTCTCCCTTGTCCAATATCAGCCAAGCCATAGGAGCCCGACCCCGTCCTTTTGGCAACTTCGTTGGATGAAATCCTACACAAGCCAATCGAGGTAATCTTATAATATCTTCATCAACCAACTGAGAGACACCAACCACAAAAAGAATATCAACCGAAGCGTTCCTAATTTGCTCCTTGATATCGTTCGAATTTATTTTTATGAAAGGATAATAAGAAAGATGATTATCTTCCGCAAATCTACGCATCGAACAATAACCACTTACATTTAAAGTCGAGTGAGGTTCATACCCCCAAACTCCAACAACATTAAATGAATATTCCACCAACTTTTGTAACGTCAGCAAACTACTGCCAACACTACCAATCAATCCAACCCTCATTTCTTAATATATTTTTCTTCTCCAAACAAAACAATCGCCACGGTCTTGACAAGAATCCTCAAATCCAACATAAACGACATACGGTCAACATACTCACGATCCAAGCATAAACGCTCTTCCCAAGGAAGATAGATATTACCATTAACTTGCGCCCAACCTGTCATTCCCGGCCTAACTTCACATCGTTTCTTTGCAATTTCTCCAAATTTCTCATATAAACTCGGTAACGCAGGGCGAGGGCCAACTAAAGACATATCACCAATAAACACATTCCATATTTGAGGCAACTCGTCAATCTTAAAACGCCTTAAAAGTCCCCCTATTCTTGTAATATCCGGATCTTGCAAATACGTTTGTTTCACATTAGGATCTCTCTCCTTATTTGTCATCGTACGCAATTTATAAATCCTAAAAACACGCCCATTTTCACCAACTCTACTTTGCAAATAAAAAATAGGGCCTTTCGAATCCAACTTTATTAAAACAGCAACTATGATAAAAAGAGGAAATAAAAGCAACAATATAGCGAAGGAAATAAAAAAGTCAAATAAACGCTTAAATTTCAAATACATAACATACAAAATATAACAATTTAGGACATTCCCATTAAAGCAAAGGATTGTGCCTCTAGCTGATCTAAATTAAAAATCGCAGTAATACATCACAGATATAATTCTGAATTTTTAAACGTAAAATCCTTTGAAGCCAATAATGAATTATTACAATACTTTTGTTTTAGCATTTTGTCCGATTTTAATTCTCGGATATAAGCAACAATATCATCCACATTTGACTTCGAAATACAACGACCATTCTGGTACTTACTAATCAAACGAAACATCTCTGTATCATTATTAGAAATGGCAAGAAGAGGAACACCTACAGCCATTAAGTTAAAAGTCTTACTTGGAACACTGACCCTTGATACATTTTCATCAAGGGTAATTATACCCAAATCTGCAGAAGCTAACGAATATGGTAATACATTAAAATCCTGAAGAGGCAAAAAAGTTATATTACGAAGATTTAACTCTTCGGCTTGAGCCACTAAATCCGTTTTCTTTTTCCCCTCACCTATCATTAAGAATTTAACATCATTATCAGTTTGCATATTTTTAGCTACTTCAATAAGACATTCCACACTGTGTGTATAACCAATGTTTCCTGAATACATCACCACAAATTTATTTTCAAGATGATGTTCTTTAACAAATGGATTCTGTTCTTTGCATATAGGCTTAAAATCATCAGATGCAGACCACAATGGTACCACCTTTATCTTTTCAGCCTCACCATACTCAAGCAATATCTCTTTCATTCCCTCACTAAGAGTATAAATAGCATCTGCTTTTGCATATAGCTTCTTTTTTATTGATTTCCAAATCCTATATATAATATGCCTATCTGAGATTCCTATAGCTTCAAGGGCATTGGGATATATATCATACTCTACAATCCTAAACTTATTTCTCAACAATAATGCGGAGAAACATGCCATAGGAGGGTTTGTATAATATACAACTTCAAAATTTCTATATTTGAAAAGGAGTTTAAATAAAACCTGAATAGTCCCCAAAGACCAAGTCAATAATCTTCTTAAAGTACTAGCTTTATTATATTTACATATCTTATCTATTTGCACTTTAGGGTTAATTGAACGTACGCCTTCCTTTATTCCTGCACAAAGAATACTCACACAATCATATTTAGTACAATACGCATTCAAATCATCTACAACCAAGAAACCTGAACTTTGATTAACTAGAACTATCCTCTTTTTCATAATCGACATATAATCCCTAATTTTGGAAGACACACCTTAATCTTGCTATTTGCTTGTTTCCTAAACTATGCTTTGTCTTTATACCATTTCTAACATTCCGCACGCATAGGATTTGTCAAAAAATCAATATACGACAAACGAATCCCTTCCTCTAGTTCTGTCTTATATTTCCAGCCAAGACCTTCCGCCTTCGACACATCAAGCAACTTACGAGGGGTTCCATTCGGTTTTGTTAAATCCCATTCTATCATACCATCATATCCAACCACTCTTGCCACTAACTCAGTCAACTCTTTTATGGTCAATTCTTTTCCTGTTCCTGCATTTACTGTTTCATTACCGCTGTAATGATTCATCAGGAAAACACATAGATTCGCCAAATCATCCACATATAAGAACTCTCTCAAAGGACTTCCATCACCCCAACACACCACAGAAGGAAGTTTCTTTTCCTTAGCCTCATGAAAACGACGAATTAAAGCGGGTAGAACATGGCTATGGGTTGGATGATAATTGTCATTTGGACCATATAAATTGGTCGGCATCACACTAATAAAGTCTGTACCATATTGTCTATTGAGAAACTCACAATATTTCAATCCTGATATTTTTGCAAGCGCATACGCCTCATTTGTTTTCTCCAATTCCGAAGTTAACAAACAGCTTTCTTTCATTGGTTGAGGGGCTAACCTCGGGTAGATACACGAAGAACCAAGAAATTCCAATTTTTTACACCCTGTATTCCATGCGGAATGAATTACATTCATTTCAAGCATCATATTCTCATACATGAAATCAGCAAGCGAGTTCTGATTAGCCATAATCCCTCCCACTTTAGCTGCCGCAAGAAAAACATATTCCGGGCACTCAGCCTCAAAAAAATTCTCCACATCTACCTGCCGAAGAAGATCTAACTCCGCATGCGTGCGAGTAATTATATTGGTATATCCCTGTCGTTTCAATTCTCTAACGATCGCACTTCCCACCATTCCTCGATGGCCTGCGACAAATATCTTAGCGTTCTTTTCCATATCACTTCACAATACCCTTTTCCAAATACTCCGCTAGATTTAACTTAACCTGCTCACCCGCACGTTCAGCAGCTACTTTTGCCATATCCGCCTCAACCATGATTCTCACCAAATCCTTAAACGAGGTCATCCTTGCTGGATCCCAGCCTAATTTTTGCTTTGCCTTTGTTGGGTCTCCCCACAAATTCACCACATCCGTAGGCCTATAAAAATCAGAGGAAACTTCTATCAATATCCGCCCTGTTGACTTATCCACTCCTATCTCATTAGCTCCCTCACCCTTAAATTCCAGATCTATGCCAACAGCCTTGAAAGCCTCATAGCAAAACTCTCGGACAGAATGTTGTTCTCCTGTAGCTATCACAAAATCCTCAGGTGTATCTTGCTGTAAGATAAGCCACATACATTCCACATAGTCCTTGGCATATCCCCAATCGCGCAATGAGGAAAGATTGCCTAAATACAATTTATCCTGCTTTCCTTGAGCTATGCGAGCTGCTGCTAACGTGATCTTTCGGGTTACAAACGTTTCCCCCCGTCGTTCTGACTCATGGTTAAAAAGGATACCCGAGCAACAAAACATGTTATAAGCCTCACGATACTCTTTCACAATCCAAAATCCATATTGCTTTGCTACCGCATATGGACTATAGGGGTGAAAAGGGGTATTCTCGTTCTGAGGAACTTCCTCAACTTTTCCATACAACTCTGATGTAGAGGCTTGATAAATCCGACATTTACCTATTAAGTCACAATGTCTCACCGCCTCTAAGACTCTAAGTACCCCTGTCGCATCTACATTCGCCGTAAACTCTGGTGAATCAAAAGAGACTTGCACATGAGATTGAGCCGCAAGATTATAAATCTCATTGGGTTGAACAAGTTTAACAACCTGCAAAATACTCATTGAATCTCCCAAATCCGCATAGTGCAAATGAAAATGGGGCAACCCCTCAAGATGAGCTATCCTTTCACGATAATCAACCGATGACCGACGAATCGTTCCATGTACATCATAACCTTTATCCAATAAAAACTCAGCAAGGAAAGAACCATCCTGCCCGGTTATTCCTGTTATCAAAGCTGTTTTATTCATTTTATTACCTTTATTTCAATATTACTAATTGTGAAACCACCATCGGTTTTGTCTTCATCCACATGGCCCCCCAACTCAATTCCAGTCCAAACGAAGACATTAACAGTGTCGTTTCTTTAGTCCTAAGTTGATCTGCGATCCTTGTTACCATCAATGAAGGAATCGAAGCACCTCCTAAGTTTTCAAACTCTTCCAAATTGCAAGGCACTTTCGTTTTGGGCAACTTCAGTTTTTTCACAATACGCTCCACAATCATCTTGTTCGCTTGATGAATCAAGAAATAATCTATATCTGTTTCACGATTGATATTATAATCCGCTAAGAACATTTCGATAGACTTGGGAGAACGGGGATATAGCAAATGAGAAGACATTTATATGTTTATGAATAAAAATTCAAAACAAGATTATAATAAAGTATATCCACCATCTATCGCTAAACTAGAACCTGTTGTAAAAGTACTTGCATTAGAAAGCAGATAAATCGCATAGTAAGCGATTTCTTCTGGTTTCGCATAGCGCTTCAAAGGATAAGACAATTGATTCTTACTAACCTGTTCTTCTGAAATATTATCTCTATGAATAAAGGGTGTTTCTACCCTTGCAGGAAGTATACAATTCACACGAATTCGTTGAGCAGCTAATTCTACCGCTTGAACTTTCGCTATTCCCTGTATCGCAGACTTTGACGCTGCATAAATAGAGTTCCCGATATGTCCTGTAATCGGTCCATCGATAGAAGATAGATACACAATAGAAGCTCCTTTATTTATTCGTTTATATTTCAACAGTTTCTGAGTTAATAGTACGGGAGATTCAAAATTCAAACTCATCATCTTCCTCAAAATCTCATACGTTGTAAACTTAAACGGCAATGTCAATCCCATACCTGCGGAATGCACTAAGCCATCAATCACACCGACATGATTACACAAGTCCTCTATGGACTGAGAATCCGCTATATCACAGCTAAAATAAGAATGATCTCCATCCTCTAACTCTGTAAAAGCCCGAATTAAGCGTTCTTCATTTCTTGCGACTAATATCAAGTCCGCTCCCATCCGACTGCATTCTAAGGCTATACTTTTTCCAATACCGGAAGAAGCTCCGGTTACCAAAATTCTTTTTCCTTTAAGAGAAAAAGGATTATAGTTTTCCCTCATACTCTATCAAAGATAAATAACGTAAATCTGTCGAAAAATAAATGCTACCCCATGATAATCCTACTCCAAAAGCTGTCGCAATTACTTTTTGTTTTTTCTTAAGCATATCATTACACGAAGCGGTTAATGTCAATGGAATTGTAGCACAACTTGTATTTCCATAATCTCGTAACGAATAAGGAACCTTTTCCTCCGGAATTTTCAATTTCTTACGAATCTTCTCATTCATAAATAAATTGGCCTGATGAAATATAAAATAGTCTATCTCATTCACCTCTAAAGAAGCAAAGCTAAGAATATCCAAAACCGACTCCGGTGCTCTTTTTAACCCAAATGCAAAAACAGACATTCCATCCATTTCACTATCTAATGGTCGCCGAGCAATGCCTTCCCCATAAACCACTTCTTTCAATGAATTTTCAGTTACAGGATTCCGTGCTCCACCATCTTTAACAATAATTGAACGGTAAGATTTCCCTTCTGTCGCAAACGTAAAAAACATATCATCCGATTCTTCCGAATACTCTAAGGCCGTTGCTGTTCCCGCATCTCCAAATAAAGGCCAAGCGGTCTTATCATTCCTTGATTTGAATTTCGTAGGCGTATCACCAACCAGCAACAAAGCCTTCTTCATATACCCAGATGATAAAAGAGAAGCAACAACACTCATTCCATAAACCCAACCCGGACAACCATAAGATATATCTAATGTAAACGCAGCAAGAAAAAGCAAGGTTGATGATAATACAGCAAAAATGCAGTCTATTAAGCAGTTAGGTGTTTAACTCATAATACTGCATAAGCTGAAAAAGGAAGTCCGATAAAAGCTGCGAAAGACTTCAGTTCCCATATCGTTACTGATATAACAGGAACAAGAAACGGCACAACGGGTTCTATTTCAGTAATTTGCACAGTTTTTCATACCTGAGGACAACTCGCTTGATATTAACTTTGTAACGAACAAAAAAGTATGAAAACGAGTATGAGCAGATCGACCTTCAAAATCCTCTTCTATGTGAAGAAGGGCAGCGAGAGAGCCAACGGCTATCTCCCCCTGATGTGCCGTCTTACGGTGGACGGAGAAATCAAGCAGTTCAGCTGCAAGCTGGACGTGCCCCCGAAACTTTGGGACGTGAAAACAGCACGTGCCACGGGCAAGAGCGCCGAGGCGCAAAAAATCAATGCGGCGGTTGACCGGATACGCGTGGACGTGAACCGCCGTTACCAGGAACTGATGCAGTCCGACGGCTATGTCACCGCCGCTAGGCTGAGGGACGCCTGCCTCGGGCTGGGCGTGAAACGCGAGACGCTGCTGAAGCTCTTCGAGCAGCACAATGAGGAGTTCATCAAGAAAGTGGGACACAGCCGCGTGCAGGGGACATACAACCGCTACCGTACCATATACAGGCACCTTTGCGAGTTCGTCCCGAAAGTATACCGCCGTGACGACATCCCCCTGAAGGAACTCAACCTGACGTTCATCAACAACTTCGAGTATTTCTTGCGTACGGAGAAGAAATGCCGCACCAATACCGTATGGGGTTACATGATCGGGCTCAAGCACGTCATCTCCATCGCCCGCAACAGCGGTGCGCTTCCCTTCAACCCCTTCGCCGGGTACATCAACTCCCCCGAGAGCGTTGACCGGGGCTACCTGACGGAGCGTGAGATACAGACGCTGATGGAGGCCCCGGTGAAAAGCAGGACCTGCGAACTGGTACGCGACCTCTTCATCTTCTCCGTGTTCACCGGACTGGCATACGCGGACGTGAAGGCGCTGACGACCGACCGGCTCCAGACCTTCTTCGACGGCAACCTCTGGATCATCACCCGCCGGCGCAAGACGAACACCGAGTCCAACATCCGCCTGCTGGACGTTCCCAGGCGCATCATAGAGAAGTACAAGGGGCTGTCCAAGGACGACCATGTATTTCCGGTACCGAGCAACGGCAGATGCAACACCATATTGAAGGAACTTGGCAGGCAGTGCGGTTTCAAGATACGGCTGACCTATCATGTGGCCCGGCATACGAACGCCACCACCGTGCTGCTCTCGCACGGTGTACCCATCGAGACCGTAAGCCGTCTTTTGGGGCATACAGATTTGAAAACCACCCAGATATATGCCCGGATAACCAACCAGAAGATCAGCAGCGACATGGAAATCCTGTCCCACAAGCTGGAAAAGATGGAGAAGGAGATATGCGATGCCATCTGAGGAAATGGTATTTACGAAACGGACGATTTTCCCCTTCCTCATCAAAGTTCGTCCGTCCCTGCGGGACTCCGCGTTTTCCCTCCGGTTTCCGGTAGAAAATTTCCGCATGGTGAAATTTTCTACCGGAAAAACGCTCCGAAAGCGCAGGGACGAACGTGAGGGGGATTCAGAAGGCGAAAACTGCGACCGACGTAGTGCATGTGCGACAAGGAAAAGAACTGTCTAGGCGCCCCTTTTCATGCCGTACCCCGGCATGAGACCGCTTTCCTCTCCGGCTGTGGTGAAGGCTCTCCTGCTCCCTCTGCATTGCATATGCGGGTTGTTTTGCCTGTATCCACGTCAGCCGGTATTGCCTGCCCTTTCCTTGGTAGAAACGGCTTGTCGCAACAGGCGGCGTGACACAAACTTTTCCGGATATGGAGGAACATTCCGGAAAAAAGAGTGGAAGACGGGCTATTATTTGGCTGTATAACAACAAAGTTGTATTTTTGCAAAAAATAATATCATGGCTATAACTATCAAGAACATTCCGGTTTTGGAGGGCACTACGGCGGAAGATTTCGTACGCAGTGCAGACAAGAACGCCGCAAAGGTAACACCCCGGTTATCAGTGGAGGCAAAGAAACGGTTGAGAAAAGTATTGGAGAAATCCCGTTCATTCCGGTTCAATTAACAGCAATGGACGGTATTTCTTTATATGATGATTGTGTCATGCTTGCCTATAACAAGGAAGTACGGAGGAATTGCCTTCCTTTCACTTGTGGCGAGAATGACCTTGATGATTTTTTTCTCAATGATGCCGATCTGTATGCGGATGAACTCCTTGGAAAAACATATTGTTGGGTGACGGCTGAAATCCCGCATCGTATTGTGGCCTTGTTTACCTTGTCCAATGACAGTATCAAGACCAGATTAATATCCCCCAATGATAAAAACAGGCTGCAACGCAATATTGTAAATCCTAAACGTGGACGCAGCTATCCGGCCGTACTGATAGGAAGACTGGGGGTCAACCTGGAATATCAGGGTACATCAAGCCACGTAGGACGGCAACTGATGGCTTTCATAAAAGACTGGTTCCGTCATGAGGACAACAAGACAGGATGCCGTTTTATCGTGGTGGATGCATACAATGAGGAAAAGATTCTCAGGTATTATGAAAGAAACGGTTTCGTTCCACTCTATAAGACAGACGTGATAGAAAAGCAATATTATGATATTCCGCAAGATGAACCTTTGAAAACCCGTTTGCTGTATTTTGATTTGAAAAAGGACTGACATAATAATATATCAGTAAAATCCTTTGGGGTGACAACGGGTTCCCAAGACGGGCTACCGCTACGATTGCCTGCCATATGGCACCGGCCGTTTTCTTGATGGCGGGCGGTGGATTTCATGGGCAGCCAATCCGGAATGACAAGTAATGCCGCACCTGTGGCATAATAGAGCATTATTTTGAAGGCGGGGACTTTGTCCGGTTCTTCTTTTTCCAAGGTTTTCCGGCGGATGCCTTCAAGTTTTCCACACTTGTTTTAGAATAGTCCGCATTATCAGCTGATTGCGAGTTTCAGTCTGTCATTCCGATGCTCTTTATCGCATCGTAGCATGTCGTTGATATATTCCAAATACTTATCCATGAATAGGCGACTTATAATTTTGTCTCAGGCAAATATCGAGACACACTCCCGAATGAGGTCTTCCATGATTTTAAAGGACTCCGTATTTCGGAAGGAACAACGTACACATACAATTTCTCCGGAACGGCCAACCTGCCTGTCACTTCCCTGTAATCCTCCCCAAAATCAACACCGCCGTATAAACTGCATGAAAGCCCGGGCACGCTTCCTGTTTCCAATCCCATTTCCGCACCTTCCGCAATATCACATATTGCCGTTCTCATTCCACATCCTTGAATATTTCTCCAAACATGCCGAAGACAGAAAAGCTGCATGGAATTTTAAATTCTCACCGGACAGACAATAGATAGAAGGAAGTAATCCGTCATCCTCATTTCTTGCGGCAAAAATAGTTGTTTTTCAGGCCGGTCCCGCAAGGCGGCCCTTCGGGCTGGTTGCTCGTGAAAAAATCTTCCTCACGCTTTGCGTGAGCGTATTTTTTCACGGCAAGCCTTGCCGGAGACCGCCGAAAAACAAACTGGAGGAAGCACAAGAAATAAGAATGCCTACCCGTGTAGGCCATGTATAACTCAAAAAAATATAAGGCTATGGCAGACAAGAGCGCAGAAAAGGAAAGACTGTTCAACGAGTGGTTCACAAAATCCTATGACAGGCTGAGAGGGACGTTACGCCGGTACGGAATGCTGGACGAGGACAATTTCCATGACACCTACCTTTTCGTAAGAAGGCAGGTGCTGGTTCCCGGAAAGGACATAACGGACTATGACGCGTATTTCATCGGATGCTACAAAAAGGCGGCCCTGGTAAAGATTAAAAGGGAGAACCGGTATGCACACCCTGAAGATGATTTCTTTCTCCGATGTGGCGAGGAGGCAAAATTCCTTTCCGAGGATGACCTGAACGGGTGCGAGCGGCTGGTAAGAGACATACTGCGTTTCGTAAGGCAGAAGTTCTCCTACGAGGAATACCGGATGTTCATGCTCAGGTTCTATGAGGCACAGTTCTCGTTCAAGGCACTGGCGGAATGCATGGGTATCTCGGCATCGGCCATATCGCAGAAAGTATGCAGGATAGTGGACGCGGTACGTACCCACAGCGGTTTCGCATGGAGAAGTCAGATGCTGGCGGTGGAAAGCTTCATGTATTGAAAAAATTGTTTAACGGAAAAGTAAGAAAGTTATGGCACTGATAGTATACAACAGGGAAAACTCTCGTCCGCAGGAAGTCACATACAAGGGTAAGCGGACCATCAACCTTGACAGCAGGGGGACTGTCTATCTGTCAAAGACGATGTCAATCGAATTGGGAATCCTCGGCGGCGGACGGGTGAACTTCGCCCACGACGACGAGACGGGTGACTGGTATATCTGCCGGGCCGACGACAGCGAGGGGTTCATCGTCTGGAAGGACAAAAGATGCGCAAGGTTCTCGGCGGGGTTTATCGTGCAGAGGCTCATGCGGCAGGCGAAGGTGGAGAGGAAGAGCGTGCAGTTCATGATGGCGAGGATGCCGGTAGAGATTGGCGGGGTGGCCTATTACAAGATACTGCTCTCGAACCCGATACTGAGATAGAGGCATGGGCCGGAGGAGTCCGGCTGTATATGACATGACGGAGACAGGCGCATCCGACGGGACAGGAGCCCGGGGGATGTGCCTGTTTTTATGCGCCGCCATGTTTACGCACGGACATGCGGTTGTCACCGGCCGGCATAAGGTCACTCCGGCAAGACCGGGAAGCGGCATTGCCGGCGGATAATGATACCGGTACGGGATGTGTCACCATTACGGGAACGGACCGTTCTACCGGTATACGGACAGCCCGCCCCAATTCAGAATAACATAATGACATAATAAAACAAGGGTCTTTTTTTATAATGGAATCCCCGTATCTTATTGCCATACCGGAAAAATGTTTCCATGTCCCGCCATGTTATGCCAATGTTGTCACCGGATCATAATTCGTAAAGAAAAACGATCTGTGTATAAATACTTTACGAGCAAATTAAAGTCGTTCATCCGGTGGAAAGAAAACGAAGGGGCGGTCGGTTGTCATACCGGTCGCCCCTTCGTTCACGATCCCGTACGGAACTTTCCTAAAGTTCCTCCGGCCTGGTTCTCGCCTCCCGGTAGCAGCTGTCAAGCAGCTTCTCGATGTCGGAGGAACGGTACAGTATCTTGCCGCCCAGCCGGGTGAAGGCAAGCAGGCCGCTGTCACGGTACTGTTGCAGGCTGCGGCGGCTCACTTTCAGCTTTTCAGCCAGTTCGCGGTCCGTATAGAAGTTCTCGCCCGCCATCGCCGGTGACCTGCCGGCAAAGAGACGCTCCATGGAAACGGAGAGACGTTCGACGGTGGAGAAGAACTCTCTTATATGCTCGCTGCTCTCACGGGTGAGCAGACGGTTATCGGTGTTCATCATAAATCTCATCTGTTTGTTGGTTTGACATTTACTCTTTCAGTTTCTCATATATCGGCCCCACCCCATGACATGGAGGGTGTGGGGGCATCCCTCCGACATGAACCGGCACTCTTTCGTACCGATACGGATATGGCATCCCTCCCCGTCCCCGTCTATCCTGTAGAGCGAGAAGCTTCCACGCCCGTACTCCGCGTCAAGGCTGTAGGCCAGCAGGCGGTAGTCCCCGCTGGAATCCCTGAAGATGTAGAAATCGGGACTGCCGTCCAGACTTTCCCAGCCGCCTGCCAGACTGTCGGGAGAAAGTATCATCCTTTCGTTTCCCATGGCTTCTCAAATTGATTTTCCCATGCTTTCAGCCCGCTTGCGGCGCTCTTCCACTATCCGGATAATGCTTTCCACGTCCCCGGGCTTGTAATAAGTCTTGTGGCAGATCTGTGTATATGCCAGCGTGCCGTTGTCACGCAGGGTCTGCAGGGTTCTCGGGCTGACCTTCAGCAGCAGGCACACCTCCTGGTTGTCCAGCCATTTCTTCTCTTCCATGTCACCGTACAGCCGGCAAAGGGTGTCCAGCCGGTCCGCGAACGTCCGGAAGGCCGAGAGCATCGCCTCGAAGGTCCTTGCTTCAATGTTCACTATTTCCATAATTAATGTAATTTCAGGTTTGACATCTGTTTCATTCTCTTTTCGGATCCGGATTCCGTGCCGCAATTTAGTGAATTCCGGCGGAACATCCTGAATTTCAAGACAGGATGACTACCTTTGACACCATATGCGTACTTGTTTCATCCGCAAAGTAAATGATTGTTCCCGGATATGGTTCCGGCCCTTCATCAGATGTCATTATATGTCATCAGATGTCATTGGAATCTGATTTTAACATTCATTTGCTTTCAGTAAACAAGCGTTCAGATGTAATAGGCAAATTTAAAAACAGCATTTTTGGTAAAGTTGATTAATCACTTTTTGGTAAACTTTCGCATCACTTTTCAGTAAGCTAAGAAGTACTACGTTCAGATCCGTTCCCGGGGAATTTTGGAATTTCTGGTGCGTATATTTGTGAAGTCATCACCGTCAGACCGATCCAACAATATGAATAACACGGCAAACCCCGCCAATCGGACCCGTCCGTTTCACAGCACTTGTTATTATCGTTTTATTTGCTTCCGACAACCGGGCAAACGGGTAGACCGTGCCCACAGTATCAACCATCTAAAATCCATGTACAATGAAAAGTGAACCGACTGAAAAACCAAGAGGAAAGAAAACGGCGGCATCCGAAACCACAGACAGAAAGAACGGTCGTAGTCCTAGCCCCGGCCACGACGGGTGGTGGGAAAGACTCATGATGGAACCCGGTCCGGGGGAATCCACCGGTATGGATGCGGAACCGGTGATTCCATCCGGGACTGATGCGGAGGAGGTGTCCGGGGAGGCGGGAAGAAAGGACACCCCGCCGGAACCGGAAGACCCCGTGAGAAGAAGGACGAGCGGCAGGCAGCGCAGGGCCTCGCTGGAGGAGTACCGGGAAACATACCTCACCGTCCCGAAGATCAGGAACCGCAAGACGGTGTTCGTCAGTGAGGATGTGAGGGACGAACTGGACGCCGTCGTCCGCAGGCTCGGCGGGCGTGGCATGAGCGTTTCCGGACTGCTGGAGAACCTTGCCAGGGAGCATCTTGCCGCCTACCGTGGGGACATCGAGCAGTGGAGAAAAATCTGACAGCCTGTAACCGGGCGTGGAGTGTACCCGATGTATGCACCGTCCCCTGTGTACCCGCTTCAATGTGAAAAATGCGGGGGGATTTTTCTGTGGGGGGAGCAAGGGTATGTTTCCGGATTCCCGAAAACCCTTGCTCCCCGCTCCCGGCGGTTGCAGGGAGGGCAAATCCACTCCCGCCGGTCGCAGATTCTGGAATGAAAGAAGTACGGACGAAAAAGAAAAAACATATGACAAAGGATGTGAATGGGATGAAGAAAAAATGCGGCCGTCCGGCACTGGGCAGGACGCGGAAGCTGACCAAAGGCGTGACGGTGAAGTTCTCCCCTGTCAGCTACGAGGCTCTCAGGTTCAGGGCAGGGAAGTCCGGCCGGAGTCTGGCGGTCTATATCAGGGAGGCGGCACTGGCGGCCACCGTGACGGCAAGGCATACGCCTGAAGAGAACGCGCTGCTGCGCAGCCTGGCGGGAATGGCAAACAACCTGAACCGGCTGACAAAGCTCTCGCACCAGACAGGTTTTTACAGGACAAGGTTGCTGATAGAGGGGCTGCTGGAAAAGCTGAAGCGGATCATGGATGATTACAGACCTAAGGAAGGATAGCCTCATGATAGGGAAGATCAGGAAAGGCCGCTCGTTCGGCGGCTGCATACGCTACGTGACGCAGAAGGACGACGCGAAAATCATCGCCTCGGAAGGTGTGCTGCTGGGAACGGCAGAAGAGATGGCGCGAAGTTTCCGGTGGCAATGCCTGCTGAATCCGGACGTGACGAAACCGGTGGGGCACATCGCGCTCAGCTTCAAGCCGGAGGACACGCCGAGGCTGACCGACGCCTTTATGGCAAGTCTGGCGGAGGAATACCTGGAACTGATGGGGATACGGAACACGCAGTTCATCGTGGTGAGGCATCACGGGACGGACAACCCGCACTGCCACATCGTCTTCAACCGGGTGGACTTCGACGGGAAGGTGATTTCCGACAGCAACGATTTCAGGCGTAACGAGAGGGTGACAAAAATGCTCAAGGACAAGTATTCACTCACCTATTCCGAAGGCAAACAGTCCGTTAAAACGGAAAAGCTGCACGCTTCCGAGAGGGTGAAATACGAGATATACCGTGCGGTCAAGGAAGCTTTGAGGAGTGCAGATACATGGAAAGAATTTCAAAATAGGCTCTTAAAAATGGGCGTGGAAATGGAATTCAAGTACAAGGGAAACACTAATGACGTGCAGGGCATCCGCTTTATAAAGGACGGTCTGTCATTCAAGGGAAGTGAGATTGACCGCAGTTTCAGCTGGTCAAGGCTGGATGCGGCATTGGAGCATAACCATGTCACGTCCCTGGAAAATGACGTTTCCCGAAAGCAACCGTACCATGAACAAAGTCATGGTTCTGTTATTGATAACCTGGTCGAAGTCACCGGTACGGGTGGCGTGTTCATGCCGTCGGTGCCACCGACGGAGGACGAGAAAGAGGCGGAACGCCTGCGGAGAAAGAAGAAGCGCAGGAAAGGAAGGAGTTTGTAAACTAGTATGTATAACGAAAAAACTTTGAAAGATGAAACAGGAAAACTATCTGGAAGGCATCTACGGATGTCTTGAAAGGATCGAGAAGAAAGTGGAGGCGCTGCCCGTGGAAGGCATAAGCCCCGCAGTTGAAAACCGAACCAGTTCCCCGGAAGGGATTGCGGAACTGAAAATCCGTCTGGAACGCCTGCAATCCGCTGTGGAGAAAAACAGTTCGGAAATAGCAGCGGTACGTAGCCATACCGCCCGGTTGTCGGAAGGCAGGCCGTTGTCTGCCGAAACGTTTGCCGGGGAAATGGAAAAGACAAGGGACTGCCTGCAGCAGGACAGCCAGGCGGTAAAGGAAACGGTAAGACGGCTGGATGAGAGAATGGTCCTGTTAAAAAAGGAACCGGAGCACAAACTGGTAACCTACCGTCTGGAAAGCGCATCCAAGGCGGTGGTAACGACAGCTTCAGCACTGATCCTGGCACTGGTCGTTTCCGTCTGGACCAACTGCAACCAGTACCGCACGAACCGGCTTTTGAAGGATGCCGATTTGAAATACCGAGCCATCAGGATCTGCCTGCCGGGAGATGATCCCGACATCGCCTTCCTGGAGAAGCATTTCACCATCGAGCGGGACGAGGAAAAGATCCGGCGTGTGGAAAGGCTGGTGACCGCTTTTGAGGACTCGGTCAGGAACCGCATCCGTAACCATGAAATGGCGGCCTACAAGGACAGTCTGGCGCACCGGCTGTTCAAGGAGGCACAGGAAATCAGGAAGCAACTGGACAATCCTAATTCAAAATGACTGCACTATGGCAACAATCAAAACCAAATTCAGGTCCTCGTCCGTGGAAGGCAGGGAGGGGACGCTCTATTTCCAGGTCATCCACGAAAGGATGGCGCGCCAGATAAACACCGGTTACAGGCTGTTCCCTTCGGAATGGGACGGACGCACGTCGGAAATCATACTGCCGGTATCCGGTGATTCCAGAAGAAGCCTCCTGCTTGCGTTAAAGGAGCGGATGGAAAAAGACATCCGCCGTCTGGAAAGTATCATTGCCGGACTGGAACGTTCCGGCGGTACCTATCCCGCCGGCAGGGTTGTCGAACTTTTTCACAACCCGCCCCCTGAGGACAGCCATAATTTCATGGCCTTCGGAAAGAGGCTCGTGGAGGAACTGGAGCGTGTCGGCAAGAAGCGCACCGCCGAGAGGTACACCACCGTACTGAACAGCTTCACGCACTTTCGGGGCAGGGACGGCGACATCCCGCTGGAGGATATCGGCTCCACCCTCATGCTGGAATACGAGGCATGGCTGAAGGACAAGGGGATATGTCCGAACAGCACCTCCTATTACATGCGGAACCTGCGTGCCGTCTACAACCGTGCGGTGGACAGGGAACTGACGGTACAGCGCAGCCCTTTCAAGCATGTCTACACCGGAATAGACAAGACCGTAAAACGTGCTGTTCCATTGAAAGCGGTCCGCATGATACGTGACCTGGACCTGCGCCTTTCCCCGGGCATGGAATACGCCAGGGACATGTTCATGCTGAGCTTTTATACCCGGGGCATGTCGTTCGTCGACATCGCCTACCTGAAAAAGGCTGATCTGAAGGGCGGCGTGCTGACCTACCGCAGGCGGAAGACCGGCCGGTGTCTGTCCATTAAATGGGAGAAGCCCATGCAGGAGATCCTGGACAGGTATGGCCACAATGACAGCCCCTACCTTTTTCCGGTCATCAGGGATACGGCCAAGGATGCCGTGCGGCAGTACAGGAGCGCAGCGCATTTCATCAACGGAAAACTCAAGGAACTCGGGAAACGGCTCGGGCTCGGTATGCCGCTCACCATGTATGTAGCGCGCCATGCCTGGGCGAGTATTGCCAGAAGCAAGAATGTGCCGCTGGCAACCATCAGCGAGGCAATGGGACATGATTCGGAAAACACGACCAGAATCTACCTCGCCTCGCTGGACACTTCACAGGTGGACAAGGCAAACGACATCATACTCAAATCCTTATAACGGGAACGGATGCGGCACGCAGAATATCGGACAAAAGGCTGTGCCGTTCCTGCTTCTCTTTTTAAGAGAAATATTACACATTGCAAAGATAGGTAAAATATAGGAAAATATCCACTTGTATGATAAAAAACAGTTTTCTTCGAAAGAAAATGTTTCAAATTCCGGTTTAATTGTCAAACAAATCCTCGTCAGGTTTCATATATAGCATCTGATTATCAGAACTATCCCTTTCCGGTATTTCTCTTAAAAAGAAAAGTACCAGAAAAGATCCATGAACTGTCAATATAGCGGCAGGATACCGTTGGAGATATTCTTATTGACAATTTAAAACCGGATGTTTTTAAAAAAGGATTTTTGAAGGCGTTTTGTAATACAATAAAAATTGTTGAGCATATGGCTCGTTTTCTTGGCAAGAGAAATATCCGGGGATCATATTTCACGTAACTGGTTGACGAACAGATAGAAATACGGAACGGCATTATGGTACTTATCCAACATATGTTAAGCAAATACACTCTGTATGAATGTTTTGGTTAATTTTATCACCCGTTTTCTATTGTTTTTTCAATATTTTACGTAATTTTGCGCATTGTAATATTTCTCTTGCCAAGAGAAGTAGCGGCAGAAGCCTCGGAAATGAGGTCTGTACACTTTGTCAAAAGTATGGGACTGATAGTGGATATTATGAATAAAGGAAATGTAATCCGTTGTAATACATACCAATATACGAATTGGCATGAACTAGGGGTATATCCTCACCTATAAAATAATCCCGGCAATATGGGTATGAGTTTTTCTACGGTGGAAGAAAAAAAGCAGGTCCGCTGGTTCGTCATGCGCGCCTACAAGAATGAGAAAATGGCGGAGGACAGGCTGAAGGACAAAGAATACGGTCTGGAATATTTCATTCCGAAACATTACGCCGTAAAGACCTATCACGGGATGAAGTCGACAAGGCTGGTGCCGGTCATACCGAGTCTGGTTTTCGTCCACGCCAGCCACTCGCAGATCACCGAATTCAAGAAACGGTACAACTTCCTGCAATTCGCCATGTGGAAAAAAAGCACGGGTATGGAATATATCACCGTGCCAGACGACCAGATGGACAGTTTCATCCAAATAGCTTCCCTGTATGAGAAGGATACGGCCTATTATAAGCCGGATGAAATCGACGTACGGAAAGGTACCCGTGTATGTATCCACGGCGGCAAGCTTGATGGAGTTAAGGGTGTGTTTATGCGGGTAAAAGGGAAACGCAACCGCCGGGTGGTCGTGATGCTTGAGGGGATTATGGGGATATCGGCTGAGGTTCATCCCGATTTGATTGAAGTCATTTCCTGATATGGAAAAGTCTGGAATCCTTATTCACGGTTTTACGCAAATAAAAAACAATATCTGAATATATGTATTTTTGGATTGTAAATTGTTCACTGGCATTTTTGCTTTGTGTTCTCTGTGCGGGTATCGTCATTCCCCAGATTCTGCTGATCGCTTTTCGCAAACAGCTGTTCGACCTTCCCGATGAACGGAAGATACATCATTGTGCGGTGCCACGATTGGGTGGTATCGCGTTCAAACCGGTCGTGTTTTTCACCATAGCTTTGTTGCTGGGAATCAATATGGCACTGGGGCATTCGGAAATGTTGTCTGAAATCGGAAACAATGTACGGCCTTTAGCTTTTGCTTTCTGCTCCATCATGGTACTGTATCTGGTCGGCATGGCCGATGACCTAATTGGTATCCGTTATCGTGCCAAGTTTGTCATCCAGATCCTGTGTGGCGTGATGCTTATCGCCGGTGGAATATATATCAATAACCTGCACGGCATCCTAGGTATTCATGCGGTTCCGTTATGGCTGGGGTATCCTTTGACCATTTTAATCGTGGTCTTCATCATCAATGCCATCAACCTGATCGACGGCATTGACGGGTTGGCTTCCGGGCTATGCAGTGTCGTCTGCCTGTTTTACGGTCTGACTTTTTTCATGCTCCACCAGCATGTCTATGCCATGCTGGCGTTCGCCACATTGGGAGTGTTGGTACCGTTCTTCTATTACAATGTTTTCGGGAACGCCGAGCACGGAAGGAAGATCTTCATGGGTGACACAGGTAGTTTGACCGTTGGCATGATGCTCTGTTTCCTCAGTCTCAAACTGACCATGTGCGGTCTAGACGATAATACAGGAAATGTACATCCGATGGTGCTGGCCTTCTCACCCTTGCTGGTTCCATGCTGCGATGTGGTCCGGGTCTACCTGTATCGGGTACGCAACGGGAAGAACCCGTTCCTGCCGGACAAGAACCACATCCACCATAAGCTGCTTGCTCTCGGAATAAAGCAGCGCAATGCCATGATTATCATTGTTTCCGTATCAACAATATTCATACTGCTCAATATTCTTCTGTCCCTTTATCTCAATGTGAACTGGATCGTGCTGGGCGATATCCTGATATGGACTCTTGCCAACATCAGGCTGACGAAATCTATCGGACAACTTCAATCGGAACAGAAAACCAACAAATAAAAATCAATGAAATATGAAAATCAGATACATTTTATTCTTATTGACCGTGGCTTTCCTGCTGGGATCATGTGCCACGCCGAAAGTCGCTTATTTCACGGACCTGAAACGGGGTACCGCAGAACAAGTCTTGAACCCGCTGGAAATCCGGGTGCGTCCCGAAGACAAGATCTCAATACTGGTCAACAGCAAGGACCCCTTGTTGATGAACCTTTTCAACCTTCCGATCATATCCAGACAGATCGGTACGACATCGGGAACATCCAATAGCCAGGGGATATCAGGATATACGATCAACAAGGATGGAGATATCGATTTTCCAGTGTTGGGGCATATCCATGTGGCGGGAATGACACGCGAGGAAATCGCCTCGTATATAAAAGAGGAACTGGTTTCGAAGAATCTCGTGAAAGACCCTGTCGTTACAGTTGAGTTCATGAACCTGACCGTTTCCGTGTTGGGTGAGGTTGCTAGCCCCGGACGCTTCAATATTGATAAGGACAAGCTGACGCTTTTGGATGCTTTAAGCATGGCCGGAGACCTTACCGTCTACGGGAAACGGGAGAATGTGCTGGTACAACGGGAGGAAAACGGTAAACAGACCTTGTATCAGGTTAACCTGAATTCAGGATACGACCTTTATGCCTCTCCCGTGTATTATTTACAGCAGAACGATATAGTTTATGTGGAACCTAACTCAATGAAAGCACGGCAGGCGACTGTCAACGGCAATAACGTCCGTTCTGCTTCTTTCTGGATGTCGTTGGCCTCGCTGCTGACTACCATTACCGTGTTAATTGTGAAATAAATATAAAATCAGATATGGCCATAAATCAAAAGAATATAAAACCGGGACAGCAGGATGATTTCCTGCGGATACAGGATCTGTTGTATCTGTGTCTCGCAAGGTGGAAGTGGTTCGTCTTGTCTTTAGTGGCAACGATCGGTGTCGCTACCGTCTATCTGTTGCGTACTCCTGCTGTATATACACGCACCGCTTCGGTATTGATCAAGGAGGATTCCAAAGGCAAGTCGGTTTCCTCGGATTTGGAATCCTTCTCGGAGTTCGGGTTGTTCCAATCCGGTACAAATGTGAATAATGAGCTCATCACCTTTCAGTCACCGGCTTTAATGACCGAGGTAGTTAAACGGTTGCGTTTGGATATGAATTACTTCGTTCCGGGAAAATTCCACCGTCAGGTGGCCTATGGGCTGACATTACCAGTGGATGTAACGATAAATGACTTGCCTGAAAATGAATCAGCCGGTTTTACGTTGGAAGTGCAGCCGGACGGCACATTATTCCTGTCTGACTTTATACGTAACGGGACGGATCTTGACGAAAAGGATATAAAGGGAAGCTTGTTCGACTCCATTCCTACACCATTGGGAAAAATCATTATCAATACAACACCCAATTACGTGAAAGGCAAGGCATATACATTATATGTAGGCAAATCCAATTTGTATAACGCTGTAAACTCCTGCTCATCCAATCTGTCCGTTTCATTGAATAACGAGAAAGCGTCGGTTATAGACTTGTCATTCAAGGATAACTCCACACAGCGGGCTGAAGATGTATTGAGCATGTTGATTTCCGTTTATAACGAGAACTGGGTGAAGGATAAGAACCAGATCGCTGTCAGTACCTCAATGTTCATCAATGAGCGTCTGGGCGTAATCGAACAGGAGTTGGGGAACGTGGACGAGGATATTTCCTCCTACAAGTCAGAACACCTGTTACCCGACGTGCAGGCGGCATCGAGCATGTACATGGCCCAAAGCAGTGCGACCAACGCACAGATCCTGGCCTTGAACAACCAGCTTTACATGACCCGTTACATCCGGAACTATTTAGCCAACGATGCCAACCGTACCCAACTGCTTCCGGCCAATTCCGGTATAGAGAGTGCCAACATCGAATCGCAGATTGCCGAATACAACAAACAACTGTTGCAGCGTAACAGCCTGGTTGCGAACAGCAGCGCAGAAAATCCGCTGGTCATGGATATGGATCAGGCTCTGGCATCCATGCGTGGGGCGATAATCAGGTCTATCGACAATCAGATAGTAACCTTGAATTCGCAGATAAAAAGTTTGCGGCAGACGGAGCAACAGACAACATCACGTATAGCGGCCAACCCTACACAGGCCAAATACCTGCTTTCGGTGGAACGCCAGCAGAAGGTAAAGGAGGCTCTTTATTTGTTCTTACTGCAAAAACGTGAAGAAAATGAACTCTCGCAGGCATTCACGGCTTACAATACCCGCATTGTCACCCCGCCGCACGGTAGCATGTTGCCGACATCTCCTGTACGCAAAAACATCTTTATGGCCGCGTTTGCTCTGGGGCTGCTCATTCCGATAGTCATTATCTTCATGCGCGAGAATATGAATACCCGTGTACGGGGAAGGAAAGACCTGGAGAGTGTGACCGTGCCGTTCATCGGTGAAATTCCGCTGTTTACAAGAAAGAAGAAAAGAATATTCGGGAAAAAGCCGCAGGAAGTCAAGACCGTTGTCGTCAAGGAGGGCAGCCGTGACATCATCAACGAGGCGTTCCGTGTATTGCGTACCAATCTGGAGTTTATGACCGGCAAGGACAAGACATCGAATGTCATCATCATGACCTCGTTCAATCCGGGCAGTGGCAAATCGTTCCTGACCATGAACATCGCCGTGAGCTTTGCCATCAAAGGGAAGAAAGTGTTGGTAATCGACGGTGACCTGCGCCACGGATCTGCGTCATCCTATATCGACTCTCCTGCCAAGGGATTGAGCGACTATCTGGGAGGTCGTATCGACAATCTGGATGAGATTATCGTACCCGATCCTAGGCATAAATCTATGGATATACTACCCGTGGGAACGATTCCTCCCAACCCAACGGAACTATTGTTCGACGAACGCCTGAAGCAGGTGATAGATACCGTAAGGGGGCAATACGACTATGTGCTGATCGACTGTCCGCCCATCGAATTAGTGGCAGACACGCAGATTATCGAGAAGCTGGCAGACCGTACCATTTTCGTAGTTCGTGCAGGATTACTTGAACGGAGTATGCTTGCTGAATTGGAGAAGATCTACGGGGAGAAAAAATACAAGAACATGTCCCTGATCCTGAATGGAACCGAGGGAAGCGGTGGCCGCTACGGATACCGTTACGGCTATCGGTATGGTTACCACTACGGCTACGGCTCGGGATACCACTACGGCTCCGATGAGAAACGTGTTGGTGTTGGGTGATAAACAGTTGGTTGTCAAATAATTATCAAATAAGTATTTCAAATAAAATCTTCATATCATTGTGTGGCCTTTCAGAAAACGCATCCCGCTGAAAGATAGCGGCATATTCGAGGGTTTTACCGACTGGCACTCGCACATCCTGCCGGGTGTGGACGACGGGGTGCGGACTGTGGAAGAAGCGTTGGAAATACTGCGCCTGTATGAAGAGTTGGGCATAAAATCCATATGGCTTACACCGCATATCATGGAAGATATGCCCAACACCACAACGCATCTCAGGGAGCGTTACGCTGAACTTCAAGCCGCCTATAGCGGACGGATAAAACTACATCTTGCCTCCGAGAATATGCTCGACAACCTCTTCGAGGAACGGTTGGAAAAGAACGACCTGCTGCCTTTGGGTGAGAGCGGCGACCGTCTGCTGGTGGAAACCTCTTACTTCAGCCCTCCAATGGGATTAAACAACATTCTGCTCCGCATCAAGGCCAAAGGCTACTATCCCATTCTCGCTCATCCGGAGCGGTATGTTTATATGGGTGAATCGGATTATCGACAATTAAAAGGCATAGGGGTGAAGTTTCAACTCAATCTCTTTTCTTTAGTCGGTGCATACGGCGTGGAAACAAAAAAGAAAGCCGAATGGTTGTTGAAAAACGATTTTTATAATTTAATGGGTAGCGATATACATCGCCTTGCTCTTTACGAAGAAATGATAAGAAAGAAAATGCAAAAAAATATCTTGGAACGATTGAAAGACCTTTCTAAATAATAGAATATATGAAAACTTATAAGATTGCAGTAGCTGGAACAGGCTATGTCGGATTAAGTATTGCTACGCTATTAAGCCAGCATCATCATGTAACGGCGGTAGATGTCATTCCGGAGAAGGTAGCCCTTATCAACCAGAGAAAATCACCTATACAGGATGACTATATAGAGAAATACTTGGCTGAAAAGGAATTATACCTGACAGCTACCCTTGATGGTAAAACAGCCTATCAAGATGCAGACTTTGTGGTAATAGCCGCTCCGACCAATTACGACCCAGTGAAAAACTATTTTGATACCAGCCATGTGGAAGAAGTCATAGAACTGGTGAAAAGCGTGAATCCTCGTGCCATTATGGTTATCAAAAGTACAATCCCGGTTGGCTATACCGAGAATATACGCAAGAAACTGGATACGGAAAATGTGATATTCTCACCGGAGTTCCTGCGCGAAAGCAAGGCTTTGTATGACAATCTGTATCCCAGCCGTATCATTGTCGGTCGACCGGAAGGAGATAAACGCTTGGACGAAGCAGCCCATACTTTTGCTGCTTTGTTACAAGAAGGCGCAATCAAAGAAAATATAGACACCCTTTTCATGGGACTTACCGAAGCGGAAGCGGTAAAGCTGTTTGCCAATACTTATTTGGCCTTGCGTGTAAGTTATTTCAATGAACTGGATACATACGCCGAGATAAAAGGGCTGGATACGCAGGCCATCATCAACGGGGTAAGCCTTGACCCACGAATCGGTACTCATTACAACAACCCGTCATTCGGTTATGGAGGTTATTGCCTTCCCAAAGACACCAAACAACTACTTGCCAATTATGCAGATGTACCAGAGAACCTGATACAAGCCATTGTAGAGAGCAACCGTACCCGCAAGGATTTCATTGCTGACCGTGTGTTACATATGGCAGGTTACTATGACTACTATAACCGTGGAGATTTTAATCCTAATGACGAGAAACGATGCGTTATTGGAGTCTATCGCCTAACGATGAAGTCCAACAGTGACAATTTTCGACAAAGCAGCATTCAGGGAGTAATGAAACGTATTAAGGCAAAAGGAGCAGAAGTCATTATTTATGAACCCACGCTGGAGGACGGTAGTACTTTCTTTGGAAGTAAAGTCGTGAATGATATTGAACTATTTAAATCAAAATCTCAGGTTATTATAGCCAATAGATACGATGATTGTTTGAATAGTGCAAAAAAGAAAGTATATACAAGAGATATTTTTAGCAGGGATTGATAAGTTTTGATGTGTGGGATGAAAAACTTTTAGCATGAGCGACATTTCCGTTTTAAAAAAAGAAGGACTCAAAGGTAGTGCTTGGAATTTCTTGAATATGGCTGTCAACCAAACGAGAAACTTTATTGTTTCATTGGTTCTCGCCAGATTACTAATGCCTTCTGATTTCGGTTTGATTAGTATGGCGTTGGTCTTAAATACCATACTTGACTCTATCGTTGATTTTGGATTAGGGAATGCAGTTATACGCAAAGAGAAAATTACGGAAACGGAATTATCCACAGTCTTTTGGATTAATATTCTGTTAGGAGGATTTTGTACATTGACTGTTTTTCTTTCAGCCCCTCTCTTTGAGTACTTTTTTGAAATGCCACAATTAGGTAATATTGTAAGAATTACTTCCTTTTCTTTCCTTATCAGTTCATTTGGAACTTTACAAACAGCCCTTTTTCAGAAAAAGTTAAACTTTAAAGCCCCCTTTATTGCAAAACTAATTTCTGGCCTTATTTCAGGAATTGGAGGTATAATATTGGCCTTATTAGATTTTGGCGTATGGGCATTAGTTTTTTCAAATACCGCAGGTTGGCTTTTTAATTCGACCATACTATGGATAATCTCTTCTTGGCATCCCAAAATGCTTTTTCAACCTTCTCAAGTCAAAGAACTTTGGAATTTTGGATGGAAAATGACATTGACCACTATTATAAATAGAGTATTTAGACAATTAGACACATTTATCATTGGTAAATTATACAGTGCGGCCTCTTTGGGTCTATTCAATCGGGCTAAGTCTTTAAATAATTTGGTTATAGAATGTTCTTTTTCTGCTATCCGGAGTACAATGTTACCAACATTCAGCAAACTTCAAAATGATGTGGAATTGTTACGTAATAGCATTATAAAGCTCATTCATGTGATTTCATTCCTGACCTTTTTATTTGCAGGTCTTATGTATATGTGCGCTGACGATTTAATTATAATACTTTATGGAAATAAATGGGAAGGAGCAATTGAGATATTTAAGATTTTAGGCTTGTTTTCTATTACAATTTGCCTCCCTGTAGTCTATGATGCTATTATTTCAGTAGTAAATCGTATGAGTTTATATTTATGGATAGGAATTATTCGGAATATGATTTTATTAATAGCCATACCCTTTGGGATTATTTATGGTTTTCATGCTTATATATGGAGTGTATCAATTGCATCAGGAATTAATTTAATTCCTTACTTTTTTGCAGCAAACACCTGCATACAATTACCTGTAGCATCACAAATATACACTATTGTACGATATGTGGCACCTTTCATTTTTGCTATATTACTATGGCAGATTATAGACTATTCAAGTAGGAATCATTTTATTGACATTTTTTTGAAATCCATTTATTTTTTATGCACATATGTAGGATATAATATGTGGGCGAAAAACAATGGATATGTAATCTGCCAAACTTTAATCAAAAACACAGTGGCTAAAAATAAGAAATGATGAATCTACTTTGCAAAATTTATCGCAAACTTGTGGAAACTCATTGGTCCTATAGAAAAAAACATTCACAAGTAAGAATACAAACAGGAGGAATTTTCCGGGTCGGAAAAAATGTAAGGATTCAAAAGAGTACCATTTATGTAGACAGTACTTCTGAATTAATTTTAGATAGTCATGTTCAATTAATTGGCGTAAAAATTTTTGTAACAAAAGGATCGCATGTTCATATCAGTGAGTATTCTTGCCTAAGTCAGGGAAATAATATTGCATGTCCATTGTACACAATTAGCCAAGGGAAACTAATAGTGGATCATCATGTTTATTTACGACTTCAAAGACTGTGGATCCGTTTTGGGGGATTTATTCACATCGGACAATATACAAATATAAATAACGGCAGTGAAATCCGTTCCGATGAGCGAGTAGAAATAGGTAGTTATTGTATGCTTTCTTATAATCTTAGGATTTGGGATACAAATACACACTGCATCTATCCTTCTGAAAAAAGAAGAAAATTAACACGTGAGAAGTTCCCAAATTTTGGCGCTGAATATGAAAAGCCCAAAACAGCACCTGTTATAATAGGTGATGATGTTTGGATTGGTGAAAAATCATCCATATTGAAAGGTACATCACTCGGTAACAATGTGATAGTCGGATACAATACAACATTAGTGGGGAAACATATTCCAACGAATAAAACAGTAGTACAAAAAATAGAATTATCTATCATATAAATTATTACATGTCACCAAAAGTTTCAATACTTATTCCCTGTTACAATTCAGAGCGATTTGTTGCAGAAACTCTTGATAGTTGTCTCGCTCAAACTTATCGCAACATCGAAATAATTGTCGTTGATGATGGCTCAACCGACAACTCATTTGCAATCGCAAAAAGTTTTGAATCCAATATCATTAAAGTGTATCGACAAGATAATTCCGGTGCTTGTGCTGCACGTAATTATGCTTTCCGTAAAAGTTCCGGTGAGTATATCGTTTATTTAGATGCTGATGATATTATTAATCCTTCCTTTGTAGAGGAACATATCATACGCCTATGCGATGCAAATGAAAGATGTATAAGTTTTGGGAAATGGGATAAATTTAGATCTTCTATAGCAGAAACGACATTCCCATCTCGGCATTTTTATAAAGACTATATAGACCCTTTCCAACTTTTGATTGATTTATGGGAGACAGGTAGTATGTTACAAACATCATGCTACATGGTATCCCGACAGCTTGTCTACGAATCAGGAGGTTGGAAAGAAAATCTACTCATGAACCAAGATGGTGATTTTTTTTCGCGCATATTAATGATAGCCTCAAAAGCATATTTTATATCCAATGCTAAAGTTTATTATCGTATAGGCGAATACTCCACAGTAAGCAAAGCAAACAGTGAGAATAAATTAGTGTCATTACTTGATAGCTATATCAGTTATAAAGAAAACGCACTCATTCATAAAGATAATTTACGAGTACGTAAAGCATTGAGTTATAACTTCACGTATTTTATTTATCTATATGGCAACAAATATCCAGCCCTATATAAGAAAGCGAAAGACCAAGTGGAGAACTTAGGGGTTGGATTTCAATTGAGGAAAAAATCGCCCCGGATAAGGTTCGTAAGCAAAATTTTAGGTTTTGAAAATTTAATGGCTATACGAAGGATTATATCAAAAGAGTAAATTATGCAACAACTAAGTCAGCGGAAAATAAGCATTATCGTTCCTGTCTATAATTCAGAGAAACATCTTTGCAAAATGATAGAATCAATTATCGAACAAGAATATTCCCACTGGGAGTTGATACTTGTGGATGACGGTTCTACCGACAGAAGTGGAGATGTCTGTGATGAATATGCACAGAAAGATACTAGAATCAAAGTATATCATCAAAAAAACGGCGGAGTATCTGTAGCTCGCAACAAGGCATTAGACAAAATTTCAGGCGACTATGTTACATTTATTGATTCCGATGATTGGGTAGAACCTAGCTATCTTTTACGCTTTATGGAATTTCCATATGCAGATGACCAAATAGTCTTTCAAGGGTATTTCATGGACTATGTAGGAGCAGTAGCGAAGGAGTCAACAAAGGAAATCCCTAAACAAGGCCGAATTTTACACTTAGGGGCTATTTTGGGAAAAATGTTTGCTACACCAATCATTAAGTTGCATAATATTCGATTTGATGAGCGGTTACGTTTGCACGAAGACCATGTATTTTATTATGAATGCTTGAAATATGCAAGGCAGTTTGATTTTTCCTCATATGCGGGTTATCACTATATGCATTATGGAGAACAATCCCTTTCTCGAAGATTACAGTCAACTGATGCCTATTTTCTTGCATCAGAATTATTATTGGACTATTACCAATATGACATCACAGTTTCAGATAACGAATATAAACGCTTCTGTATTCAAAAATTTGGTCTAAACCAAATGGTAATGGGTGTGTTTTCACTCTATTTTTCATCGTTCACTAAAAAACATCGTTTAGATGTATTACGAATGATAAAAAAACATGTCGAAATATTCAAACAATTTTACGTTCCTAATTCTTTAAATGGAAAATTGTTTTTATTCTGCTATTTACATTTCACACCTGCCATTCAAGATGCAATATTTAAAATAGCCACCGCATTGTTAGGCAGAAAGTTTAAAACTCGACTGAATCTAAAATAATCTTTTTACATACAGAAATGACTACAAATACATTAAAGTTTTTTACTTTACTTCGGTTTCCACTAATGGTGGGTGTGGTGATGATTCATTGCGACATATCCGACCAGCTTGTGCCTGAGTTACGTGGGCAATGGGCACAAGATGTAATGTATTTCTTTAGCAATATAATAGGTCGATTTAGTGTACCAATGTTTTTTTTAATTTCAGGATTTTTATTCTATCGGAATGGAACACTAACACACAATGAGTATGCATCTAAATTACATCATCGACTATACACACTTCTTATACCCTATCTTTTATGGAATCTGATAGCCTTTTTATTTTTCATAGCGAAGCATTACCCCCCCTATGTCCCGTTTTTCAAGGAATCACGGAAATTCCAATTTCGTTTGAAAATTTTCTAAAATCATTTTGGGAATTTCGATTTGAAGGATTAGGAGAATCTAAATCCATGCCTATAGATTTCCCCTTGTGGTATGTAAGAGATTTGATGATTGTAGTACTTTGTTCACCTCTATTATACAGGCTCATTAAGTGTGGCAGATTATTAGTAGGATTAATCGGGGGTATTTGGCTGAGCTTTAACCCTGAGTTTTGTGGCATAGATATGACTGGATTTTTCTTTTTCACATTAGGCGGTTATTTTTCTATGAACAAGGTTGATTTAGCTGATATTTTTAAATCAAGAAAAGCAAAAATATCAACTATGTTTCTTTTTGTCATTGTAATTATAGCAGATATGATTACCCGTGGGGAAACTTATCATTATTTGCTACATAATATCACCATTTTAACAGGCATGATTGTAATGTTTATATGTGCTGATTTAATCCTAAGACTAAGCATCGGAAAATCTACGATTTTAATAGAACATTTCGCTTCGACAACATTTTTTGTATATGCCTTGCATGGCCTGTTTGTAGCACCTTTGAGAAAGGGACTTTGTCTCGCTTTACAACCGACATCAAATACCGTAGCTGTTATGACTTATATGCTAAGTATATTAACAACCATTATATTGAGTCTTATTACTTATTACGTGTTAAAAAAATTATGCCCACAATTCTGTAGTTTACTCAATGGTGGAAGATAAATGAAACTTGTAAGATAACCCCCAAATAGAAACAAAAATGAAAATCGCAATATCTGGAGATTGCTTGAGTGTTTTTACTAGTGCATATCCTGTCAGAGGTATGCTGCTTGAACTAATAAAACAACGTCAAGATGATTTATTTATCATATTTTATACTCAAAGGCCAAGACCTAAAATGTTAAAGTCTTTTTTTGAGCAATTACATGCACTCCCAAATGTAAAAACACGCTATTTTAAATGGAATAGATATGTCGTAGGTTTACAGCGTTTCCTTACTCTATCAAACTATTTTCCAATAGATAACAGTTACGATATTTTTATAAATCCAAGCTATTTGGAATATGTCCGAGCGTTCAAAGGTGTACAAATAGCCAATATAACAGATTTGTCCATACTCCATTCCCAAGCATCTATTCCACATGCAAAAATATGGAAGTTACAAAACAAATTTGCAAAATCTTTCTATTTCAGATTGAAAGATTTGAATGTGGTTTCTATATCTGAATACACGAAGCAGGATATTCATAGATATTTCAAGAGAGTAAATACCCGTATCAATGTAATTTATAATGGTATTGATGATTTTTGGTTTGACAATCACTATATCGAAAACAGTCTTACCAATCAATACCAGAATCGAGCCTATTTTATTTGGTGGGGATTCATGTCCCGCAGAAAAAATTTGATCAATATGTTATTAGCGTATGAGGAATTGGTGAAAGAGAAATGTGAGGTTCCAGATATGCTTATCATCGGAAATATAGCGGAGCATCTTAAAAAAGAGATAACTCCCCTAATGGAACGAAATGCCAAGATTATCCATTTGCCTTTCCAGGAAGAATATGTGCTCAAAACATTAGTAAAAAACAGTAAAGGACTTATATTTCCCTCTTTTTACGAAGGATTTGGATTACCTGTCATTGAAGCATACTCACAAGGTGTTCCTGTCGCTTGTTCTAATGTAACTTCCTTGCCCGAAATTGCAAATGGCTTCAGCTTTCTATTTGACCCGAATAATCGAATAGAAATCAAAGAGGCTTTTCTTCATCTATTGAATTTTAACAAAGAAAGCAATTCACCTTTGTTGATCCAGTATGCCCGGCAATTTACATATAAGAAAGCCGCAGAAGCCTATAATAAATTGATAAATAAAATGGTATGATTTGGGAAATTATACGTTATGGAATATTTGCCTTGTTTTTATGTCTGACATGCTTCTTTGTATATAGGCAGAAACATGAGTATCTTTTATGGTTGTATTTCTTTACATTTCCATTTCAAAACTGTGCCTTTTATCTTATAACTACATGGAATCCGTACAAGGTCGTTGCCATAGGTATGCTTTTTTGCATACTGTTTCACCCAGCAAACAGTCGGACTTCGGATGTACTTAAAAGGATTGTTGCATACTTTTTTATCATGCTATTACTTAGTAATCTGTTTTCGTTACTCATGCCTCCTGAAAATGTTGGAACACGCACTTTGATTCGCCTATTGGTTCAAGATGCCACTTACATATTAGGAGTCGTTCCATTATTATTCATGAACCGGCTTCCAAGAGATTTTGATCAAAGGGTCATAAAGTGGTACACGTATGCCATCTGTACACTGATAGGAATAGGGTTTGTACATTATTTCTTTCTTAAAGCAGGCATTCCATTTGCTCCCATCATTCGCGATGTAGGTACGTCCAATGCTGTTGCAGCCACTTTTTTTGGAGGTGATACAGTCTTTCGCATATATGGCCTTTGTGGAGAACCTAAGAATATGGCTTTCGCATTAACTCCATTTGTACTTTTTCTAATAACAAATTTCCTCTACAAAAAGAAATTGGATCTGAAAGCGGCAACTATATTGGCTTTGGGATTATTTATTTTATTAAACACGTTTTCTTCTGCCGCTTTTATTGAATTTGCGATTGGACTAATTGGTGTAGTGATTTTAATATTATCAAGAACTAATAAGTTAGTTGCAATACTGACTATCAGTACCGTATTAGTGATAGGCTCTTTCGGACTATTCCTTTCAGAAATTCAAAAAACGCAACCAACTAATGCTAAAACCGAAATCTCTTTTATTAATTCTTTTTATGAACGCTCTTTTGGACGTGCCCAAAATGAAATCGAGGATGGACGGTCAGAGGTTTTAATAACAAAAGATTTTATAGAATCCAATAATCCTATTTACTATTTATTCGGATATGGGCCGGGACAATATTCTTTCCATAGCAAAAATCTAACATTCAGTGGCGGATATATTCCAGTTCAATCGGGATTGGTCCTGAACTTAGTGGATTTTGGCCTCATTGGATATTTGTTTTTCTTTTATTTGCTATATCAAGTATATACTTTATATAAGAAATCCAAATCCAATGATATATCATTCTATTTTATAGTCATAGGCTGCTGCACAATGATTGGAAATTTCATGTATTCAATGATGGGAGGAAGTATCCTGATAGGTATGCTTCCTTTTATAGGCATTGCATTTCAATCATACCATTATAATACAGAATATGAGGACTAAGTTGATCCTTTAGATATGCTTGTTTCATCGCCTTTTAAGAAAGATCTATTCTTTCTCTATCTCTGTAAACTCCAAGGTTCACTACTTGCCTCCTTTGTATTCTTTTGCCATTCGCAGTTAGATTAATATTTTTTCTCTCTTAAGCATATGATGAAAATACTTCATTCAGGAACTCTTGATATAAAATACGGAGGGCCAGCATTAAGCACATATCTGACCATAAAAGGATTACACGCTAATCAGGTAAATGCAGAAATGCTTATGGCCCCTCTAACCAACAAGAAAGATTTAATAGCCAATGATGTGAAGATACATTATACTTCACCTACTTTGGAAACTCGCTTTGGATACATTCCATATCTAAAGACCTCATTGGAAAATATGCCCTTATATGATTTATACCATATACAAGGGCTATGGTTATATCTTGGACACGGAGTTGCAAATTTTGCCCGAAAAAAGAAAAAGCCTTATGTCATTACATTAAGGGGGATGCTTTATCCGCAGGCCTTAGCGCACTCTAAACAGATAAAACAACTGTCTTTGTTGTTGTATCAACGGGAAGATTTACAAAAAGCAGCCTGCATACAAGCTACTTGTCTTGAAGAAATGCACCATTACCGTAATATGGGTTTCACTAACCCTGTAGCAGTTTTACCCAATCCAATAGAAACAGACGGAATTATTGAACGCCCTATTGTCCAAAGTGATAAAATAAGAATCGGGTATTTAGGACGAGTACATCCACGCAAACGTATTGAAAGATTGATTTACGCATTCAGCATATTACGAAAAGAGATGCAAGATACCGAATTACTTATCATTGGTGCTGATGATGAACAATATGAGCAATTCTTGAAAGATGAAGTCAAAAGACTTAAATTGACAAATGTCCGCTTTACAGGTTTTTTGGCGGGTGTAGAAAAAGACAACGCAATAAGTTCATTAACTTATTTGGCAGTACCAAGCGACTTTGAAAATTTTGGAAATATTGTCACAGAGGCTTTAGTGAGAGGAATACCAGTCATTGCTTCCAAAGGTATGCCATGGCAAGAACTGGAAAAATACCATTGTGGTTGGTGGATTAGTAATGACCAAGAAACTATAAACCAAACATTACTCAAGGCTATCCAAACGCCACCTAATGAACGTCTACAAATGGGCCTCAATGGTAAAAGAATGATTCAAGAAAATTATTCTGTAACTGTACTCGGAGATAAAATGAGCCAATTATATCAATATATTCTCCATATATCAGAAAAACCCAATTTTGTGTATGAATACTGATTTATCCCACTATGATAATTCTTGGTATAATCCGGGAAAAGGAGGATTCATACGAATTGTCTGGTATTTTATAAACGTCCTGTTTTTTATAAACCCTCTGAATCCATTTTCCTGCATAAAAGTAAGACTGTTGCGATTATTTGGTGCGAAAATCGGAAAAGGAGTAGTTATTAAGCCTAAAGTAAACATAAAATACCCGTGGAGATTGGAAGTCGGGAACTACACATGGATCGGTGAAAACGCGTGGATAGACAATTTGGCAAATGTAAAAATTGGAAATAATGTTTGCATAAGTCAAGGAGCTATGTTACTTTGCGGAAATCACAATTACAAGAAAACTACTTTTGATTTAATCATTGGAAATATCACATTGGAAAACGGCACTTGGATTGGGGCACACTCCATTGTTTGTCCTGGTGTTACTTTGCACTCGCATTCTGTCTTAGGAGTGGCTTCGGTTGCCAATCACGACATGGAATCTTATTCTATTTATCAAGGAAATCCTGCTAAAAAAATCAGAATAAGAACGGTTTTTTAAATCAATATATATCCTTTATGAAAATCAGCATTATAACTGCTACATTCAATAGCAGTTCCACCCTCCGTAACACCATTGAAAGTGTTTTAGGACAAACTTATATGGATTTTGAGCATCTGATAATTGACGGAGGATCAAACGACAACACGATTGACATAGTACGAGAGTATGAGCCAATCTATAAAGGAAGGTTACGATGGATTAGTGAACATGATCGTGGCATCTATGACGCTATGAACAAAGGTATTGCAATGGCTACAGGTGACATTGTGGGCATACTTAATAGTGATGACTTTTACACTTCTTCTGATGTTTTGGCAATGGTAGCAAGAGCAATGTCTGATACAAATTTAGATGCCGTATTTGGAGATGTTCATTATGTGAACGATTGTGATTTGAATAAATGCGTCCGTTATTACACATCCCGGCCATTCCATCGAAGTTGGATGCGGTTTGGTTTCATGCCGGCACATCCGTCTTTCTACTGCCGACGTTCAATATATGAGGAATTTGGAACTTTCGACTTATCGTATAAAGTCGCTGCCGATTTTGAAAATCTGTTGCGCCTGATATTCATACACCACATCCGCACCCGCTATATAGCCAAAGATTTTGTAACTATGCGTATAGGAGGTGCATCTTCTTCTGGCTTTCATAGCCATAGGCAAATCATGCGTGATCATTTAAGAGCCTTGAAGCAAAATAGGGTGTTTTCTAATCCTCTATTCCTGTGTATGCGTTATCCTTACAAGGTGTGTGAAATCGTTGTAACGAAAATAAATAACATATTTCGATATAATTTAAAATGAAAGCTCTTATTACAGGCATCACCGGCCAGGATGGTTCCTTCTTGGCCGAGTTTCTTTTAGCAAAAGGTTATGACGTGCACGGCACGATACGGCGTTCGTCGGTAGACTTCCGTGAGCGTATCGCCCATTTGGAAGGACATCCCAATTTTCACCTGCATTATGCAGACTTAGGCGACTCCATGAGTATTCTGCAAGTAGTGAAAAAAGTAAGACCGAATGAAATCTATAATCTGGCCGCACAAAGCCATGTGCAGGTGTCGTTTGACTCACCGGAATTTACAGCGGATGTGGATGCGACTGGTGTATTGCGTATCTTGGAAGCTGTGCGCCAATGCGACCTGACTGATACTTGCCGAATTTATCAGGCTTCAACGTCAGAACTTTACGGCAAGGTGGAGGAAGTCCCTCAAAATGAGAACACCCCCTTCCACCCTTATAGCCCGTATGCCGTGGCCAAGCTCTATGGTTACTGGATTGTGAAAGAATATCGGGAGGCTTACAATATGTTTTGTTGTTCGGGCATCCTGTTCAACCATGAGAGCGAACGCCGTGGAGAGACTTTCGTCACCCGGAAAATCACCCTCGCTGCCGCACGTATCGCGCAAGGCAAGCAAGAGAAATTGTATTTGGGAAACCTCTCTTCATTGCGCGACTGGGGATATGCCAAAGACTATGTAGAGTGCATGTGGCTGATTCTTCAAAACGAAAAGCCGGAGGACTTCGTGATAGCTACCGGTGAGCAGCATTCCGTGCGCGAGTTCTGTCAATTGGCTTTCCGGCATGCCGGAATAGAACTGCGTTTTGAAGGAGAGGGAGAGAACGAAAAAGGCATAGATACGAAAACCGGCAAGGTGCTGGTAGAAGTGTCTCCCGACTTTTACCGTCCAACCGATGTAGTGAATTTATGGGGGAATCCGGCAAAAGCTAAACGAGAATTGGGGTGGAATCCGCAAAAGACTACTTTCGAGCAACTTGTTAAAATCATGGTAGATGCGGACATGGCCAAGGTGGCCGTGGAGCGTGCCGGAGAACATGTACGCACCAACTTGGAAGAATATCTGGAGAAAGGAATCGTAAAATGATGGAAAAGAACGCAAAAATCTATGTGGCAGGCCACCGGGGAATGGTCGGCTCTGCCATTGTACGTGAACTGGAACTTCAGGAATACACGAACATCATCACCCGGACGCACAAGGAACTTGACCTGACACGCCAAGAAGCAGTAGAGCGTTTCTTTGCTGAGGAAAAGCCAGAATATGTGTTTCTTGCCGCGGCCAAGGTGGGAGGTATCATAGCCAACCAATCTGCATTGGCGGACTTCATGTATGAGAACATGATTCTGGAAATGAACGTCATTCATGCAGCTTGGAAAAACGGTTGCAAAAAGTTGGAATTTCTCGGTTCGTCATGTATCTACCCCCGTATGGCTCCGCAGCCCATGACGGAAAGTTGTCTGCTGACAAGCGAACTGGAAAAGACCAACGAGGCATACGCACTAGCCAAAATATCCGGCCTGAAATATTGTGAGTTCTTGAACCGTCAATATGATACGGACTACATCAGTGTAATGCCCACTAACCTTTACGGGCCTAACGACAACTATCATCCCGAACATAGTCATGTATTACCGGCCTTGATCCGCCGTTTCCATGAGGCTAAAGAACAGAGGCTTCCCTATGTGATCTGTTGGGGTGATGGCAGTCCACTTCGTGAGTTTCTGTATGTGGACGACCTTGCCAACTTGTGCGTGTTCTTGATGAATAACTACAGCGGTAATGAGACCGTAAACGCAGGAACAGGAAAGGAACTGACTATTAAAGCCCTTACTGAACTTGTGGCCAAAATTATCGGTTACAGTGGTGAAATACGTTGGGATACGACCCGTCCGAATGGAACACCGAGAAAGTTACTCGATGTGTCAAAGGCAACCGCTTTAGGTTGGACTTACAAAACTGAATTGGAAAACGGCATACGTCTTGCCTACGAGGATTTTTTGAATAATCCGATGCGGGCGGAGAGATAAAAAATAACATAAAGTGGTGACTATAGCGGTAGGGAATACACCTCTTCCCATTCCGAACAGAGAAGTGAAGACTATTTGCGCCGATGGTACTACATTTAGTGGAAGAGTAGGTAATCGCCAAAGAGAGATAATTCTTTTTTATTAATAGTAAAGTATCTGAAATATGAAAAATATTTTTAGTAATTAGGGCAGCCTCTCACGTTGGAGGACGAGGCTGTCAGAATGGATGGTAGCAATACTTCTTACCCTTGCTACTGTATAGATGTCTTATGATGTCTATTAGTCCTATGTCGCATAGGATGAAACAGAGCGGTTCGCTGCACAGTTGAATGTATATGGATTATACGATAACTTAAAAAGTAAGCGAGAACAGGATGAACTACTTGAGGTTTGGAAAATCTAATCTTCCAGTGGGTTTGAAGGATCCCACCAAAAAAATCCTTCATTTTTCATTTACTGATATAGCTTTCAAAGATCTATATGCAAATCATACTGTTATCCGGCGGCTCGGGCAAACGCCTGTGGCCGCTTTCCAATAATACACGGTCAAAGCAATTCATTAAACTGCTGACTGCGCCCGATGGCTCGAAAGAGTCGATGGTGCAACGGGTGGTACGGCAATTACGGGAAACCGGCATCTGTGATTCGATTACCGTGGCAACAAGCCAGTTGCAGCGGGATGTCATCATCAACCAGCTTGGAGAAGAGATTCCTGTAGTTACGGAACCGGAGCGTCGTGATACATTCCCAGCTATCGCTCTCGCAAGCTCGTATTTGGCCTACGAACGAAAATGTTCCACCGATGAGATTGTAATCATCATGCCTTGCGACCCTTATACTGAAGCTGGTTATTTTGATACGATTCGCAGGATAGCGGATGCAGTGAAAAACAATGTAGCCGAACTGGTATTGATGGGAATTAAACCCACATATCCGTCAGCAAAATACGGATATGTAGTGCCAGCCAATGATGTACAAAACAAAGGAACATTTCAAGTATCACGCTTTACGGAAAAACCAGATATGATGACTGCTGAGAAACTTATTTCGGAGGGTGCTTTCTGGAACGGAGGCGTATTCGCTTTCAGGTTGGGATATATGACGGATATCGTAGCCCGGTACATTGAAGCCGACACATTTGCGGAGATCCGTTCTCGCTATGTGGAATTTCCGAAAATCAGTTTTGACTACGAAGTCGCTGAAAAAGCGCAGTCGGTAGCCGTCGTACCTTTTGCCGGAGAGTGGAAAGACCTTGGTACATGGAATACGTTGACTGATGAACTATCGGAACACACCATGGGCAATGTTATCATGGATGAAGAATCCGAGAATACCCACGTCATCAACGAACTTGGACTGCCAATCATGTGTATTGGCACACGGAATCTGGTCATTGCGGCATCGAATGACGGAATCCTGATTTCGGACAAGAATAAAAGCGAGAACATCAAGACCTACGCCGACCTTCTGCAATATCGGCCGATGTTCGAGGAACGTCGTTGGGGTGAATACAAAGTAGTCAATACCGCCGAGTTTTCCGACGGTTACAAATCCCTTACCAAGCAACTGAAAATCAAATCCGGTAAGGGTATCAGCTATCAGTTACACCGCCATCGCAATGAAGTCTGGACGTTTATCGACGGCGAAGGAGTACTGGTACTCGATGATATCAGGTCGGTTGTTAGCAGAGGCGATACGGTTACGATCAAGAAAGGTGTTAAACATACAGTCAGGGCTATCTCCGACTTGACATTCATCGAGGTACAGTCAGGAGAGCTACTTGTGGAATCAGATGTAGAACGTTTTGAATGGATATGGAACGACAGATAGACAAATCCAAACACCTGATATTCGAACACGATACTTATCAGGCGAATATCGAATCCTTAAGACAGGATCTGAAGGACAAAAAAAAGATTGTCCTGTTTGTAGGTGCCGGAATCAATTTAGGGAGCGACAGCAGCATTGATATCAGTTGGAACGGGCTGCTAAACATGATGCTCAAAGACGCTTTGTCCATATTGTCTGCCGAGAAAAGATATACGACTAAAGAGAAGGAACGTTTGGAAAACCTGTTATGTTCCTCACGAAGAATCGGTCTAAGAACTGAAGAAGAGCAATCCCTTTGGGAAACATTACACACTACCGTTGAAGGAGAGTTCACGTCCTTGGTGCGGGCTTCCATCATCAAATCCATTTTGGGTAAAAATTACATCCATACGATCCGCCATCAATTGTACCGGTATTGCGACAAGGACAAGATGACTGAAATCTTTTTGGAATGAAATCGTCACTGCATATAAATAACGGTTCTCCAAAGATAATTATTATCAGTGCCCTGACTTTTGTCTGTCAAAATAATGGAGGAATAATAATAAACATCTTCGACTTTCTTTTGAATGAAGCCAGCTTGAATATATGAGGTATGGTTACAATTCAAATAACCTTTATACCCCAACCGAGAAACGTAAAATTCTTCTTGATTGGGGTAATTTTTTAATATAATTACTGGTCGTGCAATCGCTGGTAGAAGCAATATGCAGGCATTCCGAATATACCTTTTTTCGGTAACCACAAATTGATTATGCAATTTCCCTCACTTAATCCCTCAACCTCCCTTTCTTGAATTTTTTCCAATCCTCTTCCCAAACATTTTTTATTTTTCCTTCGAGATTTTTTCTTTAATCAAAAAATATTCTTACCTTTGTTTAAAGAATAGTTGTTTCACGAGTATGAGACTGTAAAATACTGAAATTAGCACAATCTCCAAATCGTTACCTTAGACTTTTCAGAACTTCCATAAGCGTTTGTCTTTCAAATTAATCCATCAAATTGATAAGAATTTAATGTATAACATTCCGTTTTTAGGCCTAAACGTCCTTGCATAATACAAGCATTTGAGGGTAATATATAATCCGGAGTTTGGGTCACGAATATCAGGCAATCAATCTCATCCCGTCTCCAGTTCAGCCCCATGAGCAAATCTTCAGCTGCGTCATAACATAAATCCGCAGAAGTCGTATCCACATCCGCAATACGTCTACGCTCAATGCCTGTAGAAGCTATCACTTTTTCAGCCTCACCCTTTTTAAAAAAAGACAATTCCTTATTTTCCTCAATCATTTTAGGAACACATGACGTAATTCCCGCAATCTTTACATTTGAGATTTTTAAATGACTCATTTTCCCTATTAGATAATTGATAAATCAGAATAGATAATCTTACCCGAATCAGTCCTTGGTATCTTGCCAATAAATCGAACCTCATAAGCTGAAGGATTTATTAATACTCGGTTTGACAAAACCGATTTTATAGAATCAATTTTATCCAAATCTGTAACATAAACAATTAGTTTATCATCGCTACCAACACAAGCACATTCTTGGCAATGATCTTTCACGATAGATTCGACAAAATCTAAACTTATTCGGTTTCCATATAATTTCAAGAAACGTTTCTTTCTCCCTGATATATAATAAAATCCCTCCGAGTCAACATAAGCTAAATCGCCAGTATAAAGTATCCCTTTATTCTCATCACCTTTAAACAGATCATCTAATGATTCGGCATATCCCCAAAAAACATTAGAGCCTTCATATACTAATTCGCCTTCCACATTAGGAGACACTATCCGCATACCATCCTCGTCAATCAAAGAAAAATGCCCACCCGGTATTGCGACCCCTACACTCCCTACTTTATTCAAAGTATACTCAGCAGGTAAGTAGCTCATTCTTGCGGTGGCCTCTGTCTGCCCATACATTACATAAAAACGTATATCGTGCAAACGTGCATATTCCGAAAAATACTTAATTAAAGAAGAATTCAATTTACCACCAGCTTGCGTCATAACCTTAACAGATGAAGGCAAGAATTTCTCAAAACGCATTTTCTTAAGAATTTCATACGTAAAGGGAACACCTGCAAAAGATGTCGCCTTCTCTTCTAAAACAAATTTCCAAAACTCTCGCTGCACATACGATTTATCAGTCAGCAACAAGGTAGCACCTGCCAATAAATGGCTATTCAGTACAGATAAACCATAAGAATAATACATCGGTAAAGATGTGATCGCTTTCTCGGAAGAGGTTATTTTCAAATATTCAATGATAGAACATGCGTTACTTTTTAAATTGTCATGCGATAAGCGAACAAGTTTAGGAGATCCTGTACTACCCGATGTAGTTAATAGCAAAGCTAACCCCTCAGGTAAAACAGGAGAATCTCCGTCATATTGAATCAAAGAATATCCCCCCAATGAATATTTTTCCTTCCCCTTAACAAGCAGATCTCTTCTACTAGGGAACCAACAATATCGAGGGTGATAAATAGCCTCCAAATGATACAAGGTCTCATCCGGAACATCCCGACTCAGCAGCAAAGGAACTACCCCCGATCGCAAACACGAGACATAAGCCACAATTGACTCCAATGAGTTCTCACAGCCGATAAAAATCAATGATCGTGGCACTAGATGCTCAGAAAATCGTTCAGACAATCCCAGCAAATCAGCATACGTATACACATGATGATCCTCTGTAATAAAAGCCTTATTCGATAGAAAAGAGGAGAAATCAAACATTAGAATCTTTGATTATATTTACTTTCTAAGACCTTAATGGCCGAGTCAAACGTATCGATCTCAAACATATCATCCGCTTCCAAATCTAAGTCAAAAGCATCCTCTATTTCTGAAATAAGCGTAATATGTCCAACAGAATCCCAATTCGGAGATTCTTTTAACTTAAGAGCAGGAATTTGGTCTATAGAAGACAGATTTAAACCCTTAAAGAAAGCGGTTTGTAATTTTTCCAAATTAGTCGCCATCTATCACTTCTTTATACGTTCAAACAATTCCTGTATAGTATCAGACTTTAGCAAGTCATCCCCTTTTAAAGATACATCATATTCCTCATCAATCATAGCAATTACGGATAAGGCTACTAACGATGACCAGTCTTCCAACTCCTTAAAATGAGTATCAGGCTTAAATACAGATATCTCTGTATCGTCAAATTGTTCAGAAAACTTGTTGATAAAATCTTGTAATTCCATATATTATTATATTTAAATAAAATCAAACTTTTTTGCGGGATTACCCACATAAACACTATTATCCTTTGTTTTTCGCATTATAACACTATTTGCACCAATAGTCGTACCTGTTCCTATCTTGACACCTTGTAAAACCACAGAAGATACACCAAAAAAATTCAATGTTCCAATTTGAGTATCTCCACTAATTCTAGCGGCTGTCATAAAAGAATTGAAATCTCCAACTTTAGCATCATGTCCTAAAGAAACCCTGTTATTGAAAACATTAAAATCTCCTAATCTAACATTACAACTCATTGAAGCGAAACTACAGATAATATTACCCTTTCCCATCAAAAAATTATCCCAATCTAAAACATAAGCTTCGGGCGCAACAATGTTAGGAAAATCAATTAAAGGATTATTTATATTCGAATAAGCTCTATACGATATTTTAGGATTTCCAAAAGCAAGAATCAAGGATAAATTTGACGGATAAGTATTCAAATCATCAATACCACCCAATAAAGATCCATATTCATTTGAACTTCCTTTTGGTTTATTCCTAAAATCATCATCAAAAAAACCAACAAAATTCCATTGATTTTCTATACGATTTATTCGTTTTATCAATGAGGCTACTTCACGACCAAAACCACCAGCCCCATAAATAGCAATATCCTTCATTATTTACACATTACTTCTTGAAATACGTTGATTAGTTGAGAAGCTATTACATTTGGAGAAAATCGAGCACGACTATCAGCTGAAATCTTTTTGTGATCATATTGATGACAATTCTCATACATATCCTTTATTGCAGAAGAAAGCGCCTCAACATCATCACAAGGAACAAGTAAGCCATCTGTTTTTTGCACAAATTCTTCAGGACCTCCACAAACTGTAGCTATAACGGGTAATCCCATCATCATTGCTTCTACATAAACAACACCAAAAGTTTCAGATCGCGACGGCAAGACAAAAACATCACTATTACATAATATAGAGCCAATCTCTTTTTTCCCTTTCCTTCCTAACAAATAAACATTACTATTCAAGCCTGCCCGATCAATCTGCTGTTCCAAATTCACACGCTCCTCCCCCTCACCTATAATAACCAACTCCCATTTATCCAAAGGAAGTTTGAGCTGACCAAAAGCAGAGATTAACAAATCATATCCTTTACGATGAATCAAACTACCTGTTGAAACAAAACGAATCTTACCATCCTTGCTACCTCTCGAACAATTATAGCAAAACTCTGATCCAACCATATTATGCACAACAATACTGTTTATCTGAAAATGTTGAAGTAAACGCTGCCTCAAAGATTCTGAAACAGAAATCACGGCATCACAATCTGAATAAGTTGCCCGTCCTAACCAAACAGCATAATCCGATAAAACATCCTTATTAAGCTGACTCCAATGCTCAATTGCCACCAATGGCAAATTATACATCTTTTTCAAAATAAGTGCAGCATATGAGTTTGTCAAATAATGAGAATAAAGTACATCCGGCAGGCTATGTTCCCGAATCACTCGATTAAACAACCTCTTAAGTTGAATTCTTTTAATTGAAAAATCAACTTTTTTTCCAAATAATCTATGGGTGATAATTCCTGGTACCCAAAAACAATCATAATAATCAATGCCATTCAAGCGATAATGAGAAATACCAGGTTTTCGCCAATAGAGCCGGAAACGGCTATCCACACTAATCACGGCAACCTTATGCCCGACTGCCACAAGAGCTTCCGCTTGATCTTTTTCAAAACAACCCCATTGAGGATCACGTTTAGAAGGAACACCACGAGATATTAATGCTATAAACATAATCCTATTTATCATTTACTAGACATTCTCGTAATACGTCTAAATAGCCATGACCATATTTTAAGTCAGGCTCAACATAATTACCTTCAGCCCATTCATTCCATGATTTAAGAAATAAAATTCTATGTTCATCTTGCTTATTATTTAGAAGATTCAAAGCCTCGTAAATCATTTTCTTAAAATTCACCGGTGTGGAATTAACATAAATGCCATTTACTCCTGAACGAGGGCTTCGATCCCACTGAGGCAGAAGCGAAGGATACACATTATCCCACTTATCCTCAGGAACATAGTAATGTTTAATAATTTTTAAATAGTCATACTTATCTAATGAAGAAATATGAAACCTAGAAGATAATACTCTATGAATAATAAACCATATTCTATTTTTAAGTTGCACTTCAGCACGCCAAGTGCCAAAAGAAGCAACTGCATCGAAACCTAATTTATCGATTAAATATTGGTAATATATTCCTGCTTCATCAAGGGAGAAATATCCTTTGGCTATATCATTACCTAGCTCATCTTTTAATCCATGAGCACTCGTATTTTGAGTATATCCAACAAAATGAATATCTTTAAGTCCGTTTTTTTGCGCTAACTCACGCCATAATGGGATAAAATCATTAGGTAAAGCATAGGGATCAAACACAACAAATAAAGGCTTTCCATCCACACAAATATATCGAGGATCCCTAAATGCTTTCAGTACATATTCGAAATGCATCATATAATCCTCCTTTCCTAAATACTTTTGTTCAGCAATCATTCCTGTAGATTGACCCATCCTTCCATTTGCCCACGTTTTAGTTGTCCAAGTATGATTTGCCCACCCCAAACAAAAAGGAAAATTAGGCTTTCCACTTTCAAGAACCTCATTGAATGGACGCTCCAATAATTGTTTTCCATTACCAAACCAATAATGCCAATAACAAAAGCCCTCGATCCCTGCTTCACGAGCCATCTCCGCCTGAGCCTCACGTACCTCCGGCATCCGAAGATCATAATACCCTAAATCAGCAGGCACACGTGGCTGATAATGACCTTTAAACAAGGGCTTAGCTTTTCCTACATTCGTCCATTCAGTGAATCCCTTACCCCACCATTTATCATTTTCTGGTATAGGATGAAATTGAGGAAGATAAAAGGCTATAACACGAGCTTTTCTATTTTGATATTCCATAAATTTTATTTAATTCGCAAATAATTCATAATTATCACATCTGACGAGCAGATATTTGATCTAAGATATGAGTTCTATAACTGGAAACATTTTTATCGATTATAGAACTATAGGGGAAATATCTATCATAAAATTTACCATCTGTTCCTCCATCGCCCATATAAATATTATACACTTTATATGACAAATAGAACAGCAAAACAGGTATAACAAATATATTCTTCCGTTTCCCAACAACAAATCTTGAAGAAAATGCATGTATTACTTCCGCATAAGCCACTGCAAGTGGCAAAAGTATATAATTGGTAAATCTATAAAATATATACACTCTTGATGTCAAAATATTAAATAGTATCGACATCAATATAAAAATCACTAAATACTCTTTTCCTCGTTGTTTTTTTAAAATAAACAACGATATAAAAGGAGTTAAAACAGAAGCAACAATGAATGCATAAGGATTAACCCTTGTATTTTCTCCATATATATCCGAATTCATATAAATTATCAACTTTTCATAAAAAGCGAAATCAGATCCTACTATAGAGAGCAATATATTTACAAGATCCAAAGAACTCAAAAATATATACAGAACAGACACAAGAAGAAACAAACTACTAGAGTTCAATTTATTAACAAGATAAAAAAATGGAAGAAGCAGTAAAACCAAAGATGACTCATGAAACATGAAGGCAACTAAGAAACACAAAAAATACTTCAACCATGACTTATTTAGATAATAAGAGAATGACAACAAGAAAAACGATATAGAAATGCTTTCACGCAATATTTCAAAATTATAATTAAAATAAGAAACTACAAAATAGATCAGCAACACAGTAAATATATACCGAGTGTTTTTCTTAATAAAATAAGCCACTACCATATTTATCCAACAAGCTAGGACAATTCTTAACAGGATAAAATTATCCCATATTCCTTTTAGAAATGATGTCAATAATATCCAGCCAAGCCTTTCTTTTGAACGAATATCTATTTCATCTGCCAAAGGTACATTAAAAATTGATCTATAATCATACTTCCAACGATACATATACACTTCTGTGTCTCCACCAATCTTATAACTCAACACATTCAGCAGGATAAGGATGAATATAATCGAATAAAAAGAAGTATATTTATAGCGAGTGCTATTATGTATATCATAAATGTAGATACACAAAATCATCAGGAATACAATAAACGCATAAATCATCAGAGGATATATTAAGGTTTATATCTTATAATATTTCTTCCTTTCATAAAATAAAAGGACACTAACCAACAAGTCCCCCCAGCAAAAAGAGCTACTAAAAAAGACAGGGATGGATTTTCTATCATATTACCACATAATAAACAAACTAAGAGACTTGGTATAGCACAAACTATACTTTGTCCAAGGTATTTCAAAGGTAAATGAACTAACTTATGATGAAATGTATATAAAATATAAAATAATGTCACCACCGTCTCAGATGCCACCAATACCAAAGCAGATCCTACGCTTTCCAACCGATATACCACTGTTAAGTTTACTAATAAAGCAACTAAAGCACCTATAACAGAAGCTTTCAACAGTATCTTGTCTTTCTTCATAGGAATTAGAACCTGAATAGCCAACACTTGCGCAATCCCTACAAATAATATCGCGGGCATTATGATTCGCATAGGCAATATAGCTCCCTCATATCCTGCTCCCGCCAAAATAAAAATCATCTGAGGAGCCAAGGCTATACTACAGGCTATCATCGGAATACTAAACATCGTTATTACCATAAACGAACGACCAATCAGTTCATGAAAACGCTGTCCCTCTCCTTCTGAAATCAATGCGCTCATTCGTGGCAGCATCACATTGGTAAAAGCTGAGAACAAACCCAATATTACATAATAGAGCTTAAACGCCGTGGTATAATAACCTACTTCCACATTATCAGACACAAGACCTAAATACATCACATTGAACGTAAGATACATAGATGTCATGATCGCATAAAGTCCTAGCATACAGTTTTGCCTATAAAACCGTGTGGAAAATAAATCCTTGAACTGAAAATCAATAAAACGATATACATATACGGTATTAATCAACGCATTTATCACTACAACACCCACAGTCAAGATAAAATAGAGCCGATAATCAGCAGGAGATTTAATCAAGAACAATATGGATATGATATATATACATTTAATAAACAAACTACGCAAAGTTATATAATGAAAGTTCTCAATTCCGGTAAAAAACCATTCTATCAGAAATGCGGAAAATAGTATCTTACCTGCTCCTATATAAAACAATTCTTCATATTGGTTGAATTTAGGTACAACAGCTATGCAGATTAGATAAACGATTAATGTAAATAATGTAAACACGATGTTCATACCCATCAAATTGGAAAATACCTGACTTTTCCTTTGGTAATCATTTTTTACCGCAGCTATCTCACGTATCCCTAATATACTCATACCCATGGTCGCAAATAACAGAAAATAATTCACTGTATTATCCACGAAATTAACCAAGCCAACATATTCCACACCTAATACTCTTGATACATAAGGGAATATCATAAGATTAATTAAGTAAGTAGATAGGGTCAGTATACTTTTATAAATAAAGTTCTTTTTTATCGAAGGAGAAGACATATCAATCGAACATAAACGTTTTCTTTAGACTAATAGAACAAAGCAATCGGGATTTTAAACTGCAAGTAATCACTTTAGAACTTATCTGAATCCCTAAATCCATCTTGCCATAAACTCTGCTCTTACATATATTAAGGGAAATGGAACTGTATCAAATTAAAGACTCTTCTAAATCTTCGCTACTGCACATAATTCTAAATTTAAAATTTACGCAGCAAAGATAAGTCTTCTAATATTGAGCCCTAATTTGAGTGTTTACAATGTTTATCAAATTAACCGTCCTATCGTTAAGCACTTTCCAATTTCCCCTGAGTGAATTCTTTATCCAAATAAAACAAGACATGGCGTGGACTTTGGAAATAAAGGTCAGAAGTAGGATTCAGCAGTTTTTGATAAGTATCAGAATTGTATAGTATCTCAAAAGCCACTGTAATTACCATTCCTCGTTCCTCAACAAGAGTACTCAGTATATCACACAGAGGCAATTCATCATAAATTCAACATCTGCAGTTTCCATCATTTAAATTACTTGAAGCTTAGAAATAGTTTTTTTCCAAAAAGAGCGAAGCTAATCAAATTATCATCCAACGACAAAGTATGCATTATACCATAATGCTCAAAACAGACCTCTATTCCTTATATCTAGCGATATAACGATATGCCTGCTGCGGTGTCAAATGATAAGGTTTGGCAAACTCTGTGATAAGCATCACTATGTAACCAATCTTTTCTATTACCATACCTCCTTCCTCCTATTGATTGCTTTTCAGACGATCTGTCTTGCTAAGGATAATGGCAAAGAAACAAATAAATATTCAATTATAACAATACATTCAATCCAACTCCTCAAACCGGGAGTTCTGGCTCTTGAACTCAGGCACGAAGGATTTCATCTCCCTCACCATCGAGAGGATCTGAACACGGAGGGATAATTCGGTCAATACACGGATGTGCTCTACTACATCCTTATAGTCATACTCACGAACCGCCGCTACCCGGATCTTTTCGTGAGGAGTCTCTTTCGTATTCTCCTTGTTGTTCAATAGCTCCTCATATAGTTTCTCGCCGGGGCGAAGACCAGTATACTTGATCTCGATATCCTTGTCTACCTGCAACCCGGACAGTTCAATCATGCGCTTCGCCAAATCCGCTATCTTCACCGGCTCTCCCATGTCGAAGATGAAGATCTCACCACCCTTGCCCATCGTACCGGCCTCTAATACCAGACGGCAAGCCTCAGGAATGGTCATGAAGTAACGGATGATATCGGGATGGGTAACCGTCACGGGGCCTCCTTGAGCGATTTGTTCACGGAAACGGGGGATAACCGACCCATTGCTACCTAGAACATTGCCAAAGCGGGTCGTAATGAAACGCGTCTCGCCTTTCACCTCTCCTCGCTCGATCGCAAGGCTCAGACTCTGTACATAGATTTCGGCCAAGCGCTTGCTACAGCCCATGATGTTCGTGGGGTTCACCGCCTTATCCGTACTGATCATCACAAATTTCTCCACACCATAGCTTACAGCGGCATCCGCCATCACACGAGTACCGAACACGTTTGTTCGGATCGCCTCGCAGGGGTTCTCCTCCATTAAAGGGACATGCTTGTAGGCCGCCGCATGGAACACTACTTGGGGGTGCCAGTTGCGGAACACATAATCCACACGGTCCGGACTACGGACATCGCCGATTACTGGGACAAAGTTTAGTCCCTTGTATTTCTCTTCCAATTCCAGACGGAGATTATGCATCGGGGTCTCAGCGGAGTCGAAGCAAACCAACTTCTTAATCGGGAAATGAGCCAGCTGGCGACAGATCTCGCTACCGATACTGCCGGCGGCTCCCGTGACAAGCACGGTCTTCCCTTCCAACAGATTGCCGATTTCGTCCAGATTAATATGGATCTCCTCACGACCCAACAAATCCTCGATACGGATCTCACGGACCGAACGCTTCACCTCACCTCCACGTAGCTCCTCCATCTCCGGAACTACCAACGTCTTCAATGAGGCCTGCTCGCAATAGCGGATCAAACGGTCACGCTCCTGATGGGCAACCTTTATATTCGGGAAGAGAACGCCATCCAAGCTGTTGCGAGGGATCAAGCGATACAGATCCTCCACGTTCTCGATCTGGTAGACTGGCAACTCCGCAATCCGGATGCTTTTCTTGGAATTACCAAAGGAAAGGAAGCCCATGATGCTATAATTCTGCATGAATACCTGACGGTTCGCCGAGGTAGCGATCATCACGCTTTCCTCCTCCGTGCCAAAGACCAGTACCCGCTTGCGTTTCTTGCCGAGTTGCAGGAGGACGCTGTTATAGACATTGATCACGAAGACACGCAACGTGACCAACATCACGATCGTCAACGTACTGTCCATGATTCCACCCAACCAATAGATAGAAGGGCTGAAACGGGCTTTCAACAGCCAAAGCAGCAGGAACATCAAGAGCGACTTGCCGATCGCAGCACCACCGATCCGCCACAAGCCACGCAGCGTGGAATGGCGAATAACCCCATGATATGCTTTGAACAGCAAGAACGAAACGATACTGGCCACAAATGAGGAGAGGCCCACTTTCAGCACATCAGACTCTCCAATACGTATATGCAGAATGGAGAACATTCCTAGTACGCCCAGCAACGATACGGAGAGCGAGACGAAAAGGTCCGCACTAAAAATGATCCAACGGTTGATATACCGCAAATTCACTAGACGGCCTAAGGCCAATCGCCATCTGCCCTTATGAAAATCCATCATTTGTATTTTGTTTGTTTTATATTCAATGCCCTAACTTTTCCCAACGGCGGTGCCTGTGACTCGTGGCGTCCCGAAGCGGCGGGCGTAATACAGCTTTCCGTCCGCAAGATCGTACCATCACCATGGTGGATGATTTGGATCGCATGGGTTGCATTGGGCACGATCTGCACATTGCAACCGTAGATATGGAAGACGAAATATATATTAATTGCCCTGTGAAGTATATATTAATTGCCTAACGCAGTATATATCCTCGGGCACATGCAGTATATCTTCTCAAAAACGGCCAGTTGAGCGGTGTCTGAGACGACTGCTTCACGCATCGTTGATACGGGTACGGATGAAACGCTCTTTGACCATCTCCTCGGGGGTTATTTTCGGATCATTTCAGGCATGAGATCGCAAAGGAACAAGCATATGCAAGAACCAAGTGACGAAAGTGATGAGTTTCGATGCTGTCGAGCATACACATGAGCGTGAAATCATCCCCATACACTATTTCCCGGCTCCGAGAAATTGCGTCTTGCATTATAATACGCTTTCTTTTTATCAAATTCAAAATCGGGCGTATATTCATAGACTGTTGAATCCTCGAAAAACCCTTCAATGGAACTTTGTTCCAAACTGAACACAAGAACTCCGGCTTTCGTCTGCCAGCAATCTTGATAGATAACATAACCTTCCCCGTAAATACCAAACTGAAATTCCCTATTATTATATCTAGCAACGATCGGAGTTCCGTCCTCCAAGTCATCTATATTCTCAAAGTCAAGCTGTCCGTGTTTACCCCTATTCAAAAAATCTCCAAACATCTTTCCTCATTAATCGCCGCTTTGACGGCTTTGGGTATATCTTCTTGCGTCTCTCTCTTTTAAACCTAGACAACAATGATACAAGAGACCTTTCCCATAATTGTCAGCGGGGCAGAAGTACTCAATGAGCGTATCCTGCTGACCCATGTGGAGAACGGATTATTGATGAATGGTTTATGATAGAATAGCTTGCTTCATCGATAATAAGGTTGCCTGCAAAAGGGGTAAGTCCTCCTTCATTGTTGAATAAACAATATCAACATCTATTTTAAGATAATGATGAGTATCACATCCCGCAACTTCATAATCTCCTTCCAAGGAATTACAGGATATAAAGGGAAAAGTTCTCCTTCTGAAAGTTTATCTATAGTTTTTACACTTTCACCAATAAAAATCAATTTCATACAAACACCATCCAAAACGAACATATCATCAGGAGTCAATAAGAAATCATTGCCATCCTTAATATGAGATGTACGGACTTATATAACATGAATTGAATCAATCATCATGTCTATTAAATCCAAAATTCGTCCCGAATCTTTCCATTTATACATAAATCAAATCTTTATTTATGGATTTTTCCATACGAGTTCCTGCAAATGACTCTCTTTTACGGAATAAATCAACAGAACAACCTAGAAGTTTCTCAAGTTCTGACTTTAGGCGACATAATGTAAACAAACTCATATGAGAACTCTCGTAATATATATCAATATCACTATCTTCCCTTTGTTCATAACGAGCCACCGAGCCAAACAAACCAAGATTACTTATCTGATATTTACGAAACAACGATTCTTTTTCGCTCCTTAATATACTTAAGTATTCCTCTGTAGACTTCATAGGCTCATTCTTTTTGTTCTAAAGACAAAAATATAAAGAATAATTGAATCCTCCAAGTCAACTAATTGAAATTGCCCTATGATTTTGGGGTGACAAACGCAACAGCTGATAAACAGACCGCTCAAACGCCACCCAATGCGTTCCCGTAGAATATAGGGGATCTATGTTATAGTAATCGAATATATACAGGATCGACCTCCACAGCGGCGACCAACAGACCGGGGATCTCCACTATCAAACGTTTCACTCGGGAACCCCGTATAGAAAGTAAGCGTCCCTCGTAGCCATCCAATGGGCCACCCTCGATGCGGATCATGCGACCGTACATCGCTGGAGTTAATTCTTCAACCAAGAAATAACGCGGGGAATCATCGGAATGGACAGCACGGATAAAACGGTTCATCTCCGCATGGCCTACCGTCATCGGCTTACGGTAGCCACCACGCAAATAACGATATTGGAGAGTACTGATCTCTTCTACGATTGGATCCATACACGCACAGGTCGTATGGGCAAAAAGTAAATCGTGCAGAAGAGGAACCTCCTCACGAATCCGCTTACCCTTCCTCTCGACCAACCGCCAACGCATAGGAGTGAAAATCTCAATACCCTTTTCCTCTAGCAACCTATAGGCCGGGCGTTTATTGGGACGGGTCAGGTCTCGCAATACGAACCAATTGTCTGTCAAAGGATGTTCCACAGGATGATGGATAATTCTTCTAGTCCTGAAAGGATGTATATTCTATTAATATCCAATCAGTTACAAAATATAGTCTTATAAGTTGGAAGGCGTACTTGGCGAGTAGCATTCGTTTCACGCTGCAAATATAGTGAAAAATAACTAAACACAAGCAAACATCAAGCCTTGTTTGTGTTTAGTTATTTTTCACTACATTTGTGTTCGCTAAAAAAGGAGTAATTTAAAATGATCGATCAACCTACCATAGACCGGATATTGGACGCGGCGAACATCGTGGATGTTGTCTCTGAATTCGTGACTCTTCGGAAACGAGGGATCAACTATGTAGGATTATGCCCATTTCATTCGGACAAATCACCGTCTTTTTACGTATCCCCCTCAAAGAATATCTGTAAGTGTTTCGCTTGCGGAGAAGGTGGAACCGCCGTTCACTTCATCATGAAGCATGAGCAACTCAGCTATTTCGACGCTTTACGCTTTTTGGCGAAAAAATACAATATAGAGATACAGGAACGGGAACTTACCGAGAAAGAGAAACAAATCCGTAGCGACCGGGAAAGTATGCTTATCGTCAATAGTTGGGCGGGACAATACTTCTCTACTTTATTACATGAGCATGTTGAAGGGAAAAGCGTAGGTATGCGTTACTTTGCCGAGCGAGGATTGAGGGAAGATATCATCCGTAAATTCCAACTTGGGTATAGCTTGGACCAGCGGGATGCTTTATACAAAACCGCTATAAAAGCAGGTTATAAAAAGGAATTCCTCGAGAAAACCGGTTTAGTTATCGCTTATGATAACGGAAACGTGAACGATCGTTTTCGAGGACGTGTTATCTTTCCCGTCCATACGTTAAGCGGAAAGGTCGTGGCATTCGGCGGACGTGTATTGAAAAAGGACGAGAAGACCGCGAAGTACGTAAACTCCCCCGAAAGCGAGATTTATCATAAAAGCAACGAGCTTTACGGCATCTATTTCGCCAAGCAAGCAATCATGAAACAGGATCGCTGTTTCTTGGTGGAAGGATATATGGACGTGATCGGTATGCACCAAGTGGGCGTAGAAAACGTGGTTGCCTCCTCGGGTACGGCGCTCACGCAAGGGCAAATCCGGCTCATACATCGTTTCACGAATAATATCACGGTATTATACGATGGAGACGCCGCCGGAATCAAAGCGGCTCTCCGGGGTATCGATATGTTATTGGAAGAAGGGATGAACGTCAAGGTCGTGCTTCTTCCGGCGGGAGAAGATCCGGACTCGTTTGCCCGTAGCCATAGCGCGAGCGAGTTCGCCGAGTTTATCAGCCAGAACGAGACGGATTTCATCCGTTTCAAGACAAAGTTACTATTGGCGGAAGCGGGGAGCGATCCGATCAAACGTTCCGCCCTGATCTCGGATATTATCCGTACGGTAGCGATCATACCTGATAATATCGCTCGCTCCGTGTATATCCGGGAATGTAGTACGACCATGGAGATAGACGAGCAAGTCTTACTCAACGAGGTCAATAAGATCCGTCTCAACAAGGAAGAGAACCAAGCGGCTAAATCCGTAAGGAATACACCGCCCGTTCAATCTCCCGTCAATACGATTCCGGAGTATCCGGATTTCCCCGGCTACCAACCGTATACACAGGAAGAGGCGAATACCCTTCCTCCGGAAAATATTCCGCCTCCACCGCCCGAGGACTATATTCCGGAAAAGGAAGCGGGTCCGCCCCCTACTCCTCCCTACGAGGTTCCGACGGCTCCCAACATACAGGTCCAACCGAAACGTTCTCCTTTTGAGGCTTATGAGTTGGCTCTTCTGCGCTATATCGTACGATATGGCGAACGTGTCCTCTATGACTACGTAGATGAGGAGACCAACGAGCATGTCATCATGAGGGTCGCCGATTATATCCGTTTCGATCTGGAACGTGATGACCTTACGTTTTATACGCCAGCCTTCAAACAAATGCTGGACGAAGCTGCTGAACATTGTCAAAACGAGGGCTTTATGGCCAGTCGTTATTTCCTTGCCCATCCGGACCCGAACATCAGCCGGCTTGCCGCCAACCTTATCAGCGATAAGTACCAGCTTAGTAAATATCATACGAAGTTCAGGGAACTGGAGCAAGAAGAAGATAAATTGGATTACTTGGTACCCCGGGAAATCTATTCCATGAAAGATGCCTATATCCTCTATAAGATAAAGGATATCCAAGCGAAAATCAAAGAGGCTCAAAACAAGGGTGACATGGAACAGATCTTTGATTTAATGAAACAGAACGCCCACCTCAACGAGATCAAGAACGTGCTCTGCAAAGAGCTAGGTGAGCGTATCGTATTAAAAATGTAATAAAAAAACATCTATGAATTTCCTTGAGACAGAAAACGTGGTAAAACAGTACGCCGGACATCTGGCGCTAAACAAGGTAAGTATCCAAGTTCCTCAAGGAACAATCTTTGGATTACTGGGGCCTAACGGGGCGGGCAAGACGACCTTGATCCGGATCATCAACCGGATTACGGCACCGGATAGCGGAATCGTTCGCTTCAACGGCCATGAATCCAGCCCGGAAGACATCTACCAGATCGGTTACTTGCCGGAAGAGAGAGGGTTGTATAAAAAGATGAAAGTCGGGGAGCAGGCGATCTATCTGGCACAATTGAAAGGTCTCTCCTACCCAGAGGCACGCAGTCGTTTGACCCGTTGGTTCGAGAAATTTGACATCATGCCTTGGTGGAATCGCAAACTGGAAGAGCTGTCGAAAGGTATGCAGCAGAAAGTGCAGTTCATCATTACCGTGATACACGAACCCGAGCTATTGATCTTTGACGAGCCATTTAGCGGATTCGATCCGGTCAACGCCGATCGCCTTAAACAAGAGATATTGGAGTTGAAGGCGACCGGACATACCATTATATTCTCAACTCACAACATGTCCTCCGTTGAGGAGATTTGTGACGAGATTGCTTTAATCAATCGCTCTGAGGTCGTCCTGTCCGGCAATGTCAAGGAGGTACGGGAACGGTTTAAGAGTAATACCTATATATTAAATGTACGCAAGGAGACTGGAGGTATTGAGGAGTTAAGGATACGCAAGGAAGAAAATATCAGTAACTCCGATTGGCTTACCCGGCTGGCGTCCCAATATGAGATTCTTTCCTTCACGGAGGAGATCCCTTCTATGAATGACATTTTTATCAACACCGTTTCCGGTACAAACACATCAAAAGTATGAGCAAAATTGGATTAATCATCAAACGGGAATATCTCCGGAGAGTAAGTAAAAAGTCATTTATCCTGCTCACGTTCCTCACACCGTTTCTATTCGCTGCACTTGCGTTCGTCCCCCTATGGCTCTCTTCCATCAAGGGAGATGAGGTTCATACAGTCGCCATACTCGACGCCACCGGCAAATACGCCCCGTTGTTCGAGGATACGGAAAGCTATCGTTTTATCAACGGCGACAAAGATATGGATAAGTACAGGCAAATGTCGGAAAAGGAGATATTCGCATTTCTCAACATCTCCGACGACTTGCAGAAAAATCCGAAAAACGCAACCCTCTATTCCAAGAAACAAATCCCGGCGGATTTGAGCCGACTCGTCAATATGACATTAAAGAAGCAGATAGAGAGTGACAAACTGGCAACATTCAATATCCCCAATCTACAAGAGATCATAAAAGAAAGTAAAGTAGATTTCAACATACAAACGATCAAATGGGGGGATGACGGAAGCGAAAAGCAATCCTCGTCCGTAGTGGCATCCATAACCGGAGTAATTTTCACCATGCTTATCTATATGTTCATCCTAATCTATGGAGGAATGGTCATGCAAGGGGTTATGGAAGAAAAGACGAACCGGATCATCGAGATTATGATCTCGTCCGTCAAACCTTTCGACTTAATGATGGGTAAAATTATAGGAATCGGTTTTGTCGGGCTTACGCAAGTATTCCTTTGGGCGGTTATGACCTTTATTCTCATCACCGGGGGAACTTTCTTTTTGGGAGGAGGTATGGAAAGCGAGATCTTGCAATCAAGCATGGCACTTAACACAACCCCTAACATGACGGTTATCGCAGCCCAGCAGCCGGGAAATGAATGGATAGAAATGCTTCATACGATTAACTTCACCGAGATAGGCATCTTGTTTATCGCTTATTTCATAGGCGGCTACTTATTATATTCTTCCTTATTCGCCGCTATCGGATCAGCTGTAGACGGCCAAGAAGACACGCAACAATTCATGCTACCAGTCACGCTCCTTTTAGTTTTCGCCCTCTATGCGGGAATCTATAGCATGGAAAACCCTGACGGACCATTAGCTTTCTGGTGCTCCATGATCCCCTTCACCTCTCCGATCGTGATGATGGTCCGGGTGCCATTCGAGGTGCCTTTGTGGGAAATACTACTTTCCATTGGATTTTTGTATATATCATCCATCGGTTTCACTTGGTTTTCCGCCAAAATATACCGTGTAGGCATTCTCATGTATGGTAAGAAACCCAGTATAAAGGAGATGTCCAAATGGCTTCGTTACAAATAAAAACATGATATCTACAACAAAAAAGCCTCGCTACTCTTATCGAATAACGAGGCTTTTTTATGTTGTTCTACCTGGATTCGAACCAGGACAAACAGGACCAGAATCTGTTGTGCTACCATTACACCATAGAACAATCTCTACAAGATTGTCAAGTAAACTTTAAACGTTGTTCTACCTGGATTCGAACCAGGACAAACAGGACCAGAATCTGTTGTGCTACCATTACACCATAGAACAATATTTAACAAATTACCAACTCTCTTGTTAGCGAGTGCAAAGGTATATACTTTTTCAAAATTTGCAAATAAACCTTCGAAAAAAATGTCCAGAAAAAACACGTACGTCTTTCGGATAAAACACGTACATGTTTTCTCAAAAAGACGTACGTGTTTTTTTAAAAGCTTATAACAATCGAGGAGATAGTCTCAAACAAGCTATTACACATATATTAATGAAAGAAAAAGACGTATGTAACGAATTAAGAAGTATATTTGCGACTTGGAAAATTATATCAATAGAAATAAATGGATCAAACAAAAGAATTAGTAAAAACGATTGTTGAAGGCCTTCAAGAAAAAAGAGGCAAAAATATTGTAACAGTAGATTTAAGCCAGACTTCTGGTGCCATTTGTCAATATATGGTTATTTGTGAGGGAAACACTCCTACCCAAGTTTCTGCTTTATCCGATTCCGTATGGGATTTCGCACGCAAGAATGCAAATGAGAAGCCTTTGTCTATTGACGGTACACAGGGCGCTCAATGGATCGGCATGGATTATGGCACGGTTCTTGTACATATATTCTTGCCGGAACAACGTGCATTTTATAACTTGGAGAACCTTTGGGCAGACTCGAAGGTTATACAAGTACCTAACATTGATTAAGCCGGTCTAAATATTTGATGATAATCTCTTATGGAAAATAAAAACGACATGTTTAATAAAACACCGAAGAGCGGGAAACCTAAGATGTTCCGCTTTAATTTGTATTGGATGTACGGGTTGATCTTCATCATGCTTGTTGCCCTATACATGACAAATGATTCTTCGGGAACGAAAGAGCTAGGCTGGACAGAGTTCCAGAAACTAGCGCAGGAAAACGTATTCGATAAAATGACAGTCTACAACAAGAAGAACTTGGTGGAGGCTACAGTGAAAAATGGAAAGACAGAACAGGTCTTTGGGAATATGGACGTTTCTAAAATCGGGGTTTCTCCGAAAGTATACGTAAAGATCCCGTCAGCCGACAAGTTTTCCGATTTCTATGACAAAGCGGTAGCCGATAGTCATATCGATACACAAGTCCGGTTCGAGGAAGGCGATGACGCTATCTGGAATTTCTTGGTTTCATTCGGCCCGATTATCTTATTGATCGGTGTATGGATGTTCTTGATGAGACGTATGTCCGGTGGTACCGGCGCAGGTCCGGGTGGCGTGTTCAGCGTTGGTAAGGCAAAAGCTCAGCTTTTTGATAAAGATAATGACCGTAAGGTGACATTCAAGGATGTCGCCGGATTGGCGGAAGCGAAACAAGAGGTAGAGGAAATCGTCTCTTTCTTAAAGAATCCGGAAAAATATACCGAATTAGGAGGTAAGATACCCAAAGGTGCATTATTGGTAGGCCCTCCGGGAACCGGTAAGACATTATTGGCGAAGGCTGTTGCCGGAGAAGCTAATGTGCCGTTTTTCTCCTTGTCTGGTTCTGATTTCGTGGAGATGTTTGTCGGTGTAGGCGCCTCCCGTGTGCGTGACTTATTCCGCCAAGCGAAGGAAAAATCTCCTTGCATCGTCTTTATTGATGAGATCGATGCGGTAGGTCGTGCCCGTGGGAAGAACGCGAATATGAATAGCAACGATGAGCGTGAGAACACGTTGAACCAGTTGTTGACCGAAATGGATGGTTTCGGCTCTAACAGTGGTGTTATTATCTTAGCCGCTACAAACCGTGCGGACATTTTGGATAAAGCGTTGTTGCGTGCCGGACGTTTTGACCGACAAATCCATGTTGAATTACCGGATTTGAATGAACGTAAAGAGATATTCGGGGTGCATTTGCGTCCGATCAAGATAGATGAAAGCGTAGATGCTGAGTTCCTAGCAAGGCAGACTCCGGGCTTCTCGGGTGCTGATATCGCTAATGTTTGTAATGAAGCCGCTTTGATCGCCGCCCGTAACGGAAAGAAATTCGTACAGAAAGAAGACTTCATGAATGCGGTAGACCGCATTGTCGGTGGTCTTGAAAAACGTTCAAAGATCACGACGGAGGAAGAACGTAAATGTATCGCGAACCATGAGGCCGGTCACGCTACGTTAAGTTGGTTGTTGGAACATGCCAATCCGCTGGTTAAGGTGACAATCGTTCCCCGTGGTAAGGCATTAGGTGCGGCATGGTATTTGCCGGAAGAGAGACAGATCACCACCCGCGAGCAATTGCAGGACGAGATGTGCGCTACTTTAGGAGGACGTGCCGCAGAGGAATTAGTCTTGGGAAAAATATCCACAGGCGCATCCAACGATTTGGAACGTGTCACGAAACAAGCATATGCGATGGTCGTTTACTTCGGTATGAGCGATAAACTTCCAAACTTGAACTATTACGACTCCACCGGACAGGATTGGGGATTCACCAAGCCTTATAGTGAGGAGACTGCGAAATTGATCGATACGGAAGTACAGAAGATCATCAATGAGCAATACGACAGGGCAAAACGGATATTATCCGAGAATAAGGAAGGACATAGTAAACTTGCGCAGGTATTATTGGATCGTGAGGTAATCTACTCGGAAGATGTAGAGCATATCTTCGGGAAACGAGCCTGGATCTCCCGTTCCCAAGAGATTCTGGAGTTGCAGGAAAAGGCTAACGGAAAGAACAAGGAGAATGCGGATAAGGAGGCGAAAGCGGACGCAACAATGGAAAACGTAACCGATACTCCTACCGAAGAAAACAAGACAGGGAAAATAGCTTGACCAAAGTCAAGACATTCATAACAAGTAAGGCTGGGGCGTATCTTTGATCAAAAGTTACTATCCAGCCTTCCTTATTGCTGTATTATCAATTTATTAGTTATATTTGCAGCCAAAATTACAAACAAGCAAAAACACTATTGTTTTGAAAAATCTGATTACACGTGCATTGACTGGCATTATTTTCGTCGCGGTATTGGTCGGTGCGATCTATTTCCACTCCTATTATTTTCTTACGGTATTTGGACTCATTACCGGACTTTCTCTATGGGAGTTCTACGGATTGGTCAAACATTATGAGAATGCCGCCATCAAACGATTTGTCAGTTCCTTGGGGGGAGCCTACCTCTTCGCCGCCACATTCGGTTACGCCAATGGCTTGGTTGGAGGCAATATATTTCTCCCCTATCTTTTATTCTTAATGTATACCATGATCACCGAGCTTTACGATAAAGCCAGTAATCCAATCAATAACTGGGCATTGACCTTATTCGGTCAAATCTATTGCGCAGGCTCTTTCTCTCTGCTAAACTTTATTACATCGGTACCTAATACGCCGGGCGAGATCGTACATATCCCCTATTTTGCCTTGGCTATTTTCGTTTTCGTATGGGTAAATGATACGGGAGCTTATCTAGTGGGATCTATGCTTGGAAAAAGAAGATTGTTCGAACGTATCTCTCCCAAGAAGTCCTGGGAAGGTTTTTACGGAGGGTTGGCATTCGTATTAATAACCTCCCAAATATTCGCTTGGTTCATGCCGGCCACGAACTGGTACACATGGCTTGGATTAGCCGGCACGATCGTAGTATTCGGGACTTGGGGCGACTTGATCGAATCTTTGATGAAACGTACGTTAGGCGTGAAAGATTCCGGGCATGTATTACCCGGACATGGAGGCATGCTGGATCGCTTCGATAGCGTAATGATGGCTATTCCGGCCGCTTATATCTATATCGAGTTATTTATTCGAAATTAAATGTCAGGATCACCATACGGGATGTAGCTTTCGATAAGGCATCCGTATATTTGATATTTGCTTGATCTACCAAGTCCGGACGATCTTTCTCCAATAGGTTAACCAATCCGAAACAGAATTTCAGCTCCGGGCATAACTTAAAGTAGGGTAGATAGATATCACATCCCAAGCCAAACTCAAATCCGAAGTCCGTGCTTTTCAATAAAATCGGATTACCTTTCTTACGGCCTATATCCACGGAGCCATAGATACCGCCGATCAAATAAGGACGATAATTATTCAAGCGTAAAGCCGTATATTTAACGTCTAAGGGGAAATTCAGATAACTGGAACGAACGTTCGTGATGAATTCCTCTCCCGTAGCCTGTTCCCGAAACTTAAATTTCTTATCTCCGAAATGGATAGAAGGCGTGAAACGTAAATTGAAATAAGGATTCATATACATATCTCCGATCACCCCGACACTAAAGCCGGGTGAGTAAGAAGGAATCTCCGCGAACCAAGTCTCTCCATTGGTCATGACACCGGTATGGGTCAATAACAAATCCTGCGAGTGAATACCCACATGAAACCCCAGATGAAGCCATTTCAAATCAGCGTACGGCTGATTCCTCACCCTTTCCTTTTGAGCCATGGCTCCCATGGTAGCCAAGCTTACCACATATAATATAAGTAATAATCGTCTCAAATCTCAACCTATTTTGTTTAATAACGAAAACCCGACAAAGATATTGCAAAAAAGAAGATTTTTGAAGAAAATAAGCCAGTAGATATTTTTTAAATAGAAAGAAAGCTATATTTTTGCACCTACTAATAGTTATCAATTTAAACGTTTAAAAAAATGGCTTACGTAATTAGCGATGATTGTATTGCATGCGGAACTTGTATTGATGAGTGTCCGGTAGGAGCAATTTCAGAAGGTGATAAATACAGCATCAACCCTGAAATGTGTACAGATTGTGGAACTTGCGCTGACGCATGTCCTACAGAGGCTATCCACCCGGCTGAATAATTCGCAGCAAAGAATAGGATTTTCCTTTGCGGAAAGCTCCTAACACATAACGGGCTGTTTCTCTCCATGAGTAAAACAGCCCGTTATCTTTTTCTCTTCGTGTTACATTAAAACTCAATATCCAACTTTATAGCACCGGAAGCCATATCCTCCTCTGGGGAATCGCCATGAATCGTTTCCTCCTCTTCAGGTTCCACCACGTCTTCCGCGGATTTCTTCAGATTTGAGTTCTTGATATAACTGATTACATCTTGCATTCCCTCCATGAACTTCTCAAAGTCCTCCTTATAAAGGAAAATCTTATGCTTCTCAAATGAGATTTGCAAACCATCCTTTGATTGAATTTTCTTACTTTCCGTAACGGCAACGAATAGGTCATCTTTCAAATTCCTCTTCACATCCAGATAATAAATCCGTTTTCCCGCTTTAATGGCTTTAGAGTATAGAATCTCCCTGTCGCCACCTTCAACATGTTTTTTATTCCTTGATTCTTCCATGACAGCTAACATTCGTTAAAAACCCACCCACTTTATAGAACTTGCTTCAAATATGTGCATTTTTTTTTAATTAGCAACTATTTTAACGATCGAAAATACGCCCATTGAGGCTAAATTTGTAAAATATCATCTAACACATATAAAATTAAGTAAATCCGGATTCTTTTATGGAAAAAACGACTACCTTTGCAGCCTAATTTATAATAAGAAGTTCCTTCAAACGATGATCAACAGAATTTTAATCCGCATTAAAGTTTTACAGATAGTATACTCTTACTATCAAAACGGAAACGGTGACCTCAAAGTTGCGGAAAACGAATTGCTTTTCAGCCTTCAGAAGTCATATGACTTATATTATTATTTCTTACTCCTAATTATCGAAGTTACCAACCTGCAAAGAAGGATCCTTGACACCCGGAAGTGCAAATACATGCCTACCGATGAGGAGTTAAACCCGAATACACGCTTCGTAGACAATCGTTTTGTCGCTCAATTAGCGGAAAACGATACGTTGAAAAAGTATGTGGACGAGCAAGGTCTCTCATGGAGTAACGACGAGGAGTTTGTTAAAAACGTATTGGATACGATCTTAAGCTCTGAAATTTACGCCGAATACTTGAAAAACGAAGAAGACTCGTACGAGACGGATCGTGAGTTCTGGCGCCAGATCTTCAAGAAAGTAATCTGTGGGAACGAGATGATAGAGGAATATCTGGAAGACAAAAGCATCTACTGGAACGACGATATCGAGATCGTAGAGACTTTCGCCTTGAAGACTATCAAGAAATTCGAGGAGAAGAAAGGTAGTAAACAAGCCTTATTGCCAATGTTCAAGGATTTGGAAGACAAGGCTTTCGCAATCAAGTTATTCCGTCAAAGTTTGTTGAAAGGTAAGGAATATCGTGAACGCATCGACAAACATATGAAGAATTGGGAAACCGAACGTATCGCCAATATGGACTTGATCATCATGCAAGTCGCCTTAGCCGAGATTTTATCGTTCCCGACCATTCCCATCAACGTTACCTTAAATGAATATATCGATGCCGCAAAGTATTATAGTACACCTAAAAGCGGAACATTCATTAACGGAATTCTGGATTCAATAGTCAACGAATTAAAAAAAGAGAAGTTATTGCTCAAAGATTAATTATTATCATTACATTTGTGCATATCATTATTGATATTAACTTGTAAAACGATTATTATAGTATGAACTTACTCAGTATTTTACTTCAAGCTCCAGCTGGAGGAAGTCAGTGGTCCGGTATTTTGATGATGGTAGTTATCGTAGCTATCTTCTATTTCTTCATGATCCGTCCGCAACAAAAGAAACAAAAAGAAATCCAGAAATCACGTGAGGCGTTGAAAACAGGCGATAAAGTGATTACCGCCGGAGGTATCTATGGAAAGATCAAAGAGATCGGTGATACTTATATGCTAATCGAGGTAGCGGATGGAGTACGTATCCGTGTAGATAAAACTTCTATTTTCGCTTCAGCGGAAGACGCTCAGCAGCAGAAATAATCTAACTACAGAATATGTCACGACTTGAGAACATACAAAATTCCTTCAAGTCTATCCAAGCAAAGACTAAGGCTTTTTTCCACGGAGACAGATGGAAAGAGGTCTTGGTCTTTTTCTTTTTCGCCCTTTTGGCTTTCGGTTTCTGGCTACTCCAAAGCTTGCAGCAGGAATATGAGATAGAACTTGTTTTTCCGGTTAAGTATAAGAACGTACCTGTCGATATAGCGTTTAATGTCCCTGAGGTGGAAACGATTACCGCAAAGGTAAAAGACAAGGGTAGCGTTTTACTCAACTATACTTTTGGAAGATCGTTTGCTCCGATTGAAGTGAACATGAAGAATACGAAGGAGAAAAATGGTTCGGTTCAAGTAAGTAAAAGGCAGATCGAGAACGATATTCAAAAACAATTGATAGCCACTACGGCATTACAAAGTTTTGATCCGCAACAAATAGATATGGATTTCAGTCAGCGGGTCCATAAGGAAATACCGGTCGTCTTTAATGGCGATATTCATCTGGAAGCCGGCTTTCAACTATCCGGGGATATCCGAATCACCCCTCAAAAGATCAACGCTTATGCCACCGCGGCGATCTTGGATACACTGACCTCGGTTAAGACGGTCTTCACCGAGGTTAAAAAGGCGAATAAAAACATTACGAGAACCGTACAACTGATCAAGGTAGACGGCGTTAACTTCGATCCGGAAAGTGTATCCATCACGATTCCGATAGAGGAGTACACGGAGAAGACATTGGAAATACCTGTCTCTTGCAGTCATATACCGCCACATTATACGGTACGTATGTTTCCGGCGGTCGTAAAAGTGACTTGCAGTGTGCCCTTGTCCCGATTCAAAGGACTTTCGGAAGATATGTTCTCGATTCATATACCTTTTGAGGATCTGGAGCAAAACGTATCTGGTACCCTACCCGTCAAACTCACCAAGAAACCAGACTGGGTGCATACGGCAACCTTATTGCCAGATAAGGTAGAATTTATTTTGGAACACAACAATAAGCATGATTAAAATAGGTATTACAGGAGGGATCGGGAGCGGCAAATCCGTCGTAGCCTCTTTATTAGCGTTATCCGGTGTACCCGTATACATAGCGGACGAGGAAAGTAAATGGCTGACAAATAACTCCCCGGTTATCCGTGAGAAATTAACAGCCCTTTTCGGTCCGGAGATTTATACGAATGAGGGATTGAACAAGAAACTTCTAGCCTCCCACATCTTTAATAATCCGGAACAATTACAACAGGTCAACCAGATCATTCATCCTGAGGTAAACCGTCATTTCTCGGCTTGGGTAGAGAGACAGACTTCCCCTTTATGTGCCATCGAATCCGCCATATTATTCGAATCCGGTTTCTACAAAGTGGTAGACATAAGCTTGATGGTCTATGCCCCAAGAGAACTCCGCATCGAAAGAGCCTTGGGGAGGGACTCAGCCTCGAGAGAAGAAATCGAACGCAGAATCAACAGCCAAATGTCGGACGAGGAAAAGAAAGATCGCTCCGATTACGTTATCTATAATGACAACAGACAGGCCCTTATACCGCAAGTAGGCAAACTGTTATGTTGGCTTCAATCCCAATAATCACCGATAGCGGGACGAGTGGCTTTTACAGTATCTTACCTTCATCATCCAATGAACCTAAGATACTTCGTCAACGAACCTAAGATACTTTGTCGATGCACCTAAGATACTTCTCCAACGAAGTTAACTGTCCTCATGACGGAAGAATTCCACTTTTTCTTATTACCTTTGCCACCTCGAAGTTTAACACTAATAGAAAATAAAAACATTATGTTGAAGACTATTTTGTCTATTTCGGGAAAACCCGGTCTGTATAAACTGGTTTCCCATGGAAAAAACATGTTGATCGTTGAATCGCTGACTGATAACAAGAGAGTACCCGCATACGCAAAAGATAAAGTAATCTCATTAGGCGATATCGCAATCTATACGGATGAAACAGAAGTGCCTTTGCATGAGGTATTGACTAGCGTAAAGAACAAGGAAGAGGGAAAAACCGCCTCTTTGGTACCTTCCAAAGCCACGACAGACCAATTGCGTGCGTACTTTGCCGAGGTATTGCCTAGCTATGATCGTGAGCGTGTTTATCCAAGCGACATCAAGAAACTACTCTCTTGGTATAACATCTTGATCAACGCAGGTATCACTGACTTCACCCCGGAAGATGCTCCGGCAGAAAAGGAAGCTGCTGAAAAAGAAGCTGAATAACAGCATACGACATAAAGATTAAAGAAAGGACCGTTCGATACCCATCGTCCGGTCCTTTTTTTATATTGCCACATTAACCAACAAGAGCACTTATGCAAAAATAGTCCATTATTTTAGGCTAAACCTCACATTGTCTAGGGCAGACAACTCCTCTATCTTTGCCAACAAATAATTCACTCTATTGACCTCATAAAATAAAGAGCAAAGATGGAAAGCACCAAGTATTATCTCGGTCTGGACGTTGGCGGTACCAATATGGTCGCTGGCGTAGTAGATGAGAATCACCAGATTATCGCAAAGGAGAGTATACCGACACAAGCCGGACGCACGATCGAGGAGATCACCACCGACATGGCGGAAGTCAGCAAAAAAGCGGTTCTCAAAGCAGGCTTGCAAATGGAAGACATCTCTTCTTGGGGCATCGGCATGCCCAGTTACGTAAATCCAAAGACGAACCTTTTGGTACATGCCAATTGTTTCGGATGGAAGAATGTCCCCATCTACGACTATTTAAAGAAGCATATCTCATTGCCTACTTATATAGCCAACGACGCCAATTGCGCGACCTATGGAGAGGTCTTGGCCGGATCGGCCAGCCAATATACCGATGCCATCATGTTAACGCTAGGAACGGGAGTCGGAGGCGGAATTATCATGGGTAAGAGGATTTATTCCGGAGCCGATAATATGGGAGCAGAGCTTGGACATACCAAATTGGTATACAATGGCGAACGTTGCACATGCGGGCAAAAAGGCTGTTTGGAAGCTTATTGCTCATCTACCGCATTAATCCGCATCATGAAAGAGGCCTTACAAGAGAATAAGGACACCTTGATATGGAAACTTTGCGGCGAAGACGAAAATAAAGTCAATGGAGAAATCCTTTTCGAGGCCGCTAAACAAGGGGATTCCCTCGCTAAACAGATCGTCGATGACTATATCAGTAAACTGGCCGCCGGAATCTCCACGTTCATAACCATCTTCCGTCCGCAAGTAATCATCTTAGGGGGGGTATCGCACATGCAGGTGACCTGCTGTTGAAACCTTTAAACGAGAAACTACATACTTGTACCTTCGCCGCCGAGGAAATAGGTATCCCTCAAGTCATCCGTGCGGAATTAGGAAATGACGCCGGAATAATCGGCGCCGCGCTTTTAGAGAAAACGATGTAACGAAAAAAAATATGAAAACAAATAAGAAAGAACTTTTAGATTCATTCAAGGGAGGACTGATCGTATCCTGTCAAGTACAACACGATGATCCGACTTTTTCAGTAGACTTTGTCGTAAAAATGGCAAAAGCCGCCCAATGGGGAGGAGCCGTGGGTATCCGTGCCAACGACCCAGAGCAGATCAAGGCGATTAAAAAAGAAGTGGATTTACCAGTAATCGGGCTTTGGAAAATCTGGCACGATGACACGGATGTGTTTATCACCCCAACCTTAGAGGCCGCTAAAGCCGTATGGGAAGCCGGAGCCGAGATTATCGCCTTGGACTGTACGAGCCAAATAACCCATGAAGGCCGCCCTGCATACGAATTGCTACCAATCGTCAAGAAAGAGATACCGGAAGCTATCATTTTTGCGGATGTCTCTAATTATGAGGAAGCCGTACGTGCCGTAGAAATGGGAGCCGATATCGTTGGCCCTACCTTATATGGATATACGGAAGCAACCAAGCATATCGAGCAACCGGATTTACGGGAATTCGCCCGTATGTGCCGTGACTTTAAAGATAAAGCCTATGTCATTATGGAGGGGCATATCTACTCGCCGGAAGATGCCATGAAATGTATCTTCCTCGGAGCTCACTCCGTAGTAGTAGGCAGCGCGATCACCCGTCCGCACTTGATCACGAAACGTTTTACGGACTTACTAACCGGTTACCAAAATAACTGGCGGGAAGCCGAAAGAAGCAAACATTAAAAAATCATCTGCTTGTAGAGATAGGGCATGCCCCGTCTCTACACAATATTAATAACAATAATCATATGGCAAATTTCAATGTAGAAGGGGCGCAAAACGTAGAGATCAGCAAGAAAATACCTTGCGAGAAACCTCTGATCGTACAACTGGAGATCATGGAGCGGTATACGGCAGTCCATAAAGCCTGTGCCGCCCTACCTAAAGAGATACGTGAAGTGGAATGCCTAAAAGTTTTATACCCCACGCTATTTCGCAAGATCACGAATCAAGACTTGATCGCCGGACGTACGGACTTCCTACCGATCGGGTTCGGATGCGTAACCTCATTAGGGGGTGTCGGGCATTATTGCGTATTCAAGAAACTCCGTGCCTTCCAGCTACAACTGGATGAAACTGAACGAAAACGGGTGGATGCGTTATATGATTATTGGTTGGATCACGATTTAAAGACCCAATTCAACAAGGAGGTCCTCACCGAGGATACATTGGGTATGTTCATCGACTGCGAGTACCCGATGATCGCTACCGCACGTCTATCTGGAATGATGCTGGATTACCCGAAACTATTGGATAAGGGCATCGGTGGCCTTCGCTCTGATTTACAGGAGAAACTCAAAGAGCAACCCGATAATAACTTTTACAAAGCAGGCATCCAATGTCTGGATATTTTTGTAGATTGTGCTTCTCATCTCCAGCAAGACGCTAGAGATCAAATGGCTTCAGCCGACGAGAAAAGGCAAAAAGAATTAGAGCGTATCTGCCAAGCCCTAGAGAACATCAAGGAGAAGAAACCCGGTACGTTCCATGAAGCGATGCAGTTATTCTGGTTATTCGCCTTGTTGGCCGGTGTTATAAACTACGGTCGTCTGGATGATTATCTAGGCCCTTATTTAGTAGCCGACCTTGAGTCCGGGCGATTGACCGACGAAGAGGCATACCGATATATCCACTCGCTTTGGACCATGATTGAGAATCGCCGTACCACCGTAAACGGACGTATCATCGTAGGCGGTAAAGGACGCAAACACCCGAAAGAGGCCGACGTATTCCTGCATATCGCCATGAAAGTAGCGAAAAATTGCAGATATGTAGAGCCGCAATTCACCTTGCGCTTCGATAAAGAGACCTCCGAGGAAATCTGGGACGAAGCGTTGGACGCTTTGGGTGCGGGAGCTACTTACCCGACCCTTTACAATGATGATGTAAACGTCCCGGCCGTCATGTACGGAATGCGTGTAGACGAGAAAACGGCGGAACAATACGTGCCTTTCGGTTGTACCGAGTTCGTGATACAAGGACAGAGTACGGGTACGCCCAACATCTGCATCAATTTACTAAAACTACTTACGATTTATATGAATGATGGTATTGACCCGATTGACGGTAAACGTAAATCCGGGCCGGTACCTCTAAAGAAATTAGAGGAGTATCAGACATTCGAGGAATTCTATGACGGTTACAAGGCTTTACTCGATTATTATCTGGATCTGTCTGTCAAAGCCCAATACCATTCGTATGAGGTGATGAACCAGCACGTAAGTTTCTTGTTTACCAGCCTATTGACCGATGATTGCATCGCACGGGGAAAAGCGCTTTTGGACGGAGGCGTACGTTATCTAGGCGGGACAAACGAGACGTATGGCAATATCAACACTTCCGATTCCCTGTGGGTAATCCGGGATCTGGTATTCAATCAAAAAAAATACACGTTACGGCAATTGAATGATGCCATGCTAGCTAATTTCAACGGCTATGAGGCTTTACGAAAAGATTGCCTGAACTGTGATAAATATGGTAACGACCTTGAGACTGCTGATACGATGGCCAACGATTTGTACGAGTTCGTAGCGAAAGGCGTACGCAATCGCGGTATCGCCATCGGTATGCAATACTTCTTGATCGTTATCAGCAATAATCAATTAAACACGGAATGGGGAAACCGGACCGCCGCCTCACCCGACGGACGATTATCGTGCATGTATATGAATCCTGCCAATAATCCGCAAGGGGGAGCGAATAAAAGCGGCCCCACGGCCATGCTGAATTCCTTGGCGAAGTTCGACGCCAAGTATCATGGAGGCTCGGTACAAAACATTAAGTTTTCTCCTTCCATGTTCAACGAGAACAGGGCTGTCATCAAGAGCCTGTTCAAGACTTATTTTGCGAAAGGGGGTTGCCACTTGATGGTGACTGTAGTAGATAAGGGAGTTTTAGAAGACGCGGTAGAGCACCCGGAAAATTACCCGGACCTAATCGTCCGGGTAAGCGGGTTCTCCGCGGTATTCGTCGATTTATCTCCCAATATTCAACAGGAACTTTTAAGCAGGGTATTGTATGATAAATAAATATAAGGTTAGCGAGAATAGGTTATCAATCATGGAGATCGAACGGTTCGCCGTTCACGACGGCCCGGGCATCCGGACCGTCGTTTTCCTTCAAGGGTGTCCTTTACATTGTCCATGGTGCTCCAATCCGGAATCCCAGAAAAGGAAACCGCATCTGCTCCATGTCAAGAATAAATGTATCGGATGCGGACGTTGCGAGGCGATTTGTCCACGGGGCAATATCGCCATCCAAGACCATTTTCCGGTGTTTAATCGTCAGGCCTGTGTAGCCTGCAAGGCTTGCGAGCGTATATGCCCGCAGAACGCCATTAAGTTTGTCGGTGAATCTATTACCTCATCCGAGATCATGGAAATCCTTTTACGTGACCGGGATTATTACCTGAATTCCGGTGGAGGGGTTACGTTTTCCGGTGGCGAAGCTTTCACGCAATTCGAGGGATTGATGGATTTGCTGATCCAATGCAAGAACGAGAAACTGCATACCTCCGTGGAGACTTGCGGGCAAGTGAATCTTGATAAGATAAAGCAAGCGCTTCCGCTTATCGATTTGTTCTTGTTCGATATCAAACATACGGACAAGGATTTACTTCAGAAAGAAACCGGAGCGAACTTGGATACGATCCTCACGAATTTACGGTATATATCCAGTAAGAGCGCTAATAAAGTAACGATCCGTGTACCGGTAATCCCCGGTTTCAATTTCAATGAGAATACGCTTCGGGAAATATTCATGCTGGCGAAAGAAAATCGTATCAAATGCGTACACCTGCTTCCCTACCATACATTGGGAAAAGATAAATACGAGCAATTAGGTCTCACCTATCCTTATCCCTGCGAGCAAATGCTAGCCAAAGAAGAGCTGTTCCCCTTTAAGGAGATGGGGGAAAAAATGGGTTTGGAAATACGAATCGGAGGATAAACTCCTCCCAATAAAATAGTATCTTCGCGCAAATCATCGTTTTATAAATCTTAGTAAGAGACATATGAAAACAGAAAAAGAAAAAGCGGCGGAAGGTCTATTATACAATGCGAATCATGATAGTGAGCTTCAAGATGAGATGAAAAGAGCGAAATGCGTCCTTTTCAAATACAACCAATTGCCCCCCGACCAAGAGGAAGAAAAAGATCGGATCCTAACCTCTTTTCTAGGCAAGAAAGGGAAGAACACCGTTATCCTATCCCCTTTCCAATGCGATTATGGCTATAATATCGAGATTGGGGATAATTTCTTCGCCAACGTGAATCTCGTTATCTTGGATGGAGCGAAAGTTCGTATCGGCAATAACGCGTTCATCGCCCCGAACGTAGGCATCTATACCGCCGGCCACCCTTTTGACGTAAAGCAACGTAATGAAGGTCTGGAATACGCTTTTCCCGTGACTATCGGCGATAACGTATGGATCGGTGCGCAAGCCTGTATCCTTCCGGGGGTGACCATTGGCGATAACACGGTAATCGCCGGAGGAAGCGTCGTAACCAAAGATATTCCGGCCAATGTCATAGCCGCCGGCAATCCCTGCCGTGTAATCCGGGAAATAACGGAAGCCGACCGGAATAAATACCGCCAGCCCTAAGCTCCCGTTTAGGGTATCCCTAAGCCCTCGTTTAGGGCAGCCCTAAATTCCCGTTTAGGTTCATCGTAAATATCTCACTTCGGCAACGAGTGCCGGTAATCCTTGGGCGATGTACCTACTATCTTCTTAAAGATACGGCTGAAATAGTAGGGATCGTCAAAGCCCAGTTTCAAGGCGACTTGATTGATCTTCATATTCGTATGTAATAATAGCTGGCAAGCCCGGTCTATTTTCATATGCAAGAAATAATTCATCGGAGCATAACCGGTTTCCTTGAAGAAAAGCCTGTACATATAAGATTCCGAATAGCCGAAATGAGAGGCCAATTCCTTTAATGTCAATTTATTCTCCAGATTCTCCGTCATGAAGTGGGTCGCCAAACTAATAAAGAACGTATTCTCCGCCTTGCTTTTGGAGAATTTAGCCTCCCTATACGTCTTCACATAGAGGAAAGAGGCGATCAAATGATTGAAACTTAAATTGACGTAATTAACCGTAGCCTCATCCGTCCCACTCTCCAACACATTCAATAGTTCATCGAAGAAGGCGATACGATCGCCGATACGGGAATTATCATCCATGTCGATCGGGATCACCCCTTGCAGTTGATCGCTGATATACTTCGCCTTTTTCCCTTTAAAATGTGCCCAATAAATATACCAAGGATCATGCTCGCTCGAACCATATTGATGGGGCTTCTCTGCCGGGAGGATGAAAAAATGATTCTCGGGTACGACATATCGTTTTCCATCCAACACGTACCAGCCCTCTCCTTTGGTGCAATAAATTAAAAGGTACTCTCCACAACCGGACGCACGATCAATATAATGGCTTTCCGCCTTCGGAAAATACCCCATAGAGTGTACGACCAAGTCCGCGACTAACGGGTTGTTCAACGCTTGTTCTATAACGTAGAAAGGATAGACAATCAACCGCTGACCGGAAAAACCATGCTTTATTTTCGCCATAAACCAGAACTTTTAGATGGTTACTGAATAACGCAAAGATAATCCATTTTTTTTAGCTAGATACTCTATTATCCAAATCCTTTATGTACAGTATTTTTGCCAATGAACAAATAAACCATATCAAATGGCGTTATCATAAGGAGATAATTAAACTAAATATTCTAATATATGAAAAAGATCGTATCTATTTTTCTAGTAACCATTTACGGGATGTGTATGGTTGCATGTGGAAGTCGTTCCTCATCCACGGAAGTAAAAGATAATGTATTGACTGAGGAGGAAAAAGCGGAAGGCTACACCTTGTTATTCAATGGCAAGGATTTTACCGGTTGGAAAATGTTCAACGGGGGTGATGTCAAGGGATGGCAGGTAGAAGACGGGGTGATCGTCGGCTACGGAAACGGTGGTGACGTGATAGCGGATACCACGATCAAGGTAAGTACCGATATCGTTACCGTTAAGAATTACCATAACTTCCAGATCAAATGGGATTGGAAAATCGGGGCGCAAGGAAACTCAGGATTCTTATATCACGTACAAGAAGGGCCTAAGTACAAAGCTCCTTTTGAAACCGGCCCGGAATACCAGTTGATCGATGACGATAACTATCCTTGGGTCAGCGAGACCGGAAAAGAGGGATTGGAAGACTGGCAGAAAACGGGTTGCAACTACGCTATGTATGTACCGGAAACCAAACAGGTGAACCCTCCGGGAGAATGGAACTCCTCTATGGTACTTTACAAGGATGGATATGTTGAGCACTGGCTGAACGGAGAAAAACTTTTCTCTTTCCAAGAAGGGTCCGAAGATTGGAAGATGCGTCGTTATAGCGGTAAATGGGAAGCTTTCCCCGATTACGGTATCTCTACCACCGGTAAACTTTGTTTTCAGGACCATGGAAGTAAAGTATATTTCAAGAATGTGAAGATTAAGGATTTAGACTAATTGTATTAAGAAATCAATGCCATGAATAGAAAAGAATTCTTTAAAGTATCGGCCGCGGCAAGTCTCGCGTCACTACTATCACCCCTTTTCGCCTATGCGGAGAAATTCGAATCGGAAGGTAAAAAGGTGAAAGTAGCCGTTATCGGTTGCGGAAGTGTATCTACCCAATATTTTCCCCATATATCGAAGTGCCCGTATGTAGAAATCGTAGCTTGTTGCGATATCAAACCGGATCGTGCTCAAAAGGCGGCCAAGCAATATAATATACCTAAATGGTACAAGCATATCGATGATATGCTTAGTGGTTCCAAGTTCGACTTGATGCTTACATTGACCGATATGCAGGTTCACGGAGAGTTGAACCGTAAGGCTTTGATGGCGGGAAGAAATGTCTGGAGCGAGAAACCTTTGGCGAATTCCTATAAGGAAGGCAAAGAATTATACGATCTCGCTACGAGCAAGGGACTTCGTATCTGGGGTGCGCCCGCTGTTGTAAACAGTCCTCAATTTGCCTTTATGGCCGAACAAATCAATAAAGGAACCCTAGGTAATCTGGCATGTGCGCACGGACATTACGGACATGAAGGCCCTTCTTGGTCCGCTTTCTTCTACGAACCGCTAGGTGGCAGTATGCCCGACTTAGGAGTCTATAACATCGCTACCCTAACCGGATTATTGGGACCGGCTAAATCCGTTGTTGCCATGACTACAATCGTAACCCCGGAGAGAACCGTAGACGATAAGGGCAAAATCAAAGTTCGAGAAGAAGATAATGCCATGATTATCATGGAACACGAAAAGGGAGTCCTTTCTCATATCGAGTGTGGTTTCAACTATTTCGATCCATACGGACATTTAGGTAAAGGACAGGAGAAAGCGACGATCTCCTTATACGGTTCACACGGCAATATGCATATGGTAGGTTACGACTGGGCACCGAACGGGGTGGACTTATCGACGATGGATCATCCGGTACCCCAGCGTTTCGTTCCGGACACCAATGGCTATGTTTGGCAAGAAGGTGCTTCCGATATCAGCAAACACATGGCATTAAACACGGAACCACGTATAAATGTCGAGCATGCGTTACACGTATTAGAGATTATCGAGGCCGCCCGAAAATCACAAGCTACAGGTCAACGCATCCAACTTGTATCGAAGTTTCCTTGGCCGATGGTAAAATAAATTAAGAAGTCTTAGTAGTGAAAAGAACGGGACATTTAATATATTTGTTCCTGTAAATACCAGAGAAACATGAGGAAGATAAGTGAAATTTTATGCTGCGTAGCCATACTTTGTTGTGCATTGAGCGCATGTAGCGACAAGCCGGCAACGGTAAAAGTCAGTAGTTTCAATATTTGGTTGAATACCCTAGGGGGAAAGCTTCCCCCTAGCCAGACAGCGAAAGTGATCGAGGCTAGCCAGACGGATATCGTAGGAATCCAAGAAGGGCATATCTATGAAGAAGACGGCATCAAGCACGATCATGTGCCGGAAATCGCGGAATCCCTAGGTTTCCACCTTTTCAACCAAGGGGAGGGACATTATATCTTATCTCGTTATCCGGTCGTCGACAGTACGGCTTCCCGCTACGGGGTGAAGATACAGGTAGGCAAAGACAAATTCTGCTGGATGTTTAATTGCCATCTATATTATATCCCGTATCAGCCTTATCAATTGAATGGGATTCCTTATGGCGATTATCCGTTTATCGATACCGAGGAGGAAGCTGTCTGGTTCGCCAACGAGGCCCGGCGTGAAGAAGTAACTCGTTATCAAAAGGATATACAGCAAGTCATGAAAGAAGGTTATCCTGTCTTTTTAACAGGAGATTTTAATGAGCCTTCTTTCTTGGACTGGACACAACGGGCCGCCGATGCCGGTATCCACAAGATCAAGGTGGAGTGGCCGGCAACCAAGGCTTTCTCTGAGATCGGGATGAACGACTCCTACCGGACAATCCATCCGGACGAGGTCTCCACACCCGGCTATACATGGACTCCCGTTCCTAGCGAACAAGAAATACTAGACCGTCTGGATTTCGTACTATATTCCGGATGTAAGGTAACAGACTCATTTATCACAGGCGAAAGCGAGGCCACCTCGGACGTGGTAGTCTCCCCTTACCCTTCGGATCATAGAATGGTAACCTCCTGTTTCAATTTCTAACAGTAACTACTAAAAAACAAATTATACAACATGGAATCAAGAAGAGATTTTCTGAAAAAAGCAGCCGTAGCGGCAGCTGGTCTAACAATCGTCCCCTCTAAAACGATCGCTGGATTAGGCCATAAGGCACCAAGTGATACAATGAATATTGTCGGTATCGGTATCGGTGGTAAAGGCCACCCGAACTTGGTCGGCATGAAAACCGAGAACATCATCGGGCTTTGCGATATCGACTGGAAATACGCGAAGAACTGCTTCGAGGAATTCCCGGACGCTAAACGTTATTGGGACTGGCGAAAGATGTTCGATGAGTTGGGCGACCAAATCGACGGTGTCATGGTAGCTACTCCGGACCATACTCATGCCACGATCGCAGCCACCGCCTTGACAATGGGGAAGCACGTATATTGCCAAAAGCCGCTTACCCACTCCGTTTACGAGAGCCGTTTATTGACAAAACTCGCCGCTAAATATAAGGTAGCGACCCAGATGGGTAACCAAGGGAACTCCGGCGATGGTGTACGTCAATTATGCGAATGGATCTGGAACGGAGAGATCGGTGAAGTAAAAGAAGTACACGCATGGACCAACCGTCCGATCTGGCCGCAAGGATTACAGCGCCCAACCGAAAAACAACGTTGTCCGAAGACGATGAATTGGGACTTATTTATCGGCCCGGCCGCCATGCGTCCGTTCCATGAGATCTATACCCCTTGGAACTGGCGTGGATGGTGGGATTTCGGAACCGGAGCTTTCGGAGATATGGCTTGCCACGTGCTCGACCCGGTTTATCAATCCTTGAAGTTAGGTTATCCGGATCGCGTACAAGGCCGTTCTACCCAGATCAATACGGAATCCGCTCCTCAATCGGAGGTGGTAGAATTCCGCTTCCCGGCTCGTGACAATCTTCCAAAGGTAGCCTTGCCGGAAGTGAAAGTATATTGGTACGATGGCGGTATGCTTCCTCAGCGTCCGGACTTATTACCGGATGGCGTAGATATGATGCGTGACGGTTTGGGTGGATGTATCTTCGTAGGTACTAAAGATACGTTGATCTGCGATTGCGGAGGTTTCAACTCCCGGTTATTATCCGGCCGTGTACCTCAAGTAACCCCTTATTTGCGCCGTATCCCGAACGCTACCGGATACTTCGACGGTTTCCATGAGCAAGACTGGATCCGTGCTTGTAAAGAATCTCCTGAGAACCGTGTGGAAGGAACTTCCAACTTCGCTTATTCCGGACCATTCAACGAGATGGTGTTATTAGGCGTATTGGCGATCCGTCTGCAAGGCTTGAACAAGAAATTGATGTGGGACGCCCAAAACATGCGTTTCACCAACATATCCTCTTCCGACGTATTGAAGATCGTAACCAGCGATGATTTCAAGGTGATAGACGGTCACCCCTATTTCGATACGAAATACGCGGAGTTCAATGCGCTAGAGGCTGCCAACGAATATATCAGACATACCTATCGTGAAGGCTGGAGCCTTCCGGAAATGCCGGTATAAGTATGAAACGATATATTATATTAGCACTATGTACGGTCATGCTCCTTGGGCAGGCCGTACAGCTGGCGGCGCAAAAAGCGGACTGGAAGGTGGGTATACAGACTTGGACTTTCCACAATCTTACGTTGATGGAGACCTTGGATAAGACTCAACAACTGGGCATGGGGTATGCGGAAGCTTTCTTTTTCCAAGAATTGGGTGCTCCGTTCCCAAAAGAGACCTATCTGAATTACGACTTGAGCGATGATGACTGCGCTTTATTACGCCATGAGTTCAAGAAAAGGGGAATCAAGCCGATCGCCTTTGGTGTAGCCTCTTATGGGACTAACGAGGAATGGGATAAGTTCTTCGCATTCGCTCATAAAATAGGCGCACATATCGTGACTGTCGAACCGGAGTTAAACCAGTTGGACTACATCGAATCCCTCGCCAAGAAGTACGATATGGAGGTAGCGATCCATAACCATCCGAGTCCATGCATTTACGCAAGTGCCGAGGTGGTAGAGAAAGCGCTGAAAGGCCGTTCTCCCTTGATGGGAGTATGCGCCGATATCGGCCATTGGAAACGGGTGGGTGAAGATCCGCTCAAGAATCTCCAGAAATTATCCGGACGCATCAAGGTGGCGCATTTGAAAGACCTCACCGACAAGATGGAAGACGCCACATGGGGAACCGGGATCTTACCGGTAAAAGCGTTCGTCAACGAGCTGAAGCGTCAGCATTTCAACGGGCTTATCTCCATTGAATACGATGATTTCAAATCCGATATCCAAGAGATACGCAACAGCTTGGAATTCCTACGGAAATACTCTAAATAGAAGTATACGCTTCCCTTAAAAACACCTATATCGGCGTAGGCCCACGCGTATATACGTATAGGCTTACGCCGATACTAATATGGGCCTACACGTATATACGTATAAGCCCACACCTATATATGCCTAAAAAGTCGTTATCAGAACAAGGGATTATCCACCTTTTCTCTCAGCAACGCCAGATCCACCACCTGTTGAATGTCACTCACATAATGGAACACCAAGCCTTTCAAATACTCCGGTTTAATCTCATTGATATCCTTCTCATTCTCCTTGCAAAGAATCAACTCCTTGATCCCGGCACGTTTAGCCGCCAAGATCTTCTCCTTGATACCACCTACGGGAAGCACTTTGCCACGCAACGTGATCTCGCCGGTCATAGCCAAGTTCTTTTTCACCTTACGCTGAGTAAAGGCGGAGACAAGAGAAGTCACCATCGTTATTCCGGCACTCGGTCCGTCTTTCGGGATCGCCCCCTCCGGTACGTGGACATGCACATTCCAGTTCTCGAACAACTCCTCGTTGATATTAAACTGAGCCGCATGCGCATGGATATACTCAAGTGCCAACATGGCAGACTCTTTCATCACATCTCCCAGATTCCCGGTCAAAGTAAGCTTTGACCCCTTACCTTTACTTAAGCTCGACTCCACGAAAAGAATCTCACCACCAACAGCCGTCCAAGCTAATCCCGTAACCACGCCGGCATAGTCATTCCCTTGATATTTATCGCGGGAATATTCGACCGCCCCTAGATATTCATACAAATCCTCCGGCTTAATGCTCGTCGGGATAGGCTCGTCGCTAGCGACCTTACGGGCTAGCTTACGCATGATTTTGGCGATTTTCTTATCCAATTCCCGGACACCGCTCTCGCGTGTATAGGCTTCAACGATCACTTGTAAGGTTTTCTTGAGGAATTTCACGGAACCTTTCTTCAAGCCATGTACATCCATCTGCTTAGGCACGAGATGCTTCGCTGCGATCTCTACCTTCTCCTCCATGATATAACCGCTCACCTCGATCAGTTCCATACGATCCAGCAATGGCTGGGAAATCGTATTCAAATTATTAGCGGTAGCGATAAACATCACCTTGCTTAAATCGTAATCGATATCCAGATAATTATCGTGAAACGCATTATTCTGCTCCGGGTCCAAGACCTCCAATAAAGCGGATGCCGGATCCCCCTTGAAATCATTCGTGATCTTATCGATCTCATCTAAGATAAAGACAGGGTTCGATGTTCCCGCCTTCTGTATATTCTGGATGATACGTCCGCACATAGCGCCGATATAGGTACGACGATGTCCGCGGATCTCGGCCTCATCGTGCAATCCACCTAAAGAAACACGTACATATTTACGGCGCAAAGCCTCTGCGATGGAACGCCCCAATGAAGTCTTGCCGACTCCCGGAGGACCGTACAAACAGATAATCGGAGATTTCATATCCCCTTTCAGCTTCAATACCGCCAGATGCTCGATAATACGCTCTTTCACCTTCTCCAAACCATAATGATCACGATCTAAGACCTTCTGGGCATGAGATAAGTTGAAATTGTCCTTACTATACTCGTTCCACGGCAAGTTAACGATATTCTGGACATATTGCGTCTGTACGGAATAATCCGGAGATTGCGGATGTAATCGTTCCAATTTTCGCAATTCCTTCTCAAAGACCTGCGCTACCTCGGCAGGCCATTTCTTACGACTGGCTTTCTCCCGTAATTCTTTTATCTCCAACTCATTGATATTCCCGCCCAATTCCTCTTGAATGGTCTTGATTTGCTGTTGAAGGAAATATTCTTTTTGTTGTTGATTGATATCCTCATGTGTCTTCATCTGGATGGAAGCTTTCAACTCCACCAGCTGATACTCGCGGTTCAAGATAAAAAGTAACCGATACGCACGCTCTTTTAAGTCCCCGATCAATAACAATTGCTGTTTCTCGGCCGATCCACTCGGTATATTGCTACAAGAGAAATTGACCACATACAAGACATTCTTATTATTCTTGATCGAGAAGATCAAATCCCGGGGAGGTTCAGCCACGGCCCCAAGCATCTTGATGGTCAAATCCTTGATCGTTGAGATCAAAGCCTCGAACTCGCGGTCTGTCTTGTCCGGCTTCGTGTCCTCCAACACGGTGATCTTACCGGAAAGATACGGATCTGTCTCGGTCAACTCATTCAATTCAAAGCGTTTCTTACCTTGAAGAATAACAGTAGTACTACCGTCCGGCATCTCTAAGACACGAACGATGTCAGCGATTACCCCGGTTGTATATAAATCCTCTAAGATAGGATCTTCCGTACCCATCTCTTTCTGGCAAACAACTCCGATCAAACTCTTTTTATGTACAGCCTCTTTAATCAGGCGCATCGATTTAGGACGCCCGATAATCACCGGCAAGGCAACACCCGGAAAGAGTACCATATTCCTTAACGGAAGAATGGGTATAGTGTCTCCAACTTTCTCTATTCCTTCTGTGAAATCCTCATCTACATCGCATTCTGTAAGAATTGGCATTACGATACCAATATTGTCATCCAAGTCATCAAACGAATTCTGGCAAAATACTCTCGTCTTTTCTTTCATATATACATTCATCATTGTATATGTTAATACAATAAACGTGCCAAAGTTACAGCTTTTCATTCAATTCTTACTAATTTCGCGGCATACAATCGATAGAGATATGGCAAATCCTTATTTTCAATTCAAGAAATTTACGGTATGGCACGATAAATGTGCCATGAAAGTCGGAACGGATGGCGTTTTGCTTGGGGCATGGGCTAGCACAGAGAGATGTCAGAGGATTTTGGATGTGGGAACCGGAACCGGACTGATCGCCCTCATGCTGGCGCAGCGTAGCACCGCGATCCTAGACGCTATCGATATAGATTTAGACGCATGTTTACAAGCTCGGGAAAACATCGCAAAATCGCCTTTCGCCAACCGGATACAAGTCTATCAAACCTCGCTCTCCGAATATATGCCGGATGAGAATATCAAATATGACTTGATCGTATCCAACCCACCCTATTTTATTGATTCATTGAAATGCCCGGATACTAAACGTAATCTAGCCCGGCATACGGATACTCTATCTCTCCCGGATTTATTGCGTGATAGCCGCAAACTGTTGGCACCCGAAGGAAATATCGCCTTGGTGCTTCCCTTCGAGCAACGGGAGTCTTTAATAGACATCGCTCGAGAAGAGTCTTTGTCTCCATCGAGAGAAGCCCACGTTTCTCCCATACCGGACGCCCCTCCTAAGCGTTTATTAATAGAACTCTCAGCGACGCCGGTAGCAAAGCCCAAGTCGTCTCATCTGACCCTAGAAATCGAGCGACATCGATATAGCGAAGAATTCACCGCTATAGCTAAAGACTTTTACTTGAAAATGTAAGGAAGCTTTTTATCGAAGAAGCGAGTTACCTCGTCAAATAAATTATGTACCTCCTTGGTGAAAGACACAACCTCCGGAGTCAGCACATGTAAGGCTTTTGGTTCCACCGTAATATCGATACGGCGATCTGCCATGATCGGTTCTCCATCCAAGTGCATCACGCCCGGATGTTGGCGAATAATCGTGACTTGCTGGGCTTTCATCGTCTTAATCTTACTATTCCGATCAATCTGTTTGGTAAACAATTGAATGGCCAAAGGAGCGATATCCAATGGCATAAAAGGGGATAAGATCGTAACGTCCATCCGTCCGTCCTGTATATTCGCGTGCGGAGCGATAAACGCATTATTACCATATTGCGAAGCATTCGCGCAAGCGACTAGAAACGCCTTCTCCTTGATCGTCTGATTATCCACCACCAATTCATAAGGCTCAGGCTTATAGCTCAGATACTCCTCTATCGTATTCTTTATATAAGTAAGAGAGCCGCGCCGTTTCTCATTCGCGAATTTCTGGCTGACGGCGGCATCAAAACCGACTCCACAGGTACAGAAAAAGACCTGTCCGTTCGCCCGGCAGCAATCTATCGTCGTAACATGCCCTTTCGCGATCAGATCGATAGCTCTTTTCACGTCCATCGGTATGTGCAATTCTCTAGCTAAGCCATTGCCCGAACCTTTCGGGATGATACCTAAGATCGCGTTCGAATGGATCATAGCTCTCGCTATCTCATTCACCGTCCCGTCACCGCCTACCGCCAAAATATATTCAGCTCCCTCCTCTATGGCTTGCCGAGTCAACTCGCTGGCATGGCCTGCATACTCTGTAAAAGAAATGTTTAACGAACAGTTCTTTTTCGAGCAGATCCCTTCGATCATCTTAGGTATCTTGCGCTTCGACCCTACACCTGATATAGGGTTTATGATAGCTTGTACTTTTATATCCCGTTCGCTCATCCTCACTTCTTCTTTTTTATTTGAGAGGACAAAAATAATGCTTTTATAAAACTTTTAAAGCATTTCGACTACTATAAGTTATTTTTTTACTACTTTTGCGGCTGGATTTGCCGAAACATAGGATTATGTACGCGGCGAACCTGTGTTCTTTATTAGAATAAATAAATAGCGAGATAAATCATTCTCTTTTATAATAATATGAAACTTTTACAAGAGAAACTAGCAAAGTACGACGCTCCTCAAAGAGCCATGGCAATGGGAATCTATCCTTACTTCAGGGAAATCCAGAGCGATCAGGACACGGAAGTTCTAATCAGCGGGAAGAAAGTCTTGATGTTTGGTTCTAATGCGTACTTAGGATTAACCAATCATCCTAAAGTAAAAGAAGCAGCGATCGAGGCCATTAAAAAGTATGGTACAGGTTGTGCCGGCTCACGTTTCTTAAACGGAACGTTGGACTTACACCTCCAGTTGGAAAAACGTTTAGCAGAATTTGTTGGTAAAGAAGACGCCATCGTATACTCTACAGGTTTCCAAGTTAATCTAGGTGTTGTATCCTGTATCACCGGACGTGAGGACTATATCCTTTGGGATGAGTTGGATCATGCATCCATTATCGAAGGACATCGTCTTTCTTTCTCCACGAAATTGAAATTCAAGCATAACGATATGGACTCCTTGGAGAAACAACTCCAGAAATGCGAGCCAGACAAGGTGAAACTTATCGTTATCGACGGTGTCTTCAGCATGGAAGGTGATGTCGCTAAATTACCGGAAATCGTAGCTCTCGCAAAGAAATATAACGCAAGTGTAATGGTTGACGAGGCTCATGGTATCGGTGTATTCGGTGATCATGGCCGCGGTACTTGTAATCACTTCGGCGTTACGAACGATGTTGATTTGATCATGGGAACTTTCAGTAAGTCTTTCGCTTCTATCGGTGGTTTTATCGCATCAGACGAACCGGTTATCAATTACTTACGTCACCACTCCCGTTCCTATATCTTTAGCGCAAGCAATACGCCTGCCGCTACTGCCGCAGCGAACGCGGCATTAGATATTATGTTAAGCGAACCGGAACGTATCCAACATTTATGGGATTTGACTCATTACGCATTGGATGGTTTCCGTAACATGGGTTGTGAGATCGGACATACTTCTACCCCGATCATCCCGTTGTTTATCCGTGACAACGACTTGACATTCCTTATCGTAAAAGAATTATTTGAGGCCGGAATCTTCGTAAACCCGGTAGTAGCTCCCGCAGTTGCTTCCGAGGATACACTGATCCGCTTCTCCCTTATGGCTACCCACACGAAAGAGCAACTAGATTACGCTTTGGAGACAATCCACAAGGTATTCAAGAGCCATGGGTTGGTAGACTAATCGTGTAAATATATAAGAAAAGGCCCGAAGGTTAGGTATAACACCTATCTTCGGGTCTTTTTTTATAACTGAAAAAATCATAACTATGATTTTGAATGGGAATAAATCACTATTTTTGCATATTTAGATAAATTGGGTGGTTATGTCGATGGCCCTCTTACAAATTAAAAATAAATGGATTTCATATTAGATAAAGGAAGTAGCCACATGGGCTGCAAAGGTTGCAGCAAAAGGCAAAACAATAAACTGAATACCTATGATTGGTTGTGCGATGTACCCGACGCGGAAGGCTCGACTGATTTCGTAGAGGTTCAATTTAAAAATACCCGCAAAGGGTATTACTTGAATAGTGCTAAAATACCTTTGGAAAAAGGTGATATAGTAGCCGTAGAGGCAAGTCCCGGTCATGATATCGGTACGGTTTCTTTAACGGGTAAATTGGTTCTGCTGCAAATGAAGAAGAACAATGTGCGCACGGAAGCCGAGCCTAAACGGATTTACCGAAAGGCAAAACCGACCGATATCGAGAAATATGAGGAAGCAAAAGCAAAGGAACATGCCACCATGATTCGCTCGCGGCAAATCGCGGCCGATTTAGGATTGAATATGAAAATCGGTGATGTAGAGTATCAAGGTGACGGTAATAAGGCGATCTTTTATTATATAGCGGATGAACGTGTAGATTTCCGTCAACTAATTAAAGTGCTAGCGGAGGCTTTTCGTGTTCGTATCGAGATGAAGCAGATCGGTGCTCGTCAAGAAGCCGGACGTATCGGTGGTATCGGCCCTTGCGGTAGAGAACTTTGCTGTTCCAGTTGGATGACAAGTTTTGTATCGGTCGCTACCGGAGCTGCCCGTTATCAAGATATTTCCATGAATCCCCAGAAATTGGCCGGACAATGCGCTAAATTGAAATGTTGTATCAATTATGAGGTAGATACATATGTGGAAGCCCAGAAACGCCTTCCTTCCCGGGAAATTGTCTTGGAGACCAAAGATAATAATTACTATCATTTCAAGACGGATATTTTCAAACGGGAAATTACCTATTCTACGGATAAATCATTTGCGGCTAATCTTATCACGATTCCGGCAAGCCGTGCTTTCGATGTCATTAACATGAATAAGAAAGGCATGAAGCCGATATCTCTAGAGGCGGATACGAAGCCACAACCACCGAAACGAGACGCTCAAGATATTCTTGGGCAAGAAAGCGTCACACGTTTCGACTCTGTTAAAAAGAAAAAGAAAAAACGTCCTGCCAACAAGAATAATGGCGAGAACAATGGAAACGGGAACGGAGCTAACACCACCGCGACGGCAGTTACCAACACCGACGCACCTGTTTCTGAGAATAAGAACAACGGAGGAAACGGAGCCGGTGGCAATAATCGCCGCAACGGAGGAAATAATAGGAATAGCAATCGTGAGAATAACCGGGACAGAGAGAATAACCGGGAGAATAACAAAGATAATAGCCGGGAAAACAGTCGGGAGAATCGGGAGAACAACCGTGATAATAACAGGGAGAGCAACCGAAACAATCGCCCGAAACAAAGGCCGAGAGCTAATAACGATAAGCAATCCAACAATGACAAGCCTGCGAATAATGACAAACCTCAGCAACCGATCAAACAGGCCAGACCTGATAAAACGGAGAATAGGCCAGAGACAAAGCCTGAGGCTTAAAAAGTTCATTGCCGCCTGTGTAACATGCTTCTTATGCTTCTCTTGCGAGAATGAAGCTGTATACGATCAGTATCAAGCTATCCAGAACACCTCGTGGGAGAAGAATAAGGAGTACTATTTCACTTTCTTGATTGAGGATATATCGGTTCCGTACGACCTAACCTTGGAAGTACGGAACAATAATATGTATCCGTATCAGAACCTATGGGTATTTTGCAGCGAGGAACTTCCGATAGGTCCTTTAAAAAGGGATACGATCGAATGTATGTTAGCTGATGAGTTTGGGAAATGGTATGGGGACGGGATCTCCCTGTTTCAATCCAGTTTCCCGATACGGTCTGCTTACTATTTCCCCGTTAAAGGGCAATATACCTTTAGCTTCCGGCAGGGGATGCGTAACGACCAACTTCCGGGCATTCAGGAAATCGGCTTACGGGTCTTACCTTCTTCCACTAACGCTCCTTCCGAGAAGCGTCCAAACGAAGAAAAATAAACAATAAGATCGTAAATCCCCAAAGCGAGGAACCTCCATAGCTAAAGAAAGGCAAGGGAATGCCGATAACCGGAGTCAATCCCGTCACCATGCCGACATTAATCGCCAGATGGAAAAAGAATATGGAGGCTACGCTATAGCCATAGACTCGCCCGAAAGCATTATCTTGCCGCTCCGCCAATACAATCAGACGAAGAATAAAAAGTCCGAATACGATCAATACGGCAGAGGCTCCCAAAAAGCCTTGCTCCTCGCCTACCGTACAAAAGATAAAATCCGTATCCTGTTCCGGCACATACTTCAATTTGGTCTGCGTCCCATTCAAGAATCCTTTTCCGGATAATCCTCCGGAACCGATAGCGATCTTGGACTGATTCACATTATACCCCGCCCCGCTTGGATCATCCTCCAAGCCTAAAGAGACTTTAATACGAATTTGTTGGTGAGGTTCCAATATGTCATTAAACACATAATCCACAGAAAATAGGAAACAGATAGAACCTAAAGCGAACAGAGCGATTAACGCATAATGCCATACCCAGTTTCGAATGGATAAATAGAATAAATAGATTGACGCGGCTCCTACCAAGCCTATCGATATCCAAGCGAAGTTTACCGGGACAAACAAAGAAACGACATACCCGATCAAGAATGTCGAAGCAATTCCCCCAAGCATGATCTTAACGCTTATATAATCCTTACGGACACTCCCAACTAATCCCATGGTTATTAATAAGACAAGGCAAGAGACGATTAATTCACCCAATGGGGTAATACCCACCATCACCTCTGAATATTTCATTCCCGTAACGAAAAAGACGACCGCACAAACTCCTATCAACAAAATATATCCAGTCATTCCTTCCCGGTATAACATCAGGAAGAATGCCAAGTAAACCAATGCCGACCCCGTCTCTTTCTGTAAAAGAATACAAACCATCGGCAAGAAGATCAAGAACAAAGTGATTGAGAAATTCTTGACCGTCGTTAGCTTAAAGCCATAGCCATTCATAAACTTCGCCACGGCCAAAGCGGTAGCGAACTTAGCCAACTCCGCTGGTTGCAAACGGATAGGTCCCAATACGAGCCAAGAATGCGATCCCTTGATATTAGGTGCTAAAAATATAGTGGCGATCAACAATACGATCACGCACGCATAGATCAGATAGGCGAATATATCGAAGAAGTCACTTTCCAGCATCAATATGACGAAAATAAGGGCGAGTGAGGTACCGATCCAAATCATCTGCATCCCCGGACGACCCGACGGGTCGAACAAGCCAACGTTATCAAACTCGTAGCTCGCCCCACAAATACTAAACCAACCGGCGATTACCATAATCAAATACAACAAAATGGTAATCCAGTCTACCGACTTCCATATTTCCGTTTTCCTATAGCGCATTGTTCGGTAGTATTACGGCATTCATAATATATTCCTCCGTCGCCTTGTTAGCCTCGGATATTTCTCCTTTCAAATATTTCTCCAACATCAATTTACCGATAGGCACCGCATAGGTAGCACCGAATCCGGCGTTTTCCACAAACACGGCAATGGCGACCTTCGGCTTTTGATAAGGAGCGAATCCCATAAAAATAGAATGGTCCTTACCATGCGGGTTCTCCGACGTTCCCGTCTTTCCACAAACCTCGATATCCGGTAAAGCCGCCCCACGACAGGTTCCACCATAAGCGGTTCCCGTAACAGCCCCTCGCATACCCTCGGCAATATAACTATAATAATGCGTATCCACCGATGTATAATGCCTCTTACTATATAATGTATCCAGCGGAGTGTCTTGAATCTCTTTCACGACATGCGGAGTAATATAATATCCCCGATTAGCGACAGTAGCCGCCAAATTACAGATTTGCAAAGGCGTAGCCAATATCTCACCCTGACCGATAGCGATCGAGATAACCGTACTGGAATTCCAACGTCCCCGGTACACCTTATCGTAGAACTTACTATTCGGAATGAACCCTCGCTTCTCCCCCGGAAGATCGATTCCCAGCTTATAGCCATACCCCATAGAAACCATATAATTCTTCCAAACCTCAAAAGCCTCCTGTACCGACGGATATCGCTTCCGGCTGTCGATCATATCATGCAGTCCCCAAGGGAAAAAAGAGTTACAAGAGGTCGCCAACGCCCCGACCAGATTCAGAGGAGACGGATGCCCGTGACAAGCCGGCTTACCTCCCCGGAAGGTATATCCATGCGCACAGGTATATTGAGTTTCCGGAGTAATCACCCCTTCTTGCAAGAAGATCAAACCTTGAGTCGGTTTAAATGTAGATCCGGGAGGATATTGCGCCATGAGCGGGCGGTTGAATAAAGGTTTCAACGGGTCCTTCTGCAAAGCCACGTAGTTCTTTCCCCGCTGGCGCCCGATCAAGATACTCGGATCATATGTAGGAGCGGAAACCATACAAAGCACCTCCCCTGTCTCCGGCTCTATCATCACGATACCCCCTAATTTATTCTGCATTAACTTCTCCCCATAAGCCTGCAAGTCCATATCCAAGGATAATTTCAAGTTTTTGCCGGATTCCGGCTGGATATCGTGCAGGCCTTCCTCGTATCGCCCCTTGATACGTCCGTGAGCGTCACGCAACAGGATCTCGACACCCTTCACGCCCCGCAAATATTCCTCGTACGATTGTTCGATCCCGGTCCTGCCGGAGTAATCGCCTTGTGTATAATAAGAGTCACTCTCTATATCTTTCCGGTTTACCTCGCCGATATTTCCCAGCACAAGAGCGGCATTGGGATACTCGTATTGGCGGATCGTGCGATTCTGTATATAGAAGCCGGGAAATTTGTATAACTTCTCCTGCAACACGCCATATTCCTGCGCGGAAAGCTGGTTCATAAATACTTGAGGGACATAGGAAGAATAACCGGGATTTAACCGCCGGTTCTTAATATCCGCTATACGTTTGAGGAATTGCTCTTTCGTGATGCCCAGCACATCGCAGAAATCGAGGGTATCGAAAGGCTGTATCTCACGCATGATAAGCATCACGTCGTAAGCGGGCTGGTTATAGACCAATAATTTACCATTACGGTCGTACATCATGCCTCGGGAAGGATATAAGGTCTTTTTCAAGAAAGCGTTACTATCCGCCCAAGCTTTATAATCGTTGTCGACCACCTGAAGGATGAACAAACGGATAATAAAGATGATAACCAACAGGATCACCGCCCCACCTAAGACATAGCGCCTGTTCTCAAACTCATACTTGGTATTATTCTCCACTTTTCTGAGACTCTATATTGAATGCTTCTACCGTACAAATCAATAAGGTTGTCATCACCACGCTCGAGAGGATACGGACAACCAGAAACAACGGGTCAAATAAAGTCAACGACTCAATCGCGAAAAGAGTCGTATGTTGTATCAACACAAACGATAACACATATCGGAAAAAGCCTCCGAAACCAAAGGTCTTATAAGACGGGTAAATACCTTCCGGCAAATCTTTCCCCATGAATACACGGATTAACGGCTCCCTGCAAAATCCCGCCAATGTACAGGCGGCCGCATGCATACCCGGTGTGTTGCTGAATGTATCGATAACCACCCCGGCTATGAAAGAGAAGAAAACGACTTGCGTCCGTGAGCTACCGACCGGCATCTTAATAATGAAATAGAGATACAGAAACGGGGTAGCGATCCGCAAGAAATGAATGTTGTTCAAGATCAAGACCTGAATCAACACAAACACCACGAAATATATGAAACCACGCAGTAAATTATTAATCATTTCTTTTCGCCTCTTGTTCTACACCAATTTGCTCCGTCTGACGGAAATTCTTGATAATACGCACGTTGTTCAACGCTTGGAAATCCGTAGCCAACTCTACCTGTAATGAATAGAAATTATCATCGTGTTGTTTCTCGAAATCAGCGACCGTACCTACGATAATACCCGAGGGGAATACGGCTGAGTAACCGCTCGTCACGATCGTATCGCCTTTCTGGAACTCCACATGGCGCGGCAACTCATCGAGGTTGGCGTACAGCGTATTGCGTCCATTCCAGCTTAATGACCCGAAATAACTACTACCTAATACCTTACAACTCAACCGGAACTTAGGATTCAGCAACGGAATGATCACGGAGAAATGATCGGAAACCGTCGATACGATACCCACCACACCTCGTTCCGAGACAACTCCCATATCGGGCATGATCCCGTCCAGCTTCCCTTTATCCACGGTAATATAATTAGACAAATGCGTGACACTGTTGTTCACTACATCCGCCACGACAAACGAATAAGGAAATTGCTCCGTCGAATCCGGCGCAAATCCCTTAAAACTAACCGTATCCGCAATCAGCGCATCTAACTGATCTTGCAGATCCAGCATTTGCAATTCCAACTGTCCGTTACGCTCCAATAACTCCTTATTGATATCCCGAAGATTCAAATAAGAAGTGACAGATCCGGATATCGAGGCGATATATCCTGTCACGACATTCGCTGAGCTGAATATAATATTCCGTTGGTACGCGTTATTACGATAGACCAACATCAACGAAACAGCCTCAAGCAGAATGAACAAAAACCAATGCCTCTTCCCGATCAGGAATTCTAGTAACTTACGCATAGGAATTGAAAACTGAAAGTTGAGAATTGAAAATTGAAAAGAACCAGACCTATCGGCTTGCTAATTTTCAACTTTCAATTCTCAATTCTCAATTATTTACTCTTATCGGATTAAGAAATTAAACTTCTCAATATTCTTCAAAGCGACTCCCGTACCTTTCGCCACGGCATGCAACGGATCCTCGGCGATATGGAACTGGATATTCATCTTATCCCGCAAGCGCTTATCCAAACCGCGAAGCATAGCGCCACCGCCAGCCAAATAGATACCGTTTTTCACGATATCGGCATATAACTCGGGAGGGGTTTGCTCCAAGGCACTCAAGATAGCCGCCTCTATCTTCGAGATAGACTTATCCAAACAGTGGGCAATCTCCTGATAAGAGACGGGTACCTCCATCGGTAAGGCAGTCATCTGATTCGGGCCGTGAACCACGTAATCCTCCGGAGCGTCCTCCAATACCGTAAGCGCGGAACCCACGTTGATCTTGATACGCTCGGCCATACGCTCACTCACCTTCACGTTGTGTTGGCGACGCATATACTCCACGATATCAGCCGTTAAATCGTCACCCGCCATACGGATTGATTTATTCGACACGATACCACCTAAGGAGATGACAGCGATCTCGGTAGTACCACCGCCTATATCCACGATCATATTACCCTCGGGGGCCAAGACATCTATACCGACACCGATAGCGGCAGCCATCGGCTCAAAAACCATGTACACATCACGTCCACCGGCATGCTCGGCAGAGTCTCGCACGGCACGTATCTCTACCTCCGTACTACCTGAAGGGATACCGATCACCATACGTAAGGACGGAGCGAACCAGCGCTTCCTTCCGCTCGCCATCTTGATAAAGCCGCGAATCATTTGCTCGGCAGCGTAAAAATCCGCGATAACTCCCTCACGAAGCGGTCGTACGGTACGAATATTCGGGTGCGTCTTCTCGTACATCTCACGGGCCACCTTACCGACAGCCAGCACCTTGTCCGAGCGAGCATCCAAAGCAATCACCGAAGGTTCGTCTACCACCATCTTATCATTACACGTGATAATGGTATTGGCGGTACCCAAATCTATGGCAACTTCTTGTGTGAAAGAAAACAATCCCATTAGTCTTATTATTAATGTTTAAAATGACGAACACCTGTCTTCACCATAGCCAAACCATGTTGGTTACAGTACTCGACAGACAACTTATCATTGATAGAGCCTCCCGGCTGGATTACGGCCGTGATACCTGCTTGGTCTGCGATCTCAACGCAATCGGGGAACGGGAAGAAAGCGTCGGAAGCCATCACGGCGCCATTCAAGTCGAAGCCGAATGATTTAGCCTTCTCTATGGCTTGTCTCAAAGAGTCCACACGAGAGGTCTGCCCGATACCGCTGGCGCAAAGCTGCTTGTTCTTCACCAAGGTGATCGCGTTGGACTTGCTGTTCTTCACGATTTTGTTGGCGAACAACAGGTCCTCAACCTCCGAGGCTGTCGGCTGCTTATCCGTCATAGGCTCCAAATCAGCCTTACCTTGGATGCTCAAGTCCTTCTCCTGCATCAAGACACCATTCAATAAAGAACGGAACTGCATCGGGCAAGTCTTGCAATCCTTACGGATCAAGATGATACGGTTCTTCTTCTGTTGAAGTACCTCCAGCGCGTCAGCGTCGTAAGCCGGAGCGATAATCACCTCGAAGAAAATCTTGTTGATTTCCTCGGCCACTTCCTTGTTAATCGTAGTATTCGTGATCAAGATGCCACCGAAAGCGGAAACCGGGTCACCGGCCAAAGCCTCTTTCCAAGCCTCAACCACATTACCGCGGGAAGCGATACCGCAAGCGTTATTATGTTTTAAGATAGCGAACGTCAGCTCGTCGAACTCATCGATCAAGTTCACGGCAGCGTCGATATCCAATAAGTTGTTGTAAGAAATCTCTTTTCCATGGATTTGATCGAACATATCGTTAAACTTACCATAGAACTTAGCGGCTTGATGAGGATTCTCGCCATAACGCAAATGCATCGGACTATCTACCGTTGCACGGAAATGGGAACCTTCGCGGCCATCAAAATAATTGAAGATAGCGGAGTCGTAACCCGAGGAAACGGCGAACGCCTCTTTGGCGAACCATCTACGATCCTCGATGCTTGTCTCAGCGCCCTTCTCGTTCAAAAGATCCATCAACGGCTGGTATTGAGCCTTGGAAGCTACGATTACCACATCCTTGAAGTTCTTCGCGGCGGCACGTATCAAAGAGATACCGCCTATATCTATTTTCTCAATAATCGCTTGTTCCTCAGCGCCGGAAGCGACAGTCTCCTCGAAAGGATATAGGTCAACGATAACCAAGTCGATCTCCGGGATCTCATATTCGGCTAATTGTTTCTGGTCATTCTCGTTCTCGCGGCGAGCCAAGATACCACCGAACACCTTCGGATGAAGCGTCTTCACACGACCGCCCAAAATAGACGGATAAGAAGTCAAGTCCTCTACCGCATCACAAGGCAAACCCAATGACTCGATAAATGATTGAGTACCACCTGTTGATACAAAGCTCACACCCTCGCTATGCAATTTCTTTAGGATTTCGTCCAGCCCGTCTTTGTGAAACACAGAGACCAAGGCACGTTTCATTCGTTTCGTTGCAGCCATCTTTCTATTTTCGTTTACTTTAATGTTTTAGAGCACAAAAGTAGATATTTATTTCCAATCCAGCCTTATTATTCAGATAAAAACAAGGCAACCATACCAAATTTCATCCATAGCCAAAGAAACATGAATCCATCGCACATGATACGGGAGACGGGGCACGCCCCGTCTCTACAACATATGACATTGCCCTAAGATAATGAGATTTCCTTTGTTAATAATAGAAGATCGCCCAATTTGACATTCTGACATTTTGTATTCTAAAGCTCCAGAGAATCGAATATTTCGCCCCAGAGTACAGTCGGTTTCCATATTTGAGAATAAAAATCCGCAATTAGTTATCTTCCAAGGATATATCGTTTTTGGAGCTTTTATTCTAGCGAGGATTCCCGTCTCTTATCACCCTCAAACATACAAACAATAGACTTCTTATTCGAAAACAATAGACTTTTCACTCGAAAACAATAGCATTCGTAGTCGAAAGCAACTAACAACGCCGCCGTAAACACCCTACAACTGGATCGTAACAACCTTACAATGCCTATCCGCAGCATGAAAAGACAACCAAATCCTCTCTTTTCTCCCCTCTATTCCCGCTATTTCAGTCTATTCAAAGGAATGGCTTGTCAGCGAAAAGCGCCCATCCCAAGCAAAAAGCCACGAATAAGCGAATTACGCAGACAAGCCATTTTAGTGATGAGAACTATCGTCCACCAGTAATCAGCAATAAAAAGGAAGGGACACACCGCCTCATCCCGCCATACAAAGCGAGTCCGATCCCTATCACCACACAGGCAGATCCCAAATACAAGCCTATCACCTCTAACTCAGACCCCGGAGGGAGATACCGAACCACCACCTTGATAGCCAACGCCAACGGCATCCCATGATAAGCATAAACAAAGAAGCTGCTCCCCGCCAGAAAACCGCTTACCCGACAAAGCCCTCGCTCCAAACAGGTCGCCGTGAGGCTGATAAAGCACACGCACCCCACGATAATCCCCACGTTATGCAGGTATCGGCACCATGGTTCTCCCATAAAACAGAGGTCGCACACAGCCAAAATCGCATAAAGCCCTACTATGCAGCAAATAAGCGATAGGGGTCTTACACATATTCTACCTCCTTTAATATCTGCTGGCCAATAAAAGGGCTTAACCCTTTAAGGGTGACTATGTCCACTTTCAATCTGTCAAAAAGCTTCTCTAATATCTCACAAGCCAAAAGGAAATTGGAATAAGTCTCTTTATCATCCTCAAAGTCGATCAATATATCCACATCACTACTTTCCGTATTGCTCTCACGAACAGTAGAGCCAAAAAGCCCCAACTGCTTTACACCGCAACTCTGCGACAAAGGCTGCTTTGCTTTCCGAAGAAGAGATATGACAGATTGTTTATTCATTACACAATTGGATATTAATGTATAATGCAAAGATAAGCAATATTTTTCGTACCTTCTCATTTAAACCGCGTATCGTTTGCTTAAATGAGATTAATATACTTACTTTGCGATAAATAAACTTTTAATCAAACTATTAAACTATGGATATACTAAATTCTCATTTACCTTTGTCTATAACTACTCAAAGCAACTACAAATGACACAAAAAGAATCTATCCGCTTATTCGAAGAAAGAAAAGTTCGCGCCATATGGGATGACGAACAAGAGGAATGGTATTTCTCGATCGTTGATGTTATATCTATTTTAACAGATAGCCCCAACCCTCGAAAATACTGGAGTGTATTAAAAACCAGATTGAAAAGAGAAGGTAGCGAGTTGACTACAAATTGTAGTCAACTGAAAATGCAGGCCGCTGATGGCAAGAAATATTTAACCGACGTAGCCAATACCGAGCAACTCTTCCGCCTTATCCAATCAGTACCATCTCCAAAAGCAGAACCTTTTAAGTTATGGATCGCCCAAGTAGCGAAGGAACGTTTGGATCAAATGCAAGACCCGGAATTGTCTATCGAGCAAGCCATGGCCGATTATAAACGATTGGGCTATTCGGATAATTGGATCAACCAACGATTGAAATCCATCGAGATACGGAAAGATCTAACAGACGAATGGAAGAAGAGAGGACTGGAAGAAGGCCTCCATTTCGCTACATTAACCGACATAATCTATAAGTCATGGTCCGACATGACCTCCAAGGAATATAAACGATTCAAAGGATTAAGAAAAGAGAATCTTCGAGATAATATGACAAACAAAGAGCTTGTATTAAACATGCTGGCCGAGTTATCTACCAAGGAAATATCAGAAGCATCGGAACCAGACACCTTTAGCGAGCACATAAATGTCGCCCAACAAGGAGGCGAGGTGGCTCGTAACGCCCGATTAGAGCTGGAAGCCAAAACCGGGAAAAGCGTTATCTCACCGCTCAACGCCCAAAAGATAATTAGCCTAAAAAAGGGAGAGAACGAGCGGGATGTATGACATCCAATGATAAGATAAACAATATTTTTCGTACCTTTGCATCCTCAATCGCAATTTAATAGGTATACGAAATATGATAACAGTTAACAATCTGGACGTACAGTTTGGAAAACGCATCCTTTTTCAGGATGTGAACATGAAGTTTACACCGGGCAATTGCTACGGTATTATCGGTGCTAACGGGGCCGGAAAATCTACGTTTCTTCGTGTAATCAGCAAGCAATTGGACCCTACCAGAGGTAGCGTTAACCTAGGACCGGGCGAACGCCTTTCCGTATTGAGCCAAGATCACTTCGCGTTCGATGAATATACGGTAATGGATACCGTATTGATGGGGCACACGACCTTATGGGAGGTGATGAGCGAGAAAAACGCCCTTTACGAGAAACCTGATTTCAGCGACGCCGACGGTATCCGCGTATCGGAACTGGAAGAGAAATTCGCAGAGATGGAAGGCTGGAACGCAGAGAGCGACGCCGCCAACCTATTGAGCGGACTAGGCATCAAGGAGGATTTGCATTATATGTATATGAAGGACTTGAGCGGTAAGCAGAAAGTACGTGTCTTATTGGCCCGTGCCTTGTTCGGACAGCCCGATAACCTATTATTGGATGAGCCGACGAACGACTTGGACCTTGAGACGGTTTCTTGGTTGGAGAATTATCTCTCTAATTTCGAGCATACCGTATTGGTTGTTAGCCACGACCGTCACTTCCTCGACTCCGTTTGTACGCATACCGTGGATATCGACTTTGGTAAATTACAATTATTCGCCGGAAACTATAGCTTCTGGTACGAGTCTAGCCAGTTAGCCCTTCGTCAACAGCAGAACCAGAATAAGAAAGCCGAGGAGAAGAAGAAAGAGTTGGAAGAATTTATCCGCCGTTTCAGCGCCAACGTAGCGAAGTCCAAGCAGACCACCAGTCGCAAGAAGATGTTGGAGAAGCTGAATATCGAGGAGATCAAACCGTCCTCACGCCGCTATCCGGGAATCTTGTTCACGCCTAACCGCGAACCGGGCAACCAGATCCTAGAGGTGAAAGGATTGTCGAAGAGTATCGACGGACAGGTATTGTTCAAGGACTTGAACTTCTTCGTGGAGAAGGATGACAAGATCGTATTTATCAGTCACGACCCTCGTGCCATGACCGCCTTGTTCCAGATCATCAACGGTGAGGAGAAAGCGGATGCCGGTACGTATCAGTGGGGACAGACGATCACGACCTCTTATCTTCCTCTCGATAACTCCAAATATTTCAATACAGATATCAACCTGCTCGATTGGTTATGCCAGTTCTCGCCGGATACTAACGAGGTATTCTTGAAAGGCTTCCTCGGACGTATGTTGTTCTCGGGCGAGGAGCTTATGAAAAAGGTAAGCGTACTTTCCGGAGGTGAGAAGATGCGTTGTATGATCTCACGTATGATGCTCACCGACGCCAACTGCTTGATCTTGGATACTCCGACCAACCACTTGGACTTGGAATCCATCCAAGCCTTCAATAATACGTTGAAGACATTCAAGGGAAATATCCTGTTCTCCAGTCATGACCACGAGTTCATACAGACCGTGGCGAACCGTATCATCGAGCTGACTCCTAACGGTATCATCGATAAGATGATGGATTACGATGATTACATCACAGATCCGGCTATCGCGGAGTTACGGGAAAAGTTATATTCGAAATGAAAAAAAGATTATTATTCATACTAATCGTTTTTATCGCATGGCTACCGGTTTTTGTTATTCAAAAACCGGTATTTATGTTTTATCAGCATGCGTTGTCCGAGGCTTGTACCTTCACGGACTTCCTACAGGTTATGCTTCATGGGCTGAAGCTGGATTGTACGATAGCGGGATACCTTACGGCCATCCCTCTCCTATTGACTCTAGTATCAGTTTGGCTTCCGGGCGCTTGGTTGAAGAAGGTATTGAAAGGGTACTTCTTGATCATGGGAATTCTGGTATCTGCGATCTTCTCCGTAGATGTGGCTTTATACAGCTTTTGGGGATTCAGGTTGGACGCTACTTTATTCTTCTACCTGCAATCGCCTGCCGATGCGATGGCGAGTGTTCCGTTGGGATTGTTCTTTATCCAATTATTGGTATTCGTGGCATATGCGCTAGGTATCTATGCTTGGTTCACCTTCATCCTCCGGTTCGCACCAGTAAAGCCTAGCTTTCCACCTACGGGATTGGAACAATTGGGAAGTACTTTCGCCATCCTCTTAGCGGGGGGAATATTGTTTATTCCGATCCGGGGAGGCGTAACTACGTCTACGGCGAATGTCGGCATGGTTTATTTCAGCCAGAACCAGTTCTTGAATCATTCGGCGATCAACCCGTGTTTCAGTCTGATAGCCTCATTGAGTAAGCAACAGGATTTTGCCTCGCAATTCGATTTCTACCCGGAGGAAAAGCGGAAAGCCTTATTCGATACGCTCATTCAAGCCCAAGACTCCTTATGCCCGGGAGATTCCATACCTACAGAGCCTGTCAAGCTATTGACAACGACTCGTCCCAATATTCTCATTATCATCATGGAGAGTTTCACGGCAAATGCTATCGAGGCTGTTGGCGGTGAGCCGGGAATTACGCCGAACTTGAATCGGCTGAGCAAAGAGGGTGTATTATTCACGAACCTATATGCCAACTCGTTCCGTACCGATCGAGGCTTAGTCTCCGTATTGAACGGCTATTTAGCCCAACCCACCACCTCCATCATGAAGTATCCGGTGAAAAGCCAGACCCTTCCATCTATCGCAAAGAGTCTTAACAAAGAAGGATATACGGCAGATATGCTCTATGGAGGTGATATCAATTTCACGAATATGCAAAGTTATTTCTATAGTTCCGGCTACAGCAAGATAACGGCAGACCGTGATTTTCCCTTGAGTAGCCGTCTGAGTAAATGGGGAGCAAACGACGATATCACGTTCTCGCATCTTTACGAGGATATCAAGCAAAGACCAGTCGACGGCAAACCTTGGTTAAGTACATTCCTAACATTAAGTAGCCATGAGCCTTTCGAGGTCCCGTTTCACCATTTGGAGCATCCCTATCTAAACTCCGTCGCATTTACGGACAGCTGTATCGGCAATTTCATTGATACGTTCAAGGAACTGCCGGCATGGAAAAATACGGTAGTCATCTTTGTCTCCGACCACGGATACCGTTACCCTGAAAACATGCAGGAGTACGGACCTTTGCGTTTCCACATACCTATGCTATGGCTAGGTGGAGCGATCGCTGAACCTAAAGTGATCGATACGTACGCAAACCAGACCGATTTGGCAGCCACCTTATTAAATCAGATGGGTCTCCCCACAGATGAGTTCTCATTCAGCAAAGATATATTGAATCCTTGCGTCCCGCATTACGCCTTTTATACATTCAATAATGGATTTGGCTTTATAGACGAATCCGGTGTTTCCGTATACGACAATGAAGGGAACAAGATTTTAGTAGAAGAACCTGAAAGCGGAAACGAGACCCGCTTGGAGAAAGGAAAAGTCCTATTACAAACTTTATACGACGATCTGGGAAATCGATAACGACAGATATAAAAAAGGCCGACTTACACAAGCCGGCCTTTTTTATTTATATTAATAATATTCTTACTTAGCGTAGCTTACCGCACGAGTCTCACGGATCACCGTGATCTTAACCTGTCCCGGATAAGTCATCTCATCCTGAATCTTCTTAGCGATCTCAGCGGACAAGTTCTCGGTGTCCTTATCGTCAATCTTATCAGCGCCAACGATGACGCGCAACTCTCTACCCGCTTGGATAGCGTAAGTCTTGACGACACCCGGATACGATAAAGCCAATTGTTCCAAATCATTCAAACGCTTGATATAAGCCTCTACGATCTCACGACGTGCTCCCGGACGAGCACCTGAAATAGCGTCGCAAACCTGTACGATCGGAGCCAACAGCGTCTGCATCTCCACCTCATCGTGGTGAGCGCCTACGGCGTTGCAAATATCCGGTTTCTCCTTATATTTCTCGCAAAGCTTCATACCCAAGATAGCGTGCGGCAATTCCGGCTCATCATCGGGCACTTTACCAATATCATGTAACAATCCGGCACGTTTCGCTTTCTTCGGGTTCAAGCCCAACTCGGAAGCCATCACGGCACAAAGGTTGGCCGTCTCACGAGCATGTTGCAACAAGTTTTGTCCATAAGAAGAACGATACTTCATCTTACCGATCATACGGATCAATTCCGGATGCAAACCGTGCACACCCAAATCGATCACGGTACGCTTACCAGTCTCTACGACCTCGTCTTCCACTTGCTTCTTCACCTTCGTTACCACCTCCTCGATACGAGCCGGATGGATACGTCCGTCCTGTACCAATTGATGCAAGGCCAAACGAGCGATCTCACGGCGAACCGGATCGAATCCGGAAAGAACGATAGCCTCAGGCGTATCATCCACCACGATCTCAATACCGGTAGCGGCCTCCAAAGCACGGATATTACGTCCCTCACGACCGATGATACGGCCTTTGATCTCGTCCGATTCAATATGGAACACGGTAATAGAGTTCTCGATAGCCGTCTCCGTCGCTACCCGTTGGATAGACTGGATCACGATCTTCTTCGCCTCCTTATTAGCGGTCATCTTCGCCTCCTCGACGATCTCGTTGATGTAAGAAGCGGCTTGCGTCTTTGCCTCATCCTTTAAGGACTCGATCAAACGCTCTTTGGCTTCCTCGGCGGACAACCCGGAGATAGCCTCCAAATGCTCCACTTCCTTCTGATGAAGTTTATCCAAATCTTGCTTCTTCTTCTCCACCAACTCCAACTGAGAAGATAAATTCTCCTTTACAGCCTCTACCTCGTTATTCCTACGCTGTAACTCTTCCTGACGTTGATTCATCGTCAGTTCTCTTTGTTTCAATTTAGTCTCGACAGACTGGATCTTAGCGTTACGCTGTGATACCTGTTTTTCCAAGTCCGCTTTCAAATGAAGAAACTTCTCCTTTACTTCCAGCATCTTGTTCTTCTTTATCACCTCGGCCTCCTTCTCCGCCTCTTGAAGCACGGAGTCGTACTTCGACTTCAGAAGGAAACGCATGCCCAGCCACGCAAGCAACCCACCAATGATGAAGGTTACTACCGGTATGATTATATACATTCCAACCATTTAACTAATAATTTAAGATTCATTTATTTATATACAAAAAAAGCACTACCATCACACGGTCTCACCGTGCAAAGCAGTGCGGAAACTCTCTTCTTACAATATGTATGTTATTTCTTCAGATATCCTTCCAACTCGGTTGTAAGCTCCTGTATCTTATCCGTAAAAGGATTTGTATCATTCCGTTTTTCCAACTCCAGATTATGCATCGAGAGTTGAAAAGCCACCATGGCTAACAAATCTTTCGTATCCACCTCGACCGCGAAATGCTGCCTGTATTGAAGAATCTTGCTGTTGATCTGATCAGCGGCGGCACGCGCCAACTCTTCCTCATGACGTTTGATCGTAAGCGGATATTTCTTTCCGGCTATCACTATATTTATAAGAAATTCTTCGTCCATCGCTTCTATTCATTTAAAAGTGCGATGCACTTGTCTACTTCCCGCACTAATTTTGATAACCGCATCCGGGCGTTCTTCATCTCTTCCTCGTTCGTGGAAACAATTCGCGCCGTCAGCATGTTATCACATTTGGCATTCAATCCTTCAATCATATCCTTCGCCTGCCGCAACTCCTCGTCTTTAAGGCTCAAAGCAGCTGTAAGTTCGTCAATTCTACGTTTCTGCTGATCGCATAACGCCATCAAATCACGAACTCTAACCTCAAATACAGCTAACAATCTCTTATGATCTTCGGTCATTTCACACCAAATTCTACACAAAAGTAAGTTTTTGAATTGAATTAACCAACTGTAGACTTAATTATTTTGACAGAAAACGTATGGACAAATAAAAAGGCCGTCCAAAAAAATCGAACAGCCCTCCCTAATTCTTGTAAACGTTCCTCTTGTTTACACTAAAGAAACATACATTTCACCTTCAATCTCCTCGAAAGCTAATTTACCTTCTTTCGCCAACCAACCAAAAGCGGCGTACATATCTTTTTCCGCTTTAATCTTCGTGGCTTTCTTCACTGCCTTAAAACTCATTTTACCGCCTTCATTTAAAACGTTCCATACAAGGCCGGCGTTTGTACCAATTAATTCAATCATTTTATGATAACATTTGATTACTGGGGACAAATTTATAGATTAAATGATTAAAACAAAAGATTATAGATGTTTTTTAGCATAAAAGATGGACATTTTTCGCTTTGTAAACAATATTAACACGGTTATAACGTTATTTTTCCTCTGTTTTCTCGGCATATCAGTTCCGCTTCCACGTTTACCGCTGAGACATATCTTTTTAATAAGTCAACCGAGTAACCACCCGCTTCCAATAAGCCCTCCTTACCGGAATAACCATTCAGAATCATTAACAATGAAGTGGTCGACATTTCAATCTTGGTACGTTCCTCATCGCTGGTAGGCGTTCCGACACCCGCTACTCCATCCCTGTAGACTGGAAGACCGGCGATATTCAATTTACCACGTCCGATACCGTGATAAATTTCCCCCTCTTTTCCGACACCTAGTTCCAATCCGCCTACAATCTTATCCGCGTCAAATCCTCCGATAGAATAACCGCTACGGATAGAAACCAGATTGACGATATCCACCAAGGTATCTATCTTATATAAAGGAAGCCCGCGAAGTATCCGCCGTCTTAACGCCTCGGCGGAAGGGCGATACCGATTCGGGTCTTTCCCCAGACGTTTATAAGCCTGACGGGTAGCGAAAATAGGAGTCCACTTATTAATATCCTCTATCTTACAGGTAGAACGGATGTCCTCCTCAACACGGGTTATTTCTTCCCAAAGTCGTTCATCGGGCTCCGTGTTCTTTACTTGGCAGGCGATAGCCAACACGTGAAGATCGGGGCAAGCCTCCGATATCTCAGATGAAAGAGTGATTGAAATCATGTCTATTATAAGTTTGAGCCAATATAACTAAGATTTTTTCAAGCATATCCCGGTAAGGATCCGGCCGCTTTTGACACCGAGGCGACGAGCGGAGAAATAATCCTCATACCGAATATAAGTACAGATGCCAGCGATCTCTATATGCTCGGAGAGCAATCCTGCCTCTAACAATTGTAAACGGTTGGTTTCCCATAGATCGATATGCGCTTTTTGAGTCTCCGCATTACGTCGAAGAATCCGCTCCATTGGGAAGCCCGCCATTTGAAAAGCTTTTACGACTTCCTCTCCCACCTCAAATGCCGCTTGACTGATAGAGGGACCTATTCCGGCAACCAATTGAGTAGGATCGCAATCGTATGCCTCGATCATCAAGCTTGCCGCCTTACGAGCTATGTGTAAAACCGTACCCCGCCAACCCGCATGGACGGCAGCTACCACTTTACGATCTGGCGCATATAACAAGACAGGGACACAATCCGCCGTAGATACGGCTATACATACATCCGGAACATTCGTCACCAAAGCGTCCACGCCTTCCAAACGCTGCTTCCGCTCTTTATCATTCAGCGAAAGGAAAGATGCGTCGATCGCCAATACTCGATCCTCATGGGTCTGATGAGGTATAACCATATTCTCTAGGGAAATCCCGACCGCATCCGAAAGAAGTTCCAAGTTCTTCCGGATGAAGCCCGGATCATCCTCGGTATAAACGCCCGGATTCATCGAAGCGTACGTTCCCGTACTCACGCCGCCATGACGTGTTGTCGTAAAATGAGAAATGTCGCGGTATCCGCTTAACCCGGAGAACCGCGACACCTCTATTTGCTTATTTTCTTGTATCTTCATCTTCATCATCGTCCCAGTATTCCTCGTATTCCTCATCCGGGTCATCCTCGTCCTCGTCCACGGGGAAGATGTATTCGTCGTCGTCCTCAAATTCTAACGTGCTTACATCTATATTCTTATGGACAATTCGCTCTGCCTCATGGAAATTCTCCTTATTCAGCTCTTTCCATAAAAGGTCTTTCAACTCGACAATACCCAGTCCCGTGATAGAAGATATAAAGACATACGGAATTCCCTCCGGCAAGTCTTGCGACAAAGCCTCGATCAATTCCTCATCCAGCATATCGCTCTTGGTAATCGCCAATACACGGCGTTTATCCAGCAATTCCGGATTATACTTCACCAATTCATTATGCAAGATCTCGTATTCTTTCTTGATATCATCCGCCTCTGCGGGAACCATGAACAATAACAATGAATTACGTTCGATATGACGTAAGAAACGAAGTCCCAAACCTTTTCCCTCGCTTGCTCCTTCGATAATACCCGGTATATCGGCCATTACGAACGAACGGTTATCGCGATAACTCACGATGCCTAAATTAGGCTCCAACGTAGTAAAAGGATAATTAGCGATCTTCGGTTTAGCGGCGGATACGACAGAAAGCAAGGTAGATTTACCCGCATTCGGGAAGCCTACCAAACCGACATCGGCCAGCAATTTCAACTGAAGAATCACCGTACGTTCCAATGCCGGCTCACCCGGTTGCGAATAACGGGGCGCTTGATTGGTAGCCGTCTTGAAGTTAAAATTCCCCAGACCGCCACGACCGCCTTTCAGCAACATCACTTGCTGACCGTCTTCCGTAACGTCGCAAATAAACTCTCCGGTCTCAGCATCGTAAACAACCGTACCGCAAGGAACCTCGATTACTCGATCCTCCCCGTCTTTACCCGAGCTACGCTTCGCGCTACCACTCTCACCATTGGTGGCCATGATATGACGCTCATATTTCAAGTGAAGGAGCGTCCAGTAATTCCGGTTACCACGGAGATACACATGACCTCCTCTCCCTCCATCGCCCCCGTCGGGACCTCCTTTCGGAATGTATTTCTCACGACGGAAGTGAGAAGACCCTCTTCCACCCTTTCCTGAGCGGCAATAGATCTTGACATAATCTACAAAGTTCGATTCAGCCATATTGGTTTATTTCAATTATTTTACGTTATTAACCGCCTCTTTGATACGACCGAAGATTTCCTCGATTGTTCCCATCCCTTTGATGGCCACGTGCTTGCCTTCACCTACATAGTAGTCTGCCAAAGGAGCTGTTTGAGTATGGTAAACATCCAGTCTGGATTTGATCGTCTCCAAGTTATCGTCAGAACGTCCGGATACTTTACCGCGCTCCAATAAACGCTTGATCAACTCCTCTTCCTCTACTTGAAGGTTCAACATAACGGAAACGTCTGTTCCACGCTCGTTCAACATCTTCTTCAAGGCTTTCGCTTGAGGGATCGTACGAGGGAAACCATCGAAGATTACGCCCTTAGCCGGCTTCTTGCTATCCAATACATTCGCCAACATATCAACGATCAACTCGTCCGGAACCAATTGTCCCTTCTCGATATAATCCTTAGCGATCTTGCCCAGTTCTGTCTCAGCCTTCATCTCGCCACGCAATACATCGCCAGTAGAGATATGATCCAAACCGTATTCTTTAATAATCAACTCACTTTGTGTTCCCTTACCTGAACCGGGAGCACCAAAAATAACCACGTTCAACATACTATTGTTCCTTTATTATATATAATGTATACTATTTTATTCCACAACCTTGTAGATATCCTTATATGAGCGGCCCAACTCATCATAATCCAAACCATGTCCCACGATAAAATCAGCGGGTATCTGTAAGCCTACATAATCCGGAGTCAACTCGCATTTCAAGGATTCCGGCTTGAAAAGCATCGTTGCCAATCTTACATCGGCGGCACCCTCGCTCCGAAGCTTCTCCATCACGTAGCTCATCGTAAAGCCCGTATCGATAATATCCTCCAATAAGATCACCATACGTCCGCGAATATCAGCCTGCACCGGCATGATCTCATTCAATATGCCCGTACTGGAAGTTCCTTGATACGAGGAATAACGAGCGAATGTCAGCTCATACGGAACATCCAGCTCACGCATCAGCTCGGCGACAAACATAAAAGCCCCGTTTAGCACACCCACGAATAGAGGATTTTTCCCTTCCACATCCGCTTTAATCTGAACGGCCATTTTAGCGATAGCCGCCTGAATATCCGACTCCGGAATAAACAGTTCAAATTCTTTGTCTTTTAGACGAATTCTGTCCATAAATCTTTCGGTTTTCGAGGGGACAAATGTACAACTTTTTCGGCGATGCACAAAAAAGTGTAGCAACATACCAAAGTTTGTTATACATTTGTAAGCAGAATAAAACCCCAGACATCTAGAATTATGATTAAGATATTCGCTACAGACAAGGTAAAGGAGCTCGACCAATATACGATTCAACACGAGCCAATTAGTTCGATCGACTTAGTGGAGCGTGCCGCTACGACGTTCGTCCATGAGTTTTGCCGGCGCTACTCCAAGCAGGTCCGCATCGTGATTTTCGCCGGTCAAGGCAATAACGGAGCCGACGCTTTGGCCATCGCCCGCCTTTTGAACGAGGAATCATACCGGGTAGAGACGTATTTATTCAACCCGACAGAGCATCTGTCCGTAGAGTGTGAGCAAAACAAGCAGCGTCTGCTCGACATGGAACGGATCGAATTTACGGAAGTGGTCCGTGACTTTGAGCCGCCGACGCTAACCGACCGAGACGTGGTGATCGATGGCTTGTTCGGTTCGGGATTAAACCGTCCTCTCACCGGAGGTTTCGCCGCTATGGTCAATTATATCAACCAATCCGAGGCGGAAGTCGTAGCGATCGATATTCCTTCCGGCTTATTCGGGGAAGATAATCGTAAGAATGACTCGGAGGCGATCATCAAGGCCAGCTTAACCTTGACATTCGGCTTCCCGAAACTGGCGTTTCTTTTTCCGGAGAATGAACAATACGTAGGCGAGTGGAAAATACTGGATATCGGAATCCATCCGGACGCAATTTATGAGACGGCTTCCCCTTACTCATTGGTTACGGAAGAAGATATATCCTATTCGTTAAAGTCTCGCAAACGTTTCGCCCATAAGGGAACGTTCGGACATGCTTTATTGATCGCCGGAAGTAAAGGAAAAATGGGAGCCGCCCTATTATCCGCGAAGGCATGCTTACGGAGTGGAGCCGGACTATTGACCGTGCATATCCCGACCCGAGGCGAATCAATCTTCCAGACCGCTTTCCCGGAAGCGATGTTAAGTCTAGACGCAAATCCTGATTATTTCTCTACGGTTCCCGAGATAGGTAGTTACTCCGCTGTCGGTATGGGACCGGGACTCGGACAGCATTTAGAATCCGCAGCAGCGATCGAACGTATCCTGCAATCCAGCACAAAACCAGTCGTTATCGATGCGGACGCTATTAATATAATGGCATCCAACAAGGACTTATTCAATAAGATCCCGCCACGGAGCATCCTCACTCCCCATCCGAAGGAGTTCGATCGGATAGCGGGTGAAAGCACGAACTCATACGACCGTTTGATGAAAGCGCAATCTTTCGCCGCCGAACATAAGATTTGTATCGTATTGAAAGGTGCTTATACCGCTATTTGTTCTCCGGCAGGAAACATTTATTTCAATAGTTGCGGAAATCCGGGCATGGCAACCGCCGGTAGCGGAGACGTGCTGACGGGCATCATCCTCAGCTTATTGGCGCAAGACTATTCTCCGGAAACTGCCGCTGTAGTCGGAGTATTCTTGCACGGTACAGCCGGTGATCTCGCCGCCGCTTTCCGCTCGGAAGAGAGCATGATCGCCAGCGACATCACGGATATGCTCGGAAAAGCGTTTAAGCAAATCAAATAAATCCAGCAAAAACAACGGGCGTTTTTACTCTCGTTTGTTACAATTACTACCGCTATTCCATATATTATACGGACTTACAGTGTACATATAGAATGGTGGTAGTAAATTTTCATGGTACCCCAACGCCTTTTGCTATCACATTTCAACCTTTTCTTACTCACTCGATAAATGTCGGCGATATCTTTTATGACAAAGCTCTGTAAAGTAGAGTTATTGTAACTGATACCATAACTATTACAGCAACATTTGGCTACATCATATAATGTATTTAGTGTATCCAAATCAGATATACTGCGTTGGCGATGTTTGTATATATTACTTGGCAAAGTCAGTACTACTGCGTTTGCCGACTAATAAATGACCGATTGCCATACACTTCCGTTAAAATAAATAAAAAAGGGAAAAGAGCTTACGTATCCCTTGCCCCAGAGTTGTCTCATATATAAAACACCGACAAATTTGTATTAACAATAAAGCTATACGTACATGAAAATAACAATCGTATCGTTCGCAATGGTAGCCGCTTTCGGTTTAATCTCCTGTGATAACACGAAGCATAACACATTGACCGAACAAGAGAAAGCGGAAGGCTGGGAACTTCTATTCGATGGGGAAACCTTGGATGGCTGGCGGGATTATAACGGAACCGCCTTGACCGGACCTTGGGAAGTTGTAAACGGAACCATCCAAGCGGACGGGCAAGGTAGCGATGCCAGCGGATACATCGTCACCGACAAGGCTTATGAGAATTTTGAGCTTTCGTGGGACTGGAAAATCTCGAAAGGAGGAAATAGCGGTTTATTATATCATGTGGTAGAACGTCCTCAATTCCCGGTTCCCTACGTTACCGGTCCCGAGTATCAATTGATTGATGATATCAATTTCGCGGAGCCATTGGAAGATTGGCAACGTTGCGGAGTGGATTACGCGATGTATTTACCGGACTTCAACACGATAAAAGTACATCCGGCCGGCGAATGGAACAACTCTAAGATTATTTTTGACAACGGACATGTCACCTACTTTATGAACGGGCACAAAACCGTAGAGTTCGATGCATGGTCTGATGATTGGTTCTCCCGCAAGAACAGCGGTAAATGGGCGAACGCTCCCGAATACGGATTAGCGCATAAAGGCTTGATTTGTTTGCAAGACCACGGTTATCCCGCATGGTTCCGTAATATCAAGATCAAGGAACTTCCCCGCAAGACACGAGAGGCTCGTTTATTCAACGGCGAGGACATTACGAACTGGGATAAATACGGTACAGAATTATGGTATGTAAAAGATGGTTTATTAGTATGCGAAAGTGGCCCGGATAAACAATACGGCTATCTAGCTACCCGGGAATATTACGACGATTTTGACCTTACCGTGGAATTTAAACAGGAAAAAGATGGTAATTCTGGCGTATTTATTCGTTCCTTTGTAGAAGAAAAAGACGTAAAGGTAAACGGCTGGCAAGTGGAAGTCGCCCCCAAAGGCTTTGACACGGGCGGTATCTACGAATCCTACGGACGAGGATGGTTGATACAGATCCCGGACGAGAAGGAGAACATCCTAAAACAAGGAGAGTGGAACACGATGCGTATCCGGGTACAAGGAGATAATGTACAAACTTGGCTCAACGGAGAGGAGATGGTAAACATCCGGGATGAAAAGATCGGAGCCGGTCAAGGACGTATCGCATTACAAATACATGATGGTGGCGGCATCAAGGTTCTCTGGCGCAACCTTCATTTACAAACATTATAGTATATCGTTTTCTTAAAATTTAATAGTTATGAAAAACATTTCGAGAAGAAGTTTCCTCAAGACCGGAGCCGTAGCGGCAGCCGGACTAACGATCGTTCCGGGTTCCGTGCTCGGTAAATCCTTTGGCTATACAGCTCCTAGTGACAAACTGAATATCGCGGGTATCGGTGTCGGCGGTATGGGACGTCGTAACCTCGCCAACATGAACACGGAGAATATCGTAGCTTTATGCGATGTGGATTGGCATTATGCGGACAAGACCTTCAAGGACTATCCGAAGGCTAAACGCTTTAAAGACTGGCGTGTCATGTTCGATGAGATGGGTAAATCCATCGACGCGATTATGGTAGCCACCCCGGACCATACACATGCCGGCGTGACTGCCCACGCAATCACGCTAGGCAAGCATTGTTATACGCAAAAACCGCTTACCCACTCCGTTTACGAATCACGTTTGCTTACCAAACTGGCGAAGAAATATAAGGTAGCCACCCAAATGGGTAACCAAGGTAACTCATTCGACTGGTGCCGGCAGATCGCAGAGTGGATACAGTCTGGCGTAATCGGCGATGTATATGAGGTACATTGTTGGACAGACCGCCCCATCTGGCCCCAAGGCTTGATGAAGCCAAACGATACCCCGAAGTGCCCGAAGACACTGGATTGGGATTTATGGATCGGCCCGGCTCAAAAGCGGCCTTATAATCCGGTCTATACCCCTTGGAACTGGCGTGGATGGTGGGACTTCGGAACCGGAGCCTTGGGCGATATGGCTTGCCATATCATGGACCCGTTGTATTGGGCACTCGACTTAAAATATCCGACCAGCGTAATCGGCAGCTCGACTTTGAGTAACCTGTACTCCCCACCTCACGCACAGATCGTAACGTATACATTCCCCGCACGTCCGCCCAAAGGAAATGTCAAGATGCCGGAAGTAAAAGTCTATTGGTACGATGGTGGCTTGATGCCTCCCCGTCCGGAAGAATTGAAAGACGGGCAGATGATGGGCGACGAGAACGGCGGTATCATCTTCATCGGAACGAAAGGAAAGATCATGACAGGCTGTTACGGAATGAACCCGACCTTATTACCGGTTTCCGACATGGAGCATTTCAACCAGCCCAAACCTACGATCCCGAGAGTGAAAGGCGGCAATGGAGACATATGGTCTACCAACGCCCATGAGCAAGACTGGATCCGTGCATGTAAGGAATCCCCGGAAAATCGTACGGAAGCCTCATCCAACTTCCAGTTCTCCGGTCCGTTCAACGAGATGGTCGTGATGGGAGTCTTGGCCGTTCGCCTCTCCGGACTGCAAGGTTTGCATCGTGAGTTGCAATGGGATGGAGAGAACATGCGGTTTACGAACATCTCCCCGAACGATAAGATCAAGATCGTCACGGTGGATGATTTCAAGGTAATTGACGGAGATCCGCGTTTCGACCGTCGCTTCGCCGAGTTTAACGCTGCGGAGATGGCCAACGAATGGATCAAGCATACGTATAACAACGGTTTCTCTTTGCCTGATATGCCAAGATAAACCTTTTAATAACAACCGAATATGATAAGACATATCTATAAAATAATGATAGCGCTCGTTTGCTGCCTATTGGCTATTCCAACCGAAGCGCAAACGAAAGCCGAGAAGAACGGATGGCGTCTAGGTATGCAATCCTATAGTTTCCATCTGTTTCCTTTGACGGAAGCTCTCGACAAGACGCAAGAACTCGGATTGAAGTATATCGAGATCTATCCCGGCCATAAGCTCGGAGGTAAATGGGGGGATAAAGTATTCGATTTCAATCTTGACGCACAAACCCAGAAAGAGATCAAGGAGCTAGCGACATCCAAAGGCATCAAGATCGTAGGAACCGGGGTGTATGTAGCCGAAAAGTCATCCGATTGGGAAAAGATGTTCAAGTTCGCGAAAGCGATGGACCTAGAGTTCATTACTTGCGAACCTGCTTTAAGTGACTGGGACTTGGTAGAAAAATTGTCTAAGCAATACAACATTAAGATCTCCGTCCATAATCACCCGCAGCCTTCCGACTACTGGAAACCGGAGAACCTGCTGAAAGCCATCTCCGGACGTAGTCAATCGCTTGGTTCTTGTTCCGACGTAGGCCATTGGCGCCGGGAGGGATTAAACCAGATCGATTGCTTAAAACAGCTCAAAGGCCGGATCATCTCTTTGCATTTCAAGGACATCGCTCCGAAAAAAGCAGGAGAGAAAGAGCAACACGACGTAATCTGGGGCACAGGCATCCTAGATGTAAAGGAAATGTTGAAAGAACTCAAATCCCAGAATTTCAAGGGAGTATTCTCTATCGAGTATGAATACAACTGGGAAAACTCAGTACCAGACATTAAAGAATGTATCCAATACTTCAATAAAACCGCAAACGAAATCTTATAATAGGGATTAGCATTAATTGACAGGTAGTAAGCGTATAGGCCCAAGGAATGTTCTCCTTGCCTATACGCTCCACCTTTCTAATAATACACGGGAATAAAATGGCATCTGACAACAAAATAATCGAATTGATCAAACAAGGAGATATAACCGCCTTTAATACCCTGTTCAAGTCTGTTTATCTCCAACTTTATATACATTGCCGGAAATTTATCCCCGACCCGGAAGACGCAAAAGACATCTTACAAAACGTCTTCCTCCGCTTCTGGGAAAAGCGTGAGAACATCGATATTCACACGTCTTTAAACGCTTATTTATACAGAGCTATACAGAACGAATGCCTCAATTACCTTCGTTCTACCGGAACT
>NZ_JH976502.1:463073-642025 GCF_000307475.1 Parabacteroides sp. D25 | reverse complement strand
AGTTCCGGTAGAACTAATTACAGAACCCTGAAAAAATCATTATTTTTAGGTATGTGCTTAACCTTTTTCCAGCCGTACACAGCAGCGGCATCAGCACAAATTATATCCTTAAATATCACAAAAGGAACTATCACTGAAGTTTTTAAGGCGATTGAAGACCAAAGTGAATATAAATTCTTTTATAATGACAATCAAATCAATTTGAATAAACGGGTTGATGTCAATATCCATGAAGAATCCATAGAACAAGTATTAAACAATGTCTTTAGAGGTACGGATATTACATATAAGATCGTCAAGAATCACGTAGTACTTACCAACAAGACCATGAAAGATACGAAGTTACCATCTACCAACCAAAATCGCAAACGGCTAACCGGACAAGTAGTAGGACAAGAAGGGGAGCCTCTGATCGGAGTAAACGTTGTGGTAAAAGGTACGACAATCGGATCTATGACCGATATGAACGGAAACTACATTCTAGAGAATATTCCCTCCAATGCTACCGTTGAATTCTCGTACATCGGTTATCTCCAACAAAGTATCAACGTAGGCAATAAAAGTACCCTCAATGTTACTCTAGCGGAAGACACTCAAAAGTTGGATGAGGTAGTAGTCGTTGGTTATGGATCATTCAAGAAAAGCGACTTGACTGGTGCCATCTCACAGATCAAGGGTGACGAAATATCAGGACTTCCTCTTCGAAGTGCCTCTGACGCTTTGCAAGGTAAAGTGGCCGGTGTAACTATCACCGCAAATTCAGGTAGCCCCGGTTCATTAGGCGATGTTCGTATACGTGGTGTAGGTACTCTTTCTCAATACGGAAACAACCCATTGTATGTTGTCGATGGGATGCCACAAAGTGATATAGGTTGGCTGAACCCCCGTGACATCCAAAACATAGAGGTATTGAAGGACGCTTCCGCACAAGCTATCTACGGTTCTCGTGCAGCTAATGGTGTCGTACTAGTAACCACAAAGCGTGGAGCAGATGGCGACTCATACCGAAGCAATATCGAGTTCGACATGAGCGTAGGTTTCCAAGCCGCATCCAAACGCTACGATCTACTTGATGCCGAAGGGTTCATGGAATATAAGAACCGTGCATATGCCGCTGCAGGCAAGGAACTAACAGAAGATTTCGCTACACCAGAGAAAAGAGAGGCTATCTTGAGTTTCTTGGAGAAAAACGGAGGAAGAGAAGGAACAGACTGGTGGGACGTAGTAAATCGCAAGCCTAGCGAAGCTATGAACCAAAACTATAACCTCGCGTTGTCCGGTGGTATGAAAAAACTAAGATACCGCGCAAGTTTCAATTACATGAATCATAAAGGTATATTAAAGGGATCTGACTACGAGCGTTTATCTGGACGTTTGAACATAGATTCTGAGGTTACGAAATGGCTAAACGTTTCAGCGAACATGAACGTGAACTATCAGTCTCGCAGAAACATTCAGGAAAACGACTCATACAACGCCACAGCATTCATCGCTGCTGCCGCAGATCCTATCACTCCTATCCATCGTGACAACTTGGTGGATGTGCCCGATTTCATGCAGGATCGCATCTATAATGGTTATGAGCCTACGAATTCATGGTCTAAATATACCGGAGTGCTCTACTCCAATAAAATGAACCCGTTGGCTCAAGTGGAGAGAATGGCTCAGAATAAATGGCATGGTATCGCCACCAAGGGTAATTTGACCGGAGAATTCAAGCTATTCCCGTTCTTAACATTCAAGTCCAGTATCGCTGTCGACTTGAAACGTGAGCAAAGTGATTCTTTCACTCCGAAATATTACCTTGACGGTGATGAGTACAGCTCATACGCTACCGTGGAACGTACGGTATACAACACCGACTATTGGGTTTTCGATAACTACTTGACTTATGCGCAGAAGTTCAACAAGCACAACGTGTCTGTGATGGCTGGTACATCTGCCGAAAAGGAGCGTTATGAAGAGATTGCCGCCAGCAAGCAAGGAATGGCTAACAACGACCCTAGCCAGCAAATCATCAATGCAGGTACGATCAATCCGGCAGCAAGCGGATGGTACAGAGTGAATACATTAAACTCATACTTCGGTCGTGTATTCTATTCTTTTGACAATCGCTACATGATTACGGCAAACATCCGTTGGGATGGCTCATCCAAATTTGGCTCAGGACACCGTTGGGGATTCTTCCCTTCCATATCCGGAGGTTGGAACTTCTCCGAGGAACACTTCATGGAGAACACCAAGAGTTGGCTGTCTCAAGGTAAGTTGAGAGTTGGTTGGGGCGAGATCGGTAATCAAACTATTCCCGCAGGAGCATACTTGAGCCAGTATAGCAACGGACATCCATCGATGTGGTACGCCCAGTATTACATGTTCGGAAATACCAACCCGACATTATTCGCTTCTCGCTCGCAGGTAGGTAATCCGAATTTGAAATGGGAGACTACAAGACAGCTTGACCTTGGCTTGGATTTGGCCTTCCTAGAGGGCTCTTTGAGATTCACATTCGATTACTATTCTCGTGACACCAAAGACATGCTCGTACAAGTTCCGAACCCAGCCAGCATGGGATTCCCCAACACTCCATGGGTGAATGCAGGAAGCATCAGCAACAAGGGATTCGAAGTTTCTATCGGATATGACGGAAAGGTGGGAAACGACTTCAAATACCACATCAACGGCAACGTATCTACCTATAAAAATAAAATCAAGGATCTAGGTAGCGAGGCTAATATTCCAGGTAAAGAAGTACATCTAGGTTATTATACATACACCATGACTGAGGTTGGAAAACCTCTCGGTTACTACTATGGTTACAAGACCGATGGCGTGTTCCAAACTCAGCAGGAGATTGACAACTATCAAAACAATGGTCAAGTGGTAATGCCTAACGCAAAGCCCGGAGACTTGAAGTTTGTCGACTTAAACAAGGACGGCAAGCTAGGTGACGAAGATCGTACAATGATCGGTAACCCACATCCAGACTTCACCTTCGGCCTGACTCTTGGAGCCGAGTACAAAGGTTTCGACTTCTCAGCCTTCTTCCAAGGATCTGTTGGCAACGACCTTCTCAACATTGTGAAGTATGACATTTACGGTGGCGTGGGGTGGTATAACGCTCCGAAAGACATCTTGACTACTTTTTGGAATGGCCCGGGCAGTACGAACGAGAACTTCGCCATCGATGCCGACAGTCGTTTGAACCGCGAAATGTCTGAGTGATATGTAGAGGATGGTTCTTATGTTCGCTTAAAGAACCTGACAATCGGTTACACGCTCCCGTCTTCTATCACACGTAAGATCACATTAAACAACCTCCGCATATTCGTGGCCGCACAAAACCTGTTCACGATTACGGGGTATTCTGGACTTGACCCGGAGATCGGCGAGTTCAACCAGAACCCGATCTACAAAGGTATCGATATGGGATATTATCCACAGGCCAGAACATTCATGTTCGGTATCAGTATGAAACTATAATCATTAAATCTAAAGACGATATGAGATCAATTATAAAGAAATGGAAAGCGGGTGTCATCGCACTTAGCACCGGAGCCTTGGTTGTTAGCTGTAATTCAGATTTCTTGGATCGTCCCACATTGGGTACGATGGACGAGACAACCTTCTTGAAAACAGAGGAAGCAGGCTATAAATTGTTAACAAGTTGCTACCAGCCCATGCTAGATATATGGGCATTCGAGCAAATGTGGTTCGATTTGGGCGACCAAATCACCGATGACTGCTCAAAAGGTGGGTCAGATGCTGCCGACCGTGTGACCATCTCAGAGCTAACACGCGGTAACCCTCCAACGACAAACTCAATGCTAACAGACATATGGAACCATAGGTTCAAGATCGGCATCTCAGCATGCAATGTATTCCTCGCAAACGTGACTCCGGAGACAGAGCTTATCGCCAGTGGAGGATCATTGGTGAGCCAAGAAGTAAAGGAGCGCTGGATAGCGGAAGCAAAGTTCATGCGTGCGTTCTACTACTATGACTTGGCAACCGTATTCGCCAACGTGCCTATAATCGATACGCCATTGTTAGCCGAAGACAAAAACAGCATCACCAAGGCCAGCAAGGAGGAGGTGCAGAAGTTCATCCTATCAGACCTTGACGCTGCTATCGGTAGCGGCAAACTGCCTAGTGCCAAGAGTTTGAGTGCTGATGAGCTTGGACGTATCACGCAAGAGGCTGCCCTCTCCTTCAGAGCTCGCGTGAAGATGTTCTTCGGTGACTATGAGGGAGCCAAGGCCGATCTTAAGGTGGTTGTGGATAGCGGATGCTACGAGCTTGTGGACGACTACCAGAAGCTGTTCAATAGCAAGACCGATGGATACATGTCGAAAGAAGCCGTATTCATCACACTTCGAGCCTACCAGCCTCCTTACACATCGCTAGGATCTGTTGGTCCTCAGATGGACATGGGACGTAACGCCATCGGGGGATGGGGTGGAGAATGTCCCACGAATGACTTGGCAGAAGAATACGAGGTGGGAGACCCGCGCCTAACGCATACCATCATCTCTCACGGAGATATCTTCTATAAGGCAAATATGAAGGAAACCGAGACTCACGACTACTCGGGCTACGACAACTTCCCGAGACAGCATAGTCGCAAACATTGGATCGACTATTCAAGAAGACCAACCGGAAGCTTGATGGAAACCGACTGGTCATTCTACTACATCCGCTATGCGGACGTATTGCTCATGTATGCCGAATGCCTTATCGAGACTGGAGGGAACAAGCAATTGGCCGTAGATTTAATCAACCAAGTCCGCCACAGGGCATTCGTGACATCTTCTCCTACAGATAAATTCGCTCAATACCGCAAGTTCAACGTGCCGGAGGATAAACGTGTGACGGAAGAGATCTTCAACAGTAAATACAAAGTGAAAATATCTGATGACTTGCGCAAGGCCGTGCGCCACGAACGTCGCGTCGAGTTAGCTTGCGAGGGACGCCGCTACACAGACCTCCTGCGCTGGGGTATTTTCGTACCAACCATGCAGGCCTTCAACAAGACCGATGAAGGACGATACTCCGGAGCCGGAAGCAATGTCACCGACAAGACATGGCCATACCCTATTCCACAGAATGAGATCGACTTCGTGGGAGGTTCATTGGTACAGAACGAGAACTATTAAGACTCGATAAAACGCTTGTCTAATCCATTTATATAACCTTATCTAGGCAAATGGCAATCACTCGCCGTTTGCCTATTTTTAACAATATTTTGAATTTTCAACAACATGAGACGCTTAGCGATTATACTAGTCGGACTGATCCTTTGCCTAGGGATCTCGCAAGCCAAGAACAAACATTTACGAGTGATGAGCTATAATATACGCATCGGTATCGGCATGGATGGAGAAACCGACCTAGGCCGAATAGCCGACGCTATCAACCGCATAACCCCCGACTACGTGGGACTGCAGGAGGTAGACAGCGTATGTGAACGCTCTTTTTGGGTGAACCAATACGCCGAACTGGCCAAGCACACAGGGATGTACCCGATATTCGCCCCAGCCACTTCCCGCTCAAAAGGGCTTTATGGGATAGCAGCCCTAAGCAAGGTCCCCCCCCTATCCTATCGAGTCATCTCACTGCCGGGGAAGGAGGAGCCTAGAGTACTACTTTGCCTAGAGTACAAAGACTACATACTGTTCAACACCCACTTCTCGCTTGACAAGGAATCGCGCATAGAATCGATAAAAGTCATTAACCAAATCGCCACTGAATATGATAAGCCCATCATCATCACTGGCGATTTCAACATGACTCCTGGTTCTAATGAGTTCGAGGCTATGAAAAGCAAATGGCAACTCCTGTCAGACCCTTCGATCAAGACATATCCCGCAGACCGCCCTCGCTTACGGCTTGATTATATCTATGGAGACATGAAAAAGAATTTCAAGGTGACAAAGGATGTGGTGGTAGACGTAATGTCATCCGATCATCTCCCGCTTTACATAGATGTAGAGTTCTAGCCTTAAAAACCTTTCTGAAGAACTAAACATAACTATTTTAGGCCCTTCTTGCCTCATGGAAAGGCAGGAAGGGATCACACTGCAAAAAGGTAACTTTAGTTGGTTTTAAGCAAAATATTTCCTAGTTTTGCGCAATAATATACAGAATTAAAATAAACTGGGATATGAAGAATATAATCATTATAGCTAGTTTACTCCTCGGGATGCCGCTTATGGCACAAACCAAGGTGGTAAAAAAGAACGCCGTAAAAGCCAATAATTTCGGAATCACCTACTCGTTACCCAAGACCTCGCTAGTCGTAGACGCCGAAGTGACGAAAGTAACTTGTAAAGCCGGACCTTACTATCAATATGCCGAGAAGTATCTTGGCGTGAAAGATGCGGTCACGGAAGACAAGGTTTATTTCGATCTCGGAAAAATCAGTCTGATCAACCGGGGATTACCCGATGCGGATAATACCTATATCGTAGAATTCAAGCAAGGTACGGTCGCCCCTTACGCTTATCTTACCGAAGATGGACTATTATGTTCGATAAACGCAGAATATACGCCGGTTGAATCCGAGCTAGATGCCGCGAAGAAAAATAAAGGCTCCCAACAAAAAGTAACAGACGCTTCCGTCTTCTCAGAGGAATTACTAATGGCAGGCTCCACCGCCAAACAAGCGGAGGTGGCCGCTAAACAAATTTACCGTATCCGGGAAAGCCGTTTGAACATCTTGACCGGCGAGGCGGATAATTTACCCCCCGATGGTGAAGCCATGAAACTGGTGATCCAGCAATTGGAGGAGCAAGAAAAAGCATTAACAAACCTATTCACCGGAATCTTGACCAAAGAAACCGAGCATTATGAGGTAAGCATTATCCCTCACGACAACCTAGACAAAGAAGTATTGTTCCGTTTCTCCAAGCAGCTAGGTATCGTAGACGCTGACGATTTGGGTGGTACCCCTGTCTATATGAACTTGAAAGCGACAGAAAGAGCTCCGATCCTTGATGCCAAGGAAGCCGAGAAGAAAGACAAATCATTGAAAGGAATCGTCTACAATGTTCCGGGAAAAGCCAGCATAGAAATACTAATGAACAAAAAAACACTCTACAAAGGAGAGGCCCAAATCACTCAATTCGGAACACGGGAAGGATTAGCCCCTGTTATGTTTGAGGATAAGAAAGCCCCTGTCAAGGTTCTTTTCTATCCGGAAACCGGCGCCATAAAGCAAATTATTCAATAAGTATAAACTAATATTATCTAAAACACATGTTACAAGGACAACCTAAAGGTCTCTATGCCCTAGCACTCGCGAACACGGGCGAACGCTTCGGTTATTACACGATGCTTGCGATTTTCACACTATTCTTGCAAGCGAAATTCGGCTATACGGCCGCTGAGACATCAACGATTTTCGCTAGCTTCTTAGCGTTCGTGTATTTTATGCCATTGATTGGCGGTATGATGGCCGATAAGTTCGGTTATGGAAAGATGGTTACCTCGGGTATCATCATCATGTTTGTCGGTTATCTTTTATTAGCCATCCCAACAGATGCCGCCTCGGGAAAAATCATGATGTTCGGCTCGCTAGCGCTAATCGCTTGCGGTACCGGATTATTTAAAGGTAACTTACAAGTGATGGTAGGTAATCTTTATGATGCCCCGGAATATAGAAGTAAACGTGACCAAGCCTTTAGTTTGTTTTATATGGCGATCAATATCGGTGCCATGTACGCACCTACGGCTGCCACTAAAATGACAGACTGGATGTTGGGTAAGTATAACCTTTTCTACGAGTCACAAATTCCGGCACTCGCTCACCAATTCTTAAACGGAACCATCTCCGCAGAGAACAAAGAGGCACTCGCCGCTCTGCAAAGCGCACAAGGTTTCACCGGCGATATGGCTACGTTCTGTTCCACGTATATCGAGAAGTTGTCTGAGGCATACAACTATGGATTCGGTGTGGCTTGTATCTCATTGATCATATCGATGGCTATCTATATGGGATTCCGCTCTACCTTTAAGCATGCGGATGTCAATACCAAACAGGCACAGGCTTCCCACGCTCCGCAAGAGGAATTGTCACCTGCCGAGACGAAACAACGTATCACCGCCTTGCTGCTGGTATTCGCCGTGGTATTGTTCTTCTGGATGGCTTTCCATCAGAACGGTCTGACGATGACGTTCTTCGCTCGCGACTATACGGCCAACCAAGTGACCGGACTGGATCGTATCGGCTTTGATGTGATTAACTTAACATTATTGGTTATCGCCGTGTATGGAGGATTCGCTATCGCACAATCCACAACGAGTAAAGGCAAAACGATCGCCGGCATCGTGACCGTGGCCGCATTAGCCGCTCTAGGTATCAAATATATGGCTATGCCGGAAACCGTAACGATCCTTCCGCAGACCTTCCAGCAATTTAACCCGTTCTTCGTGGTTGTATTGACTCCGGTATCGTTGGTGATCTTTGGTTATCTGGCTAATAAGAAGAAAGAGCCGTCCGCTCCTCGTAAGATCGGATTGGGTATGATGATCGCCGCTTGCGGTTTCTTGATCTTGGCGATCGGTTCTATGGGCTTGCCTACACCGGACGCTTTAGCGGCGGATAGCAAATTGCAGGTATTGGTTTCTCCGAACTGGTTGATATCGACTTATCTGGTATTGACCTTCGCCGAATTATTGCTTTCTCCGATGGGTATCTCTTTCGTATCCAAAGTGGCTCCTCCTAAATACAAAGGTATGATGATGGGTGGGTGGTTCGTGGCTACGGCTATCGGTAACTATCTGGTCGCTATCATCGGTTATTTGTGGGGAGGCATGCAGTTATGGATGGTATGGAGCGTGTTGATCGTTCTTTGTTTACTGTCTGCGTTGTTCATGTTCTCTATCATGAAGAAACTGGATAAAGTGGCTTGACAATTGAGAATTGAAAATTAGAGGATGAGGAAGTCGTATACATATCGTTCGCAGGCACTCCGTTTCAGAAGATGGAGCCGGAAGGCGTATGCGGCTTTCATCAGTATACAGAGGGCTGTTACGATCGGACAATTATCCTTTTCCGTAGCCGATCGCTTCGAGAAAAAGAACCAGTCTTTACATACTGGTATCGGTACGTTCACGGACGGATTTTTCGAAGAGGATGACGAGGAGAGGGAGAATACCGAGGAGAACAAACGGAGCCTCGCGGTATCGCATGGACTGTTTACGGCATTACTCCCGGTATTGGTATCAAATGAGATCGCTCATCCGGCTCATCGTGTAGCTCACTATACATTATATAATATAGTAAAGGCGGGAAGTATTCTTTGGGATACTTTCCGCCTTTCTTATTTCCATCCGGTTGTAGAGACGGGGTATATATATACGTGGAATTATTAAATGAGAGAAAATGACAATAGAAAAAGCAAAGCAGTACATCCTAGAGGGTGGGAAGATTACTGAGGAACAGGCTTTAAGCTTGGTGAATCACCCGGACAAAGAGGCGCTTTACGAGGCCGCCCACCAAATCACCCGCCATTTTATGGGGAATAAGTTCGACACTTGTTCCATCATCAACGCCAAAAGCGGCAATTGCAGCGAGGATTGTAAATGGTGCGCACAGTCGGGACATTACAAGACCCTCGTAAACTTATATCCTTTGCTCCCTGCCAAGGAATGTGTCTATCATGCGGTATATAACCGGAAACAGGGTATCCGGCGTTTTGCCTTGGTGACTAGCGGTAAGCGAGTATCGGATCTGGAAATGGAACAGATCACCGATACGATCCGGCAAATCAAGCGGCAAAGCGATATTAAATGCTGTGCCTCCATGGGATTGCTAACCCGCTCCCAACTCCAATCGCTTTACGATAGCGGAGTGGAGAATTATCACTGCAATATAGAGACCGCCCCTTCCTATTTCCGTCAACTTTGTTCCACGCATACGATCGAGCAGAAGATGGAAACCATCCATACCGCCCGGGAAATCGGTTTCCGTATATGCTGCGGTGGTATTATCGGCATGGGCGAGACGATGGAGGAACGAATCGAGATGGCTTGTTTCTTACAGAAAGAAGGTGTCTTATCCATCCCTCTCAATTTATTACAGCCGATACCGGGAACTCCTATGGAGAATACACATATCCTAGAAGAAGAGGAATGGCTAACAACGATCGCCCTTTTCCGCTTGATCAATCCGAACGCATTTCTCCGTTTCTCCGGCGGACGGGCACAATTAAGCGAGGCCACGCAACGGAAATCCCTATATATCGGGATTAACTCCGCGATCATCGGAGACTTATTAACGACTATCGGAAGCAAGGTAGAGGAAGACAAAGTCTTATTTACCTCCGAAGGTTATTCACTCACCGAAAACACCGATTGGGAAAAATGACAACAACCGAACTTTTACAATACGACCGGGATCATCTATGGCATCCCTACACCTCGACCATCGATCCACTTCCCGTCTATCCGGTATCCAAAGCGGAAGGCGTAACGATAACCCTTGCGGACGGCAGGGAGCTAATAGACGGAATGTCTTCTTGGTGGGCGGCAGTCCACGGATACAACCATCCGGTACTTAACGCGGCGGCTAAAACCCAATTGGATAAGATGAGCCATATCATGTTCGGGGGATTCACGCACGAGCCGGCTGTTGAGTTGGCCTCTAAATTACTACCGCTATTGCCCCCTTCCCTAGAAAAGATATTCCTAGCGGATAGCGGCTCGGTCGCCGTGGAGGTCGCCTTAAAGATGGCGATCCAATACTGGCAGTCCAGAGGCATACCGGAAAAACATACCTTCGCCACGATCCGTAGCGGTTATCATGGAGATACTTGGCACGCCATGTCGGTATGTGATCCGGTGACAGGCATGCATGGGATCTTCTCAGGAAGCCTACCCATCCAATACTTCATACCTCAACCTTCAGTCCGGTTCGGCGAGAAATGGAGAGAGGAGGCCATGACTCCCTTGCGGGATTTATTAGAACGGCACGCCGACGAGATCGCCGCCTTGATCTTGGAACCGGTCGTACAGGGGGCAGGAGGCATGTATTTCTACTCTCCCACTTTCCTCGTCCGTGCCCGGGAACTTTGCGAGCGGTATAACGTCTTATTGATATTCGACGAGATAGCGACAGGCTTCGGACGTACCGGAAAGTTGTTCGCATGGGAACATGCGGGAGTCGAACCCGATATCATGTGTATCGGAAAGGCGTTGACAGGAGGTTATCTTACGCTTTCCGCCACGATCACGACGAAGCCAATAGCCGACACGATCTGCTCCGGCGAGGCAGGATGCTTTATGCATGGACCTACGTTTATGGGAAATCCCTTGGCATGCGCTATCGCTTCGGCCTCGATCTCTTTATTGATCGCCAGCCGTTGGCAAGAGAAAGTGAAGCTTATAGAGGAGCAATTGCGGACGGAGTTAGCGCCAGCCGCCAAGCTGCCTGAAGTCGCTGAGGTACGGGTATTGGGAGCGATCGGGGTTATCGAGATGAAGCATCCGGTGGATATGGCGGTATTACAACGCCAATTCGTAGAGGAAGGGATATGGGTACGTCCGTTCGGACGGCTGGTTTACCTCATGCCTCCTTTCATTATCTCCATGAATGAACTATCCAGACTAACCTCCGGATTATTGAGAGTATTAACGCATAATTAACATATCTACAACCGGGTAATATATAGATATATGAAATCATATAACGAGCAACTTACGGCTTTACGAGCCTCCGGGAATCTTAGGCACCTACCGGAAGTCGAGCATCAAGGAATATGGATATTAAAAGAGGGAAAGCGTATGCTGAATCTCTCTTCCAACGATTATCTTGGATTAGCCAGCCGGCAGGATTTACAAGAGGAGTTTCAAGCATCCACACAAGACCGCTTCTATCCCTACTCCTCATCATCATCCCGCTTGCTGACGGGTAATTTCTCCGTATATACGAAACTGGAGAAACAGATCGCCCGTTCCTTCGACCGGGAAGCCGCATTGATCTTCAATAGCGGCTATCATGCCAACACCGGAATCCTCCCGGCCTTAACCGATAAACAGACCTTATTACTCGCCGACAAGCTGGTGCACGCCAGCATCATCGATGGCATCTTGTTGAGTGGCTCCCCATTCCTCCGTTACCGCCACAACGACTATGACCAACTGGAACGCCTCGTACAAAAGAACGCCTGTCAATACGAGACGATCATCATCTTGACCGAAAGCATTTTCAGCATGGACGGGGATGTAGCGGATTTAAACCGCCTGATAGCTATCAAAAGGCAATATCCCAATATCCTATTGTACGTAGACGAGGCTCATGCCATCGGAGCCCGTGGAAAGACGGGGCTAGGTATCGCCGAGGAACAAAGTTGTATCCAAGAGATCGATCTATTGGTCGGTACTTTCGGCAAGGCGTTAGCGTCTATGGGGGCCTATTTGGTTTGTTCCCGTACGATACGGGAATATCTGGTCAATACGATGCGACCGCTCATATTCAGTACGGCCCTGCCACCGTTCCAAATCGCATGGACTTCCTTCATCTGGGAGCAACTCCCCTCGTTCACGAAGGAACGGGAGAATCTTCTAGCATATAGCCGATTGCTGGCGGAGGCTTTAACGGGCAAAGGAGGCGAGATCAGCCAAAGCCACATCATCCCTTTCATTGTGGGAGAGAGCGAGGATTGCGTACGGAAAGCGGAAGAGCTACAACGAAAAGGCTTCTACTGCCTCCCCGTTCGCCCGCCGACAGTGCCCAAAGGTACCTCCCGTATCCGCTTCTCCCTTACGGCAAACCTCACAATAAAAAATATTCATCAACTGATTGTAGAGACGGGGCGTGCCTTGTCTCCCACCGGGACATGCCCCGTCTCTACACCCCCGGATAGATAACTGGATAGATAGTATGTATATAAATTGAATTGATAGTATGTATATAGATAAGATAATAAATAAGCTATCCCCTAGTCTGATCCTCTGTCTCGCCGGCTGGTCCACCTCGCCGGAGCTTTTCCGCCATCTGGAAGTACCGGAGCAGACAGACCTATGGATTGCCTACGATTACAGGACGCTCGCATTCGAAGAGGCATTCGCCCCCTATAAAGAGGTACATCTGGTCGCTTGGTCTCTAGGCGTATGGGTAGCCACCCGACTCTGGGCAGGCCACCGATCCTTTACCACGGCGACCGCCCTGAACGGTACCCCTTTTCCCATGCACGATACGCTAGGCATCCCGACCGCGATCTTCGAGGGAACCCTCCATCATATCAGCGAGGAAGGCATGCGTCGCTTTAACCGCAGGATGTGCGGAGACAAGGAGACATTCAATCGCTATTCGGAACTCTCACCACGTCCGCTGGAGGAAATCAAGGAGGAACTGGAATCTCTATATAATCAGATCCTCCCGGAAAAGCTCGAATCAGCCGATCCACGGATATCCACCTTCTGGGATCAAGCCATCCTATCCACCGAAGATAAGATATTCCCGGCAACCAACCTCCGGAACTACTGGCAAGGCCGTTGCCCCATCCAAGAGATCAAGGCGCCTCATCTTCCTTTTTACCACTATCAATCATGGAACGAATTATGGAAGTAATCGAACAAGAACGGATCCGCCGGCGTTTCAGCCAAGCGGTGAATACATACGACGATCACGCGGATGCCCAGAAACGGATATGCGCCCATCTGGTACAGCTATTGACCGTATACACCTCCTCTCATTTCCGCAGGGTGCTGGAAATCGGTTGCGGAAGCGGCGGATTCACCCGTTTATTAAAACAAGAATGCCAAATCGAGGAATGGGTACTCAACGATCTTTGCGAGACTTGGCAAAGCGCCATCGAGGAGTTGTTTCCTTCCGCCACTCCTCTATTCTTGGCCGGTGATGCCGAGCGACTGGCTTTTCCCGGCACGTTCGACTTGATTGCCTCGGCCTCCGCCCTGCAATGGATGAAAGACCTTCCACGTTTCCTCCATAAGCTATCGTCCACCCTATCGCCCGGAGGCATGCTGGCTTTCAACACCTTCACGCCAGACAACCTTCACGAGATCAAGGAACTGACCGGAGAAGGGCTCACCTATCCTACCGCCGGACAATTAAGGGAGTGGTTATCCACCTACTTCCAGATCGTCCATGAAGAGGAAGGAAATATCGCCCTGACCTTCCGGCACCCGCTGGAGGTGCTAAGACATCTAAAGTACACGGGTGTCACGGCCAACGCCTCTTGCGTCTGGACACGGGGAAAACAGGAACGTTTCTGCCGGGATTATCAAGAGAGATTCCCCTCGGCGGATGGTGGGGTCACATTAACTTACCGTCCACTCTATATCTTAGTGGTCAAAAGATAAAGGTGAGGTAGGTCGCCTCTTCCGAGGTATTGATCCTTTCACCTATATGATATGATCGTATCACAAGGGTGAAACGATCTTTTCACCTAGGTGATACGTTCTTTTCACAAAGGTGAAAAGATCAATAGCGCAGAAGAAAAGGAATAAATCTCTTAGAGACAAGGGGTAATATCCATAGAGACAAAAGATTAATCAAGCAACTATTTAAACAACAGAACAATGAACCATCAAACGAAAGAAAATGTATTATTTATCTCCGGCATAGACACGAACGTCGGAAAGACCGTAGCCACCGGAATGATCGCCAAGGCATTGGCGAAAGCCGGAAAGAAAGTGATCACCCAAAAGATGATACAGACCGGATGCGAGCACGTATCGGAGGATATCGAGGCACACCGCCAAATCCAAGGGCTCCCCTTTACCGACGAGGATACGCAAGGACTGACTTGTCCTTATATCTTCACCTATCCCTGCTCTCCTCATATGGCGGCGGCGAAAGATGGAAGACGTATCGATTTAGACACGATCACCCAAGCCACTCGGCGATTGCGAGAGACCTACGAGTATGTATTACTGGAAGGAGCTGGAGGACTGATGGTTCCGAACGACATGGAATCCCTCACGATCGATTATGTAAAGGAACAGGCGTATCCCTTGATACTTGTCACGTCCGGCAAGCTGGGAAGTATCAATCATACTTTGCTCAGCCTGTACGCCTGCGAACGATACGGCATCGAGGTAAAAGCCATCGTCTATAACCAATATCCAAGCATCGACCCACTGATCGAGGCGAATACCTTGGAGTATCTAAAGGCCAAATTCCCGGAGATCCCCTTAATCCTCCTTCCGGAAATGAAAAAGGGAAGCGAGGAGCTTCCCGATATTCGCCCGTTGCTATAACGCCCTATCAAGCCGGATCAGGAAACAGATCCAGTATTTTCTGATCCGCTTTTCTCCGGATCTCCGGTGTAATGCTATCCTTCACCATTTTCAATACGAAAGTCATCACCGCCACATCGTCCGTGAAGCCGATAATGGGGAGCACGCTCTCCGGGATCAAGTCGAAAGGCAATATAAAGTATCCTAAAGCCCCGATTATATAAGCCTTATGTTGAAGAGGTACCTTTTCATCCTGCAACATATAATACAGCGTGAAGACAGGACGCAATACCGTAGCCCCCACTTTCTTCGCTACCCGCTCTATCTTCTTCCAGAAACTCTTCTCCGAGAAATAAGTCCCATATCTTTGTATCTCATGTACTTCCTCGAAAGGAACATCCTCAATCTTTCTTGTGTCCATAAACGAATCCTATTAAATCATCTTTCACAAAGATAACAAGTAGTGTAGAAAAATTGCACATCAAATGAGGAAATATTACACAATGCCACCTCCACACCCGTATTCAAAGCTTTTCGTAATAATCTCATAAGAAAACAATTATAAAGAAATCTACAGGATTTATCACATCTGGCACGCCTTTTTCAGATAATCCTTTAGTTAGTATAGGTATTAATAAGACGTTTTAAACAAAAAGAGATGAGAAATGTAAAAACATGGGGCATACTATTCCTATGTCTACTTCTATTGCCCGGGGTAGCGTATGCACAAAAAAGACAGATCGAAGGAACGGTGATTTCCCAAGAGGACAAGGAGCCTCTGATAGGAGCGACCGTTATCGTAAAAGGGAGCCTGTCGGGAGCAGAGACCGATCTTGACGGGCATTTCACGCTGGAAGTTGATCCTGACGCCAAATTCATTATTGTCGATTACATCGGCATGAAGCAGACCCAAGTACCTATCCCGAAAAGCGGTATCTTAAACGTGGCTTTACAACCGGAGGCGATGAACCTCGATGAGGTCGTGGTAACCGGTTACGGTAACTTCTCACGTTCTTCCTTTACCGGTTCCGCCAACACTTTACGGGCTGACCTACTGAAAGAGATGCCGGTGGTTTCCATAGAACAAAAACTACAAGGCATGACCTCCGGTGTCAATATCACGGGAAGCTCCGGGCAACCGGGAGCGAACGCATCCATCCGTATCCGTGGTATGGGCTCGTTCAACGCATCGAACGAACCTTTGTTTGTGATAGACGGAGTTCCCGTCACCTCGGGAAACCTAAGTACCGGAAGCGGATCGGAGGCCTCCTACATGAACAATGCCAAGACCAACATCATGAGTACGATCAATCCCTCCGATATCGAGAATATCACGGTTATCAAGGATGCCGCCGCCGCCTCCCTTTACGGTTCCCGTGCGGCCAACGGTGTTATCTTGATCACGACCAAACAAGGATCGAAAGGACGTACCCGGGTCACGTTGAACGCTAGCGCAGGATTCTCGGACGCGGCGGTAGACTTCCGCCCGACCCTCAACGGAGAGCAACGCCGGGAACTACTTTATGAAGGCTTGGTTAATTACGCGCAAGACCAGATCGCCAAAGATCCCGCATCTTTCACCCAGACTCCGGAAGAGTACGCCAACGCCAATATCGGGGCATACACCTCTGTTCCCGCTTTAGGCTATACCGATTGGAAAGACGTGTTGATGAGACAGGCCGTACATCAAAATTATGAGGCTTCCGTTTCCGGTGGCTCCGAGAACACGACGGTCTACAGCTCCTTGGGTTATCAAAAACAAGAGGGTCTGGTGGAGAACTCATCGATGGAACGATACTCCGGACGCTTTAACGTACAACAAAAGATCGGCAAACGAGGCGAGGCCGGAGCGAACCTCATGTTCTCGCAAGTGAATCAAGAGATGAACGAGGAACGTACATCCAGTATCAATCCTTTCTATTGCATGGCAGTAGCCACTCCTCCCTCCTACCCAGTATTTAACGAGGATGGTTCCTACGCCAATACCTATCCCGGAACGAACGTAAATCCTTTGCGGGATATGCGTACCGACTATAACCGGGTTCGTATGACCCGTATCTTCGGTACGGCGCACGGTGCGGTAGAGATTATCAAAGGACTTAAATTAAAGGAAGTACTCAGCTATGATTATAGCATCCAAAAGGATGCCCGCTATTTCAACGCATTAAGCGGGGCGGGTCCCAAGAGCGGTAGCGATGCCCAATCGTCCAAAGGTTTTATCGAATACGGGAAATTGATCTCTTCTACCTCGTTGAACTACGTGAGGACATTCGCCAACAAACATCATCTGGATGTACTAGCCGCTTATGAGGCGGAAAGTTTCCAGACGGATAAAGCCGCCGGTGAGAAAAGCAAGATGCCGTCCGACCAATTATTCGAACCGGACAATGCCGCCGTTATAAACAGTTTCGTATCCTCTACACAGGATTATCGGTTGCTTTCTTATCTAACCCGCTTGAATTACGATTACGACAACCGGTATTATATCGCCGGAAGTTTCCGTCGGGATGGTAGTTCCCGATTGGCGCCGGAGCATCGCTGGGGTAATTTCTGGTCGGTCTCAGGCATGTGGCATCTGGGAGCCGAGGATTTCATGAAAGCCGTAAAGCCGGTGTTGAGCGATGTCAAGATCCGTGCCTCTTATGGCGTGAACGGTAATCAGCCGGGATCTTATTACGGTTATATGGGTTTATATAGTTACGGAAAGAACTATATGGATAACCCCGGTTCGTATGAAAGCACACAAGCTAATCCCAATCTAAAATGGGAGAAGAACTATAATATGAACCTCGGACTAGACCTCGCGTTTATCGATCGCATCTTCGTAACGCTCGAGTATTACAATCGTGACACCAAGGATTTGCTTTACAACCGTCCGATCAGCGCCACGACCGGATTCCTGAACTATCTGGGTAATCTGGGGCAGTTAAACAATAAAGGTGTCGAGCTGGAGGTTCGTTCCTTGAATATCTCAAACGCAGATTTTAATTGGACTACGGTATTGAACTTGACACATAACAAGAATAAGATCGTGGCCCTTGATGGTAATCTCGATCAAGTGGTGGAAAGTAGTTGGTTTATCCGGAAAATAGGATTGCCATTCAATACATTCTATGTAAAGGAATTCGCCGGGGTAGATCCCTCGAGCGGAAATGCGCTGTATTATAAAAATACGGAAGACGAGAACGGCAATCTAGACCGCACCTTGACCCAAGATGTCAATGAGGCGCAAGCGGTTCCTTATAAACAAGTAGATCCGAAGATATCCGGCGGCCTTACCAATATCCTTTCTTATAAATGGTTCGACTTGGCCTTTACGCTCTCTTATTCATTGGGCGGCTATTCTTTCGACAAGACCGGTACGTATATCGAGACAGACGGAGCCAGCGAAGGAAACCGCAACCTGCCCATCTATGAGTTAGACCGTTGGCAAAAGCCCGGTGATATCACCGACATTCCCCGTTTCGTATTGGGACGCTCCGACAAAGTGAGCGGTGGTTCCTCTCGCTTCGTACATAGTACGGATCACTTGCGGTTAAAGAACCTGACGTTCGGGTTTACCCTGCCTCATAACTGGACCGATAAAGTCTTGCTGGATAAAGTCCGTGTCTATTTCTCCGGCAGCAACTTGCTGACTTGGGCGAAATGGAAGCAATATGATCCGGAAGTGCCCGTATCCGGCGAGGTATTCTGTGAGACACCGCCCATGCGCACCTTTAGTTTCGGCGTGGAAGTTAATTTCTAAACACAACAATTCATTCGATAAAAAAGAAATACAATGAAATGGTCAATTAAATATATCGTAAGCGCTCTTCCTTTCTTATTCACGGCTTGCTCCGGAGATTGGCTGGATCTGGATCCCTCCACTTCCGTGACCAGCGATAACGCTATTCAGTCACTGGAAGACGCTAAAACCGCATTAAATGGAATCTATCGCATAGCATCCGAGCATAGTTATTATGGAGACAACTACCTCTATTATGCCGACTGCCGTGGCGAAGACGTACAAGCTCGTATTGACAAAGGTCCCGGCAGACGTGTATCTCCGTACTATCTGTTCAACGTAGCCGCCGACGACGCTTTTAATATCACGAGAGTATGGAACCAACCCTATATCGTGATTCATCAAGCGAACAGCTTAATCGAGAAAATAGACAACGGTAGCGTCCAAACCTCCGACACGCAAGAAATCGCCCGTATAAAAGCAGAGGCGTTGGCTATGCGTGGCTTGGCCTTATTCGATTTAACCCGTCTCTTTGGCATGCCTTATACACTGGATAATGGGGCGTCCTTGGGTGTTCCCATCGAGATCAAGACGGAGTTGCCGACTCACCAACCGTCTCGCAACACGGTAGCCGAATGCTACAACCAAGTGATCAAAGACCTGACCGAAGCCTTACCCAACCTTGTTACAACCAAATTCGACGGTCACCAAAATGTATGGAGCGTGAAAGCACTTCTATCTCGTATCTATTTATATATGAACGATAACGAGAACGCCCTTAAATACGCTCAAGAAGTAATCAATAACGGAGATCTTTATACCTTGTTCACGCACGATGAGTATACCTCCGTATGGGGAAAAGACTTCAATTCCGAATCCCTGTTCGAGTTCTACTTTACGCTTACCGAGCCTTCCGGCGGTAGTGGCGGAGAAGGCGCTCCCATGGTATATGCCGATAACGTGAAAGATTGGAACAATTTGGTCTTGACGAAAGATTTCTTGGATTTACTGGGTGAAGACCCGGATGATGTTCGCCATGCCTTATGCCGCTTACCTCAAAAACCGGACGAGGATATCCTTCCAACCGGTTCGACCGGACATCCTAAATATCTGACGAAGTATCCCGGAAAAACAGGAGATGTATTGACCGGCAATCCGCAAGACAATGACCTATGCATCATCCGTCTGTCCGAGATATACTTAAATGCGGCCGAGGCGGCTTTCAAGCTAGGAAAACGTAGCGAGGCGTTAGGCTACCTGAATCAAATCGTAAGCCGAGCCAACCCCAATAAATCCGTTAGCGACTCCGAGCTTTCCCTAGAGAGAATCCTTAAAGAACGCCGCAAAGAATTGGTTGGCGAAGGACATGCGTTCTTTGATTACATGCGTAACAATATTCCGGTAATCCGCAAGGGCGGTTGGCATTTACCGCAATTACCTACCGACGCACAGGTGATCAACGCTTCCGATCCCCGGGTAGCACTCCCGATTCCGCAAAGCGAGATCGACGCAAACCCGAATATCGTACAGAATAAACGGTAACCAACAAGAAAAAGGGGAATGGCATTAAAACCATTCCCCTTTTTCTTGTTTCGCTTATTTCTTTTTCAAGATCCGTTGCGCCGAATCCGACAGCACCACGATCGCACCGGCCAGTATCGCCGTATCTTTTATCACCAATCGCCCGGCCCCCGATAATAACGGGAAACCAAATTCCCCGCTGCCGAGATTAGGTACCCAGACCTCCGGAGTCGTGACCAAGAAGGACAACGTCCCGAACGTCATGATTATAGCCAACCCCGCTCCTACCAAACCGATCTTCGGCGAGAAAATGCCGAGGAAAGTCAAGATACCGATCGCCATGATCAAGATTCCCAAGCCACGAGAGAAGCCATACGTGTTATTCTCTTGATGCCACTCATGCTTCGCTTGATCGAACTCACCCTCTTTTAATTTATACGTCTTATATTCGGGAGCGCTTTTCGTATAGAAGAAACTCATGAAAGGGCTGTTCGCCACAAACGGAACGATGCCTTCCGCTTCATAATTCCAGAACTTCAAACCGCCGATCCACACAAATATGATCAAGATCGATATACGGATCAAATTAATACCTAGCTTTTGAGTAGAGGCCGCCACTTGCAAAAACGAGTAAAACAGATCATTCAACTTTTTCATCTTATTATTTGTTTTATAATATTGAACTTATACCGCGAAGATCGGTAGAAACACCTATCCCGTAAATGGCGATTTTACCGGATGAGTTAGCAATTATTCCTGTTTCTCTCTTTTCCGGTACTCAGAGACGCTTTCTCCCGTCATTTTCTTGAAAAAACGGCTGAATGTGGCTTGATCCTCGAAGCCCAAGATCTCCGTGATTTCCTTCGCACTCTTCTGGCTATATAATAGCAATCGTTTGGCCTCAGCCTCAATTCGTTCATGAATGATCCGCAACGGGGAAGGTAATCCGCAAGTCGTAAAAAGATTGGATAAGGTTTTTGGGGAGCGATGCAGCATATCCGCATAATCTTGGACCATCTTCTTTTCCTTAAAATGGTTATCTACCAATACATAGAACTGGCGAACCATATCGAACGCCTTTTCCCGTTCCGGGCTTACCGAAAACTTCTCACGTGCGATCCGGGTGCACAAAATAATGAAACGTTTCAGTAAGATACGCAGCATCTCCTCTTGCAAATTATCCTTTATGGCGTACTCACTCGTTAGGCTGTCGGTGATATCGCGCAAAGAGGCAACTTGGGATTCGCTCAATTTCAATTGCATCACATTGGAAGTCCCGTTAAAAAGAAAACCATTACACGACACCTCATTGTCATGTCCGAAAATACAATAGAAGTTACTGTTAAACAGAAGGGTCAAGTACTCGCCATTGATCGCCTTGAACTCGATATGGTGCAAAGGAGTCAAGGGAATAATCTCACCTTTCACTAAGGTAGTCGGTACGTGATCGATCTCCAGTTGCAACGAACCGCTTTGTACCCAAATAAACTTGTAAAGCGTATTATCTTTCTGCAAAGCAAGGTTCGTGTGATACGAATCGGTCAACGCTATATTACCTCTTAAGCGAGTATTAAAAATATATTCCATAGATTTCTTCCGGATTTTAAGACGGATAAAGATAACAATATTATATAAACAAAAAGTGGAAGTTCACTTTATTCCCAGCAAACTTCCGCGTCACTAATCCCCAAAACACACTATACGAGTTATTTCGACTCTAATAAAATATCATCTACCAATTTCTTCAACTCATTCTTCGGCATAGCCCCTTGAACCATACTCGGTTCTTTCTTCATCGGTACAAACAATAAAGAAGGAATACTACGGATACCGAAAACACTCGCTAAATCCGCCTCTTTATCGACATTCACCTTATATACGTTGATTTTACCCTCGTACTCTTTGCTGATCTCATCCAAGATAGGAGACATCATCTTACAAGGGCCACACCAAGTGGCATAGAAATCGATAACCGCAGGTTTATCACCCTCGAACTTCCAAGCGTTCGGGTTTGTCTCAAAGTCATACACTTTCTTTACGAAATCTTCTTGTGTTAATTCTGTTACTGTCATTTTATTTTCTGTTTTATTGTTATTATTCTTATTTCCATTACTAGCGTTCGCCATTCCTACCAAAAGACTTGCGAACAATACGGCACCTACCTTAATAAAACCCATCTTGAACCTCCTTTTTATTTATTACTTTGTCTTCTATTTATATTGCAAAGTTCATCTTATTTCCACGATTAAGAAATGGCCATATCGCCGGATAAGTTTGCAATACTTCCCGATCCCCATCAAAAAAGTATAAAATAAGTTTTTTCAAGATAAATGCCGAACCTTGCTAACAAGATCCGGCATATCGTACGTTCTTTATCTCGCAAAAACTCAACGATCTACAAATGCAACTGCAAGCCGATAGAAACCGGATGCACCTTCGGACCTTTCCCATTTTCAAAGAGGTCGATCGGTGAGTACTTGGCGTAAAGACCGATCCAATCCCAACCGGCTTGAAATAAGAAATCCATAGTTACCGGACGGATATTCATACCGGAATCCATTTTCTCTTTGTGCTTTTTACCGGAAGCGTCATTATATACGATCTTCGAGGAAGAACAAGTCTTGATCACACCGACTACACCCGCAGACAAGAAGAATTCACTCGAACGCTTTTTAGGTTGCCATTCCAATAACAACGGAATGGTCAGACTCGTGATATTCAACTTACTCGCTTTCAACGTAACACCCTCAGGAGCCGGACGCAAAGCCGTAACACCGTCTATCTCCTTGAAATACTCATTCGTATCTATCCGGTAACGGCTCCAACGCATACCGGCACCGATCACCACCGCCCAACGATACCGAGAGAACGGGAACGCTTTTTCCAATACATTCAAATTATATTCCAATGAGTTTCCACTACGAAGGGAGACTCCGTCTACATCATTTACATGTAAACTCCCATCCGCGAAGTTCGCGAAGCCCATTCCAAAACCGGCCCAATGCGGATTGAAGTCCTTATCCCAAGTAGGCACAGGGATATTGATAGACTTCACGTGTTTACGGCGTTCATAGCTTTGTCCGTCCCGGTAATGCCCTTCGAAGATCAACTCGTCGTCCACGGAATCACCATCCTCGTCTACCTCATACACCCTGACTTTCATGCGATCGCCATTATCTTTCACCTCGATACGTTTTCTCTCAAGGGTGATAATCGTATCCCCAGCCAAAGGCTCAACCTCAGCGGCCATCAACCCGATTACCGGGAAGCAAGCCATTAAGACTAAAAGTATTCTTTTCATCTTCCTATCTGTTTTGTTTGTTTATAAATCTTTCTTCGTAAATAATAGCGTGATTAAATCATCACTATCCAAATCTCCCTCAATGTACACCAAGGTTATTACCCCTTTCTTGCTGACCTTAAAAAGGACAAAACGGTTGATATCTGCTTCTACGCCCTTCAACTGGTAATAAGCGGAGACTACCCCTCCATCGTCCGTCACCTCTTTGATCTTCCGGGCCCCTTTCTGGTCCGCTTCCAGACATTGGCGGGTAAACCGCAGGGCTTCCGGATCATCTTTGATCGTAATACTCTTATAACGAGTCATGCCATACGTTTCCAACATCTCGTTAGACAACTCCACCATCGTGACATTACGTTTTTTACCATATCGTTGAAAGACTTCCTGAATCTTCAAGTCTTTCTGTGTCTCGGCAGCCGAGACACCACAAGGCATTAAGCAAAATACCGCCACCAGCAACCATAACATGTATTTGAACCGTCTCATATTTACAGTATTTTTATTCATTATCATCAAATAAAGAACGAAGCTCGTTCAATTGGTTATCAATAATCATACGGTCGGCCTCATCACGATCCGCTTCCGGAAAGTACTCATCCGCAGGTGTGGCCACCTCCTGCAAAGCTTCCAGCGCCATGGAGCGAACTTTATGAATATCCGTATAACAACGACCGTTTATAACGACATAATTATCCGAGCAGAAACAAGGATCTACCGGATTCAACAGATGGTTAAGCCCCAAAAGCAGCAAGAAACTGGCGGCGATACCGGATACCAAATACAACACGGATCGTAAAGTAAATGTCTTCTTTTCCTCCACCTTTTCCGCATCCAGCATAAAAAGGATATCCTCATCAATCGGAATCAATGCCTCATCCGGCTGTCGTTCCTTCCGACTCTCTTCCTCCAAATAGGTAAACATAGGCGTATAGACCGCCAACCTGTCCGGAACATTCCCGGAAGTAAAGAAGGCTCGAAGTTCCCGCTCTTCTTCCGAAGAGGTTTCTCCTTCAAAATATCGGTTTAATAACTCGTCTATGTCCATTTCTCTTGTTTATTTAATTGTAAAAACTGTTCCCGTATCTTTTTCCGAGCCCTTGAGAGATTCACCCGGACATTCTCGACCGGTGTAGCCGTGATCTCCGCGATCTCGGCTAACTCATAGCCTTCTATATCCTTCATCCGGATAATGGTTTGCTGCAAAGTGGGCAACTGGGCGATCAAGCGCCGTATGCACTCGGCGGCATCCTTTTGCTCCAGTTGTTCGTCCGGGCTTACCGCTTCCGATATCAATGTAATGCTCTCCAACTCCGATCCCTGCGGCTTTCGCAACTTTATCTTATCCAATGAGAGATTTTTCGTAACCTGCATAGCCAGCGCCTCCACGCTATGGTAGGCATCCAGTTTTTCCCGGATATACCAAAGCTTTATGAATGCCTCTTGCACCACATCCTCAGCATCGGCTGCGTCCTCAACCAGTCTCCGGGAGAAATTCAACATCTTCTGCCGGAGAGGTAGTACGGTTATTTTAAACGTCTCAAGTTCCATTTCTATAATCAAGACGACAAAGGAAGAAAAACATATCATGGAAAATTAACTTATTTGGAAAAAACTTTGCCTGTCACCCGTTTGTTTGTAATAGAAAACTTAAACGTTATGAAACTAAAAGTATCATTTACAGCCATTTTATTCATGAGCTGCTGCTTATTCCTCACCGTAGGTTGCCAACAAAAGAAACAAGGTTTCGATGACAAATCGGTCTCTCAAGCGATTCAAAAGGTGATCCAGATAAAATATCCGGGGGCGACCATTACCGATTACGATAAAGATGCCGCAGGTGTAGAAGTCGACATCAAGGATAAAGGCGTTAAGAAAGAGGTTCTGCTCGGCAAAAATAACGAGTGGCTAAGTACGAAATTCGATATCCATGCCGAAGATGTTCCCGTAGACATCATGGATAACCTAACAAATTCGGCTTATCATGAATATAAGATAGATGAGGTGACACAAATAGACAAGCCTTCGGGAACATTTTACGTATTCAAACTAGAGCATGAGAACAATGAGGTTCGTCTCACGTTTAACTCAGAGGCCCAATTATTGAAGTAGAACGATACTGAATCTTTTCTTATTCCAGATTTTTATCAGAATATTTCAGTAGCTTTGTGTGATTAACAAGCTAGCCTATGAAAATTCTGGTAGTCGAAGATGAAAACGCACTGAGAGAAGTTATCGTTCGTTCTCTTGAAAAAGAACGATATGTGGTAGAGAGCGCTTCCTCTTTCCGGGAAGCTTCTCTTAAAATAAATGATTATGATTACGATTGTATCGTATTGGACATCATGCTTCCGGGAGGTAGCGGCCTTACCCTTTTGAAGGAATTAAGGGCCTTACGCAAGAAAGACAGTATCATCATTATCTCCGCAAAAGACTCTATCGAGGATAAAGTTACAGGATTAGATCTTGGGGCCGATGATTATCTGACCAAGCCTTTCCATCTGGCGGAATTGAACGCCCGCATCAAGAGCGTTATCCGCCGCAAGCAACAAGATGGGGAATTGCAACTGTCTTTAGCGAACCTAACGATATATCCCGATAAACATTCCGTCTATATAAACGGGAAAGAGATCGTATTGAACCGTAAGGAGTTCGATCTGCTCTACTATTTCATATCCAACCCCAACCGTTTGATCAGCAAAGCTACTTTAGCCGAGTCCGTCTGGGGAGATTATATAGACCAAGCCGATAATTTCGACTTCATCTATAGCCAAGTAAAAAACTTGCGAAAGAAATTAAAAGCCGCCGGAGCCATCCCCGAAATAAAGGCGGTCTATGGCTTCGGTTACAAAATGACCGACGAGGAATAAATATGAAGCTAATCCATTACACCCTCCGCAATTTATTTGTCCCCATATTGGTCATTTTCGCCGCTTGGGGATGTGTTTTCTGCCTTATGATTCTACATGAGGTAGAAGACGAGACAAATGACAGCCTTGAGAACTACAAAGAGATTATCATCCGCTCCGCCTTAGCGGACAGCACATTGCTGAAAGATCATGTGGATATCATGACCCGGTACTACATTCGTGAGGTTCCGGAAAGCGAAGCGAAACTAGATAAGGACGAGTTCTACGATACTACGGTATACATAGAGATAGAGCAAGAATACGAACCGGTTCGTGCCTTACGCACTTATTTCATGACAAAAGATCGTAAATTCTACGAACTGACGCTGGAGTTATCCACCTTAGAACAAGAAGATATGATCGAGACGATTATCTGGAGCATGGCCGTCTTATATATCGCATTGATAAGTTGCATCTTATTCGTGATCCATCGAGGATTCAAAAGAAGCTTTAAGCCTTTATATAAGCTATTAAGCTGGCTGAAAAGTTTTCAAGTAGGCAAATATAATCCTCCATTAAACAACCCTACACCCATCGAGGAATTTAAGATATTAAACGAGACCGTTCAAGAAAGCGTCAACCAGAGCGACAAGCTATACAACAAACAAAGACATTTCGTAGAGAATGCCGCCCACGAGTTACAAACTCCATTGGCCGTATGCATGAACAAATTAGAATTATTAAGCGAACATCCAGATTGCACAGAAGATCAACTGAAAGAGATCGCTGGCTTGCATCAAGCGTTGAACGGCATCATCCGGTTGAATAAATCCCTCCTATTACTTTCTCGGATAGATAACAAACAATTCCCCGAGACCCGGGATATTTGCCTAAATCATCTTATCCATAAGATATTAGAAGGAATTAATGACATATACGAAAGAAAAGCTCTCCACTTACGAGTTTCAGAAAAAGAGAGTTTGGTATGCACCATGAATGAATCGCTGGCCACTACGTTAATCACCAATCTCATTAAAAACGCCTATGTCCATAATTACGAGAAAGGGGATATAGGAATCACGATCTCTCGTCGTATGCTTACAATCGCAAATACGGGAATCGACAAAACCCTTGATAAGGAATTATTATTTGCCCGTTTTGCCAGCCAAAGCAAACAACAAGAATCGACGGGCCTTGGGTTGGCCATTGTCAAATCAATAGTCGATCTATATTCGATCCGGATAGATTACCAATACGCAAATGGCATGCATACATTCACATTATTATTCTATTAACGGCCGAAATTCCCAATTTTTTCCAAAATGCATCCTTTTCTTTGCGGTATAATAAAAAACAAGGCATATGAAAAGGATCAATTATTTACTGATAGTCTTATCATTATTATCTGTCATGGCTTGTGCCGGCAACGATAAGATCACGAGTGACACCAACATATTGCCGGTTTCCAGCCGCCAATTCATATCGGATCATTTTAAAGACATCCCAGTATCGCATATCCAAATAGAGAAAAATCTGATCCGGATTAGCAGTTACGACGTGATCCTCACGGACGGGACCAATGTTGAGTTTAACCATAAAGGAGAATGGAAAGAGATTAAACGGCATGGGCTCCCTATCCCGCCAGCGATCATTCCGGAGGTAATACAAGACCTTATCAAGAAAAACTATTCATCGAATAAGGTTGTTAAAATAGAAAAAGAGATACGGGATTATGAGATAAAGCTAGATAACGGTCTTGAGATGACATTCGACTTAAAAGGGAACTTGATTGATATCGATGACTAATAGACACTCTAAGATAAGTATTAATATATTTTTAATTAAAATCAATCGTATGAAAACAAAAGCATTCATAATGGCAACTTTGGTTTGCAGCTCATTCGTATTCATGTCATGTGATGACGATGATGACAAATTCACACCTGAGAGTATTGTAACAAAAGCCTTTGACACAAAATATCCGGATGCGCAACGTGTCAGTTGGGAGAACGAGGCAGGCTATGTCAAAGCAGAATTTTACACCGGTTCATATGAGGCTGAAGCGTGGTTTGATCCGCAAGGCAACTGGATGCTGACAGAGACCGATCTTCCTTACAACGCTTTGCCCCAAACCGTAAAAAACAGTTTCGAGGCAAGCCTATACGCTAAATGGAAGATAGACGATGTAGATATGCTAGAACGTCCGGACGCTGGTACCATTTACGTTCTCGACGTTGAAAATGGCGAGCAAGATGCAGACCTACATTATACGGAAGGTGGTATTCTCATCAAGGAAGTAACCGATGGTAACGGCGACAACGAGCATCGTCCCTCTGTTACCCCCAGCGCTATTAAGGAACTCATTTCAGAGATGTATCCGGGAGCGACAATCCTTGAGATAGATACGGAGACAAAAGGTACCGAGGTGGATATCCTTCATGAGAATATCCATAAGGAAGTTTGGCTGGATACCCAGAACAAATGGTTATATACGGAGTGGGAAATACGCTCTTCCCAAGTACCCGATATCGTGATGACCGCATTCAAGGCCTCCGCATATGCCTCTTATCAAATCGATGATATCCATGTCATTCAAAAAGCGGAAGGACTCTCTTATGAGTTCGAGCTGGAGCAAGGAGACCGAGATATAACAATTCTTTTTAATGAAGAAGGGATCTTAGTCTCTCCTACCCATTAAAAAAAGACTCTTTATCGCAGTACTACTGCAACCCACGTGCAGTATTGCCGCAACCGCCGTGCAGTAGTACCGCAAAAAAACCTCTTGAACTATATCGGAGTGGATGGATAAGGAAAGAATTACTGAAAATGATATTTCTGCCACGTATAGACTTTCGGTTCAATGAGATACGGCTCTATTTTCTCACGAGCCTCTTGGCTCAGATATTGAGGAGTCGTATAAATGGCAGTCAAAGTCTGATCATCCGGACTCAATCGATATTGAATTAAATCCATATCCAAATGTGAGGCGGCCTCTTGATAGGCTTCGTCTTTCTTATCTATTCCCTGCTTGATATACCAATCGGAAGTTGGCTGCGTGAATAAATCGGATGTTGCCAAAGGCTCCCAATTGGTCGTGAAAAACTCGATACGGCTATCCGGAACCGGGCCGTTTACCGTAGAGATCATACAAACCACGTAGGTATTGTTTACCAAGGGAAGTAATTTCATCTCTACCGTGCTACGCTCCGTAGTCTGTAGCAAAAGGTAATCGTTCGTTAGCTTTTGCAAGGTAGAAAAGCCATTCATCGTATTTTTCAGCCGGGATTCTTTTCCTGAAGTATAAAGATCCACCAAATCCTTTCGCCAAGCGTGCTCCAATTGAGGAATGTATTGGTCTGGCATTGCCGTGAACACACTTGTCATATCTTGTGCGTTCATTCCCAACGCAAAGACACAGATCAACAACGTAACTATAACTCGTCTCATTATCTAATTTTCTATTTTGTCCCCAAATATAGGAATATCATTCCTAACAACACAAGGAATAAGTCGATCGCCTTGTTCTTTAAGTTTTTTTCATGGAAGAAGATGGCTCCCGCCAAGAATGTCACCAATACGTTACTCCGACGTACCATCGATACGATCGAGATCATGGAATCCGGGAATGTCAAGGCATAAAAGTACACCCAATCCGCCACGCATAAGAATACGGAGATAAAGATGATATTCCATCGCCATTGGAAAGGCGTGCTCTTTTTCCGGTTCGGATACCATAGAAACAACAGGATAAATGACATGATAACACATTGATAGACATTAAACCAGACTTGTACCGTCATTACATCCATACTACGCATCAAATGCTTATCATACAATCCGCTCATCGCTCCGGTCAAGATAGACAGGACCGTGAAGAAGATCCATTTATTATGGGCAAAATGAATCCCCTCTTTCTTCCCCGATGAGGAAAGGAGATAAAAGGAAGCGATAGAAAGCAAGACTCCGACCCATTGAAATAGATTCAGCCGTTCCCCGAACAGAAGCATCGCACCCAGTAATGTAAGCACGGGCTGGCTGGCCTTGATCGGCCCGGTTATCGTCAGCGGCAAATGTTTCAAGGCAAAATACCCCGATATCCAAGAGGATAAGACGATCACCGCCTTTATCAATACCTTCAGATGGTCCTCCAAAGAGGCACGGGGTACATACACCATCGTCCCGTCCAAGCAATCCGTATAAAAAGAGAGCAAGATGAACGGGACGAAAATCAAACTGCTTATGAGCGTATTGAAGAATAAAACGGGAATAACGGCATTCCCATTTAACGACATTTTCTTATTGACCTCGTAACAACCTAACAAGAAGGCGGAGAGGAAGGCTAGAGCTAACCACATGGTTTAATCCTCCACTGGAAAGAGTTCTTCCGGGTACGTGACGTCTACCAAGAACAGGGCGTGTCCCGGCACGGAGGTTCCGGCCTTGCAACGATCCTTTGCCTCAATCACGTTTCGGAAGCCGTCTATCGTTAAACGTCCTCTTCCGACTTCCAATAAAGTACCAACGATCGCACGCACCATATTACGAAGGAAACGGTCTGCACGGATCGTAAACACCCAAATATCCCCTTCTTGCGTCCAACCCGCATGTTGGATATGGCAATTATTCGTCTTTACATCCGTATGCAACTTACTGAAACTCGTAAAATCGATATAATCGAATAAGACCTTACACGCCTCGTTCATCGCCTCGAAATCCAAACGACCGGGAAGCTTATAAACCAGCTCGTGATTAAACGGGTCTTTCTTTGTCGTAACATAATATTTATAGGTTCGCGAGGTAGCGTCGAAGCGGGCATGCGCCTCCGGTACGACCGGCACGATCTTATAAACGGCGATATCTTTGGGCAGGAGCCTATTCAATTTTTCCGCGAGGAATACCAAATCCCCGATCGGTTCCTCCCAATCAAAATGTGCGATCATCAAGTGGGCATGTACGCCGGCATCGGTACGGCCGGCCCCCACAATAGGCACGGGCGTACGCATCAAGATGGCCAAGGCCTCCTCTATAGATTGCTGCACCGTCATACCATTCGGCTGGATCTGCCAGCCCCGAAAATTCTTTCCGTTATATCCCAGATATATAAAATATCGTCTCACGCTTATGCTCTTTACTTTCTCTTTTCTAAAATATGGCACAAAGGTACAGAAATCCTGCCAAGCCGTTGCCCGAATGGGCTAAAAAGTTTAATTTTGCATCTTTAACAGCTTCACTTCAAAACTATCTGACATGTTTGAAACATTACTTCAGTCTTCTTATTTTGCCCTGTTTCTGATCATAGCGCTTGGATTCATGCTAGGCCGGATACAGATCAAAGGTCTTTCGCTAGATGTATCGGCAGTTATTTTCATCGCCCTGTTATTCGGTCATTTTGGGGTTATCATACCCAAGGAATTAGGGAATATGGGGTTGGTGTTATTCATCTTTACCATTGGTATCCAAGCGGGCCCCGGATTTTTCGACTCCTTCCGTTCCAAAGGCAAGACACTCATTATCCTGACGTTATTAATTGTCGGTTCGGCATGCTTGACAGGAATCTTATTCAAGTATATCTTGGATATCGATACCCCGAGTATCGTCGGTCTGATCGCCGGGGCATTGACGAGTACGCCCGGTTTGGCGGTAGCGATCGACTCCACGCAATCATCCGCAGCATCCATCGCCTATGGCATCGCTTATCCGTTCGGCGTAATCGGCGTGATCCTTTTCGTGAAACTATTGCCCAAAATGCTTCGCAAGGATTTGATAGCCGAGGCCAAAGCGCTGGAAGCCCAACGGAAAAGCCAATATCCTACATTACATACCGCCGCATTTAAAGTCACGAATAAAAACATCTGCGGAAAGAGTTTGGCACAATTGCAGGTACGGGCCATGACCGGAGCGGTAGTCTCCCGTATAAAACACGACAATGTCATATCTATGCCAACTCCCCATACCACGCTTAACGAGGGAGATTTACTGAAGGCCGTAGGTAACGACAAAGCCTTGGAGCAACTGACATTATTGTTGGGAGAACGTATCGAGGGAGATCTGCCGTTAAGTGGCGGACAGACCTTGCAATCCCTGTTACTGACCAATAAGAGCATTATCAATAAATCGCTAGGCCATTTAAATTTACAAGGAACTTTCGGTTGTACGGTAACCCGTGTACGTCGAAGCGGAATCGACCTTTCCCCGGAACCTAATTTGGTGTTGAAGTTTGGAGATAAGTTGATGGTCGCCGGCGAGAAAGAAAGCGTAAATGAACTCGCCCAATTCATTGGCAATGATGAGAAACGTCTTTCGGATACAGACTTTTTCCCGATCGCTATGGGTATCGTATTAGGCGTATTGTTTGGAAAATTAAATATATCCTTCTCGGATTCCTTCTCATTCTCTCCGGGACTAACCGGCGGTATCCTTATGGTTGCCTTGGTATTAAGCGCCATCGGAAAAACAGGTCCGATCATCTGGTCAATGTCCGGTTCCGCTAATAACCTGCTTCGCCAATTGGGATTATTGCTATTCCTCTCCGAGGTCGGGACATCCGCCGGTGTAAATCTGGTTTCCACTTTCCAATCAAGCGGTTTAACTTTATTCGGAGTCGGTATCGCTATAACAATGATCCCTATGATTATAGCCGTATTAGCTGGATATTATTTCTTTAAGATCAACATTCTCGATTTAGTCGGAACAATCGCCGGTGGTATGACCAGTACCCCGGGACTTGCCGCCGCAGATTCTATGACAGACAGCCCAGCCCCAAGCGTGGCTTATGCGACGGTTTATCCGATAGCGATGGTATTCCTGATCTTGTTTATACAGATGATAGCGAATTTGATTGTCTAAATCTTTATTTATTGAAAAACATAGAATATGAGAAGAAAGAACATGAAAAAAACCGCGGCTTTATTCCTCTTAAGTGTAGGTGTAAACTGCATGACCGCACAAGACATCGTTCCTGTCCATGAGTTTGACATCGATATACAGAAAGTAGGCTCGCCTATCCAGTCAACCATGTATGGAATCTTCTTCGAGGATATCAATTTCGGGGCAGATGGAGGATTGTATGCGGAGCTAATCAAGAACCGCTCCTTCGAGTTTGAGAATCCATGGGGAGGTTGGGAGCCTTTCGGCGATGTAAGTATAGCTGAGAAGAATCCCTGTTTCAACAAAAACCCCCATTACGCACACCTGACTTATACCGGGCAAATCACCGGAACCGGTCTGGAGAACGAAGGCTTCAAAGGTATCGGTATAAAGGCTGACGAAAATTACGACTTTTCCTTATATGCCCGTACCGAGACCAATAACCCGATCAAACTACGTATTGAATTAGTAAACAGGGATAACGATATTTATGAGACACAACACCTAGAGATAAAAGGAAAAGACTGGAAGAAATATTCCGTTATCTTGTCTCCCAAAGCTACCGAGGCTAAATCACGCCTACGCATCACGATGGAAACGGCAGGTACTTTGGATATGGAACATATCTCCCTTTTCCCGGAAAAAACATTCAACAATCGCACGAACGGCCTACGCCGCGATCTGGCACAAGCGTTGAAAGATCTAAAGCCGGGAATCTTTCGTTTCCCGGGTGGATGTATCGTTGAGGGTACAACCATCGCCACACGCTACCAATGGAAAAATACGGTAGGCCCCGTAGAGAACCGGCCTATCAATATCAGCCGATGGAATTATACATTTCCTCACAAGAAATTCCCGGATTATTATCAATCTTACGGTTTGGGATTCTTTGAGTATTTCCAATTAAGCGAAGATATCGGAGCCGAGCCCCTGCCTGTATTGAATTGCGGGCTGTCATGCCAGTTTGAGAATGAGGGTATGGACCAGCATGTGCCGGTAGATAAATTACAACCTTATATAGACGATGCCTTGGACTTAATCGAATTCGCCAATGGCCCGATTACCTCCCAATGGGGCAAAGTGCGTGCGGATATGGGGCATCCGGCTTCTTTTAATCTGAAATTTATCGCTATCGGCAACGAGCAATGGGGACCATTATATCCCGAACGCCTCGAACCATTCGTGAAAGCCATCCGAGCCAAATATCCGGAGATCAAAATCATCGGCAGTTCCGGTCCTGATTCGGAAGGAAAAGATTTCGAATATCTATGGCCGGAGATGAAACGCTTAAAAGTAGATCTGGTGGATGAACATTTCTATCGCTCACCGGAATGGTTCCTAAATAGTGCCAAACGATATGATTCGTATGATCGGCAAGGCCCCAAAGTGTTCGCCGGTGAATATGCTTGCCACCCGACTAACCGGGAGAATAGCTTCCTGACCGCATTATGCGAGGCTGCGTTTATGACCGGTCTTGAACGGAATGCCGACGTGGTGGAATTATGTACATACGCCCCTTTATTCGCACATGTCGATGCGTGGCAATGGCGTCCGGACTTAATCTGGTTCAACAACCTAAACATCGTGAAAACTCCTAACTACTATGTACAACAATTATACGGGCACAATGCCGGAACAAACGTATTGCCCCTGACGATGAACAAAGAAGCCGTTACCGGGCAAAGCGAGCTATTCGCCACAGCCGCCCTCGACAAAGGCACAAACGAGCTCATCATCAAAATCGTCAATACCGGCATCCAGAGCAAAAAGATCCAATTAAACCTAAACGGAATCTCATCCGGCAAGCATAAAGGAAAGTTGATGGTCTTACATGCCTCAGACTTAGAAGCGAAGAACACATTGGGTAAACCGGAAACAGTCATACCCATTGAATCAGCGGTGGAACTAGAGGCTCCCGCTACTGAAGTCTCCGTCCAACCATTGAGTTTCTTAGTCTATAGGATATCGCTATAATCTATCATACATACGAATGTTATGAATATTGAAGAGTTTAGGGAATATTGCCTTTCGTTGAATGGTGTTTATGAAAAAATGCCTTTCACGAATGTTCCTGATAAATACAGTCGGGACGTTCTTTGCTTTTATGTAGGAAGTAAATGGTTCTGCTTCGTAAATATCGAAGTATTTGATTTTTGCTGTATCAAATGTGACCCGAATGAATCGGGAGAGTTGCAAGCTCGATACTCTGGCATAACACCCGGTTGGCATATGAATAAAAAATACTGGATTAGTGTCTATTTTAATCAAGATGTACCCGACAACAAGATCAAAGAGCTTATAAAACAATCCTACGATATCGTATATCAATCTCTTCCTAAAAAGGAAAAAGGGATGTAGATTTTAGCGCAGTTACTCCGTTTATTTTCCATTTGAGAAGGACGTTTGAAAGATTATACGTACATTTGTGAATTCACCTAAACAGCTTAAATATGATGCAGACGAATTTACAATTGGACCTTGCCTTCAACTATCTGGAAAATACCGGAACCAACATCTTCCTTACCGGAAAAGCGGGAACAGGAAAGACCACATTCTTGAAAAAACTTAAAGAGACTTCCCCAAAACGGATGATTGTGGTAGCACCTACCGGAGTGGCGGCGATTAATGCGGGAGGGGTAACCATTCACTCCTTCTTTCAGCTACCTTTCGGACCGTATATACCGGGTAGCGAAATGGCCTCCGGGCAAAATAAATCCTATTCTCATAAATTCAGCCGGGATAAGATCAATATCATCCGTAGTATGGACCTGCTCGTGATTGATGAGGTCAGTATGGTACGTGCCGATTTGCTGGATGCTATCAGTGATATGCTACGTCGTTATCGGGATAGGAATAAACCCTTTGGGGGCGTTCAATTATTATTGATCGGAGATTTACAACAATTAGCCCCCGTAGCGAAGGAGGACGAATGGAATTTGTTGAGAGAACATTACGCCTCTCCCTTCTTTTTTGACAGTAAGGCTCTTTCCGAAAGTGATTATCTTTGCATCGAATTAACTCAAGTATATCGCCAAGCGGACGATACGTTCGTACGCTTATTGAACAATATCCGGGAAAACCGCTTCGACGAGAATACGCTACACACCTTAAACCAACGTTATATCCCCAATTTTAAACCAAATGACAAAGCAGGTTATATCACGCTGACAACCCATAATTATCAAGCCCAGCAAATCAATAACCGGAAGTTGCAAGAATTACCCGGCCCGGCTTATACGTACAAGGCGGAGATCAAGGATGACTTTCCAGCTTACTCCTACCCGACCGACGAGGTATTGGAGCTAAAGCAAGACGCTCAAGTCATGTTCGTAAAAAACGACTCTTCCGGCGAAAGGCGATATTATAACGGAAAGATCGGCCGAATTGTCTTCATCAGCCCGAGCAAGATTATCGTATCCGACGAATTAGGAAACGATATCACCGTAGACCGGGAGACATGGACAAACGTGAAATATACGATCGACGAGAACACGAAGGATATCACGGAGACAATCGCCGGCTCTTTCAGCCAATACCCACTGAAAACCGCTTGGGCGATCACGATCCATAAAAGCCAAGGCTTGACTTTCGAGCATGCCATCATCGACGCATCCGCCGCCTTCTCACACGGACAAGTCTACGTTGCTTTGAGCCGTTGCAAGACATTGGAAGGAATGGTATTAAGTAGCCCGATCACTCGAAACGCCATGATTAGCGATGAGAAGATATTAAGTTATACCTCTTCCCTCTCGGAGCGTCAACCGTGTGAAGACCAACTGCGTCAAGCCCAACAACAGTATTATTTGAGATTGGCAACCGAGCTATTCGACTTCAATCCCGTACAACAAAAGTTGCAATATACATCTTACGCGGCATACACCCATCTGCAAAAACTATACCCGGAATTAAGCAACCAATATCCCCGGGTACGGGATTATTTCCGTTCGGATATAGTAGAAGTAGGCGAACGTTTCTGCCAGCAACTCACCCGTATGATCTCCAGCACGAATCTCTATGATACGGACGAGCATATACAAGACCGCATCCGAAAAGGTTGCGCTTACTTTCTGGAAAAGATCGAGACCTATTGCCTCCCTTTGATAGAGGCTTCCGATGTAGAGATCGACAATAAAGAGGCCCGTAAGGCATTTACATCCGCATTAAAAGCTTTCAGCGATGAGCTTACGATCAAGGTCGCTACATTAAAAGCCTGCCAAGATGGTTTTCGTCTCATCGACTATCTATCCGCCAAGGCTAAAGCGAACATTGAGGAGTCGGCTGTTGCCAGCAAGCAGAAATCGACGCGGAAATCGACGGAAGCGGAAAAGATCCCCGTCTCCACGGATGTCTTACATCCTGAGCTATATGCCCGTTTGAAACAATGGAGATACGAGCTTGCCGTAGAAAAGGAGTTGCCTCCTTACACGATCTTGCAACAGAAAGCCTTAATTGGCGTTTGCAACACTTTGCCCACGAACTCGAAAGAACTGTTGAAGATACCCGGAATCGGCAAAAAGATCATAGAGAACTACGGTGAGACCCTATTAGAAATCGTATCTTCCTACTCACCTTCCACGCATGGGAACGGGCTGTGAGATACGGAGACAACTCACGATAGCGGCGACTAAAGCGAAACCGATCGCTACATACATACAAACCGGCATACTATCGGTGGCAGAGGTAACACTAAAGATCAAAGCGACAAATGTCGTCCCCAGCGTTTGCCCCAACAGTCGTGCCGTACCTTGCATACCGTTCGCCCCGCCACTCCGGGAACGAGGGGCGGCCGATATCATCGTGCTATTATTCGGGGTCTGGAACAGGCCGAAACCCATACCGCAAAGCATCAATCGCCAAGCGATATCCATATTGGTGGGTTGCCCCGGCAATAAAGCCAATAGAAGAAGTCCGGTCGCATACACCACCATTCCGATACCGCCTAACAATCCGGGATGATATTTCTCGATCAGCCTCCCGGCTACCGGAGCGGTCAAGATCGTCGCTACCGGCCAAGGAGTCAACAGCAGCCCCGTCTCCACCTCATTTCTTCCGGCCACATTTTGCAAATAAAAGGGTAATGATACCATCGCCAACAACTGTGCCGTAAATGAAGTGATCGAGGATAATACGGACAAGGCGAATATCGGAATCCGCATCAAGTCCAATGGCAATATCGGAACCTCCTGCCGTAGTTGCCTGCGGATAAAAAATGTTCCGATCACCAATAGAAGAAGAACCTGTAAAGCGATCATTCTCCAGTTCTCATGATGGGCGATGCCTTCCAACGAATAAATCAGCAATCCGAAAGTCAGGGCATTCGAGATTCCACCGATCTTATCAAACTTTCGTTTCGGCCCATCCTTGCAAGGATTTTGAGGCAAAAGAAAATAACCCGTTATAATCGCGCAAATCCCTAAAGGTACGTTGATAGCGAACAACCAATTCCAAGAAGCGACTGATAAGATAGCGCCCGCCAACGACGGCCCGGCAGCAATCGATACCGCCACGACCATGGCATTGATACTCATTCCCCGCCCTATATATTGTGGAGGATAAATAATACGAAGTAAAGCGGTCGTCACGCTCATGATAGCCGAGGCTCCGATCCCTTGCAATATTCTCGCGACCGTCAACATGGCGAAAGACGAGGATAAGGCACAAAATAATGACGTTGAGCAGAATATTGTCGTCCCGATCAAGAAAATCCGCTTATATCCATAAATATCTCCCAAAGCGGAGAACGATAAAAGAGACATCGTAATCGTTAGCTGATAAGCGTTGACAATCCAGATCGTGGAGGAAGGGGATGTCCCGAATTCACGGGACAAGGTAGGAAGCGCCACGTTGACAATCGTGCCGTCCAACACGGACATGGTCAATGCCAACGCAACCGCTATTACTGCCCAATAACGCCTCGGTATAAATCGTATCATATTACATTATTTCTTCAAATCGAAACCCAGCATCATGCCATCATATTCACTTGCCAACTTATTGATAGCTTTCAAGGTCGTATTGCTGGATATAGAAGAAACCGTGCTCAAGAACTTCAGTAATTTATCCGCGTTAAAAAGCAATGTCAACTCATTACCAGAAAGGACGACATGGGCGGTAAGCGTAGAAACGGTCAGCTTCTTATTACCCACCGTATACCGTAACGTCACCGTTTTATCTTCCGGACTCACCGAGTAAGTACCTTTCAGGCTTCCCCTTTTCAACGCGCTCGTAAACGTACTATCCGAATTAAAGACATAATTAAATACACCTTCCACGATACCTACTTTCGCGCAATATTCCTTCATTTTCTTCTCTGCCTCGGTAGCAGCCAAGCTTCCCGCTACATTCTTCAAGGCATTATCACCTTCCAGTTGCAGGGCAGGGTTCACATACATCCAAGTTCCCTGTAAATTCTCGAAAGTCACGGCTTTCCCTCCGGTGACAGAAGTCACGGCGTTCTTTACGGCAGATGAATTTAAGATATCTTTCAAGGACTGTCCCTTCATGTTTCCGGGAATCAACAAAAGGCCGCATACGACCATCCACATACATAGTAACTTTTTCATCTCTTTGTTTTTTACTCAATTAGAAAAATCGGCCAAAGATACGAATATTATTCATACATTTGTTTTAAATAACTTTATACAAACATACCATGAGAAAGCAAGTCGTACGTATTTGTATGTTACTGGCCTGCGCCTTTAGCTTTATGCAAGGGCAAGCCAGCATCCAGCCTTCTATCGTAAAAGCTACGATTGACGAGCTAATAGCCAAGGACGCTAAGAATCAAGCAGGAATCACGAAGGGTGTCGAGCAAGTAGCCCGCCTCTGGCAAACCTCCGATGGGGATGAGCAAGCGTTTCAAACCTTCTGCCGGGAGAATTATCTATCCGATCCCGCCGAAAAAGACCAAGTTTTCCTCAAGATCAGCGAGTATATTGAAGGTATCAATGGCAATTTCAACGAGATGGTACTCTGTCTGCAACGAAATTTGAACCTAGATACCGGACCTCTACACGCCATCGATGAGAAATTCGGATCCTACAGCCCCAGTTCCCACCTAATGGACGATCTATACGCCAACAAGATCGGCTTCATCATCGCCCTCAACTTTCCCCAACTTACTCTCAAGGAGAAAGAGGCGTTAGGGAATGACCGTAAAGCATGGGCCTACGCCCGGCTAGGCGATATGTTTACGGAACGGATACCGGCGGAAGTAAAGCAAGCCGCCGCAGATACGGAAAGTGACGCGGATATTTACATAGCGGATTATAATATCTATATGGGGCATTTACTAACTCCTAAAGGAAAAACCATTTTCCCCTCCGACATGCGCTTACTTTGCCATTGGAACCTTCGCGACGAGATCAAGGCCAATTATAACAAAGGAAAAGAGGGATTGGAAAAACAACGGATGGTATATGAGATCATGAAGCGAATCATCTCGCAAGAAATCCCGAAAGAGGTGATCAACTCGGATCGTTACGAATGGAACCCGTACGCCAATACGTTATCTCAAGCAGGAAATGAACTAGAAGGTACCCCTGAAAGCCCGGCCCGCTATCAGAAAATGTTGAATAACTTCAACGCCATGCAGCGTATAGACAAATATACGGGAAACACCTATATAGACCGTAAGTTCACGGAAGATATGGAAATAGATGTCAACGATGTAGAAGCCCTGTTCGATCAATTCCTTTCCGCCCCCGAACTAAAGGAAGTGGGGAAAATCATCTCCAAACGCCTCGGACGCAAACTGGAAGCCTACGATATATGGTACGATGGCTTCAAGGCCCGTAGCAATCTGGACGAGAACAAGCTAAACGAGCAAACCCGTACCCTGTATCCCGATGCGGTAACGATGGAAAAGAAGCTACCGGAAATATTACAGAAACTAGGATTCAGCCCCGATCGTGCCCAATATCTAGCGGATAAGATCGCAGTCGATCCCGCCCGTGGTTCCGGTCATGCGTGGGGAGCCTCCATGAAAGGCCAGCGTTCCCGTTTACGTACCCGTATCCCTTCACAAGGGATGGATTACAAAGGATATAATATCGCCATCCACGAGTTCGGACATAACGTAGAGCAAACGATCTCATTATATGATGTCGATTATTATATGCTCAACGGAGTTCCCAATACGGCTTTCACCGAAGCGCTGGCCTTTGTCTTCCAGAAAAGAGACCTTGAGTTACTGGGCATAAAAGACGAGAATCCGGAAAAAGAAAAGATGGATATCTTGGATAAGATATGGAGCATGTATGAGATTTGCGGTGTTTCCATGCTGGATATCTCCGTATGGAAATGGATGTACGCACATCCTAACGCTACCGCCGGGGAATTGCAGGAGGCCGTGATCCGTCTTTCCAAGGAAATCTGGAATAAGTATTACGCTCCGGTATTCGGTGTAAAAGACGAGACCGTTCTAGCGATTTACTCCCATATGATCGGTTATCCGCTCTACCTTTCCGCCTACGCTTTCGGACAGATTATCGAGTTCCAGCTAGAGAACAACCTCAATGGCAAGGATTTCGCGAATGAGGTTAGCCGGATATTCAAGCAAGGCCGCCTCACCCCGAATGTGTGGATCAAGCAAGCTACCGGCAACGATCTTACCGTAGATCCGATGTTGGAAGCGCTTCGTAAGGTATTAAAAGACTAAACTACAGACCAAAAGAAAAGCCATCCCGATACCGAGATGGCTTTCTTTATTTATATCAAGAAACTTCCGATTATAACTTGTCGTTAGAACCAAGAACGTTGATGATCTTGTGTTTGTAAAGTTTCTCCATGTTATCACGAGCCGGGCCCAGATATTTACGAGGATCGAATTCAGCCGGTTTCTCAGCGAAAGTCTTGCGGATAGCGGCAGTCATCGCCAAACGAGAGTCTGAGTCGATATTGATCTTACATACAGAAGATTTAGCAGCCTTACGCAACCACTCTTCAGGAATACCGATAGCAGCCTTCAAAGCGCCACCGAATTTGTTGATAGTCTCAACCTCTTCCTGAGGAACAGAAGAAGAACCGTGAAGAACGATAGGGAATCCCGGAAGTTTCTCCATAACAGCGTCCAAAACGTCGAATGCCAATGGAGGAGGAACCATCTTACCTGTAACAGGGTCGATCGTACATTGCTCCGGAGTGAACTTATAAGCACCGTGAGAAGTACCGATTGAGATAGCCAAAGAATCGCAGCCCGTACGAGTAGCGAAGTCGATAACTTCCTCAGGATTGGTATAAGTGTGGTGGTCTGAAGAAACCTCATCCTCAACACCTGCCAATACACCAAGCTCGCCTTCTACAGTTACATCGAATTGATGAGCGTACTCAACAACTTTCTTAGTCAAAGCGATGTTCTCTTCATAAGGAAGGTGAGAACCGTCGATCATTACAGATGAGAAGCCAGAGTCGATACAGCTCTTGCAAGTCTCAAACGTATCACCATGGTCTAAGTGAAGAACGATCTGAGGATTCGGGCAACCTAATTCCTTAGCATATTCAACAGCACCCTGTGCCATGTAACGAAGCAAAGTAGCGTTTGCGTACTGGCGAGCGCCCTTTGAAACTTGCAAAATAACCGGAGATTTTGTCTCTACAGCAGCCTTGATGATAGCCTGCATCTGTTCCATGTTATTGAAGTTGAAAGCAGGGATAGCATATCCGCCCTTGATAGCCTTAGCGAACATTTCTTTTGTGTTCACCAAGCCCAAATCTTTGTAATTTACCATAGTTGTTATTATGTTATTACGTTAATGATTAAAAACTTGCACAAAGATAATCAAGATTCACGACAAATGATGCTTCAAAGCATATAAAATAACACAAAATCAACGCCCTTGAAAAAAATAATACGATTTTCTTTGTTTGTTTGTGGCAAACCCTTACCTTTGCAAGCCAAAATACCGGTTACCAAATATATACAGAGTATAAATTAAAATAGATAATAAAGCAATGAAAAAAGGTATTCATCCTGAAAATTATCGTCCTGTAGTATTTAAGGACATGTCAAACGATGATGTATTCATCACTCGTTCTACTATTAACGCTAAAGAGACGATCGAGATCGACGGCGTAACTTATCCGTTGGTAAAGGTCGAGATCTCTAACACTTCTCACCCGTTCTACACTGGTAAGTCTAAGTTGGTCGATACAGCCGGACGTGTTGATAAGTTCATGAGCCGTTATGGTAACCGTAACAAGAAATAAGATTTCTTTCTTTAAGAAATAAAAAAAGGTCACGATTTGTATCGTGGCCTTTTTTTGTATCTTTGCCGGAGTTAACATAATGAAATATCATGGCAAAAACGAAAGAACAATTACTAAACATCTTGGATCAGTTCCAGTTGGACGAGAAAGTAGTTTCCGCTGAACCATTCGGAAACGGACACATTAATGATACATTGAAAGTGACCAACGAGAAAGGGGAGATCAAATACGTGCTACAGCGTATCAACCATTTAATCTTCACCAATGTGGATATGCTGCAAAATAACATCCATGTGGTTACCACTCATATCCGCAAAAAGCTGGAGGAAAAAGGTGAAACGGATATCGACCGTAAGGTATTAACCTTCTTGCCGACTAAAGACGGGAAAAAATATTATTTCGATGGAGATAGTTATTGGCGGGTATGCCTATTCATCCCTCGCAGCAAAAGCTATGAGGAAGTAACTCCTGAGCTTTCTTATGAGGCTGGCAAAGCGTTCGGTGATTTCCAGACCATGTTGTCCGATATACCCGAGGGTACGCTGGGCGAGACCATCCCGGATTTCCATAATATGGAGTTCCGCTTGCGACAATTCCATGAGGCTGTAGCCGCTAATCCGGCAGGCCGGTTGGAAGAGGTGAAAGATTTGGTAGAGGAGATCGAGAAACGTGCCGAAGCGATGTGCATTCAAGAACGCCTGTACCGTGAGGGCCAATTGAAGAAACGCACGAACCATTGCGATACAAAAGTTAACAATATGATGTTTGACGCTGATAGCGACAAGGTGCTTTGCGTGATCGACTTGGACACCGTGATGCCGGGCTTCGTCCTTTCCGATATCGGCGACTTTATCCGTACCGGAGCCAATACGGGTGCCGAGGACGATGAGAATCTGGATAACGTAAACGTTAATATGGAGATATTCAAAGCCTATACCCGTGGATACATGGAAAAGGCCAAGGCGTTCTTAACTCCTACCGAGATCAAATTGCTACCTTACGGAGGACGCTTATTGACTTATATGCAGACCGTTCGTTTCTTAACCGATTATATCAACGGCGATACCTATTACAAGATCCATAGCCCGAAACATAACTTAATCCGTACGAAAGCCCAATTCAAGCTACTTCAAAGCCTAGAAGCCCATGCGGAAGAGATGGATCAGTTCATGAATCAATGGTTATAATATAAAGTAACTAAGGAATATAAAAACGGGCGGGGTGACTCATCGATTCATCCCGCCCATTCTTTTTATTTCGTCCAATAATCCAACACCGTAACCGCCGATGCCTTCCCTCCTAACACCTTGCCAAATGCTTTATGCGCCGGATGTACCAAATAGGCGTCCCGATCCGCATCCGAATGAAAAGTCAAGAAAAAGCAATGAGTCAAGCCCTGTTGCAATCCCTCCGGACTACAATCCGTTCCCCACTCATATCCTTTGATCAAGTCGATTTGAGAAGGCAACTTACAAAAGGCATCCTCAACCTCTTTCACCTGCGCCTCGGACACATCCGGCTTAAAACCGAACATAACAACATGGCGAAGAACTTTCTCCGGCTTTTGATCACTCGAATAGCTTACCATTAATACAGAAAATACGATAATCGCAAGGATAAATAATACAGATACTACTTTCTTCATGATATTCAAGATTAGATTTCTATTGCATTTATACGGCCCAAAGATAGTATAAAATCCAGTACAGCTTGCCCAAAACCTCCATATCCTTTAGCCCTTTCCATCCCTATCTTTAGACTTTTCCTCAAGAGACATCCATCATCTATCAACTGTTGGACGATCATGCAACGACTGGTAGAAGATCGTGCAACAGTTGGTAGATGATCATGCAACGGCTGTTGCATGATGAATACAAGCAGACAAAAAGGCTAACACCTGTAAGAATACAGCCTTAGCCTACAAGGGAAAAACCTCAAACCATAAAGGGATTATTTCAACTAAACCAAATCTTAAACCTTGTCAATCCATCCGCGTAAGAGCGGAGAGAGAATCGGCAATCATGTTTTAACAGCACCTCACGGATAAAGATCAAGCCGATACCTTGTCCGTTCGGTTTCGTAGAGAAGAACGGGCTGAACAGTTTCGTTTCCGTTTCCTTGTCGATGCCCTTGCCCGTATCGGCTATCTCCAAGCAGGTAGGACGCACTGTCGTCCGGATATAGATCTTTCCGTCCCGGTCGATGGATTCGGCGGCATTCTTGATAATATTGACCAAGACTTGCTCGAATAATGAATTATCCAAATTCACGACTGGAGATTCCTCGCTCAGATCCATAACAATCTCGATATTCCGGTTCTGGCAAACTGTCTCCATAAAGCGTTTACAAGCGGACACCACTTGGTTCAATTCTTGCGGACGACTTTGGGGTTCGGGTATACGCACCACATCGGCGAAATTGGTGATGAAATGGCTCATGCTATAGCAGCGTTCTATGGAGACCCGCAAAACCTCGCAGACATCCTCCATATCTTCCATCCCGCTGAAAGTAGACTCCAACGTATCCAAGGTAGAGGTGATACCCGCGGTCGTATTATTCACCTCATGAGAGATCATACGTATCACTTTCTCATACGCTTTCTTCTCGGCCTTGAACACCTCTTGGGTCAACGTCTCTATCAAATAAAACGGGTGGTGAAAACCTCGATCCACAAATGAGGAATGCGTACATTTATAAATATTAGCGTCGTTCAACCGGACGGTTTGCGCTTGATACATCGGAACCCGTACCAATTCTTCCGCCAAGGGAGAATCTAGTTGAAGAAAACGTTTTCCCACCATATCCTCCGAGCTTTGCGCGCCAAACAATTTACATGCGGCCGGGTTCATGGATAGAATCTCCTCATCCAAGTTCAAGATGATCACTCCCATCGGAGAGGCGTTGACCAGCAAGTCCAAGAAATGGTTTTGCTCCCGGAGGTGCAAACGCTCATTCTTCAACTGCTCCATCATCTTATTAAACACATCGACCACCCGGTCCGCCTCCGTTTGCCCGACCTTTCCCAAGCGGGAACTAAAGTCTTGCTCTTTCAACAGCTCCATACCGTTACCGATGATATGCAAGGGCTTTATGATACGGCGATAAAAGACAAATAAATAGATGATCGTAAGCAAGACCAAGGCTTCTACCGCGAAAAACATCCGGATAGAAGACGTATAAAAGACATAATAAGTCACCACCGCCAATATAGTCAACAGCAGCGTCGTCAATATCCAGAATAGTCCTTTCAGCCTCATCCTTGCCTCTTCTTATTTATCGATCGGGATTCCGTATTTCTCTAATCTCCGGTACAAGGCGGCACGACTGATTCCCAACGCCGTAGCGACATGCGATAAATTACCTCCATGCGCTTCCAAGGAGCGTAAGATGGTTTGCTTCTCCAACTCATCCAAGGTCAAGCCCTCCAAAGAAGGCGGAATCGTCGATTTAGCACCGGATGTATTCATGCAATGAACCTCGAAATCAGCGGTATCCAAAAGCGTCTTACCCGACACAAGGATCGTCCGCTCCACCAAGTTCTTCAACTCACGGATATTACCGGGAAAAGGGAGACGGCTTAAATAGGTCTGGGCATCCGATGAGAACTCCACCCTCGGTAGCCCATTGATCTCCGATTGCTTATCCGCGAAATACCGGGCCAGCAATGGGATATCCTCCCTTCGCTCACGTAAGGCGGGTAAATGCACCGTGATCAAATTGATCCGGTAAAAAAGATCCTCACGGAACGTACGGTCCGCCACCATCGATCGTAAATCCCAGTTTGTAGCGCTTACGACCCGTATATCCACCTTCCGGGGGCGGCTATCCCCCAAGACCTCAAAGGTCTGGTCTTGCAATACCCGAAGCAGCTTTACTTGGCAAGACAGTTCCAAATCGCCGATCTCATCCAAGAAGATCGTACCTTTGTTCGCCATCTCGAAACGCCCTACCCGATCCATGTACGCATCCGTAAAAGCCCCCTTCTTATGTCCGAACATCTCGCTCTCAAAAAGACTTTGGGAAAGTCCGCCTAAGTTTACCTTTACGAAAGCCTCTTTCGACCGGGGGCTATTCGCATGGATCGCTTCCGCTATCAGCTCTTTACCCGTACCGCTCTCGCCGGTAATCAAAACAGAGGCGTTTGTCGGAGCGATACGCGAGACCGTCCCCAAGACATCCATCAAAGCGGCACTTTGCCCCACGATCTTATCAAAATGAAATTTATGATCGGCATCCGAACGGTTCAAGGGAGCGTTTGCCTCCTTCTTCTGCTCGCTCAGTTCCAAGGCGGTCCGGATCGATTTTAATAATACCAAGTTATTCCAAGGCTTCGTGATAAAATCGAAGGCTCCGGCTTGCATTCCCTGCACGGCCAAAGAGATCGATCCCCAAGCGGTCATCAAGATCACAGGTACATCGGGACGAAAGATCTTCACCTGTCTCAATAATTGAATCCCCTCCTCACCCGTGGTAGTCAACGTGAAGTTCATATCCATCAAGATCAGCTCCGGCGCCGTGGCACGGACTACCTCCAAGGCCTCCTTCGGCCCCGGAACCGCCTCCGGCCGGAAACCCGCACGTTTTAGCAGGAATGTAAGCGAGGAACGAACAGCCGCATCATCATCTATTATCAGTATCATATAATCAATTTATCGTTTCACGATTTCCTCGAAATCGGCATCTAATGTACGATTATTCAAGAAATCATACAATGTTATACTACGGATGTTATAAAAATAACGCCAGTAATAATACAGTTCTTGGATATGCTTTTGCTTCGCGTCATCCTTCGAACTCTGGGCGTCATTCAGGTCTAGGATATCGATCTTTCCGATCATGAAAGTCTCGATCGAGGTCTTGTAGCGCTTTTCCGCCAACGTGTCCACCTCGGCGGCTATCTCCAATTGAGCGGCCTGATTGTTGAAATTCTCCACCAAGAGGAAGATATCTTGATTAAAATCCATTTGCTCCTGACGAATCTTGGAAAGTACGACATCCCGATTCGATTCGGCTACTTTTACCTTTCCCTTCCGTTTTCCCCAGTCCAAGATAGGAATCGAAAGCCCGACCTCTACGATCTGGTTATCTTTCAATGGATTGTAAGCTCCTCGCATGGACATATCCTTACCGGTATAACCCACGGAGGCAAACAGGTTAATACTTCGACGGTTTCCTTTGGCGGTCGCCACATCATAATCCGCTTCCAACTGACGGCGCATGATATTCTTTGAGAACGAGTTATTTTCTTGAGCCTTCTCCAATACCGCCTGATAATCCATACGGACCCCTTCTATCGCCTCGGGAAGAACAGGCTCGATCACGTCTTGCTCGCTCATCCCTAAAAAGGAACGGAGCTTGAACATCATCGCGTTATAATTGGATTGGGCCTCGGTTAGCTTACCTTTCGCTTGCAAGGCCGACTGTTTCAAACGCATCAACTCGCTCTCCGAGATATGCCCGATCTTACGCTTCGCTACCGCTATGTCATAGAGTTTATTGGCGTTCAGCAAGTTCTGATTACAGATATCCAGATTATCTTCCGCCAACAGTAAGTTGAAGTAATTCGTGATGGTAGCGATCGTTACATTCTCCACGTTCTCCATATAAGCGGCCTTAGCCTCTTGGTAACGAACAGGCTCGATACGACGTTTCCATTTTTGGTCATTCACGCCGAAGATCGGTTGCGTCAATGTCAAACTAACAGGTACGCTCATAAACTCGTTGTAAGCGCCACTACCTAGCTGACGGGTAAAATCCAAGGAGGTATTCAAGGCGATCTTACCTCCGGTCAAGGCTATGTTCTGGGCGATAGAGATCTCTCCATTTAAGCCTAAGGCATTGTTTTGCACATAGGTATAAGAACCATCCGATTGCTGGTACTTCGAGTATTGCTTGCTATATGAAGGCAGAGTCCCCGTAAATATCACTTCCGGCAACTGATCCGCCCGATGCGTACGGAATTCCCAATAGGCCGTTCGCAACTCATTGAGCGCCACGGCAGCGTCTACGGATTGAAGCTGTGCGATCTGGATCGCTTGCCGCAGGGTTATTCGAACTTTATTCGTATTGTCTTGGGCACATACTCCCGAAATCCCCACCCACAGACAACACATCGCTATATAGATCCTTCTCATCTTAGTATAAGTTTTTTTATCCTGCCTAAGGCAAAAGGCATGCCAAAAACATATACTATTGATAATCCGATAAATAGGAATATTTAAAGTGTTCGATAATGAACAGTGTGTTCGTTTTTGGATACTTATCTTTGAATGAGTTGATTATTGACGATCGATTTATAGACCTCTTCCCGTAAAGAGCGCGACACCGGAATTTTATGCTCCCCAATGATTAATAGATTTCCTTCTATCGCTTGTACATAAGAAAGATTCACGATGAAAGAGCGGTGCACTTGCATAAAAATTTGTGCCGGCAACGTTTCCAATATACTCTTCAACCGGAGATGAACGATCTCTTTGGAAGTGAGGGTATGGATAACAATATAGTTCTCCATGCCCTCTATAAATTGAATCTCCTTTAAATAAAGCCTTTTAAGTTGCTTCTCCGTCTTGACAAAGATATAAGCAGGCTCCTCGCTTTTCGATGTAGATTCCATCAACGCATGTGCTTTATTGACCGATTTCAGGAAACGGGAAAAAGAGATCGGTTTCAATAAATAGTCCACCACGTCAAACTCATATCCTCTCAACGCATACCGCTCGTATGCCGAGGTGATAATTACCTTCGGTGTGTTCTGAGCACTCTCCAAGAAGTCCAGTCCAGACATATCCGGCATCTCTATATCCAGAAAAAGCAAATCCGCCTGAACCGAATTCAGCATATTATTGAGTTGTATAGCGTCCTCACATTCTCCGACGATGGTCAGAAAATCAATTTTACCGATGTGTCGCCGAAGTCCTTTTCTGGCGATTGGCTCATCATCCGTTATGATACACTTTATTTCCATATTATTCTGATAAATCAATACATAACTCAACCCTAAAACGGGTATTGTCTTTTTTTATACGTAACTCATGTTTATCCGGGTACAATAGCTCCAACCGTTTTCTCAGATTGTCGATCCCAATGCCTTTCCCCTTTCTTTGTTCCAAGAAATCCGGATTGAAAGTATTGCTTACTCCAAAGCATACCTTTGAATCCTCTTTCCGCATAGATACTTGTATCCGATACGCTCCGCCTATATATTTAAACGCATTCTCCAATAATGGCTGGAAAAGCAACGGGTGTATTTTTTGTCCGGTCAATTCCGGGTCAAAGGACTCCTCGAACTGTAAGCGTTTCGTCATACGAAGTCGCTGGAATTGAATATATGTTCGCAAATAATCAATCTCCTCTTCGATCGTCACTTTCGTATTTATATCATATAATTGATAACGGAGTAAGTCCGAAAGTAACTCTACAGCCTCAATCGCTTCCTCATTTTCCTCATCGATCAAGAAATAGATCGTATTCAAGGCATTAAACAGGAAATGGGGATGGTATTGCATCTTCAGCAGCTTCAATTGCGTTTCCAGCTGATCTACTCTCAGTTTCTCCAATTGAACGATTTTCTCCGAATAGCGTTTGGCTAATATATTATTACGGATCAAGAAATAGTATAGGAGAAAGATCGGCACAGCTACCGCATTGATCATTAACGCCTCTCCCCACCGATAGGTCGTTCCATTTATAGAATAGATCACGATATATAAGCCGATATTGAGCACGACTAAATTAAACAAGACCACCCATAGATATTCCCGGAATACCGGGCGGGACCTCCGCTCTTTATTCCTATCTAAAAAAGTATTAGCCAAGTAATTAAAAAACAAATAAGATAAGCTAACGCCGATCAATATAATAGCAAGGGCCTTGATACGCCCGATCCACGCATCCACTCCCAGTTCCCACATGCGAACACCATAAGCGACATCCGTAACAATCCACAGGCAACAGATCGTCAATATCGCCATTAGCAACGGACTTAGAAAGTTATATTTTATCTTCATATCTGATTTCAAGCCATAAATTTATTCTTTTACTTTGATCTATGCTCATATCACAGGTACTTTTTTAATCAACGAAGTTATCGTTCCAGATAAAAACCAACAAGTAATCTTAACGAATTGCGGAATATGAAAGGTGAATATCCTGTTTGTTCGTCAGGATATGCGATAAAGGCAAAAAATACCTATATTTGCCCTCCTCAATAAGAGATGCTATAAAAATGAAGAATGACGGTTTCACATTTCGAAAGAGAGCCAGAAGCTTTAAATTCGCTTTCAACGGAATCAAGCTATTGATCACGAAGGAGCATAACGCTTGGATCCATTGTTTCGCGGCAGTTTGTGTACTTATAGCCGGGGTGGTATTCGGACTTTCCCGCATGGAATGGATCGCAGTAACGATCGTGATCGGAGCGGTATTAGCTGCCGAGGCGGTCAATTCATCCATCGAGGCCCTAGCAGATTTGGTCTCCCCTGAGTATAATGAGGCTATCAAGCGAACGAAAGACTTGGCGGCGGGAGCTGTATTATTGATGGCGATAGCGGCAGCGATCGTCGGGTTTATCATTTTTATACCTAAAATAGCAACTATATTTTAAATCTATGAGACATATCCTTTTCGCAATTACAATGCTCATGCTGTGCCTGTCCGTTAACGGACAAGAATTGAAGGTGACCGGTAGCCGGAAAGCCATACGGACCTCGGGAGACGTATTGGTGTTTATCACTCCGGTGGCGAGTCTAGCGACCGTATTGGCAACCCAAGATTGGCAAGGGCTGAAACAAGGCGTATTCACCGGGGTTACGACATTGGGCGTAACCTATGCGCTGAAATACCTAGTGAAGAAAGAGCGGCCCGACTTCAGCGATAATCATTCGTTCCCATCCATGCATACCTCCGTATCCTTCGCGGGAGCCGCTTTTATCCAAAGGCGTTATGGATGGAAATGGGGTATTCCGGCTTATGCAGTGTCGACCTACGTGGGTTGGAGCCGGGTCTATGGGAAGAAGCATGATTGGTGGGACGTGGCGGCGGGAGCCGTTATCGGTGCCGGTAGCGCCTATATCTTTACCCGCCCGTTCGCGAAGAAACATAACCTGTCTATCAGCCCGGTAGCGGGAGACGGGCATTATGGGATCTATGCCTCCATGACCTTTTAGCAGAAAACAATTTTATAGGAAATAAGCAACCCGGCCGTGTATCACTACAAGACCGGGCTTTCAATTGTGTGTATGTGTGAAATATGTAAGTTAACTCTTATTCATAATGCAACGCCTCCGCTGGCTCCAAGCGGGCTGTCGAGCGGGCAGGATACCATACGCCACAGATGATCATGAGGACGATCAAGACAAACGTAATCCCTCCGCAAATCGCGAGGCGCAGCCACGTGAACGGAAGCTGATAGGTATCTATCAAATCCATATGGGCGATGTTGAAGCTGATGACTAAGGACGGGATGAACGCCAAGACCAGCAGCAAAACACCCTCTCCCACCATGATCGAGTTCAACTGACGGCGGGTAGAGCCTAAGGCCATCCTTAGCCCCATCTCGCCTTTGCGATATTCCGTACGGAACCAGAAGGTGCCGATGATGCCGAGGAATATATTCGCCAATAGGAAGCAGGCTACCGCCACACGGGTTTTCACCTCGTTCTCTACGCCGATCGAACGGATATAACCGTCGCGAATATATGACAAGGGCTGTACGTCTAGCAGATAGAGGTTGCCTAGCCGAAGCTGTTCGGCCATATCCTTGCGGAAGCGTGCGGGGAAATCAGCATTATCGACATCCGGACGGACACGTACGCAGAGTCGCACGGCATCTATCATCCCCTCATAGTATCCTTCCTCCATCCGGCTTAGCCGCAGGGCCCTATAGACGTTGGGTTCCGCCTTGGTGTACTCATGACGGCGGATGGGGACGCTGATACCACGGATCGTCTCCTCGATCTCGTCGGTCACATTCCCCCGGTACGCCTTTTGCCCGAGTAGGGAAAGGCCGGGATTCATCGTCTCCACGTCGGCGGAGATTACGATGGAGTTGTTATCCTCGATGGCCCGTTTCAAGGAAGCCGTCTTGCCGTCCTTATCATAGATACGGAACACGTCGAAGAACTCCGGGGTGACGAAAGCATAGCGGCAGGGCACCTGCAATGTATCAATCCGCCAAACGAGGTTACGGCTTCCCATATAATAAGGCATCCCCCCATCCGTAAGGCAGGCCGATTCCACGCCGGGATAGGTGCGGATGCGATCCAACGCCGTCAGCAGATGAACACCATCCGGCCGCTCCCGCTTCTCCTTCGGGATATAATCCGGGCTTCTTTCCGAAAGGCTACTGATCACGATGCTGTACGTATGCCGGATATCGAAGCCCAGAGGAGCCGTATACGTGCGCCCCATCACATACAGGTAGTCCACAAGGAACCAAAGGAAGACCGAGACCAGCAATAACTCAGCCCACAACCAAGCGTTTTGCTTGCGCTGGTTCCAGATCAATTGTAATAAATGTTGTATCATATCTTTCTATTATTTTAGTATAGCTATCATCCAACGCAGGAGATTAATGAACATTCTCGTTGAGAGCCGAGATGATACGCATCCTTGAGGCTCGCCAAGCCGGGATGCCGGCGCTCAGCAGGTTCAACGCAAGACAAGCAAGGAACGCGTAAAGGAAGATCAATGGATTGAACATCATCTCCGCATTGACGAAGGTGCGACCGATACCCATCGATGCCGTGCCCGTATCTAGCAACCAATCGGACAAGAGCAATACGGAGGCGTATGAGAAAAACAGACCTAACACACCTCCCAGCAAGGTCTGCAACAGATTCTCGTAGAGTACCTGCGTCAGTAATTCCGAGCGTGTCGCCCCGAACGCCTTCCTCACCCCGATCTCCGCCATACGTTTACGCATCCGGCTTTGCGTGATACCGCTCATGTTGATGGCAGGGATCAGCAAAAGGACAAGAACGATGATAACATATTTCATGACCAGTTCCCGTACATTCGGCTCAGAGAAAGCATCCTCGCGAGCCAAATCGCCCAAATGGGTATCAGGTCCTCCTCCAATTTTCAGTAGGTGCGTGCTTTGTGATTCGTTAAGGCGAGCGATATTCGCCTCAGCCTCGGAGTGGATCGCATCAAAGTCGGCGGACGAACTTGCGAGGATATAACAACGGAAGCCCCCGACGAGACGGTCGGAACCATTATCATACAGGGAATTGTCGGTGGTATAAGGCAACCAGACATCGCCATAGGCAGACTCGGCCAGCAGGGAGACATCCCGCACGACGGCACGGATGGTATAGGGCACGTAGCTGATCTCGACGGTACGGCCTACGACCTCGGTCGTGCCATAGAGCCGACGTGCCACGGACTCGCTTACCACAGCATCCATGATGCCACTTTGTACTTCTTCCTCGCCATAAGGCTTACCAGAGAGGAAACGAAAGTTGAAGATATTCCAGAACGCCGCGTCCGTAAAGGTCACGTCGCACTTGAACTCCACCGTATGATCCGCCACTGCCGCCAAGCGTTGCACGCCATGATACGCCATGCCTACCTTCTCGGCAGAGCGCAAGGGATAGAAACAATCTTTCACCACCCGGGAAGCGAGAAGGTAGCAGTCGTTATAAGATTCGTTCTCTTTGTAGGAGGCACGGGTATCACTGACGTACATCATCCGGTCCCGATTGTCTTCCGGTGAGTAATTGGCGGTACGCATCTGCCATACGATCACGATCACCATGATCATGCAAATCGCCAAGGCCGTACCGAAGATAGAGACTCCGGAAAGGAGCTTGTTCTCTTTCAATAAGGCCCAGGCTTGTTTCAAATAGATCTTGTACATATTTATTCAATTTAATTATACTATCAGTCGGTGGGAGACGGGGCACGCCCCGTCTCTACAACCGGGTATTATCTGTTATCCGTCATACCGCAGCGCCTCGGCCGGCTCCATCTCGGCGGCCTTGCTGGCGGGGAGCCAGACGGCAAGCAGGATGACGATAGCCAGCAGTATCCATGTCAAGATATTCACCAGCAAGAAACGGAGCGGCAGGATCGCCGGCCAGTAATGCTCCGGCAAGGTCCCTTTGGGGATGTCCAAGAAGCCGACCATCACGAATTGAGCCTCTATCAACAAAGCGAGCGGGGTAGCCATGAGTAACAGGCATATGCCCTCACGAGCCATCTGGCTACGTATCTCTTCACGGGGCGAACCGATCGCCATGCGCAACCCGATCTCTCCCCGGCGCATCCGCACCCGGTACCAGAACGTACCCATCACGCAAAGCAGGATATTCAGTCCCAAGAAGGCCATCAACGCCATACGGACCCGGTAATCGTAGGTAATGCCAAAGGAATAATCGGTATCGGCCTTGATCCGTTCATAGGAGGTCAGGCGTTTCAGGTAGAAGTTCCCCACCCGAAGCTCACGGCTCATCTTCTCCCGGAACGTATCGGCGAAACGAGGGCCTGCCACGGCAGGATCGATCCGTATGAAATAATTCATCTCGGGGATCTCCTCCGCCGAGGGACGGATCGCCAAGAAGGCGGCACCTTGGGGTAGGCTATTGTCAAAACGCTTGATATCCTCTAATACGCCCTTTACGATATAAGTCGGGCCCTCCTCGTCGAAAGGGTCTTTCACCTCACGCCCAACGGCGGATGCCTCTCCAAATACCTTTCGCTCCACCATCCGGGTGGTTACTATAGCGCGGGGGTCTCCCCAATCAAAATCGGATGTAGATACCGGACGGCCGTCTTTGGCGTACGAATGGTTGAAGACCGACAGGAAATCCGTGGTAGGATCTATCTCATACCTCATGACCGCTTCCCGCTTACTCGTATCGGCCGCGTTCGCCAAACCGATACCGTAATAACAGCCCGTATAAGGCGTGGAGTAACAGCCCGAGGCCGCGCCCATCGCCTGCACTCCCGGATAATCACGCAAGCGGTCTTTTATCCGCTCATAATTTCCCAGCATGGCGATCGAGTCGCTCTCGGCGGCTCGATAGTCGGGGGAGGTTTCCGGCAAGAGGCCCATTTCTACCTGCCAGACATTCGCATAGCCACGTCCGGAGGGGAGGCTACGGTTATAGATCTCCACGAAGAAGTAATCCACCATGTACCACGCTAGGCAAAAGGCGAGCAGCAACTCCACACACACCCACACGTTGCTACGCCAGCGGTTCATCAATTGTATCCAAGTTATTTTCCACATATCTTTCTTCCCTCCATTTAAGCGTTCAACGAATCAACGATAGGTCGCCTTGACGCACGCCAAGCGGGCCACAACGCCGACATCAGGTTTAACAGGGAACATACGCACAAGGCGATCAAGAAGACCCACGGGTTGAACAGCATCCCCATGGAGAGCGATACGTCCACACCATCCGGGGCGGCATCCGAGAAGCCGTTGCCGATCTTGAAGACCCACGAACTGGCGAACGTCACCAACAGGAAGGAGAACAGGAGTCCCACCAAGCCGCCCAGCAGCGTATACAGGAAGTTCTCCATCAAGACCTGCCCGATCAACGCCCCCTTGGGAGCCCCGAAAGCACGCCGCACGCCCAGCTCGCCCAGACGCCGCTCCATACGGGAATCGGCCATGCCCGAGAGGCTGACGGCGGGGACGAGCAGCAGGAGCAGGAAAATCACCCCATAACGGCTCAAGTCTCCCACGATATCCGGCTCCACGTTCGACCAATACCGGAAGATACTCTCCCAATGGCGATCCGGCTGCCCAAGAAGGGAGAACTCACGTTTACCATCCACGTTCAACGATTGGTTGAAGCGACGCACGTTATCCGCCACCGCCTCCCGCACCTTGCCGATATCGGCCTTGTCCTTCACGAGCATATAGACCTTCAAGGGGCCTAGCCCGGGCATACGCACCTCCGAGTATCGGACCCGCTCCTCGAAGTCGGGCACTTGGGTATATGGGTACCAGACCTGCGAGAAAACCCGATCCATCAGGTAAGATACGTCATCCACCACGCCCACCACACGAAATGAGGTAAAGTCGAGGCTCAAGGTCTGCCCCACGGCACTACCTTCTCCATAAAGCCTCTTGGCCAGTGAGCGGGCGATTACCGCCACGGGCATCCCCGACCGGAAATCGGCCTCGGTGAAAGGCTTGCCCTCCAGGAAACGGAAGGAGAACACTTTCCAGAACCCATCGTTTACCCCCATCTTCATGACCGGTATCTGCACGGGACTGCCCACCGGCTGCACGAAAGCGGAGGCGGCGTCATCGCAACATAGCGCCAACGCCTCCAAGCCGGGCACCCCCGCAAGGCACTCTTCCACGAAGCGGGGCGATACCGGGCCACTGCTCGTGCCCCCTTTCTCATTCTTCAGCGCAGCGCTCTTCACGGTCAGCAACCGGTCCCGGTCCATCTCCGGATAAATAGAGGCCATTTTCACGTAAAACACGATGGACAGCACCATCACCAGCGAGATCGCCAATCCCGTCCCCACGATATAGACCGAGCTGAACAGCCGTTCTTGCCGGATCAGGGCCCATGCTTGTTTTAAGTAGATCTTATACATATTCATTCCATTTAAATATTCTATCAGTCGGTGAGAGACGGGGCACGCCCCGTCTCTACAACCGGGTGTTATCTGTTATCCGTCATAGCGCAGGGCATCGGCGGGTTCCAAGCTGGAGGCTTTGCGGGCCGGATACCAAGTGGCAAGGCTGATGATGAGCGCCAAGATCAGCCAAGTCAGCAGGGAGTTGATCAGGAAGCAGCCTACTTTGGATTCTACCAAGCCGGGCGGCATCAAGTCAATCCAAGCCAGATTCACGCAAATCAACAGGGCCGGGACGGTGGCGATCGTCAGCAACATCAAGCCCTCCCCCATCACCAAGCCCAAGATGGAGGCACGCGTGGAACCCATCGCCATACGCAAGCCCAGCTCCGCACGGCGGCGGCTCACGTGAAACCAGAACGTGCCGATCACCGCGAGGAACACGTTCGTGAGCAGGAACAGGCCCAGAGCGGAGACGATCCGCTGGGCGTTACTCTCGATCGAGTTCTCCAGATAAGAGGATCGCACGTCGGGGTAGGCTCGCACCTCCGACACCCAGAAGTTGCCCACCATCAATTGACGCTTCATCGCTTTCAGGAACCGATCGGCGTAACCGGCCGTAGCCACGGAAGGGCGAAGGCGGAAGGTTATCTGCACCTGTGTAAGATCGTTAAGCTCCCGCAGGTCGAGCAAGGAGAAGAGGATACATTGCTTCCGGCGGTCGAACTCGTCATTGCGGACCGGCCCTGTCACCGCCACCACGTGTCCGGGAAGGGTATCACCATGCAGGTAGATATCGGCCCCGATAGCGTCGGTCGTGCCATATAGCCGCCTCGCCAACTCCGCCGATATCACCCGATCCCTGCCTTCCCTTGTCCCGGACAGGGCCTCGCCCAGCCTCTCCGGGCTTTCGCCCGAGGCGGGACGGATGCCAAACACACGGAAGTAGTCCGGCGAGACGGTCATCAGCCGTACGCTTACGCTGACGGAATCCCTCGTCACCCGGCTTCCCGACCAAGAAAGGGTATAGGGCAAGGAGGAGACGGAGAGCGCCACGGCCTCCACGTCGGCATGCCCCCGGAGGCGTTCCACGATACGCTCCACGTCACGCGCAGCCTCATCGCCGCCCTCCTCGTAGGTAACGAACGAGGGACTGTTGGAGGGACGGACGGCCAATACCGCATGGTAGACGCCCTCGAGGTCGTAGCCCACCGGCTCATACCACGACTTACCCATCATCAAGAAGTAGCTGGTCATGAACCAGATCACCACAAACACCACCAGCAACTCGGCCAGTATCCATCCGCTGCCCCCCATGCGGGACCTTATCAGTTTCAATATATGTATTATCATAACCGTATCTCCTATTTATCCATTCAACGCATCCGTTATATTCCCCCTCACGATCCTCCAAGCGGGCAGCATCGAGGAAAGCAGGTTCAATGCGACGCAAACCCCGAAGGCGTACGCGAAGACCGACATATTGAGCAGCATCCCCGGCGAGAGGAAGACATCCCCGCTCGTCCCCAGAAGATTGAACCCAGGCACGAGGAGGGCGTTACGGAAGATGAACACCAGCACGTAGGAGAAGAGCAGCCCCGCCACGCCCCCGGGCAGCATCAGCACCATATTCTCCACGAAGACCTGCCCCATCAGCGTAGCCTTCGTCGCCCCGAACGCCTTGCGGATACCCAGCTCGCCGACACGCTCTTGTATTCTCGACGCGTTCATCCCGGAAAGGTTCAGCGCCGGTACCAACAAGAAAAGGAGGAGCGCCATCCCAAGCACGATGTAGGTCTCGGGGCCGAACAATCCGGAAAGGAGATTGTCGGCATAGCTCAAGGGCTCCTCGCATACCACCTGCCCTTCGGACAGCCCGCTATTATAGCGCCTCACCTCCCGCCGCAGTTCCTCCGAGAGAGCCGGCAGGTCGGACGCGTCGGCAAGCAGGATATTTGCCTCCAGCAGGCCGACGGCCCCGTCACGCTCGCCCAAGGCATGGTCCATGGCGACGGAGAGGGAGGAATAAGTGACCCACGCCTCGGCGTAGACATCGGCGGTTATGCCGGAGACGTCGTCCACAACACCGCTCACGGTATACTCCAAGCCGTTCAGCAAGATCGTCTGCCCCGCCGCCGCCTCGTGCCCAAACAGCCGGCCGGCCAACGAGCGGCACAGCACCGCACGGGGCATGCCGGAGAGGAACTCGGCCTCGGTGAAGGGCCCCCCCTCCACGAAATCGAAGCGGTAGACACGCCAGAAGCCGTCGTCGCAGCCTTTCAACCTCACCTTGGGAGACTCGTCTCCACCGGGCAGTCGCATGAAAGCGTCACCATAAGAGAAAGGCATCATGAAGGAGTTGGTGGTCACCGCCACGTCCTCCGGGACGCGGAGATTACCGATCACCTCCTTGACGAGGCGAGGGCCGCAAGCCGCCTTGTAATTGCTCTTCGTGCCATTCAACTTGTATGTCACGTTCGAGAGGTAGCACATCCGGTCCCGATGCACCTCGGGGGCGATATTCGCCGTACGTATATGGTAGGCCACCGCCAGCGCCATTACCATAGAGATGGCCAGCCCCGTGCCTACGATGTAGACCGAGCTGAAGAAGCGCTCCTGCCGGATCAAGGCCCATGCTTGCTTTATGTAGATCTTGTACATACTCATTCGATTCACGTTATCTTTCTTATCTTTGCCACTTAATCATTCATTAAACCACGAGATCATGGATAAAGAAATACCTAAGTCGGAGCTGCCCAAGCCGTTTCGCAAGCTGAGCCTCCGTGTCAGCAAGAGCCACCTGCCCGGTAACGCGAGCTACAAGGGAAGCGTCGTATGGCAACGTACGCTCAGCATCGATGACATCGCCGCCCGTGTCGTAGACAAACGGAGCGAGTATCGCAAGGAGACGCTCATCACCACCTTCAATCTCCTCAAGCGGGAGATCTACGACGCCATCGAGGAGGGCTTCAACGTTGATTTCGGTTTCGGACGGACGGAGATCACCCTCAACGGCTCCTTCGAGAGCCTGTACGAGAAGTTCGATCCCGAACGCCATACACTCGCCCCCCGTCTTCGCCCCTCGCCGGAGCTGAAACAACGGGTGGCAAACCTGCGTGCCGTGAACGAGACCTATCAACTGGACTACAACTCCCAGCCCCGTCCCGCTTACGTCAGCCTCCGCATCCAGCCTCGCACGCCCGACAGCGACGAGCCTTACAACCAGCTTCCGGCAGGTGAGCACCACTTCATCTCCATCTATGGCGACCGGCTGAAACTGATGGGTGACGATCCCCGCGTGGGTCTCTACCTGCACCGCCCCGACGGCTCGGAAGAACACTTCTACCCGCCCTCCGAGGTGCTTATCAATACCGGCAAACGACTTTGCTTCACGCCCGGCTTCGCTTTCACCGACGGCGAGTGGGTGGCGGAGGTGGTGACGCAATACACACCCAACTCGCGTCCATACAAGCAACCCCGCTATGGAACACTCACCTTCCTAGTGAGATAGCTCCCGAGCCTTCTCTGCTCGTATCACACATGACAGCTTTCATGAGCGACACATGATAACTTTCATGAACGATTCATGATAGCTTTCATGAGTAACACATGATGGCTATCATGAGTGATGCGAGCAGTAGTGTCCTAGATCCGCCCCTTACTGCACCTGCCTTCCGTCGAAGAAGCGCACGGTGCGGCTGGTTTGCTTGGCTTGCGCCTCGTTGTGGGTTACCATTACGATGGTGCGGCCGTCCTCCTTGTTGAGTTGGTGGAGCAGGTCCATGACCTCGATACCCATCTTGGAGTCCAAGTTACCGGTCGGCTCATCGGCGAGGATGATGTCGGGGTTACCTACGATCGCACGGGCGATGGCCACACGCTGGCATTGACCGCCGGAGAGCTGCGTCGGAAAATGGCGCATACGGTGGCTCAGGCCGACCTTCTCTAGCACGGCCTCGGCCAGCTTGCGGCGCTCCGAGGAGGATACCTTGCGGTAGAGAAGTGGCAGCTCCACGTTGTCCAGCACGTTCAGGGAATTGATCAAGTGGAAGCTCTGGAAGACGAAACCCAACTGCTTGTTACGGAAAGCGGCCAACTCCTTGTCGCTCATGCCTACCGTGTTTACTCCGTTGATCTCGACCGTGCCGGAGGTAGGAAGGTCCAGCAGGCCCATGATGTTCAATAAGGTGGACTTCCCGCATCCGGAAGGCCCCATAATGCTGAGGAACTCGCCTTGCTGCACCTCTAGGTTCACGTTTTCCAACGCGACTGTCTCTATCTCTTTCGTACGGTAAATCTTCTGTAAATTCGTTAGTTTGATCATGACTGTAATATTTTAATTGTTATTGTTTGACTCTTGTTATTGTTAAACTCTTGCTATCGCTAGGCTTTGCCACCTAAAAGCAAATTACGTGCCAGAAACGTATCTCATTGATTCCATGGCATCTTCCTGAAAAAGCACTGTCCATTATCGAACAGTCGGTTCATTCCCGAACACAGATGTCCGTGTCTGATCATTCCTGCCGCAAGGCGTCCGCCGGATGCATCCGCATGGCCCGGTAAGACGGAAAACTGATTCCCACGACAATCATCGCAGCCATCACCGCATACGAGAAGACGAAACCGAACAACAGGCGTGAGGCCATGTCGGGCGGTATCTCCGAGCCTTGCGTCACCTCCATATGCAGCAGGTTGGCGAAGATGACGGTAGAGGGGATGAAAGCGATGGTGAGTAGAGCCAAGCCCTCCTTCACCAATTGCCAGAATATGCCCTTGCGGGTGGCTCCCATCGCCATGCGGAGGCCGATCTCGGCGCTCCTTTGTTGCGTACGATACCAGAAGGTTCCCACCACGCCGAGCAGGACATTCAGCAGGAAGAAGGCGATGCCCGCCACGTAAAGGCGGACTTGATCCAACCAACGCTCAAGGAACTGGTCCCGGTAATGGGACATCGGGAAAACATCCTTCAGATAGATATTGCCCACGCGCAATTGCTGCTCCATCTCCTTCCGGAAGTTGGTGGCGAAAGCGGCGCCGTCCGCGCCGGGCTTCACCCGGATGAAGGTGTTCAGGCCCTCTCCGACCCAATCGCCCTCCTCGGCCACCTTGTTCTCGTCCACCAGCTTATAGTAGGCGTAATCATAACCGGTGAACTCGCAGTAACGTTGTTTCTCGCAGACACCACCGATACGGTAGGCCACGCTATCACGAGAGCCTTGGTCGGTGATATAGATCTCTTGGCGCACGGCCGCCGACGGATCGCCGAAGAAGTCATCGGCTACACGGCCCGTCACCACCACTTGGTTGTCGCGCAGGGCGTCCACCAACTCCGAGGGGGAACCGCCTTCTGCCGTCTTCACGCCGAACACCTCGAAATAGGTGGGCGAGACGAAGCGCACGAAGCCATTACGGATCAACGAGTCCTTCCGGAACGTGGCGTATTGATTCGATCCCCGGTAATGGAAATGCACGCCGGTGGTGAAACAGATTGATTCCACGGAGGGGTTCCGGCGGATGCGGTCCATCAAGGTCAGGTAATCCCCGCCTCCCCGCTCACTATGCACGGAGGTCGTGTCATAATCGGGGCTTTCCTCCGGGATCACGCCGAAACTCACATGATACGTATGCTCGATGTTAAAGCCCAAGGGCTGCGAGTAGAGTCTGTACATCACGAACAAGGCGTCCGCCGCGTACCACAGGAAGATAGAGACCACGAGCATTTCCAACCAGATAAACAAGTTCCCCTTGCGCTCGTTCCAGAGTTGTTTTAGAATCATCTTATACATAGCGTCAACCATTTATAGAGTCCGTAATATTCAATCTTGACATTCGCCAAGCCGGGAGGCCGGCGGAAAACAGGTTCAGCACGAGGCAGAACAGGAAGGCGGCGATAAAGACCGCCCCGTTAAACATCCCGGTGGAAAGCCCCGTCTTCCCCAGCGAGGTGACCAGCAACCAGTCCCTCAGCAACAACATGGCGCCGTACGACATCGCCAATCCCAGCAGTCCGCCGAGCAGGGTCAAGACCATGTTCTCGGACAGCACTTGCCAGAGGATGGTGCCTTGCGTGGCCCCGAAAGCCCGGCGTACGCCAAGCTCGGCCATCCGGCGGCGCATCCTCGACTGGGTGATGCCCGATAGGTTCAAGGCCGGAACCAGCAGGAGGATGAAAAGGATGATACCGTAACGAACGTAGAGGTAGAAGAGGTTCGCCCCGAACTCGCTACCGCCGCCGATCCATTCCTCGATCTGGGAGGAGGGCTGGTGAAGGATATCGGCCTTGACGTCCCGGGTCTTGGCGTTGAACTCCTCGACCTTCCGCAGCGCCTCGGTCCTCAACTCCTCCCTCGTGACGCCCGGTCTCAGCAGGACGCAACAGCTATACGAGCCGTTGATGCCCTCTTGGTATCCCCCGTCGTCCCGCACCGTGTAAGGGATCCAGACCTCCGCCCACGCTTTCGAGGCGAACCGGGATACGTCCTTCACGACCCCGCAGATATTGTAGACGATGAAATCGAGCTTCATCTCCCGCCCCACGACTTGGTCCGTGCCGAAAAGGGCCAAGGCCACGCTCTCGCTGATCACGGCGTCGCGGATACCGCTCGTGAAAGCCGCCGGGCTGAAGGGGCCTCCTTGCTGGAAATCGAACTGGAAGATCTTCCAGAAGGCGGTATCCGTATAAGAGATGTAACTCGTCCGATTCTTAAGCCCGTCCATGGACGAGGCGGTCAACGGCCTATAGCGATCCATGTTGATGGCGGTAACGGCCTCCGCCCCTTTCAGCGGATAGCAGCATTCCTTCACCAAGGGCAGTCCCAACGACGAGTAGGAGATGCGCCGGTTATCATCCTTGCCATTGCTCATGACGGTCGTTATGTAGCAGGTGCGGCCACGGTTTACCTCCGGCTTGAAACTCGCCGTATTCACGACATACAGGATGACGATCACCATGATCATGCAAATGGCCAAGGCGGTACCGAGTATCGAGATCACGCTCAACAGCTTGTTCTCCCCGATCATCCTCAACGCTTGTTTAATGTATTGCTTTATCATAAACCTTTGTATTATAAATTATCTATTACCCGACTAAAACAGTGATTGTTTGTTATCATCCGACTTTGTGCCCCTACGGAGGCAAATAACGTGCCAAAAACGTAACCACTTGATTCCTAACATCACCCCGTAAAAAAAGCTGTCCGATAACGAACACTTGATTCGTTATCGGACAGCGATTATGGACAGTTTCAGATTTTATAATTCCCAACGTAAGGATCTCAGCAGTTCATCGATCTCGGCTGCCGAAATGGAGTCACGGTCGGCCTTATCGTAGATCGTGAGGAGAATAACCGTACCCTCATTATCTGCGCAGACAATGGCCTCCGTGTAAGTAATCACTCTCGCCCCATGGCTCTTTCCTTTTCCTTTGGAGGCGATGGCCATGCGTACCTTGCGAACGCCTTTGCCTAAGCTCGTCCCTTGATCAGGGTTCTCGCTCAAAGACTTACCCAAAGCCGATAAATCAGCCTTCAATGAGCTATACTTCTTACAGAGACGTTTGAACTCTTTATCGAAGTCTTGATGGGTTTTTATCCTATACCTCATTGAGTAACTCACTTAAGTCTCTAAACTTATGCCCCACATCCTTGCCCTCACGCAAATCCTTCACGTCTTGCAGGGCGTTCCTTAGCCCCGCCAAGATCTCCTCCTTGGTAGGCTCCACGTAATCGTCTGCCGACTTCTCTACCGGGGTGGCCTTACCGAAAGCAGCCATCTTCATACGGCGGACGCTGTTGAGGGCCTTCTTGATCAACTTCTCATCCTCCAAGGACATCACCTCTTGCAGTAACGACATTTTTAATTCTATAGCTGTCATACGCTTGCTCCTTTCTCATTAATGAATTGACAGACGCAAAGATAGACAATTTATTCGTAATGCAACGCCTCCGCCGGAGCCATCTTTACCGCCTTGCGGACAGGGAACCAGATTCCCATGCAGATCATGCCGGCCATCAGGAGGTAGGAGACGCTGAGGGTTACTAGAAAGCGGAGGATGGAGAGGGGCTCGCGGTAGGAATCCAGCTTATCCAAAAAGGCCATATTGAAGACGAAGACCAGTAGGATCGGCACAGTGATCGCCAAGAGGCCCAGACCTTCCAGATACATGTACTCGCCCAGCCTGCCCCGGCTGGAACCGATCGCCATGCGGAGACCGATCTCGCTACGCCGCCGCTCGGTACGCAACCAGAACGTGCCTACGATACCGAAGAATACGTTCACGAGCAGGAAGGCCATCATGGAGAGTTTCTTGCTGTTCTCGTTCTTGGTAAACCGGAGTTGGTCATCACGCTGGTCGGCAAGGAGGGTGACACCGTGGACGAAGGTGTTATTTACCGTCATCCGATCCGCTGTTTTCTCCAAGAAAGCGTACATCTCATCCTCGGTCATCGGGCATTTCGTACGTACCGATAGTTCAGCGCTCCTTACGCCGAAATTCTTCACGAACTCCTGCAATGACTCACCTTTCAATATCGTGAAAGCGCAGTTCTCCGGGCGGTCGAAGTCATTGCTACGGAAGGTAGGAAGGACAGCGGCGATCGTGAAAGGCTCGGAAAGGTCGTCATTCTCCGAGATCTGCCGGCCTATGGCGGACTGCCCCCCGAAGAAGAAATCCTCCGCCTCCGCCGTTATGACGAGCGGGCGGTAAGCGTTCTCCACCAGCGGGGTGATGGCACGGCCCTCCTTATCCTTCATACGGAATACATCGAAATAAGAAGGGGATACTTTCAGCTTGTGGTAGTTCTGTCCTACCGCCTTCGAGGTATCAGCGCCCAAGGGAAGAAGCGTCCCCCACGAACTTCCGTTTGAATAAGGCATGGACCAATACGTAACACATACCTCCTCGACCTCCTGCTCTTGGCGGATACGTTCCATAAGCTTCAACAAATCCTGTGTTGCGTTCGAGTCGTAAAGTGAGTCGGGCACATAACCCGGGGCGTTCGACGAGAGCGTGGAAAGCTTGAAACGCCACGTATTCGAGATATCATATCCCATCGGGGCGTTATAGCAGCGCACATCCACCCATAACTTATCCATCATAAACCAAAGGGCGCACATCACGATAACCAACTCGCCCAGTATCCAGCCGTTGCTCTTGCGCTGGGCCCATATTATTTTAAATATATGCTTAATCATAATTTGATAGTTGATAGTTGACAATTGACAACTCATTGTTCATCATTCATTGGATTCACTCGTTCCCCTTTAACGCTTCTACGATCGGTTGCCTTGTCGTACGCCATGCCGGTATCCCGGCGCTTAATATATTCAGCAAGAACGTAAAGATAAGGGCGGAGATAAATAAGCCCGGTTTAATAAGCATAGGCGCCGTAAGGCTCACGTTCTCGCTCAACATGAAAGGCTTCCCTACCACCAACAAGACCATCGAGAGGCCAATGCCGATCACGCCGCCGATCAAGGTCAGCACAAAGTTCTCCGATAAGATCTGCATCAAAAGATTCTGTCCCGTAGCCCCGAAAGCCTTACGCAAACCGATCTCTTCTTTCCGCTTCTGGACGGACGATTGGATCACGCCCGTTAAGTTCAGCGCCGGGACCAAGAGCAAGAAGAAAAGGAAAGTGCCCGATCCGGCCAAGAAGGTAGACCAGTCCACCTTTTGAAAAGCGCCGCTTCCCATGGCCGTATCCAACTGGGAAAGTAGCCCGGAAGGGAAACCTACGTTATAATCGGTCTTGCTGTCATTGTAGCGACGGACCTGTTGGTCTAGTTCCGAGCGTATGGCATCGAAGTCGGAAGAGGAACGAGCCAATAAGGCCACGCTGAAATAACCGGCCATATTCTCCCCATACTCCCCATTTACACGGGTCAGGGCCTCATTGCTGCTATAGGGTATCCATACCTGAGCGTAGGAGCTCATCAATGAAGAAGGTACGTCACGCACCACCCCGCAGACGGTGAAAGTGATAAAATCCATCACAACCTGCCGCCCGACGGCCTGTCCTGTTCCGAACAAATCGGTCGCCACCTGTTCCGACAGCACCATCTTCGGTATACCGGATTGAAAATCAGCCTCGCTAAAGGGGCCTCCTTCCACGAAAGGATGGTCGAATATTTTCCAATGGCCCGCGTCCGTATAACAAATCTCATACTCCTTGAAGAGCCGTCTATTGGGCAATGACAAGGAATGGCTATCACTACAATAGCCGGATACGGCCTCTGGTTTCCGCAAGGTATAGAAACATTCCTTCACGACCTCGCTGGACATGCCTCCACGATTACGATCCGATCCTCCGGGGGATTTCGAACCGACTTCCGTACCCCAGACATACATAAACCTAGACCGATTGGACTCAGGGGCATATCCCGTGGATTTAATCTGGAACACCAATACCATCACCAACACCATGGCGATCGCAAGGGCCGTTCCCGAAATAGAGATTATGCTTACGAGCGTATTTTCACGCAGCATTTGAACCGCTTGTTTGATGTACTGCTTATACATAATTCGAATCGTTATTTCAATTTCAGTTTATTCTTTTCCTTGAAACTTGTCATATCGGAAACGACCACCTCGTCACCCGGTTCCAAGCCACCTACTACTTCTACATACTCAAAGTTGCTGTCTCCCAGCTGTACCTTCCGCTTGATCAATTGGTCTCCGTTGACAACAAACAACTCATACTCTCCTTTCCCGACGTAGAACGAGGCGTTGGAAATACGCAGCACATCGTCCTTGATCGCATTCATCACGTATACATCGGTCTTCAAACCGGAGCGCAAGCGGCGATGGTTATCCTCCTCCAACTGTACCGTGAAGGAGATCACGCCGTTCTTCGATAAGGGGGTAACATCGCTAACCACCCCATCCAGTTTATCGTTGCCGATCTTTACGACGGCCTTGCTACCGGCGGCGATCCGGTCGCCATAGGTATCGGCGATCTCCCCCTCTATCTTGAAATGGGACAAGTCGGAGACGATAGCGACACGACTGCCTTGAGAGACTTGGGCACCTACCTCGTTGTTCACGTAGGTCAGGATCGCCTTGCGGGGAGAGCGTATCTGGGCGTCTTCCAAGGTACGCTTCGTCTCGGCTAGACTCTTTCGGAAGATGTTCAGGTCGAGTTCTTTCACTTTATAATCGGCATCCGTCAAGGATTTCTCGTTCTCATATTTTTGCTCATCCTCTTTCAGTTTCAAGACGCTAACGTTATAGTCCAGTTCCACTTGACGGACCTTATCGGTCGTTCCGGCGCCTAGGCTATCCAGATAACGCTCGTTGCGCAACTCCACTTCCTTTCGGTTCAGTTCCATGCGAGAGACTTTCAATTGCATCTCCATCTCGGAAAGCTTATTGCGGTTTTGGATACGGAGTTGATCCAATTGGAGGCGTTTCATTTGCTCCTCATCCAATTGTTTCTTATAATCCGTCTCGGCGCTTAGCAAGTCCAGTTTCAAGATCGGAGTACCTACATCCACGGAATCGCCTCCCTTTTTATAAATCTCGACGATACGGGAGTTGATCGGTGAGTTGATGATTTCCTCGAAAGCAGGTACCACCTTGCCGGATGCGCTAACGGAAACCTCGATCACTCCTTTATCTACCGTTGAAAAAACCAAGTCCTTCCGTTGCAGGCTGGTTTGCATAAAACCGATCACCCCGCCAATCAAGACAACGGCAATACCGATCCCCGCCCCCAGCTTTATAAACTGTTTACGCTGCTCCTTCTGCCGAACCTCTTTTGATATCTCTCTGTCCATATTTCGTTTGTTTTTATTTTCCACCCTCCAAAGAGCAAACCCCGTGCCAAAAACGTAAGTAATTGATTTATTGAAGAAATAAAACAAAAGAGATGTCCGATATCGAACACTGTGTCCGCTTTTGTACGAAAACAAAGACATCAGCAATGAGAATCTACAGATATTCAATCATAATTAACATATAAATACTTGATTATCTTTACAAAAAGGACTATTTTTGGGAAAATCCATAATCAAGGAATACCAATCTTATATTATTTACCCTAAATTCTAAAGAGAGATGAAAAAAACAGTAACTTTCGTTTGGAGCATTTTCCTCCTCGTGTTTATATCGATAGATATGAACGCACAATCAATAAAAAGTTGGGATTACCCCATAAAACCAGGAACGGAGGCTTGGCAAGCATTATCCACACATGAGGATATGCTGAAAGCCTGCCAAATTCCGGCAGAGATATTAAAAACGGTATCAACAGAAGAGCTTATAGAACTTTGCCTTGCTTACCCATTATTAGGCGACATATTCGCTTACAATGGAATACAGGAAGGCATTAGCAAGGTTTCCGCACGTTTTAACGGGTTACAAGAGTTATTCAAAAGGAAAGACAATGCTTCTTTGCTATTTGAGAAGATGAAAAAACAAGAATTACTGAAAGCAGGAGTGTTGACTTCCATAGAAATAGGTAATGAAATTAGTCGGCAAATGGTAATCGAGGCTCTTCTGTCTAATGAGACGATATTATCTAATACAAATAATCTTTTACAGCAAGAGATCTCCTCCGAAGCCGTAAAGAGACTCCTTTACAAACAAAACAACCCGGATATTTATGGACAATATGGTCTAAAAACCGTAGTCTATCTCCTAGGTCGAAGTCTAGAACGGATAGACAACAAGACCATTACGCCCAAATTTAAACAATTCACCATCGATGAAAAGCTAACGGGCAGTAATGTAATCGAAGAGTTATTAAAACAATACATTGTAACCTTTAATAAATTGAGATCATGAAAAAAGTATTATACTATTTAATAATCATGCTGGCATTCACGCTGAACGCATGTGACAATGAAATGGATAATATGCAAGGAGGTGATAAAGAAATCTTGACATCCAGTTCAGAAATTGTCATTAAAGACGGAAAGATAACATATCCTAAATGGTTGGTGAATGTAGTAGATTCTGTCGCTCACTCCCATGTCAAGGGAACAGACTATCCATACCCTTGGGTCTTTACTATTCAAGGAGATGGAAAAGAACACATTCTCGTTTTGGATGGGGTGAATTCTTGTGCTTCTTGCGGGCAATTACTATTCTTGCTTTCCGGAGAACGAATCGAAAAATTCCCCAATGAATGGATCACTATGGAGAATTTAAACATGATTTGGGAGCCGAATCTCAATGTTGAGACAAAAGCTCAAGGAGCAGCCGCTACTGTTTACACTCCTAACGGGACACTCGTTAATGACACTTACTACAGAAGTGAGGAATTATCAGCCTCACAAAAAGCGAGCCATGACCAATATTGTACAACAACCTATTCACAAGCAACTCTAATAAGTAGTTCAACAACCACTTACAATTGTCATGCCTATGCTTGGTATATGACTGAAGGCGGATCAGCAGTTTGGATGGGATGGACTATTAATCCCACAAACGTATATTGGTTAGATGGTAGTTATATATCAACAACAGGTGCCGCAACCAAAGTATCCTATCTTAGTGATAATCACTCTGCCGTAACGACATCTACGCCCAATATATTCATCTCCAAATGGGGGGAATACGCTCTTATGAGGCATCCCAAAGCTCATTGTCCCTTTGATGCATCAAGCTTAAAATATATGAAAAAAAATGATATGCCGACTGTTTATATAGGGAAGAGTCAAGAGGATTATAGTAGCGGCAGTTCCTCTATCAATGCGCCAGGGGGTAATGCCACGACGACTTTATATGCTTACACAAAGACAGGAACTCCGACCTCGTATAGCTGGAACGCTGAATTCTATGGAGAATGCGATAGATGGTACACTTATCCTTCCGGTAATCGATTAGATGTTAGTGTCTATCTAAACTCCCAACATTACGGTGGATCTCTTCGCATCACCTGCGCAATGTATAATGGAAGTTCTTTAATAGGCACAGCAACCTATTATTTGAACGTAAATCCGTAGCAATTATACAAGAACAAGGATCTCGTCGAAACAATATCCTTGTTCTTGATTCAATATACTTAAATCGATTTCGCTCAAAACTTTTCCGATAGACCTGTTGTTCTATGCCCAAAACTTATAAACGCAAAATGTATGAACACAAGACTAATTCTATTCACCTGTATAGCCGGTCTGACTCTCTTTTTCTCTGGCTGTAGCAAAAATGATGATGATCATCAAGGTATTATCCCTCTTCCACCGGTAGAGAACGCTTTTCAAGAGAAATATCCCGATGCCAAGAACCCTGTTTTTGAGATCGAAGGTAACTATTATGTGGTAGATTTCAATAATGAAGGTTCCGAGACAACCGCTTGGTTCACGGATCAAGGCGTATGGATGATGGAGAAGATAGACATCTCTTTCGCCCAATTACCGGCAGCGGTATCCACCGCCTTTAAACAAGGCTTTTACTCAAATTGGACCGTGGATGATACGTATGCCATCAATCGCCTGAATATGGGAATCGTTTACAAAATCGAGGCGGAGCAGTCCAATAGCGAAGTAGACCTGTATTATTCACAGTATGGAAACCTGATCAAAGTCGTGGACGATGAGATCAATAATGACGCACCGATCGTTATCCCGAAAGAGGTCAGCAACCTGATGGAGATCACTTTCGCCAACGCCGAGTTGCTGGATATCCAACAGAACAGCCTAGGTTACGAGCTGGATATGATCGATAACCAGATTTATAAAGTGGCGCAATTGAATAAGGATTACAGGTGGCAAAGTACCACATGGGCCATGTCCGAGCAAGAGGTTCCGCAGATCGTGATGCAAGGCTTCGAATCCTCCGCTTACGCTAGCGACAAGGTACAGTCCATATATACGTTATTGAATGCCAATGGCACCTTCTACCTATTCAAGGTTTCACATAACGGGCAGGACGAGACGATTACCTTTGATGTATTCGGGAATATCGTGAAGCCTAAATAAAGAGCGGAAACAACATCCAACTGATAACAAACCGCACGATTCAAGTCCGGAGACGGCTGTGAATCGCGCGGTTTGCGTTATATGATAATCAAGCTTATTTACTGATCAATTCCAAGGTCGCCCCTTTTACTCCCGGTGCGGAAGCCTCAAAATAGATCGTCCCCGGTTCCTCGGCCGTCTGCACGATAGCGGTAAGTTGCCCGCTAAACAGTTTCATTTCCGGAAGATGGAAGAGTTCCAGACTGGCGCTATTTCCATTTGCCGCCGCACGGTAGGCTCCGGCACCACGTACCTTAAACTGGATCTGGCGGGTATCATCCGGACAAAGGTTACCGTTCTTGTCTACGACTCTAACATTGATGAAAGAAAGGTCTTTTCCGTCAGCCGTCAATTGGTTACGATCGGCGGATAACTCAATATGATGCGGCTTCCCTGCGGTATGAACCTCCTCCTCGGCCACAGCGTTACCCTCCTTATCATAAGCGACCACTTTCAAAGTTCCCGGCTCGTATTTGGTATCCATCCACATCAAACGATATCGTTTCTGGCGCTCGAAACTCTTTTGAGCCGCTTCGGTATAACTACTATCGATACCGATGCTTAGATCTTTCGTACGTTTCCCTTGGCTCTTTCCGTTGATAAACAATTCGGCGGAAGGATAATTGGTATAAACGAATACGGGTGTCACCTCGCCCTCACGTCCCGGCCATGTCCAATGCGGCAGGATATGCAAGGTCTTGGCGCTTTTGTTCCAATGACTACGGTATAGATAGTAACGATCCTTGGGGATACCCGCCAAATCGATAATACCGAACAAGGAGCTATGGCTTGGCCAATTCGTATAATAAGGAGTAGGCTCGCCCAGATAATCAAATCCTGTCCATACGAATTCCCCGATACAATACGGAAGGTCCTCATGCTGGATAAAATCGTCTTCCGGCAGATTAGACCAGTTGCAATGCTCCACGTCGTACGAGGAACTTTGGTGATCCTCATAGACAGCCATCGCCTTACGCTCTACCGGGAATTTATAAACCCCTCGTGAGCTAACCGTGGAGGCCGTCTCGCTTCCCAAGATTATTTGCTGAGGCAGTTTCTTATAATTCACTTGATAACGGAACGGACGATAATTGAATCCCGCCACATCCATCACCGCCGCCATATTATTATTCACGACGGCATCCGGGGCATCCATACCTTGCGTCACCGGACGAGTCGGGTCTTCCCGATGGCAGATATCCTGCAAGAACTTGGAGATCTTACAACCGCTCTCATCCCATTGGTTAGGCACCTCGTTACCGACGCACCACATCACGACGCTCGGGTTATTCCGGTAATGATGTACCAGATTCACGAGGTCTTTCTCCACCCATTCGTCGAAAATCAAATTATAGCCGTTCGCGCATTTCGCCTTGTTCCACTCGTCGAAGCTCTCAACCATCAACATCATACCCATCTCATCGCAAGCCCTTACCAACTCGGGAGCCGGCATATTATGGGAAGTACGGATAGCGTTGCATCCCATGTCCTTCAAGATCCGGATCTGACGACGGATAGCGGCATCATTGACGGCAGCCCCTAACGGGCCTAAGTCATGGTGATTACAAACGCCTTTGAATACCGTCTTCTCACCATTCAAGAAAAAGCCTTTATTCGGAATGATCTCGATTGAACGGATACCGAACGGGGTCGTATATATATCTTTCAGTTGATCGCCCTCATATAAACGAGTCTCCGCAGAATACAGGGCGGGCATATCCGGCGACCATAAAGTCGGGGTCTGGATGATAAACTCTTGAGAGAGGCTATTATCATTGTACTTAATCTGTGAGAGAGGTATAGTCTGCTCCGTCAGCTTCTGCCCGTTCGGGTTCCATACACTGGTTTTCACGCTATACTTGCTGGCATCGGCACCTTCCGGCAGTACGATTTTCGTCTGTACATTGACTTTCGCAAATTCCTTCGTGGCGGTCGGGGTCGTAATATAAGTTCCCCAGACCGGGATATAGGCGTTTTCCGTCACGATTACATGTACATTCCTATATAATCCCGCTCCCGGATACCAACGGGAGGATTCCGGCAAGTTCTCGAGGCGAACCGCCAAGGTGTTCTTTTTCCCCGGCATGAGTTGTTTCGTGATATCGAAATAGAAAGAATTATAGCCATACGGCCAATATCCAACCTCTTGTCCGTTCACGTAGACCTTAGCATGGCTCATCGCACCGTCGAACAGGATCGTGGCACGCTTCCCATCCGTAAATTGAGGAACCTCAAACTCGGTCCGGTACCAGCCGACTCCCACGAAAGGCAAACCTCCGGTTCGGCCGGCATGTTCCATGGCCTCCGTTTGTCCGTCTTGGGCGATAGCGACCTCTTGCTTATCATTCTGAGAGCTGAAAGGGCCGTAAATCGCCCAATCATGCGGAACGGTCACGGATTGCCATTTGCTATCGTTAAAAGTAGGATTGATAAACTCCGGGCTGTCTTCCCGGGTGAACTTCCAATTCTTTTCCAACAGGAACTCACTGCGTACTTGAGAAAAAAGCGCAGGGAAAAGGCAAAACAAACCGATCAAAATAGCGAAACTTGTTCTTTTCATTCGTTTTTTGTGTTTTTGTTATTCATAGCGGAGCAAAAATAAGTATTTTTGTCTCCAATACAAACTAAATCAAAAGAATTGCACAGCATGTTGTTACAATTAGCTTTCGTTTTAATAGCCATTATTATAGGTGCCCGTATCGGTGGTATCGGATTAGGCGTGTTAGGAGGTCTCGGACTCGGTATACTCACCTTTGGATTCGGGCTCCAGCCCACTTCCCCTCCTATCGATGTCATGCTTATGATCGTTGCCGTAATAGCGGCGGCTAGTTGTATGCAAGCCGCTGGCGGACTTGATCTTATGGTTAAGTGGGCGGAAAAATTGCTTCGCAAGAATCCTCAACGAATCACGATATTAAGCCCGCTCGTCACCTATTTGTTTACCTTCATAGCCGGAACGGGGCATGTGGCTTATTCGGTCCTTCCGGTAATCGCCGAGGTTGCTACGGAAACGAAGATCCGTCCCGAACGTCCGATGGCGATCGCCGTGATCGCTTCTCAGCAAGCTATTACCGCTAGTCCGATATCGGCGGCTACGGTAGCTTTATTAAGTATGTTGTCCGGATACAATATCTCCTTGATGAATATCTTGATGATCTCTGTTCCTTGTACCTTATTAGGTGTGTTAGTGGGAGCGATCTACTCTTTAAAGGTCGGTAAAGAGCTAGATCAAGATCCGGAATACTTAAAGCGGGTGGCGAACCATGAGTTTAGCACGGAACATTATGAGGCGAAAGGCGTTGAAAACCAAATGAAAGCGGCCTTATCGGTCTCTATATTTGTTCTCGCTACGATAGCGATCGTTATTTTTGGTTCTATGGAGTCCCTACGTCCGGTCTTTACCGTCGGCACGGAAAAGGTCTCGATGCAGATGTCACATATTATTGAGGTATTAATGTTGACAGCCTCCGCTTTCATCTTATTATTTACAAAAACAGATGGTATCAAGGCCGCACAGGGTTCCGTTTTTTCCGCAGGTATGCAAGCGGTGGTAGCGATCTTCGGTATCGCTTGGATGGGAGATACATTTATCGCCGGCAATATGACTGAATTAAAGGGATCTATCGAGCATATAGTTACACAGATGCCTTGGTTATTCGGGTTGGCCCTTTTCGTAATGTCCATTTTATTATTTAGCCAAGCGGCTACCATTCGTGCGTTATTGCCGCTAGGGATCGCATTGGGAATCTCACCCTATATGTTGATCGCTTTATTCCCCGCCGTAAACGGTTATTTCTTCATCCCAAACTACCCGACAGTCGTAGCCGCCATCAACTTCGATCGCACGGGCACAACCCGCATCGGTAAATACATCTTGAACCATTCTTTCATGATGCCGGGATTGATAGCGACCGGAGTTTCTGTAGGATTGGGGTTACTATTCATTCAATTCATATAATAAGAAAGCAAAAAATAGAGACGTAGCATATACGCTACGTCTCTACACCCCACACCATATATCATATTATATTACTTCAACAATTTTTCCTGAATCAACTGCTTTAACTCCAGTTTTCCCATCGTGCCGATCATCATCTCACGGGGGCCGTCTAGCGGGCAAAACATCAAAGTGGGAATCGTTCGGATATTAAAGGCTGTCTCGAGTGCCTCCTCTTGATCTACATCCACCTTATAAATATAAATCTTCCCATCAAATTCTTTGGCAAACTCATCCAATATAGAGCTTAAGCGTTTGCAATAACCGCACCAAGGAGCGTGAAAATCTATGAGGCAAGGACGACTTCCTATATATTTCCAATCTTTGGGATTCGCCTCAAAATCACCGACATTGGCGATAAAACCATCTTTCGTTAAATCGATCACTACCATACTTCTCTATATTTTGATTTATAATATAACAAAGATAAGTATGAATAGGTTGCGGTATTTTTTATACTTTCGCGACATCGTTTTAACATACAGACAGAATGCTCACACTCGATAAAATTTATCAGGCATCATATGCCTTGAAGACAGTCATCAGACGCACTGATTTAATCAGCGCTCCCAATATCAATCCGGAATCCCATATTTTTCTAAAACCAGAGAACTTACAAGTAACCGGATCGTTTAAAGTGCGCGGCGCTTGTTTCAAGATCGCCCAGCTTACGGAAGAAGAGAAATCGCATGGCGTAGTGGCTTGCTCGGCGGGAAACCATGCCCAAGGTGTGGCATTAGCGGCTACCGCTCATGGTATCAAGTCCTTAATCTGCTTGCCCGATAACGCTCCTATCTCTAAAGTCGAGGCTACTAAATCTTATGGGGCAGATGTATGCCTTGTCGAAGGTGTTTACGATGACGCCTATAACAAGGCTTTACAATTGAAGGATGAGAAAGGATACACATTTATCCATCCGTTTGATGATGAGGATGTGATCGCCGGACAAGGGACCATCGGTTTGGAGTTATTGGAACAACTCCCGAAAGTAGAGGCTGTAATCATTCCGATCGGAGGGGGTGGACTGATCTCGGGAGTCGCCTATGCCATCAAGAACTTGAACCCGAATATCAGAGTTTACGGAGTGCAAGCCAAAGGAGCGCCCAGCATGTTAAACTCTATCGAGCATGGGAAAATCGAACGCCTCGAAGGTGTCCGTACCATAGCCGACGGTATCGCCGTAAAAGAACCGGGAATACATACTTTCGATCTTTGCCAGCAATATGTGGACGAGATCGTATCCGTGACAGACGATGAGATTTCCACCGCTATCCTCGCGTTGATCGAGCAACATAAATTAATCGCCGAAGGGGCGGGTGCCGTAGCCGTGGCCGCCGCCATGTTTAATAAAGTACCCATCAAAGGGAAAAAAGTAATCTGTTTGATTTCCGGCGGAAATATCGACGTGAATATCCTTTCCCGGGTAATCGGACGTGGTTTGCAGAAATCCGGCCGCTCTTGTTCCATGACGATCGAATTGGTAGACAAACCCGGACAACTACAGCACGTATCTGAAATCATTGCCTCTACCGGCGCTAATGTAGTATCCGTATATCACGAGCGTGTCAGCCATACGGCTGATATCAATGGCTGTTATCTGCGGTTGGAGATGGAAACAAGAAATCAACAGCAAATTAATGAGATCCGGCAATTACTCACCGTTTCGGGATATAAGATAGTGGAAGGATAAACAATTCGCCCCAAAGCATACAACTGATTGACAAACCATTACTGTGCCACTACTTTCCATAGGCGTGGCACAGCCGTGCCATCCTAGTGGCACACTTGTGCCATCACGGTGGCACAAGCTAAATATTAATATATTGTCTTAATGTATTCACATACTCCTCCATCGCCAAGCGTCCTTTGTCTGTGATCCGGCAAACCGTTCGGGGCTTCTTCCCGGCAAACCCCTTCTCGATCTCGATATAACCAGCTTCATTAAGTTTGTCCAATTGGACGCTGAGATTTCCCGCCGTAGCGTTCGTCTTCTCCTTGATATAGACAAACTCCGCCTCCTCCACCGATAGTAAAATGGACATCACCGCTAGCCGGAGTTGGGAATGCAATAAAGGATCTAATTCTTTAAACATTGTTTTTTAGCTTTATTATTAAGAATATGCCCGGGAATAATCATCATTACCACAAATGAAAGGCCAAAATACAAATACCACAAGACCGTGACAGGACCATGATTTATCAAACTCATCAGCATGTAGATAACTAAGACGAAAGCAACTACCGGAGAGTAAATCATCCATTTCTCCCGCAAGATAATGCCATTTATCGACACCCCCAACCCACAATATAATAACGATAAAGGAAGCATTAATATAAAATTGACGGATTGTTCATAAAGCACGCAAAACGCCGCGATCAAGACGAACGTAAGTCCAAACATACAGCCAAACACTTGCCATACACTGGAGATCGTCTTATCCGTATAAGTCACCACGGCCGGCTCGCAACCTCTTTGCTTATATGAAATAACCGGTCCGACAGCAAACATGAGCATCCATCCCCAAGACCAAATATAATTTTGCGTATACACTATCAAAGAGGATATCACGACCGATAAGAGCACGGTAAAATACCCCCAATAAAGCAACACATTGCCACTCCCTACTTTCATATTTCGCTTGCTGGAGTTGATCATCTGAGTGATAATATCCAGACTTTCTTTTTCTGATAATTTTCTATCTTCCATAACTGTATTTATTTTATCTTGTTCTTCATTCAATGTGAAAATGTAAATACGTATCCAAAGATAAGGCCATTGGTATTTCTGAGCAACCTTTCGGTTATTATTTTTCATTCAGGCGACTCCGTTCGGAACCGATCTCAATCTTACTCTTCCTTACTTTCTTTCCGCTATTGAAATTCCATGTCAACGCAACCTTAAAGACCCTTCCTGTAAATCCGTTTTCATAACGGGATGATGTTCGATAAACATCCAACGTACTGGCGTACTCATTGGCTTGGTTAAAGATATTATCGACTGAAACTGCCAACAATAGCTTATCATTCAATAGTTTCTTTCTCGCCATTACTCCAACCGTATGCCGGGGGGCGACCTCGCTATTACCGGAATATAGCCGGCTCGTTCCACTATACCGGGCCTCCACCGTAAAACCTGCCGGCAGCGTAAAGGTAGCGATCGCATTGGCAAACCCTAAATAATGAGACGAGAAAGAAGACAATTCCGTCATCCGGATATCCTGCCGTACGCCTATGAAATTCCCTGTCAAGTTACACCAAGTAAAGGGTTGATACGGCAAGCTGACCGCTACAAACCAATGGTTTTCCCGATCGTGATTTTCATACGTGATATAGGATACATCGGGATTCGCCACATCTTGTTTACAGAACTCCCGGATCAAGTCGTGGTGCAAGTTTCCTCCTACAGTCACCGTATAACGATAATTATAAACCAACGTTACACTGAAACGATTGATATAAGTAGGACGCAGATAAGGATTCCCGATCTGATAACTATAGTCCGAACTCTGTATACGATTCGGATTCAAGGTATAGAACGGAGGACGTTCGATATTACGAGCATATTGCCCTACCAGCATCCACCTCTTGATGGGATCGAACGCATAGGTCACGTTCAAGTTCGGAAAAAGATCCAGATAATCCCGACTAAAATCCTCACTTCTATCCGACGTCTTGGAATATTCCGCACGTACCCCCGCAACGAACGACCAGTTCTTGATCTCCGTAGAGAAAGAGGCGTAAGCTCCTACAATGTTTTCATTATATCTCAAGGTATATCCATATTCCTCATTAGGAATCCAACTCCCACTAGAGTTTAAACCCTCGTACAAGGAATGATCATCCATCAACGTATAGGTATATTTAGCCCCGATTTTCAAAGACATTTTTTCACGCAAATTCTTTTGGAAAGAAATATCGGTTGTCGCCATATCATAATCCGCCGCCGCATGACTCCGGTAAACCGTATCACGGCTCCAATTAGATTGTTCATAACGGATCGTATGGAGATTATCCCCGGTTGATCGCTTATTTACGAAATCGGCTATGACCTTAAATATCGAGCCTTGTTCATCCATTTTACGTAAGTAATTGACCGTAGCGGAAAACGTGTTATAATCATCCTTCTGTCGATAATTCCCCGTACTCTTCATAGGATAAGAGTTCTTTACTAAATCCGTTTGACTCCAAGATGTTCCGTCCGAAGCTTGATTGATATATTCGATCTCAGCTCCGACACTATTCAGCGAATCGATCTCGAAAATAGCCCCGACACGTCCATTCCCATATTTGGAATCCGTATCATACAAAGATTGAGACACAAACTTATTCCCCACCGTTCCGTATTCCCTGTTGGAGTTCATCTCTCCTTTATCCCGGGGAGTAAAAGTACCCGATACCGCTCCATTCAAGCTCCATTTCCCGACACGTGCATTTACGGACGCCGATGGAATATACCCTTGTAAAGATGGAGACAATGACGTACCTAAAGATACATATCCTTGCATACCGTTATCCGGACGTTGCCGCAATGAGATCTTGATCACTCCACCCTTAGTTGAGGCCTCATACTCAACTCCCGCGATCGGTATTACCTCAATCCTTTTTATATCCTCCGATTTCAAAGACCGCAAATAAGCCAGTAGCTCCTCTCCCGTTAAACGAATCTCACGGTCATCCACAAACACCTTCGCCCCTTGCGCCCCATTAATCGAGATCGTTCCATCCGAGAGCCACACACCCGGTGCCTGCGATAATAATTCCGTACCATCCTTTCCGGCAGATGGCATGACCGACATGATAAAGCGGTCCGCCTTCCGCTCTATATTCTTCGCTCGAACAACGACTTCCCTCAGAACACGGTTCGATAGATCTAGAATCAAGGAATCCCGCCGTTTTATCGGTAAGATCAGCTCTTTCCGTAAAGGCTCGTATCCGAGACATTGAACAACAAGCCTATACTTCCCAGCCTCCGCCTCCATGCTAAAATCGCCATCACTATTGGCCACGGCACCCCCTACCTGTTTTTCTCCCGATAAAAGCACAGCGGTCGCATATTCCACGGCATTTCCCTCCGCATCGGAAACATGGGCTTTATAAACCGTTTGTCCCGAGATCTTTTGAGCACTACCCCCGCCTATCGCCAAAATCCAAAGCGATAGCAGTAAAAACCGTACCATGGCTCTATTGATTTACCGGATAATACAGTTTTAATTTGAAAGTCGCTTCCTTATCCTTCACCTCGCAACTTTTCAACGCATATCCTTCCGCAGGCCCTTTTCCTTCCAGCATATCCATTTGCCAATTCTCGTTCTCGTCATGGAATACGGACAGATCAAACTTTTCCCAATCCACGTTTTCCAGTCGGATCGTAACCTTTCCTTTCTCAGACTTCGCCATGCCATAAACAGGCTTGGTATCTTTTCCTGACTGAGCCATAACTAGGATATTCCCATGGTTACCACGTATATTTCCAATCTCTACAATAATAGTACGTGCCTCTATGCAACCACATACCAACATGAATAAAGATAATATGAATAAAACTCGTCTCATTTTAGTATCCTCCTCTTTATTATTATCACTGTTACTACAAACAAGTTTATTTTATAAACCTTCCATAGATAAAAAAATGCAAAGGAGCTGCGCATCACTCTTTGCACATCGCAAATATAGACAAGTTTATTTTATAAACCAAATAATATTATAAAATATTCCAATAAAAATTTGACTCTGCAAAATACAGCCAAAATCCCCCACTAACCCTCCTAGAAAACACGTACATGCTTTCAAAACAACTATTTTAAGTTTGAAACAAAGCAACTTTTTCGCTATATTGCACACATTTAGAATATATATGAACAGGACCAACATACAAATAACTAAAGATATGAACGAACGAATAATTGCTATACAAGCAGATATTACGACATTGGATGTAGACGCCATCGTAAATGCCGCAAACAATAGCTTATTGGGAGGTGGCGGCGTAGACGGTGCCATCCATTGGGCCGCCGGTCCGGAACTCCTTGACGAATGCCGAACTTTACAAGGATGCCCGACCGGAGAGGCGAAGATAACGAAAGGTTATCGATTGAAAGCCCGTCATGTCATACACACCGTCGGTCCCATCTACCGAAACGGACAACACGGAGAGCCGGAGCTACTGGAAAATTGTTATCGAAACTCCTTGCGATTGGCGAAAGAGAACAGACTGAGAACAATCGCTTTCCCATCAATAAGCACCGGCGTATATGGCTATCCTATCGAGGAGGCGGCACAGATAGCGATCCGCACGATCGATACCTTCCTAAAAGAGAATCCGGAAATCCAGCAAGTCACGATGTGCTGTTTCTCCGGATACGACAAATCGGTTTATACGAAAGCGCTGGAACAAATTACAACTCACGAGCCGTAATGTGGAAACACCCTTGCTTGCGTTCGTGCTTGATATAGCAACGATCCGCCCTGCGCAAATCACGAAGCACGGAGGCAAGCACCATTTTCAAGCGGTCCTTATCAATATTTAAGGTATCTTTCTCATCTATCTTAGTATAGCGTACCCATGATACATCGAACGTAGTTCCGTATTGGTGGGCAGAGTTGAGAGAAGAGTTCGTATTCCTTTTTCTCAATTTCTTGACATCGGCAACCGTACGGGTTACACTGGTTACCTTTATTTTATAAATGGAAGCATTCAAGTTTTTCAATGAGTCTTGGAAGTTTTTCCCGATATCCTCCAGCAGATTAGCGGCTTCCGGCACCAAATACGGAATAGAGTGCGTCAACTCCTCTACCTCGTAATAGTCATTCGTCTTGATCTCCACCATATCCCGGGAGGCGTGCTCCGCTCCTTCCCTCGAAGAGACAGGCTCTATGCCGATCTTCTTCGCAACGGACAAATGAACGTCATTCAAATCATTAAAATCACGATTATAGCTTCCATTGTACCAAATCTTCTTCAATTCACCTCTTTTCTCCTTACAAGAAGAAAAAGCCGTCGCCGACACGATCACGACCAGCAACAACATCACATTAAACACAGTCTTCATCTTCATTTCCTTCGTTTTGCCTGACAAACATACGGAAAAATCCGAAATTCCCCCTTAACTCCAATTAGTTTTTCTCTAAATGGTAGACGGACGGCTGAAAGATGTGTTCCCGTGAAATAAAACTTCTCCCTTTGCATCAATGGATAAAGAATATTACTAATTTTGTAACTTGATTCGAATAATAAAAAATAGCACATCTTTTTGAAGCGTAATTTAATAAAAGGAATAGCGGATGATTGAAAGAATTTATATTCTTGAAAGCGTAGACCCGGTAATTTTCTACGGTGTGAATAACTCTAATATGCAATTGATCAAGACATTGTTTCCGAAATTGCGTATCGTTGCCCGTGGAAATGTGATGAAAGTGATTGGAGATGAGGATGAGTCCGAGCTTTTTCTCAAGAAAATCCGTGAGGTGGAAAAATACTGTGAGGAGTTTAACTCGCTCTCCGAAGACGTGATTCTGGATATTATAAAAGGGAAAGGTCCCACGGTCGTGAAGCAGGAGAACCTGATCATCCACGGCATGAATGGCAAGCCGATTACCGCACGTACCGAGAATCAACAGTTATTGGTAAAGGCTTTCGAGAACAACGATCTGGTTTTCGCCACAGGACCCGCCGGTTCGGGTAAAACATTCGTCGCTATCGCCTTAGCCGTAAAAGCATTAAAGAATAAGGAAGTACGGAAGATCATCTTAAGCCGTCCCGCCGTGGAAGCCGGAGAAAAACTGGGTTTCTTGCCGGGTGAGATGAAAGATAAGCTAGATCCCTATCTGCAACCGCTTTACGATGCCTTGCAGGATATGATACCGGCAGCCAAGCTGAAGGAATATATGGAGAATAACGTGATACAGATCGCCCCGCTAGCGTTTATGCGCGGTCGTACCTTGAACGACGCCGTCATTATATTGGACGAGGCGCAAAACACGACGACGCATCAAATCAAGATGTTCTTGACCCGCTTGGGTATGAACGCCAAGATGATCGTCACCGGAGATGTCACGCAGATAGACCTTCCGCCTTCTACCACGTCCGGATTGATACAGGCCATGCAAATATTGAAGGGCGTAAACGGGATCGGTAAGATCGAGTTCACCAAGAAAGATATTGTCCGGCATAAACTTGTCCAACGAATCGTAGAGGCTTATGATAAGTTCGATGATAAACGGAAGAAAGAGATCAAAGAGGCAAAAGAGAAGAAAACGAATATAGACAACAACTAAAAGTAAGAGTCATGAAGAAGGCATTAGTTAAAACAGACTTCAATTTCCCGCGACAAAAGAGCGTATACCATGGGAAAGTACGCGACGTGTACAACATCAATGACGAGGTATTGGTAATGGTCGCTACAGACCGTATTTCCGCTTTCGATGTTATCTTGCCGGAAGGTATTCCTTACAAGGGACAAATGTTAAACCAGATCGCCGCCAAGTTCCTTGACGCTACGACTGATATTTGTCCGAACTGGAAAATGGCTACTCCGGACCCGATGGTAACGGTTGGCGTTCAATGCCAAGGTTTCCCGGTTGAGATGATCGTACGCGGTTATCTGTGCGGAAGCGCATGGCGTGCTTATAAGAGCGGTGTACGTGAGATCTGCGGCGTGAAACTACCGGAGGGTATGCGTGAGAACCAACGTTTCCCCGAACCCATCATCACCCCGACCACAAAGGCTGAGATCGGAGAGCATGATCAAGATATCTCTAAAGAGGAGATTCTCGCTAAAGGTTTGGTCTCTAAAGAGGACTACGAGGTTCTTGAGAAATATACGATGGCCTTGTTTAAACGCGGTACCGAGATCGCTAAGGAACGTGGCTTGATCTTGGTTGACACGAAATATGAGTTCGGTCATCGTGACGGCAAGATCTATTTGATCGACGAGATCCATACTCCGGATTCCTCCCGTTATTTCTACTCAGAAGGATACGAGGATCGTTTCGCCAAAGGGGAACCGCAGAAGCAACTTTCCAAGGAGTTCGTCCGCGAATGGTTGATGGAAAATGGCTTCCAAGGTAAATCCGGACAGAAAGTTCCTGAAATGACACCGGAGATCGTAGAAGGAATCAGCAACCGATATATCGAATTGTTCGAGCATATCACAGGGGAGACTTTCGTAAAAGGCGAGACTGATAACTTGCTGAACCGCATCGAGAAAAACGTTACTGAATATTTACAGAATAAATAAGATACCGCACATGACACAGTATGGTTCAGAGACAATACTTCCTTATAACAAAGAGGAACAAAAGGGCACGCAAGTCAAACGTATGTTCGACTCGATAGCCGAAACGTATGATCAACTCAACCATACTCTCTCATTTGGTATCGACAAGATATGGCGCAGGAAAGGGATCGCTTTCCTGCGTCCTTTCTCTCCTAAAACGATACTGGATATCGCTACCGGTACCGGAGACTTGGCTATCTCCATGTACAAAAAGCTGCGACCCGACCATATCGTCGGTGCCGACATCTCGTTAGGCATGATGGAAGTGGGACGGAAAAAAGTAGCTGCCGCCGGTTATTCGGAGCATATATCCTTCGAGCAACAGGACTGTACGGCCTTGACCTACGAGGAAAACTCGTTCGATGCCGTAACCGCCGCTTTCGGGGTTCGTAATTTTGAGAACATAGAGCAAGGTATCTCAGAGATGTACCGGGTGCTGAAACCCGGTGGACATATCATGATCTTGGAACTTTCCACACCGGAACATTTTCCCATGAGACAACTCTACCAGATCTATTCAAAGACCGTCATCCCCTTTATCGGACGTCTACTCTCTAAAGAAAAAGTCGCGTATAATTATTTGCCGGCTTCCATCAAGGTAGTTCCTCAGGGAAAGGTCATGACGGATTTACTCACCCGCCAAGGCTTCAAGCAGGCCCGTGTACGGACCTTTACCTTCGGGATCTGTTCATTATATACAGGATCTAAAGAATAAACAATAAAAAGGTTATGCAGAAATATGGCTTACTGGGATATCCCCTCGGACATTCGTTTTCTAAAACGTATTTCAACCAGAAGTTTGAGGCGGAGAAGATCGACGCTGAGTACTTGAATTTCGAGATTCCCTCTATCAAGGAGATTAAGAACGTAATCAAAGAAAACCCTGAACTTAACGGTTTAAACGTGACCATTCCTTATAAGGAACAAGTAATCCCATATTTAGACGATTTGGATGACGATGCCCGTCAGATCGGAGCGGTAAATGTCATCAAGTTCACAAAAGGTCTTTTCGGCAAACTTAAACTGAAAGGATATAACTCGGATATTATCGGATTCAAGCAATCGATTGATCCTTTATTGAAAGAAACGCACCGGAAAGCGTTGATCCTTGGTACGGGAGGGGCGTCGAAGGCAGTCTTCCACGGACTGAAACAGCTAGGCGTTGGTGCCACGCTGGTTTCTCGCAAACCGAAAGAATTTTGTATCACGTACGATGAGATTACTCCGAAAACCATGGAGCAATATACGGTGATCGTAAACACGACTCCCTTAGGTATGTTCCCGAATATAGACTCATGTCCGGATATCCCGTACGATTTACTTACGCCGAATCATCTATTGTATGATTTACTTTACAATCCGGATGAGACCCTTTTCATGAAGAAAGGAAAAGAAAAAGGCGCCGTCGTGAAAAATGGTCTGGAAATGCTTCTATTACAGGCTTTCGCCGCTTGGGAGATCTGGCAGAAATAGATCGAACGATATCTTTCCAACCACATGATTTGATGAAGCTAGCTTCGTGAGCCAATGAAGTTAGCTTCGTTAGTCAATGAAGTTAACTTCACAAGCGTATGAAGTTAACTTACTTCAACCAAGTCAATACATAGTCCGGTGTAACTTGATATGCCAACTCATATTCCCGACATGCCTCGGTCCGGGTTTCTCGTCCCTTAAACGTCCCACTCGATAAATAAGGAAAAGGATTCACGTGAAGATGCTTTTGAAAGTCCACTCCTTCCTGCCCGATTATCTTGAACAAGGTTTCTTTGGCGCACCAATGGATTAATAGATGCTCGACCTCATGCTCCAGATCGATACCCGCCTCTTCCTCCGGATTCATAAAGCGACTTCGTATTTTCAAGATCCGGTCCGAACGATACTCGATATCGATCCCTGTCGGACGCTTATCCAAGATTACCGCCACATAATCTTTCGTATGAGATATACTTATATATAAAGGTACGCATGCGAGGAACGGGGCACCCGTAGAATGATAGTCAACCCTTGCCTCCTCTCCTAAAAGCTCTTTTAAAAGCATCCGGCTGGCGAAACGTTCCTGCCTCCGCTTCTCTGCCGATACCCGCTCCAAAAAAGAAGAATAGTCCGCTTTATGCTCAAGCATCCCCAAAAGCTCATCAGAGCTTTCTTCCATTTTCCAGACTCCATGCAGCGGCGAGAGTTGTTTATATAGCAAGGCCATATTATTCTTTCCAACTAAAAGTTTGTATAAGTTCTATGATATCTTCCCGGATATATTGGATAGCGGGAGCTAATGAATCCGCATTGGGTTTACAGTCAAAATACAAGGCCCCCCGGAAGAAATTCGATACACTATCTGTCAACAGGAATTGTATGGGAGAAGCCGATTCTCCATCCAGAAGAAACAGCGAGCCATAAACGTTTGCGGCAGGGTTGGAATACGCTTTCTCCGATATCCGATTCTCCGACTTTATCAGGCGGGCGACGAAAGAGCGGCTTTCCGTCTCCACCGTCACCAAGGACACAGGAGTAATTGGCAAATAGCTGCAATAAAGCTTAGCCTCTAACTCCGGATACGAGATATTCAAGCCCGTAACACCCTTCTTTTGATCCGGCACCTCTATGACCGCAGTCTGAGAGACATCAAAATTAAAAGGCAGGTAACTGAGATCAAGCGGTTTATATTGTGCCTTCGAAGGTTCGATACGAACATAGCCCCGTGGCTTCGGCGTATATTCCACACACGAAATACAGCATATCCCTAAAAACAGAGAACCTCCTATGACAGCAGCTATCCATTTCATAAACATTTACTTCGTATCTTTCCCATTCTCATCATTCCCTGTACCTTCAGGGATACGGTTAAATTTAACCTTTAATATCCTCCTGTTATCCACTTCCAGCACTTGGAAACGATATTCCTTAAAATCTATAATCTCCCTACGGCGTGGAAAATCCCCTTTTATCTCCAACAAAAGACCGGCCAAAGTTTCCACTTCTTCCGTCAATTTACCAAAATCTGAGGGATCGGCATCGATAACCCGGAAGAAATCCGTCAATAATATCTTTGCCTCAAAGATCAAGCTACCGTCTGCTAAACGGATGAATTGTTGCTCATCCTCATCATACTCATCGGAGATCTCTCCAACAATTTCCTCTAGGATATCTTCCATCGTCACAATACCGGAGGTACCGCCAAACTCATCGACCACGATCGCCATATGAATTTTATTGGTACGGAACTCTTCCAGCAAATCATCGATCTTCTTGGTTTCCGGCACGAAATAGGCCGGTCGGATCAAGCTCTGCCAACGGAATGTATCGGGCTTGTCAATATAGGGCAATAAGTCCTTGATATATAAGATACCTTTTATATTATCCTCAGTCTCGGAATATACCGGAATACGCGAATAGCCGGATTTGATAATAAAATCAACCACCTCACGGAAACTGATCTTGATCTCGATATCTTCCATATCCAGACGAGGAGTCATGATCTCATCAGCGGTCTTATTATAAAACTTGATAATCTCCGCCAGCATCTCCTTCTCCTCCGGGATCTCGGTAGAGGTTAGCTCTAACGCTTTAGAAAGCTCATCTACAGAGATATCATATTTCTTTTTCGCTAACGCTTTATTGATGACCGATGTGGAATTAACCAAGATTTTCGAGAATGGGCGGCAGAAGCGTTCCAAACCACTTAATACGGAGGCTGAAAAACGAACAAAACGCAAAGAATTCTTCTGTGCGTAAATCTTAGGCATGATCTCCCCAAAAAGTAAAAGCAAGAAAGTCAAGAGAATCGTCTCAAGCACAAAGCCTAGAAGAGGAGCGGCCGAGAAATTAATCCAAGCGTTAATCGCATAGGTACACAGCATAACGACCGCCACATTTACAAAATTATTAGCGATCAATATAGATGCCAATAGATACTCCGAACGTTCAAGGAGACGTTTGATAACAGGATCTGCCGGGCGATTCTCTTCCCCGATCTCATTTAGGTCACCCGGGGTTAGAGAAAAGAATGCCACTTCAGAGGCCGACACGAAGCCGGAAACAAACAGCAGTAAAAAAGCGAAGCTTAATGCGATCACAGGACCCGCTGTCAGCGCCTGCACCGTTACGTTTTCAAATAAGCCCCATAAATAATAGTCCGAGTCCAAGGGAAACAGTATTAGTTAAACAATATCAGAACGGGAGATCATCCGCGTCACTGGATTCTGAGAATGCGCTAGGCTGCGAAGCGGCTGGCTGTTGATAAGCGGTATTTGGCGCCGTGGTCGGTTGAGCCGGTTGTCCTTGTCCCACATTGGGCTGCATACTACCGCCTTGTGCAGTCGTATTTCCACCATCGACCGGACGGGAACCCGTGCTGTAAAACTCGATACGATCCGCATGGATCTCCGTAACATATCGTTTCACGCCGCTTTGGTCATCATAATTACGAGTACGAATCTTACCTTCCACATATACACCGGAACCTTTACGTACCCATTTTTCCACGAAAGGAACCAAATCCCGACGAACTACGATATTATGCCACTCCGTACGCTCCGGAACCACCGTTCCATTTGCCAACGTATACCCACGTTCCGAGGTTGCCAGCGGGAAATTAGCGACAGCGGCACCACTGTCAAAATAGCGAACGTCAGGATCTTTGCCTACGTTGCCGATCAATATAACCTTATTCAATGACATAATTCAAATTCTTAATAACCATACAAAGAAACACAAATTCAATCATTCTCACAAGTTTCCGTTTAATTTCTCTAAATAAATATGTATCAGCCGGGGAACGGCATACTTCTCAATATCCCGACAAGGCAGAGAGAGGTAATTCCCCAAGGATTCCGGAACCTGCTCTATCTCTATTTGATAGAAAGAAGCGTATAAAATTTGATGGGAGAGCGTATGCTTTACATTCGATAACCCTTGGGTGATACTCAATTTTCCAGCATCTCCCAATAGGTTACGGAAGGCTTGCGTCTCACACAAACCGGAAAAATCCATCGCATGATCCGTCTCGATCAATGGAAATTCATACAAACCAGTCCAGATATCCTTCCCCGTCCGTCTGTTCATCCAAGTTTGTTCTTTATATATAATGTATAGATAGTGGAAATAACGATCCCTTGTCTTCGTCTTATTTTGTTTCACCGGATAAGCTTGCACATTGCCGGAAGCGAACGCCACGCATTTATCTTTTAGCGGGCACACCCCGCAGTCCGGGTTTTGAGGAACACATTGCAAAGCACCCAATTCCATGATCGCCTGATTATGCGTCCCTGCGTTCTTAGGGTCCAAGATCATTCCGGCCAGTTCCGCAAATTGCTTTTTACCCTTCGTGGTGTCGATCGGCGTATCTACGGCAAACAAACGGGAAAGTACCCGGTACACATTTCCATCCACGACCGGACACGGTTGGTTCCAAGCAAAGGAGACGATCGCCGCCGCCGTATACTCCCCGATACCTTTCAAGGATAATACCTCTTTATAATTCTCCGGGAAAACCCCGTTAAACCGCTCCATGATAGATTTAGCCGCCGCATGTAAGTTACGAGCCCGGCTATAATACCCCAAGCCCTGCCAATATTTCAGCACCTCATCCTCTTCCGCCACCGCTAGAGATGCCACATCCGGGAAACGTTCGGTAAAACGCAAAAAATACTCCAATCCCTGTACAACCCGGGTTTGTTGCAATATAATCTCCGATATCCAGATGATATAAGGGTCTCTCGTTTCCCTCCAAGGAAGCTCTCTTTTATAGGTTTCATACCACTCAACCAATATCCGGCTGATTTCTAACTCACTTTCATACTGTAACATAACTGCTCCCTTTCTCTCTTTTCAACATCATAACTATTTGATTACCGCAAACATACATATATATTACGAATCGAGAAGAATCTTTTTATTTAAAAATTGAAGCTCAATTCTTTTTCCACTTAAATAAAAAGCTATATATTTGCATTCCAAAAAATTAATAGGTCAAAATCAATTAATTAATTTATAGACATGACTAAAGCAGATATTGTTAGCGAGATTTCAAAAAGCACTGGTATCGACAAACAGACAGTGCTAGCAAGCGTTGAGTCCTTCATGGATATCGTAAAAAGTTCTTTAGCCCAAGGCGAAAACGTTTACTTGAGAGGTTTCGGAAGTTTCGTTATTAAGAAGAGAGCTCAAAAGACAGCTCGTAATATTTCAAAAAATACTACGATCATCATCCCGGAACACAACATTCCGTCATTCAAGCCGGCTAAGACTTTTATTGGTGAAGTTAAGTAATTAATTATTATACGTTTAATTTAAAATTTTAAAGCGATGCCTAGCGGAAAGAAAAGAAAAAGACATAAAATGTCTACGCACAAGCGCAAAAAGAGACTGAAGAAGAATAGACATAAGAAGAAATAAGTCTATCTAACGAACTCTAAAGAACAAACTTAATAAGTGACCTTTTAAGTTTGTTCTTTGCGTATTTTATAAGGTCTGATCTTAAAAACACATCTTAAGTGATTAGTGAATTAGTAGTTGATGTACAGCCCAAAGAGGTATCTATCGCCGTCTTGGAGGACAAGAGCCTTGTGGAGCTCCAAAAGGAGGCCCGCAACGTCTCGTTCGCTGTTGGTGATATCTATCTAGGTAAGGTTAAGAAACTGATGCCGGGCTTAAACGCTGCGTTCATTGATGTCGGTTACAAAAAGGATGCGTTTCTTCACTATTTGGACTTAGGTCCTAACTTCAACACCCAACAGAAATATTTAAAGCAATTGCTGAGCGATCCCAAAAAGGCGCCGGTACTGTCGAAAACTCAGATTCTACCGGAGATCGAAAAGAACGGGAGTATTAGCGACGTGCTGAAAGTAGGACAAGAGGTGTTGGTTCAAATTGCTAAAGAGCCTATCTCGACGAAAGGTCCCCGATTGACTTCCGAGCTTTCTTTTGCCGGAAGATATATCGTGCTGATACCGTTCGCCGATAAAGTATCTGTCTCCACCAAAATTAAATCAAGCGAGGAACGAGCCCGTTTGCGCCAGTTAATCCAAAGTATCAAACCGAAGAATTTCAGTGTTATCGTACGGACATCCTCGGAGGGCAAGCGTGTCGCAGAGCTTGATCATGAATTGAAGACATTGATGAAACGATGGGAAGATAATATCGTGAAGGTGCCTAAACTCAAAGCTCCGGCTATTATTTATGAGGAAACGGCACGTACCGTAGCTTTGCTTCGGGATATATTCAACCCCTCTTTCCAAAATATTTATGTAAATGACAAGGAGGTCTATAATAATGTCCGCGACTATGTAAGCTTGATCGCACCGGGACGGGAAGAAATCGTACAGTTATATACGGGAGAGCTTCCTATCTTCGACAACTTTGCGGTCACCAAGCAAATCAAGTCGCTATTCGGACGAACTGTCACTTACAAGAGTGGAGCTTACTTGATTATCGAGCACACGGAAGCTATGCACGTTATCGACGTGAACAGCGGGAACCGTTCCAAAGGCAGCGATGCCCAAGAGAAGACAGCTATCGACGTAAATATAGCCGCCGCCGATGAGATCGCCCGTCAGCTCCGCTTACGAGACATGGGAGGTATCATCGTCATAGACTTTATCGATATGGCAGAGGCTGCCAACCGGCAAAAGCTATTTGAACACATGACAAAGGCAATGGCAAATGACCGGGCTAAACACAATATCCTTCCTCTTAGTAAGTTTGGCTTGATGCAGATTACCCGTCAGCGGGTACGTCCGGCAATGGACGTGGATACGTCAGAAGACTGCCCATCCTGTTTCGGAACAGGAACGGTTAAGCCTTCCATCCTGTTTACCGACAGCCTGGAAGAAAAAATAGATTGCTTAGTAAACAAACATCACGTGAAGAAATTCACCCTGCATGTACATCCGTATGTCGCAGCGTATGTGAACAAGGGGTTGTTCCCCTTGAGCATGAAGTGGAAAATGAAGTACACACATGGTTTAAAAGTTATTCCCAATCAAAGTCTCGCCTTTCTTGAATACAAATTCTTTGATGCCGACAAGAATGAGCTTGACATGAAAGAAGAAAAGGAAATAATCAACAAATAACAAGAGAAGCCCCGGGCCTATTAAAACGGTTCCGGGGCTTTCTGTATTCTGCCAAACCGCCAAAATGTCACGATTCATGACACGTATTATTTATTTTCAAACCCAAACTTCTTTGGCACGGCATTTGTTGAATACTATGTGAATCCTTTAAACAAGGAGGATGACGGACGATGAATAATAACAATTAAAATATTTACAATCATGGGAAAGATTATTGGAATCGACTTAGGAACAACCAACTCTTGTGTTGCCGTATTGGAAGGTAACGAACCGGTTGTTATCGCGAACAGCGAAGGTAAAAGAACAACACCTTCAATCGTAGCTTTCGTAGAAGGCGGCGAGCGTAAGGTAGGTGATCCCGCAAAACGTCAGGCTATCACCAATCCTGAAAAGACTATATTCTCTATCAAACGTTTCATGGGTGAAACTTATGACCAAGTACAAAAGGAAATCAATCGCGTTCCTTATAAAGTAGTGCGTGGTGATAACAACACTCCTCGTGTAGATATCGAAGGACGTTTGTATACTCCGCAGGAAATCTCAGCGATGATCCTGCAGAAAATGAAAAAGACAGCTGAGGATTATTTGGGACAGGAAGTAACGGAAGCCGTTATCACAGTACCTGCTTACTTTAGTGACGCTCAACGTCAGGCTACGAAAGAGGCTGGTGAGATCGCAGGTTTAACCGTACGCCGTATCGTAAACGAACCGACTGCCGCTTCTTTGGCTTATGGTTTGGATAAGACGAACAAAGACATGAAGATCGCCGTATTCGACTTAGGTGGTGGTACATTCGATATCTCCATCCTTGAGTTAGGTGACGGCGTATTCGAGGTAAAATCAACAAACGGTGATACTCACCTAGGTGGTGATGACTTCGACCACGTAATCATCGACTGGTTAGCTGAAGAATTCGAACGTGAGGAAGGCGTAGATTTACGTAAAGACCCGATGGCTTTACAACGTTTAAAAGAAGCTGCCGAGAAAGCGAAGATCGAGTTGTCAAGTACGACTAGCACGGAGATCAACTTGCCGTATATCATGCCGGTAAACGGTATTCCAAAGCACTTGGTTAAGACTTTGACTCGTGCTAAATTCGAGCAATTGGCTGACGGTCTGATCCAAGCATGTATCGAACCGTGCCGTCAATCCTTGAAAGACGCAGGTTTATCAACTTCTGATATCGACGAAGTGATCTTGGTAGGTGGTTCTACTCGTATCCCGGCCGTACAGGCTGTCGTTGAGAAATTCTTCGGTAAAGCTCCATCTAAGGGCGTTAACCCGGATGAAGTAGTAGCCGTAGGTGCAGCGATCCAAGGTGGTGTATTGACAGGTGAGGTTAAGGACGTATTGTTGTTGGATGTTACTCCGCTGTCTTTAGGTATTGAGACAATGGGTGGTGTAATGACTAAATTGATCGAGTCTAACACGACCATCCCGACCAAGAAGTCCGAGACATTTACGACTGCTGTAGACAACCAGCCTTCTGTTGAGATCCACATCTTGCAAGGAGAGCGTTCTTTGGCTAAAGACAACAAGTCTATCGGCCGTTTCCACCTAGATGGAATACCTGCCGCACAACGTGGTGTCCCTCAGATCGAGGTTACATTCGATATCGACGCCAACGGTATCTTGAACGTATCCGCCAAGGATAAAGGAACCGGTAAAGTACAAAGTATCCGTATCGAGGCTTCCAGCGGTTTGAGCGATGATGAGGTTAAGCGTATGAAAGAAGAGGCTGCCGCAAACGCAGAGGCCGATAAGAAAGAGAAAGAGCGTATCGATAAATTGAATCAAGCGGATAGCATGATCTTCCAGACCGAGAAACAATTGAAAGATCTTGGCGACAAGCTTCCGGCAGACAAGAAAGCTCCGATCGAAGGTGCCTTGAACAAATTGAAAGAAGCTCATAAGGCTCAGGATATCGCAGGTATCGATGCTGCTATGGCAGAATTGAACAGCGTATTCCAAGCAGCTAGCCAAGAAATGTACAACGCTCAAGGTGGCGGCGCTCAAGGCGGTCCGCAAGCAGATCCTAACTTCGGTGGTCAACAAGCTGGCGGTAATGCAGGTAGCAGCAACAACAGCAAAGACGGTAACGTTACGGACGTTGACTTTGAGGAAGTAAAATAAAAAGAAGCGGTTTTAATCGCTCCTTTACTCCACATAAGATAGAAAAACGGCTATCGGGTCCTTCGGGATCTGATAGCCGTTTTTTATTTTAGCCCTATATATTCAATAAAAAAGCCATTGATATCCAATAATTATTAATAAGTTTGCACTCGCATAAAAACACTCATTTTAAATTACGATTAAGGGCAACGTACTAATTTTCGACTTATGCTAGCGAGATCTATACAGAAATATTACATATTTGTTCTACTTTTTCTGCTAGCCATTCTACAGTCCTCTTGTCGACAGTCGGGAAATAAATATCGTATATTAGTAGTGCATTCCTATGAAAGCGATTATGTAGCTTATAAAGACTGCGATCGGTTGATCCGGGAATCCCTCGAGAAAAAGGGGATTAATCCGTCGATCCAAACATTCTATTTGAACTGCGAGCAATATGCGGCACCCGCCGAAGAAAAACGGATGTACCTGTATCTAGATTCGATCTCTACTTGGAAACCCGATCTGGTTTTGGTCTACGAGGATCAAGCGACTTACACGTTAATGCAATGCCATCATCCGCTAATCTCTACAGTCCCCATTGTATTTGGCGGCGTAAATTTCCCCAATAAGGCACTATTAGCGCAATATTCGAATGTTTCCGGATTCTGGGACGAGCCCGACTACGTCACGAACATCCGCTTGATAGAACATCTGTTGGGCAAGTCGACGATTTATATGTTGCACGATAGTACGTATATAGATAGGCACATTAAGGCTACGTTACATGAGCAATGTGCTCAAGCAGACATTCGGGTCGATAATAATCGCATCATGTATATACCGGTAGAGATCGCTACTTTGGACAGGGTCAATCAAAGCTTAAAACGACCGGATAGTACGACCGTCAACGTCGTGCCCGTGCAAGGAGACAAGCTATCAGCTGTTTCTTGGTACATGAGTAAACACGTCCCTTACATCTACTATCTACAGGCCAAACGGGATTACCGGGTATTGAACACCAGCCGTTTTTCCAGTAAACCCTCTTTTACGGCGATCAACGAGGATCTAGGATATACGAATAAACTTGTAGGTGGCTATATCACCTCCTTGGAAACCCAAATAGAAGAATCTACCGATAGAGCCGCAGAAATATTAAAAGGCTCCCCTAGCGAATCATTCCCACAGATAACAAAGAGCAAGAAGAATTATGTATTTGATTTCAATGAAGTCAAATATTGGAATATTGATAAAAGGCTTCTTCCGAAGGATGCTATACTTTTGAACTTTCCTTTTAAGGACCAATATCCAAGATTATTCTGGAGCTTGATAATCGTAGTCAGCACGATGTGCTGCTTTGTCTTCGGTAGCTTCATCATCATGTATACCCAAGAATCCAAGGCAAAACGACAAGCGCAAAAAGCCCTATTACATGAAAAAGAATCATTAGCGGAAGCCTTGGAGAAAGCCAATGAGTCCGACCGGATGAAATCCGTATTCTTGGCTAACATGAGTCATGAGATACGTACCCCGCTAAATGCGATCATCGGCTTTTCAAGCCTAATCGCCGAACTGGATCTGACGGCGGAAGAGAAGGAGCAATACGCTAATATCATCACGACCAATAACGAGTTATTACTAAAGTTAGTCAATGACATATTGGATTTGGCAAGGATTGAATCCGGAGGTATCGTCTTTCATAAAGAATCCTGCAATTTAACGGATTTAGTGAAAACCCTTTATAAACAACATCTTTCCGATGTCCCCGAAGGTATCGAATTCAAGGAGAAATGCCCCGATACGCCGATCTGCTTATATTCGGATAAGGAGCGACTTTACCAAGCGCTCGAGAATATACTGAAAAATGCCATAAAATTTACTTCCGCAGGCTTTATAGAGATCGGTTACGAGTATTCCGCTGAGGCACAAGACGTCCGACTTTATGTGCAGGATACAGGCATCGGGATCTCTCCCGAGGACCAAGAAGCGATATTCGAGCGTTTCAAGAAGCTGGATGATTTCGTGCAAGGAACAGGTCTTGGATTATCGATCTGCCAAGCTATCGTAAAACAATTAAACGGGCGTATCTTGCTCAAGTCCGAAAAGAATAAGGGGTGCCGCATCTCCTTGGTTTTCGAATTATAAACCAACCTCAGAAGCCAAGAAAAATAGACATTTGTCTCTTTGATATCCAATTACTTTTTATACATTTGTACCTATTATATTGAAGCTATACACATGACGAACACTTCTTATCGTTATCTTTTTTTATTGTTGCTTCCATTGTTTTTATTGGTCGCAAATTCTTGCGAACGCTCAACCACGGAAAAGCGTATCTTGATAGTACAATCTTATGAGCCGGACTTTCAAGCCTATAAAGATGTAGAAGAGACTTTTAAAAATGGATTCCAAAAGGAAGGCATTCATGCCAGTATCTTCACGTTCTATCTTAATTGCGAAGCTTATCAATCGCCAGAAGAGAAACAAAGAATATATACGGAACTCAATACGTTATCTTTATGGAAGCCTGATATCATAATCGTAAACGATGATCAAGCGACCTATTCCTTATTGGCTTGCGAACATCCTTTATTAGATAGCGTACCTATCGTTTTTACCGGAGTCAACTACCCTAACATACCCTTAATTCAAAAGTATCCTAACGTATCCGGATTTTGGGATAAGCCGGACTATCGGAAAAACGTCGAACTTATTGAGCGAATCATGGGAAAATGCGTGATTGTACGTGTCTCTGATAGTACAGCTCTTGACAAAAAGATCCTGAAAGATATGGATGAGCAAATAAAAGGGCTATGCTCCAAGGCTAGACCCGATTACCTTAAATATCCCCAGTATTCATCCCCATCCGATAAAAAGAGATCCTCTTCTTTAGTGCGGTTCCCAAAAGTACCGTTCGATTCCCTCTATATACAAACCATTCAACCCCGCACCAGTTCCAACTTGATCTGGGGGTTAGGTACAAGTACTTACAACAAGGCCTACCTTGCTACCAAAAGAGATTATACCTCGATAGCCTTAGGTAGGTTCTGCTCATTTCCCAGCTTCTCGGCGATCAACGAATCCGTAGGATATGACGGAGACTTCATCGGAGGATATATGACCCCGGTAGAGAGCCAAACCCAAGAAGCCTTACGACGAGCTGCCAGCATACTCAAGGGCACACCGGCCAATAGCTTCCCACAAATAACGGAAAGCGCCAAAAACTATCTGTTCGATTACCCGACTTTAAATAAATGGGGTATCGATTGGAAAGAACTGCCTCAAAACAGCATCTTCTTGAATATGCCCTTTGTGGTTCGTTATCAAACATATATTATTCTATGCGGGATTCTTCTAACCCTATTTATCCTATGGACACTTTTCTATCAAAGAGTACAATACCGTCGCGAAGCCTCTCACAAGAAACAGGCTCAAGAAAGTTTACGGAAAGAGAAAGAATTCCTCTCGTTGGCTTTAGAGAGCGGTGATATTTTCGCATTCCGATACAGCAACGGCGTATTCGAGTTCGACCATGATTTCTATAAGTCGTTGGATATGCCGATAAAGCCGATCACCTCCACGCAATTCCAAGAGTCTATCCACCCTGAAGACCGGGAAGATTTCATCCAACATAAGCACCTGCTTGATACAGGATTCCCTTCCCGTAAGATCACCCGCCGCCGATATAATTTCAACGGCAAAGGGCATATATGGTGGGAATTCAGATATGCGCAAGCGAAGAATGGACAAGACTCCACCCGCAATAATGTCGGAGTAAACGGGCTCTGCTTAAATATCCAACAAAGTAAGGAAGTAGAGGAAGATCTTATCAAAGCCCGTATAAGGGCCGAGGAAGCGGACCAAATGAAATCAGCGTTCCTCGCCAATATGAGCCATGAGATACGTACCCCGCTTAACGCCATCGTTGGATTTTCGGAACTGCTAACAAGCGATATGGAAATAAGCCCGAACGAGAGGGATGAGTTCATGCAAGTTATCAGTAAGAACAGCGACCTCTTATTGAAATTGATCAATGACATTCTCGATCTATCCCGCATCGAGTCCGGTAAGATGTCGTTTACCCTCACGAATTGTGACTTAAACGAATTACTATCCCATATCTACCGCACCCATCAATTGTTGATGCCCCAAGGCGTAGCGCTTAAAATACAACTGCCGGTCCTCCCGGCCATTATCCAAGCGGACCTACATCGATTAACCCAAGTGATTACCAACCTCATAAACAACGCCGCAAAATTCACGACGCAAGGATACATCTTGATTAAATACGATTATACGCAAGATAAACGTTGGATCCAGATCTCCGTGACCGATACGGGCAAAGGCATTCCCGCAGATAAGCAAGCCCAAGTATTCGAACGGTTCAACAAACTGGACGAGTTTGCGCAAGGGACAGGCCTCGGACTGGCGATCTGCCAAATTATCATCGAGCACTTCGGAGGATATATCACCCTAGAATCCAAAGAAGGGGAAGGTAGCACATTCATCGTGACCCTTCCCTACACTCCCGGATTATCGGTATAAGATTATTTTTTCTTGAAACGCAAGAACGGCAATACAATAAATAAAGGTATGCAACAGATCATTACCCAGATAAAGAAATGTTGGTAACCGATCTGCTCCTGTATCCATCCCGATGCCATTCCCGGTAGCATCATACCTAACGCCATGAAACCGGTACTGATCGCATAATGCGAAGTCTTATATTCCCCCTCGGCGAAAAGCATCAGATACATCGTATAAGCCGTAAAGCCAAACCCGTAGCCGAATTGCTCGACAGCGACACAAGCGTTTACGACAACAATACTCTCCGGCATCGTATAGGCCATATACAAATAGACCAGATTCGGCAAGGAGATAGCCAATGCCATAGGCCATAACCAAGTCTTCAAGCCACTCCGGGATATAGCCAGGCCTCCTAAAACCCCTCCGAGCAATAAGGAGATCACTCCCACCGTACCATAAGCGAACCCGACCTCACCGGTACTGAGCGCCAGCCCGCCAACCTCCCGCCCATCCAGCAGGAAAGGAGAAGCCAACTTTACCAATTGGGATTCCCCCAGACGATACGTCAGCATAAAAAGCAAAGCCGGGATAATCCCTTTCTTGCTGAAAAAGCTCACGAAAGTATTGCCGAACTCCACCAAGATGGTATGAGGGGTGATATTCGTACGTTGCGCGTCACTCGCCGGACGGGGTAAGATATACTTATGCCACAAAGCCAAGGCGATAAAGGTACCGGCTAATACAAAAAACACCAGACTCCAAGCAAAAGAAATCCGCCCGGTACTCTCCTCCAAAAGCCCCGCCAGCATAACCAGCAGACCTTGTCCGGTTAGCATCGCCACCCTGTAGAACGTATTTCGGATACCGATGAAGAACGCCTGTTGCTCCTCCGTCAAGCCCAGCATATAGAACCCATCTGCGGCGATATCGTGCGTAGCGGAACTAAACGCCATCAACCAAAAGAAAGCCAAGGTAAACCGCAGAAAGAAATCCCCGGGAAGGACGAACGCCACACCTGCCATTCCCCCGCCAATCAATAGCTGCATGCTATAAATCCACCAACGCTTCGTTTTAATCAAGTCTACGAACGGGCTCCAGATGGGCTTGATCACCCAAGGAAAATAAAGCCAACTGGTAAATAAGGCGATATCCGTATTTGAGACGCCCAGACGTTTATACATGATCACAGAAAGCGTCATGACTACCACATAGGGCAAGCCTTCGGCAAAATAAAGAGACGGGATCCAAGCCCAAGGACTACGTTTTTCCATAATCAGCAGGAATCAGATGATTAGAAGTCAATACTAAATCCATCCGCATCCTTCCACGCCGGGAACTTAGCCCGGAATTCATCCAGCTCGCTCTTCTTCAAGGTACATGTCCGGGTGATTTCCTCTCGTTTTCCGGCATCCGCCAATTTCTTTCCCTTAGCGTTATAAATCATGGAATCCCCTCTGAAAAGAAAACCTTTCCCATCTACCCCCACACGGTTCACGCCACAGACATAAGCCATGTTCTCGATGGCACGTGCATGCAGCAATGCCTTCCACGCCTTCTTCCGGGCCTCGGGCCAATTGGCTACATAAATCAAAAGATCATATTCATTATTCACGTTGCGGCTCCAAACCGGGAAACGCAGGTCATAACAAACCTGCAAACAGATATTCCAGCCTTTATAGGGCACGATCAGCCGTTTGTCGCCCGCCGAGAAATGCTTGTCCTCTTCCGCCATACGGAACAAATGACGCTTATCGTAATAATACTCCTCTCCTTCCGGAGTGATGAAAAAAGCCCGGTTGTAGAACTTTCCGTTATCTTTCGCGATAAAACTTCCAGCCACGGCCAGTTTATATTTCTTAGCCCATTCCTTTATAGTCGGTACAGTCCGTCCATCCATCGTATCGGCTTGTTTCTCTACGTCCATGGAAAATCCCGTAGTAAACGTCTCCGGCAATACCGCTAAATCGGTTCTTCCACTAACACGGCGCAACAGTTCGCCATAATAACCCAAGTTCTCTTCACGGTCTTCCCAAATGATATGGGATTGTATCATACTGATACGTAAGTCTTCAGTCATAGAATAAAGATATTAAGGTAATAAAAAGACATATTGTGACAAGGAAACAGTTTCATGGTGAAGAAACAGTAGTTTCTTCATAGCAAAACTTTTGTTTCTCCTAGGGAAAACTTTTGTTTTCCTATAGCAAAACTCTTATTTCTTCACCATGAAACCTATACCTGTACGAAATTCTCAGGATGGCAGGCGGTAACTCCCCGATACATCTCTCGTATCGTATGGATATCTTTATCCACATCACCTGTCGGATAAAAAACACCTTTCGTGCCAACCTCTTTCTTTCCATAATCAAAATAAGCCACCACGATCGGCACGTTCGCTTTCAAAGCGATAAAATAGAATCCTTTTTTCCAGTCCTTGGCCCGCTTCCGGGTACCTTCCGGTGTGACGGCCAATTGAAACCGCTCACTGGTCTTGAAACGTTCCACCATCTGATCGGTCACCGACGTACGTTTACCACGATCCACCGGAACACCACCCAGCCAGTTAAACAGCAAATTAAAAGGAAAAAAAAACCACTCTTTCTTAATCAGGAAACCGGCGTTACACCCGATCGAGGTATAAAAAAGTTTCCCTACGATAAAATCCCAGTTACTGGTATGCGGAGCCACACATACGATACATTTCGGCAAATCCACGCCATCCACCGGGCCCAGCTTCCACCCCGCCATACGGAGTATCGCCTTACTAATTGCCTTCTTCATGCCTATTTGTCCTTGCTCAACTCTCCTATCTCGTCGGCGATAGCGTTAACCTCGTTTTGCAAGTCCTCTCTTAATTTGCGATAATAATTCCGTACGAGAGCCTTGTTATCCTTGCCGTCGGGGTGTCCGGCACGAACGATATAACAATCTTGCATATCTAGGATACGAGCCATCAAAGCATCCGCTTTCTCTTGATTTACTCCGGGTATATACAATTTGCAAACCAGCGCTTCCGTGAACAATTCACCAGCCACGTAGCTGATCTCTTTCTTTAAAATTCTTCTTTTAGCCATAATTATTTCATATTTAATTATCCACAAATATAGAACATATGTTATTAAATACCGAGGAAAGGCCAAGAAAAAACATAAAATGAATTATCTTTGCAGCGGTGAAATCATTGATTATAAACAAATCAAATATGAACGAAATGATAAAGACGCCAGAGTTTCTCTTTGAAAGCAGCTGGGAAGTCTGTAATAAAGTGGGAGGTATTTATACCGTACTATCGACTAAAGCTCATACGCTTCAACAAATTTTTAACGACAAAGTAATATTCATCGGTCCGGATGTGTGGGCAAACACAACCGCTCCCGATTTTACGGAAGACGCATCTTTGTTTGAGGATTGGAGAAAGCACGCCGAGGCAGTGGATCACTTGAAAGTTAAGGTTGGTCGCTGGAACGTACCGGGTACCCCCCCTGTTATACTGGTAGATTTCAAGTCCTACTTCAGTGAACGAGACGCCTTTTTCTATTCTATGTGGGAAAATTTCCGAGTTGACTCCATCCACGCCTACGGCGATTACGATGAGTCTTGTATCTTTGCGTATGCGGTCGGTAAGGTAATAGAGAGTTTCTATCACTTCTACAAACTGGAAAACAAGAAAGTCGCCGCCCTATTCAACGAATGGATGTTGGCGATGGGAGCGCTTTACATTCAAAAGCAAATCCCTGCCATAGCGACACTTTTCACGACGCATGCCACATCGATCGGACGCTCTATCGCCGGTAACAACAAAGCGTTATACGCTTATATGGACGGTTACAACGGCGATCAGATGGCTAAGGAGCTAAACATGGAGGCCAAGCATTCTGTAGAGAAGCAGGCCGCCCATTACGTGGATTGCTTCACGACCGTAAGCGATATCACGGCCCGTGAATGTAAACAGTTATTAGATAAGGCACCGGATATCGTTACCCCGAACGGCTTTGAGCCCAACTTCGTACCCGAGGGTAAGGAATACGCTAAAAAGCGGAAGGAGGCACGTCGTACATTAATTAATGTTGCGGAGAAATTATTGGGCTGCTCCATCGACCCGAACGCTTTGCTGGTTTCCACCAGTGGCCGCTATGAATACAGAAATAAAGGTATCGATGTCTTCATCGAGGCGATGAACCGTGTACGTACGTCCGGACGCCTGCAGCGTGAGGTCGTCGCCTTTATCATGGTACCGGCTTGGGTACGTGCTGCCCGTGCGGATTTAAAAGAGGCGATCGAGCAGGACATAAAGACGACCTCTCCGCTTCAAATCCCTTTCATTACGCACTGGTTGCATAATATGCCAGAAGATAAGGTCTTGAATTATATCAACCACGCCGGCTTCACGAACGCGGCATCCGAAAAACTAAAGATCATATTCGTTCCTTGTTATTTGGACGGTAAAGGAGGTATTTTCAATAAGACCTATTATGATATGCTGATAGGGATGGACGCTACCGTATATCCTTCCTACTACGAGCCGTGGGGATATACCCCGCTGGAAAGTATCGCTTTCGGTATACCGACGATCACGACCAATCTGGCCGGTTTCGGTATGTGGGCGAAGAAAACGGTATCCGGAGATAACCTTAGCGAAGGCGTAGAGGTTATTAATCGTACGGATTTCAATTATTTTGAGGTAGCGGACGCTATCATGAACTCCATCCTGGCTCTCAGCCAAAAGGATGCTACGGACATCGAGGAAATCAAACAGCGTTGTTTCGATCTCGCTCGAAAAGCTGAATGGAGCAAGTTTATCGACTATTATCTGACCGCATTCGATATCGCCATGAGGCATGCCGAGGAAAGAAATAGTTAAATATTGCTCATAATTAATAAGATAATGCTATCTTTGCACTCGTTTTAGACAAACACTTTAAACTTCACGATAATGAAAATTAAGGCGAATAACGCAAACAGTCCTATTTGGAAGGACGTCTACTCACATTCCAAGCTTCCACAACAGTTGGAACCACTTAATGAGATCGCTACGAATCTTTGGTGGGTATGGAATCATGAAGGCGCTAAACTATTTGGCAAGATCGACAAACAACTTTGGAAATCCACAGAAGGTAACCCTGTACAGCTATTGCAAAGCCTTTCACACAAACGTATGGAAGAGATCTTAGCAGATAAGGAGTTAATGGCTGAAATCCAAAAGGTATACGCTGATTTCAAAGCTTATATCAATGTAAAACCCGACAAGACACAACCGTCTGTAGCCTACTTCAGCATGGAGTACGGTTTGACCAATGTATTAAAGATTTACTCAGGTGGTCTGGGAGTATTAGCCGGTGACTACTTGAAAGAGGCCAGCGATAGTAATATCGATTTATGTGCCGTAGGTTTCTTGTATCGTTACGGATATTTCACACAGACTTTGTCCATGGACGGTCAGCAGATCGCCAATTACGAGCCGCAAAATTTCAACGCCCTGCCGTTGACTCAGGTATTGCAGTCGAACGGAGAGCCGATGGTATTGGAAGTTCCTTATCCGGGCAGAACCGTTTACGCTCATATCTGGAAAGTTAGCGTAGGTCGTGTACCTTTATACTTAATGGATACGGATATTCCTCAGAACAGCGAATGGGATCGTTCCATCACGCACCAATTATATGGTGGCGACTGGGAGAACCGTATGAAACAAGAGTATTTGTTGGGTATCGGTGGTATCATGATGCTGAACAAGTTAGGTATCAAGAAACAGATTTATCACTGCAACGAGGGACACGCCGCTTTGATCAACGCTCAGCGTTTGGTAGACTATATCCAGAACGACGGCCTTTCATTCAACCAAGCGTTGGAGGTAGTTCGTGCTTCCGCCCTCTATACGGTACACACTCCGGTTCCGGCAGGTCACGATTACTTTGATGAGGGTTTGTTCGGACGTTACATGGGTGAGTTCCCCGGCAAGTTAGGTATTAGCTGGCAAGACTTCATCGATATGGGACGTGAGAACCCGGGCTCTAACGAGAAATTCTCCATGAGCGTATTCGCCTTGAACACTTGCCAAGAGGCTAACGGCGTAAGCTGGTTGCACGGTAAGGTTTCTCAGCGTATGTTCGCCCCAGTTTGGAAAGGTTACTTCCCGGATGAACTGCACGTTGGTTATGTAACGAACGGTGTGCACATGCCGACTTGGGCCGCTACGGAGATGAAGAAATTCTATGCGGATAAATTAGGCACGAAGCTTTTCGAGGATCAATCAAATCGCAAATGTTGGGAAGGAATCCAGAATGTATCCGACGAGGAAATCTGGAATCTCCGTATGACCTTGAAGAATAAATTGATTGATTACATCCGTGTTCAATATAAAGATAGCTGGTTGAAGAACCAAGGTGATCCTTCCAAGGTGGTTTCTATCCTAGAGAAGATCAACCCGAATGCCTTGCTGATCGGTTTCGGTCGTCGTTTCGCTACTTACAAGCGTGCGCACTTGTTGTTCACGGACTTAGACCGTTTGGCTAAGATCGTTAACAATGAGAAATTCCCGATTCAGTTCGTATTCACCGGTAAGGCTCACCCAGCTGATGGTGGTGGTCAAGGTTTGATCAAACACATCGTAGAGATCTCTCGCCGTCCGGAGTTCTTAGGAAAGATCATCTTCTTGGAGAACTACGATATGCGTTTGGCCCGTCGTTTGATTTCTGGTGTAGACGTATGGTTGAACACGCCGACTCGTCCGTTAGAGGCTTCCGGTACTTCCGGTGAGAAAGCCGAGATGAACGGTGTATTGAACTTCTCCGTTCTTGACGGTTGGTGGTATGAGGGTTACGTAGAAGGCGCAGGTTGGGCATTGACCGACAAGCGTACTTATGAGAACCAGCAATACCAAGACCAATTGGATGCGGCTACGATCTACCATTGCTTGGAAACTGAGATCATCCCGACTTACTACGCTAAGAACAGCAAGGGTTACTCTCCGGACTGGATCCAATATATCAAGAACTCTATCGCCAAGATCGCTCCGGATTATACGATGAAACGTATGTTGGACGATTATGAGGATCGTTTCTATCACAAATTGGCTACTCGTTCCGCTCATATTTCCGCTAACAACTACGAGATCGCTAAGCAATTAGCTGCTTGGAAAGAGGAAGTTGCGCAACATTGGGATAGCTTCCAAGTGGAATCTTTCACTTGCGACCAAGATTTGACGGTGAATGGCCCGGTTGTAGGAAAAGAATACAACTTCAATTTGGTAATCGACCGTCATGAACTACAAGGTATGTTAGGTGCTGAAATGGTTGTCATGAAGGAAGATCCGGAGAAACACACGCTGTCACCAATCAATACCGCTCAGTTCGAGTTGATGAAGGAAGAAGGCTCCAAGTTATTCTTCAAGTTAACGACCACTCCTTCCGAGGCTGGTAACCATAAGATAGGCTTCCGTGTATATCCTGTAAACAAGGAGTTGCCTCACCGTATGGACTTCGCTTATGTACGTTGGATTCAGTTATAATCGGCAACAAGTAAAACAAATAATCAAGAAAGAGGATGCGTCATGCACCCTCTTTTTTTATGCCATACCCAGCTATGCTTTACAGCGACTAAAACCTATGGTTACGAGCCGTAATGCATAGGGTTTCATATAGTCCGTTGAATACCCATGAATTAAAAAAAGGAAGCCACACGACAGGCAGCTTCCTTTTTCAATAGGATACGAATATTTTCAAGCTTAGAAAGCGTAGTCCAAACTTAATCCGAACACCTTGTTGGTGCGGCTATACACATTCTGCCCAGGAAGTCCCGTGCCGCAGTAGTTGTCCATCTTCTTGGTATAATCGTGGTAAGTTGTCCACATATATCCCACGTTCAAAGCCATTTTTTCGCTCAACATCACTTTAGCACCAAAGCCCAGCGAATAAGAATCGCAGGAGAAACTAACATCACTTTGGAAATTATCAGACAAACCATAATCTGTAATTTGAGCGCCACCGCTAATGGTCAATCTCTTGACAACATCCCACTCTATACCAAACAGATACTCATTCGTACCTCTTTCCAGTTCCTTCTGCTTTCCACCGGCCATTCCCGCCTTCTTATCATCGAAGAAGTGATACTCAACAGAAGCCTTCAACATGGGCAAAAACCGATAAGAAGCTGCCACCGAAAGCATGGAAGGAATATCGTTCGGCGTATTTACACCATGCTTATAAGGGCCAACCAAACCTTCCGCACTGTCGGGATAATCCAACTTCTTGGTATTGTTTTCGATGTTCAAGTTCGTCTTAAACTCATATTTAGCTCCGAAATTGAATTTACCATATTTGACATCGACACCCAAAACCGGAGTCAACCCCCAACCTGTCTGGTCGCAATCCAAAGCCAGGTTCATTAAATCTGCTCCACCAAAATTCTGTTTTAATTTTGCATCCAGATACCCGTCATAGTTTCCTGAGAAATAGTTCATCCGGCCTCCGGCAAAGGCAGAAAGCCAATCCGTGATCTTGTATGACAGGCCAAGTTGTAGGGAATAAATATACTGTTTTCCGTCCATCGCACTGTTAATAGTATACATATCCGGCGTGACGATGGGACTTTGACCGCCAGTCTTTATATATTTCGCTACACTTTCCTGGAAGATACCGGCCATAGCAGCCGATTCGAACATTGGCAGACCATCGTCAAACGAAGCCTTACCACCTCCACCCGTAATGGCAAAGAAACCGGAGATCGTCCAATCACCTTTTTTGTAAGCCGCAAAAACACTCGGAATCACGGGAGCGGCAGCCTTTCCTTTGTAATACTTTTTATAGGGAACGTCGCTCACTGTCGGCACCTTATTCACTGGGTCGAAACCATTGTATGTACTGAAAGAGGCATCAATATCCCGGGTCTGGAAAGCACTTTGGATACTCACACCAACGCGGAAACCGTCTGTCGGCAAAAAAGAAAGACCCGCCGGGTTTGACAAAGCACCGTCTATATCAATTGCAGCACCTCGCGAAAGTGACCTTAAAAAGGCTGCATGCTGATTCGTATTCGTCAAATATCCTCCAGCGAAAGAAACCAAAGGCATCATCATCAATGCCGCACCTAATACTACTTTTTTCTTCATGTTTTACTTTTCTTGATTACAAAACGGTCGCAAAGATAAATACTTTTTTCAAACACTGCACACTTTTAATAAAAATGTGCCGCACAAAACAACAAATACTGTGCAAACACATAAGACTAATTAACAATAGAAGAGCCGCAAAGGTAGTAACGTGAAATCATGTATTAGTTATAATCAGCAAGAATCATCCTAACCAGAAAAGAATATATACAGCAAGTACTAAAGAAGATATACTTACTTTACCCAAAAAGATATACTACAAGTGCCAAGTAAGTATAACTTCTATTTTTCCGAAATAAATCGTATATTTGTCTCTATAACTTAATTCTTTAAACCGTATAGATAAGATGAAAAGACTAGCATTACTCGCGGCTCTCTTACTGCCGCTATCCATGGCTTTCGCCCAACAGAACGTAGGATTCAAGACCGATAAGGTAGAACCTCTCGTGATCAACCCAGACAATAGCGTCACTTTCTATGTAGAAGCCCCAAAAGCGAAGTCCGTCTCCGTAAAAGGAGACTGGGAAGCCAGCGAGGGCAATGGCCAGATGACGAAAGGGAAAAACGGTACATGGAGCTATACGACTCCCCCACTGCCATCCGAAATGTACACCTATCGTTTAAATATAGATGGTATTTATAACATCGCCCCAAACAACCCATTCTCTTGCCGTGACGTAGGCACCTTGTTCAGCCTGTTCTATATCAACGGGGGAAATGGCGATTATTATCAAGTACGTGACGTACCTCATGGCAATGTTACAACCACTTGGTATCACTCGGACATCCTCGGGAGCGAACGAAGACTTAGCGTTTATACGCCTCCTTTTTACGATAAGAACATCCAGTCTTATCCCGTTCTGTACCTGTTACATGGCAGTGGCGGTGACGAGAACGCTTGGCTGGAGCTTGGCCGTACCGCCCGTATCATGGATAACTTGATTGCCGAAGGCAAGATACAGCCAATGCTTGTCGTTATGCCAAACGGTAATCCCAGCAAACAGGCCGCTCCCGGCGAAACGCCCGATAACCTGAATTACAAGCCGGCCATGAGCAACAGCTTCCCCGGTTATAAGGATGGCTCGTACGAGAAGAGTTTCACCGAGATCATTCATTTCATCGATAACCGTTACCGTACGATCCCGGATAAGCGACACCGGGCCATAGCCGGACTTTCGATGGGTGGTTTCCATACATTATATATATCATTGAATTATCCGGACTATTTTAACTATATAGGACTTTTCTCCGCCGGACTCAGCGCCAATGGTGTAGACCCCAATAGCCCGATGTACACGAATCTCGACGAGAAGTTAGGAAACCTCAAGAGATCCGGTTATCAATTGTTCTGGATCGGTATCGGAAAGGACGATTTCCTGTACGACGCAAACCAGCAATTCCGCCAGCGAATGGATAGCCTAGGTATGAAATACCAGTACGTAGAATCCACCCGAGGGCATATCTGGGCCAATTGGCGGGCTTATCTCCTCCAATTCGCTCCTATGCTTTTCAAATAAAAAACATGAGCAGATGAATCATAATATACCGCAATACGACTTCTATAAACACAAATACGGCGATGAGCTACTTATCGACGTCGTTCCCTTGAACACGATCAAGAAGTATCTCAAGGAACAACCCGTACATATATTGACGTATTACGATATAACATTGATCACTAGCGGGGAGGGAGAATTCCTTATCGATCATCAAGCGAACCGGGTAAAGCCTCAAGATATCATCTTTACCCGGCCCGGCGAAATACGTAAATGGGACGATAAAACGATACAAGACGGATTCGCTCTTATCTTTGAGGAAGAGTTCCTGCTCTCTTTTTTCAATGATCCGGCATTTCTCCGGAACCTCTCTTATTTCCATACGGAAAGACGGTCTTCCAAGCTCAGTCTCGACAAGAAAGCCTATGGCCGCATCTCCGAGTTGATCTCGGAGATCGATAAAGAGATCAAGGACTATCAGTCGAAAGACAAACACTTGCTCCGGGCCTTGTTGTACGAGACATTAATGTTGCTCAACAGGCTATACGCTAGCTCGAACGCTTTACCTCCAGACACAAACGCCCGATCTAAAAGCATCTATGTAGACCGATTTATCGAGTTAGTAAACCATTCCTTCAAGCAAGATCATTCCATCCGGAGCTATGCCGATCGGCTTTGCATCACCCCGAACTATCTGAATGAGATCGTGAAAAACGCTACGGGTATCAGCGCAAAACAATATATCTTAAATAAAATACTGATCGAGAGTAAACGGCTATTGACTTATACAGACTTGCCTATATCCGCCATAACGGAAGCTCTAGGTTACGAGGATCCATCCTATTTCATCCGTCTATTTCGTTCCCAAACAAACATGACCCCGCTAAACTATCGCAGGAATACAAAACCGTAAAAAGTACTATTTCCTCCTTTATACGTATTATACGAACTCCATTCGGTATGTCTAATTTTGCCTCTATCAATAAATAAAGCATCATGAGACAATACAAATCATGGATAGCGGCTCCCATATTAGGAAGCACGTTATCCACTAACGCACAACAAAAGAATATGGAGAACAAAACATTAAACGAGAACATCCCGGAGATGATCATCTCCCTTGAAAAAGAGGCCCTAGCCTCGACCGACCCGATGGCATTCGTAGAGCTTTCAGACACCGACGTGATTTACTTCGATCCTTCCCTAGAGACGAAAATAGAGGGATTGGAACAACTGCGCACTTATTATAAAGGTATGCAACTTCCTCCGGCGGATCATTTCGACATGATCCGCCCGATCGTACAAGTCACGCAAAACATAGCGGTTCTCACGTTCAACCTTGATTGCTACTTATCCGACAAGGTAATAAAATGGAACTGCACCGAGGTTTACAGACGCAACCCCGACAACCAATGGAAGATCATACAAACCCACTGGTCTTACGTGAAACCGATAGATTAAGGTTAAAACATTTGCCGCTTTCTGAACCAAAACGGTTCGCAAAATGTATTATATAGACTATTCACTAAACACAAATTATATGATACGGAATTTACTGAAAGCGGCAAATGCGCTTACATTTAGCACGATGTTCCTGTTACTCCTCGCCGGATGCAACAAGAACACGATTATTTTTGAGGATGGAACAACCCCAAACGGCTCTTCGGGAAACGAGGACCCGGGAAACAGTACGTTGGTGACTTTCAACGCCTCCGTGGAGGGCCGGAACCTATTACGTTCCATGTCTCCCATGAATAAAGGGATACAAAGCAGGGTTTATGTCTTCGACAGCAACGCCGGAACCAAGGGAAGCCCCGAGGCGTCAGGTCTTTACATAACCTCATCTCCCGGGGTGTTAACAGGAAGTGACGGATATAAAATGTTTCTCTCCAATGGCACTTATAATTTCTACGCCGTATCCGACAATTTCTCCACGATTCCCCCGACATTCACGAGTGGCGTATCCGAACCCCTCTTCAACGGTATCGATTATCTTTGGTGGAGCGCCATACAACAGGATGTAAATAGCTCCCAAATCAATATACCGATTGTTTATGGGCATGTGGCTACCCAAGTCGTAGTAGAATTAACCGGCGGTGAAGGCATCACGATCAACCAACTGGTCTCCGCCATGATCACTCCTCCTGTGGTTGGGGCTACCATGGATCTGGGCACAGGTGTCATCACTCCTGCTACCGCCTTCGGAAAAGCGGATAAGATGGGGATAAACGGATTAACCGCCCAATATATCATGTTGCCGATAAGACATACGGCTCCCATGACTCTCACGTTGGAAATATCCGCCGACAATGAAAACAGCACCCGTACCTACACCACCCAAGTGCCCCTTCCGGATGGCGAGTTGAAAGCGGGAAACTCTTATTTATTTAAAGCGGTAATCAACGGTAATTCGGTCACTTTGGCCAGTGTCAACGTAAAAGACTGGACAGATGTGGACGAGACAGGAAAGCCCCTTTATCCGACCCAGAATTAAAGTCCGGTTCCTATTTTCCGTATCAATGAATATTGGTACGGAAAATATGCCTATATTTACCCCGTCACCTCTAAAAACAATACGAATATGATTGAGATTCCCGAATCCGCCACCATTGGCAAACAGGCTAGCGAAACGCTAAAGGGTAAACGGATAGCGCATGTTATCGAGTCGAACAGTCCTCACCGTTTCACGTTCTATAATGGCGATCCGGCGGAATACTCCAATAGGCTGGTAGGACGAACGGTCCTAGGCGCCCAAGGCTATGGCGCATTCGTGGACATCCTTATGGACGCAGATACCCACCTCTTGATCGGAGACGGAACCAATATGCGTTATTATACCTCCGCGGAAAAGGCCCCGAAGAAATATCAGCTTATGATCGTATTCGAGGACGACTCGTTCCTAGCTTTCACGGTTTCGATGTATGGTTCCATCTACGCTTTCAAAGGCGAGTTTGACAATCCCTATTACCAAGGTAGCATCCATAAGCTATGTCCGTTGGACGAGAGATTCGATAAAGCCTATTTTATCAGTCTCATCCGGAATTTCAAGAAAGATATATCCGCGAAGGCGTTACTCGCCACCGAGCAACGTATTCCGGGCCTGGGCAACGGAGTCTGCCAAGATATCTTGTTCAATGCCCGGATCTCCCCGAAACGAAAAATATCGACTTTATCAGAAGAGGATATAGACAGCCTCTTCAACACCGTGAAATCCACGCTGGAAGAGATGACTTGCCGAGGAGGCCGGGATACGGAGAAGGATCTATACGGCGCCTTAGGCAATTACCGCACGATCCTATCGAAGAACACCTACCATGACCCTTGCCCCGTCTGTGGCGAACGGATACAGAAAGAGGCTTACCTCGGAGGCAGCATTTACTATTGCCCGCATTGCCAGCCTAGTGCGGTAAATTAATAATAGATCCGCATAAGCAGGGATCGGAATACGTCCTATCGCAATGATACATAATATATTTATCTCCACCAGATAAAATATTACTCTATCAAACAAGCATCACCCAAATTAAATTCATACTTTTGTCTGATTGAATATTATATACTAATTAAGCAATGCAAACGACAGCGAAGAAATGTAACCATGGGGCTAATATACGCCGGTGGAGAGAATGGCGTAATGTAAATCAAGACGTTCTTGCGGAAGAAATAGGAGTATCGCAGGCGACCCTCTCTGGCTATGAGAAAAAAGAGACGCTGGAACAGGAGATCTTGGATAAGATCGCCGTAGCCTTGAACATTCCGGTGGAAGCCATTACGGAACTTGATAACGCTGCGTCTATTAATATTGTCTCTAGCACCTTATATGATAAAGCAGGTTCAATATTTAATAATCCGACATTCAATCCGATCGATAAAGTTATCGAACTATACAACGAGAAAAACGCCTTATATGAGCGAATGCTAAAAGAGAAAGACAGCGTAATCGAATTACTGAAGGAAATAGTAAAGGACAAGATGTAAGATTTGTCCCAGCAAATCGCAGCTAATATATATAATTTGTCGCCTTGTTGTAGAGACGTAGCGTGCTGCGTCTCATCCCCTCGAAATGGAAACTTTAAGATTCTATCAGGATAGTGGGATATATAGCATATGTCTCTACAACGGTAGGGACTCAAAAGATAAGTAATACGCTCAAATTGACAATATGACAATATGTAATCTGAAGCCCCGGAGAATCGTTTTTTCCGGGCAAAGGTACATGCTGTTACCAAATACGAGAAAAAATATCAGCAATCAATTGTATTATAGCACTTTGCTTAAATATACCCTTTCATTCTAGCGAGATTAATTCATCCTATCTCCTATTTATGCAGGAGAAAGGTGCTTTTCATACGGATGCATCGTCCATTCCTATAGGTTGCGTACCCAATTCCTACCGTATGTATCGCCAAACACATACGGTAGCGTTGCCTAACACTGGCTTTCGCGTTACCTAATCCCATTACTTTCGTCTCCCAACAGAGATATTCATGCAAAAAAACAGGGTAAAATGGATAATTTGAACATAAAGCACTCCCTATTTCTTCTATTCGCAAAAAGGCCCTGTCATCATAATCCCGGATTTTCAAACAAAACGTCAAGGTTATCGCATTTTCGCTTACAACATCATTGAAGCCAACCGCAAAACAGATTGCCGCCCCCTGCTTTTGCGAGTGTTTTACAAACATAGAGTTTTGCAGGTGAGCCGTCATTCTTGATAAGTGAGGAAAAAGAAAAAGCCCTGTAATCTTTAAATTACAGAGCTTTACTTTATTTTACTTTCTTTGAAAGCGGTCCGGACGGGACTCGAACCCGCGACCCCATGCGTGACAGGCATGTATTCTAACCAGCTGAACTACCGAACCATTTTATAATCCATAATAATTTTGAAAAAGAGGCGGTCCGGACGGGACTCGAACCCGCGACCCCATGCGTGACAGGCATGTATTCTAACCAGCTGAACTACCGAACCTCTTTTCTTTTATCGCTATCTCTCTCGATTGCGGTGCAAAGGTAAGTATTATTTTTAAACCTGCAATAGCTGGAGTAAAAAAAATCAACTTTTCGCTGAAATATTCTTTCCATAGGTCCACATAAGCGATCGTCCCTTTCTTTATTTCCCCTTCCCGATCACACCAGTTTATCACAAATACATTTCATTTTGGAACTTTTCAATCGCCATTCATAATTATGTAATGATAATTTGTTACTTTTGCAACTCAATATAAATGCTTAACAACAATGGACGTTGCCATTATTAAATATAATGCCGGAAACATCTACTCGGTAGATTACGCTTTGAAGCGGTTGGGCGTTACCCCGATCATCACGGCTGATCCGGAATTATTAAATAAAGCGGATAAGGTTATCTTTCCCGGAGTAGGTGAAGCTTTCACGACCATGGAGTATTTAAGGGAGCATAAATTGGATCAGGTGATCTTGAACCTAAAGCAACCGGTACTCGGGATATGCCTCGGCATGCAATTGATGTGCATGCGTTCAGAGGAGGGAAACGCGGATTGCTTGGGGATCTTCCCTACGGAAGTGAAACGTTTCATTCCGCGAAAGCATGAGGACAAGGTTCCTCACATGGGTTGGAATACTTTGACAAACGTTAAAAGCGGCCTATTCAATGAGCGATTGGAGAACAAATTTGTTTACTTCGTACATAGTTATTATGTACCTGTAAATGAATATACGGCGGCTACGACCGATTACATCCTTCCGTTCAGCGCCGCTTTACATAAGGACAACTTCTACGCGACACAGTTCCATCCGGAAAAAAGTGGATCGGTAGGAGAGGTTATATTGAAAAACTTTTTAAAGATATGATTGAGCTTATTCCCGCTATAGATATAATAGATGGCAAATGCGTCCGGTTGACGCAAGGAGATTACGCGACCAAGAAGGTTTACAACGAAGATCCTCTGGAGGTGGCCAAGATGTTCGAGGGTAACGGCATCCGGCGTTTGCATGTGGTAGATTTGGATGGAGCCCGTGAAGGACGCATCATCAACTACCGTATCCTTGAGCGGATAGCGACCCGGACTTCCTTGATCATTGATTTCGGAGGGGGCTTGAAACAAGAGGATGATCTGGAGATCGCCTTCGAAAGCGGCGCCCAGATGGTAACCGGAGGCAGTATCGCCGTGAAGAACCCGGAAATGTTCACCTCTTGGATCAGCAAGTTCGGTAGCGAGAAAATCATATTAGGGGCCGATGCCAAGGAAAAGAAGATCGCCATCAGCGGTTGGGAGGAAACGACCAGCCAAGAGTTGGTTCCTTTTATCAAAGGATATTACGACAAGGGGATTACCAAGGTGATCTGCACGGATATCGCACGGGATGGTATGCTGCAAGGCCCGGCTATCGATTTATATAAAGAGATACGGGACGAGATCCCCTTCCTTTATATCATAGCGAGCGGTGGCGTAAGCTCGATCGAGGATATTGAGAAATTATCTGAGGCTGGGATTCCCGCTGTCATTTTCGGCAAGGCCATTTATGAGGGGAAGATCCAGTTGAAAGATTTACTTCGTTTTACTTGAAATAATAAAATAGATATATGCTAGCCAAGAGAATTGTTCCCTGTCTGGATATAAAGGATGGAAAGACCGTAAAAGGCATCAACTTCGTGAACTTTCGCGACGCTGGAGACCCCGTGGAGTTGGGCGCCCAGTACAGCCGTGAAGGGGCCGACGAATTAGTGTACTTGGATATTACCGCCTCACACGAGGGGCGAAAGACTTTCACCGAGTTGGTAAAACAAGTGGCGGCCCATATCAGCATCCCTTTTACCGTGGGTGGAGGTATCAACGAATTGAAGGACGTGGATCGTTTGCTTAGCGCTGGCGCCGATAAGGTCTCGATCAACTCGGCGGCTTTACGTAACCCGGCATTAATCGAGGAGATCGCCAAGAACTTTGGTAGTCAGGTATGCGTAGTCGCTATCGACGCTAATTTTGAGAACAATGACTGGCTATGCTATCTAAACGGAGGGCGTGTCCCGACGGATAAGTATTTGTTTCAATGGGCCTCGGAAGCGGAAAGCCGTGGCGCCGGCGAGATCCTTTTCACCAGTATGACGCACGATGGCGTAAAAGACGGATACGCGAACGACGCTCTGGCTACCTTGGCCGATACGTTGCATATCCCGGTTATCGCCTCCGGTGGAGCGGGAAAGATGGAACATTTCCGGGATACGTTTTCCAACGGGAAAGCGGGCGCGGCTTTAGCGGCCAGCGTTTTCCATTTCGGCGAGATACGGATTAGCGACTTGAAGCAATACCTCAAGGACGAGGGGATCAATGTAAGGATATAACACATTATATATAAAGATGAAATTAGATTTCGAGAAAATGGGCGGATTAATACCCGCTATCGTACAAGACAACAACACGAGTAAGGTATTAATGTTGGGCTTCATGAATCAAGAAGCTTATGATGAGACAGTAAGTACGGGTAAGGTTACATTCTTTAGCCGCACGAAAAACCGTTTGTGGATGAAGGGAGAGAGTAGCGGAAATACGTTGCAGGTAGTTAGCATCACGGCGGATTGCGACAACGATACATTATTGATCAAGGCGATTCCAGCCGGACCGGTTTGTCATACGGGAGCGGATACTTGTTTCGGCGAGAAGAACGTAGAGGATATCATGTTCTTGAAATACTTGCAGAACTTCATCGAGCGTCGCCGTCAAGAAATGCCGGAAGGTTCCTATACGACTACCTTATTCCAGAAAGGCGTGAATCGCATGGCCCAGAAAGTCGGCGAAGAAGCGGTAGAGACCGTTATCGAGGCGACCAACGGAACCGAGGACGGCTTCATCTATGAGGCATCCGACTTGGTTTACCACTTAATCGTATTATTGACAAGCAAGGGACTTCGTCTGGAAGACCTCGCCCGTGAATTAAAGAAAAGACATAAAGGTTGATAAATTCTATGGAAGAAGATATTCTACTCAAATTAGAGAACGTGGAGATATGCCGTGAGGAAAACAGGGTATTACACGACGCATGCCTCACGCTTCGTAACGGAGAGTTCGTATATGTGATCGGGAAGGTAGGCTCCGGTAAAAGCAGCCTGCTCAAGTCCTTGTATTGCGAGATACCGATCTTGCGAGGCGAGGCACGTATCATGGATTACAACCTCACCAAGATGAAGCGGAAGGATATCCCTTATTTGCGTAGGAAACTAGGTATCGTCTTCCAAGATTTCCAATTGTTGACCGACCGTTCCGTCTCCAAGAATCTGGAATTCGTGCTGAAAGCCACCGGATGGAAAAAGAAAAGCGAGATCAAGGAACGGATAGACAACGTGCTCCGTCAGGTAGGCATGCAAGACAAAGGCTATAAAATGCCGCATGAGCTATCCGGCGGGGAACAACAACGTATCGTTATTGCCCGTGCCCTTCTGAACAACCCCAAGTTGATACTGGCGGATGAGCCGACCGGCAACTTGGACCCGGAGACGAGCGGACAAATCGTACAACTCTTACACGACATCTGCCAGCAGGGAACGGCGGTGATTATGACCACTCATAACTATACGATCGTGCATAATTATCCTGCCCGCATAGTAAAATGCGAGAATGCCTGTCTAAGTGATGTCAGAGAATAATTTTTTTGTAACTTTGCGGTCGCATTCGATTGAAAAAGAAAACAATTTAATATAGAACAAAAGAAGATGAAAGTTTTAAAGTTTGGCGGTACTTCTGTGGGATCTGCACAGAGAATGAAAGATGTAGCGAAACTGATCACGGGAGACCGTAAGATCGTTGTATTGTCAGCCATGTCGGGTACAACCAACTCGTTAGTCGAGATTTCCGACTACCTGTACAAAAAGAACCCAGACGGAGCGAATGAGATCATCAACAAGCTTGCCATGAAATATATGGGCCATGTTGAGGAACTATACAGCACCGAGGAATATAAACAGAAGGCCAAAGAACTGATAAAATCTCATTTCGAATATATCCGTACGTTCACGAAGGATCTGTTTACCTTGTTCGAGGAAAAGGTTGTCTTGGCACAAGGAGAGTTGATCTCTACGGGTATGATGAATCTTTATTTGAACGAATGCGGCGTGAAATCCGTATTGATCCCGGCTTTGGATTATATGCGTACGGATAAGAACGCGGAACCGGACCCTGTCTATATCAAAGAGAAATTGGTGAAATTACTCGCTGATAATAAGGATGCTGATCTATACATCACACAAGGTTATATCTGCCGCAACGCTTACGGCGAGATCGATAACCTACAACGAGGTGGTAGCGACTATAGCGCATCCTTAATCGGCGCGGCTATCGGTGCGGAAGAGATCCAGATCTGGACAGACATCGACGGTATGCACAATAACGACCCTCGTATCGTACAGGGAACGTCTCCAGTCCGTCAATTGCATTTCGAGGAAGCTGCCGAATTAGCTTATTTCGGAGCCAAGATCCTTCACCCGACTTGTATATTGCCGGCTAAATTGAACAACATCCCGGTTCGTTTGTTAAATACGATGCAGCCGGACGCTCCGGGTACATTGATCTCAAACGCTATCGAAAAAGGTAAGATCAAAGCGGTCGCCGCCAAAGACAATATTACCTCTATCAAGATCAAGAGCGGACGTATGTTGCTAGCTACAGGTTTCTTGCGTAAGGTATTCGAGACTTTCGAGAACTACCAGACTCCGATCGACATGGTTACGACTTCCGAAGTGGGTGTCTCCGTTACGATCGATAACCGCAAGCATCTGGAAGAGATCGTTGACGATTTGAAGAAGTACGGAACCGTGACCGTAGACGAGGATATGGTTATCGTTTGCGTGGTTGGCGACCTAGAATGGGATAACATCGGCTTCGAGGCTCGTATCGTACAAGCTATGAAGGATGTCCCGGTCCGTATGATCTCCTACGGAGGAAGCAACTACAACGTCTCCTTGCTGATCAAGGCCTCGGACAAGCAGAGAGCGCTGCAAGCTCTAAGCGATCATTTATTTAACAACAAATAAAAACAAACGAGGGCGGCCTTTTACAGACTGCCCTTATTTATCTTTATATAATTTCGTATAATATGCTCAAAGGAACATTTCCTGTAGAAAAGTTCAAGCAGCTTTCTACGCCTTTTTATTATTATGATGTCAAGCTATTGCAAGACACATTAGACGTAGTAAAAACCGAATCCGGGAAATATGGTTACCACGTGCATTATGCCGTGAAAGCGAATGCCAATCCCCGTATCCTTTCCATCATAGCGACAAACGGCCTTGGCGCAGACTGCGTAAGTGGCGGCGAGGTACAGGCAGCTTTAGATGCCGGTTTTCCTGCCGATAAGATTGTCTTTGCCGGTGTTGGCAAAGCGGATTGGGAGATCAACCTAGGACTGGACAATGATATTTTCTGCTTTAACGTGGAATCTGCCGTTGAGCTGGAAATCATCAATGAGCTGGCGGCCGCTAAAAATAAAGTAGCCTCTATCGCCCTTCGTATCAACCCGGAAGTGGATGCCCATACGCATGCCAAGATCACGACGGGTATGAAGGAGAATAAATTCGGTATCAACCTTAGCCAATTAGGAGGCGTACTGGATAAATTAAAGGAGATGAAGCATGTGAAGTTGATCGGTATCCATAGCCATATCGGTTCACAGATCACGGATATGTCTAGCTTCCGCAATTTGGTAATTCGTTTCAACGAGATACAGGAAGAACTGGAAGCTCATGGGGTTACAGTGGAGAACCTAAACTTCGGAGGTGGACTAGGTATCGATTACTATCACCCGAATCATTTATCGATCCCGGCTTTCGATAACTATTTCGCAGCCATTCATAAACTGCTTCAAGTACGTCCGGGTCAACAGGTACATTTTGAGCCGGGACGTTCGATCGTCGCTCAATGCGGAACATTAATCTCTAAGGTATTATATGTCAAGGAAGGAGAGACGAAGAAATTCGCTATCCTTGATGCAGGTTTCACGGAATTGATCCGCCCGGCGATGTACGACGCTTATCACCGTATCGAGAACATCAGCAGCGATGAGGCAGTAGAGACTTACGATGTAGTGGGCCCGATCTGTGAGTCATCGGATGTATTCGGTAAGGATGTAGAGTTGAATAAGGCTCATCGTGGCGACTTGATCGCCCTTCGTTCCGCCGGCGCTTATGGCGAGGTCATGGCCTCCCAATACAACTGCCGTCATTTACCGAAAGCCTATTATTCCGATACGATAAAATAATGAGCCAATTGATCAATGTGCCAATGTAAATACCTTGAGTAGCTTATTGGCACATTGGCGTATTAATCATATTGGCTCATTAATGATATTGGCACATTGGCATATTAATCACATTGGCACATTATTATGTTTCTACTCAATAATACAGAGCTTTTCCTATTGGGAATCACCTTAATAGGGTTCGTTATCTTATCTCTTTATTATCTGATCGCTTATGCCCGCCCTTTACGTGCGTCAAGACGAACGGATGATACCTTAGAGGAAGGTAATAAACTCCCCGTATCCATCATCATATACGCTAAAAATGATTCTGAGAACCTCAAGAAACACCTTCCTGCGTTACTTACACAAGATTACCCTGAATATCAGGTAGTCGTTATCAACGATGGCTCGAGCGACGATACTGACGATACACTAAAGTTTTTTCAAAATGAGTATAAACATTTGTATCATACTTACGTCCCCTCGGACGCTCGTTACCTAAGCCGCCGTAAACTGGCGTTTACCCTAGGCGCGAAAGCGGCCAAATACGATATTCTTCTATTCACGGAGGCGAATTGCCAACCGCTCAACGATCAATGGTTATCTGCCATGGTTGGTGGATACACACCCGAGACCAGTATTGTCTTGGGCTACTGCAAATACAGCAACTACAAGGGATTCTTTCATAAGTTGATCGCCTATGATAACTTATTGACGGGTTTACGTTATCTATCTTCCGCCCTCTCCCATCACCCATATACCGGAAACGGACGAAATTTATCTTATCGGAAAGAGTTATTCTTCAAGCATAAAGGTTACTACCAATCCTTGAACTTGCATGCGGGAGACGATGACTTATTCATCAACGAAGCCTCGACCAAGGAGAATACGAAAGTAATCTACACTCCGGACAGCCTAACGGAAATGGATCAAATCGAACGTTTTGGAATCTGGAAAGAGATGAAGGTTTCCCGTGCCGCCACTCAACGGTATTACAAAGGAAGCGCCTTGACATTCTATCATCTCGAATCCACTTGTTTCTTCCTTTTCCAAGTATCGGTTATCGCTACGGTTGTGATCGGATTACAGGGCAACTGGCTAATCTCCTTGATCGCCGTATTATTATATTTGATACGTTTTATAATCAAGGCAATCGTTTTCGGCAAATCGGCTCGAATGCTTCAACAAAGCCCTACTATCGGTTGGTTATTCCTGCTGGAGTTTATTCAACCCATATTCAATGGATATGTCCGTATTTACCGGCTTTTCAGAAGTAGGAAGGATTATACGTTCCGGTTGGAGAATTAATAATGATGAGCACTCTCATAGGATATCTCTTCTTCCGCCACTTTGGGAAGTTCTTCCTCCTCTAGTAGCGGGTAGGCTGGGGTAAACTTCGCATGATAGGTAGATTCCACATACGTCTTTTCCAATAAACGGACGACATTTTCTAAAGTAGCTTGCCGTTCTTTGGGTTTAAGCTGGCATTCCCAAATCACCATCGTATTCCAGCCCATCGCTCGTAATTCCTCACGTACACGGGCATCCCGAGCTTTATTCCGGTTTAGTTTCTCGGTCCACCACTCTACCCGGGTACGGGGAGGACGAAATTCCGGGCAACCCTCGTGCCCATGCCAGAAACAGCCGTTCACGAAGATAGCGGTCTTATATTTACGCAATACGATATCAGGGGTACCGGGAAGGCGCTTTACATTCACACGAAAGCGAAAGCCACAATGGAACAGGTATTTACGGACTATAATCTCGGGCTTTGTATTCTTGCCCTTAATCATAGACATGATATAGCTACGCTTTTCTTTAGAGATAAGATCTGTCATATCAATCCGGCAAAACTAGAACGTATGCCAAAGATACGGCTTTTATTCAAAACGGATACTCTTGGCCGGATCAATCTTCGTAATCAAATAGGAAGGTCCCAGCATCATCAACATGGAGGCGGCCAATGTCCCTATATTCAAAAGGAACAGTGAAAATAGACTCAGATCGATAGGCACGGCATCCAAATAATAAATAGAAGGGTCTAATTGGATAATATGGAAATGAGATTGAAGCAAACAAAGAGAGATACCGATGATATTCCCCCACAACATTCCTTTGCCGATCAAGAAGAAAGAGACATACAAGAAAATCTTGCGAATACTGTTATTATTTTGTCCCAAGGCTTTTAGGATTCCGATCATATTGGTACGTTCCAAGATTATGATCAATAATCCTGAGATCATGGTAAACCCTGCGACGGAAAGCATCAGCGCCAAGATAACCACCACATTAATGTCTAGCACATCCAGCCAATTAAAGATCATCGGGTTCAACTCCTTGATCGAGCGGGCGTAAAACGTATTACCATTTCGGTCTTGCCGTTCCGTCAGATCGAAATAAATATCCTCGGCCACTTGGTCCAAACGATCATAGTCATCCACTTGCAACTCCAGTCCGCTTACTTGATCTTTATCCCAACCGTTCAAGCGACGTATCTGCTTAATATCGGCGATTACGAACATCTTGTCATAATCAAGGAAACCCGTCTCATAAATCCCCGTGATCGTGAACTTACGGGCACGCACATCGTCTTGCACAAAATAAGTCAGGAAAGAATCCCCTACCTTTAGTCCTAGCAGATCTGACAAATACTTGGAAATAATAACATCCGTAGAGTTCTTATCCGGCTGGATCGTAAAGATCTCGCCCTCTTTTAAATTATCCTTGAAGAAAGTCCAGTCATAATCCGTATCCACCCCTTTCAAGACAATACCTTGAAAGTCTTGGTCAGTCTTCAAGATACCTAGCTTCGTTGCGAATTTCTCGACATGGCGAATACCGGGGAATGCATCGAGCGCATTCAATAAAGTATCGCTAACCGCTATCGGCTGCGACTCATAGGAAGAATTACTATCGAAATTCGTGATCTGGATATGCGAGCCGAAACCGATCACCTTGTTCCGGACCTCTTTCTTAAAGCCTATCACGATCGCCACCGAAAGGATCATCACCGCCAATCCCAAAGCGATCCCGATCATGGCAATACGAACAGCGGGAGGAGTAACCTCACGATCCCCCTCCTTGCTGAAATGTATCTTTTCGGCGATAAATAGCTCTAAATTCATTTATAACATTCTTCCCGGATAAGCTTCCAACGCCTTTGATAACACCGTCAAAGCTTTCGCCAGGTCTTCCTTTTTCAAAACATAGGCCATACGAACCTCATTCTTACCAAGTCCCGGTGTTGTGTAAAAACCCGACGCCGGTGCCATCATGACCGTCTGACCCTCGTATTCAAACTCTTCCAGACACCAAGCGCAGAACTTATCGGCATCATCCACCGGAAGTTTAGCCACCGTATAGAAAGCGCCCATCGGTATGGGAGAATAAACGCCGGGAATACGGTTCAAGCCATCGATCAAGCATTTACGCCGTTCCACATACTCGTCATAAGTCTCACGGGCATACTCCTCGGAAGCATCCAAAGAAGCCTCGGCAGCGATCTGTCCGATCAAAGGCGGGCTTAAACGAGCTTGGCAGAACTTCATGACGGCACTACGCACCTCGGCATTTTTCGTAATCAACGCACCGATACGGATACCGCATTCCGAATAGCGTTTGGAGACAGAATCGATCAATACCACGTTCTGCTCGATACCTTCCAGATGACAAGCCGAGATATACGGGGAACCGGTATAGATAAACTCCCGGTATACCTCATCTGAGAAAAGATAAAGATCATATTTCTTTACGATATCCCGGATTTGATTCATCTCACGACGCGTATACAAATAACCCGTAGGATTGTTCGGGTTACAGATCAGGATCGCTTTGGTACGCTCATTGATCAACTCCTCGAATTTTTCCACTTTCGGAAGAGAAAATCCTTCCTCTATCGTAGTCGTCACTGTCCGGATCACGGCTCCTGCCGAGATAGCGAATGCCATATAATTGGCATAAGCAGGTTCCGGTACGATAATCTCATCACCCGGATTCAAGCAACTCAAGAAGGCAAACAAAACAGCCTCCGAACCACCGGTAGTGATGATAATATCGTCAGCCGTAAGATTAATATCATACTTTTTATAATATCCAACCAACTTCTCGCGATAACTGCGATATCCCTGACTAGGGCTATATTCCAACACCGTACGATCGACATTACGGATCGCATCGAGTGCCGCTCGCGGAGTGGGAAGGTCGGGCTGACCGATATTCAGGTGATACACATGAACTCCTCTCTGTTTGGCAGCATCGGCCAATGGAGCCAGCTTCCGGATCGGGGAAGCGGGCATTTCGACTCCTCTTTGTGAGATGTTGGGCATTATTATTCTATATTTATTCGTTTTTATGATGCAAAGATAGGCATTTTAGTTGACAGTTGACACCAAATTCAAGCCGTTTATGACTTGAACCGCATCACGCTCTTTACAGTCATCGACTCATCATTGGCAGTGAGGTAAGTAACCGAATAGTCCTTACCTCCCTCCTCGACATTGACAATCACATGACCGGCATCAAACGACGAGGGGTTAAGTATATCAAGCCACGGCTGTCCGGCATCCTCGGCACGACGTTCTGCAGGGAACACGGTAGGACACACGATGCGCTCGCCGGGATAAAGATTCCGGTTATAAAAACGCTCCATGACCGAAGGCAGTGTATGAAGCTGATCCCACACGTTGTTGACAACAACACGCGGACGCAACGCAGCCACGAGCTTATCAGTCATTGACATGTGTCCGTGGTGATTGATTTTCGCCACACTCACCGGCTCAACCACGTCGGCTATCGCATCCTCTATCTCGAATCTCTTTCCATTAGGCAACTCCCAGCCATCAGAGAAGTCTCCCGCCGTATAGAATTTGAAATCGCCGTAGGTAAAGATCATGCCCAGGCTCATTCCGTTTTCACTGAACTTAACCGGATTGGATTTCTTGCGCTCCGCATAGAGGTCACGTATATTCCCCTCCTTATCGGCAATGCGGCCGTTGGCACAGATATTTCTTACCGAGAATCCCGGATATGCCGTAGCGTCTTTCTTCATGGCGATCTGGTTGGTTTCGCCAAGACAGAACTTCTCAATCTCCATCTTCTTATGAGCCAACATATAGTCGTAAAAATCCTTCATGTGCTCAAAAGCATCGGCTGCCTCCTGGGTCAAAGGAAGAGGATCGTTGTAGTCGGGCCAGCAACGGTCAAAAGCCTTGCCAAACGTAAGGTACTCGGCAGCCTGAGAGAATCCACTTAGGTAGTAATCCTTACCATCCCTCGTCTCCTTACGAGCGTAGAATTTATTGTTGCCACCGTGATCTGAATGATAGTGCGTCAACATCATATAATCAACATAATCCTTCTGAGGGTTCACTCTCCGGACATAGCGTGAGATCCACTCCCCGGCATGCCGATCGGGATTGGGAAGCACCGGCACAGCCAATTTACCGCGCCCAACCGCATTATGATCACCACAATCAAGCAGCATCGTTGTACCGTCGGGGAAAATCAAGAACATCGATTCCGACACCCCGGTATAAATCAGATGAATCTGGAACTGCCCCTTTTTCCATCCTTTCCATGCTTTTCCTACTTCAGCATCCTTAGCGCCCCACGCCAAAGCCTCCCTGAAATCCATCAAACAAGCAGCGCTCACAAGCGTAGCATTCTTCAAAAAACCTCTTCTATCCATCATTCAAAACCGATATTAATATTAGCCTACCCACAAATATACGGAATAATTCTTAATTCTATTAAATACCCGGCCGTGGCGAATCCTTGCTAGCGTGCATCGTAGAAACAAAGGCATTCGGATCGATCTCTTTCACCTCATCTTTCAAGCGGGGCATATCTTTTCGTTCAGCGATCGTGAATATAATCTCAGTCTCATTTCCCTGATACATTCCCTTACCGTGAATAAAAGTACCCCTCATACCCATTTTATCGACTATCAAGGTCTTCAACTCCTGTGTCTTACGAGAGACAATGAAGACGGCACGGTTCGGATTCTCCGTCTGGAACATCTCCACGATTTTTCCATATACGAAAATAGTAAACCAAGAATACAAAGGTACCGCCCAATCCTTAAATACGATCAAGCCCAACAATACGACCGCAGAATCCAATACGATGATCATATTGCTGACCTTCAAGTTGGAGTCATTAGCGATCACACGTGCCAATACATCCGTACCGGCACTCGTACTTTGCGCCCGGAAAATACAAGTCACACCCAATCCTAAAATAGCTCCACCGTAAAAGGCGGCGATAAAGGCATCGTTCTCCACCAATGGATCGGTAAGGAAATAAGATAATGAGTCGGTAAATATAGAGATCAGCAAGAAAGTAACGATCGTCTTCGGGCCGGAAGACAATCCGATCTTTTTCATCGCCAAAATCATCAACGGGATATTGAAGCAAAGCGCCGTCGCACCCATCGGCAAACCATCCGGGAAGAACGGGAACAAATCTTTCGTCACATAGTGGATTACGATAGAGATACCATACACACCTCCCGGTACGATTTTGTAAGGCGCTAGGAAAAGCACGTAACTAAGTGCCTGCAAAAATGAACCTACCACGATTAAGGAGTAGTCCATTACATTTCTCTTCAAAGTAGCATTAGAAGGGACTAAAAGTTGTTGTGTTGTCATGACTCGAATTAAGCGTTATTTGTAAAACGCCGCAAACTTACACAATCTTCTTCGATTTATACGCGAGCCTTAAAAAAAAGTATCCCCACTATTTACCTTTTGACAGGAAATAGTGGGGGACACACTCTTATATAGTATAAATTACTTACTTGCGTTATCCGCTAAGTACACTTCCGGGAACGTATTAACACCCAGCGTACGGTTGTTATTGTTCGTGATGTTCAATAAAGTAACATACTTACGATATTGATCCGGGCTCAAAGCCTTCTTCATCAACTTCAAGTTACCGTAAACCGCTTGATACATTTTCTTATCCTGCAATTTAGCGCTAGCTTTTACGCTCGCATTCTGCATCTCGATGAAATATTCGTTGATGTTAGCTACCTCGTCCAACTGGCTCGGAGTCAATTGCAAATAGTTCGCTAACTTCTCTGTACTTACCACAAACGGTTCTCTACTCAAACTCGGTTTCTGAGCGAAGCTCATTGTCGCACACATCAATAAGGCTGCGACTGCCATTCCAAAACGTTTCATAATACCTAAAAACCTTAAATTGTTAAACCTAAACAAAAACCTTAAAAACACATAGCCCAATCACATTGGCTTAATTACTTCTCAGCCAAATAGCTGTCCAAAAGCGGATTAGAAACCTTATCTTCCTGATTAGCGCGAGTCACATTAATCAACGCTACATATTTACGATATTGATCTTTAGTCAATGCACGTTTCATCAGTTTCAAATTACACAACAATGCGTTGCGAGTTTCTTCCGGTCTTGCGTTATTGCAAAGCGCTTCCGCAGACAGGGGTTGACCTAATTGATTCTCGAAGTAAGTATTAATCTCTGACACCTCAGCGATCTGGTTTGCGTCAAGCTGCAAATATCTGCTTAGCTTATCGAAACTCATACTCTTTGAATCACTAACCTTTTGAGCGAAGCTCATTGTCGCTACCATCATTAAAGCGACTACCATCATACCTAAACGTCTCATAATACCTAAAATTTAAACCTAAACTAAGACCTTAACTAATAAATGCGGCGTTTCCGCATCTTCTATCTTTCTCTTTTTGTTACTGCAAATATAACAGTATGTTTTATAACATTGTTCTTCAATACGGTTAATTTTTGCAAACAATTGACGTTATTGATATATATCAAGGCATATAGCAATCATTTTGTAACACATATTACGATAAACACTATCTATTTCATCATAGACACCGTTTATAAACAAACAAAAGCCTAGATATATTCTTATACAAGCCTAGCTGTATTCTTATACGATACCGTATCTATTCTATAATCTCCGTCGTGGATTATACAAACCACAGCGTGGTCTATAAAAACCACGACATGATCTATACAGACCACGACGTGGTTTATAGAATAGATACAGTCACAAGATACTTTTTATGCAATAGCTTGATACTTTACATCTATCCTTTACTTATTTATCGGCTAGATAAACATCGGGGAAGGAAAGCCCGCTCATCATCCGGTTATTATTGTTCGTTACGTTGATCAAAGCCACGTATTTCCGATATTGATCGGTGCTTAACGCCTTTTTCATCAACTTTAAGTTGCCAAATACGGCTTGCCGCATCCGTTTATCCCGCATTTTATGGCTTCCCCTCAAGCCCTCGCTTTGCTTTTCCCTAAAATAATCGTTGATCATCCCTACCTCATTAATCTGGCTAGGACGTAATTCCAGATAGCTTACCAATTGGCCCACATTGACTACAAACGGTTCTTTATGTAAGCTCGATTCCTGCGCGAAACTCATTGTCACACTTACCAACAAGGCTGACATAGCCATTACTAAACGTTTCATACTACCTATTCCTTTCATTTGTTAAACCTTAAAAACCTATTTCTCTGTGATCTTTGATACAAATATAGGGTGAGGTTTCCCGCTAGAAAAGGAAGAATCGACGAAGTACGCCGTAGGTTTAGACGAAACCGGGAATCAAGCGGATCAAGAAATCAGCTTATTCCTCTCGTACGAGGCTTTTACCAAGCGGATATAGACGAATAAGGAAAGAAGGCAACAAACCGCCCCGACTCCGTAGGCGGTAGCCAGATTGGTATGGGTAGCGATAAAGCCGGCGGACAGCATCCCGATCCCCATCCCGAAATCGAAAGAGGTCAAGTAGGTAGAAGTGGCCGTACCGCGCATATGGTGCGGAGCGACATTCACGAAAAGACATTGAAAAGCCGGTACACTCACGCCAAAACCGATACCGATCGCCAAGGCGCAAGCGAAAAAGACAAATGATGTATGTACGGTAGCGAACACGGAAAACGAGATCGCTAAAGAAACCAAGGATACGATGGACACGACATGGATCTTGCCATGGTCCACCAACCGCCCGGAAATCAAACGGGCCGTCCCTACACCGATCGCCATACATATAAAGAAATAGCCTGGGTTCGGCACCTCGATCTCTTTACCATATAATACCACGAACGAGAGCAACATCCCATAAGGTATAGCGACCAGCAAATAGGCCAAGGCCGCAGGAAGCGCTTTTACCAAGATAAAACGATCCAACGAGAAGGCCGGACGAGGCACTTTCTCCCGTTTCGGATAACGGATCAGCCCGACGGAGCCGATCCCGACCAACGCGATCACCAAAGCGACCCCTATGATCCAGAAGAAACCATGCCGATCGTACAGCCCGACCGCCACCAAAGGAGCCAAAGACATGGCGAGATTGATCGTCAATCCGTAAAAGCCCATGCCCTCTCCTCTTCGCTTGGAAGGGATCACGTCTATCGTAATCGTATTGCCAGAGACTGAGGTCAGTCCCATAAACCCGCCTTGGATGAAACGAACCGCCATGATCGTATAGACTGTCATAGCAAACCAATAACCGGCAAACAAACAGGCGAATATCGTGAAGGCGAATACATATAACGGTTTGCGGGAGAAACAATCCACCAGATATCCCGAGAACGGGCGCACGCACAGCAACCCGATCGTATAGCTAGACAAGACCATCCCCACCTCGGACGTGCTGATGCCCAATTCCTCTACCAGATAGACCGGCATGGTAGGCATCAACATATAAAAGGCGAAATTCATCAAGAAGTAAGAGATACAACATTGGACGAAATTCCGGTTCCAAAGTACAGGTTTAGTCTCGCTCATTCCTCATTATTACTTATGCCAGCTCACTCAACTCCAGCCAGCGCATCGTTTTCTCGTCGATCTCTTCCATGACTTGGGTGATCCGTTGAGATTTAGCCATAAGCTCGTCCGTAGGCAAAGTACCACTGCTCATCGCAGTCTCCAACTCCGCCTTCTCCGCCTCCAAAGCCGGTATCTCCTCCTCTAGGGCCTCGAACTCTTTCCGTTCCTTGAAAGTGAGTTTTTTCTTTTGCTCATTGACAGGACGAGACGGTTTCTCCGGAGCCGAGTTTTGTCTCGCTTGCAAAGCAGCCTCCGCCTCTTTTTCCAGTTGGTCTTGCACATCTTTCCAATCCCGGTACTGCGTATAGTTGCCGGGGAAATCCTTGATATCAGCGTTACCCCGGAAAACCAGCAGGTGATCTACCACCTTATCCATAAAGTAACGGTCGTGGGAAACCACGATAGCACACCCCTTGAAGTTACGAAGGTATTCCTCCAATACGTTCAAGGTCACGATATCCAGATCATTGGTCGGCTCATCAAGCACCAAGAAGTTCGGGCTACGCATCAATACCGTACATAAATAGAGGCGACACTTCTCGCCACCGCTCAATTTATAAACGTAATTATGCTGTTTCTCCGGCGTGAACAGGAAATAGTTCAAAAACTGGGACACTCCCATCTTCTGTCCGTTACCCAAATCCACGTATTCGGCGATCGCCTGCACCACGTCGATCACTTTCATTTGCTCATCGAACTTCAAGCCCTCTTGACTATAATAGCCAAAGCGAACGGTCTCGCCCACATCGAAATGGCCGCTATCGGGAGCCACCTCCCCCATCAGCATCTTGATAAAGGTAGATTTGCCCGTACCGTTATTCCCGACAATACCCATCTTCTCGTAACGGGCGAAAATATAGTTGAAATCCTCCGTAATCTTCAAGTCACCGAAACGTTTGCTTACATTCACCGCCTCGAAAATCTTCGAACCGATGTAAGAAGCCTTCACGTCCAAGTTCACCTTTCCGGTATCCCGTTGTTGCTTCGCTTTCTTTTCCAGCTCATAAAAGGCATCGATACGGTACTTCGCTTTCGTGCCCCGTGCCTGCGGCTGGCGGCGCATCCAATCCAGTTCCGTACGGAGAAGATTCTTCGCACGCTCCACGTCGGCGTTCATCGCCTCGACACGCTCTTGGCGTTTCTCCAAATAATAACTATAATTACCTTTATACGAATAGATTTGCTTATTATCGATCTCGATGATCTCACTACAAACACGATCTAAGAAGTAACGGTCGTGCGTCACCATCAAGATACTGATATTGGCCCGACTCAGATAATCTTCCAGCCATTCGGTCATCTCCAGATCCAAATGGTTCGTCGGCTCATCCAAGATAATCAATTCAGGGTCCGTGATCAAGACATTCGCCAAGGCAACCCGTTTCAACTGTCCTCCGGACAATTCCCCGATCTTCTGATTGAAGTTATGAATCTTCAACTGCCCGAGGATTTGTTTCGCTTTCTGCTCATAATCCCACGCCTTGAAGCTATCCATGCGGGTAAGGATGTCCTCCAGATTCGAGTGATCCTCTTTCGCCATCGCCTCCTCGTACTCAGCGATCAACCGGACAGTCTCGTTCTTCGAGTGGAAGCAAGCCTGTAGCACGGTCAGTTCTTCCGGGTAGGAAGGTGATTGCTCCAAATACCCGACCCGCAAGTCTTTCCGGAAAACCACCTCACCCGAGTCGTAATCCTCCTTACCACCGATAATATTCAATAAGGTAGTCTTACCCGTCCCGTTTTTAGCGATCAACCCGATCTTCTGTCCTTGCGCGACTCCGAACGTTATATCCTCGAAAAGAACCAAATCACCGAAGCTCTTGGTCAGCTTATCTATCTGAAGGTAACTTATCATGTTTTCTTATTTAAATTCAAATCGGAAGGCAAACTTACACAAAATCCTCGAATTTTAAGCTTTTCTCCGTACCTTTGGTGGAAGAATAAGAAAAACACCATGAATGTTAGAATAGATGAAAGTTGGAGAAAACGTCTGCAAGAAGAATTTGACAAGCCTTATTTCGAGCAATTGGTGACATTTGTCAAAAACGAATATAAGCAAGCGCACGTACTTCCTCCCGGGCCCCAGATATTCCATATATTTAACGCATGCCCGTTTGAGAAGGTAAAAGTCGTTATCTTGGGACAAGACCCCTATCCAAATCCGGGGCAATACTATGGGGTCTGCTTCTCGGTACCCGAGGGCGTGGCGATTCCCGGCTCCTTGATGAATATATTCAAAGAGATCCACGATGATCTCGGAAAACCGATCCCTTCCTCCGGGAATTTGGATCGTTGGGTAAGCCAAGGCGTATTCCCGATGAATTCCGTTCTCACAGTCCGTGCCCACCAAACAGGTTCGCACCGGAACAGAGGATGGGAAACATTCACGGATGCCATTATCAAGAAATTAAGCGACGAACGGGAAAATCTAGTATTCATGTTATGGGGCAGTTACGCTAAAGCCAAGATTTCCCTTATCGATACGAGCCGACATTTGGTCCTAACGACCGTACATCCATCTCCCCGCTCCGCCGAATATGGTTTCTTCGGTTGTAAGCATTTCAGTAAGGCTAATGATTTCTTACGGGGTAAAGGCATCCCGGAAATCGATTGGTAAGTATAAATCAACCTAAATCAATCGTATATGGACATTCAAACGTTTATCGACAACTATCAGGAGACATTCTCCGGCAAAGCGGAATTACCGATCGCCTTCTGGTATTCCGATACGCTATCGGGAGAATTAAGGAAGACGCAAGGTTGCCTGTTTAAAGCGCTTCCCGCCATAAGGAACGGAGAGATTATCAGCATGAGCGGAGAAAGCATCGGTTGCGGAGGTGGGAAATTCTATACCGGATTCACTCCCATGCCGGAACATGTACCTAATTTCGTTTCCTTGAAAGAACGATATAAGCAAACACCCGAGATGGTTCTGGAAGGCATCAAGAAGATAGATGTACAAAGGGCGACCAAGCAATATATCCATTTCGCGAGAATCGACCGGCTTACTTCCTTCGAGGATGTGGAAGGGCTTTTGTTCCTCGCTACCCCGGATATCCTGTCCGGCTTGGTCACGTGGGCGTTTTTCGACAATAACTCGCCCGAGGCCATCTCCACGCCTTTTGGCTCGGGATGTAGCGCAACCATTACGCAAGCCGTCAATGAGAACCGGCGTGGCGGGCACCGTGCTTTCCTTGGCTTCTTCGATCCCTCGGCCCGCCCTTATGTGGAAAGCAACGTATTGAGTTTCACGATCCCGATGTCTCGCTTCAAGGAGATGTGCGAGACGATGCGTATGTGTAGCCTCGATACGCACGCATGGGGCAAGATAAAAGCGAGAATCGATGAAGGCTGATTTTTACACGGAAGTTTACAACATCGTAAAGGAAATACCGGAGGGAAATGTGGTTACCTACGGGCAGTTAGCCAAACTCGCCCGGAGGCCACAATGTTCCCGCATGGTAGGGCAAGCCATGTTCAACGCCCCGAGAGAGCTGAACTTGCCTTGCCACAGGGTAGTAAACAGCCAAGGGAGATTGGCTCCCAATTGGACGGAACAAAGGGAACTGCTGGAAAAAGAAGGCATCGCTTTCAAAAAGAACGGGTGCGTGGATTTAAAGAAGCATATTTGGGCGGAGATATTGCCCATTATTTAAGATACGTCACGCCATCACAAAGCTCATTATCCCCAAAAAGCATATCAACGCCATTATCAATATAGATAACAAGGTGATTATTCTCCTGTGAGCATATTTTATCGAGACATGCAATATCCCGATAAACAACAACACGTATAGTATCGCCTCCGGATAACCCAACATTTGATACATATAGGGTATTTTCGTATATATGTATCCTTCAAAGGATCCCATTGTCGGCCCAATGGTTGATAGCAAGGACAATCCTAGGATTATTACGCCTAATTTCATTAAGCCGTTCTTTTCCTCAAAAAACACCTTCCGTAAAGGCAATAACACCAAAGCCAACAGTATCCCGCGAAATATCTGCAGAACAGGCCCTAACACCACGATTGGCTCATCGACCGGCTTCATAAATGAGGATATCACATCGGTAGCGAACAAATCCCGATAGTTCATCACCAAAAGGGCAAATACCCCCGCGACAAATCTTGTCAGTTTTTCTCATAACGACAGACTAAATTATCAAAGAACAAAAATTACGGATTATAGATTAAACATTAAGATGAACAAGAACATGAAATCAATTATCAGTTTCTTTAAATTCACCCCGACCGAGGCCGCCGGGATCAAGCCTTTGGTGGAGAACCATTTCCTGCTATTCTGGTTATATAATATAATGGATCTCATCCCTTCACGATAATAAAGAAAAAGTATATGAAACATCTAATTTTATTTATAGCTTTGCTAGTATCAAACGGACTAGCAATCGCGAGAACGACAATGAGTGATCAACTTTCAAAAACAACAAGAATGAATACCCAAAGTGAAATTTATTTTGCCGGTGGATGTTTCTGGGGAACAGAACATTTCATGAAGCAAATCGATGGCGTTACGAATACCCGAGTAGGTTACGCGAACGGGAAGATGAGTATCAAAAACCCGACTTACGAACAAGTGTGTAACGATAATACCGGATTCGCCGAGACAGTGGAAGTTAGCTACGATCCGCGACAAGCCGATTTGAAGTTATTGATCGAACTATTCTTCAAGACGATAGATCCGACAAGTATCAACCGGCAAGGCAACGATATCGGATCACAGTATCGTACCGGCATCTATTATACGAATACGGACGATCTGCCGATCATCAAAGAGACCGTGGAGGCATTGGCCAAGAATTATACCAAGCCCATCGTCGTAGAGATTCAGCCATTAAGTAATTTCTATCCGGCAGAAGACTATCATCAGGATTATTTAGATAAACACCCGGACGGTTATTGCCACATAAGCCCGGATCTATTCGATTTCGCCCGAAAGGCTAATAAGGGGAAAGCCTCGAACAAGCCTGTATCGCAAAAGAAATTCCAGAAACCGGATGATCAGACATTGCGCTCTAAACTCACCGCCGAGCAATATGCGGTAACACAGCAAAACGCTACGGAAAGAGCTTTCAAGAATGAATATTGGAATGAAAAGCGTGAAGGCATCTACGTAGATATCACGACCGGGGAACCTTTGTTTATCTCTACCGATAAGTTTGATTCGGGTTGCGGATGGCCTAGTTTCTCCAAGCCGATAGACAAGAGCTTGGTGATGGAAAAAACGGATCTTTCCCACGGGATGAAACGGATTGAGATACGCAGCAAAACAGGAGATGCACATCTAGGGCACGTTTTTAATGATGGCCCAGCCGACAAAGGTGGGTTACGATACTGCATCAATAGCGCGTCATTAAGATTTATCCCTAAAGCAAAGATGGAAGAAGAGGGATATGCCGACTATCTCCCACTCCTATAAAAACAAATAAAAAAACATAGTTATGATTTGTTCAACTCATAACTATGTTTTGAAAATTTCATAACTATGATTTTTTAATAGTATCTTCGCCGTATAAAACAAGCGAAAGAAGCACTATGTATCACGAATTTACCCCCTGCGCAGCCTTAGTGCCCTTTATCGACAAGTTCTGGGTGTTCAAAGGCTTTACCGACATCGGGACACGTTTTAAGATCCTCGCGGACGGATGCACCGACTTTATCTTCTCAATCGGTAACATGACCGTCCCTACGGACGAGCATTCGATGATCATGCAACCTTATCGTTCCTATTTCGTTGGTCCTATGCGGGTTTATTCGGATCTGACTGCCACGACAAATACCCTGCACATGCTGGGGGTTCGTTTTCACCCCTGTGGGCTGGCAGCTTTCACGAATGAGCCTTTGGGACAGTTTGCCGATCTTCGCATCCAGTCTTCAGATATTAACCTTTTATTCGATAATGCCTTTGCCGAGATGCTTTGCGAACAGCCGGACGATTCCGTCCGTATCCGCATTATCGAAGGCTATCTTATACGCCTTCTCACCCAATCCATTCAAGTAGACAGACAAATTATATACGCCACCTCATTTATAAAACAGTCTCGCGGACAGCTACCCGTACAAAACTTGATCGACAAGATTTGCATTTGCCAGCGGCATTTCCAACGTAAGTTCAAGGATACCACCGGATATACTCCCAAAGAATTCAGCCGGATCATAAAATTCCAATATGCCATAGAAGTACTGAGGAACGCCCCACACACGGACTTAAGCAGCATCGCCTTAGATTGCGGCTACTATGACCATTCCCACTTTATCAAAGAATTCAAGCGTTTAGCGGGAGACGTTCCCTCTTACTTCCTGACTTTACCAAATCCTACGGATGAACCGCTTACTTATATTTGATTAAAAATAAAATCGCAAGAATCTATCATATAAAAAGTCGTTTTTTTACAACCAGAAAGAATAGTCATTCCGTATGTTTGCACTATTGAACTTTTACAAATAAGAATCTTATGAATTACACTTTTGAACTAAAAGAACTACATGCTACACACATCGTGTATCTTCATCATCAAGGAGATATGAGCTTGATCCCAAGCTCTATCAGAAAGCTTATGCAATGGGCCGGGGCAAAAGGACTTATAAACGGTCCGGCAAATAAACTTATATCAGTTTACCAACACGAAGGAAAGGAGTTAAGTGTGGATATCGGTTTAACAGTGCCTCAAGAGGTAGAGGGAGAAAATGAGATCTCAAAAGGATTATTATCCGGAGGACTTTACGCAATCGGGCATTTTGAGATAGGAACGGATGAAATACCCGCCGCATGGAGCTTGATGTACACGCTTACATCCAAACACCAATGCAAACCTTGCGCAGGCAAATCATTCGAGATCTATCAAAGCATCCCCCTCGATCAACATCCACAAGATAAATGTATGATCGATTTATGTATACCCGTCCAAATGATAGACCTCAAGCTAATCGAGGAAAAAGCAATTTCCATATTAACGGAATGTGACACCGCTATGCTTGCGTCTGTTACGGAAGATGGTTATCCCCGTCCGGTTCCTATGGGAAAAATAAAAGCGGATGGTATTTCCCAAATATGGTTCTCTACAGGCACGTTCTCTGATAAGACGATACAATTCCAACTCAACCCGAAAGCCGGAGTTTGCTTTATGGAAGGAGGAGACAGTATCGTGTTAACAGGTAAGGTCGAGATCGTTTCCGATATGGAAATCAAGAAAGCCCTTTGGTCTGACTGGATGTTCGCTCATTTCCCTGGAGGAGTAATAGATCCGAGCTATTGTATATTGAAATTCACTTCCGAAGAAGCGACTTATTGGATCGATAATGAATTTGTAAAAGCAAGTATATAAGTTATCACATCATACAATCGCGTCTAAAATATTAAAAATCTTGATTGCCGCTAATTAGAGAAGACGGCAATCAAGATTAATTCATTTATTCACTTCAGAAACCTCTCTAGCTCTTATTATTCTATCGCCACATAAATCTGGGTCAATAAATCCTCCGGCTTCGTATTGCAAGGATCATTCAAGTAGATCTCGCCGCTAGGCACTTCCCGTAAGGAAAGACCCATCTCGGGGAGATATTTACCGTAAAGCGTATCATACACAGCTCCTAATTGCTGATAGGTTCCCTTATAAAGAGCGACCATAAAACGGCCTTCCAATACCTTTTTCGTACCAATCTCCCCTTTAGGGCAAACCGAAGGAGCGACTTCCATACAAATATCGGTACGCAGCTTATCCGGTGAGGTTACTTTCGGATCATCATGGTACAAGCAGATCGGTGAAAAACTCAATGGTTGGATGTTTTGCTCCTTGGCGAATTGGAGCAAGCGCATCCAAGTTCCCAGATAATCGATTTCTTTATACCCTCCGTTTAGACGAATGTAGGCTACTTGTTTGCCGGGTAAATCTTTTACCTCGACCTTCAATTCCATATCGGGCATTATTCTATTCGGTTCCATAATTACATAATCTTTATTGTTTCTATATTCATTTGGAGAAATCCCATAAAACTGGCGAAAAACCTTAGACAAAGAAGAGGGTACGTCATATCCTACCTTATAGGCGATCTCCTTGACAGGTATTTCCGTGTAACGCAAAAGCCGAGCGGCCGTCTCGACCCGCATCCTAACGATAAACGTACCAACCGGTTCCCCTAAGAACTCCGCAAAGATCCGATGAAAATGCCAACGAGAGAATCCGGATATCTCCGCCAGCTTATTTAGATCGATATCCTCGCCTAAGTGATTATTTATGTATTCAACCAATACATTCATACGTTGTTGATACTCTGTCTTTGTCGTTGTCTTTATTCGCATGATTCTTAGGATTTCAAGGCAAAAATAGAAGAATTATCCCGAACACACTTTTCCGATATTGCTAAAATGAACTATAAAGTAAAGATATCGTTTATTTAGCCCAAATCCGTTATCTTTACCATCTAAATTAAAATAGGAAACAATAACATGTTGAAAATAACAGCGCCTAGATTGGTAAAAAACTTACGGGAGGATGTGGACTGGATGGATTGTATATCCAGACAAGAGGATGATTTTACAGAATGTTCTTTCAATGGATTATGCGTCGAGGACGTATCTAAACAGAACCTATCCGTTAATTCCTGCTTATTCACCAATTGTGGTTTCATTGCTTGCAATTATCGTAAATCTCAGTTTAGCGATGTGGTATTTAAGAACTGTGACCTATCAAATATAAATTTATCCGGATGTGGCTTTTACCGGGTAGAGTTCATTGGGTGTAAACTTACCGGAACGAATTTCTCCGAATCAATCTTTAATCATACTACCATCCGGGATTGCAAAGGAGATTATGTAATCTTCTCCATGAGCAAACTCCGGAACGTATCTTTTAATCAATGCTTTTTACGAGGAGGCGGATTGGACAATTGCCAATTCACGAACGTAGAATTCGAACATTGTAATTTAGTAGAGGCCGAGTTTCACCGGACCTCTTTGAAAGGGATCGATCTTACTTCCTCCGAGATCGCCGGTATACGTATTGGCTCGATTCCCGGAGGAGAGTTGAAAGGTGCTACCGTAACCTCCTTACAAGCACTGGACATCGCTAGAATGTTAGGTATTACGATCAAGGATTAAAACTCCGGATGGCGTTTTAACCACACAACCGCATAGGAACAGGTAGCCAAAGGGCGCAACCCCTGTTCCTTTGCGTATTTATAAGCTGTTTCAACAAGAGTCGCCGCAATCCCACGCCCTTCCAAGTTTTTTGGGACAATGGTATGGATAATGTCCAAGGCATCTCCTCTTAAACGATATTCCACATAGGCTGTCAAGCCGTCTTCTACTACCTCGAAACGATGTTTCTCCGGATAGTGATTTACTGTATATTCCATTATTTATTCTTTTAAAGGTTCTATTTCCTTATTATTTGTATCAATCTCCTCCCGCTTATCCTTCTTTTTATCGAGACCGAAAAAGCGCTTTACCTTCGTGAAGAAACCTGCCACTTTCAAGGCCGCATCCTGTTCTTTTTTCGAGACTCCGACTGATTCCACCAAGGCTGGTCTTAGCATCTGCCATAGATAGTTAAACGCGGAATGATAGGGATCTCGCACAATTTCCATATCGACCTTACGCAATTTACTATCTTTTCGCTCCGGATGAGCCGGATTATTATCCCGTAGAACTAAGTTCGCCAATCTCGACAAGAAACCTTTTTGTGTGGTCTCTCCGTCTTTCTCTTTCAATAAAGCCACTTTCAATTTCCGGTACGGGAAGTCTAACCGTATCCGTCCTTTCCGGCTTGAGGCATCCATATGAAAGACCACATCCTGCGCCCAACCGCTCACTACTTCCGCCGGCGCCAGAGGTTTTACGATCTCATTTAAGGAAAGCAAGTCTAGGCTATCCAAACGGGCATCCAATAGAAAGCGGTCATATAATGAATCCACGGGGAGTTGCCATGTAGCCGTGAAATGCCCCGATCCCATCAGGTTCCCGTCCGCATGCAATGTGATGAATTGCTCCGGATAGGAAACGATATTGGTCAAACCTGAAAATTGGCCGTTCATATCGGTAAAATAAAGCTTACCGAGCTTATCGCCTTTAACGGGTAATTCCTCATAAACCACGGAGAAATTGGCAACGGAAGCGGTATCTATCTTGAAACGGACCGGAGCCTTTTGTAAACCTTCATAAATCATCGGAACGATATGAGGCTCCACCGGGATCTTCCGGTTCTTTAAGTTTTGTAGTAAGACATCGTTTATCCAGAGTCCCCCCAAACGTAATTCCTTGGTTGAGAAATATCCGGGAATATCCACGTCGTTCAATCTTACGTTCCCAACCTTCACGTCAAACCAATCTTGATGCTTAGGCTGTTTATAAGCGAATTCCATTTTAGAATAAGGCGAGACTAAATGTACGTGATCCAACCTCAAACCTGACTTTCTCAAATCCAGCCCCCCGATTTTCAAACGGTAGAAGCCGTTATCCAACGGTATATCGATATCCTTCGTCTGTAGCTGAAGATCACCTAATTGAAACGTCTTCTTCTTCAAATCCACAAACACATTCTCCAAAGCCAATTGGATATCCTTTTGGCTCTCAGTCCGCAATATTGTCGTATCCGATCCCCAAGACATAGAAAAATCACCATCGGATAAATCAAATCGGTCAAACCCGATCTGATAGATGCTATTCTTGGGAATCCGGATTCCCGCTAAAGAAATCAATGGGGTTGAAAAACGTATCGAGTCCTTTTTAGCGGCCAGGGTCACATCCTGTAGACGGAAAAAGCCGTTTACGGTGGATAGCGAACCTTTTCTTATAGTCACACGCAGATCCTTTCCCGGTAAGTAGTTATCGAAATCCCGGAAACTAAGACCAAAATGATCATACTTGAAAAACAATTGTCCACTCCGGTTCGTTTGCTCATCCACCAAGAAATTCGTAGCAAAGAAATCAAGGCCGTTGAGTCGGTACCGGGTCGTGTCATTTATCTCACGATCCTCCAATGTCACATTTGCATTCCGAATCTGGATCTTACGGATGGAAAGATACCGAAGGAAAGGATTTAACAAACTCTCCACATCCACACGGCTATTTACAGATGTGCTTTTCCCTTTATCCGGAGATTCAACGGAGGGCGTTTTATAATAAACCAAGCGAGGCGACCGAACCTTCAGTAAATCTGCGCTAACACCTTTGTCGTACGCCAACCCGTCTATCCGGATCGTATCGATACTTCCCGACAAATAATCATTGTGGGAACGAACAGACAACGGACGTAGTCGCATGCTATCTATATGAAACGAGCCTAAGGCCGTATTCATCGCCAAACGCTTGATATCGAACCGATGATTACGAGCCCTCATGATCCCTTGTATATCATTCGCCTCAAACGCAATGGAACGAAAATAATTCAGTTCCTCGCCCGGAGCTACCAAGGAGTCGATCAGAAGACCTTCCGCATGGAAATTAAACTCAGGGATCGAGAAGTCCTCTATCTGCCCTTTCAAGGCTAAGGAATAGTGAAGGGCGGTTCGCTCTATTCGTATTTGATCCACGGATATACTATGTAGTACCGGAGAGATCACATCATATAACGATAAGGCTTGCACCAAAGAATCCGCATCGGCATTCGCCTGCTTCTTCTCCCGAGTCAAGTCATACACCTTTATATCCGAAGATTGTATCTCAAAATTACGGGCGGACAAATAGTTCAAGGCATCTTCCCGTCTAAAGTGAATCCCTTGTATCTCTACAGTTTGTACCTTCCCTTCCAGATAATTCGTTGGTTTCCGATTGGTCTCCCCCCACAATAATTCTTGCGGAAGCAATTGGATTTTTTGGATATAGATAATGGAATCTTGGGTACTGAGGCATATACTATCCGTCTCCAACTTAAAATCATTATTTACCAACAAGGTTTGCGGCTGGTTCGTGACAAAATCGAAGTTATCGCAATACAACAGCTTCCCGCTCCGTGAAGAGGTAGAATCCAACATAAAACCATACGCATGGAAACTTACGTTATTCAACGTATAGATAATCGGCGAGACTTGGTTTTCCACATTATAAGAGATACTGGCATTTTCCAAGTTCAAGGTCTTTACGCTCAGGGCATCTATGTATGGAGAGATCACCTCGTACAACGTCTTCGATTCGGCATGCTCTACCGTATCTGCCGCCAGTCCGGAAACTAACGGTTTTGATCCGGAAGAGCCGTATACACGAACCTCCGGCGAGCGGATCTCAAAGGTATTGAAATGGAGTTGCCGGTAATTCCATCGCCATACCAAATTAATTCCCTTAAAATCTATCACCTCAATCCGGGTACTTACATAGGTATCGGGCAAGCTATCCAAGGCGGCCCAATGTTCAAAGACCTTAGAGTCCGGCTCCAATGAAATACCCTCTAGCCTTAGTTCTCCCTTGAAGAAGCTAATAGAAAGCTTATCGAAAGAAAGACGATAAAAACCATCCGTAGCATTCGCCGTACGCTCTATCAGTTCTCTTTTCAGGTACCGCTCCAAACGACCTGTCAGGAAAAGATTCAAAACTAGGAACAATACAGCCAGCGATAAAACAGCGATCACCGTATGTTTCAATATCTTCCTTATCCTAGAACTCATCCTTTCCTTTATTTTTGCGATATAAACTTCTTTTTATAAAAACAAAATAGACCCGTTTATGTTGCCTTTCATCTAATAAAAAAGCCCCGGAGTCTATTGACCCCGAGGCTTACGATCTATCGATTGTTACTTCATTTTACAAAAGGAGCCTTGATCAAATAGTCGGCACAATCCTTCACACCCGCAAATTGAGTACGTCCGTCCGGCATTTGCTCCAACTCTACAAAATAGTCTTTGATTCCGTTCGCGTACATTTGCTTGAATATCATCTCAAAGTTCATCATACCACTTTGGCCGAATACGGCACGATCCTTGATATGTAATACCTTGATACGATCCGGATGTTTCTGCATATACTCGACAGGATCGTTTTGTCCCATGACAATCCAATAAACATCCATCTCGAAGTAAACCTTGCTCGGGTCCGTATCTTTCAGCATCAAGTCATAAATCTGGTCTCCGACTTTCATGAAGGCAGCGAAAGGATTTCCCTTCACTTTCTCCTGTTGCTCTTTCGTTGCGACACGATTGAACTCCATATTATGATTATGATAGCCAAAACCAGTGGCGATGCCCTCTGCCTTGATAACATCCGAGGCCTGATTGAAGATATCGCAAACAAGTTTAGCCTCATCGTGCGTAGTAATCGTCGGCATCATCGGCTGGATCAAATATTTACAGCCTAGTTTCGCATGATCGGCAGCCGTAGCTTTCCAATACTCCATGATCTTTGGGGTAACCTCCTTCGAGTATTTGAAAATCATAGCCTTAAAAGGGTCAGAGATAGATGTGTCTACCGGATTCACGTGCGAGCTAATGATCTTCAAGCCAGCGTCTTCCGCCATTTTCTTGAAGTCCATCATAGGAACACCTCCGATAGCGCCTTTACCATAACCCGCCAACTCCAGCTTGGAGTATCCCATATCCTTCACCTTCCGAAGATTAGCGGCCACGTCGCCTTTATATAATTCTTGGGATAAAGAATAGATCTGCAAGCCAATCTCTTTGCCGGCATGGACCTCATCCACAACTCCCAACGCAGCGTTCGCCGCATTTACGGAACCGGCTTTACCAGCCAGCAATCCACCAGCGGTAAAGAGAGAGATATTTTTTAAGAAATCCCGTCTGTTACTCATAACATCATTCTATTTAAATAGGCTTATTTACAGAAATAAGGCAATGAATACGGGTTGCGATATTGATACCAGTACAAACGGTGGGAAGCCGCCTCCTTATCATTACCGAAGCTTAATGTAGCCGGGTTCCATTTAACCGGACGGCCTAGCTCACGGGCAATATTCTGTAAACAGCAAAGCGTATTCGTACTGCAACCTACCTCAACCGGAGCGATCGGGTTCTCACGTGAACGAACGCAGTCGATGAAGTTCTGCATATGCGGAGCGCTAGTCTCATAATTGCCAGCATCGTTACCCTTCTTTTTACTGTCTTTCAGCTTCTTCATATATTCCTCATACATCTTCTTACGCTCTTCCGGAGTCATCATTCTCGGGCGCTTCTCGATCAAGTTCTTCAGGTCGGAGGGGATATTAGACTGATCAGAGCAGTTGATGTAGCCACGAGCTACCTCGATCCAACCGTTATCACCGACAAACTTAATACCCTGCGCATCCGGATTATCCTCCAAATAAGGTTGTTCAGTCATTACGATACCATTCGCATAGCGCATGGTTGAATATTGCGTGCCATTGTATCCCTTAGGTGTAAACTCAACCGGACCAGAGCCATCCATACCGATAGCGGCTTGGGCGATATCGAACATATGAGCGCCCCAGTCAGCGGTATAACCATTACCAGTCTCTTGAAACCAACGCCATGCGCCCCATAGTTTCTCGTTCTCTTCCGGATCCAGAGAAATAGGAGGACATAAATCGGGATGATAATGGATCTTCGGATCGTTCAACGGACCCATCCACTGATTGAAGTTCAAATTAGCGGGAACCGGCATTTCCGGCAAGCTCAGCGGCGTAGGAGGCTCACCTACACGTGCATATATTTTCTCTATATGACCGATGGCTCCATTCTGAACCATATCGATCGCAGCTTGGAACTCTCTGCTGGAACGTTGCTGGCTACCTACTTGAAGCACACGTTTATTATTACGTACGGCTTTTACCATAGCCAAACCTTCAGCGATCGTATAAGCCAACGGTTTCTGACAATATACGTCTTTTCCAGATTGACAAGAATGAATGGTAGCCAAGGCATGCCAGTGGTCCGGGGTAGCGACCTCGATAGCGTCGATATCCTTACGCTCCAGCAAATCCTCGTAAAACTCATATTGATCACAACGTTGGTTCATTCCCTTTGAGGCTTGCCATTCAGCGACACGTCTTCTGAAACGCTCTGTTTTCATCGTGTCCACGTCACAACATGCGGCAACCTGTACGCCCGGACATGCGGCAAATCCTTTAAAGTCTGATAATGCTTGCTGACCTAGGCCGATAAAACCTAAAACGACTCGATCGCTCGGGGCGATACGGACTCCATCAATGGCCCAACTGGGAAGAATTGTTAAACTAGCCAATCCTAGTGCGGAAAGACCCAAAAACTCTCTACGGCTTACGCCCTTCTTAGTGTTTTCTTTCATGGTAATTTTGTTAATAATATAAGATAAAATGTAACTTGGTCTGAGAATGATTGCCCCAAAGTTATAAAAAATAATTTATTTCCATAATAATCTTTTAATAAAAAAGGCTATCCTTGTCCGGGATAGCCTTATTTTGATTCATATCAATTCCTAAAACGCATATCCGAAGCCTACGTTCAGATAGATCGGATACATCCCGAAGGTAATCGTATCGAAATCCTTTTGGAAGATATCGTTCAATCCCCATGTCAAGTCAGCGTATACGATAAGGTGCTTAAACGCTTTCCATTCTGTACCGATCTGCGCTCCCCACTGAAACTTTCTTAAGTTATCCGAGAAATCATAGGAAGCACGGTTGTCACCAGAAAACTCCACCTTCGTACCGGTAGGATTGATCTCACGCAGATATCCGTCGTATACGTAGCCGGAGAAGTTCCGGTTTGTAGCGAACGAGACAAATGGTCCCGCCGAGAAACTCACCCGGTTATTCAATTGGTAAAGAGCCACGACCGGTATCGAGAAATAAGAGTTCTCCACTTTCGTCTGCACGCCGCCGGTCCAGTTTCCTTTCAGCTTCTCGCCACCGGAGCCAATGATCTCCATGCTGTAATTCTTAACCGTCGCTTTTGTCTCCATACCTTTATTCTCCAGACGGAGACCGATCATCATACCCCATTCCTTGCTCTCGCCGAACCATTTCTTGATATCGCCCTCTATGGAGACACAAAGCGTAGGGCGATAACTATCTATCGCACGAATCTCACGAGGCAATGGCACCGGAGCGGTTCCGCCGATATTGATACCGGCCTTTACCGTATATTCCAATCCCCTTAGGGAAGACCAGATTATTCCTTGGTTTCTTTCCTGCTGCGCCTTCAACGTAATGACACCCGACAAGCACAGTATACCTATTAATACTATATATCTTTTCATATCCTCTGTTTTTTTAGTTCTCACCGGACTGGATTATCTCAACCTCATCGATCCAAAGCGTGCTACCTTCCGCTCCCTCGAAGACATCACCTTTCAAACTCGAAGAGAAGACTATGGATAACTGATAACCACCTTTCGCCAGCTTATCCTTATCGATCACCTTACCGGGCTTAGCCACGAACGGGATATAGAAACGCGTCCACTCATCCGTCTCTTTCTGATCGCTGATCCGGGCAACGGATATCAGGTTCGGGCTTGTCAACCCGTTGAAACCATCCAAATATTTCACATTCTCATCCGTCTCATAGAAGATGGCGTAGATATCACATTGGTCTTTCTTACCTTTTACCTCCTCGCCATTCACTTTATACGACTCTCCCGCTTTATATTTATAATAACCACTCAAGTAAGTCGGCACATGATCGAAAGGACGTCCCAATCTCGTGCCTTTCCTTGCGTCCGGAATAGCGTTCAGCAAATCAAACGTACCGATGAAAAGGTTTCCGGCGGCGATAGGCATACCGAATCCGCTACCGAAACTACCCGTGCTGCGGGTCACCAACTTAGCGCATTTACCGACATATCCGTTATCGTCTTGCATGGTGGGATAATCCAACGGAGTCTTGGGCACACCCGTCAAGCCAAAACCGGCGTTACCACTCGCCCATGTCACGGAATCTCCATTCGACGTGAAATCATAGAATATCTGATAACGTTCATTCTTCGGCTCCATCGTTATATGCTCGAAATGATATTCCGTGCTCACACCAGAGACGATGCAACGTACCGTATAGGTCTTCGTCCAATGGCCATCCTCGGAAGTAACCGTATAGGTTCTCGGTGTCGTAAAATCAAAAGCGGTGCCACTAGCCGGCTTGATAGTAGCGCCGGGAGTCAAGGTGAATACCGGGGCTAGGTTTGTAATATCCGCATCACTTTTCACGGTCAGCGTCACGGACTCGTTGTCGATCTCCGGCTCGGCTTTCAATATATCGCCATCTACCGTACACGATAAGATATCCGCTTCCGCATTGGGCGCCTCCTCCCGGATACAAGAGACGGAGAGTAACGTCAATAAAAAGCATAAAACAAAACTTTGTACCTTCATACTTCAAAATCTTTATAATTCATATTGAAAAAGGATCACACCTCCCTATTATTCATATAGGTCTCTTTCAAATACCTATAACGGGGAACAAAGGTAATCTATTATGCGATACGTAGTATTCCTATATATTTTAATAACTTTTTTTACAATGCCCTTTTCTCACACCTACGGAAATGACGAGATTCCAAGAGAATGAGGTTTATATATTTGCGATTGTCATAAAATACTACTAATATCGCGTATACTTAAATCTGTATAGACCATATGACAACACGAAGAGATTTCCTCCGGCAGACCGCCTTGCTCGGTGCCGGACTTTCCATCAGTCCTTTTTTCATTAAAGCTGGGAGTGCCGGTGTGGGCGCAAACGACAAGATAGGCGTCGGGCTTATCGGATGTAACGGCATGGGATTCGAAGACCTTAAAGCGTTCCTTCGTAATCCGGAAGTAGAGTGTATCGCCTTGTCGGATATCGATGAGAGCGTATTAAACAACCGGGCGGCAGAGACCGAGAAGATCACCGGGAAGAAAGTAAAGCATTTATATAAAGACTGGCGTAAATTGATAGACAATAAGGATATCGATCTCGTAATCGTAGGTACTCCCGATCATTGGCACTGCCTGCAAATGGTATCCGCTTGCCAAGCCGGGAAGGATGTGTATTGTGAGAAACCGCTGGGAAATAGTATCGAGGAATGTAACATTATGGTACGGGCGGCGCAGAAATACAACCGGGTCGTGCAGGTAGGCCAATGGCAACGTAGCGATCCGCATTGGCAGGACGCCATGCAATTCGTACATAGCGGACAGCTGGGTAAGATCCGCACCGTACGTGTATTCTCTTATCAAGGTTGGTGCCCCTCTATCCCCGTCAAGCCGGACGAGGCGGTGCCCGCCGGAGTGGACTATGATATGTGGCTGGGGCCGGCACCACGACGCCCATTCAACCGGAACCGTTTTCATTTCACATTCCGTTGGTTCTGGGATTATGCGGGAGGTTTGATGACTGACTGGGGTGTTCACCTGTTAGACTACGCATTATATGGCATGAACGTTACCGCACCGGAATCCATCATGGCATCCGGAGGCAAGTTCGGTTATCCGGATGACGCTTGCGAGACCCCGGACTTATTGCAAACCATCTATACATTCAAGGATTTCACCGTGATGTGGGATCATGCGATCGGTATCGACGATGGCGCTTACGGACGCAATCACGGTTTGGGATTTGTAGGCGAGAACGGTACGTTGGTGATCGACCGTAGCGGCTGGGAAGTGATACCGGAGAAAGTGAACGGACAGGCACGTATGGAGGCAGTACCTTTAAAGAACTCATACGGCGAAGGGGGACTGAACTTACACGTAAAGAATCATCTGGAATGTATCAAGAGTCGGAATCGTAATTGCAACGCAAGTGTAGAGATCGGAGCACATATCGCCAAGTTCTCCCAATTAGGGAATATAGCCTATCGCACGGGTAAGAAATTATCGTGGGATGGAAAGAGTTTCCATGATACGGAGGCGGATAAACTATTGTGCAAGGAATACAGGGCACCGTGGGAATTACCGAAAATATAAGGATCTAGTTGTAGGGACGGGGCACGCCCCGTCTCTACAACTGGGTATTTATTGATGTTCGGGGCGTAACAGGTCGTTCACCGTCTTCACGGGGTTGAATGTCTCGATAGGAACTTCTACGAATACCGTGTTCCAGTCGCTCATGGCACCGTTCCACAAGCCCGGCAATTCCAGCGCTTTCAATTCGCGGCCATCCTTGCTCTTATAAGAGATGAAGCCCGTATTCTTATCCACGTAATCCGGCAAGTTGTATTTCTCTCCCTTGTGATTCTTAACGGCGCAAACCAAATCCACGGGATTAAAGTGAGTACCCTTCTCAAACATCGCCTTCTTAGCCGGATCGCTCATATCGATCTGGGAGCTTTCAAGCACCTGCAAGGAAACCGTACCGTCCGGATTCACCGCCAGGAACGGACCGCCACCCGGCTCGCCCACATTCTTCACCATACCGCATACACGCAACGGGCGAAGCAGTTTGCTCTTGATATACAGGATTAACTCGGCGTCTTCCAGTAATTTCGTATCCGGGTTCTTGATACATAGGTCGTCTTGCAAGAAATGAATCATCTCCTCTACCTCGGCATGGGTATATTTGCCGGTCTCGATCTGTTCCAGATATCTGAAGGCTTTCTCCTGCAATGTTACCAAGACACCGGCGATCACCTTCTTGTAGATAACCGTAGAGCATTTGAAGCTATCCGGAACCACGTTATCTATATTCTTGATAAATACCACGTCGGCATCCACATCGTTCAAATTCTCGATCAAGGCTCCATGCCCACCCGGACGGAACAATAACTTATCATTCTTATCGCGGAACGGCGTGTTATCCATAGCGGCCGCTACCGTATCAGTACTCGGTTTCTGGATACTGAAAGAGACATCGTATTTCACAGAGAACTTCTCCTCGTACTCGCCAGATTTATCGGCAACCAATTGCTCGAATAAAGCCTGATGCTCCGGAGATACCGTGAAATGGATATTCACCTCTCCGGCGTTATTCTTGGCGTACATGGCACCTTCGGCCAAATGTTCTTCCATCGCCGTACGAACCGTATCGGCATATTTATGGAAAAGCAACAAGCCTTTCGGCAGCTGCCCGTAATTCAAGCCTTTCGGCTCCAATAAATTGGATACCACCTCCTTGTACTCGCCCAAGGCTACCAACGCAGGAATATCTTTCCCTGTATTCTCCACGCACTTCTTGTCCAAAGCCTTATAGAAAGCGAATTTCTCGATCTCGCTAAAGAATTTCTTCTCGAAAGCGTTCATCGGTTCCTTATAATCCGCAGAAAGGAACTCGTACAGATTCTTAAACATACGGCTAGCAGCGCCGGAGGCAGGTACGAATTTTACGATTTTCTTGTTTTTAGCCAGATAAGCGTTCCAAGCATCCATATAAGAAGCCTGTTCCTCTTTAGATATTACCATAATACCTTTTTCTACCGAAGCGGAGGCCGCTATCTCAAGGAAAGGGAAACCTTTTACGAAGCAAGCGAGTTGCTCTTCAATCTGTTTTTCGCTGATTCCTTTGGCTTTCAGCTGTTCTAAATCGTTTGCGTTTAACATAGTATAGTATTTAATGTGAATAATCTCATCAGTAACACCACAAGCACTTATGCGCTATGTGTATCGCAAATGTATAAAATAACCGCAAGATACGTGTTGAAATTCCATAGAAAAAAGTATTTTTACAGCATGTTTTGCGGTTTGTCCTCAACCGGGCAATAAAAATGATATAACTATGGATACAATTGGATTCTTTACGTCTGAGGAAAAGAAGCTGTTCTTCTCCAAATACAGGCTCCTGTTACGAAACCTTTACTCTTTCCTCGAGAGGGAAGATATCCGGAAGATGAAGGAGCTGATGAAGCGGGTTGTCGCCCTCGATTGCTACGGCAGGGATAAGAATGGTATCAACGGTTTATTGCGAAATATCGACACGGCCTTGATCGCCACCTTGGAGATTGGCTTGAAACGTACCTCGGTCATCGCCCTTCTATTATACCGCCCGGTATTGAAGAAGGCGATCACGATAGAGGAAGTGGAGCAGAAATTCGGGGCGGACGTGACCTTGATCATCCGTCGCCTCTTGAAGACCTCCGACTTGTATGCCCGGAACACTGCCGTCAACTCGGAGAATTTCCATCATTTGCTTTTCTCGTTTGCCGAGGACGTACGTGTGATCTTGCTTATGATCGCCGACCGCCTCTGCCTCATGCGTATGGGAAAACAGATGCAAGAGGATGATCGTATCCGGCTGGCTACCGAGGCCTCTTATTTATACGCTCCCCTCGCCCACCGACTGGGTTTATATACGATCAAGAGCGAGCTGGAAGACCTTTCCTTGAAATATACGGACAGGAAACAGTATGACTTCATCAAACGGAAGCTGAATGAGACGAAACGCTCCCGCGACGCTTATATCGCCGAGTTCATCGCCCCGATCAAGCGGAAGCTGGCAGCGGCAGGATTCAAGTTCGATATCAAGGGACGTACCAAATCCATACATTCCATTAATAACAAGCTGAAAAAGCAGCAGGTGGAGTTCGAGGGTATCTACGATCTTTTCGCTATCCGGATCGTATTGGATACGCCGCTGGAGAAGGAACGCTCGGAATGCTGGCAAGTCTACTCCATCGTCACCGATATGTACCAGCCCAACCCGAAGCGTATGAAGGACTGGATCTCTATCCCGAAGAGCAACGGTTACGAGAGCTTGCACATCACGGTTATGGGGCCGCAAAATAAATGGGTAGAGGTGCAGATCCGTACGAGGCGGATGGATGAGATCGCCGAGCGAGGCCTAGCGGCGCATTGGAAATACAAGGGCGTGAAAGCAGAGAGCGGGCTAGACGAGTTCTTGAATACCGTACGTGCCGCCTTGGAGGCCAAGGAGAATAATCCGCTCGACTTGATGCAGGATTTCAAGATGGATCTATATAAGGATGAGATCTACGTCTTCACGCCTACCGGCGAGCTTATCAAGCTGGCCAAGGGAGCGACGGTCCTCGATTTCGCCTTTGCCATCCACACGAAGCTAGGAAGCAAATGCGTGTCGGCGAAAGTGAACGGTAAGAACGTTCCGATCAAATACACCTTGAACAACGGCGATAGCGTATCCGTCATCACGTCGCCCGCCCAAAGCCCGAAGCGGGATTGGCTGAACTTCGTCGTCACCTCCAAGGCCCGTGTGAAGATCAAGCAGGCCTTGAAGGAGGAGACCGTGAAGGCCGTGGAATTCGCCAAAGAGATGTTGCAGCGCCGCTTCAAGAACCGGAAAATCGACATGGACGAGCCGACCATGATGCGCTATATCAAGAAGAAAGGATTCAAGACCGTCACGGACTTCTACATCGAGATCGCCGAGGAACGCCTCGATCCCAACCAAGTAATCGACGAATATCTGGAGGCTTTCCGCAAGGAGACGGAGACGAACGAGCGTACCGAGGTGCGTAGCGCGGAGGAATTCGTGACGATGACTCCGGTGGAGGAGATATCGACGAACAAGGATGTCTTGGTGATCGACAAGAACCTGACGGGTATCGAATATAAACTCGCCAAATGCTGCAACCCGATTTATGGCGACGAGGTTTTCGGTTTCGTCTCCACGCAAGGTATCAAGATACACCGCATGGATTGCCCGAACGCCCAAGAGATGTTCAGCCGCTTCGGTTACCGGATCATCCGCGCGAAATGGAGCGGCAAGGGAGACAATGGCTATACGGTTACGTTGCGGGTGATCGGACGGGACGATATAGCGATCGTCACCAACATCACCTCCGTGATCGGAAAGGAATCGAACGTCACGCTTCGCTCCTTAAACATCAACTCGGTAGACGGATTATTCCAAGGTAACTTTACCGTATTGGTAAGAGATACGACCGCATTAAACTTGCTGACGAAAAAGATCAAGGCGGTAAACGGCGTGAAAACGGTAGAGCGATTAAATTCTTAGATAGTGTACTGTGCACGAAGTACCGTAGTACTCTGTACGAAGTACTACAGTACCCTCTAGGAAGTACCGCAGTACTTCGTACAGGGGACTGTGCCAACTGTAAGACTGGGCCTTGGACTATCCCGGATCACAGAATCGGCGTCAGCCCCATCTTCTCCGCACGTTGTATAAGGAATTGACGGGCCGCCTCATACTCGTTCGGGATCACGCCGTCGAGGATGGCGTTCTTGATCGCCTCTTTCAGCACGCCGACAGGCTTGGAGGGAGCCAAGCCAAACGTCTCCATGATCTCCTCGCCGGATACCGGAGGCTGGAAGTTACGGACACGGTCTTTTTCCTCTATATCGGCCAGCTTCTCGCGCACCTTACGGAAGTTGTTCAAGAAACGGCGAACCTTCTCCGGGTTCTTGCTCGTGATATCGGCCTCGCACAGTTTCATCAAATCGTCGATATCATCTCCCGCGTCAAACAGCAGACGGCGGATCGCCGAATCCGTCACCTCATCGTCCGACAAGGCGATCGGACGCATATGCAGGCTTACCATCTTCTGCACGTACTTCATCTTCTCATTCATCGGGAGTTTCATCTTCCTGAAAATACCGGGGATCATCCGCTCGCCGATAAAATTATGATTATGGAACGTCCATCCCAAGCGAGGGTCGAAACGCTTCGTGGCAGGCTTGGCGATATCGTGGAAGAGGGCGCTCCAACGCAGCCATAGATTATCGGAAGTCTTGCTCAAACGATCCAGCACCATCAAGGTATGGGCGAAATTATCCTTATGCCCGATCCCCTCCTTGGTCTCCACGCCCTTCAAGGCGCAAAGCTCGGGGAAAATCAATGGCAACAGTCCGCATTTATCCAGCAAGTCGAAACCGATAGAGGGCTTTGGCGAGAGGACGATCTTGTTCAACTCGTCCACGATACGTTCCTTGGAGATAATGGAGATACGTTCCCGGTTACGGATGATGGCGTCGAAGGTATCGGGATCGATAAAGAAACCTAATTGAGTGGCGAAACGAATCGCACGCATCATCCGGAGCGGATCATCGCTGAAAGTAACATCCGGGTCTAAAGGCGTACGGATCGTAAGCTCGTCCATATCCTCCAACCCGCCGAAGGGATCGACCAATTCTCCGTAACGCTCCTTGTTCAGGCAAAGGGCCAAGGCGTTGATCGTGAAATCGCGGCGGTTCTGGTCATCCTCCAAGGTGCCGTCTTCCACGACAGGCTTACGGCTGTCATGGCTGTAGGATTCTTTCCTCGCCCCCACGAATTCCAGCTCCAGATCGCCGGCTTTCACCTGCGCCGTCCCGAAATTCTTGAAGACGGAAAGATAAGCGCCACGCCCGATCTTTTTGGCCACTCGTTTGGCCAACTCGATACCGCTGCCAACCGCTACCACGTCTATATCCTTGGATGGGCGGTTCAAGAAAATATCCCGCACATATCCGCCTATTACATATACCTCAACACCTAGCTCTTCCGCCGCCTCCGATATCAAATGGAAAGGCTTCGCGGATATATGATTTACTATCTCTTCCTCGTTTATATACATATTTATGTATTCCAAATCCAATAAAGAGCGCAAAGATAATCAAATTTCATGTACTTTTGCGGTATCAAATACATTGAACGAGAAAGATATGAAAAAGTTAGCGATCTGTATAACGCTCATTGCCGCCATTTTAACGGGCTGTAACGGAGACGAGAAAGCGGCTCAGGCCCGTTTGGACAAGGCCCGGGCCATGTACGAGAATAACGAGTTTTTCGGGGCGAAGAACGAGATAGACAGTATCCGGGCGCTCTATCCCAAGGAAGTAAAGGTACTGAAGCAGGGATTAACGCTTATGCGCCAAGTAGAAGTAAAGGAGGCGGAGCGAAACATCGCTTTCTGCGACAGCTTACTCCCGATCAAGCTGGAGGAAGTAGAGGGATTGAAGAAAGGCTTCGCTTTCGAGAAGGATTCCGTTTACGAGGAAATCGGCAATTATATCTGGAAACAGCAGACGATCGAGCGCAACGTGCAACGTTGTTACGTACGTTGCGGCGTGAACGAGGAGGGCGAGATGTATCTGGCCAGCGTATATTACGGCGGACGCCCCATCGAGCATACGGGAATCAAGCTGAGCCTGAAAGACGGCCAATTCGCCGAGACCGCTTCCATCCCGTACGACGGCGGACTGAATTACCGCTTCAAGGATATGGGAAGCACCACGGAGGTAGTGACCTACAAGGGGGAGCACTGCGTCGATGCCGTCAAGTTCATCTACGATAACGAGAAAGAGCGGATCAAGGTGGAATACACAGGAGGCAAGCCTTACATTATATATATGGCGGACGCCGACAAGAAAGCGATCGTCAACACCTTCAACCTCGCCACCGTATTAAGCGATATCAAGAGCATGAACACCTTGAAAGAGAAATCAGAGAAGAAGATCGCTTATCTAAAGAATAAACTGGAGGAGTAGAATCCCTCCATACAAATGGCCTACCTATAAACAAAGCACCGGGACCCCTACCATACAGTAGGAATCCCGGTGTTAGTATACAAACTGATATCCACTATCAGTTATTCATCATTTAACGACGACCTTCTGGGCGGTCTCGCCATCAACGGAAACTACCACGATACCTTTCGATGCCGGCATCACGAAGTTATCTGAAGAAGCGATAGCGGAAGCGGTGGTCTGACCTAAGATGTTAGACAATGTAACCGTCTTGCCTGCCGCGTTCAAGACCGTAACGCTAGCCTCGCCAGCGATTACCGTGAAGCTGGCAACCTCTTCCAATTGTTCGTTGGAAACCGGGGTCGGAGCATTCTCGATCGTGAATGGAACGCCAACATTAGACATTACCACAACATTGTTTACCACACCTACATAAGGAGTCTTCAACTCGCCTGCGGCCACGGTGCGATTCAGCTCTTTCTGGTTCTCCAATAAGTAACCACCATCCTGAGTTGTCTTGAAGGCAAACAAAGCGTTGTTATCCAAAAACGGAACGATATTCGCTTTATCGCTGAAGCCTACACGGTAGTAAGTAGCGCCATTGCTAACGAATGTCTCGTTAGAATCCCGCAAGGATACCATATAGTAGCGAGGAGAAACAGCTTTGGTAGTTGTCTCCGGCGTATAGATCGATGTCGTGATGAAATACAACGGTTTACCAGCGATCACGGTATCGGCTTCTTGAACCCACAAAGAGAAGTTGTCAGTCTCATAAGTTGACTTCAAGATATCTTGGCCTTCGTTCTTCACTTCGGCGAAGAAATTCAGCGGATTCATCGTCAAGAACTTACCATTCGTACCGAAACGCTTGTGAGAATTGTCGATAGAAGCGTACTCTGGAGCCTCTACAGCGACAAAGTCGAAGTAGTTAACCTTATCGGAAAGGATCAGGTTCGCCGTATTCACGTTCATAAAGACATATTGAGTGGTCGCACCTACCCTTGTAGCCATCTGGTATTTGCCACCGGTCGTAGCCGTATTGAATACGAATTCCAACGGAGCGGTATAATCAGATAATTTCAACGGTCCGCCATTCTCGCTGGCAACCAAATCATTGCTGAAACGTTCTTTCAACATATAAGTCGCATGATACAAGGTATCACCTAAAGCACGGGCACCTAAACCATCCGTTACATTCTGTACGGAATCTTGGCTAACCACGATACGAAGAGCGGCTGCGTTCGCTGCGTCACCGGATTTAATCATCAATACGGAATCAGAAGTAAACGCATACAGATCGTCTACACCCGGAGTACCGGAGATTAAGTTCAATACATAACCATTATCAGCGAGTTCCTCCGCAGAGAAGTGACGAGTACCCAAGAACTTATCCTTTAAATCCACATTCGCTTGATATTCCACCGTAATAGAATCGGTGCTACCCCCAAATGTATAGGTATTGGCCATACCTTGAACGGCGAAGATCTCCTCGTTAGAAATAATAGTCGTATTCGTATTACGGTCTACAACCGAATACATCCCGTTGTTTTCCTTGATATACCATTGTCCCTTCGGTTGATAAATAGAAGGTTTGAAACCTGCCGCGGTTACCAACTTATCGGAAGCGGCACTCTTATCGTAAGCGACAGCGTATTGTCCGCCCTTATCGCCCTTGCTCGCACTCTTCAAGAAGTATACGCCTGTACCTGTAGCGATCGTAGAAGGAGTTCCCTTCGTTACGGTAATAACAGGAGCGGCTCCTTGAGCAGGTTGAGTAGAACCCGACTGCAAGTCAGATACGGTCAAGGCTTTCGTCTCGATCACGCTGGCATATACGACACGTACGTTCGGAACGGAGCTCATCGGACTTGCGTTCACGGTCGGAGCGGCAGCGGCATACATAGCCAAAGCATCGTTCTTCAAGTTGATCGTGAAATAGAATTTCTGGAAATCAGCGTTACCCAGTGTATGCAAGCCACTAGCGTCATAGGTGGAGTCAGCCGTAAACTTAGCCCCATATACACCGGTAGCACCGGCGATCACATTCTTCAATGTATCGACACCTAAGTATTTTGCTTTACCATCACTAAATACTTGGTCACCTTGGATTTGCAAGGTCACATATTTAGCGTTCGCAATAGCGCCTGTAGCGGGAGCCGCCGTATTCTTCGCTATCAAGTTCTTACCCTCGAAGATATTTCCTTGATAATTTCCTCCAAACGTCAATTGAAAGACTTGGAAACCATCCCCTAGCTCACTTGCGCTCAAATACATAGCGTCGCTAGGAGCCTCTACGGTAAATTTCGTAGAAGAAGCAGAAGAACCTAAGCTCAAGTCTGTCCCAGCTACATCCAACGCCAAGATTTGATTGTTTCCGTAATAAGCCTGAATAGCGCTACCACCGGCAGCGTCAGAGAATGTCCACTGATTCACGCCCGATGTGATAACAGGCTTTGCCGTAGATGAAGCCGCAAACGACAAAACGGCCTGTGTCTTCTTGTTCTTGAATTGATACACAGGACCAGCAGGAGTCGTACCCGCATTCGTGATTTGCCACAAGGCAGAATCAATAGCGGCTTTGGTAGCGTCTGACGCCAAAGTTTTAACAATTACTGAGTCGGCTTTCTCACCACTTAAAGACAAAACGGAAGAACCTGTCTTTAAATAATAATAGTTACCGGCTTTCCACTGAGCCTCCGGAACGGTCGTACTCGACTGAGCATTAGCCGAGAATACGCCCGCAACCATCAGGGCCGCAGCAATAAGAGTACATTTTTTGTCCATAATCAAATAGATTTTATTTATTAATCACAGTCTAAACAGGGGTTGTTTAGAAAAGGTTTTGAGGGCGTATGAGATTAACAATCGATTTAGCGTCTTATAACAAAAATCGTCCTATTCTCACGAACAGGACGACTATACTACTAAAAATGTAAACAGTGTATTTATATAGTAATATCATGAAACTATATATTTTGGAGAAAAACCGCTCCACCTTCACAGGCAAAACGGCTGGAAATCTAATCTACTCAATAAATATCTTCACAGGCTTACTCGAAATAAGCATGTTCTTTTACGACATGACCTCTGTCATCGAAATAAACCTTATATATCTTACCATTTCTGGAAAGTAATACTACCTTATACTTCACAAACGTGCTATTGTTTGACACCTCAACTGATTTCACCATACATCCCTCATAGGAAGTATTTACCGCATCACGCAATACTTGGGGCATATCAGTTACCTCGATCGGATAAAATTTATCCTGTGCCACTGTTTCCTTAGCGCTACCGGCCATCCCGGCTTGCGCTTCTACATCAGGGGCAATAAATAAGCCACATAAAGCGACAATAGCCCCGTAAACAATCTTTTTCATACCTTAAAAACCTAAATACCTAAACCTTTTTTCTCTTACATCATAAATTCGCAGTATAGAGTGCAATCTCCGTGCCAAAACTCACCCTAAAAAACGACAAGAGAATAACAAGTTGTAAATCCGACAATTAACCAAAAGCGAAGAATCAATCATTCGGTTGCCAAAGTGTGGAACAAACCGTGGAATGTGGAAAATTTCCCCACGAGAGTGTGGAATCTCTACACACTACTATAAAAAACGAGGCCCACCCTTAATCTATATAAGGATGAGCCTTAAATCATTCTACTTAAATATAATCAAATAAAAATACTAAAGTAATAAAATAAAGTTCCGTAATATCATATACACTCTGTGTCTAATCTCTAATTTGCGATTCACAAAGATAAATCTTTTTGTTCAACCATCTATAAAATAACCGCTCATCTAACGAAACTCAAAGATTTTTGAACAAAAAGATTCCTTTTAAGGACAAGTCATAGATTATCACGAACTTCAATCCTTCGCTTGGTGTACGGTTAGTTGCGGGAATGGGAAACCGATACCTACCTCATTGAAGGTCGCGTAGATATTCTTGTTAATATCGAAATACACGCCCCAATAGTCTGAACTATTTACCCAAACACGTACCACCACGTTTACGCTGCTGTCCGCCAAGGCTGTCAAGGCGATAAACGGAGCGGCCGGCTCGGACAAGATGCGGGAATCCTTCGCTAATACAGACTCTATCACTTGCTTTACTTTCTCATAATCGCTGCCGTATTCCACGCCAAAGGTCCAGTCTACACGGCGAGTCGTCTGGTTACTGAAATTAGTCACAACGCCACTGCTCAAAGAGCCGTTCGGTATATAAATGACCTTATTATCAACCGTACCTAATACGGTATGGAACATCTGGACCTCTTTCACGGTACCGCCAACGCCCTGCGCCTCAATATAATCACCCACCTTATAAGGCTTGAAAAGAAGGATGATCAATCCACCGGCAAAGTTTGACAGGTTACCGCTCAATGCCATACCGACAGCGACACCGGCGGAAGCCAACAAGGCGGCAAACGACGTAGTTTGAACGCCTAACGCCCCTACGACTGAAATAATCAATAAAATGGTTAAACTGACATTCACCAAACTACCCACAAAAGTCTTGACAGAAGGATCGATATCCCGTTTGCTCAATATCTTCCGAACCAGTTTATTTAGTAAGTTTATAACCAATCGTCCCACCAAAAAGACAATAAGGGCTTTAATAATCGTAAAACCCAATTGGGAGCCATGCTCAACCAAGGATCTGATAGCTTCCTCTAATTTAGAACTCGCTTCTGCAGCTGCTAATAATACCATATCTCTTCTATTTTAGTTAATCTATTAATTATATAACAATCTGATCTTCCAAAAATATTATGAAATGTAGCAAAGGTATAAAGTTTTTTTAATCTGGTAAAACCATGAAATAATTACGTAGCTTTGCATCAATCAAATAACACGTTAAATACGACAGCATGAAAATCCTTGCGATACTCGCCGCCCTTTTCCTTTCAATAGGCTATGGCCACGCTCAGACATACGAGAAGTTTGTCGAGAAAAGTTTTGACTTCTTGGACAAGAACGACTTAGTCTCCGCCGAAGAGAGCCTACGAGCCGCCATGCGCCTTGAACCGGGCAACCCCAATAACTATGCCTTGCTCATGAATCTCGGGACGATACAGCGTAGACAAGGGAAACTGGAAGATGCCCTTCTCTCCTATACCGCCGCCCTAAGCCGCCATCCGAATAATGAGGCCATACTGGAAAATCGTGCCGGCTTATATACGGAAATGGGTGAGATCGAAAAAGCGACGAACGATTACAATGCCCTGTTAATCTTGAACCCCCATCATCAAGAGGCGTTATATTGCAGGGCGATGCTTCATTTGCAACATAAGAACTATCTGTTGGCCGAGCAGGATTTCGATAAGATACTGGAAGTAAACGAGAAATCCGTGAAAGGACGTCTGGGACATGCGATTCTCGAGAAGCTACGGGGGAATTACGATGAGAGCGAACGCATCTTTAATTACTTGATCAACGAGATGCCCCGCGAATGGATCTTATACGAGGGCCGTGCCGATCTATACTTCATGATGGGCAAGAACGCCCGGGCTATGGCCGATATCAATCGCATTTTCGTGGAAAGTACCCCGACAGCCGCTTTATATGTATTGCGAGGCAAAGTAAAACTCGCCCAATATGAGAAGGCATCGGCCGCCTTAGACTTCAAGAAAGCTGAGGATATGGGATATGATAAAACGACTATCGACGAGTTGATGAAGATGGCTCGTTAAGGCTGTTTTTATACGTATAGTGGCATCGGCTCACGCGAGTAGTGGTATTGGCCTACGCCACTACTTGCGTGAGCCGATGCCACTATACGTGTGAGCCTGCGCCACTACTGGTGCGAAATCGGCCCATTTATACTACTTTTCCGTGATATAATTGACAACCCAACTACCCACTTCTTTCGTTCCATATTTCGCTCCACCTTCCACTTGGATTTCCGGCGTACGGACATTCGCATCGAGGGAAGCGTCTACGGCTTCACGGATCAAGGCTCCCTCTTCTTTGAGGTCGAAATACTCGAATAACATCGCTACTGAAAGAATTTGCGCCAAGGGGTTCGCAATATTCAGCCCTTTCGCCTGCGGCCAAGAGCCATGAATCGGCTCGAAAACCGGTGTGCTCTCTCCGGTAGAAGCGGAAGGCAGCAAGCCCATAGAGCCGCTGATGCAAGAACCCTCATCCGTCAAGATATCACCAAACGTATTCTCGGTTACCATCACGTCGAAGAATTTCGGCTCTTGGATCATACGCATAGCGGCGTTGTCCACATACATATAGTCTGTCGTTACTTCCGGATAGCTAGGAGCCATCTCTTGAGCGATCTGGCGCCATAGACGGGAAGAGGCAAGTACGTTCGCCTTGTCAACAACCGTCAGGTGCTTATTCCGTTTCATCGCATACTCGAAGCCCACTTTCAAGATACGCTCGATTTCCGGGCGGGTATACATATTCGTATCGTATGCCTTATCGTTGTCTTGATATTTCTCACCGAAATACATACCACCGGTCAACTCACGGATACATAAGAAATCCGCGCCATCCACCAATTCGGCACGCAACGGCGATTTATGCAATAGGCATTTGAAGGTCTGCACCGGACGGATATTAGCGAACAGGCCCAACTTCTTACGCATCGCCAAAAGACCTTGCTCCGGACGTACTTTCGCTGTCGGATCATTATCAAACTTAGGATCGCCCACGGCCGAGAAAAGAACAGCGTCGGCATCCTTACAAATCCGATAGGTCTCCTCCGGGAAAGGATCGCCTACCTTATCGATCGCGTCAGCGCCACAAAGGGCATACTCATAGTGAACCTCATGTCCGAATTTCTCACAAACGGCACTCATTACTTCCACGCCTTGCACGGAAATCTCTGGTCCGATCCCGTCTCCGGGAAGTACTGCTATATTCAGTTTCATCGTAAATGTTTGTTATTATTCTCTGTTAAAATGTACATACTTAGGCTCCGTGGGGAAATACGTGTCATCATCCCACAGGGTACTTGTAATCATCAAGTCGGCGCTATAACGGTTACAAGCGATAGGTACGTTATGAACACGGCACTGGCGAAGCAACATCTGGATGTCGGCCTCGTGCGGTTGCGGATTCAAGTCGTCTATCAAAAAGACCGCCAAATCGATCTCCTTACGGACAACCATAGCGGCAATCTCAGCATCGCCTCCCATCGGACCGGAATGCATGCAAGCAATATCCGCGTTCACCCCTTTTTCCTCGAGAGCTTTACGAACCAAATTTCCGGTCGTACCCGTACAAACAATATGGTGGTGAGACAAGAACTCAGCGTTATGTACCGCCCATTCTACCATTTCCGCCTTACGATTGTCGTGCGCTACAAGCGCGATAGTCAACTTTTTCATACCCTTTACCTTTTTAATTATTAATCCTCTATCTTGTTCAGCATCTTCAATGTCGCCTTGATCGCCGCCTCAGTCTGATCAGCGTCCAGACCACGAGTCTTGAAATCGACCCCGGCATAATTCCAGCTGATGACCGTCTGCACGAACGCATCCGTACGTCCTCCCGGCGGGATGGATACCGAATAGTTCGTCAACATCGGGAACGGGCGGTTCAAACGGGAATAAATCCGGCGTAGGGCACGAACGAAAGCGTCGTATTGGCCATCACCGGAAGCCGATTCCTCGTAAGCCTCGCCATTGATCTCGATCTTCAAGGTAGCCACCGGTTTCAGCCCTTGGGCCAAGGATAAGGAATAGTTCAAGATCCGTATTTTCTGATCCTCCAGCGCATTATCATGATGAAGCACATCGCTGATAATATAAGGAAGATCCTCCGGGGTAACCATTTCTTTCTTATCCCCTAACTCAATGATCCGTTCCGTAACCTTACGCATCGAGCCCTCATCCATGTCGATACCGAGCGCTTCCAGATTCTTGCGGATATTCGCTTTTCCGGAGGTCTTGCCCAAGGCGTACTCGCGAACCCGTCCGAAACGCTCAGGAAGCAGGTCGTTGCAATACAGGTTGTTCTTGCTATCACCGTCCGCATGGACACCGGCGCATTGCGTAAACACATGCTCTCCGATAATCGGCTTATTGGGCGGGATATGCACCCCCGAATAGGTCTCGACCAAACGACTGGCCTTGTTTATCTTTTCCTCCCTCAAGTTCGTCTCCTCTCCCAACTGATCCTTGATGACGGCAAGGACGCTGCTCAATGGAGCATTACCCGCACGCTCTCCCAAACCGTTCACGGTCGTATGGATTCCCTTGATACCCGCACGGATGGCGGAATATACATTCGCTACGGCAAGATCATAGTCGTTATGCGCATGGAAGTCAAACCGTAAATCAGGGTAACGGTCCACCATCATCTTGCAATACTCGTAGGTATTTCCGGGATTCAAGACTCCCAAGGTATCCGGGAGCATGAAACGGCAGATCGGAAGTCCTTTCAACGCATCGATTACCAAGAATACGTAATCCGGGGAATGCTTGATACCGTTCGACCAGTCCTCCAAATAGATATTCACGTCGATCTTCCGTTTCGCCGCTTCCAATACGACCGTACGAATATCGTCAACGTGTTGCTCGGGAGTCTTTCGAAGCTGTTCGGTGACATGCTTATAAGAGCCCTTGCAAAGCAAGTTCACGACACGGCAACCTGCGGATTCAATCCAGTCGAGAGAGACCGTACCATCCACGAAACCCAAGACCTCCAATTTGTCTAGGTTTCCGGAACGGGCGGCCCAAGCGGCTACACGCTTCACGGCCTCAAACTCTCCGTCCGACACACGGGCGGAGGCGATCTCCACCCGGTTCACGCCTAAGTCGTTCAGCAGCACTTGCGCTATGCTAAGCTTCTCGTGAGCGGCGAAGGAGACGCCCGAAGTTTGCTCCCCATCTCTGAGGGTTGTATCCATTATTTCTATCATAATCAGCGTGCTGCCTCGAAGGCTTCTATCTTTGATTTATTTGCCAGTAAATAGTCGATATCGTCCAATCCGTTGATCAGGCAATCCTTTTTATAGGCGTTGATCTCGAAATGCTCGCTTTTGCCCGTAGCCTTGTTCGTGATCGTTTGCTCCGGTAGATTTACCTCGACCTCAGTTTTCGGGTCCTTGTAAATCGAATCGAACAATTCAGCGAGGAACTCTTCAGTCACAACAACCGGCAGCACGAAGTTGTTCAACTCGTTGTTTTTATGGATATCGGCGAAGAAACTGGAGACCACGACACGGAAACCGTAATCGGCGATCGCCCAAGCCGCATGCTCACGGCTGGAACCGGAACCGAAGTTCTTTCCCGCTACCAATATCTTTCCGCTATACGTAGGATCGTTCAAGACGAATGATTCGATCTTATTACCTTCCTTATCATATCGCCAATCCCGGAATAAGTTCTCGCCGAACCCTTCTTTGGTAGTCGCTTTCAGAAAGCGGGCTGGGATAATCTGGTCGGTATCCACGTTCTCTAAAGGAAGAGGTACGCAAGTGCTTGTGATTATATTGAATTTTGTTTTCATCTTATGCTACTTTATTAGATTAGTCTTTACATCAGTTCTCTCGGGTCCGTGATCTTACCTGTCACAGCGGCGGCGGCGGCCACAAGCGGCCCCGCTAAGATGGTGCGCGCACCCGGTCCTTGGCGGCCCTCGAAATTACGGTTGGAAGTGGAGACCGCATATTTACCCGCCGGAACCTTATCCTCATTCATCGCCAGACAAGCGGAACATCCCGGTTGACGAAGGACGAAGCCGGCCTCGGCCAAAACCTTGTCGATCCCCTCGGCACGAATCTCCCGCTCTACCTGCCAACTGCCGGGAACCAGCCAAACCGTTACATCATCCGCTTTCTTCTTTCCTTTCACCAAAGAGGCGAAAGCACGGAAATCCTCGATACGGCCATTCGTACAGCTACCTAAAAAGACATAATCCACTTTCTTACCCAACATAGACTCGCCTGCCTTGAAGCCCATATAATCCAAAGACTTCTTATAAGAAATACGGCCTGCCTCGGGCACGCTTTCTAAGGAGGGGATATCTTTGCTGATACTCATACCCATGCCCGGGTTCGTACCGTACGTAACCATCGGGTCGATATCCTCGGCGTGAAAAACGATCTCCTTATCGAACTTAGCGTCCGGATCACTATATAGCTGACGCCACTCGCTCACCTTCCGCTCCCATTCCTCGCCTCTTGGGGCAAACTCACGGTCTTTCAAATAATCGAAAGTAACATCATCCGGAGCGATCATACCGCCACGGGCACCCATCTCGATAGAAAGGTTACAGATCGTCAGACGTTCCTCCATGGTCGTATTACGAATCGCCTCGCCAGCGTACTCTACGAAATAGCCCGTAGCACCGCTGGTACTCATCTTACTAATAATGTATAAAGCAAAGTCCTTCGCCGTAACGCCCGGTTTGCGTACACCATCGATCGTGATACGCATCGTTTTCGGCTTACGCTGCATGATACATTGGGTAGCCAAGGTCATCTCCACCTCGCTCGTACCGATACCGAAGGCGATAGCGCCCATGGCACCGTGCGTAGAAGTATGGGAGTCGCCACAAACGATCGTCATACCCGGCTGCGTCAAGCCTGTCTCCGGACCTACCACATGGATGATACCATTCTTCGGATGTTGAAGACCGTAATACGTCAAGCCGAAATACTTCGCGTTCTCTTCCAAGGTATCCACTTGATTCTTGGATATAGGGTCCTCGATAGGCTTATCTTGGTTCAATGTCGGGATATTGTGGTCCGGCATACAAGTGATTTGCGCAGGACGGAAGGGCTTCAATCCACGTACACGTAATCCGGCGAAAGCCTGCGGGCTAGTCACCTCATGACAATACAGACGGTCGATATACAATTGTATGGTTCCGTCGGGCAACGTGTCCACCACGTGTTTGTCCCAGATTTTCTCAAATAATGTCTTGCTCATTGTCTTGTCTATTTTTAGTCTACTATAAACTTATTGATGGCGTCCACGAAAGCCTCCACGGAAGCAGCGATAATATCGGTATTCGCAGAGAACCCATAATAGGTAGCCCCGTTATACTCTACCTGCATATGCACCTTGCCCGTATCATCGCTACCTTTATTAATGGCTTGGATCAAGAATTCCTGAATCGTCATGTCACTATTACTAATGGCTTTTTTCACCGCCTTGATACCCGCGTCAACCGGACCGTTACCAGCTGCGGCCTCATATCTTCTTACTCCCGACAAATTTAAACAAATACTTGCGACTGATTGTACTCCAACACCACTAGTTACCTGTAAATATTCCAATTTAATACGGTGGGTGGCCGTACGATCCTTCCCGACCAACATCAAAACATCATCATCATTAATATCTTTCTTACGATCGGCCAGTTTCAAGAACTCATCGTACACCTTGTCCAATTTCTCCTGCTCCAGATCCACACCTAAAACATGCAGGCGATGCTTCAACGCCGCACGACCGCTACGAGCAGTCAATACGATCGCATTATCATCAATACCCACATCCTTCGGATCGATGATCTCGTAGGTTTGCGCATTCTTCAAAACGCCATCTTGATGGATACCGGAGGAGTGAGCGAACGCATTACGTCCGACAATAGCCTTATTCGGTTGTACCGGCATATTCATCAAGCTAGAAACCATACGGCTCGTACTATAGATCTTATTCGTCGTGATATTGGTGATGATATCACGTTCTTTATGGCTCTTGAAAACCATGGCGACTTCTTCCAATGACGTGTTACCCGCACGCTCACCGATGCCGTTTATGGTTACCTCCACCTGACGGGCTCCGTTCAACACGCCTTGTACGGTATTCGCGGTAGCCATGCCCAAGTCATTATGGCAATGGGTGGACAAGATCGCGTTATGTACGCCATCCACATGTTCCATCAGATACTTAATCTTCGCCCCGTACTCATCCGGCAAGCAATATCCTGTCGTATCCGGGATATTCACTACGGTAGCCCCGGCCTTGATCACGGCCTCCACGACACGGGCTAGATATTCATTATCCGTACGCCCGGCATCCTCACAGTAGAATTCTACGTCCTCCACGTACTTTTTAGCGTATTTCGTGGCGGCGATCGCACGCTCTATAATCTCCTCTCTCGTGGAGTTAAACTTGTATTTGATATGAGAATCAGAAGTACCGATACCCGTATGAATACGTCCTCGCTTAGCGAATTTCAACGCCTCAGCTGCCACGTCGATATCTTTCTCCACCGCACGGGTCAAGGCACAGATGGTCGGCCAAGTCACGGCCTTTGAGATCTCAACCACACTCTTAAAATCCCCAGGACTGGAGACAGGGAAACCAGCCTCGATCACATCAACACCTAGCTGTTCCAACGCCTTAGCTACTTGAATCTTTTCCACTGTATTCAACTGGCATCCCGGAACCTGTTCACCATCACGTAAGGTGGTGTCGAAAATAAATAATCTGTCTGACATAATCTTATATTCTTAATTTACTAATATCCTATACTAACTAAAAAAGCCTCTCTCACAAGGAAGTGAGAAAGGCTCTTTCATATATCGTAATGCTCGCAAAGCATACAGTCTCACTTCCTATCCCGTTCCCAGAGTAGAATAATGTTTAGAGAAATAATGAGACTATTTTGCAAGTTGCGTGTCATTGTTCTTGTCTTTATTGTTTTTGTTTCAACGTTGCAAAGATACGGCCTTTTTCGAGACCAGCAAATATAATCCGAAGTTTTTTACTTATTATTTATTATAAACCGTAAGCCAAACGATCGTATACCTTACGAAATAACACTACCCATCGTAAGGTTGTTACGATGGGCAGTATAAGGTGTTTACAATGCCCATCATAAGCACCTTACGATGGGCAGTGGCAGAATCAGCGAACCACGACTTTCCGTACAAACGAATCGCCGAAGGCCTCGCAGCGGACGAAGTAGACTCCGGCATGCCCTACCGGGATCTCAGCCTTGCCAAGAATCGAACCTTCGTAAAGAACGATGCCGGACACATCGACTACCTTCAAGGCTACCTGCTGAGGCATATTCACGAAGATAGATTGATTGGCTGTATACAGGCTCATGCCTTCCTCGATGGACTCGATGCCGGTTGGCGTATCCGGTTGGTCCGGCTTGTCTGGATTCTCCGGATCTACGGGGTCTACAGGAGGAGTAACCGGATCCAAGAAAGTAGCGGAAACAACCTTCACCTCTATCTTGCTACTAACCGGCTTGTAATTCGGATCGGTCGGCGTAAAGGTAACCTCTTGCTGACCGGTGGCCGTAGGCGCTGTTTCCGGCTTGCTCCAAGCGAATGTTCCGGCTACGATACCGGGATTTCCACCTTGTAGAATTGATTCGGCCAGTGTATGACCGAGCAAGATATCGGAAGCATCCGGCCACTTCGTAATCGCAGGTTCGGCTTGTTCTATCGCATAGGGGAATACTTCAGTATATTCTTTATACTTCGCATCAGCTGAACGATAAACACGTACATAATACTTATCGACATTCTTCAAGACAGCCGGTTGCGTACAGGCCTCGTCAAAGAAGAACGTGATCTGGCAAGCCTCGTTGCCCGTACCTGTCACGGATACGAGTTGAGCCGCACCGTTATATACGGAGGAGGTTTGAGCTAACTTGAACTCTAGTTTATCCTTGCCGACAAATTCAGGAGTAACCCCCGTAGAGCCTTCCGCTACCACATATTCCCGAGGGTTCTTCTTTGCGTCAACAGGGTTAGACTCAATATCAGACCAATGAGAGAACTTAGCGCCTTCCGCAGGCACAGCTTCCAGCGTCACCGTTATACCGGCGGGGATAGAAACCTTACCATCCGTTGCGTCGTATGGCATACCGCCATTAGTGACACGTACGTAGCCCATCGGTGATACCGGTTCCCCTCCCGCACGTAGGATAGACTCACCAAAGGATAAGTTTACCGGATCTTTCGTAGAATGATAGTAAACCGTGCCTTCGTAATTCTTTTTAGCCGCATCGCTGTTAGGCTCAATCACGTATTTTGTCACGCCATTGGTAGTTGTGCTTGTGATGTCCACCTCTGCCGGGCGAGTCTTCGGATTACCTCCGTTCGTAGGCGCTTCCGTTACCGAGACCTTGGACTTATGGATCACTAAGCCATCCTTATACTCCCCTTTGAACTCATTATACAAACCATCCTCTTCGCGATGCAACAAGACCGTATAATTGTCCGCATCGATTGCCTTAGCAGTCTTCTCACCCTTAGTGTTCTTATATAAGACCTCAAAAGAGAAACCAGCGTAAGTCTGCGAAGCGAAAGGCACGAAGTTGCGGGATACGCCACTGTAGTAGTATTCTTGATACGGCCAAAGGATGTATGTCTTCTCGATATTTACCCGAGGATCGAATACAGCTGTCACCGTCAGGTCGCCGGTTACGGTCAAGACATCATTTTGAGATATTTCCTTACCGTTCGCCAAGATGGTAAGCAGTCTCGCTCCGTTCTGTCCCTCGGCACTCGCTATACGAACCTCCGTACCATAAGGTTGTTCTCCGGATGGCTCCAACGTGATCGTACCGGAAGCGGTCTGAGTCGGGTTGCTGCTTACGGCAGAGGCCTTCACCATGTATTTCTTCGCACCGAAAGCAGCTTTTGCCGTAACATCGCCTGTCACGGTCCACAGGTCGTTCGTAGGGCCGGTCACGCCCGATAAGGTGACACTGCCATCCAAGCTATACCCGGCATCCGGAAGCGCAACCGCACGTAGCTTCGTACCAACAGGAACGGAAGAACCGTAAGCGATCAAACTGCCGTCTTCCTTATATAATAAGATAGAGCCGTTCGCCACATCTTTATCGATGGAGACAAGTGCCCCCTCTTTTGGCTTGAATGCGGCATTGACCTCCAAATCCGCTGTAAGCGTCACCTTGTTACCCTCTAGAGGCTTCTTGTTTATAGTCAATGATTCCAACTGGGAGTTCACGTCCGGTGTAGCCACGATTTGCAAGATCGTACCTTGTCGCAAGAAAGCTCCAGACGCAACCTTCGCACCTTCGGCCGTAACCGAGAGACTGCCGTTGCCTACATGATTGATCGTTACCGCACGCATGATCGGGGAGAAGTTCGCCGTATAGGTCTTATTATTATCCGCCTTAACAAAGATGGAATCATTCGCCGGCAAGGTCTCGCTCGCGCCCGTTACCGACCAACTCTCGAACTTATAATTGGGCAGAGACAGGGCTACCAAGGAGATCTCTTGACCCTTCACGTACACGTCATCCTCGGTCTTGCCCAATACGTTTACGGTACCTCCTGTTGTCCCTGTAGCGGTGACTAGATACGTAGGGGTTACCTCAACCTCCACAGACACCTCCGCTGTATTGTAATAAGAGGAGTTATCCGGATAGAAAGTGACGGAACAGCTTTGCTTCCCGGCCGGCATCACCGCATTCCCGTTCGTCCAAACGAAGGTACCGGCAATCGTATATCCATCTTCATCCTTTACGCTACCACCGGACAGTAAAGAAGTTGAAAGCAATTGCCCCTCCTTGATACCTGTCGTTTGCGGCTTCGTGATTTTACTTGCGTCAATAGCGATCTTGCTCGTCAGACTCATGACATAGACCTCCTCGAACTCAGCGTAGTCAGTGTCACCCGCATAGGATAGCTTGACATACAGGATACCCTCTTCCTTGCGGTCATTGTCGGTAGCCGCTATTTTACAAGAATCATCCTTAAAATAAGCGACCGTAAGCGTCTTATCCTCCGGGATGGTCGTATAGCTCAATCCTGCGGCTATAGCCGGGTTGACCACTTGCTCTTGGCCCGATACGTTCACCACCAGATGGGCTCTTTCCTTATACGCTGTAAGGGTCGCTCCACTCAAGTCCTTCACCGACTGCCCATTGGAGGCCTTGTTAGACAAGAGTCCGTTTTTCGCCGTGAACTTTCCTCCCTCAAAAGAGGCCGCCAGCACTACCGGGATACGGAGCACAGGGCCTTCCGGGGCTTTCATATCCTTGTTTCCTGCACTGTATACCACGCAACGGAAGCTGCCGTCACTTTGCTTACTCCACGTAAGAGCATGATCATTTGCCAACTCGCCGAGGATCGGGGTTCCATCTAGCAAGATACCCTCGGACAAGGTGAAATCCACCTGGAAGGAAGAAAAACTAAAGGAATTGCCGGATACCTCCAGCGTGAGCGTATCCTTACTGCCAGCGGCGTTCAGGTTCGTCTTCGCCAATTTCCACTGGGCGGCAGTAGCCGTTCCCGCCGATAACAGCAGGGAGAGGGCTACGAATAATTGTTTTATATGATTCACTTTCATAATTTACTTACAGATAAAGATGTTAGTATTACTTGCCTTCACACCATGGCCTGTCTTTGCCGTCAAGCGGTAATAGTAAACGCCCGCCGGTAAGGTAAGAGCCGCCGAATATTGGTTATCGCCCACTTCGCCGGGCAGACCGTTCAATACCACGGCCAAAGCGCCATTCGCAGAGAATACGTGGATCGTCACGGATTTGGCCGCCTCCGTCAACTGATAACGGAAGGTCGTGCTGCCACGGAACGGGTTCGGATAATTGGACACGGCTGCCAATTGGCTGATCGCCTCGATCGGGGCGTTGGAAGTCACGATCGCATCGCCACCAGACCTCAAGCTGTTGGCCTTCGCATCGGAGAAGGAGGCTCCTACCAAGGTAACGCCCGCCGGCATACGCAGGATACGGCTCTTGCCCGAAGGAATCGTGCGGCCATCCAAGCTATAACCGATCACCCGCAAGGTATCCCCGTTCAAGCTGGAAGCCTGCAGGAACTTAGCAGCGTCGCCCAGTAACGGGATCTCGTCGATGACTCCCACCAACTCCAGATAGATACCGGCTACCGGTACTTGGCTATTCATCGTCAAGAAGTTGTCAGCGTCGAGCTCCATTTGTACGGGAACCTCGGACTCAGAACGCAGTGCACCGGCCTTGGTAACCGGCTTGCCGTGGATGAGGTTGACGATACCAATTACGTCAGCGATCTCTACATTATTATTATAGTTCACATCCGCCTCGGCAAAACCGAAGTTGGGGATCATGTTATCCTTGTCCTCCAAGATGTAGCTTACCGTAGCGGTCACGTCTTGCACGTTCACGGACTTGTCGAGGTTCGCGTCGCCGTCGCAGGTGTAGACGGTCGTTACATATCTTATTCTCCAGCCCGGGAATAAAGGATTCGTCACGGAAACCACCACTAGGTCATTCGGCATCAATTCCTCCGCTATCGTATATTGGTTATCCTTGAAATCTATCGTATCGTTATTCACGGCCCAGATATAATCTGAGACAGTACCCGCTACCGTGGCTTGAGCCGACAGGTCGATCTTCTCACCATAAAGGCTGAAACCACCTAGACGAGCCTTGCCTACCGCAAGCAACACATCACCTTCAGCGGATTCCAACTGTCTCGGGTTCTGTACGCCGCTGAACTCCAGAGCCGATCCGGAGGTATGCAATGCCTTCAAAGCCGGGAACCTATCCAAATCAATCGAGGTAGTAGTCTTGGGAACACCATATGTCTGCAATAAGGCGGCGATCTCCGGGCAAGTCTCCTCTATCGGCTTTATCTCCGTCCAGCTCAAGAACAACCCCCTCAAATTCTTATTATTGGAAACATCGCAAGCCTTCAAGCCGGTATTGGATACATCCAGATACTCCAACGCGGGATACATGGAGACGATCAAGGTAGAAAGCGGCGTATTGCCGGCAAGCATCAAGGAGCTCAATACCGTGCTATTCTTCGGCAAGGTTAGTTTCTCTACCCGGTTGCCGTAAAGCGATAGCTCTTGCAGCTTATCCAAGGCGGACAGATCTACTTCCTTCGTGAAGCTATTGCCCATCTGATACATATATAATTTCACTAAACGTCGAGGGTTCTCGTCGTTCCAGATCACTTGCGCATACTGTGAGTTCTCGTTCGTCTGCCATGCGCCGCTGCTCCACCACTCGCTCAGCTCCTTGTTGTTGGAAGCGTCTACGATACGTGCCAAGGTAGCCACATCGCTCTCGGCGAATACTTGGGGGACGGTGGTTTCCACATGGATGCGTGAGGTCTCGATCTGCCAGCCGTCACGTACATTGATCTCCGTGATTCTACAGAACTTCGGGTTCATCAGCTTACAATAGTAGTCTCCATACTTTTCCTCCTTGCTGTCCAGCACGAATACGCCCGGACGGTTTGGTACCGGCTTCAATGCCTCTTTCTCCTCTATCCCATATTTGGCGTTTACCCATAGGAATACGGTCTCTATGCCATCGATCACAGCCTCCGAGGAGAGGTCGATCGTATCGCCGTTCTCGAACCATTCTATACTCTCCGGATGCGAGGGGGAAGTAAGCGTTATGTGCCCCCAACCGTTATAATTTATCTGCCGATAATTCTTTACCGTAGAATATCTCAAAAGAGATCCATCCGCATTCAAGTTACTCAAGTTCGGGTACTGAGCCAGATCGAGACTCTTCACATATCCCGGCAATCCCAACGACTCCAGATTCTTTCCCACATGCGCGGAAGGAAGCTCATACTCCGTATCTTGCAAATATAGATGACGGATAAACGCCGGTAGGTTCTTTATCAGATCGGCGAACTGCTTCGTATGCGGCAAGGCCAAATAGGTCAAGCTCGTAGCCTTATCGAAACCTTGTACCTTTAAGTCTGGGCAATACTCGATGGTCAGCCTATTTAATCGCTTAAAGGAAGAGATATCCAACGAAGTCAAAGATAAATGCTCTAGGTAAAGCTCCGTCAACTTCGAGCAACCAGTCAAGTTCAGTCTCGCCAACCTCGTTTTTTGGTAAGATCCCTCGCCCCTGTATCGCGTGCCAAATCCGAAATATTGCAGTTCCGGACATTTAGATAGGTCAAGAGACTCCAGATTCTTACTATATACATGCAGGTGCTCCAGCTTCGTATTCTTCGATAGATCCAGCTTCTCTATATTCATGAAACGCTCGCACTCGAGATACTTCAACTCGGTGAAGGCGCTTAGGTCCAGTTGGGAGATCGTATCCTTCGAGTTCCAATCAAACTCAATAGCTAGATGTGTCAACCGACCGACCTCGTCCGTGCTCCAGTCCGTACGAATCACGTCTTGATACGAGTTCCAATTCTCGCGTTCCCAGCCCTTGCTGTCCACGAACTCCTTTAATTGGGTGATATTCGGGTTATCGGCAGCCAACTTCTTCAATCCGGCGATGTCCGCAGGGGAGTAGCTGTCCGAGTTACGGGCTACCTTGATCTGCACCGTATTCATCCTCCAATTTCCGTAATTCGGATTGGTAATCTCGCACATATAATATTCACCCGGCTTCCCGGTAAATACGAAAGCCCCTTCCTTGCCGGATACCGCCAGCATGGTTGCTTCCGTCTGTTCACCAGTAGCCCGATCAATAAGGTACCATTGATATACCGATTTCACGCCACCCACCGAAGCGTAAGCGGATAGATCGATCTCCTCGCCCTTCGCGGCATAAGCGTTATAATCGTCTACCGGTGTACCGGCCATAATCGTGGTGTTACCACCAATCCAGAAATTCTCCGGTAACGGGCTTGGGAGCTTCACCGTAAACCAAGCAAGCGAATCATTACCATACAAACTCAAGCTCCGAAGTTTTGTCAAAGTGGACAAATCCAAGGATTTCAACCGGGTATTCTGCAAGTCCAACTGCTCTAACCCGGACAACGCCGATACATCCATGGAAGTGATCGTACGGGTTCTTCCATCATTAATGAAGAAACTTTTCACCCGGCTCGTGGACTCGGTGTTCCATGTCACGCCCACGTTGTAACCATCGTTCGATCCCCTGTCTTTCAAGTAATCCTTGTTGGAGATGAAGTTCCGCAAGTCCGAGTTCAGCGGATTGGCCTCGGCGATCGCTTTCAAAGCGGCGATATCGTCCTGTGAGTTATTGGCCGGAAAAACGAACGGTGCTTGGCCGCCATATACTATCCTATTGTCGTCCGCATCACAAATATCCACTTGAACCGTTCCGTTCCATTCCTCCGTGGCGTGAGCCATCAACGTGAATTGCGTAGCGGAGAAGGAAGGGATATCTAATACGTATCTGGACTCATTATATGGACTAGTCTCTTTACTTAGGTTCTGCCCGGAAAGAGTCAAGCCTTCAGAAGGACCATACAGATAAATTTTCATCCTAGCGTGTTGCCCCTGCAGGAAACCCGCCTTCGTCACGTTGATCGCAAAAGGGATATCCTCGTTCAGATCGCCGGATGTACGCGACAGACTTTCCATGCGAGGGCTCTTATCTTCCATCAGATATCGCACCTCATGCGTAGAGGAGGCCAAAGGATTCGCAGTCAAGTCTTGCGACGGGTATACGCTTACGGTATACTTCACCGTACACTCCTCCGAGCTGTACATTCTAAAATGAAGATGGGCATCATCTCCATTTTTAGACAAATTCTCATCCGGCACCCAAAAACCGCCATTGTCTAACGCCTGCGCAGGTTCGGACTCTTCCCCGAAACGGAACACTACCCCGTCCGGATTCGCCGTGTTCGCCAATTGCACGCGCATGACCATGCCTTCCGTGAAATGTTCGGCACTAAAATCTATGTACTCAGCAGCTACCGGATTCCATTTACTGATAAAACCATAAGATACAGGATACGGATGAGCGTAAAACCGTACCTCCCCTTCTGCCGGATCCGCCGACCCGACCATACCCCAAGCCAGTCCATGCCCCGGCCATGCGGCGCATAAACATAAGACCATCGCAATGAGCGACAACCTCATACTAATTCCTCGTAAAATTGTTTTCATAAGCAATAAATTTATAAATAGGTGTTTTGTATTCATAATACGTATCGGTATCTCTCACCATTCCCGACTTAGCGTGTCGTATTCGTAGGATGGCCTTTTTCCCATGCGCCGAGCGCAAACACGCCGGGCCGGTATGCGGAGGAAATC
>NZ_JH976502.1:0-462973 GCF_000307475.1 Parabacteroides sp. D25 | reverse complement strand
GCTTGCTTGCTTGCTTGCTTGCTTGCTTGCTTGCTTGCTTGCTTGCTTGCTTGCTTGCTTGCTTGCTAGACAATTATTCCGATTCACCAAGCGCATACTGATAAAAAAGGTTAACATCATATATCTATCACACATCATCATATGATTTTCATATACTCTTTTAATGTATAAGACGTAGTAAATATAAGAAATAAAAAAATATGTAATAAAGACCTACACACCCCACCCTCCCAAATTCATGCTTATTGTGCGTATATAGCGGATAAGCGATTAAAAATAGCGGTTATGTGACATAAATAAATTCGAATACCATTTTGAGGGGATGGAGACGGGGCACGCCCCGTCTCTACAACTGGGTAATGAGTTAATCCTATAGACCTACTTTTTTCCTTATCAAATATCTTATTACATGGAAATTATTCCATACATTTGCCACTGTACTAATAAATAACAGTTACGACTATGACAAAATTAAGCAACATCCCCGCCAAGGAAACCACGGCCAAGACCGCAAGAACACGTAAGGCCAAGACCGAACCCGCAAAGTCCAAGTGGGATCCCACCAAGCCGGTACAATTCACACAAGAGGAGATCTGGGAACATATCCATGAGATCGAGAAGGGGCCGTTCTATCCTATTGAAGAAGTACATCAAAGAATAAGATCATGGATGGACAACTATCAAGGAAAAAAGTAATCGGTTCTCCCATTTACGAGGAAAGCCTTGAGAGGATTTTCGTGGAAGGTATAGAACGATTCGGCATATTCCAAGCCCGGAAATATCTTGAGCACATATTGAATACAGTCGAGAAACTGGAAAACGACTATCCTTATTATCCCGAATGCCGACACCTAGCTACGAAAAGCCGCATGTACCGGAACATCATCCTGGATTCACACCTTATCATCTACCGCATCACCGAGGAGCGTATCGAAGTGCTAGACATCGTCCATTCCGCATCCAGCATGCGAAAGATCAAACAGGCTAGGAATATCCACATCGAATGATGCAGAGAAACAGAAAAAGGCGAGCCACCCGTAAGTGACCCGCCTCTTTTTGCTGATATATAAGGATTAAGATTGGATTAGTTGTTCTCCGGACGAAGCTTGCGTACGGTAACAGCTGTCTGCCACATCTCGCTCTCGCGCAATGCCTTCAATTCAGCCTCCAATTTCTCACGATAATCCGGCTTAGAGTTTGAGTCGATAGAGATCTGAGCCTCGTTACCGCATTTTACGTTCGCGTACAATTTCTCGACAACCGGCTTGATAGCGTCGTGGAACGGACCCATCCAGTCCAAAGCGCCACGCTGGGCAGTCGTAGAGCAGTTTGCGTACATCCAGTCCATACCGTTCTTAGCGAATAAAGGCATCAAGGATTGAGTCAACTCCTCGACCGTCTCGTTGAAAGCCTCGGAAGGAGTGTGCCCATTCTCGCGCAATACCTCATACTGGGCCAACAACAGACCTTGGATAGCGCCCATCAAGGAACCGCGCTCACCGGTCAAGTCGGAAGTAGCCTCACGGATGAAAGTCGTCTCGAACAAATAACCGGAACCGATACCGATACCCAACGCCAACGTACGATCCATTGCCTTGCCGGTAGCGTCTTGATAGATAGCGAAAGAAGAGTTCAAGCCACGCCCCTCAAGGAACATGGAACGCAAAGACGTACCAGACCCCTTCGGAGCGACCATGATCACGTCAATATCCGCAGGAGGAACAACACCTGTACGATCGTTCCAAGTGATCGCGAAGCCATGAGAGAAATACAGGGCCTTGCCAGCTGTCAAATAAGGCTTCATCGTAGGCCATACAGACATTACGGCAGCGTCGGACAATAAGCACATGATGATCGTGGCCTTGTCGCAAGCCTCCTCGATACCGAACAGAGTCTCACCCGGAACCCATCCGTCCTCAACCGCTTTCTCGTAAGTCTTACCTTGGCGCTGACCAACGATTACGTTGAAGCCATTGTCACGAAGGTTCAATGACTGTCCCGGTCCCTGTACGCCATAGCCGATAACAGCGATTGTCTCATCTTTTAATATCTCTCTTGCCTTTTCCAACGGAAATTCCTCGCGGGTCATTACATTCTCTACAACACCGCCAAAATTCATTTGTGCCATTTTCTTTTTAACTATTAATGTTTAAAAACCTATTTATGTATCTCTTTTATTATCTCCAAGTAACCGCCGCACGACAGATCGCCTTTCCCTCATGGCAAATAGCCATGTCTTGCTTATCGGGAGCGGACTCCGCCTTATGAAGCGTAAGCGGCATACCTTGTTTGCCCTCGGATTGGTAGGCGATCTCCAGACGGCCGATCTCACGGGTCTTGAACTGGTCGATATCGAACAAATCCAGCAGGTGCTCGATATACTTCACGCTATTGAAGTGACCGTTGATATCCAAGTCGCTGTATTTGATCGAATACGGGATTCCCTCCGCCTTATTCTCCGCCGGCATGATCTTGCCCGGCTTCTCGATCGGGCACGGACGCTCGTCGATATATTTGCCCAATGCCTCTATATCCAATAAGGTAGGACGGCGGGTCTCCACGTCGATAGCCGCCCAAATAGAACGGGCGAATCCAAAGGTTTTCCCATTCTCATCCGCCAGCTCAAAACAACGGCTGGTGAAAAGGCGTCCGACCTCATCGATCCAAGTGTATAAATTAATCTTATCGAAGGCGGTAGGATATTCCTTCATCTCGATAGCCAGACGGGACAACACCCAAGCCGTATGACGCTCCGACATATCATTGAAACCGAACCCACGCTCTCCGGCATGGCTGGAAGCGGCGTGAATCAAATAGTTACCAATCATAGGGAGCGTTACACGTCCCCTAAAATCCATCAAATATGGCTCCGCCACGAAATGAAATAATCCTACTTTCTCCATATCTTATTATTGTTGCTTTTCCTGTAACTTTCGCTCCATATCGGCCAACATATCGCTCAAGCGCTCCACCTTGCTCTTCGTGATAGCCACACGTCCGGAGCGGATGAATTGCAGGACACCGATCGTCTCGCTCAACTCATTGAACAAGGCCTGTGTCTCGTCATAGTGGCCACTCTTCTCCAATACCACGCAGGTCTCGTTCATCTCCAAGATACGGGCGTTGTATTTACGGATCAATCCCTCCACGGTTCCCATCTTGATGAAAAGCTCGGTACTTAGCTTATAAAGAGCGATCTCTTGATAAACCAGATCCTCATCCGTATTATAATAAGCCTTCAAGATATCCACACGTTTATCGATCTGTTTCACCACCTTATCGATCATATCCTCATCGGCGAATGTCGTGATCGTAAACTTATGGATGCCCTTGATAGCGGACGGAGAGACGGACAGAGTCTCGATGTTCAGCTGTCGGCGTGTAAAGATAATCGTTATCTGGTTCAAAAGACCTACGATATTCTCTGAAAAGATAATAACGGTATATAATTTCTTTGTTGTCATAGCTTCATCTCCTCCTTATTTCTCGTCTCCCATAATCATGTTTGTCACGCTTCCCCCGGCAGGAACCATCGGATACACCATTCCGCAAGTCTCCACGTTAGCGACCAACACGTAAGCGCCGTCGTGGTTTAGCATCTCGGCGATAGCGTCGTCCAATTCCTCCCGCTTTTCAACGGCACGGCTGGCGATACCATAGGCTTTAGCGATCGCCACGAAATCCGGATTCTCCATGATGGTGTTTGAATAACGCTCGTGGAAGAACAATTCTTGCCACTGACGTACCATACCTAAGAAGTTATTATTAAGAATAATAATCTTCACGTTCAGTTTCTCCTGCATGATGGTACCCAATTCCTGAATCGTCATCTGCATACCCCCATCACCGGTAAAGAAGCAGACCGTACGGTCTGGAGCCCCGAACTTAGCGCCCATAGCGGCCGGCAGACCAAATCCCATCGTACCTAAACCACCGGAAGTCACCACGCTACGGGTTTGTTTATATTTGAAATAGCGGACACCCATCATCTGGTTCTGCCCAACGTCGGTCACCAATACAGCGTCGTTACCGGTCGCCTCGGAAACCTTACGGACTACCTCGCCCATTTTCAGTTGGCCCTCGGTCGGATACAATTCCTTCTCGATTACCTTATCGTATTCCTCTTTCTCGTCCCGATCGAACTCGGCATTCCATTCCGGACGTTTACGTTCTTCCAACAACGCCGTGATCATCGGTATCGTGTGCTTGGCATTACCCAGCACCTTTACATCTACGGGGACGTTCTTACCGATTTCCGAGTTGTCGATATCCAGATGGATAATCTTGGCTTGCTTAGCGTATGTCTTTAAATCGCCAGTCACACGGTCGTCGAAACGCATACCGATAGCGATCAATACATCACACTCATTCGTTTTCCGGTTCGGCCCTACGTTTCCATGCATACCGAGCATTCCCTTGTTCAATGGGAAATCGGTTGGCAACGCAGATAAGCCCAATACCGTAGATCCGGCAGGTATATCATTCTTTTGGAGAAACGCTTTCAATTCCTCTTCCGCACCGCCTAACAATACTCCCTGCCCGACCAGACAGAAGGGTTTCTTCGCCTCATTGATTAAATCGGCGGCGGCCTTGATACGATCCTTTTTGATATCCGGCTCCGGCTGATAACTACGTACGTAATCTACCTTCTTATATTCATAGTCCACCAGCCCTACTTGCGCGTCCTTCGCTAAATCCAGCACAACTGGACCCGGACGGCCTGTAGAAGCGATATAAAAAGCACGAGAAACAGCCCATGCGATCTCCTCCGGCTTGCGGATTTGATAAGCCCATTTCGTGATCGGTTGCGTGATGCCAATCACGTCGACTTCCTGAAAAGCATCGGTTCCCAACAACGGCGAGGGTACTTGACCGGCGATTACGACCATTGGCGTACTATCCATCAGCGCGTCAGCGATACCCGTGATGGTATTCGTAGCGCCCGGGCCGGAAGTAACCAACGTCACTCCTACCTTGCCGGATACACGAGCATAGCCTTGAGCCGCATGGGTAGCGCCTTGCTCGTGGCGCACCAATACATGCCTCAACTGGTCCCTATAATCATATAAACTGTCGTAAATAGGTATCGCCTGTCCGCCGGGATAACCGAAGATAGTATCTACTCCTTCAGCAATCAACGCTTTCAGCAAAGCTTCCGAACCGGTTATCTTTTGTTTCTCCATAAGAAATAACGTGTTTAATGTATATTATTGGCTTTAATCTTCAACAATCCTTACACCTCCCTTATCGGCGGAGCTAACCATCTTCCCGTACGCTCTCAACGCTTTCGAGACCTCACGCTGACGCGTCGGCGGCGTAAAGGCTTTCTTTCCACGCGCCTCTTCCGCTTTACGGCGCTCGGCCAACTCCTCGTCGCTCAGCCGCACGTTGATGGAACGTTCCGGGATATTGATCTCGATGATATCCCCGTCTCTCACCAGTCCGATAGCGCCACCGGAAGCGGCCTCAGGAGAGATATGCCCGATAGAAAGACCGGACGTACCGCCACTGAAACGACCATCCGTGATCAAGGCGCACTCCTTACCTAAGTGACGGCTCTTTATATAAGAGGTAGGATATAACATCTCTTGCATTCCCGGCCCTCCTTTCGGACCCTCATACGTGATGACGACCACATCGCCTGAAACGACCTTGCCTCCTAAAATGCCCTCGCAAGCGGCATCCTGTGAATCGAAGACTTTCGCCGGGCCGGAGAATTTCCAAATACTCTCATCCACGCCGGCGGTTTTTACGACACATCCGTCCAAGGCGATATTCCCTCTCAAAACAGCCAAGCCGCCATCCTTGGAATAAGCGTGCTCCACGTCACGGATACAACCTTCGGCACGATCCGTATCTAATTCCTTATAATAAGATTCTTGGGAACCCATCTGGATACTGAACCGATGAGCGGGAGCGCTCTTGTATTTACGGATCGCCTCCTCCGTTACGTTCGGGGAAGTGACGGCGTATTTATCAACAGCCTCGGCCAAGGTCAGGCCGTCCGCACGTCTCGTGCTGCCATCCACAAGCCCGGCTTTCATCAACTCGTTCATGATACCGAGGATTCCACCGGCACGGTTTACGTCTTGTACATGATAAGTGTGCGTATTCGGGGCTACCTTACACAGGCAAGGTGTCTTGCGGGATAACATATCGATATCCTCCATATGAAAATCGGCGCCGGCTTCTTGTGCCACGGCCAATAAGTGAAGCACCGTATTGGTAGACCCCCCCATGGCGATATCCAGCGACATGGCGTTCAAGAAAGCCTGACGGGTAGCGATGTTGCGAGGTAACACGGAATCATCCCCGTCACGATAGTATTTGTAAGCGTTCTCAACGATTTGCTTAGCCGCATCACGGAAAAGTTGGATACGGTTCTTATGGGTAGCCACGATCGTCCCGTTCCCCGGAAGCGCCAGACCGATCGCCTCGTTCAAGCAGTTCATAGAGTTAGCGGTAAACATACCGGAACAACAACCGCAACCCGGACACGCATGGCGTTCCACCTGCTCGATACGCTCATCGCTTACCGATGTATCGGCGGACTCAATCATCGCGTCGATCAAATCCAGATGGCGGCCATCCAGCTCACCTGCCTCCATCGGGCCACCGGACACGAACACCGTCGGGATATTTAATCGCATGGAAGCCATAAGCATACCCGGCGTGATCTTATCGCAATTGCTGATGCAAACCATAGCGTCCGCCTTATGGGCATTTACCATATATTCCACGCTGTCCGCGATAATGTCGCGTGAAGGAAGCGAGTAAAGCATCCCATCGTGCCCCATAGCGATACCGTCATCGATAGCGATCGTATTAAATTCAGCGGCGAAACAACCTTGTTTCTCGATCTCGGCCTTGACCAGTTGCCCGATCTCATGCAAATGCGTATGCCCCGGCACGAACTGGGTAAATGAATTTACGATAGCGATAATAGGCTTGCCGAACTGTTCCTCTTTCATCCCGTTGGCACGCCATAGCGCACGGGCTCCGGCCATCCTACGACCTTCGGTGCTAAATGAGCTTCTTAACGGATTCTTCATCTCTTTCCTATTTTTTGTTCGTAGAGCGCTTTATCCACGCCTCTACCTTGAATTATTTATAATAAAAAAAGCCTTTCCCTATATGGAGAAAGGCTTAAGAAATATCTCTACGACTTCACAACTTCTTACACACCTTTCTCCTTACCTACTAATGACTAGAAGGACCACCACGAGAATAATATGCAATACGTTGTTCATCATCTTTTCTTATTGTCTTTGTTTGTTTGACGCTGCAAATGTAGAACAATAATTGATATGCGCAAAGGATTTAAAAGAAAATTCTTCATTTTTCTTTCAATTCTCAAGCAAATACCATCTTAGGATTGCATTTTAATAGGAGCAAGAGTGTATTACTTAGGAATCGGAAGGTATAGAAGGGAAAAAACTTCGATTTCCTACTAAGGACAGCGAAAAGAAAAATGTCATCTAGAATAAATTTCAGATAACATTTTTATCAGATAATACGACTTACGATTACACGTATCTCATAAGAAAATCCCATTCTAGCGATAAAAAAGATACATATAAACTCCAAATCGCATATTTATTAACACTTATAGGCTATAAATAGCCTTGATAAAACTCATAATAATGTTCTAGAAAAAACATAAGGAAGTTTTCTGAAGAACATAAGGAAGAAATTTCATCTAGTATCGGACTAAATTTTGTTAACATTCGAATGAAAATCACCTGAAATCAAGACTAAATCCGGCATAATTCACGCTAGAAGCAGCCCAAGGAAAGACATTTTCAAAATGACTTTTAGACAAAGATAGCCTCAAACAGATAACTGACAGACAGCCCAGCAAGCATTAATCCTAAAAAAGACCGGCAACACATTCATTTAAACATCATTCTGATTTACGCAACTATCAAATGCTCGCGTTTTTTTTCGCACGACCAAGCCCCCCCATAATTCATCACCCACAGAGAGCAATAATAGCACTTTGACATTTCGTCAGTTCACGGTTTGATAAGCCGTTTAAGTAAACGGTTCATTAAATATATCGCCGATTTCCTAATACACAGCATTTCATATTTTGATTTGGATAAACAATAAATATAATAATTTGTATCTTTGACCCCAATAGCAATTAAGAAACTGATCGTTAATAAAAATATGAAACACTACAACTTCGACGAAGTTATCGAACGGCATGGGACGAGTTGCGTGAAATTCGACCGTTTGAAAGAGATGTTCGGTGACGAGAATCTGATACCACTATGGGTGGCGGATATGGATTTCCGCACACCGGACTTTATTGTAGAGGCCCTGAAGAAACGTTGTGAGCACGAGATATTCGGCTATACATTCGGCTCCGACGAGTATTACGAGAGTATCATCAATTGGGTACACTACAAACATAACTGGAAAATACAACGGGAATGGATCAGCTATATCCCGGGAATCGTAAAGGGAATCGCTTTCGCTATCCAATGCTTTACGCAAAAAGGAGATAAGGTCATCATCCAGCCCCCTGTTTATCATCCGTTCCGCATCGTTCCGGAAAAAATGAAGCGTGAGGTCGTTTATAATCCGCTAAAGATGGTAGATGGTGTTTATGAGATGGATTTCGATCATCTTGAATCTATTATAGATGATAAATGCAAGGTATTGATCCTCTGCAACCCTCACAATCCGGGTGGGATCGTCTGGAAAAAGGAAACCTTGGTCCGCTTGGCCGATATTTGCGCCAAGCACAATATTTTGGTTATCTCCGATGAGATTCATGCGGAAATGGCCTATCCTCAGTACACGCATTACCCGTTCGCCTCCGTATCGGATACCGCCGCTTCCTGCAGCGTGACTTTCATGGCACCGAGCAAGACGTTCAATATCGCCGGTATCGTGACTTCCTACGCAATCGTACCCAATGATCGCATCCGGGAAGAATTTTACTCTTTCCTTGAGGCCGGAGAGTTTGGCGATGGCACGATCTTCGCTTATACAGCGACGACCGCCGCTTATACCTATGGCGCCGAATGGTTGCAACAAATGCGAATGTATATCATGGAGAATGTACGTTTCGTGGAAGAGTTTATGAAACAGCATCTCCCCAAGATAAAAGTCTACCAACCCCAAGCCTCCTTCCTCGTTTGGTTGGATTGCAGGGAACTGAAATTAAGTCAAGATGAACTAGTACACCTGTTCAAAGACAAAGCCGGACTAGCGTTGAACGACGGAAGTATCTTCGGCCCCGGGGGAGAAGGCCATATGCGTTTGAACATTGGCTGCCCCCGCTCTGTTTTAGATAAAGCGATGAACGCTCTTAAAAAGGCGGTGGATAAGAAATAAAATCGTATCTTTGCGAGCATTTCTATACATATTTAAAATACAAGACAAATGAAAATTACAGCAAACAAATACGTTGCGGTTACATACGACCTGAACGTTGGCGAAGGTGAAGAACGTGAGTTAATGGAAAAAGCGACGGTCGAGGCTCCTTTGAAATTCATCTACGGAACAGGCATGATGCTTCCGGCATTCGAGAAAGCCTTGAACGGGCTGGAAGTAGGTGGCACGTTCAACTTCTCCATCGAGCCAGCCGAGGCTTATGGCGAATATAACGAGGAGCACGTATTGGATCTTCCGAAGAATATCTTCGAGGTAGACGGTAAATTCGACGCCGAGATGATCAAGGAAGGTAATACCGTACCGATGATGGATTCTAATGGCAACCGTATGAACGGCTCCGTATTGGAAGTGAAGGATGATATCGTGGTAATGGACTTCAACCATCCGTTGGCTGGCGAGACTTTGCATTTCAGCGGCGAGGTAATCGACGTACACGAACCGACAGCGGAAGAGATCGCTGCCTTCTCCGCTCCCGCAGGTGGATGCAGTTGCGGTTGCGACGATTGCGGTAGCGATTGTGGCGATAACCACGAGGGTGGCTGCGGTTGTGGTGGATGCCACTAAATAAAGGGAAATTGAGAATTGAAAATTGAAAATTAGGAGAAGTGCCTAATCATCGGCTTTTGATTCTCAATTTTCAGTTTTCAATTTTCAATTAGACAAAACGGTGAATACTTTTGGTAATATTTATAGATTAACATCGTTCGGCGAATCGCACGGCCCCGGTATCGGCGGCGTGATCGACGGATGCCCAGCCGGGATCGAATTAGATACGGCATTCATCCAGCAAGAGCTGAACCGTCGTAAACCGGGACAATCCCGTATCACGACCCCCCGTAAAGAGGATGATGAGGTACAGTTTCTTTCTGGTATCTACGAGGGAAAGACAACCGGTACGCCGATAGGTTTCATCATCTGGAACAAAAACCAACATTCCTCTGACTATGACAATATGAAAACGGTTTACCGTCCTTCCCATGCTGATTATACCTATCAAACGAAATATGGAATCCGTGATCCCCGTGGAGGTGGACGTTCGTCCGCCCGGGAAACGATCGCTCGTTGCGTGGCTGGGGCTATCGCTAAACTCGCCCTTAAGCAATACGGCATACAGATTCAAGCTTATACCTCGCAGGTCGGCCCGATCAAATTAGCGGGTAGTTACCAAGATTATGATTTAAGCTTGACGGAAAAGAGCGATGTACGTTGCCCGGACCCGAAGACCGCCTCAGAGATGGAAACCTTGATCGCTGAGGTCAAATCAAAAGGAGATACGATCGGCGGTGTTATTACCTGTGTGGCGAAAGGGGTTCCCGTCGGATTGGGAGAGCCTGTGTTCGGCAAGTTACATGCCGCGTTGGGACATGCGATGCTTACGATCAACGCCGTGAAAGGCTTCGAGTATGGAGACGGATTCAACGCCGCCTTCTTCCGCGGATCGGAAAGGAACGATCGCTTTTTCAATGATAACGGGCATATCAATACTCGTACCAATAATTCCGGCGGTATCCAAGGAGGGATATCCAACGGACAAGATATTTATTTCCGGGTAGCCTTTAAATCGGTCGCTACGATCTTGATGGAACAAGAAACGGTTAATATGGAGGGAGAGGATACGATATTAAAGGCACGCGGACGTCATGATCCATGCGTATTGCCTCGTGCGGTACCTATCGTCGAGTCTATGACCGCCATGACTTTATTGGATTATTTATTGATCCAAAAGACACGGGAAAACTTTTAAGACTAATTCTATATGGCTTGGATTCTGTTAATTATAGCCGGATTATTCGAGATCGGCTGGCCGCTGGGCTTTAAATTAGCAAGTATGCATTCCAAATATTTTATTTGGTTTATAGGTTTATCGATCTTATCCATGGGCTTAAGCGGCTATTTCTTATATCTCGCCCAGAAAAGCATCCCAATCGGTACGGCTTATGTAATCTGGACCGGGATCGGGGCTATAGGGACTGTTCTTCTTGGAATCTTGTTTTTCCATGATTCCGCAAATATATTCAGGTTATTGTTCTTATCTTTGATATTGATAGGGATCGTCGGGTTGAAATTAGTCCATTAATCCGGGTAAAAAAACACCAGTATTGCCGTAAGGCTACGCCAGTATAGGCGTGAGCTTACGGCAGTATAGGTATAGGGCTACGCCTATACTGCCGTTAACCGACGCAACTACTCGTGATGATAAGGCTCGTTATTCAAGATCGTCATTGCCCGGTAAATCTGCTCGATAAAGATCAGTCGGATCATCTGGTGGGAAAAAGTCATCTTGCTCAACGAGATCTTTTCCGATGCCGCCTTATACACAGCTTCACTAAAACCGTAAGGACCGCCTACCACAAATACCAAGCGTTTCGGGACCGTATGCATTTTCTTTTCCAGATAAGTAGAAAATTGCATGGAGGTAAACTCCTTCCCTTTCTCATCCAGCAACACCAAATAATCGCCGGGCTGCAAGGCCTTTAAAATCAATTCTCCCTCCTTCTCCTTTTGCTGCGCCTCAGAGAGATTCTTCACGTTCTTTATATCCGGTATGACTTCCATTTCAAAGGGTATATAATGTGTCAAGCGATTTTTATACTCATTGATAGCCTCCACAAAATAACCGGCATCCGTCTTACCAATCACAATCAGTCCAATCTTCATCTACTTACATTTACATGTTTAGAAAGGCTAAGTTACAAGAAAAATACATACCTTTGCCACTAATTACTCAATAAAATAAAGAAAGCTTATGAAACGACTCTTACTTACATTCGCCTTGATATTCGCGTTCGTATGTGCGCAGGCGGCGGATATTACCAGTATATCAAATGCTTTCAAGGCAGGAAATGCCTCCTCTCTATCCGGTGCTATGGATAAGGTGGTGGATGTAGCCTTGCCCAGTTCCTCTAAGAAATGTAACGGAAGTGAGGCCGTCTCTATGTTGTCCTCATTTTTCAGTTCGAATAAGCCTTCCGGATTCTCGGTCGTACATCATGCGGATAAAAAGGAAAGCGGTTTCCTTGTCGGAAAGCTTCCGACGTCTTCCGGTGAGTACCGTGTAAACATCACGTACCGTGCCGAAGGGAATACAGCGATCATACAATCAATCAGAATAGAATAAAAGATGGACAAACTTATTGACGACTTAATCAAATTAGCGTTTGCCGAGGATATTGGCGATGGCGATCATACCACCTTATGTTGCATCCCCGAGACAGCGATGGGGAAAAGCCAGCTGATCATCAAGGAAGATGGCGTATTGGCCGGCGTGGAAATGGCTAAACGTATCTTCCACGACTTCGATCCGGAACTGAAAATGACGGTCTTTATACAAGACGGAGCCGAAGTGAAAAAAGGGGATATAGCGTTCGTGGTGGAAGGTAAGATCCAATCCTTATTGCAGACCGAGCGGTTGATGCTGAACGTTATGCAACGCATGAGCGGTATCGCTACTACGACTCGTAAATACGCCAAGGCGTTAGAAGGCACCAAGACACACGTTCTAGATACTCGCAAGACAACTCCCGGTATGCGTATGATCGAGAAAGAGGCCGTACGTATCGGTGGCGGCATGAACCATCGCATCGGTTTGTTCGATATGATCTTATTGAAAGATAATCATGTGGATTTCGCCGGCGGCATCGAGCAAGCGATCACACGTGCGCAAAACTATCTGAAAGAGAAAGGAAAGAGCCTAAAGATCGAGATCGAGGTTCGTAACTTCGACGAGTTGGAACAAGCCATGAAAGTAGGCGGTATCGATCGTATCATGTTGGATAATTTCAATATCGAGAATACAAAAGAAGCGGTTCGCCGCATCAACGGACGTTTTGAGGTAGAGTCTTCCGGCGGTATCACGTTCGACACATTACGTGATTACGCAGAATGTGGCGTAGACTTCATCTCCGTAGGGGCTTTGACTCACTCCGTGAAGAGCTTGGACATGAGCTTCAAAGCCTGCTAAAACGAAAAACGATCATTCTATAAAAAAACAGCCTTGAGAAGATCAACTTCTTGAGGCTGTTTTTCCTATATCTACCCTATTATCTTGATTCACTATCATTTCTGATAGAACTATTATCATTTTTAAAACATTGCCATTCCTTCCTTTCCCGTACTTTTAAGAACAAATTATTCAACCTAAAAATAGTATCATGAAAGAATTGAAAATGTTTATAGATGGCAGATTCATTGAGAATGAGTCTGGGAAATGGATCAAGGTATTGAATCCTTCTACCGAAGAGGTTATTTCACTGATGCCTGACGGGACGGTTGAAGATGCCAGAAAAGCAATCGATGCCGCAGAGAAAGCGCAGAATCAATGGGAAAGAACACCCTCTATAGAAAGGGCGGCTTATCTGACAAAGATAGCGGCAGGCATCCGTAAGAGAGAGAAGGAACTGACCGACATCATCGTCCGTGAAGGAGGCAAAACCCAAGGACTCGCCAATGTTGAAGTTCTTTTTACCGCAGATTATATGGATTACATGGCAGGCTGGGCCCGTCGGTACGAAGGGGAAATCATTCCCAGTGACCGCCCTCATGAAAACATTTTCTTATTTAAGAGACCGATTGGAGTAACGACAGGTATCCTACCTTGGAATTTCCCATTCTTTCTAGTCGCTCGTAAAGCCGCTCCGGCCTTGATCACCGGAAATACGATCGTGATAAAACCTAGCCAGCTTACGCCAGAGAACGCATACGTATTCGCACAGATCGTGGAGGAGGCAGGTTTGCCTGCCGGCGTTTTCAATCTGGTAAATGGACGGGGTAGCGTGATTGGGCATGAACTCGCGGCGAATCCGAAAGTAGGTATGGTTAGTCTGACAGGAAGCGTGAGAGCCGGACAACAAACCATGGCAGCTGCCGCTCCTAATATCACGAAAGTTTCTCTGGAGTTAGGAGGTAAAGCCCCGGCTATCGTGATGAAGGACGCAGATATCGATCTTGCTGTTAAGTCTATTATTGCCTCTCGTGTGATCAATACCGGACAGGTATGTAATTGTGCCGAACGGGTTTATGTAGACAAAGCGATAAAAGAGACCTTCATGGAAAAACTAGTCGCCGGCATGAAGCAGGTAAAAGTAGGAAATCCCAATGAGGTCGCGGATCTGGATATGGGACCGCTTATTGAAGCCAGCGCGTTGGAGTCTATGGAGAAAAAAGTAGAGAGAGCGATCCAACAAGGTGCTAGGCTACTGTGTGGTGGCCATAGGATCGGTACAAAAGGATATTTCTTCGAACCGACCGTTTTGGATTGTGTTACACAGAAAATGGATATCATACAAGAAGAGACTTTTGGCCCCATACTGCCGGTTGTCGAATATTCAGATATCAACGACGCTATCGCATGGGCGAATGATTGCGAATATGGATTGACATCTTCCGTATATACACAAAACTTGGATAACGCATTCAAGGTAATGCGTTCCTTAAAATTCGGGGAGACTTATATTAACCGTGAGAATTTTGAGGCTATGCAAGGCTTCCATGCAGGATGGCGTAAATCCGGAATCGGTGGCGCGGATGGAAAACATGGACTTGAGGAGTATTTGCAAACTCAAGTGGTTTATCTTGAGACAAAGGAATAAAAAATAAGACTAAAGATCCCTTCTTGGGATCTTTAGCATATCTACTTAATCTAACGTCAAATTAAATTCATCCCTCAAACGACCCAAGGTAGGATTTATCTTCATCAGCAACTCTAGCTTCTCCGTGGATGTATAAGCCAAATGCTTCTCATTTCCCTCTACGATCCGGACACGCATCTGGATACGGCTATTAGTAAGATGCTGGCGGAGAAATGGCAGGATATGGATCGCATTATTGATCAATTCCTCTTGCTGCCCCGGGTTATGTACGGCTACCTCGAAATAATAATTCTCTTGCAAGGTAGGCTTGCAATTGATCATCGTATTCTTAAGATACACTTTCTTGTCAATCGTTGCGGCGTAATTATCCCATTCACGAACCAAGGAATCATTGTCAAAGGGAGTTACTACCTCCTTTACGTTCGTTGTCGCTTGTTGAACGGTTTGTTGCTTAGGCTTCTCCACTCCGATCTCCTTCATGGAGATTCCCATCGGACGAGCCGTTCTACGAACCGAATTAGGCGCTGTAGACGGAGGTGGCGCAGGAACCGAGCTCGGCATGTGCGTACTCATAACTTGTGGAGCACCGGCCGCTGCCGTAACTGAAGGAGCTTGAGGCGGCTGTTGAGGCTTCCCGCTATTCACCGCTTGAGAAGACGGATTCGTCCCAGCAATCGGCTCAATTAACGCTTTTTTTTTATCGTCGGCGGCTACCTGTGTTAATTGACAGAGCTGAATCAACGTCAATTCCAATAAAAGACGCTTATTGCGGCTGGCACGATAATTCAAATCGCACGTATTCGCCAGCTCTATCGCCTTGAACAGAAGTTGATCCGGACAATGTTTCGCCATCTCCTTATATCGTTCACGTATAGAAGCACCCACCTCGAATAGCACCAAGGTGGACTCATCCCGGCATACCAATAAGTCCCGGAAATGCCCAGCCAAACCGGTTATGATATTCTGCCCGTCGAATCCTTTGCCTAATATCTCATTCAAGATCAATAAAGAAGCCCGCACATTGCCGGATAAGATCGCATCTGTCAGACGAAAATAATACTCATAATCCAGCACGTTCAAGTTATCGATAACCGCTTGATACGTGATATTGCCATTCGTGAAACTTACCACTTGGTCAAAGATAGACAAAGCGTCGCGCATACCTCCATCCGCCTTCTGAGCGATCACGTTCAAGGCTTCCGGTTCCGCTGTTACCCCCTCTTGCGAAGAGACATATTGCAAATGCTCCACCATGTCGGCGATGGATATACGGGAGAAATCATAGATCTGACAACGGGAAAGGATCGTGGGAAGCACCTTGTGCTTCTCGGTCGTAGCCAAGATAAAGAGAGCATGATGCGGAGGTTCCTCCAATGTCTTCAAGAATGCGTTGAAAGCGGCGGTTGTCAACATATGGACCTCGTCAATAATGAAGACTTTGTATTTACCGATTGGAGGCGGGATACGCACTTGGTCGATCAAGGTACGGATATCGTCCACCGAGTTATTCGAGGCGGCATCCAGTTCATGGATATTGTAAGAACGCTGCTCATTGAAAGCCCGGCACGACTCGCACGCATTGCAAGCCTCGCCATCCGCCGTCGGATTCAAGCAATTGATCGTCTTCGCAAAGATACGGGCACACGAGGTCTTTCCTACTCCACGAGGACCGCAAAACAGGTAAGCATGCGCTAATTTGTTACTTTGTATCGCGTTTTTCAGCGTAGTGGTAAGAGACTTCTGCCCTACTACACTCCGGAAAGTGGACGGGCGATATTTTCTTGCCGATACAATATAATTATCCATTCTCTGCTTTTTATTGATAAGACAAAGATAAACAAAATAATTCATTATCTTCGCGAAAACGATGTTCTGATGTCACGCATAAAAGAGTTTTACATAAAGTATCTATCGTGGATCAACGCTTATTGGTTGGTTACCATCGTGTTCCTTATCGTCACCTTTACGGTGGGCGATAGCAGCCTGTATAAACGCTATACGTACGACGAGAAAATACGCGGTTTGGAGAAAGAGATCAAACATTACCAAAAGGAGATCGAGATCAACAGCAAGAAATTAAACGACCTTCATACGGACAAGGAGGGACTGGAACGTTTCGCCCGTGAAGAGTATTTCATGAAAAGGTCGAACGAGGATGTTTTTATTATCAAGGACAAATAAATGAATCAACAAATCAGATCGATTATTTTCGGCGTAGCGGGATTACTCGTATTAGCCGGTGCCATATTGTTTCTTACTCATTGGGCTGTCGCCCCTTATTTATTCGCTGTCGGTGCGGCGGGTATAGCCGTTTGCTATCTGACCCTTCCGGTTAAGGACTTGGACTTTCGTCGCCGCCGGCTCCACCGTTTCAACGTATTCGCCGGACTTCTAATGATCGTATCTTCCGGCTTTATGTTCAACAACCGTACCGAGTGGATCCTTTGCTTGAGCGTAGCCGCTATCTTACAGATATATACCGCTTTCGTTACTCCTAAAGAGTAATTGGCCGCAAAACGCAGTGCTACTGACCCGACCGATGAATATATACTGACCAGGCCAACGCAGTATATATTACTTTGCAGATACAGTATATCTTCTATAAAGTCCCCGGTAAGCACCGTTAAAAAAAGGGTGTATCAAACGTTCCTTTGATACACCCTTTCTTTTATAAATTCTATTAATAGCTTACTTGGCCGGAGAGGAATAATTCTTATTCAAGTATTCCAGCAATTCGCCTGTGATATCATAGGAATCGCCAGCCAAAAGGATATTATCTCCTACCGTATTGCTGAATACCACTTGATAGCCTCTACCCAGATTGAAAGCCTTCAATTGAGAAACAACCGTATCGCGTAATTGCTCGTTCAACTTCTGCTGCTCTTGCATCAACTCTTGAGCCAATTGGTTATCTAAGTTCTGCAACTCTTGTTGCTTATTCAATAAACGTTGTTGCTCTTGCTCCGCCCTCTCACGGGTAAGGAAAGCGTTATTTTCTACCTTACGCTGGAAATCTTGCATCTCGCCTTGTAAACTACGGGCTTTCTGGGTGATGTTAGCACGGGAATTCTCTTGTTTCTTCAAGATGATCTCGTTCAGATCCTTGGAATAATTGTAATTAAGTAACAGGGAATCCACATTTACATAAGCGATCGGAAGTAAGGCCGTTGTGTCTCCCGCTGACGCGAATGTTCTTGTTACGCTTGATTCTTTCTTGCCGGAAAATTGCATAATATACAAGATTACGACAGCCACCGCTAGCACACCGTTAATAACGTAGTTAATGTTCTTCATAAAGTGCAATTTAAATCTTATTTTTTTATTCTTTTATTTCGTTCATGATGTCATAGAGTCCCTTTTGCTTCACCGCCATACGATCCATGGTCTTCGCACAAAATATACCTTTCTTACCCAACGCCCTGTTTCCTTCGATATGCGTATTCGGGAACCTTCCTCCCTTTTTCAACAGCACTTTTATCGATAGCAACACGACGCTGATAACAAGAATTATGACCGTAAATAATAACGTTGTAAGCATTTTCTCTATATTTGTGGACGCAAATATAAGAGTTTAAGTGATTACTAAGTGTCTTTTTGGCATTTTATTCTACTTTTTTTCGAACTAAGCTCTTTCAGTTGCGGTTTTATTAACTTTAGAGTAACATCTATAATACATTGTAACATTATGAAGATTACTGATTTAAAGCCTACTATCGTATGGAAGTTCTTCCATCAAGTAACCCAAGTGCCTCGCCCCTCAAAAAAGGAAGGCAAAATGATTGAATTCCTAGAATCATTCGCGAAAGAGTACAAAATAGCTATCAAGAAAGATGAAGCCGGCAACCTTTTAATGTCAAAGCCTGCCACTCCGGGAATGGAGGATCGTCCGGTAGTCGTATTGCAGTCTCACATGGATATGGTTTGCGAGAAAAATAACGGTACGAAACACGATTTCGACAATGATCCGATCGAGACGATCGTCGACGGCGAATGGCTGCGTGCCAACGGCACTACTTTGGGAGCCGATAATGGTATCGGTGTAGCGGCCGAGTTGGCTTTGCTTGCCTCCGATGATATCCAACACGGTCCGATCGAATGTTTGTTCACGGTAGACGAAGAAACAGGTTTGACTGGAGCGAAAGCCTTGAAAGAAGGTTTCATGACCGGAGATATCTTGTTAAATCTCGATAGCGAGGACGAGGGAGAGATCTTTATGGGTTGCGCCGGAGGTAAAGACACACAAGCGACTTTCCATTACGAGCCAGTTCCTACGTCCGATAAGATGCAGTATTTCCGTATCGACGTGAAAGGGCTGAATGGCGGTCACTCCGGTGGCGAGATCCACAAAGGATTAGGCAATGCCAACAAGATCTTGGTTCGTTTCTTATTCTTATTGAAAAAGAAATATGATTTCGTTCTTTGCTCTATCGATGGAGGAAACTTACGTAACGCAATCGCTCGCGAGGCACACGCCGTAATCGGCTTGCATCCGGAAAATAAGGAGGATGTACGTATCTTGCTGAACCATTTCGCCGCCGACGTTGAAAATGAGTTGAAACATGTAGATCCGAACGTTCAGTTAGCGATGGAGTCCACGGATCGTCCGGAGTACCATATAGACAATGCCACCGCCGAGAAATTAATCTACGCCTTACACGCTTGTCCGCACGGCGTAATCGGTATGAGCCACGATATAGAAGGCTTGGTAGAGACTTCTACCAACCTTGCTTCCATAAAGATGAAAGAAGGCAATACGATCTTGATCGGTACCAGCCAGCGTAGCTCTATCGAATCATGCAAGATCGCTATCGCCAATACGGTAGCCTCCACGTTCCTATTGGCTGGAGCAGATGTAAAACATGGCGACGGCTATCCGGGATGGGCCCCGAACCCCGACTCTAAGATCTTGAAGATTGCACAGGAGACTTACAAACGCCTATTCAACAAAGACGCCAAGATCATGGCCATCCACGCCGGATTAGAGTGCGGTTTGTTCTTGGAAAAATATCCGAAACTGGATATGATCTCTTTCGGGCCTACTTTGCGTGACGTACATTCACCCAACGAGCGTATCGAGATCGCTACGGTCGGTTTATGGTGGAGCCACCTTCTTGAATTATTAAAGAGCATCCCCGCAAAATAAACCAACGTTTTTTGCGTTATAAAAAGAGGAAAGACACGATAACCGTGTCTATCCTCTTTTTTTATGTTAATGTCTTGCAACTTTTTTATGATAATTTTGTTTATCTATTGAAACAAGAACACAAGATATTTACAGTTAACATTTACGAAAATGAAAAGATTAACGATAACGCTATTTATACTCGCGACGCTTCTGTTGAACATGCTTCCGGCATGCGACGGTTTGGATGATCATTATTCCACTAACCCGACTTACCGGCTAAGCTTCTCGACAGACACGCTCGCTTTTGACACGATCTTCAGTACGATCGGTTCTACCACCCGTCAATTTATGATCTACAATAAAAATAGTGAACCTCTGAGCATTGAGTCCATCATGCTGGCCAGTGGAGAGTCTACCGGCTTCCGCATGAATGTGGATGGACGCAAAGGTAGCTCATTTAATAATGTAGGAATACTCGCCAACGACAGCATGTATGTATTCGTGGAAGTAACGGTCGATCCGAATGGGGGCAATCAACCTCTGTTGATACAGGATTCCGTACTTTTCACCGTGAATGGCATCCGTCAATCCGTATTATTGGAAGCCTATGGGCAGGATGTTAATCTTTACAAAGGCGGTGTTACGATTACAAAAGATTCTATCCTCACGGCCAATCGTCCTTATTTGATCTACGATAGTTTGGTTATCGCTAAAGGGGTTTCATTGAATATCGAGAAGGGGGCTACTTTCTATATGCATGATAAAGCGAGCCTGATCGTTCACGGCTCCATGAACGCTTTAGGCACCTTGGATGAGCCTATCACTTTCCGAGGCGACCGTTTGGATTATATACTAAATGATATATTACCGTATGACCGGACTCCCGGACAATGGGGAGGCATTACCTTTAAGGCGGATAGCTACGGGAATGTCTGGGATAATGTAATCGTACGTAATGGTACCTCCGGTGTATATTGCGAGCCTTCCACCCCGGACCGGCCAAAGATCAAGATAAACAACTCACAGATCACGAATATGGGGAGCGATCTATTCTTCGCCATCAATTGTGATGTTATCGCTACAAATACGGAATTCAGCAATGCCGGAGGAAGTGTACTCACTTTAGTCGGTGGTAAATATTACTTCGCTCACTGTACGATGGCTAATTACATGAGTTTAACCAAAAGGGAAATGGCCAGCGAGACTGTTCCTTTGGATAGTAAATGCCTGTACTTGCTCAATAACGTAACAGTAGACGGAAATGGCCCGTATCCTATCACGCAAGCTTATTTTGACAATTGCACTATCGATGGAAGTTACGATGTCGAATTAAAAGCAGATGGCAGTACAGATTTCGATTATCGGTTCAATCACTGTGCGCTTAAAGCCAAAGAATCCTCCAGCGATCACTTCAAGGAGGTCTTGTTTATCAAAAAGACTCCTTCCTATCGGAAAGTAGGAGGCAAGCAAAATAAATACACCTATGATTTCCGGCCAGATTCCGTATCGACTACCGGAGTCGGAAAAGCAGATCCCGAGATAACGAAGAATTATCCGATCGATCGTTACGGTGTCAACCGGCTAACCAGTTCGAACGGCCCGACCATAGGAGCCTACGAGTTTGTTCAGGAAGAGACCGAAGATTCAAACGAATAAGAATACATTACATATTAACAATTAATCAAAGCTTTAACTATGAAGATTTTTATGTTTTTTCTTTTATTCTTTGCCTCCCCTCCGTTATTTGCCCAAGCTACGTTCAAAGTCATGACCTATAATGTGGAGAACTTTTTCGACACAAGGGATAATCCAACCAAGAATGACGATGAATTTCTACCTTCCGGCAACCGGTACTGGACACAAAGCCGCTACTATCATAAGCTACAACAAATAGCGAAAGTAATAAGCGCTGCCGGGGAATGGAGCACACCGGCCTTAATAGCTCTTTGCGAAGTCGAGAATGACTCCGTCCTGTCTCATCTTACCCGTCGCACACCGCTCCGCTGGCAGGATTACCGATATATTATCACTCAAAGCCCCGATCCCAGAGGTATTAATGTCGCTCTTCTTTATCAACGAGATCAATTCTTTTATTTACGACATGAATCCATTCCAATTCGTTTTTCCGGGAACAAACACAAATTAACCCGAGATATCCTACACGTATATGGAAAGATCATAACAGGCGATACCTTAGATGTTTTCGTGTGTCATTTCCCCTCCCGCTACGGAGGAGAAAAAGAAAGTGAAAAGGATCGTTTTGACGCGGCCCGCACTTTACGGGGATCTAGCGATTCCCTGTTACTGATACGAGAAAAGCCGCAGATACTCATTATGGGAGACTTCAATGATACCCCTCAAGACAGAAGTATTTCCGAGATATTCGCTGCCCAAGCCTTTCCTGAAAATACGCAGATCACAGATTCCACATCTTGTACCTATTATAATTTGTTCGCAAGCCCCCATATAACTCAATTCCCGGGTAGTCATAAATACCAAGGCGAATGGAGCCAACTCGATCAAATAATCGTAAACCGGGATCTCATCACGCAAGAGTCTTCCATGCATATCATTCCGGAAAGCATCCACATATTCGCTCCTGATTTTTTATTGACTAAGGATAAAACATGGCGGGGGGTACGTCCTTTTCGAACCTATTACGGCTTTAAATATGAGGGCGGTTTTAGTGACCATTTACCATTAACAGTCGATTTTCTAATACGTTCTCAGATCAAACGCTGAAAAGAAAACCTTGAAACCTTTTTTCCGATCTCTTGTTATCCTATTAAAGAAGAAAAGCTATGTAGTCAACAAGCAAACAGAACACATATGGAAATAAATCTCGCCTCAATCCGGCAAGAATACACAAAAGGAGGATTAAGGGAAAGCGAACTTCCGGATAACCCATTCTTGCTTTTCAGTCAATGGTTACAAGAGGCTATAGACAGCAAAGTAGATGAACCCACGGCCATGCTAGTAGGGACCGTATCTCCAGAAGGCAAACCTTCCACCCGTACCGTCTTATTAAAGGACCTGCATGATGATAAGTTTATTTTCTACTCCAACTACGAAAGCCGAAAAGGCAGGCAACTGGCACAAAACCCGGCAATCTCTCTTTCGTTTGTATGGCATCAATTAGAAAGGCAGGTACATATCGAAGGTACGGCTGAAAAAGTCCCCCCGGATGAATCGGATCAATATTTCAAAAAACGCCCGTATAAAAGCCGGATCGGAGCTCGTATATCCCCACAAAGTCAACCCATCGGCAGCCGTATGCAACTTATACGAGCTTTCATTAGAGAGGCAGCTCGTTGGATTGGAAAAGAAGTGGAGCGTCCGGCTCACTGGGGCGGGTATGCCGTCATTCCCGAACGTATCGAGTTCTGGCAAGGTAGGCCCAACCGGCTTCATGATCGCATAGTATATACCCTTCAACCGGACGGCCATTGGAAAAAAGAAAGGCTCGCCCCATGAAATCAGGTACAAGTCCGATACCAAAGGATAAGAGATAGATAATTCATCGAAAACGATTATCTTTGTCTGTCAAAATACGTAATACCTATGAATATTAGATCCATATATCTAGCCGGTCTATTCGCAATCATCGGCTCCCACATAATCAACACAAACGCCCAGCAACTTAGGAATCCTTTCGATTTCCCGATCTTACTGAGCGGGAACTTCGGTGAGTTAAGAAGCAATCATTTCCATTCCGGAATAGACTTCAAGACACAAGGGGTAGAAGGTAAACCCGTACATACGGTACAAGAAGGATACGTATCACGTATATCCGTAAGTCCATGGGGCTACGGTAACGGGCTTTACATCACACACCCGGATGGAACGACCACCGTATACGGCCATCTACAAAAATTCTCGAAGAAAATAGCGAATTATGTAAAAGAGCAACAATACGCACAAGAAAGTTTCAATGTAAATCTCTTCCTTACGCCGGATTTGCTTCCTGTCGAGAAAAATGAAGTCGTAGCGTTAAGCGGCAATACCGGAAGCTCTGGTGGACCTCATCTCCATTTTGAGGTACGAGACACCGAGACCGAGGAAGTCATGGACCCCTTGGATTATTTCTCGGATCGGATAACCGATACCCGTCCTCCTAAAATCCAAGGAATACAGATCGTCCCCATCGAAGGAAAAGGCGTAGTAAACGGCAAAAGCAAGAAGCTTGAGATAAAACCCGTCACGGCGAAAAACGGGAAACAGACAATCACTGGAAAAATCGAGGCATGGGGAGAAATAGGGCTCGCTGTAAAAGCCTATGATTATATGGATAATACGACTAACATTTATGGCGTACGAGAAATCACGCTCACGGCAGACAGCCAAGTGATTTTCCATAGTAATCTTGATAAGTTCGCATTTGACGAGACCCGTTATCTGAACACATTCACAGATTACGAAGAATGGAAAGATCATCGCTCTTTCTATATGCGTAGTTTCATCGAGCCGGGAAACCGTCTACGCTTCCTTGAAAGCGTAAACCGGGGAATCTTGCGTATAGATGAACCTCGTACCTATCATTTGACGTATACACTTGCTGACGCTTTCGGCAATGCCACCCGTTTATCCATCTGGATCGAGGGAAAGAAACAAGAGATCCCCCAGATCGATACGACTCATACAGAATTATTCCATTGGGGTAGCGAGAATAGGTTCGGCGCTAAAGGCATCCGTCTCGTCATGCCTAAAGGTAATCTATATAATGACCTCTACTTCCGCTATTCGGTGAAAGAAGATAGTACCTCATTATCAGCCACCCACATATTGCACGATAAGCCAATTCCTTTGCATGGAACGGCCCAGTTATCACTATTCTTGCAAAGCGATACGCTTGAGAATAAACAACAATATGGTGTGGTTCGCTTACAAAACGGACGTGCCTCTTGGATGGGCGGTACATACCGTAATGGCTGGATCGACGCAAATATCAAGGAATTGGGCAGTTATAAGATACAACAAGATACAAAGGCTCCGGTTATCACGCCGATCAACCAACAGACGTGGGTCAGCAAACAGAACTTCATATTCCGTTTGTCCGATAACTTAAGCGGGGTACAAACCTACCGGGGAGAAATAGACGGGCAGTTTGTCTTATTCGAGATGAATAATAAATCGGTTATTACCTATCGCTTCGATAAAGAGAGGTTGCAAAGAGGCAAGCATGAACTTAAATTAATCGTAACGGATGCTTGCGGAAATGAGTCGATTTATACACATCCGTTTACTTGGTAGGACGATTTATCGTATTTTTTAGGCAAAATATAAGTCCTTTGATTGCTTTACTTTAAGAAATTCGTATATTTGTTTCTTGTATATTTATCGTATTGAGTAGATTGCTCAACAATAAACACAATAATATTATAAACATGGAAAACAACGACTTATTAGAAATGGTAAGAAGTAAGGCACAAGGATGGCTTACGAAAAGTTATGATGCGGAAACTCGTGCTCAAGTTCAAGCGTTACTTGACAACGAAGATCCTACTGAGTTAATCGAGTGTTTTTATAAAGACCTAGAATTCGGAACAGGTGGATTGCGCGGAATCATGGGGGTAGGTTCAAATCGTATGAATATATATACAGTTGGCGCAGCTACCCAAGGTTTATCCAACTATCTGAAAAAGGAATTTGCGGATTTAGAACAGATAAAGGTTGTCATCGGCCACGATTGCCGTAACAACAGCCGTAAGTTCGCGGAAATATCAGCCGATATCTTCTCCGCTAACGGCATCAAGGTTTATTTATTCGAAGACCTACGTCCGACTCCGGAAATGTCATTCGCTATCCGTAAACTGGGATGCCAGAGCGGTATCATCTTGACGGCTTCTCACAATCCGAAAGAATACAACGGATACAAGGCTTATTGGGATGATGGCGCACAAATGATCGCCCCGCACGATAAGAATACGATCGCCGAGGTTAACAAGATCCGTAACGCTAGCGAGATTAAATTCAAAGGAAATAAAGAATTGATCGAGATCATCGGACAAGCGATCGATGATGAATATATCAAGGAATTAACAACGATTTCTTTGTCTCCGGAGGCTATTTCCCGCCATAAGGATATGAAGATCGTGTATACTCCAATTCACGGAACAGGTGTTAAATTGGTTCCTGCCGCTTTGAAAGCTTACGGATTCACGAACATTATCCATGTACCGGAACAAGATGTTGTTAGCGGTGATTTCCCGACGGTTATCTCTCCGAACCCGGAAGAGCCGGCTGCTTTAGCTATGGCTGTAGAGAAAGCAAAAGAGACTGACGCTGAATTGGTAATGGCTTCCGATCCGGACGCAGACCGTGTAGGTGCCGCCGTTAAGAATAACGAAGGCGAATGGGTACTTTTGAATGGTAACCAAACCGCTTTGATGTTCGTTTACTATTTAATCACTCGCTGGAAAGAGTTAGGTAAGATCAATGGTAAAGAATATATCGTAAAGACAATCGTTACGACAGAGACGATCAAGACGATCGCCGAGCGTAATGGCGTAGAAATGTACGATGTTTATACAGGCTTCAAATGGATCGCTAACGTTATGCGTGAGAACGAAGGCAAGAAAAACTATATCGGTGGTGGCGAGGAAAGCTACGGATTCCTTTGCGAGGACTTCGTTCGCGATAAAGACGCTGTTTCCGCTTGCGTTATCTTAGCCGAGATCGCAGCTTGGGCAAAAGATCAAGGTTTGAGTTTGTATCAATTGCTTCAGAAGATTTACGTGGAATACGGCTTCTCTAAGGAGAAAGGTATCTCTGTCGTGAAGAAAGGCAAGAGTGGAGCGGAGGAGATCGAGGCTATGATGAAAAAGTTCCGTGAGAACCCGTTGACAGAGATCGCAGGCTCTAAGGTAACTTATTTCTACGATTACTCTACATTGAAAGGTAAGGACTATGCAGAGAACGAAACCGTTACATTAGATATGCCTACTACCTCTAATGTGCTTCAATACTTCACGGAAGATAATACAAAAGTATCTATCCGTCCTTCCGGAACAGAACCGAAGATCAAATTCTATTGCGAGGTTCACTCCAAGGTAAAGAGTATCGATGAATTGCCGGAGGCAGAGAAAGCGGCAGAAGAAAAGATCAATCAGATCAAGGCTTCTTTAGGGATCTAATCGAACTTAATTATTACATATAGAGGCAAGGGCGAGAATCGTTCTTGCCTCTTTTTATTCTATCAGATCAAATCAGACTTACTGAAACAAAACGGCAACAAGGCCGTTGCGCTCGGAACGAGATACGCTTCCTCTTTTCCACAAAGAAGGACTTTCATAGGTTTGTTATAACGTTGCTCGGTTTCCAACATCACTTGCCGGCAGGCACCACAAGGCGTGATAAGATCCACACGTTCCCCATCCTTCATAGCCGCAATCGCCAAAATCTGAACTGCCGCATCCGGATAACGTGCTCCCGCATAAAATAAGGTGGTCCGCTCCGCACAAAGCCCAGACGGATAGGCTGCGTTTTCCTGATTATTTCCGGAAAGTATCTCCCCATTCTCCAATAGAACCGCCGCTCCCACATGAAACTTGGAATAAGGAGCATAAGCTTTTTTCGAGGCTTCAAAAGCGGCCTCGTACAATTGCCTATATATATTGTCCAATTCTCCTACCGCATAGACCTCTACCCGGGTCTCTAATTTCAATTCTTTCATTTTCTTGATTGTTTTAATGTTTTGAAAGAAACATAACTATAATTCTTATAGGCTATAAATATAAAAAGAATATATTAATTTCGCACCCACATCATAGAATATACCTTATATATAGAATAAAGACATATGCATTCAATGCTTCTTACATCCGATAAAGACCCGATGGGCGCCGCTATCATCGATTATCTCGCACATGGAAAAGCGAGTAAACTCCGTGTATTCTCCTCCATGTTCGATGAAGATGAGATTCCCGTGAATCAATTATTCCGGACTTTCCAAGAAATGCCCTCCTTGGAACAGAAAGCCCTTCAACTCAGTACAGGCAAAATATTGGATGTTGGTGCCGGAAGTGGATGCCACACCTTGGCTTTACAGGAAATGGGTAAAGAGGTTACCGCTATCGACATATCCCCTCTTTCCGTAGAGGCCATGAACAAACGGGGCGTAAAAGACGCCCGCTTACAGAATTTTTTTGACAGGAGCTTAACCGGACCATTCGATACCATTCTTCTCTTAATGAACGGTTCCGGGATTATCGGTAAACTGGAAAATCTCCCGGCTTTCTTTCACCGCTTAAAAGAGGTTCTAGCCCGGGACGGACAGCTTTTACTTGACTCTAGCGACTTAAGTTATTTATTTGAAGATGAAGACGGGAATCTGGATATCGCCCCCGAGGATGATTATTTCGGAGAGATCGATTTCCGCATGCAATATAAAAGTATCAAAGGGGATTCATTTGATTGGTTATATATAGATTTCAACACGCTGAATCTATACGCAAGGCAAGCCGGCTTTAAAGCGGAAAAAATAGAAAATGGGGAGCATTACGATTATCTAGCCCGTATCTCCTATTTTTAACCCATCAATTCCCGGTAGATATGTATTTTCTTTTATATATTTGTCCGGTAAAATCGGATCGAAAAGAACAGTTATGCGTTTATCCCTTCATTTTTTAGGTATATTATTATTGTCCCTCGTCTGTTTAAGCGCAGGGGCGGAAAGCCAGCGGAAGCTGACTTCCTATCAAAAATACATCAGTAAATACAGTGATTTGGCGATTCAACACCAAAAGAAATATCGCATTCCGGCAAGTATCACCTTAGCGCAAGGATTACTGGAATCCGGAGCTGGGCAAAGCGACTTGGCCAGACGCTCCAACAATCACTTCGGTATCAAATGCCATTCGGACTGGCGAGGCGGCAGGGTCTATCACGACGACGACCTGCGGGGAGAGTGCTTCCGGAAATACAAACGAGTAGAGGATTCTTATGATGACCATTCCCGCTTCCTCGCCGAACGCTCCCGCTACGAACGCCTGTTCAAATTAAACATCAAGGATTACAAAGGCTGGGCCAAAGGACTACAAAAATGCGGTTACGCCACCGATCGTGCTTACGCGAATAAATTAATCAAGGTTATCGAAGATTATGAGTTATACCGCTTTGACTCCGGTAAGAGAAAAAAGAAGACCTCTACCAAGAAGCAAAATCTTCCGGTGTTCAATTATCAAGTCTATCGTACCCACGGTTTGATCTATGTATACGCTAAGGATAACGACAGTTTCGACCAGATCGCCCGAAGCATGGGATTCAAGGCCAAGCAGTTGATGAAATTCAACGAGGTGCCTGAGGACTTCCCGTTGCAGGCAGGCGATATCGTATATCTGGAAAAGAAAAAGAAGAAAGCGGACAAGCCGAATTACGACCATGTGGTACAAGTCGGAGAGTCTATGCACAGTATTGCGCAGATGTACGGAATCCAGATCAAGAGTCTGTATAAAATGAATAAAAAAGACAAAGATTACATCCCGGAGGAAGGAGATGTCTTAAAACTTAGATAAGTAACATAAAAAAGTATTACCTTTGCGGTTCAAATAATATAGTACAATGAGTGATCAACGTTATAACCTGCGAGGCGTTTCCGCTTCAAAAGAAGATGTTCACAATGCGATAAAGAACATCGATAAGGGAATTTTTCCGAAAGCGTTCTGTAAGATCATCCCCGATATCTTAGGCGGTGATCCTGAATATTGTAATATTATGCACGCGGATGGCGCCGGTACCAAATCGTCCTTGGCGTATATGTACTGGAAAGAGACCGGAGATCTTTCGGTGTGGAAAGGTATCGCCCAAGACGCTCTTATCATGAATATCGACGACCTGCTCTGCGTAGGTGCCGTAGACAATATCTTGGTCTCTTCTACAATTGGACGTAACAAGCTGTTGGTTCCGGGCGAGGTGATCTCGGCGATCATCAATGGAACAGATGAGTTGCTGGCAGAGTTACGTGAGATGGGCGTTGGTTGCTACGCGACAGGTGGCGAGACCGCAGACGTTGGCGACTTAGTTCGTACCATCATCGTAGATAGTACGGTCACTTGCCGCATGAAACGTTCGGACGTAATCGATAATAAGAATATCCAAGGAGGAGACGTGATCGTAGGTCTGGCATCTTCCGGACAAGCCACTTACGAGAAAGAATACAATGGAGGTATGGGTAGCAACGGCTTGACCTCTGCCCGCCATGATGTTTTCTCTAAGTATTTAGCGAAAAAATATCCGGAAAGCTACGATGCCGCCGTTCCCGAAGAATTGGTTTACTCCGGAGGATTGAAACTTACGGATAAGATCGAGGAATTAGGGATCGATGCCGGAAAGATGGTGCTTTCGCCTACACGTACCTATGCGCCGGTAATTAAGGTATTGCTTGATAAACTACGCTCTCAAATCCATGGTATGGTACATTGTTCGGGAGGGGCCCAGACAAAAGTCATGCATTTCGTAGAGAACAAGCGTGTAACTAAGGACAATCTCTTCCCTATCCCACCGTTATTCCGCACGATTCAGGAGCAGAGCGGTACGGACTGGAGCGAGATGTACAAGGTATTCAATATGGGACACCGGATGGAGATATACATCGCTCCCGAGCATGCGGAAGAAGTAATCGGCATCTCAAAAAGCTTTGGTATTGATGCGCAAATCGTGGGCTTCGTAGAGGAAGCTGATAAAAATGAATTGATTATCGAAAGCGAGAAAGGTCGCTTCACCTATTAATAAAGATAAATGGCCGAAAATAGTTTACTTGGTAAATTAGACGGATTAGTGAGCCGTTTCGAGGAAGTCGGTACCCTTATTACCGACCCGGCGGTGATCGCCGACATGAAACGGTTCGTAAAACTGAACAAAGAGTACCGTGATTTGGAGAAAATTGTGGGAGCTCGTTCGGAATACGTGAAAGTATTGAACGGGATCGAGGAAGCGAAAGCCTTGCTTGAGTCCGAGCAAGATCCGGAAATGCGGGAAATGGCCCGTGAGGAGCTGGATACCTGCAACGAACGTATTCCCGCTTTGGAAGAAGAGATAAAATTATTGCTCGTTCCCGCTGATCCGCAAGACGACAAGAACGCGATCGTTGAGATACGAGGAGGAACGGGAGGTGACGAAGCCGCCCTTTTCGCCGGTGATCTATATCGTATGTACGTGAAGTATTGCGAACTGAAGGGATGGAAAATAAGCGTGTCTAGCTTTAGCGAAGGCTCGTCCGGCGGTTTTAAGGAAATCATCTTCACGGTATCGGGCGAGAAAGTATACGGAACGTTGAAGTATGAGTCCGGTGTACACCGTGTACAGCGTGTACCGGCTACGGAGACGCAAGGACGTGTACATACCTCCGCCGCTACAGTTGCCGTATTGCCTGAGGCGGATGAATTTGATGTTGAGATTAATGAAGGGGAGATTAAATGGGATACCTTCCGCTCCGGTGGGGCCGGTGGTCAGAACGTAAACAAGGTGGAATCAGGTGTCCGTCTGCGTTATGTCTGGAAGAACCCCATTACAGGTGTGAGTGAGGAAATCTTGATCGAATGTACGGAGACACGAGACCAACCGAAGAACAAAGAAAGGGCGCTTACCCGTCTTCGTTCGTTCATTTATGACAAGGAACACCAGAAATACTTGGACGATATCGCCAGCAAGCGTAAGACCATGGTATCTACCGGTGACCGCTCCGCGAAGATCCGTACGTACAATTACCCGCAAGGGCGTATCACGGATCACCGTATCAATTACACGATCTATAATCTTTCAGCCTTTATGGACGGTGAAATTCAAGATTGCTTGGATCACCTGATCGTAGCGGAGAACGCTGAGCGACTGAAAGAGTCTGAATTGTAAACACATCCAATCATTTCATACTGAATAAGAAAATGAACAAACAACAGCTATTCGAGAATATTAAAAAGAAACAATCCTTCCTTTGTGTCGGATTAGATACAGATATAAAAAAGATCCCGCAACATCTATTGTCGGAAGAAGATCCTATTTTCGCGTTCAATAAAGCGATCATCGACGCTACCGCCGATTATTGTGTCGCTTACAAGCCGAATCTGGCTTTTTACGAGAGCCTCGGCACAAAGGGTATGATGGCTTTTGAGAAGACTGTGGCTTACTTACGGGAGAATTATCCCGATCAATTTATCATCGCCGACGCGAAACGTGGTGATATCGGAAATACCTCCGAGATGTATGCCCGTTCTTTCTTCGATCATATCAAGGTAGATGCCGTAACGGTCGCTCCCTATATGGGCGAGGATAGCGTAAAACCATTCTTGATCTACCCGGAGGCTTGGGTAATCTTATTGGCCTTGACCTCCAATAAAGGCTCACATGATTTTCAAATGACGGAAGACGCAAATGGTGAACGTCTTTTCGAGAAAGTACTAAAGAAATCGCAAGAATGGGCTAACGATGAGCAAATGATGTATGTAGTGGGCGCTACCCAAGGCAAGATGTTCCTTGATATCCGTAAACAGGCCCCGAATCATTTCTTGTTAGTTCCGGGCGTAGGCGCTCAAGGTGGAAGCTTGGCGGAAGTAGCTCAATACGGGATGAACGACCAATGCGGTCTTTTGGTAAATTCTTCCCGTGCGATTATTTACGCGGATAAGACGGAGGCTTTCGCCAACGTAGCCCGTGAGGCGGCACATGCCGTACAGAAAGAAATGGCCGGTTATCTACATGATAAGGGAATTATTCCCTGCAAAGCATAGGCTATATAAAGAATTTTCACCATTTTTGCAAACTAACTGTCTATAAACAGCGGACAGTCAACGAAGATACATATATAATTGAATAAGTAATGGAGTTTTCAGCCCAACAAATTGCCGGCTTCCTGAACGGAACGATTGAAGGAGATCCGAACGTTAAAGTCAGCAACTTCTCTAAAATAGAAGAAGGAAAGCCAGGTACATTGACCTTTTTGGCGAATCTTAAATATGCGCATCATATTTATAATACCGAGGCAAGCATTGTTTTGGTGAATAATGATTTCAAACCGGAACAACCGATAAGAGCCACACTTGTAAAAGTAGAGAACGCTTATGCGGCGCTCGCGATGTTATTAAATTTGGTAGAGCAATCGAAGAGCAAAAAGAAGGGGGTTGATTCTACCGCTTTTATCGCCGCTTCCGCGACCGTGAGCGACGATTGTTATGTCGGTAACTTCGCCTACATCGGAGAAGGCGTAAAAATGGGTAAGAACTGTATGGTATACCCGCACGCTTATATCGGTGATCACGTGACGGTAGGAGATAACTGCGTATTCTATCCGCATGCCACCGTTTACGAGAATTGTATAATCGGCAATAATTGTATCCTTCATGCCGGTAGCGTAGTCGGGGCTGACGGTTTCGGATTCGCTCCCGAAGGTGAGACTTACAAGAAAATCCCGCAATTAGGCAACGTTATTATCGAGGATGATGTAGAGATCGGAGCCAATACGACAATTGATCGTGCGGTGATGGATTCTACGATCATTCACCGAGGCGTTAAGCTGGACAATCTCGTACAAATCGCTCATAACGTGGAGGTAGGCGAGAATACCGTGATGGCGGCGCAAGTCGGCATCGCCGGTTCCGTAAAAGTAGGAAAGCATTGTATGTTTGGCGGACAAGTTGGTTTGGCCGGACATATCCATGTGGCGGACCACGTCGTATTCGGAGCTCAGGCTGGCGTTATCAGCGACGTGAAGGAAGCGACGACATTGCTCGGGGCGCCGGCGATCAACGCTAAGAACTTCATGCGTTCCAGCGCGATCTTCAACCGTCTTCCGGATATATACCGCTCGCTGGGGCAAATGCAACGGGAGATCGAACAACTCAAGAAAGAAATTAATAAACAATAAAGACCTATGCAAAAACAGAAAACGCTTGCGGCAAGTTTCTCCTTGAAAGGAAAAGGGTTGCATACCGGATTAGATATAGAGATTACGTTTAATCCCGCACCCGAGAACCATGGATACAAGATCAAACGTGTCGATATGGAAGGCCAACCGACGATTGACGCCTTGGCCGAGAACGTGGTTAATACACAACGGGGTACGGTGCTTAGCAAGAATGGCGTTCAAGTAAGTACGATCGAGCACGCGATGGCGGCTTTATACGCTTATGAGATCGATAACTGCTTGATCGAGGTAAACGCACCCGAGTTTCCGATCCTAGACGGAAGTTCTCGCTTCTTCTCCGAGGAAATCCAAAAGACAGGGGTTGTTGAGCAAAACGCTCCGAAGGATTATTATATCGTAAAGCACAAGATCGAGGTAAAAGATGAGGAAACCGGTTCTTCGTTGATCATCCTTCCGGATGATAAGTTCAGCGTGAACGTATTGATCTCATTCGATTCGCCCGTGCTTTCCAACCAATTCGCCACGTTGAACGATCTCAGCGAATTCCCGACAGAATTGGCGGCTTCACGTACGTTCGTATTCGTACGCGAAGTGGAGATGTTGCTCAACAATAACTTGATCAAGGGTGGCGATTTAGACAACGCGATCGTTATCTACGACCAAAAGATACCGCAAGAATCTTTGGACAAATTGGCAGATATGCTGAACATCCCTCACAAGAACGTGCAGGAATTAGGCTATATCAATAACAAGCCGCTTGTATTCGATAACGAACCGGCACGTCATAAATTGATCGACGTGATCGGAGATATCGCCTTGATCGGTAAGCCGATCCGCGGACGTGTGATCGCTACCCGTCCGGGACATAAGATCAATAACCAGTTAGCTCGTATGATCCGCAAGGATATCAAGATGAACGAGGTGCAAGCCCCGGTATACGATCCGAACCGTGAGCCGGTGATGGATATCAACCGTATCCGTGAATTATTGCCGCACCGCTATCCGTTCTTATTGGTTGACAAGATCATCGAGGTTGGCGGGAACTATATCGTAGGCGTAAAGAACATCACGACCAACGAACCGTTCTTCCAAGGGCATTTCCCTCAGGAGCCGGTCATGCCGGGAGTTCTACAGGTTGAGGCTATGGCACAAACAGGTGGTTTGCTAGTCTTGAATTCCGTAGATGAGCCAGAGCGTTATTCTACCTACTTCATGAAAATAGATGGCGTGAAATTCCGCCAAAAAGTCGTTCCGGGCGATACGTTGATCTTACGTCTGGAATTATTGGCACCGATCCGTCGCGGGATCTCTACCATGAAAGGGTATGTATTCGTTGGTGATAAATTGGTTAGTGAAGCCGAGTTCATGGCTCAGATTGTAAAAAACAAATAATAAGATAAAGTACGATAATGAATATATCTCCTCTAGCAGTCGTTCATCCAGAGGCCCAAATCGGCCAGAATGTAACTATCGATCCGTTTGCCGTGATTGAGAAAGATGTCGTAATCGGTGATAATTGCCATATATATTCTCACGCCGTTATCTTGGATGGCGCACGGATTGGTAAAAATTGCAATATTTTCCCGGGAGCGGTCGTTGCCGGTATCCCTCAAGACATGAAATTCGCGGGGGAAACCACGACGGCGGAAATCGGAGATAACACGACGCTTCGCGAATGCGTGACGATCAACCGGGGTACCGCTTCCAAAGGTAAGACCGTGGTAGGTCGCAATTGCTTAATCATGGCTTATTCGCACGTGGCCCATGATTGCGTCTTAAAAGACCATATTATCATCGGTAACGCTTCGCAAATCGCCGGGGAGGTAGAGATTGATGATTTCGCTATCGTAAGCGGAGGTTCCTTGGTGCATCAGTTCACGCGTATATCCAAGCACGTGATGGTACAAGGCGGTTCTCGTATCGGAAAAGATATCCCTCCTTATACCTTGATCGGCCGTGATCCGATCGTTTATTGCGGTATCAATATCGTAGGTTTACGTCGCCGGGGATTCACGAATCAGCAGGTATTCTTGATTCAAGACATCTATCGCACGCTGTATACCCGAGGCTTGAATAATACGGAGGCGCTGAAAGCGATCGAGACCGAGTACGAGCCTAGCGAGGAACGGGATTTGATCCTCAATTTCATCAAGTCTTCCAGCCGGGGTATCGTAAGAGGTTCGATCGACGAATAAGCGACACAAACATCCGGACAACCAAAAACAAATCGGCGCAAATCCACATCTTACGATGAGGGGTTTGCGCCGATTCGCTATTTATGTCACCAAAAGGTTATTTATAGGGTAATTCCCGTGATCTGCCGGATCATTTCAAGATCGATCCCCATGGCTTTCATCTTCTTGGCGTTTTCGAGGTTCGCTTCTGTCTCGCCTTTTGCCAGTCCTTTCGCCTTACCTTTCTCCTTATTTTCCGCTCTACTTTCCGCTAGTCCTTCCAGGTATCCTTCAAGCTTCGCCGAATCCAATACGTCATTTTGTATCATGACCGCATTCAGGTGTTCGTCGTAAGCGTATCTATCCTCGGGGGTCATGGAGTAGTATCTCAATTTTTCTCGAGCCTCGCCTAATCCCGGAGTCATGGTGTCAGGACGAATTGTTCCTCTTTTAAGGTAGTCCATCCATTCTTCTAGGGGAGTGACGGCTATCTTATCGAACTTATTGGTCCGTATGAGTATATATTCGGGGAAAATCTCGGGGGATAGCTTGGAGACAATTACGCTCCTCTCTTTCGTGTTGACTACCAATTGATCCTTGGTATGTATGCCGATGAAATGATTCTGCCCGTGATAAAGGTAGTCCTCGCCCCGTCCGATGTCGAAGTAGAATATGTTGATTGAGTATATTTTCTTAACCTTGTGGTAGTCCTCGCCCAGTGATATGTACTCGGTTATGGTTTTCGCCACGCCATAGAGTACCTGTTCGAGATAATATAGCTTGCGAATATTTTATATTTTCACGATGATGATCTCGCCCTTGTCGTTAAGTGCCTCGGCGTACACCCTGTTGAACTTGTCATCCTCATACAGTTGATTACCCTCGCTCTCCAGTAGCTCCACGATGGTAATCTTCTCTCCAAGAAAAACCGTGAGAAAACCCTCCAGCACACCGAAGTTGGCTTTTTGCCGGAGCAGTCTCTTGATCGCCCAATCGAAACGTATGTATCGGTCTTTTAATTCTTTCATGCGTTGATCCTCCTTTTTTTATCCATAGTTGATAGGTTTTAAGTTACGGCCCAATAGCGGGCGGTGTCGTAAAGATATGTCATTTCGGACGAAATGCAAAAGATTGATATCTGATACTGTGATTTTTATTATTTACCCATATTACAATTACCTATTGTCCACTATTTTAATACTTACTAATGTACATACATACATTATATCATATGCTAAAAACGGCTATTCTAAACCAACGTTTAAATTCGTCGTAAATTTAAGGCTTTATTTTCAAATAGCGGTACACTTTCTTTGATTATTTTTCTTATAAACCAACTATTTAACGCAAGGAGATATATGGTGCGTTCCAAGTCCTAAAAACGCAAGATCCAAACGTTGGTTTAAACTAGTCGTTTTTATTTGATAACCATAACTATTACGCTGCGGAGCACCAACCAATGATGAGGGATATAGGGAAGAGAGATTGATCGCCACAGAGTAAAGGTCGTTAGGTCAAGGGGATAATTACTTGCTAGTACTAATTGTGAAAACAAGTTCACCAATACATAAATACTTATGAGTGTAAAATACAAATTAGTTCAACGTCCCGACTTCTCCAAAGGGGCTGCTAAAGACGCGAAGAAATATTTCGCACAAATGCTATCCAACGGAAACGTCAGCTTCGACGAACTCTGCGAGAGCATAGCCGAGGAGACCGCCTTGACGAGTGCCGACGTGAAAAGCTGTTTCGACCGTTTGCCGCGTATCTTGGCCCGTCACCTGAAAGAGGGCCGCAACGTCCAGCTGGGCGAGTTCGGCAGCATGCGTCTTGCGGTCGGCAGTAAGGGTAGCGTAACGGAAAAGGAATTCGCCGCCTCGGTCATGATGAAGAAGCCGAGTCTGGTCTATACTCCCGGCAAGATCCTACAAGACATGCGGGCGAAAGTGACCTACGAACGGATCAAGCCCGTCAACGACTCTAGTAGCGAAGGCGGCGACTCGGAGAGTCCGGATGAGATCTAAAGGGCGGCCCTCCGGCATCACCCGGTGATCCCTTCCAACACCACCGGGTGATCTCTCCGGACATCAGCCGGTGCTCTCTGTGGACATCAGCGGGTGATATCTCGAGACATCAGCGGGTGGTGTCGGAAAGGTCCTATACCATTCATTTTAATACATTATTAACACTTAAATTCATAAGCTTATGAGACACAAATTACTCTATTTGCTTGCGCTCGCTTTGACGGCGACAAGCAGTGGCTGGGGACAGGATGTGGACACATTGGTGTATTCATCCGGTGGTAAGCTCTGCAAAATGATTTTGCCGCAGACACCTTCAAACCCGGCTCTAGAAAGCATTCCTTCTTGCTTCGCAAACGGTAATCCGGTTCGTGTTTATTTGAATCAAGCCAGCGGTCGTATGATCGTGGAAACAATAGAGACCGATGGCGGGACTCCGGATACCTTGCAGTTTGAGCCCGGCAAGTTCGGTGTCTTTGGCGGTAGCCTAGGTAAAGCCGTGACTTCTGCTTCGATCACGTTGGAAAGCGGTAGTATCCGGTCTATATTTGGTGGTGGCATGTTTGTCGGCAATGCGGGTACAGGCAAAACGACCCAAGCTGTCACGGATAAATATAGCTATAAAAATAGTGACGGATCGTATTACACTCCCGTGAGCGCGGATGTAAGCGATGCTGTCAGTATTGAAATAAAGCCGGGTGCGGTTGTCAGCAACCTATTGTTGGGTGGTGGTCGTTATTACGCAAAGACCAATACCGTGAATATCAAGGCTGATCAAGCCACGATCATGGCAATCTATGCTGGAGGCTATGATCAAGGGCAGACAACTAATACGCTGACCACCGATGTTGACGCATCCGTCAATGGCGTAAAAAACGTAAATATGACCCTCTCGAAATGTACCATACCGGAAGGTCTTGGTACCGGCGGTGGACAGGGATATACACATACGGGTACGTCTGTTGTTACGGTTACCGATTCCGAGTTAGGTGCGATCTACGGAACCTTATCTAATGGTTATGCCGATGATATAACGGTTAACATGACAAATACCACATTTAAGAAACAATACAATGGCTCGGATATCCAGTACCGTGAGTTGGCTTCGATCAACCGCGGAGGAGTGAAGAACATCTCTTTCACTTTTGATGGCTGCTCGTTCGAGGAACCGGAGAGTATTGTAGCCGGTTTGGGTGCGGTTGACGGTTGGGCCGATTCGGATACCAATGGAAAGCCACAGCCAATCGTAAACGGGAATGTGTCTTACAAGTTCATTAATTCAAAGACCGAGACGCCGACTTTCTCCGTGGGGCGTGGCTTGGATAACGCGAATATAGAGCTGACCGGAGCGAAAGCCTCCTTGAGACATTTCGTGGATGGAAAGAAAATACCGGAAGGACTGTCTGAGTTCACTTTGTCTGCTGACAAGACGTGGACTTTCAATGACGGCTTAGTGATTGATACTGCCGTGACTTTCACGAATAACGGTACGCTTGTCTCGGCGATAACAGCGGTAAGACAGCCGAAAGGTACCTCTTATGACGTATACGCGAATGGAACGCCTATCGAGATTACCGCTTATTCAACCGATTCTGTTAAAATCACGAAACAAGGGAAAACCGCAGTAGCGTTTAAGGTTCCTTCTACCTCTAAGATATATGGTGGAGCTAAAGAGTCTACGGTTGCTTCCACATCTATTAATATGATCAGTGGAACGGTGAGAACAATGTTAGGCGGTGGAAATTCTACAAAGTCAGATACTCCCGCTGATGTTACCGGCAAGATCTCTATTCAAATCCAGAAAGATGCCACCGTTTCTTATTTGTTGGTAGGCGGTGGATATCGTTACTCGAAAGCGAATGAGGTATATATCGAGATTCAAGGGGGAACGGTGAGTCAGCTTTATCCCGGAGGTGATGATGGCGGTAAGACTACAAACACGATCGACACTCCGCTCGATCAATCCGTAAATGGTGTTAAAACAGTCACGATCAATATGAATGGTGGCGTGATAGCCGAGGGTATCGGTTGTGGTGGAGGAAACGGATATACGCATACCGGTGTCTCGACAGTCACGATACAGAACGCCACTATCGCCGCCTTCTATGGCACGTTATCGAATGGTCGTGCGGATGAGATTACGGCTACGGTCACAGGCTGTACGTTCCCGACTTCGATTAATGGTACGGCAATCAAAGATCGTGAATTCGCCACTATCAACAGAGGTGCGGTAGGAACAGCCTCTTTTAAATTCGATGGTTGTACGTTCCAAGAGCCGGAAAACATGAACGCTTCCTTGGGAGCGATCATGGGTTGGGCCGATTCCGATACGAATGGACGACCGGCACCTGCCGTAGACGGGACGGTCTCTTTTGAATTCATCAATTCGAAGAGCGCTACTCCTCTGATGGTGTTCAGCCGTGGCTTGCATCAAGCGAATATCAATTTGAGTGGTGCCAAAGCCTCGTTGGTAAGCTTCCGGGATGGAACAGCCGTTCCCGGTACCTTATCGGAGTTCGCTTTAGGTGAGGGTAAGACTTGGAATCTGGATGGAGGCCTTTCCATAGCCGAGGGCGTGACCTTCACAAAACAAGGCACCCTAAACGCTACCGCTCTCGACGCTAGCGACTTATTAGCCTTAGCCAGTGTCCATGCCGATGAGATCGCGTTGGTGGAGGGTACCTATGAGTTACCATCCCAGTTGACAATCACGAAACCGATGGTATTGAACGGCGCGGGAATGGACAAGACGGTCATTAAGGCGGGTACCGCTGATTGGGCGCATACGTATAATGCGGATCTGAACATGATCGCCATCGAGAACGCTACAGGTATCACCCCGGCAGAAGGGGGCGAGGTAGTGATCTCCAACCTGACCGCGAGCAACGCGAAACGGAACGGTTTGAACGTACAAACGTCCATGGCTGTCAAGCTGGATTTCGTTACGTTGAAAGATAATACGGCTGCAGGCTTAGTGGTTCACTCCAAGGTGGACGCTACCGATATGCACACGAGCGGTAATGCTTGGGGCGGTGTCAATATCGATAAAGGTACGCCCGAGTATTCTACGCTTTGCTTCACTTTTGACGCGAACTCTACTTTCGCCGAGAAAGCCCCGATCTATTCCGAGCTTTATGACCAAGAGAAGATCGTGGTCGTACCGGATGATTCATGGGAACGGTTGGTACAAATGTCCGCTGAATCTAAAGGCGTCGCTATGTGGCTGAAACGTCTGATCGTGACCGCCGGCCAAACCCTAACAGCCGATGTTACCTATGCCAATCGGAATGTCTACATCGAGAATACGGGTACGCTGAACGTGACCGCCCCGCTTGCCTTGGCTAAGGTGACGATGGAAGAAGGCGCACGCTTGGTTCCGACTTCGCCCGCGACTACGACAGACAAGATAACAGCTACTACCCTTCAACTGAACACACCCTTGAAGGACAGCGAGTGGAAAGCATTTGGTTTCCCAAGTACTTATAAAGTACAGAGCACGACAGAACCGGCAACAGAATACACCCAACCTACGGCGGATCCGAAAGCCAATACCGGCGCATGGTACGCTACCTTGAAGGGCACTTCCTCTCCGGAGTTTGAGTACAAGACAGACGAATTCGGACAGGCCGGTTTACTCTCCGCAACGACTGGTGAGTATGCGATCGTGTCCACCGCCGCAGATCCTATCGAGCTGAAAGCCGCTACCGAGCCGGACGCCCCGACTACGGCTACCTTCACGATCTTCGCCAATACGGGTACGGATGAGTTGACACTTACGAAGAACCAATACGTATATAAGCTGAATGCCGCAAGCAATGAGTTCGTTCAATGTACGGAAAAAACCTTAAAACCGTTCGAGAGCGTGATCTTTACGGATGCCTCAACGTATAGCACCCTTCGTTCCTTGCGCCTCGGCGACAATATCGTAACGGGCACGCAGGAAATTGAGCCGGTGGAAGGTTATTACGTGACTACCGATCGTGGCGCTATCATGATCCATACCGCCGAACCTGTACAGGTACTGATCGTGGAGATGAGCGGTCGTATCGCCTACAAGGGAATAGCCACGGACGGGCAACGCGTCATGGTTCCCGCCGGTATCTATGCCGTAAACGGTCAATTAGTAAGAGTTAAGTAACGATTAAAAACAGAATAACATGAGAAAACTAATATCAGCCGTGTTCCTCGCACTTATGGCGTTAATACAGGTACACGCACAGGATTCAGATTTACGCTCGGCACCGGATCTACCGACGTTCAAGGTGACGCTCAACTACAGCGCAAGTGAGGGCGGAACGATAACCAGCGACATCTCGAGTGGCGCAAAGGTGGCATACAACACCGCCCCCAAGTTTACGATCACGGCGAATGCCGGGTATGTGCTTGCGGATATAACCATGAATACGGCCACTATCGGCACGTTACCGACTGGCACATTTAATGGGGATAATACGACTACTTACACCTATACATCTCCCGCCTTGGCAAAAGCCACGGAGATAAAGGCGACATTCAAGGCAAAAGACCCTGTGACGGTCACGATGTCTCCCGCTTCCGCTACGCTGGATGAGGTGAAAGCGAAGGTGAACTTGCCGAAGCTGGCATTTACTCCCGAGGATGTAACCGGATATACAGTGAAGTATAAGAACGTGGCTACCGGAACAGAGACAACGGACTTACCCGTCACGGTAGGAAAGTACAACGTGCTCATAACCAAGGCAGAGACGGCCACGCAAGCCGCCATCGACAAGAAATTCGATTATGAGATACTGCCGGCCCATACGCTGACTTATACTTTCGAAGCGACGCAAGGAACCGTCGCGGCTACCATGAACGGGACGGCGGTGACTAGCGGAGGCGAGATCGCTTACGACAAGCCGGCCGTGTTGAAGATCACTGCCAAGTCCGGCTATGTGCTGGGCAAGCTTACCGTAGATAATCAAGTGGTAAATTTACCGGAGGGTACTTTCGATGCTACTACCAAGGTCACTACCTATGCGGCTTATACGACTGCCAACTTGAAAACTGCCATGTCTATCAACGTGGAGTTCACCGCAAAGAAGACCGTTTCCGTATCGGCCAGTCCGCTATCCGCCACGAGGGATGAGATCGCTGCCGATAAGAATTTGCCAACTGTTACTTTCACCCCGAGTATTTCCGGCCAGAAGTATCAGTTCAAGAATGCTTCCGGAACTCTTATGGATAAGCTCCCTGCCACTGACGGCGTATATACGATCGTCGCTACCAGTCCGGAGACCGCGGACTATGCGGCGTTGACCGACGAGAGCAACAAGTTCACGATCTCTCAAGCGAACAAATTAAGCTGGAGCGTAGAGGGGGAACAAGGTACGGTTACCGCCAAGATGGGCGACAAGGACGTGGCTAACGGCGGTGATATCGTGAATGGCAAAACCGCCGTATTGACGATTACCGCCAAGCCCGGCTACAAGTTGAGCGAGATAAAGATCGATGGGAAGCCCGCTAACTTGCCTACAGGTAAGTTCAATAGCACGGATAATACGATCTCCTATACCTACACGACCGGAGAACTGACCGCTTCAGCCACGATAAATGTCGTGTTCACGGAGAAGATGAAGGTGACCGCTAAGGTGACAGGTTCCTCGGCTACCAAGGACCAAGTGGTAGCGAAACAGAATCTGCCCGTAATCAAGTTTACCCCGGAAATGAACGGACAAGCCGTGACGTATCGTGCCGTCAATAGTAAGGAGACAAAGGATTTACCCGCCGAAGTAGGCGTTTATAAGATTGTCTTGATCAGTCCGGAGACGATGGAATACGCCGCCTTGACGGATTCCTCGAATACCTTCACGGTAACCGGTGCCAACGCCTTGGTTTATGCGGTGGGAGAACATGGTACGGTTACTGCCAAGATGGATGGTAAAGACGTGGTTAGTGGTGGCGATATCGCTTATGGCAAAGCCGCCGTCTTCTCGATCGTGTCGAACTCAAATTATAAGCTGGGGGCTATCAAGCAAGGCTCTTCGGATGTGGATATCTCCAAGATAGCGGGGACGTATGCCGACGGTAAGACCTCTTACACGTACACTACCTCCGAACTTACGGCGGGAGCCGGCTACACCTTCGTGTTCATCTCGAAAGACACCGTGAAGTTCGTGGCCAACAACCTGACCCAGATGGAAGGCTCTATCAAGCAAGTAACGGTAGCGAGCGATATCAAGGATATCGAGATCGAATATCAAGTGAATGGTACGAATTGGATCAAGGAATTGCCTTCCACACTGAAAGCCGGTTCCTACAAGGCCCGTTTTACCCGTCCGGAGGATTTGACATATCGCAGCCTCTCCGATACGGCAACATTGGTAGTGGAGAGCAAGAAAGAGGTAAGTATCTCGAAGTTACCCGACGCCGGATATATCGAGGAGGGCGAGCCGTTGTCTATAGCCGTATTACAAGGTGGCTCCGTCGAGGGTACCACTGGATCGTTCGTGTGGACGAACCCGAACGACACGGTTTCCTTGACGAAGACAAAATACAGTATCACGTTCATGCCGGATGATCCGATACTTTATCTCGCAAAAGATACATTTATTAATGTAAAGGTTACCCCTGTTTATACGATGAAGGTTACCGCCGCCAACTTCGGTACGGTCAAGTTGACCGGACGTTCCGCAAACGATCGCTACGCCGAGGGTTATGAGCTAGCAGCCGAGGCGATCGCCGACAAGAACTATACGTTCGCCGGCTGGAGCGATGGAAACACATCCGCCATTCGTACATTAACCGCGACGAAGGATCTGGAATTGGTAGCCCGCTTCGACTCTATCTTACACAAGGTAAATATTGGTACCCCGGCTAACGGCACGCTCGAGGTTTACGCCAACGGTGTAGAGGTGAAGGATGGCGAGGCACTCTTGCAAGGCACTTTATTGACCATCAACGCCACGCCAACTGACAAGAAGCATATGATGGTTAAGTCCGTGAAGGTGAACGGAGCCTTGGTGAACACCGGTTCCTATACCTTGGCCCAAGCCGCCACGATAGAGGCCTCCTTCGAGGAGAAACCGGCAGCTACCCACTTGGTGAACGTAAGCAATTCGGGACATGGTAGCGTGACCTTGCTGGATAATAAGAGCAAAGCCCCGATCACACCGGGTGCGGCTATCGCTGAAGGAGTGATAGTGAAAGTAATCTGCAAGGCCGATTATGGATATGCCTTGAACAGCGTAAACGTAGAAAACGCAGCCGATAGCTCTACGGACAATACATTTACGGTAGGTACAGCCGATGCCAATGTTAAGGTAAACTTTGGGTTGACTCAATTCAAGGTGACAGCCGCCGCTAATATCCCGACCGCAGGTTCCGTCTCTTTGACGAAGGTTGAAGACAACGCTACGGTCACCTCCGGTTCAGATGTAAACTATCAGACGAGACTAGTCGCCACGGTTACGACCAACAGCGGCTACCGCTTCAAGAGCATGACCGCGAACTCCTCCGAGATCAAGGACGGCGATACCTTGGTGGTATCCGGCCCGATGACGATTGCGGCGAACTATATCGGGAAGACTAAGCTGGAGATCAACACTGCCCAGCAGTCCTTGGTCTACAACAAGCAACCTCGTAGCTACGAAGTGAAGGTGAAAGGTGGACACGCCGCCAAGGGCTTTCAGGTAACTTACTCGAAGAATGGCGTAAGCTTAGGTGAGACTTTGCCTCAAGACGCAGGTACTTACACCGTAAACATCACCCGTCCGGAGGATGATCTTTACAAGGCCGTAAGCGAGACCGCTACCTTGGTGATCAATAAGGCAGGTATGGCACTGAAGAGTGTTCCTACGTTAAACGGCAATGATGTGACCGCTGAGTTGACACAAGATATCGCTGGTATAGCTTGGAATCCAAAATCTGTAAGCACTCTATCCAAACTTAGAGCTGCAGCTACAGGTACTCCTGACAACGACAAAGTGAACGTGATCCGTTTCACCCCGAAAGACGAGAACAACTATGAGCCGGTAGATTACTATATTGCAGTAGGTGATGTTGAGCCCGTAACGTTGACAACTAAGGATACCTATGTAACAAACGGCGGCTTAGAGGTAACAAGCACAGAGATAGCAAAAGGTACGAAACTTACGCTGAAAGCGATCGCTCCGGAAGGCCAACGGTTCGTTAAGTGGAAAGAAGACAATGACACGAATATCGAGCGTGAGGTTACCATGAATGCTGACGCTACATATACTCCGGTATTCGAGGCCCTAAAGACACTCTCCATTAAGAACCGTTTGATTGAAAAGTCTTACGATGGTGCGATCCAAGTAGTCTCATTGTCTGAATTGTTCAACGAGACCGGTCTTCCGGAGAATGAGATCGTATTGAAATATGCGAATGTTGACGGATCTTCCGCCACTCCGATGAACGCAGGAACTTATATGGTCAATGTAAGCTTCGCCGGTAACGATGAGTGGAAAGAGTTCTATGACGTGAATATTAAATTGGTGATCAAGCCTGCTACGATCAACTCATTCACCACCCTTACCGCTTCCGAGCTGACCGAGGGACAACCTTTGAGCGCGTCCATCCTTTCCGGTGGCGTGGCTTCAACAGCTTCAACAAACGGTACGACCGTAGCCGGTATCTTCGAATGGGCAGAGCCTAACAAGATCCCGGGCGTAGGTGACGATCAATCCTACAAGGTGGAGTTCACCTCTTACGATCCGAACTATTCGAACAACGAGACAAACGCCAAGGTAACAGTGAAGAGCACCGGCGCCTCTGTCATCACCTTCGAGCAACCCGAGAACGGAACGCTGAAAGTCTACACCGTAGACGAGAGCGGCGAGCAGACCGAGATCAACAGCGGCACCGCCGTTGCCCCGGGCAGCAAGCTGATCGTGGAGGTTGAACCGGCTAAGGGCTATGAACTGGAGAATTTGCAGATCGGTGAAAAGTCATACACGAGCAACTCCGCACAGATCGATAACGTGGAAGGCTCCTTGGCAATCATCGCCACGATGAAGGAATCCACCCCGGATACTCCGGTCGTACCCGACGTACGTGTAACAGGCGTGAAACTGAATGTTACCTCCAAGAGCATCGCCGTAGGCGAGTCTTTCGTTTTGAAAGCCACGGTATCGCCGAGTAACGCCACAATGCAGTCCGTCTCTTGGAGCAGTAGCGACGAGACAGTCGCCACGGTCGATGCCGACGGAATCGTCACCGCCTTGAAGGTGGGTTCTTGCAAGATCACGGTCGCTACCGACGACGGTAACAAGACCGCCACCTGCGACGTAAGCGTATCCACCACGGTAAGCATCGAACAGATCGCCGAGGGCATACGTGTCTATGGTATCCACGGGGCTGTCATGGTAGAACCGACCGCACCGGTTTCCATCCGTATCTTCGCGGTGACCGGTAATTGCCTCTACAGCGGCAATGTCAGCGATATCACCCGCATACCCGCCCCGGCAGGCATCTACCTAATCGAGCTGTCCGCCAATGGCCGTCATGCCGCGACGAAGGTAAGTGTACGATAAACAAACGAGGATGATGTATAAGCAGGGTGTGCGTCAAAAATCCCATACAGGGATCAGACGCACACCCTCTTTCATTATTTATAGCGACGTATATTGGGTATATCCATATTTTTACTACTTTTGAGGCGATAATAAAACTAAACGACTATGCTATTTAGATTTCTAATCCTATCAGATGAAGCAGATGACTTCAAGCGCGAGATCAAGATTGATTCCGAGTCTACTTTCTTGGATTTGCAAAACGCCATCCTCGACTCTGTAGGTTATACAAAGGATCAAATGACCTCTTTCTTCATATGTGACGATGACTGGAGTAAAAAGACAGAGATCACATTAGTGGAGATGGATACCTCTTCCGAGGAAGACAGCTATGTCATGGCCGATACTCAACTGGAAGAATTGTTGGAAGACGAGCACCAAAAACTACTTTTCGTTTTCGATTATATGACCGAACGTGCCTTCTTCATGGAACTTCGTGAGATCGTTCCGGGAAAAGACTTGGATGCTCCTATTTGCAGCAAATCGGTAGGTACGCCTCCCGCCCAAATAGTTTCTTTCGATGAGTTCGAGGCTAAGAACGGCAGTACGGACGTAGGAGAAGATTTTTACGGGGATTCCGAATACGATATGGACGAATTAGACAAAAGCGGCTTCGACGGTTTAGGCGAAGGCCCGATGGATAATCCTTACGACGACGAGCGCTTTTGATGAATTCCCTCGTTATATTACTTGGGCCGACAGGAGTCGGAAAGACCGAGTTAAGCCTCCAAGTGGCGGAACGTTTCGGCTCTCCGATTATCTCTTCCGACTCTCGTCAGCTCTATAAAGACCTTCCGATCGGCACGGCTGCCCCTACACCGGAACAAATGGCTCGTGTCAAGCATTATATGGTAGGCACTCTCTCGCTTACCGATTATTACAGCGCCAGCAACTTCGAGGAAGACGTGGTCTCCCTCCTATCCGAATTACATAAAACGATCCCGACCGTCGTAATGACCGGAGGCTCTATGATGTATATCGATGCCGTATGTAAAGGTATTGACGATATCCCGACGGTTACACCGGAGATCCGGGATGCCCTATACATGCAATTTGAAACCGAGGGACTAGCCCCTATCCTCGCTGAATTAAAAGAAGCAGACCCTGTCCATTATGAGGAAGTGGACAGGGATAATTATAAACGAGTGATCCATGCCGTAGAGATTTGCCGGATGACAGGCAAGCCTTACTCCTCCTTCCGCACGAACATTAAGAAAGAGCGTCCGTTCCGGATCATCAAAGTAGGGCTTAATAGAGATCGCGACGAATTATGCGACCGCATCAACCAACGTGTAGATCAAATGATGAGCGAAGGATTATTGGAAGAGGCTCGCCGGGCTTATCCCTTCCGTCATTTGAATTCCTTGAACACGGTAGGTTATAAAGAATTATTCAATTACTTCAGCGGAGAATGGACATTAGACCTCGCCGTGGAGAAAATCAAACGAAACTCCCGGGTCTACGCCCGGAAGCAAATGACTTGGTTTAAACGGGACCCAGAAATAACATGGTTCCATCCGGATGAGACCGAAGCTATATTTACACATCTGAGCCAACAGATCATGTAGCGTTTTAACAATGCCCATTATAAGGTGTTTACAATGGGCATTATAAACATGCTTGAATAGGCATTGTAAGCATCTTACAATAGGCATCAAGGTATTCCGCTGATTATCAAAGCCAAACGCAACGACTTTATTTCTTGAAAACCAGATAAACCGCCGCTACCAAGAATACGAAAGCAAGCGCATGGTTCCATTTAAACGACTCCCCCTTAAAAGCGATGGTACTGAAGGCCACGAATACCACCAACGTAATCACCTCTTGGATCACTTTCAATTGAATCAAGTTGAACGGCCCCCCGTTATCCCGGAAACCGATGCGATTCGCCGGTACTTGGAAACAATACTCAAAAAAAGCGAGAAACCAACTAAACAGGATTACGCCAAACAAAGGAAGATGCTCGAACCAGCTAAACTGTTGCTTCATCTTCAAATGACCATACCAAGCGCATGTCATAAAAATATTAGACACGATCAACAATAAAATCGTATAAACACTTTGCATATTATCTTATTTTTCGAGGTAAATAATCTTCTTGTATATTCGTCATGCTCCCCCAAAGACTGTAACGAGCCTCCGGATTGATCGCTTCCAGACTTCTCAGCAGCTCTTTCATATCCGAACGACTGGAACCCGACTCATAAGGACAGTTCTTCAATTGTTTCCGGTACCCTTTCCATGCGGCGACCTGAATCAACTCCCTCTCTTCCACCAGACACATCGGACGGATAATCTCCATATCAAACTTATCCATTCTCAACCGGGGAGGCATTGTCCCGAAAGCCCCTTGGTGGGTCAGGTTCATCAACAGCGTCTCAAGGATATCATCTTGATGATGGCCTAAAGCGATCTTATTGCATTTATGAGCCTTAGCGATCTCAAACAAAGCTTTCCGGCGAGTCCAAGAGCATAAAAAGCAGGGGGATTTGCGAGTGTCCGTAGAAGGATCGAAACTTGTCTCATGGACAATGAAAGGCAAATCATGCTCCTCTGCGCAACTTCTAAGATATTCCCGATCCGAACAATAAGGGATATTCGTCATCACGATATGTGCTACCACGACCTCAAACCGAGGACAATAGATTTTCGACCTGCGCCCCAGTAAATCCACCAAGGCCAAGGAATCTTTTCCTCCGGACAACCCGACCAAGATCCGGTCGCCATCATTGATCAAGCCATAGTCGAAAATCGCTCTCTTTATCTTATCCTCTATCTTGCGAAACAAACGTTCGTCCTCTGTCAATTTTGCCATATACTTCCTTTACGGGCGCAAAATTATATATTTATCTTTTCGATTTGTATGCCTCTACAAAAATATTCTTATCTTTGAAACTGCATAACTATATATAATCTAGAATAGACAAAATGAAACGGTTATCCAAAAAGCTGCTTTATACGCTAGGAGTTACACTCATATGCGGAGGAATGCAACTACATGCGCAAAGTCTTGATCAGGCAAAAAAATTATATAACGACGGGAAATACGCAGAAGCCAAACCTGTGTTCGAGAAACTAGTGAAACAAGCGCCAAGCAATGCCTCTTATAATCAATGGTATGGTGTTTGCTGTTTCGAGACCGGAGATTTAGCAGGAGCGGAGAAACATCTTAAGGTCGCCGTAAAGCGTAGGGTACAAGACGCTTATCGATACCTTGGAGAAGTATACTACCAGACCTATCGTTTTAACGAAGCCGAGGAGATGTTCGACGAATACATCACCCTCCTAACAAAAAAGAAACAAGATGTGGAACCTTACCAGATCCGTATGGACTTGGCGAACAAAGCAAGCCGTATGCTTGATAAGGTAGAGAATGTCCAGATTATCGATAGCTTGGTCGTTGATAAAGATGATTTCTTATCAGCCTATACCTTAAGCGAGGAAAGCGGTACGTTGACCACTTACCAAGATTTCTTCCAGACTAACGACCCGGGCAACTCGTCGGTATACATGAACCAGAAGGGGGATAAGATTTATTACGCCCACTCGACAGACGGTAACCACAATTGTCTTTTTACCCAATCCAAGCTCATGGATCAATGGGGAGACGAGAAACAGTTACCAATGAATATCAATAGTGACGCCGACGATGGGTATCCATTCGTGCTATCCGATGGCGTAACGATTTATTACGCATCCAAAGGGAACGGCTCTCTGGGCGGATATGATTTATTCGTCACTCGTTACAACATCAATTCCGATACTTATCTTACACCGGAGCAATTGGGCATGCCCTATAACTCCCCGTTTAACGATTACATGATGGTGATCGACGAAGCTAAGCAATTGGGATGGTTCGTTTCCGACCGCTATCAACCGGAAGGAAAAGTTTGTGTATACCTATTCATTCCGAATGACAACCGCGAGCGAGTAGATAGCGAGGATATCGAACTAAAACGTGCCCGGGCCTCTATTGCCTCGATCAAGGATTCATGGAAACCCGGATCGAATTACGAAGAGCTTATTCATTTAGCTCATACCGAGATTCCTTACGGACGTATAGAGATAAAGAAAGATTTCACGTTCCCGATCCATAATGATATCGTTTATTACACCTTGGACGATATCCAAAGTCCGGAAGCGAAGAACTACTACGAGAAAGTAGTTTCCATCCATAAACAGATCAAGGAGTTAAATGAGAAACTAGAGAGCTTACGAGCCAGCTACATCAAAGGGAACAAGGCGAAGCGAGAACAACTGAAGCCTACGATTCTTGATGCGGAAGAAAAATTAAACAACCTGCTCGGCCAACCGGACGAATGGGAGAAAAAGGCACGTAACGCAGAGATCGTATACCTAAGAAACAACCATAAATAAGAAGAACTATGCTACTGGACATAGCCATCATCGTCTTCCTCATGGTAGCGGCCATCCTACTGATACTGGCGGAGATATTCCTTCTTCCGGGAATAACACTTGCGGGTATAGGCGGGGCTATTTTCGCTATCGGCGGAGTCGTTTTCGCTTATACGGTAGGTATATGGGTAGGGCATCTGACTTTATCCTTATCAATCATTACATTCGGAATAATCTTCGCTTGGTTATTGCGTTCCCGGTCTTTTAACAAGATCGCTTTAAAGACAGATATCGATTCCAAGCTGACATCCAGCAGGGATCTCGGAATAGAACCCGGAGACGAGGGGATCACGCTCTCACGCTTAGCCCCTATCGGCAAGGCCCGGATTAAAGGTATTAACGTGGAAGCGAAATCTCAAGACGAATTAATCGATGAGAACACGCCGATCGTAGTGATCAGGGTAGACAGTTACAACGTAATTGTCCGTCCTAAAGAAGAAACAAATATTCACGCTTAATTTTTTATATATGGAAATAACCTTTTTGCCACTTATCCTATTGGGGGCCGCAGTACTTCTGCTGGCAATCTTTTTCTATTATGTGCCGTTCCTGTTATGGATCTCGGCCAAAGTATCAGGAGTCAATATCTCCTTGATCCAGTTATTCTTGATGCGTATCCGAAAAGTTCCTCCCTACATCATCACTCGTGCGATGATCGAAGCGCATAAGGCAGGAATAAAGACGCTTACACGCGACGAGCTGGAAGCGCACTATTTAGCGGGTGGACATGTCGAGAAAGTAGTGCATGCGCTGGTTTCCGCTTCAAAAGCGAATATCGACCTTCCTTTCCAGATGGCTACCGCTATCGACTTGGCCGGACGTGACGTATTCGAGGCTGTACAAATGTCGGTAAATCCGAAAGTGATCGATACCCCTCCGGTAACAGCGGTTGCGAAAGACGGAATCCAGTTAATCGCCAAGGCACGTGTCACCGTTCGTGCGAATATCAAGCAATTAGTGGGTGGTGCAGGAGAAGAGACGATCTTAGCCCGTGTAGGTGAAGGTATCGTATCTTCCATTGGTTCATCCGAAAGCCATAAGACTGTATTGGAAAATCCGGATTCCATCTCAAAATTAGTGCTTCGCAAAGGGCTTGACGCCGGAACAGCTTTCGAAATCCTTTCCATCGATATCGCCGATATCGATATAGGTAAGAACATCGGCGCTTTCTTGCAAATGGACCAAGCTCAAGCGGATAAGAATATCGCTCAGGCGAAAGCCGAGGAACGTCGTGCGATGGCTGTCGCCCTCGAGCAAGAGATGAAGGCGAAAGCTCAAGAAGCCCGTGCCAAGGTGATCGAGGCAGAAGCGGAAGTTCCCAAGGCAATGGCAGACGCTTTCCGCACAGGAAACCTAGGCGTAATGGACTATTACAAGATGAAGAACATCGAGGCGGACACTTCTATGCGTGAAGCGATAGCTAAACCGACCGGTGCTCCATCAAAACCATTAAAGGACTAAAATAGTTATATAAATAGAACTATCTCCAAGGGCAGGGTTCATACCTTGCCCTTTCATGATTATAATATAAACTTAATTATCTGATTGAATATGAGAACAATCCCCGCTTCAGAATTAGCGATCCATTCAGATGGCAGTGTTTTCCATCTGCATTTAAAACCGGAGCAACTTGCGGATCGTGTGGTACTTGTTGGTGATCCCGCACGGGTTACAACCGTCGCTTCCTATTTTGATTCTCAGGAATGTGAGGTTTCCAGCCGGGAGTTTCATACCATCACGGGCCAGTACAAGGGAAAACGTATCACGGTTGTATCCCATGGCATCGGCACAGATAATATCGATATCGTATTAAATGAGCTAGACGCTCTCGCTAATATAGACTTCTCAACCCGTACGATCAAGCCGGAATTCAAGCAACTTTCCCTGGTTCGTATCGGGACTTCCGGAGGGTTACAGCCATTTGTCCCGATCGGGACTTATGTGGCAGCGGAGAAATCGATCGGATTCGACGGGGTCATTTATTTCTACGCAAATAGTAATACCGTTCGTGACGCGGACTTGGAGTCTGAATTAATAAAGCAGCTTGATTGGCGGCTTAGCGGCATATGGCCTTATGTCGTATCGGCAGATCCATCGTTGATCGAGCAAATCACCCGTAATGATATTATCCGGGGAACGACTATCGCAGCCAATGGCTTCTACGGGCCGCAAGGACGTGAGCTCCGATTGCCCTTGACCGATCCGGAATTGAACCGGAAAATAGAGGCTTTCGATTACAACGGGCGAAAGATTACGAACTTCGAGATGGAGAGCTCCTCTTTAGCAGGTCTGGCCGCCCTTATGGGACACCGGGCAATGACCGTATGCTGTATTATCGCCGGACGTGTGGATAATCATATGAATACGGATTATAAAGGTTCTTTGGAGAAACTGATTGAAACTGTATTAGACCGTATATAATAATATCAAGACTATGAAGTGGGATCATTCGCTAATCAATACGTTGGAATGGGGGAATCAGATCTCCCATAAGGAAGATAAAATAAAAATACCGAGAATGGCAATATGATCCTAGACATATGGATGGACTATATCCCTGAAAATACAGAATCCACTCTCAAGTCGATTACGGGCGTACTCGAGAGTGGACTCTTTATGAACTATAAGGTAGAAGTATTAGGGCTTACTTCATGAATCCTTGTTGTTTCAATACCTTCAAGAGCACCTCGGAGAAATGTTCACTATTTTTCTTCGTATAGCGTACGTCCGTAAAGACCTGCGCCAGTGTTTCCTTATTATTCTCCCTTACAAACTGCTTATTCACCTCTAATGCCTCTTTCTCTCTATACAAGGCATCGATGGAAGCCGGAGTAAAGTCCGTATAAGTCTCGTTTTGTACCACAGCCGCCAATGGTAAACGTTCTACTTGAGCGGGTATAGGCTCTGCCGGATAACCCACCGTAACCGTAACGATCGGGACAACCAGACGGGGAAGAGAAAGCGCCTCAATGATCTGGTCCGCATTATAAGCCGTCGTACCCAGATAGCAAATGCCTAAGCCTTTTTCCTCAGCGGCATTACAGAAACTCTGGGCGAACAACATCGCATCTATCGTCGAAGCGATAAACGTTTGCAAATTGTCGAATCCGGCCTCCGCTTTCCTGCACTCCGCCCATTTAACAAAACGGTTCGCGTCCGCACAAAAAGTAAGTACGACAGGCGCCCCCGTAATCATCGGCTGGTTAAAATGAGCCGGAGCCAGTTTCTCCTTGTTCGCAGGGTCGCGGGTAACCACGACACTATACAATTGCATATTTCCTGTATTCGAGGCACGAGTAGCCACTTCCAATAATTCATTCAGCAAAGACTCCGGGATATCCTGATCCGTATATTTACGGATACTTCTTCTATTCTTCATGCATTCTAACATAGCAATCCTATTTTTAAATTCTCAATAACTAAATCCTAATATCCATGCCGGCATACGGTTAAACACGCTTTTCGGTAACCCGTAGATAGCCGCATAAGCGTCGGGTACGAAGCGGAGACGATCATATCCCCTTAAGGGATCACCTACGGCGAAGATATATTTACCGCCAATCAAGAAATCCCCGTTCGCCATGAATTCCACGTTCGCCACGGAACGCATCTGGCTTAAGAAATAGGTTTCACACATCAATTGCCGATTCTCCTTATCTCCGAAAAAAGAGATCAGCAAGTTGGTATCCCCCATAAAGACTTTCTGCTTGGCCGGAGTGGTTCCCAGTTGGTCTGCCGAGTAATAAATAAGCCTCATATCATGGAAGAAACGCAACAGGCTATCGCTTTGCTGACGAAGCATATTTATCTTACGGGTTACATCAATCGATTTCGGACGTAAAGGAGCCGACTCAGCCACCATCATAAAATATTTTTGAGCTCGTTCCAGATTACTCATCGAAATAGAAACCACCGAAGGCAAATCCCGGCAAATCTCTTTTCTCACTAATTCTTGCAGACGGAAATAATACATATCCGGGTCTTGCCAATAAAAAGGATAACATCCATGTTCCAGATAGTTCCGGTAAATCGGCACAATATTCATCTCCGCATTGATCTCCTTCACCAAATCATGATGGTTCGCTAAGATATCCTCCAACGGAATGGGATCTTTATCCAGAATGCTTTCGTAAGAAAGGAATTCACGGAACGACATCGGATGCATGGTATAAAAAGCAGCCTCATGCCTTAACCCGTTCCGCACCTCTGTCTGCGAGTACAAAGAAGTGGTAGCGAAAACAATCTTTAAGGCGGGGTTGGCATCCAATAAAGTTGAGACCTCTTCCATCCAGCCCGAATAGAAATGGATCTCATCCAAAAACAAATAATGCCCCCCGGCTTGCAGGAACTCCTTAACCGCATCGGTCAATGAATGTGTCTCAAACCAGAAATCATCCAGATTCACATACAGGGCTTCCCGTGAATCTTCAAATTTCAACTTAATATGCTGTAACAACAAGGTAGTCTTACCAACCCCTCGAGAGCCGAAGATGCCGATTAACCGATCCTCCCACTCTATCCGTGCATGCAAATAACGCAGGAATGTACAATTTATTCCTTTCAACAATAGCTGATGATTCCGCTGAAGCAAGTCCATATACAAATCTGTTTTACGCGAATATAAAAAATGTTCCGTGTTTTTCGTACCTTTGTCAACACTAAACCAATAAAAAGATGAATACATCCAAAGTCTACTTTACTAATTTACGCACGACCCCCAGCAGCAACCTGCTGGATAAGATGGAACGTCTGGTAAAACGTGCCGGTATCGCCAATATCGACTTCAAAAATCAATTTGTAGCCATTAAGATCCACTTTGGCGAACCGGGGAATTTGGCATACATTCGTCCTAATTACGCCGCTCGCTTGGTGAGCCTGTTACGTGAATTAGGCGCGAAACCGTTCCTTACCGATTGCAACACCTTATACTCGGGCCGCCGCTCCAACGCTGTCGATCATCTTCAAAGCGCCATGGAAAATGGGTTCAATCCCATGTCCGCCGGTTGCAACGTTATCATCGCCGATGGCGTGAAAGGTACGGACTACCGGGAAATCGAGATTGACGGGCAATATTGCAAGGCCCCGAAAATAGGTGCCGCTATCGCCGATGCCGATATCATCATTTCCATGAACCATTTCAAAGGTCACGAGCAAGCCGGTTTCGGCGGTGCGCTGAAAAACCTCGGGATGGGATGCGCCAGCGTAGGCGGTAAACTGGAATTACATTGTGCCTCACAACCCCGTATCGATACGGAGGCTTGTAAAGGCTGTAACATCTGTGTAAAGCACTGCGCTCACGATGCCATCCATTTGAATAACAACCGAAAGGCCGAAATTGATTACGAGCGTTGTGTAGGTTGCGGGCAATGTGTGGCTCTTTGCCAGTACGACGGTGCCGTAATGGGCGAAGGTGATACTTCCGAGCGATTGAATTACAAGATCGACGAGTACACGAAAGCCGTATTAGCAGACAAGCCTCATTTCCATGTTAGTTTTATCATGAACGTATCTCCGGAATGCGATTGCTGGAATCATAACGATGCCGCCATCATCCCTGATTTGGGGATCGCCGCGTCTTTCGATCCGGTGGCCTTGGATAAGGCTTGCGCCGATATGGTTATCAACGCTCCTATCATCGGAGGTAATAAATTAGCCGAGACTCATCCTCACGAACACCTTGAGGGAGAGGATAAATTCCATTTGATTCATCCGGATACGAACTGGCAAGCCGGCCTACGTTATGCGGAGGAAATCGGACTGGGTTCTCAAGCGTATGAATTAATAACGGTTTAATAGACGGAATGAGTACAATTTGCGCTATATCTACAGCTCCGGGAGTAGGAGGAATCGCAGTGGTCCGTGTCTCCGGGCCGGATGCTTTCAAGATTTGTGATCGGATATTCCGGCCGAAGAAGGCAGGTAAGAGTTTATCTACCCAAAAGGCTTATACCTTAACGTATGGTTCCATCGTCGGTAACAATGACGAAACCATAGATGAGGTGATCGCCGCTGTTTTCCGTGCCCCCCATTCTTTCACGGGGGAAGATACGGTGGAAATCACCTGCCACGGCTCGACGTATATCCAACAACAAATCCTGCAATCCCTTATCTCCAGCGGATGCCGTATAGCGCAACCGGGTGAATATACGCAACGTGCTTTCATGAATGGCAAGATGGACCTTAGCCAAGCGGAGGCCGTTGCGGATTTAATCGCCTCCACTTCGACCGGCCAACATCGTTTGGCTCTAAGCCAGATGCGAGGTGGTTTCAGTAGGGAACTCGCCGAACTTCGAAACCAACTGCTCCATTTCACCTCTCTCATGGAATTGGAACTGGATTTCAGTGACCATGAGGAATTAGAGTTCGCTGATCGTAGCGAGCTTCGCACGCTTGCGGATCATATCGAACAGGTCATCTCCAAACTCGCCCAATCTTTCAGCGTAGGTAACGCTATCAAAAACGGTATTCCCGTCGCCATCATCGGTGAGACGAATGCCGGCAAATCTACTTTACTAAACGCCTTGTTGAACGAGGATAAAGCGATCGTCAGCGACATCCACGGAACGACCCGTGACGTTATCGAGGATACGATCAATATCAACGGCCAGCTCTTCCGTTTCATCGACACCGCCGGTATCCGTGAAACAAGCGATGCGATCGAAGCTCTCGGTATTGAACGTAGTTTCAAGGCTCTAGACCAAGCGCAAATCGTCATCCTCATGTACGACTTAACCCGTGACCTCAAGGATTTCGAGGCTTTCTATCAAGAAATAGCTCCGAGATTAACGAATAAGTCTGTTATCTTAGCGATGAACAAATGCGATGTATTACCCACATCCTCTCTCCCAACCTTCTCTTTCCCCACCGAAGGCTGGCATCAAATCGCTATTTCCGCCAAAGGCAAGCTGCATATCGCAGAGCTACAACAACTCCTCACGGAAGTATCTTCCATCCCCACCCTCCACCAAAGCGACATCATCGTAACGAATGCCCGCCACTTCGAGGCGCTTACGCATGCGCTGGAAGCTATACATAGGGTACAAGAAGGTTTGAACTCCAGCCTTTCCGGGGATTTCATCTCGCAAGATTTACGGGAGTGTATATTCCATTTATCGGATATCGTAGGAGAGGTTACGACGGATCAGGTGTTGCAGAATATATTTCGGTATTTTTGCATCGGTAAGTAGCTGATTATCAACAATATTACAATATATCGCTAACTGTCTGAAAGCCACCGTTTTGGTGGCTTTTTTCATTTTAACACTTTCCATTTGAAACTTGTTACAACCAGTTTTTAAGGGTAAATTTGGCTCAAATATCGTTCCTATCCCTAAATTTTGCGACCAAATGGCAATGGGAAAATGACATATATGGCACCTTATGCAAAAACTGCAAAAGTGATAAATGTGCGCCCGTTGACATGTTGGACACCTCGTGAAAATTCCTGCAAATACCTGAAAATTGCTGCAAAGGAAATGGACGATTTTAACATGCCAAAAAGATGAAGATATTAAAGAAATGTTTAACATGTGGAGCAGAGTTTATTGCATCCAAGATGTCAAATAAATACTGCTGTAGAGAGTGCGAACGTGACGCATCTCGCAAACGTGAAGCAAAACGTAAAAAAAGTGTCCGGGAAAGTGAAAAAGAAGCAGCTCTTGATAAAGAAAGAGATGCAGTTGCTTCACGACCATTTTTGACACCCTCAGATGTTGCCTTATTACTTGATATGAGTGTTAGCACTGTGTATAGATGTTTCTATTCCGGAATCATCAAGGCAGTGAGAATACGTAGAAAAACCCTTGTCCGTCGTGAGGATCTTGACAAATACTTTGAGGATGCAGGACCTTATAGAAAAAGAAGTTACAAGCGTAAGCAAGAACAAGAATACTATACCCTACAAGAGATTATGGATAAGTATAAAATTGGACGTAAAGCTGTATGGGGACGTTGTGACAGATTAGGCATCCCTAAAGTTTACGAAGGGCGTAATACTTTCTACAGTAAAAAGCTTATTGACGCAAATTTCTCTGAGCTTCTTGATGTCATAGACATTGATAACTATTACACATTGAGTCAAATCATGGAAATGTACAATATGACTCAGGGTGCGGCTCTTTGTTTTGTAAAATACCATGCGGTTCCCAGGGTAAAGAGAAATGGCAGGTCTTATTATTCTAAGGTTCATATAGATTGTATAAAACACAAGACCGATGAAATTGATCCTGACTGGTACTCTTATGAAGAAGCTATGCAAAAGTATGGCATAACTAAAGATCAGGTAAGTTATACTCTAAAGACCTATAGCATTAAGACTGAAAAGCGTGGAAAATTCACCATGATTTATCGGACGGATTTTGATAATATCATGCATCAACGTCTTCAAAATTCAACTCCACTAATAAAGTCAAATGGTGAAGAAAAGGTTGTTTTCACGGCAAAGCAACAGGAAAAAATCTGTCCAGCAACTCCTGAAGGATACTATTCTACTGATGAGGTAGCAGAGATGTTTAAAATATCAATAAAGCATGCTGGAGTTATAACAAGAGAGAACAACATACCTAAGATAGCACTGAAAGGATTTAATTTCTATGAGAAGGGATCCATTGACCTGTTATACAACAAAAAGAATAAGTATGCAGAAATCACAGACTGGATAACGCCAGAGGAAATGCGTACAACATTTAAAATGACAGCAGATGGTGTACGCTCTTTTATTCATAGACATAAGATTCCAGCAAAGGTTGAGTATGGTAGTACCTATTATTCCAAACAACACATAGAGGAAATAAAGAATGGATATTTTGTTGGTAGAGACAGGTATTATTCCGTAGAAGAAGCTACAAAGAAATATAATCTTACAAATTCACTTGTCTTCTATTACGTCAATCACTATAAGCTCACCAGAGTAAAGAAGCAGAAATTCATCTTTTTTAGAAAAGAAGAATTTGACCGGTTAATGGAAAAACGGTTCTCAGAAGATGATTTTATAGCAAATATTGATATATAGTGATATTTACTTTCAATTTACCGATGTCAGCAATATATCATTCGAGAATTTTGAGACATAAAACTATAAAAACAAATAATATGCAGTATTGTAAATCAGTAACTCTCCGTATGCGAGATAGACGAAATGGTACTAAATCATTATTTCTGGACTTTTGGCCAGGCTATAGAAATCCTGAAACAATGGAACTGATTCGTCGTCGTTCGCTTGGCATGTATATATATGCCAACCCCATTTCTACACAACAGAAAAAGTATAATGAAGCTATTCTGGCAAAAGCTGAAGCTATTCGGTGTAAGGTATTCATAGAGGTAATTAATGAGAAATATGACTTCTTTAACCAGGACCGTCTAAAGGAGGACTTTCTTGCATACTTCAAGAATATTGTCAACAGAAACTTTGCGAAGTGTGATGCAGCCTATAAACATTTCAGCAGGTTCTGCCACAACAAATGTACATTTGAAATGCTTGATACCGTATTCTGTAACAAGTATAAAGAATATCTCTTAGACACGAAAGTATCAGCAAGAGGCAAAGTCATGGTTAACAAGCCTATATCACGAAATACAGCTTCAGCATATTGGAATATCTTCAAACAAGTTTTAACTAAAGCCTATAGGGAAAGAAGACTTGTAGATAACATAGCATCCCTTTTGGATAATATTCCATGCACAATACCAGTCAAGCAAAGCCTTTCACTGGAGGAAGTCAGAAAACTATACAACTCAGAATGTTCAGTTCCAGTAGTAAGAAAAGCCGCTATATTTTCCTGTTTGAGTGGATTACGTATAAGTGATATACTCAATTTAAAATGGGAAAATATCCAAACATATGCAGATGGCGGACATTATCTTGATTTTAAATGTGTAAAGACTCAGCGTCAGACACAGGTTCCAATCGGTGATGATGCTTATGAACTAATTCAGCCACAAACAACAGATAAATATATTTTTTCAGGATTTAATCGTACTATGACATATAGAGTCATGCAAGATTGGATTAAGGAATGTGGAATAAAAAAACATATTACCTTTCACTGTTTCAGACATACTTACGCATCCTTACAGCTTGAACTTGGAACTGATATTTACACAGTACAACATCTCCTTAATCACAAGAATGTAAGTACCACTCAAATCTATGCTTCACATGCTGATCCGAAAACACGAGAAGCAGCTGATAGAATTAGGTTAACAAATGTAAAAATGGAAATGCAAGAAAATGAAAACATAAATGTTAATGCAGAAACCAAGAGAAAGAAAGAGAAAGGAAAATCAAAAAAGTGACAATAAATAGTAGCGTAAATCATTGAAACACTGAAACATAAATAATGTTTTCTAGAGAGATTTTATTAGTAACAACTAGTATCAATTAGTAAGTTTATCTATAAATTTGCAATAAAGTAATACGATAAAAACCAATTGCAATGACAAAAAAGATAAGAGAGAATTTACTGATACTTCTCATTTCAAACATTATTACCATTATTCTGTTTGTGACCGCTCCATATATTATCAGGGTAGTCACAAGCACTAATGCAACAGAAAATAATAACCTAATGTTATCCCCATTGCCGATTTTGTTATACCTCATTTTATTATCTTTATTAGTTTGTATAATAACTGTCCTGTACAGGTTACATACTGAGAAGCGCATAATCATTAATAATAGCATCACTTCTCTACAACCTGCTACTTCAGAAAAGAATAAAGCAGAGATTATGCGTGAGATTTATAAAAATAAACAGGACCATTTGGAGGTTAACAGATATGAGGCAATCAAGGAGTATACATATACTGTTTTTTCACCATACATGACAGATGATTGTCTGGAAACCCTATGCCAGAACATTAAACTTTACGAGATTCCAGAATCGTGTATCAATTCTGTATTAACAAATGGTCAGTTAAACACACTCGACATCAGACATTATGCCTGGAATATAGGAGAACGGCTTGGTTGGAGTGGACAAACCAGAGCTACCTTCATCAAGCTCTGTTTTCCTAAAGAACTTAATGACGTTGAAATTGAAAGCATCAGGCGTACACTCAGACAAAAAGGGAAATGTAAAATAGAAATTGACATTCCTGATAAAGATAGTTACGAGTTTCATTATTAAAAGAATTATATATGCAAGAATACGTAGAAGATAATCCGATAACCTTTAATGACATACCAAGAGTTATGTCAGATATACTTAAAAAATGTGATCTACTTGAACAGTCCATAGAAATACTTCATGAAGAGATTCGTCAATCTAATCAAAAGTCTCCATCTGAACACATTCCAATGGATGTAAAAGAAGCCTGTGAATTTCTCAAAATAAAAAAATCGACAATGTACTGTTATATACAGAACGGACAAATTCCAGTCAACAAGAAAGGTAAGAAATACACATTTTTCAGGGATGATCTCATCAAATGGGTTGAGTCTGGTTGTAAAACTGAAAAGCCAATCAGTACAGCAGAAATCAATCAAATACTCAGCAAAAGATCAAGTCGAAGGAAATAGTAGAGAAATGCGAATTCATAAATAGCCCGCATTAAGGATTATCTAATGTAGGCTATTTTTTTTGCATATATCACTTAAAAGCACTTAGCAAAGTGATCAGTGATAATTACAATATAGTATATAAACAAATGATCATAGAAATAGAATTAAATATTTATACACAAAAAAAATTAATTTATGAGTAAAAAGAATCAACACTCTTTGCTCTCTCTTTTTGTATTTACAATGTAACAATCATTTCACAAACCAAGAGATTGAGCTGTCCAAAGATGAGCTTTGGGACTTATTTAAAGTCAGTTACAAGCATTATCAAACTGAAGTAATTAATGATAGAAAAATTTACAATCGCTATGTAAATGACTTAATCAGTTATCATCTTCCTGTTTTCACATCTGATGAGGAAGCAATACGAAAACATTTCCAAAATCTTTTCTGTGTTTATGAATTACTGACCGACAGAAAAGATCTTGTTGAGAAGTACTTCACTAAATCTACATTCGAAAAGACAGACTTCTCTAAAATGCTTAATGAGTTTAACCATGTGGAAGTTATATTAAAGGACTCCAATGGACTTGCATCCTTTAACAGAAAGCAAATTAAACTTATCACAGATTTTGCCAATAGAAAGAATTTCTTCACTACCCCTGTTGACGAGAATACTATTGAAAAGTTCTTTAACTGTACATTAAAAAAGACTCTTATAGCCACAAACTTGCGCTATATACTTCAGCTGTTATATTCTCTTTCCCAACAAAAAATGATTCCATATAATTGGGTATCACTTGTAGTAAGAAATAAAATGTTAGCCCCACAGAAAAGTATGATACCATCAACTCGTGGAGCAATCAGTTCACGTCTTACAGAACTAAAGAATACTACTGCTACATTTCCTGAAGAAGAATATGTGAATATAGTAAAACAACTGAAAGAAATGTATTGAAGTGAAACAATGTAAAGCAATTGAAAGAAAAATCCCTGACACTCTCCCTGACATTTTAAACTGACAGGAGACATTCAAATTGCGAAAATAACAATAGGAGTATATTTACCCCAGAATCGATTCAGCTTTTGGGGTACTCCCTATTGTATAACATTAAATCATTAGAAAATGGGAACCAGTAACATTGAAATCAGCATCTTAAAAAAGAGATTAGAACTCTTGGAAATGAAAATTGGAGAACTTAATAGTATTAATCCAGAAATACTCAATGAACGTCTTGCAAAGATTGAGGAAAGATTATATGTGGTTAAAGAAATGTTGACCACTGAAGAAGCTTCAAAGTATTTGGGAATATCACAATCCCAGATATATAAACTCACTATGAATATGCAGATTCCACATTTTAAGCCCAAAGGGAAAACCATCTATTTCAATAGACAAGAACTCCTGAGATGGATGCGTAAGAATCATGTAGTGTCAGCAAAACAAAAAAAATGATAAATAGAATATTACAATGAAAAAGAAGAAACATAATAAAAAGGAGGTTTATACAGATGCTCAACTGACTGCTTTACTGAAAAAGTCAGAAGTTGTCATAAGTTCCTCAAAAAATGATAATAAAAAAGAACTATGTCATGATAAGAAGGAAAAACAGTAATGATAAGGAATGTTCAGTGGAAAGCTCTCTTGAAGTCGGAATGCTAAGCAAGAGTACATTCAACGACCAGGAATTAGACAACTACCTGAGACAAGGAGAAATAAAGGCATGTGAAAAGCCTCCTGTTCCACCACAGATTTTATGGGTTGGAGATTGTACCATAGCAACCTTTGGTAATTTCAGCGCATCCACCGGTAAAGCAAAGAGCAAGAAAACTTTTAATATTACAGCAATGGTTGCAGCAGCGGTAAACAATTCAACGGTTCTTAAATACCGGGCCAGTCTTCCTGATGGTAAACGCAAAATCCTCTATTTCGATACAGAACAAAGTAGGTTTCACTGCCACAATGTGATAGAACGCATCTACCGCCTTGCAGGATTGAGTCTGACAAAGGAAGATAAACGCATCAAGTTCTATGGGCTAAGGGAGTTCACTCCTACTCTCCGTATTGCCCTCATAGATTATGCCCTAAGAACATTTGAGGGTGTAGGATTGGTCATTATCGACGGCTTACGAGATCTCATGTATGACATTAACAATGCCAAAGAATCAACCGATGTGATGACTATGCTCATGGCCTGGACAAGCAAGTACAATCTTCACATCCATTGCGTGCTGCATCTTAACAAGAATGACAATAACACCAGAGGTCATATTGGTACCGAACTTGAAAACAAGGCTGAAACAGTTCTGATAATCAGCAAGAACAAACAGGATTCCAACATCAGTGAAGTCAGGCCTATGCACATGCGAGACAAGGAGTTTTCTTCATGGGCATTTCACATTGACGACAATTCTCTCCCCGTCTTGGATGACGGCTATCATATTACAGTAGTCAAACCCAAAGATAAGCCCTTGACATCTCTGCCAGATGACTTACATGCCAAAGTACTTCGCACTGTTTTTGAAGGTGAGAGTCCACAGAGGTATCTTGAACTGGTGAAAGCAATCAGTCAGGCTTACGCACAAGAAGGCTACAAGCGTGGGGACAATGCAGTTAAGGATATGCTTAAAATCTTCTGTGAGCGCAAACTGATTACCAAAGACAAAGACGGTTATCATTATCATCCTGCACTCCTGCCGTTAAAGTAAGTTTATGAGTTTAAGTTTAACAGGGTATATATATACTAAACTTATATAAGCCCAATTAGACATTATTGATATGCCATGACCATAGATGAAATAAAATCAGTCAGTATTGTACAGTTCCTTGAAACGGAAGGTTATCAGTATGCCTATATCCATCGAGGTAATTACTGGTATCTATCTCCTTTTAGAGCAGAATCGTCTCCATCTTTCAATGTCAGTCCTACAAAAAATCTTTGGAATGACTTTGGGGCCAGCTCAGGAGGAAACATTATAAATCTTGTTCAGAAGATGCACCCTTCATGGAATAATCATCAAGTACTTACTTATCTTGAACAACAGATTAAGAACCATAATCTCAAATATGCTGAAGATTATGAAGCGATGACCAAAGAACAACAAAGAAGAAATGCGTGGAATGAGAGCCATATAGCAGAAAAGGGTAATGAAAGAAAAAGTATTACTTTCATTGATCGTATTAGCAAGCTCAGTCATCCCAATTTGAAAAGATATATTTTACAAAGACGTGTTGACTTCGAGGTTGCTCAGGAGTTCTGTAAGGAAATACATTATCATATCAATGATAAACATTATTATGCCATAGCCTTTGAAAATGTAGATGGTGGTATGGAAATCAGAAACAAATACTGTAAACGCAGTATCGCAAAAAAAACAATATCCGTAATAAAGCCCAACGGTAAATCACATTCAGAATGCTGCATATTTGAAGGTTTCTTTGATATGCTCACGTATGTAAGTATCAGAAAATGGATGATGGATATACAACTTTGTGTTGAAAACGACTGTGATTATATTGTTCTTAATTCAATCAGCAATATTAAAACTGCATTTCCATATCTCCAGGTATATGATGTAGTACACTGTTATCTTGACAACGATGCTGCCGGTATAGCTACAACAAAAAGAATCAAAGACGAATATTCAGACAAGGTAATTGATGAATCTGTCAGATACCCAAATTTCAAAGATCTGAACGATGTCATCAATGGAATAGTAAAGGAGTAACAAAAATAATAAGTCTGTTCTATTAGTTTAAGGAGGTTCCCCACAGGAGAGCCTCCTTTTTTGTGATGTTTTTATTCTAATAGTATGATTTTTATCAGAATATCATACTTCTAAACAAATGTATGTTAATACTGAAATGCAAATCGGCATATTTTTATCGTAATACCATAAAACTCATTTCCTTTGTCATGTTACAGGAGCAAATTGGTTTTCAATTTTATCTTCTGAGTATAAAATATTTTTATAATAACACATTAAAATCAGATTGAGAATGCCAGGATTTGTAATATTCGTATTGGTCCTCACCTTTGCTTATGTGGTTTACTTTTCAGTAATGATTACCCTTGACCTTCATAGTAAGAAAGACGAAAAGAAAACGGATGAAGAGACCTTTGATGTCAGCAGTATGGATAATGAAGAAGTGCCAGTTTCCGTGGAAGAACATAATAATGGTCCTGAAGGTAGTGACATGACATACACAGAGCAAGTAACAGATGACGGCCTTCGGGTAGTCATTCCAACAGGCAATAAGCAGACCAACAGTTCCCCCCCTGAAGAGGAAGAGTCTCAGCTCACACGACAGACTACTACAAGTGTAGATCTCAATAAGGAAAACGAAGAAAACATGGAAGAGATAGAGGTTGCTCCTCAATACTGTTTTTATCCTGATGAGTTCATGCAAAATCTCAACGACAAACACAACAAAAGAAAAATTGAGAAAAGGAATGCTATCGATAAACTGTAAAATCAATCAATTGTTTTTTATTGCCTGTTTCGGCTTCATACTTCTCCAGCCTCAGTCGGCATTTGCTAAATGTGGTGGTGTGGACTACAGCTGGGGTGCTGACGCATTGAGCAACGCCCATGATTTTGCGGTCACAATGATGCTCTATGTAGTATATCTTCTGTATGCTATTGCATCCATAGTAGCAATTATAGGAGCTTTACAAATCTATATCAAAATGAATACCGGTGAAGGAGATGTGACCAAATCAATAATGATGCTGGTTGGAGCTTGCCTGTTTATGATTGGAGCAACTATCATTTTCCCAGCTTTCTTTGGCTATAATATTGTATAAAAAAAATAAACAACCAAGCAAGTAAGGATAACGTGTCTAATTTTTAACTGTAAAACAACAAAAAATGAAGAAAATCAAGAATTTAACCAAAAGGATTTTCAATGCTAAACGTGTTGGAACATTGGCCATGTTGCTCTTTTGCGGAGTAGCTGCCACTTATGCTCAGAATGCTGCAGGAGACTACACAGCCGGAACAAATGCACTGACAACAGTTACGGAAGAAATTGCAAAGTATGTTCCATACGTTGTGAAGCTTTGTTATGCCATAGCCGGTGTCGTTGCCGTTGTCGGTGCCATCAGCGTTTACATTGCAATGAACAATGAAGAACAGGATGTCAAGAAGAAAATCATGATGGTCGTTGGAGCATGTATCTTCCTTGTAGCCGCTGCACAGGCTCTGCCTTTGTTCTTCGGTGTCTAACCATTAACCAAGCTGTATGGATTCGTCATGACAAAGGAATCGATCAATCATCAATACGTCAGCTATCCCATGTTCAAGGGGCTTCAGAAACCCCTTGAATTTATGGGATTCCAAGGCAGGTATATCACCTGGGCTGCGGCAACTGTAGGTGGAGGTATTCTCAGTTTTATCATAGTGTATTGCATCCTCGGATTTGTTGCCGGACTCACCATCCTTGCTGTCACTCTATGCACTGGTGCTGCACTTATCTTTTTCAAACAAAGGAAAGGATTGCACACCAAGAAAGAGGAACATGGCGTATTCATCTATGCTAATGCACATAAGATGTAATCGGTCAACATGATAAATGAGCAAGAGAGTTGGATTTTGAATAGTGTGTGGTTAGGCTCACCCTCCCGTTAGGATGAGCCTAACATAGTTTATACGACAACTCTCAGATTGTGAACGTAACTGATAAGTAATCGAATAATAAATTCAAAGAACAATGATTCTATACGTCATCTTAACATTTGTGGCAATCCTTATTGGTATGGCAATCTCAGTCATGGCTTTCGGTACTGGAGGGAAACGCAAGAAAATCTTCCAGAATATCTACTTCTCTGTGGAAGAGGTCAACGGTATCGGGGTACTTTACACCAAGACCGGTGAATACTCAGCCATTCTGAAGATGGAAAATCCGGTACAGAAATATTCGGCTGACATTGACAGTTACTACGAGTTCAATCATCTCTTCACTGCCCTTGCACAGACTTTAGGTGATGGATATGCCATCCACAAACAAGATGTATTTATCCGCAAGAAGTTTCATGACGAGAGCAATGATAACCATGAATTTCTGTCGGAATCATATTTCAACTATTTCACAGGTCGTTCCTATACCGACTGTCAGAGCTACCTGATTATCACTCAGGAAAACAAGAAGAGCAATCTCTTTTCATTTGACAGCAAGAAATGGCGTGATTTCATGGTTAAGATACGTAAGGTTAAAGACCAGTTGAAAGACTCCGGTGTGGATGCCCAATTTCTTGATGGCAATAAAGCCCGTGATTACGTAGACCGCTATTTCTCTATGAACTTTACCGACAAACATTTGTCGATGAACAACTTCAAGATAGATGACGAGTCTATTACTATGGGTGATAAAAGATGCAAGGTATATAGTCTCGTGGATGTGGACTGCATTAACGTCCCCTCTTTGGTACGTCCGTTTACGAGCATTGAGGTGAACAATGTTTCCATGCCAGTAGACATGGTATCATTGTTAGACAGCATACCGTCAGCTGAGGTAGTAGTGTATAATCAGATGCTTTTCATCCCCAACCAGAAAAAAGAACTTTCTCTGCTTGAAAAGAAGAAGAACCGCCATGCAAGTATGCCAAATCCAAGCAACCAGATTGCCGTGGAGGACATTAAAAATGTACAGGATGTTATCGCAAGAGAAAACAAACAGTTGGTATATACCCATTTCAATCTTATCGTTGGAGTACCTATCGATACGGATATTCAGCGATGTACCAATCATCTGGAGAATCTCTTCAGCAAGTTGGGAATCCACATCAGCAAACAGTCGTACAATCAGTTGGAGCTTTTTGTCAATTCATTCCCTGGAAATTGTTATTCCACCAATCCTGAATACGACCGTTTTCTGACCCTTAGTGATGCAGCTGCATGTCTTATGTACAAGGAAAGGATTCAGCATAGCGAAGAAACACCTCTGAAAATATACTATACCGACAGACAGGGAGTCCCTGTTGCAATAGACATCAGTGGAAAGGAAGGCAAGAACAAGATTACAGATAACTCTAACTTCTTCTGTCTTGGTCCTTCGGGCAGTGGTAAAAGTTTCCACATGAACAGCGTGGTACGTCAGATGTGGGAACAGAATACCGATGTGGTTATGGTCGATACTGGTAATTCTTACGAGGGACTTTGCGAGTATGTAGGTGGCAAGTATATCAGTTACACCGAAGAGCATCCTATCACAATGAACCCTTTTGCTATCAAACGTGAAGAGCTGAACATCGAGAAAATAGGTTTCTTGAAGAATCTGATTATGCTTATCTGGAAAGGCACCCAGGGAATAGTTACCAAGACGGAAGACCGTCTTATTGAGCAGGTCATCAAAGAGTACTTTGACGAGTATTTTGTGAACCGTCGTATTGTGAATCTCTCGTTCAATACCTTCTACGAGTACAGTATTGTCCGCATACCGCAAATCATTGAAGAAAATAAACTTTCCGGCATTGACTTGGCGGCCTACAACTATCTGTTGAAGGACTTCTACAAGGGAGGCAGTCATGAGGTGACGCTGAATGAGAACCTGGACACCAAACTGTTTGATGAAACCTTCATCGTGTTTGAAATCGACTCCATCAAGGATGACCCTCTTCTATTCCCTCTTGTTACGCTTATCATCATGGATGTGTTTATCCAGAAGATGAGAATCAAGAAGAACCGTAAGGTACTGGTTATCGAAGAGGCATGGAAGGCTATCGCTTCTCCGATGATGGCCGAATACATAAAGTATCTCTACAAGACAGCCCGTAAGTTCTGGGCTTCTGTTGGTGTGGTAACGCAGGAAATACAGGATATTGTAGGAAGTCCTATTGTCAAGGAAGCTATCATCAATAACTCAGACGTGGTAATGCTGCTCGACCAGAGCAAATTCCGTGAGCGATTTGATGAGATTAAGGCCACACTCGGTTTGACGGACGTTGATTGTAAGAAAATTTTCACTATCAACCGCCTGGAGAATAAGGAAGGACGAAGTTTCTTCCGTGAGGTCTTTATCCGACGTGGAAGTGTCGGGGCCGTATTTGGAGTTGAAGAGCCACGTGAATGCTACATGACCTACACTACAGAGCGAGCTGAGAAGGAAGCCTTGAAACTCTATAAAAGAGAGTTGAAATGTGACCATCAGCATGCCATAGAAGCCTATTGCAGGGATTGGAATCTTTCAGGAATAACCAAGTCTCTAGCCTTTGCACAAAAGGTGAACCAGGCTCAACATGTACTTAATCTCAAAACAAAAACAGAAATGTAAGATTTGAAAATGAAACACTATCTGATAATACAACTTCTATTTCTCTGTACTATAGCACCTGCTATGGCACAGTACTACAGCGTAAATTATGATACTCGCACTGTAGCGGAAATGTCGGCGGCTTTCGGTACAGAAGCTGCTACAGAGGCGTATTATGCTCAACAGATAGCCAAGATCAGGGAACATTATCAGGCAGCAGAAGTGGCTGCTGCTGGAATCTTCAGTTCCAAGTTCCTCGACCGCAGAGCTCTCACAAATCTGGGACTTTGGACCAGTGCAACAGAGAACTACTATTACCGCCGTATATACAACATGGTGTCTGCCAAAATTATGCCCAAAATATGGACAGTTGCCGGCATGATGCTTAAAAGTCCTCATAATGCCCTCTATTGGGGTAGCTATCTCTATAAGATCTGTGATGAGGTAAAGACTTTGTGTTATCAGTTTGAGTCTATTGTTACCAATAGTACTTTGTCATTCAAGGACATCGTATTTCTTGAAATCAACCAGGAACTTGCAGCAATTCTGAAATTGTCAGAACTGGGCAATGTGGATTGGAATGTTCTGCTTGAAAGCGTCTCAAATATTGGTACAAACTTCACAAAGGGAAACCTAAAGCAAGACATAGACAACCTCTATGCGATGGGCGTTAGCCTTGCTTCGGCTGGAGCTGGCAATGCTGTCAGTTCCATTCTTGGGAACAGTTCCTTTAACGGAACCATTATGGACAAGACAAGCAGTGTCATTGAGATAGCCGAGAATGTGTACGACTTATACGGCAATCTTTCCAAGAATGCCGGAAATACCTTGTTGCAGTTTATTGGTGGAGAGGAAGGCATCGCCAATCTCTTCTCTTTGTCGAATTACAACACAACGGCATGGATTACAGACTATGCCAATGAAGCATTCGGCCAGTACTACACACAAAGGTGGTATATATATCGTGTAGATGCTGGTTCCATTAAACTTTGCGACTATTATCCTCCTGAAGACAACAACTCAATTATCAACGGTAATCACTGGTACAGAATCAGCACTACAGATGAAAACTTTTATCCATCCTCCGCACAGCGTGAAGCTGCACTCCAGAACTCCGAGAATCATGCAGGATACAGTCGTTCACAGATAGCCAATCTGGATAAAGCCAATGATGGCTATACCTATAGCATCTCATATTATATGCTCGCATACAAGATTAATTCTTCAAAGAATGGATTGTATGCAAAAGCATACGCTTACGAGATTCATGCTACCAAAAGCTGGAATCGTAAGGAAGTAGTCTATGAAGACATATTTGATTCATACACTATGGACCTGAATACATTTAAGGCGGGTATGAACGCACGTCTATCTGAACTAAACGATAATGAAGAGGGCTATACCTATTATCTGGGAAGTGACCCAAAGAAATACTACCAGACTACCAATGCCCAGAAGATTTCAGGATGTGAGACAGCAACCATCAGCGTAACCTGTCATGACGGTGCCAAATTAGGAGAAGGTTCAACACAATACAAATGTTCTGATTGTGGAAGCAGTGTAAACAACCATACCAAGCAATGTTCTATGGCAACAAGTGTTTCCGAAGGAAGTATCAATACATCTGAAATAGACTCCAAGATAACGGAGTTGAAAGGAAATATTGTCTCAGTACAATCAGAAATAACAGCACTGGAGGCAGAAAACGCAGAGCTCCTGAAAAAAATCCAGACAGCAAGCGTCGAGGATGCTGCAATATACAGACAGTCCTACAATGAGAACAAAGACAGAATATCAAGACTAAAAGCTGAGATGAGCTCGTATGAGACAGAACTGTCACAGTATGAACAGGCAAAGCAGGAAGCTATCGACGGTGAGAATGCTGCCACGGATGACTACTACCGCATACCGGCTATCATGCAGGATTGTAAAACAGCCTATAATCTGTCGTGGAACGGTTCAGGTGCATGGGAAGGCAATACATTCGTTCGTACTGCCTCCATGCCCAACATCAACGGTACCATAACCTTTAAGGCAACCATCTCCATAGCCAGGAAACCAAAATATTTCCTTTGGATTAAGATACACCGTGCTATCGTACAGATTTCATGGACGCTTACTACAGAATATAGTGACACGCAGGTTGTTGAAGTAGTCAATCTCGATCCGTCCAAATCGGATGCAGAAAAAGCCAACGAGGTCAATTCAAAATTATCAGAAGTGGCCAGAGAATTTCCGGATTGCACTCCTTCTGTGGAATATGCCAAAAGCAGTCCTGTGGAAGTCGATGATACCGGTGATACCTATCATCTGCTCTGGTCAAGCGACAGACTTGAAATAGCCCGTCAGATTGACACGAGACTCACCAATATCTATGCCGACCTTGTATCATTGGAAAAGATGATGCACTACAAACATTCCATCATAGATATGCTGAAAAGCGTGGTCCCATATATCAACGATGACAGTGGCAGAAGATTGACCCTCATTGAACAATGTAGAAAACGCTGGTTGCGTCAGGCAGCCTCCAGTGCCCACTCAGATACATATAATGGTAAATACGATGAAGATGAAAGCGACCAGGAATAACATAATGCCGATTATTGTTTGCCTTTTGGTATTGTTCCCGTTCACTGCCAAGGCTCAATATGGTTTTGATGTAGCTTCCATAGAAGCCTATATCAACGACCATAAACAACAACGAAGTCTGCTGCTTGTTCGATCCACACTGGAAGCGAGCAATAAACTTCTGCATGAGTACAGCAGTGATGCCAATATCGGCTTCAGGGACATCAATAAGGAACTTGACAGATACACGCGTGCGTTTGACGTTATTGACATTCTGTATCAGTCTCTTAGGACTAGTCTCAATATCTACAACACCTACGAAAACATCAGTGACCGTATGGGTGATTATAAAAACATGCTTGAAGACTTCAGAAGGAAGTGTCTGGACAGAGGAAACATTGTAAGCACTGATACCTTGATAATCACAGTCAATGTCGGTGCTTTGGCAAAGATTGCCGAAGAAGGAGACAATCTGTATCGTTCGGTCAGTGATTTAATCCTGTATGCAACCGGTGCGGCAGCCTGTTCAACTGCGGATCTCTATCTCATTCTAATGAACATAAACAACTCACTCGACAATATCAGGACGCATCTGAACAGGGCATACTTTGAAACCTGGAGATACATTCAGGTACGCATTGGATATTGGAAAAGACAGGTTTATCGTGCAAAGACCAAGGAAGAGATTATTAATGATGCTTTTGGCCGGTGGAAAGTTGCGGGCTATTTAGGCTATTAAATAACAATTTAAAACTCAACAGATATGGTACATTCTATCAGTTATCGGACAACATTATGTTTATGTGCAATGCTGCTTTGTTTCAAAGCAGTTGCCCAATCTTATGTGACATACAATCACGATGCAACAAAAATGAATCAGATTACAGTTCAGGAAATAGGTGTTGGCGGACTAACCCCTGCTTTCTACTACACCCTCTTTCATAACAGCTACCAAAAATCGGCAGCAAGTAAAAACAAGCTGAGCTTTAGAACACTGGCTGGTGTAGAATCATACCAACAGGTAGATTTAGCTGACAGCATTCAAGCGTCACTGACTCAGCGGGCTGAAATTGAAGCTCTCAATATTGCCGATAGACAGATTGACATTGCCTGGCTTGCAGAAGGCAGCAAAGTGAATAAAAAGCTATCAGACTTTGAAAAGAATATCAACCGCATCATCAGTACTGGAGGTACGGCAAATGATAAAACACGATGGAACGAATACTACAAGATTTTTCAGACAGCCATTAAAGCAACCCAGGATGCTTATATGCCCAATGCCCAAAGGAAAAGGCAATACCTTGCGATATACGCTGATATAGAGCATCAGAACGAAATTCTTATAGCGTATCTGATTCAATTAAGCAACAGGAGCAAAACTGCTTCCCTATTGTCTGCCCGCTTGAATAGACGGACTGATGTTGCTTCTCATGCAACCGAAGCATTTAGCCGTTGGCGAGACGCCGGGCAACTAAATTCAGGAGGGCACAATTAACAGAGAATTATAACATAAAAAGGAAACTAAAATCATGGCAGATTCAAATATACTCTCAGATTTCGGTATCAATATTCTTGAAGAAGAGATTGATGACGTGATTTTCCAGACAAACGAGTTCCTTACAGATGCCACATTCACAGGTTCACAAGGACCGTTCTGGTGGATTCTCCAAATGTGCATGGCTCTCGCTGCTCTGTTCTCTATTGTAGTGGCTGGAAATATAGCTTATAAGATGATGGTGAAGCACGAGCCTCTGGACGTGATGAAACTGTTCCGGCCATTGGCAATATCCGTTATTCTGTGTTGGTGGTATCCACCTGCAGATACGGGAATAACCAACAGTGGAAGTAGCTGGTGTTTCCTTGACTTTCTTTCTTACATTCCTAACTGTATCGGTTCATATACTCATGACCTTTATCAGGCAGAATCTTTACAGATAGAAGATAAGTTTGAGGAAGTTCAGGAACTCATTTATGTCAGGGACACTCTCTATACATCCTTGCAAGCTCAGGCTGACGTAGCACATTCAGGAACGTCCGATCCGAATCTTATTGAGTCCACGATGGAACAGACTGGTGTTGAAGAAGTGACCAACATGGAAAAGGACGCATCCAGACTATGGTTTACTTCACTCACAGCTGGTGCAGTGGTCGGACTAGATAAAATCATTATGCTCATCGCTCTGATAGTTTATCGCATCGGTTGGTGGGCTACTATCTACTGCCAGCAAATCCTGTTGGGAATGCTGACCATCTTCGGACCAATACAGTGGGCATTCAGTCTTCTGCCCAAATGGGAAGGCGCCTGGGCAAAGTGGCTCATACGTTATCTGACCGTACACTTCTACGGAGCTATGCTGTACTTCGTAGGATTCTATGTACTGCTCCTATTTGACATTGTCTTATGCATACAGGTGGAGAATCTGACTGCCATTACCGAAAGTGAACAGACTATGGCTGCCTATCTGCAGAACTCGTTCTTCTCAGCCGGCTATCTCATGGCCGCAAGTATTGTGGCATTGAAATGTCTCAACCTTGTACCTGATTTGGCCGCATGGATGATACCGGAAGGTGATACAGCATTCTCAACTCGAAACTTTGGTGAAGGAGTCGCACAACAAGCCAAAGTATCAACCCAAGGCATGATTAGCAAAGTAATGTAAGCAATAAATCAATATGGAATATTATGGTAATTAAGAATCTTGAAAACAAAATCAAACTGGTGCTGATTATATGTTCCCTTTTCCTTGCAGGCTGCATCATCATCTGCATCTCCAGCATTTGGACAGCTAGGACAATGGTCTCGGATGCCCATAAGAAAGTCTATGTTTTGGACGGCAATGTGCCTATTCTTGTTCATCGGAGCACAATGGACGAAACGCTTGACGTAGAAGCTAAGTCTCACATCGAGATGTTCCATCATCTGTTTTTCACTCTGGCTCCAGATGACAAATATATCAAGTACACAATGGATAAAGCGATGTATTTAGTGGACGAGACAGGTCTTGCCCAGTATAATACATTGAAAGAAAAAGGATTCTACTCGAATATTATGGGTACGAGTGCTGTGTTCAGCATATTCTGCGACAGTATAAAATTCGATAAGGAAAAGATGGAGTTCATGTATTATGGCAAACAGCGTATAGAACGACGGACAAGCATTCTTACCAGAGAACTGGTCACTACAGGTCAGCTCAAACGTGTACCGAGGACTGACAATAACCCTCACGGATTGCTCATCACAAACTGGAGGACACTTATGAATAAGGATATTGAACAAAAGAACAAAATGAACTACTAATATGGGATGGAAAAAATTATTTGTCGGAGAGAAGATGCCAGATAAGAATGATCCGAAATATAAGCAAAGATACGAAAGTGAAGTCAATGCCGGTCGCAAGTTCGCACGTATGATGAAACTTGATGTGCTTGCCGGAATGGTTCAGAACTTTGCCAACAACCACAGGAAACTGTTTCTTGTCATTGTTTTCGGACTTATTATACTCTGTCTATGTCTGAATATCTACAGAATGGCATTTGTGTTTAACAGGCAGCAATCCGTCCAAAGTGCCACAGAAAGGCAGGAGTTGATATGGCGTAAACATTATAACAAGGGCAATGAAACATCCAACCGTGTTCACGAAGTACCTTCTACCGCCTATGACGAATCTAATAATAACAACGTAAACATAAAGAACGATGGACGCACTGAAGAAAATTAACTGGAAGCAGCCAAAGTATATGATTCCAATAATCATCTACTTTCCCCTGTTGTTTGTCGGTTACTTTGTCATAGATCTGTTTCATACGGAGAAGGCAGAGACTCCTAACGGACTCACTACGACTGATTATCTGAACCCAGAATTGCCTGATGCCAACATGAAAGGCGATGGAATTGGCAATAAGTATGACAATATGCTTAAATCATATGGGAAAATAGATGACTATACTGCTTTAGGAAACATTGACCGTAATGAAGAAGACAACAAAGAAGAGTATGATTCAAAATATTCAGAAGAAGAGCTTAAACAATTGGAATCTCAGAAACAGGAAGCCGAGAAACTCGCTGAGATGCAAAGACAACTACAGGAGAGCGCACAGAAAGGTCAGGAAGTCGCACAAGGCGACGGTACTTCTGAAGAAGACCGCTTAGCCCTCAGTAAACAACGTGAGCAAGAAGCCATGGAGGAGCTGAACCGGGCTATTGCCCAAGCCAGATTACAAGGTCTGCAAGCTACAAATTTGCCGACTGATACGGATACACTTACAAAGAGGAATGAAAAGAATCTGGAAGTGTCTGATGAAAAAGAAAATAACGATGAACCCCTGGAAGTGGTCAAGAAAGTCAGAGTAACGTCCGACTATTTCAATACTATCTGTGAGAATGAAAAAGAGCAGAAGTTAATTAAAGCCATCATAGATGAAAACATCAAGGCAGTTGACGGCTCAAGAGTCCGTCTCCGATTAATAGATGATGTGAAAATCAATGAAGTTGTTGTTCCCAAAGGATCATACCTTTATGCAACTATGAGCGGTTTTGGCTCACAGCGTGTTAAAGGCAATGTTACAAGCATCATGGTAGATGGTGAGATTATCAAAGTAAACCTTGCCCTCTATGATACAGACGGATTAGAAGGACTGTATGTTCCAAGCAGCCAGTTCCGTGAAACGACAAAAGACGTGGGTAGCGGTGCGCTAAGCAATACATCTACACTCACCAATACAACCACATCTGGAAACAGTCTGGCATCATGGGGAGCGCAAGCTATTTCCAATGCAGTCCAGAAAAGCAGTAATGCCGTCAGCAAGGCAATCAAAAAAAATAAAGCCAAGCTCAAATATGGCACTTTTGTTTACCTAATTAATTCTCATTCAAACAACAAAGAAAAATAATTTAAGCACGTAGATATTATGAAACTGAAGACTTTTAAAAGAATCGGCGCATTGGCGGTATGTGTTTTGGCACCCCTCCCCTCTATGGCTCAGCAGACGTATCAGGAAATCGAACAGCTCACCGTTAATGAGAATGTGACAACTGTTATCACAGCCACAGAACCAGTACGCTTTGTCGACATCTCCACTGATGCCGTTGTTGGAGACCAGCCCATCAACAATACCATCCGTCTTAAACCTAAAGAAGGAGCTGACATACATGCCGATGGAGATATTCTTGCCATTGTGACGATTGTAACAGAACGCTATCGTACACAATATGCGCTCATCTATACCACACGTATGCAGGAGGCAGTGTCTGACAAACAAATCCAGCCGGAAGAGAAAATTCCATACCACAACCCGGCAGTCTCAATGAGTACAGAAGAGATGACCAGATATGCCAGAACGATATGGAACTCCCCTGCGAGAATACGTAATGTGAGTACCAGACAGCATCGTATGACTATGCGGTTGAATAACATCTACTCAGTTGGTGAATATTTCTTTTTGGATTTCAGCATAGAGAACCGCACCAACATACGGTTTGACATCGATGAGTTGCGCATCAAGCTAAACGACAAGAAAATATCCAAGGCAACCAACGCACAGATGATAGAGCTGACTCCGGTCTTGGCACTCGAAAAGGCCCAAAGTTTCAAGCATGGATACAGAAATGTCATAGTTCTGAAGAAGATGACCTTCCCCAATGACAAAGTCCTGACTATTGAACTTTCTGAGAAACAAATCAGTGGCCGAACCATCAGCCTTGACATCGATTATGAAGATGTGCTGTATGCGGACTCTTTCAACTCATGTCTAATGATGGAGGAATAAGCCATGAAGAAAATCATCTTATCATTGATAATGGTACTCAGTTGTACCATTTCTTCATTTGCACAAAGTCACAGTGACCGTTTATCCTTGGGAGTTGGTGCACTTTATGAACGTGGGCTGGATGCTACCATCGCATGGGAACATGAAACACGTCACCATAACGCTTGGGAGTATTTCATCAACGGCTATATTAAATGGGACGAATGTGCTTCATGTGGTCATATCTGTCCTGATTCATTTTGGAACAACTATCGGACATGGGGAATTGGAGTCGCATACAAACCTTGTTTAGTCAGAGGACGTAACCATTACGGGAATCTGCGCATAGGAGCTTCTGGAGGCAGTGACACAGATAAATTCATTGCCGGTATTCATGCCGGTTACGAGCATAATTTATCACTCCGTCATGGCTGGGGACTGTATATTCAGGCCAAATGCGACCTTATCGTCCCTGACCGTAAGGATTTGTTCCGAACTGGTATAGTAATAGGATTTAAAATACCCACATCAAAAAGATAAAGAAGATGAAGATATTTCACACCATTTGTGCCGCTTTCATGGCGGCAACCATAGCATCATGTGATGCACATCAGGACTTTCCGGATACCTCAATGAAGATTGGAGACATCCTGTGTACCGATGGAAAAGTCGTCAGATATGAAAAAATGAAAGCACAGGAAAAGACACCCATAGCCGTGGTTTTCTATGTCAATCAAAAAGAGGATATTGAAGGTACTGGATATGCAGTCTATCTGAAAGATATAGAGCCTTGCGCCTACTCTGATAGTATTGGAATAAAGCATGATACTTCCGCAGACCTGGCAGCCTTCGATGGGAACAGCAATACCCATGCCATGTATTCTACCTATACTTCGCCTGCAGCCGAAGCTGTTTTTGACATGTGGCAATATGGACAGAGCGCCTACATCCCTTCCGTTGCTCAGTTATACCTGTTGTATGAAGTAAGAAATAAGATTAATGAATATATCCGTAAATGTGGTGGAGATGAGATACAGGACAATCCTGATGAATGCTGGTACTGGACATCAACAGAAGTAAAGGAGCAGGAAACCGATAAAGCATGGTTGTTCTCACTTGCCTCTGGAGCCATTCAGGAAACGCCGAAAAAACAAGCACATAAAATCAGACCAATCATCACATTATACAATTGATTAAAGAACCGCTTGAATGGAAGAAACTAAAGAACTACAGACCACGTATAAAATATTCCGCTACTTGATTTATCTGTCACTGATAGTGGAATTTTTCGAATATGCCATTAATCCTGAACTACTGGATTATTGGGGTGGCATTCTGTGCGATATTCATGGCCGTATAAAACGGTGGTATATTTATCAGGACGGCAACCTTATATGGAGTAAAATAGCCACCTTTATACTTATCTGCATCACCTGTATAGGAACACGTAATAAGAAGCATCTGGAATTTGATGCTCGTCATCAGGTATTCTATCCGCTTTTTGGTGGACTCGTTATAATAATATTGTCTATTTGGCTTTACGGCCAGAGTATGGGTATGAAATTCTATACGATCAGTTTGAACTACTGGTTGTATATGGTTGCGTCAATCATTGGCACCATATGTATACATGTAGCCCTTGACAATATATCCAAGTTCTTAAAGGAAGGGCTTCTTAAAGACCGTTTTAATTTCGAGAATGAGTCTTTTGAACAATGCCAGGAGTTGCAGGAAAACAAGTACAGTGTCAACATCCCTATGCGCTATTATTATAAGGGAAAATTCCGTAAAGGATGGGTGAACATTGTCAATCCCTTCCGTGGCACGTGGGTTGTCGGTACACCGGGTTCAGGTAAGACTTTCTCCATTATCGAACCATTTATCCGTCAGCACAGCGCAAAGGGCTTTGCCATGGTCGTGTACGATTATAAATTTCCGACACTTGCCCAGAAATTATACTATCATTATAAGATTAATCAGAAGGCCGGGAAAGTTCCTAAGGACTGTAAGTTCAATATCATCAACTTTGTAGATGTAGAGTATTCCAGACGTGTCAATCCTATCCAACAGAAGTACATCGGAAACCTTGCTGCTGCCAGCGAAACTGCTGAAACTCTGTTGGAATCACTGCAGAAAGGTAAGAAAGAAGGCGGTGGCGGTAGCGACCAGTTCTTCCAGACTTCTGCTGTGAACTTCCTCGCTGCCTGCATCTACTTCTTTGTCAACTATAAAAAAGTGCCTTACGACAAAGACGGCCATGCCCTCGTTGCAGAGATGACCACAGAACCGAAGACGTACCGACCCAAGCCTACAGGCCGAGTATTTGACCAGACAGGCAAGGAAGTGGAACCTGAATATTGGTTGGGAAAATACAGCGACATGCCTCATATCCTATCCTTTCTGAATCAAGACTATCAGACCATCTTTGAGGTATGGAGACAGACCCTGAAGTAGCTCCCCTATTGGGGCCGTTCCAAACAGCCATGAAGAACAAGGCGATGGAACAGTTGGAAGGTATGATTGGTACGCTGCGTGTCTATACATCCCGCCTGGCCACCAAGGAGTCCTATTGGATATTTCATAAGGATGGAGATGACTTTGACTTGAAGGTGTCTGATCCGAAGAATCCGAGCTATCTGTTAATAGCCAATGACCCGGAGATGGAAAGCATTATCGGTGCATTGAATGCACTGATTCTGAACCGTCTCGTAACCCGTGTGAATACCGGTCAAGGTAAGAATATTCCTGTGAGCATCATAGTGGATGAGTTGCCTACTCTCTATTTTCACAAGATAGACCGACTGATTGGTACCGCCCGAAGTAACAAAGTGAGTGTCACACTGGGCTTTCAGGAACTGCCACAGCTCGAATCCGATTATGGGAAAGTGGGTATGCAGAAAGTTATCACAACAGTGGGCAACGTAGTCAGTGGCTCAGCAAGAGCAAAAGAGACTTTAGAGTGGCTTTCTAACGACATCTTCGGTAAGATTGTCCAGCTAAAAAAAGGTGTAACCATTGACCGTGACAAGACCTCCATCAATCTCAATGAGAATATGGACAGCCTTGTTCCGGCAAGTAAAATTTCGGATATGCCCACCGGATGGATTTGTGGCCAGTCTGCTCGTGATTTTATCAAGACCAAGACAGGACGTGGTGATAGCATGAACATTCAGGAGTCTGCCGAGTTCCAGACCTCCAAGTTCTATTGCAAGACTGATTTCGACATGAAGAAGATTGCCGAAGAGGAAGCAAACTACAAGAATTATCAGATTCCGAAATTCTACACCTTCCCTTCAAAGGATGCCAAGGAACGTATTCTATACCAGAACTTCGTGAGTGTCAATCTTGATGTCAAGAACATGATTGACGAGATAACAAAATTTAAAGTAAAATGAGTTTCAGGATAATAGCAGCTTTTGTCATATTCTTATTTGGTATGAGAGTTAACGCCCAGACGGTAATGCCGTCTGAGCCACTCTCTAAAGCCCTAACTATTTTTGAGCTTCCACCTTTTGAAAGGGCCGTCTGTTGTATCAAGTACTATGAGGGACTACATCGAAAAAAAGATTATCCTTACGTTGGATATGGACATCGACTGCGACCCGGAGAAAGGTATTCATCCGAGATGACTGCCACAGAATCAGAGTCACTTCTCCGTAAAGACCTTAAAGAGCTCTGTTCCTTGTTTCGTCCCTACGGTAAAGACTCACTATTGCTCGCAGCATTAGCTTATAATATTGGAGCTTTCAAGCTTTTAGGATTAAAAGGTAAATACCCAAAGAGTATAATCCTGAAAAAACTCGATTCAGGAGACAGAAATATAAAAAATGACTATGTGAAGTATTGCCACTGGCGTGGCAAAAAGATTGCTTCCATCGAGCAACGACGATATGCTGAATTTATGCTGTTATTCGATTCATGAATATGTAATTCCACTGGTAAAATGCCTCGGTGTCTTACCAGTGGAATTTATATTTAGTACACATGACAGTCAGGTTTATTTCCCATTACTATATTCATGTACAACAGCCTTCTGAGCCTCATTAAGGGCATCCCATTGTGTTGCCCCAGGAGTTAACACCATATCCATAATTGCCTTTCTGGTTTCCTTTGGTAAAGACTTCCATTGTTCTTTTTCCTTATCAGAGAATGCACCAGGTACTAACATATTTAAGACATCTAAAGCAGTAAACTCATTATTAGTAGCCTCTGACAACGACTTCTTCACATCTCTTTTAGTTGCACAAGTATCAACGGATAAAGCCAAACCGGTAGTGTCATTTGATACTGAAATTCCACAAAATCCAAACATCTTAGCAAGCAAGTCTTTGGAGATAGTAAATTGAGCATTTCCCCTTTTGCTTTTGTTTGCCCTGCTTTTGGATAGAGAATTGTGAACCATCGTCTGCGTCTTAGGCAAAGCCATACGAACCTGTGACTGAGCACAAATTCGAGGGATGGCCACAAACATTGCCAATACCACTATAATTAAATATCTACTCATATTTATTCCTTAATATAATCTACAAATTTACAAAGAATTAGCTTAAATGAATTACATAAGTCAATATAAATGCAGTTTTTCCTCTCTAAGCTAAATTCCATTATCTCCGAATGTTCCAGCTTATACAATGTAAAGCACCACCTTCCTCTGCTACTTCAGCCATTTCAATTTGATGAATCTCGCAATCAGGGAATGCTTCATGTAAATATTGCCAAGCAATAGCATCCTCATTAATATTGAATATTGGCATGATAATCTTGTTACCGACTTGCAGGAAATTGATGTAAGCCCAATTTAAGTCTGTCCGTGGCGAACCAACCTTGTTCGCAAATCGCATCTCTGTGACTTCAAAGCCATATTTTTCAAGAATGTGTCGGATAGCAGCAGCTTCTTCCGGGTATTGATCTCCATGATTACCCATCAGGATACTGTTGCCACCACACCATTTGACAAACCCATCCGAATGACCGTACTTGTCTGTATCACGAGCATTAAAGTCACCGTGCATTTTCCATGGAATTATAATCACGGGATGTCCAAGTTCTGACTCCAACTCAGCTTTGAACACTGTATCCTCTTTTTCTTTACCATTCTCTGTAAACACCTTATCCGTCATCACAATATAAGGGCCACATGGGACCATATTTCCGCCGTCAATTATTAGCTTTGTTGAACGACAGTTTATCCCCATTCCACGTAGTACATTAGTACATTCGGTTCTTGTTTCAGCATCCTCTGGATTGTTGCTCTTCATTAGATAGTCCGGATAATATTGGTACTTCAAGAACTCATTCTCATTCAACTGAATAGGCATGTAGTCGCGTGCCCAATAATCTCTGGTACATTTCAACTCTTTGGGTTCTATGTCGCAATTCTTCAGAAGATTAGTCAGACGCTGGTAAAATTCCGGATGTCCATCCTTCTTATCCTTCAGCCAGGGTGACAAATAGACTTCATTTGTTTCACTGTCATGTAGCAACTGGTCACACCGCACATATCTGTATCGCTTATCCTTAAAAGAGGAAAACGCTTCGTGTAACTCTGTTCGGTCTGGATGTGATAGATATTCTCCAAGTATATAATCCACTTTACTTTCAATAGTCTGCTTACCGGTTAGAAGATTCAATCTGGGTTTACAGATATATCCAATCATACCGTTATTTCGCTCTACAAGAAAAGGGAAATTATTGTCCTGTTCTAAGGCATGATGAAGTCTGAACAGCTCTGCACAAGCCCAGGGGCCTTCTAAAATATCGCTTTTATCCTCGCTGACTAACTGACGGATCAGAATGCCTCCAAAGTAAGAGCTATCATCCAATATATACTTATCTACTTTTTTCCCAGTGCTGTCAATCCCATCCTTTTTACAAATCTCACTTGGGAAATTCAAATCAATACCTCCAAAGTCATTCACGTACCAGTATAAAGAATCGGAGAAACGGGGATGAGTGATAATGTCACGATGATGCTTATTGTAGAAGTAAAACTCAATCTCTTTAAAAAGATAGATTTTTTCTCCCTTTTGTATTGCAAAATTTTCAAACAGCAATTTGGCTATTTGAGTAAATCGTGACTCTATCTCTGCTGCATTCATTTCACCATTCAGAGACATTAGCTCTTTGAATTTTGTTGTTATCATCATCATTTATTATTTCCTGTATTAATACCCTAATATCCACTTCATATCATCATAAGGACGCCATTTACAGAAGAGCGTCTCGATATAAAGTACCATACCAAACTGATATGTTGAAAGTTTTTGGGCAAGTTCTTTTTTATCCTTACTTAATGACTTCATGATCTTTTCCGCATATTGTCTCCAGTATTCAATATCAATGTGCTCCTTACAGAACATCATCTCTCCATACCAAAACCTACCCTTAACATCATCCTTCCATTGATCGGGACACTTATCTTCTCCTTGGTAATATTTACATAAAGAGGCGTAGCTATCCGCTTCATATATGCCTTTTATTTTACGTAATCCGCAACTTTCAGTTAGTGCACACGATAAAGCCTGGCAGAAATCTTTCCACGATCGTTCACCAGATAACTGTGTATCAGTTATCATCCAATTTTCTCCTTCATGTTTCAATTTGAATCGACCAATCAAGCATTTACTTCTGTAAACATACATCCAACCATCATCTAAGTATAGGCCATATCTGTTATCCCAACCGGTGGGAGAACATCTCAAAATGAGTCGATGTTCCTCCTTCGTAAAACTTATTCTATCAAATAAATTCAGAACACTCTGCCAATGATGCCATTCTACATTAGTTAAGGCATTGTTTTTCGGATAAAATGAACGGAACTTATTATCACGGTCATACATTGCCCAAAAGACAGAAGAGTCGTATTTTAAGCGTTTGATAAGGTCTAATATATTAAAACCGTGTAATATTTCATTGCCTTTTACAAACTTCTTCTTAATTATATTAAACTGACATCCATACATCGCACTTGCAAATGAAGCCGTCAACATAGCAATCAAATGCCTGTCGCCATCCCATTTCATAGCGTTATGAATGGATGAAGTAAAATCAAATCCCCTATAAAAGGAATCCCATGCACGAAATACATATATGAGAAGACCATTAAATGCTTTATTGGTAGAAATTCCATCAAGAGGCTTCCATTTACATTTCCAAGATTTAATAATACTCTCAAAAGATTCAACAGAATGAAACACTTCACTCTTAGTTTTCCCTTGTCTCAGCCCTCTAATAATGTCCACGACAAACAAGCGGGCGTAAAATTCCTCTTTATCTGTATATGGAGCATAGTTTAGCCCTTTAGGATAGTCCAAATTATCATTCCATGCAGACATGAGTTGCCACATAAGCCACTGCCCGGTTACAGAAAGTAAATCGGTTGGAGAATAATCTGTAATATCAAGAGTATAAGTCTCACGATTTGATAAAGCAGACAGATTCCAACTTGCCGCCTGCATATAAGCACGGCCAAACTCAGACAAACTTACTTTGTCATCGTAAGATATGAGCTGATTCCAGAACGCTTCTCTATCATGTTCATACGTCCACGCGGCTATGTCCCCAATTATTGCTCCTATCATTAGCTAATATTATTTTGTCAATTTACATATTTCTACACTCTCTTCAGTGGTGGAAAACCGAGCTACACCATCTAAGTAGAACAAAATTAATATTGAAAGGAAGTCCCTAACACATAAACTCGTGCTTAGTAAAATCCATACGAAGCTTCCTGGTCTGCCTTCATTATGCAACGAAAAGCCTCCATGACAGGCCATCAAGCTTCAAAGACAGGCAAAGGACTTTGCAATAAGCCTTCTTCTAAGGTCATTCTACCAAGCTATGAAACGCTTATCTAGGTTTCTATTGGCAAAGTCTTCATCTTTTCATAAAGAATCTGAGCTATTTCAATATCCTCTTGGTTTATTTTCATAATGCTTTGAAATCTTACTCTTGTGAAAAATCAGACAACTTATCCCAGTCTACCTTGAAATCAGGATTCTGGCTTTCCATCCACTTTAAATACTGGGAATCTGCCAAGAATACACTTTGCAGTGTTTTCCCTTTGTACTTACCAAAGGAGATTACATCATCTGGCTGTAGAATCTTTATTTTCCCTTTATGATACTCTACAATAGCATCTATATCGGCAATTAAACGTTGAGAATCAATAATTGCCCATTTCACATAATTCCAGTCAGTGTCGATAACTTCTTTAATGGTCTTATCCTTATATTTACCAAAAGTGAATATATCATCCAGTCCAAGCACTTTAACCTCATTCCCCTCTATAGGTTCACCTTGTATATCTAAAAGGAACCAGGAACCGCAACCGCAACATGGAATCTCTTTTGGCTCTGTATCGTCTTTTTTACACCATGAATTTTCCGGTGAATCAGAACTATCAGCCCTTTCTCCATTACGAAAATAGTAACCATAGACTTTTCCGTATTTTCCGAATCTCCCATGTGGCTCAACTTTAACAACTTGAACATATTGATTTCTATACCAGTCTGATACTCTACCATCTGGAAATCTTTGTGCTGTGAATGGTAGAATTCTACCAATGTTATAATAAATTTCTGTCAGATTATTTTGAGGAAACTTGCAATTTACAGCATCTATAAGCTTCTGGTTATTATTCATGGCATTATATTTAATTATTTATTCTCCATTCAAACAATTCTCTATCCGTTATTATCGGATAATCAAACCGTTCAATCAATTCCCTCTCAGTGAAGGCTCTTTTGAATGTGTTACCTAACAATAGAACAATCATATCGTCCATTATATTGTTACAGTTGTTGATTTCAGGATGATATAAGTTTTGGACGACATTAATTCCAATATATGTTCCTGTTCGTTTATCCAACTTAACAGAAAGCATATTCTCAAAGTCTTCTATTGCTATTCTGTAGCGAAGTAGTATCGTCAAAAGTTGCTCCCTATCTGAATCAGTCTGGAAATGTTTCAACAAATGCTCCATCTTCCATTTTTCTTCAGTTGTCTGACATAGCTTTTGTTTCAAAAGAGTAAGATCAGCATTACTAAATTCAGAATGAGACAAGACATCTTTATTTTCAGAATTAAGAAAAACGCTTCCTATTATATCAAATGGTTCAAACATGCAGGATTCCAGACCCAAATAAGCACGAATAACAGAAGTTACCCGAAGAATCCTTACTTGATTATCCCATGGCAAGTTTTTGAATGGGACAGTATCGTTTACCATCCAAGCAATTTTCACATATTCATTTACAAGCCTATGAGCATTCCAAGATGCGCAACCGCAAGATAGAATGTTGTTAAATTGTCCAACGTTCATATTATTGTACTTTTAAAGCTATTCATATGCAAAGATTGAACCAATCTATGCAGCCTATCTGCATTTTAAACGGAAATCTCCATAATTTGCAACCATTAAATCAATAGCAAAGATAAGAAAATCAACTCAGGAATTGTCGTTATAATCATTTTTTTGAGTTATATCACTCATTTATTCTATTATTAGAATATTATTTCGGATAATTACATTACTTTTGTATCTATAAGTGTAACCAAAAAAAATGAAATATGGGTAAAGATTTAAATCGCCTAAAAGTGGTTCTTGCTGAAAAAAAGAAGACAAACAAATGGCTTGCCGAACAATTAGGTAAAGATCCGGCAACAATATCTAAATGGTGCACCAACAGTGCCCAACCCAACTTAGAGAATTTAGTTGAAATAGCCAAATGCCTTGAAGTTACAGTAAATGATTTAATTCGTTAATATTAGATTAAGCCCAATATGCCAACAAATAAAAATGCTGCGATACGTTACCAGACTCTCGATAAATGCTTTCGGGATCGACGGCATAAGTATTACATCGAGGATCTCATTGATAAATGTGATGAAGCCATTTACTATTATAATGGGATTGGAGGTGTAAGCCGTCGCCAGATATTTGAAGACATTAAGTTTATGGAGAGTGAAACAGGATGGAGTGTGCCTCTTGAAAGAAAGCAGGATGGCAGAAGGGTTTACTATCGTTACAGTGACCCAAACTTCACTATTAATGCTCAACCATTGACTGAAGAGGAAGCCACTCAACTACGTTCCGTTATCATCACGCTTAACCGTTTTAAAGGACTGCCCAGCAACGAATGGGTTGAAGAAGTTATTTCCAATCTTGAATGGCGATTCGGCCTTAGGGAAAAAAACGAAAACATTCTTGGTTTCGAACAAAATCCTTATTTGAAAGGTCTGAACTTCTTATCTGACATTATAGATGCGGCCATTAATCATCAGGCCATAAGAATCATATATCGTAATTACAAGAATTATGATAACGAGCGCAATGTCATTGTTCATCCTTGGTACATAAAGCAGTATAATAACCGCTGGTTTCTTATGGCTTACGATGCGGAAGCAAATCGTATCTCCAATTTTGCTCTTGACCGTATCCAGGAAATAGGTATCGAGGAGGATGTTGACTTTATCTCAAATGATCAGATAGATTTTGAGCATTATTTTGATGACGTATTTGGAGTTACTATTCCGCCCGATGACGTGGAAAAGATAAGTGTTGTTCTTCAATTTTCTAAAAGACAGTATCCCTATATCGTTTCTAAGCCGATACATCATACACAGAAAATCATTGATGATGAAGAATGTATCTTGTCCGTAGAGCTACGGCCTACTTACGAATTTACTCAACTGATTCTGTCGTTCGGCTATGATGTCAAGGTGCTTGAACCTGAGACATACAAACAAGAAATAATAACAAATATACGTAGGAATTTGCAGAATTATGATATAATGCAGATAGACTGCACCAGTCAAGAACAATTTTGTAAGAAACAAAGCAATGAATAAAAAAAATAGTCCATATACAGCAGCCATCACGGGTGGAGGTTTCCTTTTTGAGGAGACCAATATCCTATTACCTCTACTCCGTGCAACCAATAGTGAGGAGTTGCTTCATGATGAGAAGGTGAATAATCGGTTGCTTCACATTAATGCAGAAAGTTCTCGTAAGAAAGCTATTCTGGAAATCAAACGAAGATATGAGTCTATGCCATCTTCTTTTTGGGATGACTTTCTTGAAATGAGCGATACAGACAAGATAGTAGCTATCTTCTATGTTATTTTGAGGACTTATAAGATCTGTTTCGATTTTCATGTAAATGTTGCAATAAAAAAATGGAACAGCATATCCAAAAGCATCGATAAAAATGACATTATGATGGAGTTCAACGAAATAGCATCAAAAGATGAGTTTGTTGACTCATGGAGCGATAATACCAAAGATAAAGTGGCTTCTGCATATCTTACAATACTTCGTAAAGTGGGTATGCTTGACAATAGCAACCATCTTAATGCGATTTCCTGTAGCAATTTCTCTTACTATTTGGGAAAAGGGCAACCATGGTTTTTGGAAGCCTGTCTTTTGCAACCTTATGAAATAGAGAACATAAAGAAAACAATGATATGACCATAAAAGAGCTTGATGATAAATTGAATAGTCCGGGATTCCAAGATACGGAAAATGGCGACTTGTTTTATAACTTTTTCATCTACCAGTATCCGGCAGAGAAAGAGTATGACATTCGTAAGCAGATACAGGAGTTTAAAGCGAATCTGATCCGTCCCACAAACTATGTGGATGTGCTTACACTGAATCTGTTTGATGAGTTTTGCAGCTTCCTCGACCAGAAGAAATTTCTGCGTCATCCTTCTATGTTGAAATATCTGATGGAAAAAGAACAGAGTGACCCGTCAAAGGCAAAGAGCACACAGGATACGCTTGCCCGCAATGCCCATTCACCAGAATTCGTTCAATTTATACATCAACGTATCATCGATCATATCACAATCAAAGACCAATATCGTCGTCCCTACGTTTTTATGTATGGTATAGGCAGTATGTATCCTTATCTGAGGGTCAATGAATTCTTGGCTCTTTATGAAGATTACAACGAAACGGACAAATATAAAATCATTGTCTTTTATCCGGGTCATCGTGATCAGAACTCATTCCGGCTATTTGATACACTTCCGGACAATCATACATATCGTGCCACTCTTTTAATAAACGAATAAGCTAATGAAACTGAAAGAATTATATAATAAGCCTATTGACCGTGCAGTGAATCCTGCTGTCAGCGCTACCAAGTTTGACCCGGAAACAGAACGTATAGAAATACAGGAATACGTGTTTACGGACGAGATTATGAACGGTCTTTTCCGTATTTTAGATGCTATCAAGAATAACCAACCATACGATCACGTGGGTATATGGATTGACGGTTATTATGGCTCAGGAAAATCACATTTTCTGAAATATCTGGATTACTGTATCACACCTTCTACTCGTGAAGATGCTTTATCACGTCTGCTCGAAGCAATAAAGGCTATCGACCCGCTTGATGACAAACATTATCTGAGCTTCGACTACGAGCAGATGGTTTCTATCGCCAATTGGTTGGAACGGGCCACGATAGATACATGTATCTTCAATCTGGAAACAAGCTATGACAACTCTACCGACAAGAAGAAAGCTTTTCTGCATGTCTTCTGGAATGAGTTTAATGGCAAGCGTGGCTTCAATAAGTTCAATATCACACTTGCACAGAATCTTGAAAAACCATTGGAAGAAAAAGGAGTGTTTGAGGCATTCAAACAACGCATCGCAGAGGAAGGTGGTGATTGGAATGACCCTGGTATGGCTGCCGATTTGATTGACAACGAACTCGATTGGGTTCTTGACATTGCCAAAGAACTGGCACCAACACTTTCCGTAGATAGTATTCGTGAACGTATCATCAAGCGTGATACGAACATGAGTATAGACCGTTTTGGTTTGGAACTGGCATCATATCTTAAAGACAAGGGCGATGATTACCGCCTGATTTTCCTTGCCGATGAAGTTTCACAGTTCATCAACAAGGAGCGTGACCGTTATCTTAACCTTCAGGAAATCATTACGAAACTGTCTGAAGCTTGTGATAACAAGGTCTGGGTGGCTTGTACAGCACAGCAAGACCTCTCCGAGATTATGGACGACTGTCATATAGCCGAGGAGAAAGATAAAGAAGGTAAAATTAAGGGACGCTTTGAAGTGAAGGTATCCCTCAAAGGAACACAACCGGAAGTGATTACTCAGAAACGTATTCTCGACAAGAAAGAAGAAGTAAAAGATACGTTGGCCTCACTTTATAACAAATACAAGGCCGGATTCGACTTGCAGTTCAAACTTCCAAACTCATACAGCAGTTACGACTCGCAGGATGATTTCATAGACTATTACCCTTTTGTCCCCTACCAGTTCAAACTCATCATGCAGGTGTTCAATTCGTTCCTGAACTTAGGCTATGTGGCAAAAGAAGTAAAAGGTAATGAGCGAAGCATCATCAAGGTAATCCACTCTACCGCCAAGGCTAATGCCGATGCTGAATTGGGTAAATTCATTTCATTCGATGAACTCTATAACAATATGTTTGAGGAAGGTTTGCAGGCTCGTGGACAGAAAGCTGTGGACAATGCCCTCCGTATGGCACGCTCCTACCAGACAGATAAACCGGAAAAGACTCGTCTGGCGGTTCGTGTAGTTAATGTGCTTTTCATGATCTGCAACATTTCCCAAACCGACCAGTTGCTGTTCCCTGCAACTGTGGATAATGTGACCTCTCTTCTTGTAAATAATATGGATACTCCTCGTATGACCATCAAGAATGAGGTGGAGAAAATTTTAGAGTTCCTTTGCGATAATAATATTATTCGCCGTGAACAGGGTAAACAGGGAGCTCCTGACACATTCACTTTCTATAGTGAGGAGGAAATGAAAGTGGCGCAGCTCATCCAAAGCCAGGTGGTGGACAACAATACCCAGGCAGAACAGCTGAAAGATATTTTTAATAAATATATTACAGCTCTCAGGAATAAAGAGCAATATAAAACACGCAGTTTCTCCGTTGGGCTGACCATAAAGCAGCGTACCTTCCTGAGTAATAACCCTGATGTAATGGTAGAGTTTATGATGGACCCCGACTATGATACTGCTGAGCAGCTTGCATTGCAGAACAGCAATACTAACCGAATGGTATATTATGTAGGTCCTCAATATCGTGAGAACAGACGTTTGTACAACGCCTTTTACTGGTACTGTCAGGCAGAACGTTATATGTCCACTCCCGTCCCAAACGAGGATAATGCCAATACTCGTAAAGAATTTGCCAAGCGAGCCGAGGAACTTTACGAAGGACTTATTAAAAAAGAGTTTGAAAAGATTCTTGATACCTGTCCTATTGTTTCCGGACTATATGTGATTGACGAAGCAGAGCTTGGACAGAAACGAGGTAATGACCGTTATCGTGTTGCCATCGAGAAGCATTTGGCAGGAATCTACCCTAAAGCAAATCTCGTTGATTCTCCAAGTATTCCACGCACTACAGAACAATTGAAGAAAGCTATACTGCGTAATGTGAATCCCGGCGATTACGAAGGTATGGGGGCGATTCTTACAGATGCTGAACACGAAGTGGAAATCTATCTTAATAAACAGTTTGCAGAGGTAAATGTGACTGATGTGCTTACCAAATTCTCAAAAGCTCCATATGGATGGGACAATATCTGTACCCTTTATGTGATTAATGAACTGGTACGTCGTCACAACCGTGACTACGCTTACGCCAATAATCCCAATGTAGAAACGTCTACAGTGGCCAACCGTATTGTGACAGAGAGTAATAAGTTTACACTCCGTCAGGCACAGGTCATTTCACCGCAGGTAATTCAGAAATTCATAGCTGCCTGGAAGGAAATATTCGGTATTTCTTCCGCTCCGACAACTACAGACAGCACCCAACTATTCCGCATGTGTCGTGACATAGAGAGTGAGCGTAGCCTGTCCAAATTGATAAAAGGCTATAAGGACATAGAACAACAGATTATAGCTTATCCTTTTGTGGAACCAATCCGTAAGGCCATAGATCTCTTCGAATCATGGCTTGATGAACGTGATCCGTTGAAATTCTTCAATCTCATCATCTCATCAAAGGATGAAGCCAGGATGCTTACCGACAAATGCAAAGAGGTGGTACAATTTACCCATGATCAACTCTCTACCTATAAACAGCTCATACAGTTCGCTGATGAGAATACATATAACTTCTCATTTGTTCCGGAAGAGATGATAGGAGCTGTTGATGAGTTCCTAAAAGTGAAGGATGACCCTTGGCCAATGGGTAACACATTCCGTGGCTATATAAAATTGAGGAATCAGCTTTCCGGCAGTTTGGACGATGTGCGAAATCAACTTCGCGATAAAATTAAAGCGGCTTATAACGATATTTTTGACTATCTGTTACAAGTGGCCGAGAAGCAGAATGTCCCGGCAAGTGTACTTTCCGACCGTGAAGCAACCATACAGCTTAAAACTGCTCCAACAAATATCCTGGTACTGAGAAACAATATCCTTACCGATGTATTCTATCAGGAGCAGGTGAACAAGATTATGTCGTATATTCCTCCTAAGCCTACTAAAAAGGACAATGATGAAGTTGATCCTCCAACACCTCCTGTACGAGAAAAGAGAATTCGCCAGGCATCATTGCAAACAAGGACAAAGTTGCCTATTACGAACGAAGAAGACATAGACCGTTATCTTGAAGGTTTGCGTCAACAGATTGAACGTCTGCTTGTCGACCATGACGGAGTGATGATTATTAAATAAAGATTACCAATAGATTATATGGACACCAATAGAATAAAACGCTTCGCTACCGAAGCTCGCAATATATTAAAAGCCGGCATTGCAGCTAAGATAACTACACTTGGCTTCAACAAGAAAGGTAATGTAGCTGAAGAGCACCGTCCACAACTGATGCAAGGAGGTACTCTTTGGAACGGACAATTTTATACAGAGGGATTCTACCATCAGTGGATGTCCCTCTATAATCGTATTCAGCAAAAAGGCATCAACGAAGTGTATGAGGAGGCAGCCTATACGTGGTTCAACCGTCTGTGTGCCATTCGTATTCTGCAGAAGAATAATCTCTGTTCTCCTGTACTTCAGTATGCTGATGCTGCACGTACCCCGATTATTGTGGACGAAGCGCGCCAAGGACATCTTCCTCAGATGAAAGAAGACATTCGCCAGCGCATTGTAGAACTACTGGATGACGATACAAAGGTAACAGAACAGTTTGCCTTGCTTATTACTGCTTGGTGTCACGATAATCCCATCCTCAATCAGTGTTTCGGTTCTATGGCCGACTATACCGAGCTACTTCTTCCGAACGATATTCTGGCTAAAGGTAAATTCATGGATATGCTGAACCATACTGAATTTATTACCGATGAAGAGTTTCAGTCTCCGGAACTAATTGGTTGGCTCTATCAGTTCTATATATCAGAGCGTAAAGACGAAGTTTTTGCAAAGAAAGGAAAATTCGAGGCTGACGAAATACCGGCAGCTACACAGATATTCACACCCAATTGGATAGTGAAATATATGGTGCAGAACACAGTGGGTCGCATCTATCTGGATAATAATCCCTATGAAACAACACTTCAAAAGAAGTGGCGATACTTAGTGAACCAGACAGAAAAACCGACTCCAGAAAATTTACTGAAATACAACGAGCTTACCGACCTGAAGGTTGCCGATTTGGCCTGCGGTTCTGGACACATTCTAAACGAGTGCTTCGACTTGTTTTATGACCTTTATATTGCTGAAGGCTATGGCCGTGGTGAAGCCATTGAAAACATTTTCCGTCATAACCTTACAGGTATTGACTTGGATAATCGTGCAAAACAATTAGCAACTTTTGCCCTTTTGTTGAAAGCATGCCAAAAGGATTCATCTTTTGCTGATGCGCATTGCTTGCCGAATATACTGACCATGCCGAAACCATGGAATGAAGAAACGGATGAAAACTTAAATGATTTCCTTTCTCTTTATTTCCAGGGAGAGAACACTTCTTCACAAAATGAAGAACTTGCCGCTTGCTTTGAACTGATGCATAATGCAGACTCGCTGGGTTCTATCATGAAATTCGACATTAGCGACAGCACAAGATTACTGGTTAAACAGACTACTGATTACTGGTGCAATCAAGAGATTATGCCCGATGCCGTGCGCTTGCAACTTCCAGCTTTTGAGCTAATTTTGGCTTTGACGGAGAAGTATGACGCTTTGGTAATGAATCCGCCGTATATGGGTGGTGGCAACATGAATGAGGTGCTGAGTAAGTATGTGAAGGCAAATTATGAAGAAGGCAAAGGAGATTTATTCTCCACCTTTATGTTGTTGGCTATTGACAGACTTGCAGACAACGGCAAATATAGCATGATTAACATGCAGAGCTGGATGTTCCTTTCTTCATTCGAAAAACTACGCACGTCTTTACTCAAGAACTATCATATTGAAAACATGCTTCACTTGGGCCCTCGAACTTTCGATGAGCTGAGTGGTGAGGTGGTGCAAAACACTTCCTTTGTTGTAGCTAAAAATAAGTCTGATGAAGGTGGTGTGTATTTCCGACTGGTAGATGGTAAGAATTGCGCAGAGAAGAAAGATATGTTCCTCCAGGCATTGCAGGAACATACAGCCAAGGTGTATTACCCAAATGTCCCTCAATCTAACTTTGAGAAAATCCCGGGATGTCCGATTGGTTATTGGGTTTCACCCAATATCTTAAAAATATTTACATCAAATCTCGCATTGTCAGCAGTTGCCAGCCCCTGTGTTGGGCTGCAAACTGCTGACAATGCGAGATTTCTCCGCAGCTGGTTCGAGGTCAGCCGAAGCCGTATAGGCTTCGGCTTCGAAAATGCCGCGTCAGCGGCTCGATCCAGATTAAAATGGTTCCCATATAATAAAGGTGGAGATGTTAGACGTTGGTACGGTTTGAGCCTCAGTGAAAACATCATTGATTGGTATAACGATGGAGAAATATTAAAATCATTTAAACCTGCTGTTATAAGAAATCCCGGATATTATTTCACAGATGGAATAACTTTTCCAAGAATTGGTTCAAATCTATTTTATGCAAGGATATTACAACCTGGATTTATCTTTGACTGTAATGGCCCTTCTTGCTTCCCACAAGAAAAGAAGGAGTATATTTTGGGCTTCCTAAACTCAAAGGTTATGCAGCAATTGCTATTTATATTATGTCCAACTCTATCTTTTCAAATTGGAGATTCTTTCAAAGTACCATATATAGGAAAAAATAATGATTATATAAATCATTGTGTTCAACAAAACATCAACATTTCCAAACAAGATTGGGACAATCATGAAACCTCATGGGACTTCGAAACTAATCCCCTATTAGCTGTAAACGAGAACACCTATATCGACAATATCCGCCACGAGGAAAAGCTGCACGAAAAAGAAACAGACAAACACATCTGTATCAATCCTGCCGCACCGCAACTTGGCAGTCTGAAATGGCGTATGGAGCAATACAAGACAAAGTGGGAACACCTCTTCATGCAGCTTCACGAGAACGAAGAAGAGCTCAACCGTCAGTTCATTGACATATACGGTCTGCAAGATGAGCTTACACCAGATGTTACACTCTCTGAGATAACCATTCTGCAACAAGGAGAAATCAATATTGCAGATGACAGTCTCAGTTGGAACGACGAAGTATTGATGAAGCAACTTATTAGCTTTGCTGTAGGTTGTATGTTGGGACGCTATCGTCTTGATAAGCCAGGATTGCATATCGCTCACCCCAATCCTACTGATGAGGAAACTGCTTCTTACACATTTAACGGACAGTCTTGGGAAATTGATGACGACGGCATTATGCCGCTGATGGCAAATGATTGCGGATTCAGTGACAACGCATCATATCGTTTCGCTGATTTCCTACGTGTGGTACTGGGTGAAGAACTTCATGTGGAGAATCTTAACTACGTGGAGCAATGTTTAGGTAAGACCATAGAGCAATATTTCGTAAAGGACTTTTGGAAAGACCATAAAAAGATGTATCAGAACCGTCCAATCTATTGGCTATTTGCATCAAAGAAAGGTTCCTTCCAAGTAATAGCTTACATGCACCGTATGAATGCCTATACAGTTGAGCGCATCCGAGCAAAATATCTCCTCCCCTTCATTGAACATCTGGAACAGGAAATCAACAAACTTGACTTGCGTCGGGCAGAACTTACGACTAAAGAAAGCAAACAGCTCCAAACGCTTCAGAAGCAATTGGATGAATGTCGTGAATATCACGAACGTTTGCAGGTTGTAGCAGAGCAGGCCATCAGCTTCAATCTTGACGATGGTGTCACAGTGAATTATGCTAAGTTCGGAGACGTTTTACAGAAAATCAAATAACCTTAATAAACACCTAATTATAAGATATTTAATATGGCAATACCAAATATAATAGAATGTGGAATTTGTTCTCTGTTACCCGTGAACTCAAATAATGTTTGGTTTATAGAAGAACTATTCCGCTACGAAGACGTAAAGAAATACTATGTTTTACGTAAAGATCATGCTGAAAACATAAAGGCCTTTTGCAGATATATTGTTAATGCAAATATCCAAAGAGAGTCATTAAACTTTATCATTTTCAATAATAATGGTGAAGAGGTTGGTTTTATCTCAGCAGAACCTGTCATGAACCGAACAACTAATATGCCTGTGTGGAATGTAGGGTATGCAGTTCATCCCTCTCATCGACACCACGGTTATGCTTCATCAGCATTGAATGGACTAACGAATTTCCTCCTACAAAACTTTTCATTCCAACAAGTAATCTTGGATATTAGTATGGATAATGAGCCTTCTCAGAGAGTTGCTGAAAAATGTGGTTTTACAAAACCAAATGATAGAACCGGAATTATCGATATTGAACATATGGAAGTAGGAATGCGATTGAAATGGTATAAACAACTTTCAGGTAACAGAACTGTGTATTTTAACCAAGCAGTTCACTACTACAGGCAAAAGTTATATACAGAATCAATAGATGCATTCCAAAAAGCTTTGAATGAACCATACATTCCCAATACGCCATTTACAGACGCTCAGATTTATTCAAATATGGGTATGGCACTCTCGTCTGTAAGACGGTATAGAGAGGCTTTTCAAAGCCTTAAAAAAGCGCAAAGTTTAGGTTTAAATAATCCAAGCATTGAAAAGGAATTACGTTGGTTGAGAGATAATGTAGGCCTATTCTGATAAAATAACAATACGAAAGGAGAATATATATGGCAACAATAACAATCATTCCTTCTGTGAGACTTTATAGAACAGGAGTAAAAACGACACAAGCTGATGGCAGCATAAAAAGTATAGCCCTGCACCAAGGAAGTCTTGACGGTGCATGCGCTGTTTATAGTACAATCATCTCTTTGATGTGCCTTCAGCAAATCAACATTGAGGATGTAAATTCATACTCCGGAAATGTGGACAAGCGTAGTCCGAAAGGAAAATTTCTTAGCAAACTTCTAGAACAACGCGGTATGAATATGTCCGGGTGGAATCTTAAAACTATGGCACAGGAAATTAGTAATACATCCGACTTCAATATAAAAGCCACAGCTATTCGGAAAGATTATATTGACCGCATTTACGACAATATTCATCAGAATAGTCCTGCAATTTTAGGGATTTCTTTTAATAATCAGAATTTCGGACACGCCATTGTCTGCATTGGTGTGGAAGAATCCGATGAGTTCGAAGATACTCCAACTAAATTGTTTTGCATAGATCCGGGCTTTCTCATCTCGAACACGTCATACTGGAATTGTATGATTATGCTTCCCAAAAAGTATGATGACAACACCGAGCTAACCTATGTAGTTGGTGATGATACTCGGAAAATAATGCTTGACGATGTCATAGTGTTTGATTAAACGAATATCATAATAGTTCTCGAATTGCCAAGAACGGATATTTACTTTATATAATAAAAATCTGATAGAATAAACATTAATAAAATAATAACAATAGAATCTGCAAATAAAAAATAACATGTCTGATATTATAACATTAGCATCTGGTGCAGTAATTATATTGGTTTTCTTACTCTTTTGTTTTGAAGAAAGAAAACTTTATAGCATCAAGGAAATTTTAGTAAAACTTGTTAATAGTGAGAATATCTTGGATTCATTAAACAATTCCAAGATAGCTTCGCTTGGGGAAAAATATGAAAAAACTATTATCGTAAATACAAAAGACGGGAAAAAGTCAAATATACCTGCATCTGAATTTATATATGACAACAGCGTGTGTAAATGCAACAAGGTAAATTTACGTATGCTTGATACAGCATCAGGTACGCTTGTCGGTTTAGGACTTCTTGGCACTTTCCTTGGCTTAACTTTGGGTATTCAAGGATTTGACAGTAGTAACACAGATAAAATCAATGAAAGTATTCAGGGATTATTGAATGGTATGGGCACAGCGTTCCTGACATCTCTTCTTGGTATGTTTCTGTCTATTGTATTTACATTTATAGATAAATCATTAAGACATAGATTGTATAAAAACGTAAATGGACTGACAGAAAAGCTAGATGCCCTTTATTATATTGATGACATAGCATTGGCCAATCTTAATCAGCAGAATATAATTGACCGACTTTACAATGCACTAAAGTCCGATTTTCAGGTACAAACCAATACCATAAAAGACTCCTTTAATGAGCTTAGTGGAAAACTATCATACACAAACGAATCTGGAGTTATCATACCTGTGGCCAACGCTGTACGAGAAATTCTTTCTGAGAACGCCCAGCAAACAAAAGCTCTAAAATCATTCTCTACTGACCTGGCTATAGAACTTAATCAAGGATTTGATGAGACTCTCTCACGACAGATGCAACAAAAAATTCTTCCGTTAATGGAAAGTGTCGATGCAACCACTAAAACCGTTGTTGAACATATTGATCAAATGGCGAAAACTGTATCTTCTCCGGCAAGCGACATGATGCAGAGAGTTGTGGATGAACTGAAGCAAAGCATGAAATTACTTATGAATGAGTTTAGTTCAGGACTTTCCGGATCGGCTACAACAGAATTAGAAAATTTGGCTCATCAGTTAGGCTCTGCAACCCAAGCTATGGCCGATTTTCCGAAAAACATGGAAAATATTTCAGCAACATTACAAGTTACAATTGAAGAAGTTAAGCATTCCATTTCGGAAATATCCAATACCTCTGCCAATACTAATTCTATGGCAATGAGACAAATGCAAGAACAAATTACATTTGCTACTGGTGCTATCAGTAATGCCATTAATGAAGTTAAAGAAGTTATGTCTGGTATTTCACAATCATCCCAAGAGCAAAGTAACCAGATGGTAAGCAAACTGGCAGATGCTGCGGACAAGATGGGCACATTCCTTACTGGAACTATCAGTACATTATCATCTTCTGTAACAGAATCCGTCAAGTCAATCACTGATGATGTAAATAGTAAACAAGCCAACCTAATCGCACTTCAGGAAGATACTACATCCCAGACAAAAAGACTGCTTGACAGTTTCAATATTGGATTGGAACGTTTGGAGAAGATGAACGAGTACATTTCAGGAACTATGAATGGCTTCAGACAGGCTCAGGGAGAAATAACGATAAGCACAAGTAATCTACGTACAATATCTGGTGACATGAAATTAGCGACAGAACTGTTCAACAAAGGACAGAACGACTATGCTACAAGGCTTGCAGAACTTCAAACCATGAGCCAAAGGGGTATTGATCAGGTAACTGAAATGTTAAGAGACTCAGGTCAGTTATCAGAGGATTATGTCCAAAAGTTTGAGATTATCAAACAAGGACTTGGAACTATCTTTACTCAGTTACAGAACGGGTTATCTGAATACAGCCGAACAATAAAAGAAAGTACTGACAAATACCTTGCTCAGTACACTACGAGCCTAACCCAAACTACAGGTGCGCTTGCTTCAGCTATTGAACGACAGAATGAAGTTACAGAAATGTTGACCGATACAATTACACGTAATAAACGATAATGAAGAAGAAACGTACAGAATACGAAAGTAAAGATGAGAATGCCTTTGCACTCTCCACAGGTGACTTAATGGCCAGTCTTCTGTTCATCTTTATACTGCTGCTGATGGGAGCGCTCCTTCAAGTGCAAGAAAAGGCAGAACAAGACGAGGAAATTGTGAAAAGATACGACCAAATCAAAACACAACTTTACATCGATCTGCAGCAGGAGTTCAAAGATGATCTTGCAGTTTGGAGGGCTACAATAGACTCGACTTTATGCATTCGTTTCCAAGAACCGTCAATGCTTTTTGATGAAGGACAGTCCTTGCTGAAACCTAAGTTTAAGAATATTCTTGATGACTTTTTCCCAAGATATATAGCCGTACTTAGTCGTGATGAATACCGAGATAATATTGAAGAAATTCGTATTGAAGGCCACACCAACAGCAACGGAGGCTATTATTCAAACATGGAACTTTCTCAGGATAGAACAAGAGCCGTGTTACAATATTGCTTTAGTCTTATGTCTGACGACTTGGAAGAGTGGCTTAAAGGCCTTGTAACAGCAAACGGACTTTCTTCAAGCCACCTGATACTGAAAATGAACGGCGAGGAAGATAAGGATTTATCACGACGTGTAGAGTTCAGAGTAAGAACCAATGCTGAAAAGCAATTGGAGGATATAGCAAATAAACGTTTTATACATAAACAATAATGGAAGACATCTATGCACTTCTAAATATTAACAAAGATCTTCTGCAAGATTTCCACTTGCTTGCAGAACGTACTGTTGACCATCAGACTGAGTTGGCCATCAGTCGCAATATGCGTACCTTGCAGGAAATAGAGGTACGCATGATGACCGACAGAACTGTTATTGCTTCTCAACAGACTATTGATGAAATTATGCAGAAAGTCATAGAGAATGCTAAAACAGAAAATAAAGAAACAAGTATTTGGAGCATTCATGAACTTCGTATTGTTTCTTATTATTTAATAAAACTTCAAGGGAATGAACAGGCATACATGTATGCGCTTCATATTCTAGAGACTAACTGGAGGGACATGTTCTTTAACGGATTATCATTTTATTGTCTTGACTCATGGAACATGATTGACCCGGAGCTTCGCTCATTGACTTGTGATCTGCTCAGCAAGCAGCTAAAACAATACAATGGTTCAAACAAGAAATACATGGTAATGAAGAACCATGCAAATCTATTTGATGAAGCTGGTCCCCTAAGACTATGCGCTCTATTATCTCAAAAGAAACAGGATGTAAAGAATGCCCCTGCATATTTTAGTAACAAACTGTCAACAATAAGCCAATCATATTACTCTGATGTGATTGTTAATTTTATCAGTAGCAATAAAATCATAGACTTTGACTATATTGAATCTGTTTTAAATGCTCACAAATATGATAGAACCAAAAAACTTATTTTTGCAGATTTAGTTTTACGCGTAAATGAAACAGGTGATGATGTAAAACGTACTCAACTATGCAAGTATGCCAATCGAATCTTAGGCGATATTACGCTTGGCGCAACATGGGCTCCATTTGCAGGCGCAACTGAAAAACAAGCCCAACAGCTCAAAAAGGCAAAACAACATGTAAATCTATGGTTTAGTCAAAAGATAATTGAGACATTTTTTGAAGTTTGTGTACAAGACAGGGATAGAAAGGACTTCTGGCTAAAATATGTGGAATATGTAAGCAGTTTCAAAATTGTTGGATCTACTACAACGAAAAGAATCTTACAAGGAGATAACCGAGTCAGCGGTATTTTCCTGCCACATTTCATTGAGACAGATTCGTTCGCATCACAGACATCAGCTCTTGTATTGTTCATTAAGAATAAGATGATTGTTGAGTTCTCTGATACCGGTGCTTTGTACGTTTACAACCAGGACCATGAAAAAGTTAAGATGGTGACAGGGAAAAAACGGTATATTCCAAGCACTGCAGATCTGAAGATTACATCTATGGGAAGTCTGATTGATATAAGTGATTGGTACTACAATACATATTACGAGGAAGGAAGAATGACCCATAGGGGAAATTGGCAAGGACGTTTAAGCGGTTGGTTGCAACAAAAAGTCATTTCATCAAATAACATTGGCATATCTTTTCAGGATGCTGAAGACAATAATCTTTTTAAGGCAACCCCAATTCAAAAAGAAGAGTTTAAACCATCATCCAATTCAGTCCCGAGGACTTCGTCTAATAGGCCAATCAAGACCGTGTATGAAGCCAATATTCGTTTCTCTTTATCAAGTAAATGGATATCAAATGGTAAATGCCGGATTGTTTGTGGATATAAAGGTTTCTACCTTAACTTCTCCGCTGGAAATCAATTTGTTCATCTACGTCCACTAATTAGCGGAGCAACCCCAACTGGTAGTGTATGGATAAGAAAGGCAAGAAATGACAATGGATGGCAAGAGGTTGTACACTCAAACTCAGGACGAGAAATAAGTGTTGGATATTTGAAGGAAACAAATGGAACTGTTTTATATAAGCAGAGATCAGAACAAACAGATTATATGACTATTAAAATTTAAAGAAGCATATGTTAACTCAGGTAGTAAATAAAATAGGAATACTATTCATTGTAAATTTCAATGGACATGATCTTCATTTCCAAGAATGGAAAGCGACAGACGATAGTATATATTATATGCCTCTTTCAACTTTGGTTGACAATGGGTATGCCTATGCTTCAAAAGATGGTTGTCTTGTCCCTTATGAAAATATCTATCTGTTAGATGAGGAGGATAAGTTACTTCTAGGTGTCCCCCAACCCTATAATATGGCCATGCGTCTCATTGGAACAAGCATGTTAAATGCATCTGATTTTGAATACAAGGTTGAATTTCTTAGCCACGTGCCAGATGGAGAATTATTATCATATGAACAATGCGGAAATATACTTATAGTCAACAAAAAGAAATATTTATTATCGGAAGCGCAATATGAATTGATAAATCGTATTCATGAGTTTAATTCTTCTCCAGAGGAAGAAAAAACTACAGACTTTAACCTGCGTAATTTTGGAGAGATAAAAGCATTAGCAGAACAAGCCGGATGCGAATTAGACAGTTATTTAGCAAACGAGAATGTTTACGTTCCAGAACGCATAAAAATTGAAGTTGGTCGTGATGAAGATGGGTTTACCATTGATCCTGCCATTGACATTGATGAAAATAAAAAATTTCAGCAGTATTTTGATCGAATGAGAAAAGTACAGGGACAGTACCCTATTCAAAGAGAAAATGGCGAACGTGTTCGCGTTGTACTCAATGAAGAGCAAAAGGAAAATCTACGACATCTTAAAAGTCAAGGCGGAAGACACAAAACGCGCGAAGAAATTCAAAAAATTATAGAAGAACCTACTGAGTTTTTTGACCCTGATGCTTTTGATTTATCGGAACTATATAGTGACCGCGTAATTGAGATTGGTGTTTATAAGCCCAAATTCTATCCATTTATTTGTCCCTACAAATCATGCTGGATTGCTGGTGCTACAATTGAAAGTCCTCAAAATGGAACAAGCCAAGTGACAATTTCAAGTGAGACAGAATTGGAAAATCTCAGAAAAGAAATTAATAAAGCAAAAGAGAATGGCAAATCTATTATTGAGTATAAAAATGCCCAAATAGACATGGAAGATGCTTTGTTTCTTGCAGATTGTGCGGCACAGCAGTTAAAGGCACCATCTAAGCCATTTAATGCAGAATCTGTTGATAACAAAAAAGTGCTTATTATAGAAGAAAATGCAGAAGAACTTGGTTTTGCTGTAAAAGAAAGAGTTATCGAAAGAGGCGAAAAATATACCCTTTTCACCAATCCATATCTTCAAGAATGCTATTCACTAAAAGAACATCAAAAAGAAGGTGTTGCATGGCTACAGCATTTATATAAAAGTAAAGCAAGTGGGTGTCTAATGGCAGACGACATGGGACTTGGAAAAACTTTACAGATACTTTATTTTATTGATTGGCATTCAAGGAAATATGCTGATCACAAACCGTATCTTATAGTAGCTCCTGTTTCACTGTTAGAAAATTGGAAAAATGAATATGAAAGATTCTTCAAGCAACCAAGAATGACTATTAATATGCTTACCTCTAAGGATGTGCCAAGAAAGTTTGACAAAGATATTGTAAATAGAATACAAAAGATGGACATAGTCTTAACTAACTATGAATCTCTTCGTATATCACAGTTAAATTTCTGCGCGGTGGAGTTTGACATCGTGGCATTAGATGAAGCACAAAAGATTAAGTCTCCCGGTACGCTTGTTACCAACGCAGCCAAGGCATTGAAATGCAATTTCAGAATTGCTATGACTGGTACACCTGTTGAGAATACACTTCTTGATTTATGGTGTATCATGGATTTCTGTGTTCCTGGTTTATTAGGTAATGCGAAAGCATTTGCTGCTCAATATCAATCACCGTTAAAAAAAGATGACACTGACATTGTCGCTCTTGGTAATGAAATTCATGAAAAGCTTGGAATATATTTTATGCGCAGATTAAAGAAAGATGCTGCAAAAGATCTTCCTTTAAAACATGAACTCAAAGAGAAAATTGCCATGCCAAGTGTACAAAAAAAGACATATACATCAGTCATTAATGCCTATATGAATGGTATTCAACCCAATATGCTTGTTACAATAATGAACTTGCGGGAGGTTTCAGAACATCCTTACCTCTACGACTCGGCATTAACGACTCATGACATAAACGAGCTGGTTAGTACAAGTGCAAGATTACAGGCTACTATCAAATTTCTCGATTCAATCAAAGAAAAGGAAGAAAAAGTCATCATATTTGTTGAACGTAAGGAGACTCAGAAAATGCTTCAAAAGCTTTCCAATGAAAGATATGGCATAATATGTAAAATCATTAATGGGGATACTCCGTCTATTATTAAAAGACACTCATTTGACAGGCAAACTCGACAAGCGAGCATAAATGAGTTTCAAGCTGTTGATGGATTTAACGTAATTATAATGTCACCCGTTGCTGCAGGAATGGGACTGAATGTGACTGCCGCAAATCATGTTATCCACTACAGTAGGCAGTGGAATCCAGCTAAGGAAAGCCAGGCTACAGACCGTGCTTATCGTATCGGACAAACAAAGGATGTGTATGTATATTATCCTATGGCAGTTACATCTGACATTAAAACATTCGATGAGATATTGGACGATTTGCTATCAAGAAAAACCTCACTGGCAACTTCTACAATCTTCCCTTCAGAGAGAATAGAGGTAAAGCAAGAAGAGTTCGGACAAATATTATTTGGAATTTAAGTATATTAGAATATGGTACAAGAAAGAATATATAACTACTTTGAACGAAACCCACAGCTTCATGTGCTCTTTATCTTCGACCGGATGGATATTATCCAGACAGAGCTTGGAGAGGTGAAGGAATGGGCTGACGGATATATATATAAAGTATTCGATGGAGCCTGGTTCAATACAAAATATGCTATTGAAAATACTTGGAAAGACAAACGCATTGTTCTGCTTTTTCCTGTGGAAACCTATCCTCATTCAGAGGAACAGCAACTACAATTTCCATTGCTTGATATGCTGAAAGCCAACATGGAATATAAGGAAGATGATTATGCCTCTTTTATGCAGCAGTATAATCTGCCAGAACGGTTCCGTAGTTTTATCAAGAAAAATATTGCGGAAATCATGTCTTCTAAAATCCATAATATTCTTAATGGGCATATTGATTCAAGTACCTTTAGTGAGGATTTGGTTTGCCGTGCTTTCATCTCCAATTATCTCGGCGAGAAAAAGTTGTTGGATTGGGAAACAATCATTGTAAAGATGGTTGTTCTTGACGTTACTTCGGAAGGGAAAAAACATGCTGATTTTTGGCATAAACTTTCAAAGAACGTAGATGCCAGCAAAGCAATCAATGATAAATTGACAAAACTTTTTGGAGTAAGTTATAATCTGAATTTGCCACAAAAGATGAAGTGCGTTGCAGAATGCATGAAGTACAATTGCATCACGCAATTACTTGATGCTATGCCAGGGGATTCGTACAAGCAATATAAAATCAGCAATTCGGTAATCCTTGACCAGGTAAACAAGATTTATGAGTGGGGCACCCACGACCGTATGCTGAGCGAGAAATTTATCCAGTCAATGAGAATATTGTCTTCAGATATTAAAGAAGAGGAAATCATCAACATCTATGGTATTGATGCAAACTACTTCTATTTTACTGAAGCACTTTGCTGGCCGATTCTGAAGGAGATTTTAGAAAAGAAACTCATGGCTGATCCAGAGGACGTAAACGATCGTATGCGAGAATTGGCTCTGAAATTACCTGTTGACAGTTACATCCAGATTGTCATTCGCTTCATCGGACAGTCAGCTCTGTTCTATATGCAGATACGTGGCCTTGGCACACTGAAATTAAACAGTACAAAAGAATACGTAAATAAATATATTACGGAGTTCTATCAGGTAGATATGTTCTATCGTAGAACACTCGAAGCCTATCATGAGCTACTCACGAAAGAGAATCCTATCGAATTGGTATTGAATGCTGCCAAAAGACAATTGGATTTGGAGTATGCCAAGATAGCCAACCTGCTTAACCTCGAATGGTTGACTTGTGTGGAAGAAAAAGGCACCTGGTTTACAGAAACGGGGTTGAAGCATCAGGAAGACTTCTATGCTAACGAGTCTGATCCAAATGTGAAACAGGTAGTCATTATCAGTGACGCTCTGAGATACGAAGTGGCTATGGAATTGATGCAGAGACTGGCCAAGGAAAAGCATATGGCTACTATTGAAGCTTATCAAGCCATGTTACCTACGGAAACCAAGTTCTGCAAGCCATCACTTCTTCCACATCACTCCCTTGAACTGTTCGGCACAGATATGGCCGTAGATGGAGTTGTATTAACTACAACAGAACAACGAACTGCTCATCTGAATAAATACCGAGACGGAGGAATTTGTGTTCGCTATGAAGATGTGATGAACGGTGACCAGACTTCAACACGAGAGCTGTTTAAACGGCCTTTGGTATATATCTTTCATGAAACAATTGATGAAGCGAGTCATTCTCAAAGCCCGTTTGAAGTTATCAGTGCCTGTCGTAAGGCCATAGACCAACTTGCAGTGTTAATCAAACGTTTACATGCTTCATGGAATGTGACTAATGTCTTGCTTACAGCGGACCATGGATTCCTATATAATGACATGAAATTTGAAGATAAGGATAAGCATAGTATCACCGATATTTCAGTAGAGAAGAAAACAAGATACTATCTCACTGACAGCACAGCTAAAGTCGAGGGTATCGTCAAATTCCCACTCGAAAAGGTTTCTGCCATAAAAAGCCAGACACCTCTTTGGGTAGGTGTATCTGTCGGTACCAACAGATTGGCAGCCTCTGGGGGGTATAATTTTGCACACGGTGGTGCATCCCTTCAGGAGATGATTATTCCTGTGATTCGCAGTCAGCAGAAGAGAACAAATAAGACGGAAAAGGTAGGCGTTACTCTTATGAACCACAACCTGAATATGGTAAGCAGCCGACTCAAGTTCCAGCTAATTCAATCAGAAGCAGTAAGCATGACGATGATGGAACGAAAAATCGTATGCTGCATTTACAACGGTGACGAACCTGTTACGCAGGAAAAGGAACTTACTTTAAACAGTACAGATGCTACAAACCTGAATAACCGAGTGTATGAGGTGACGCTTAATCTGAATAAATCAATCAGTGCGAGTATGCTACAGCTTCGTATTTATGCTACAGACGACCGGTTAAATCCACTTATCCGTGAGACAGTTAAAAATAATACAATGATAGAACAAGATTTTTAGGAGCCTACTATATGGATTCACAGCAGAAAGTATTAAATGCCTTCATTGGCAAAGTAGTAAGAAAAGACCTGGCGTTTTTGGTTAAGGGTGGACTTCCTGTACCGACTTACGTATTGGAATACCTGCTTGGCCAATATTGTGCCAGTGATGATGAAGAAATCATTAACGAGGGACTAGAGAAAGTAAAAGATGTCATCAAGAATAACTATGTACACAGAGCTGAAGCTGAGTCGGTAAAAGGACTTATCCGTGAGCATGGTAAACATCGAATCATAGATAAAGTAACTGTTGTACTTAATGAAAAGAATGATGAATATCAGGCAACTTTTACCAATCTCGGACTCTCCGGTGTACCAATAGGAACTGACTATGTACGTAAGAACCCGAAGCTTCTGAGCGGAAACGGTGTATGGTGCATCGTCACCATTGGCTACATCAGTGGAGAAGATGTAAAAGTGAGATGGGAAATCCAGACATTAAAGCCTATACAGATTTCGAATATCGATTTGCAAGAGTATATTGAACAACGTAAAAACTTTACTACAGAAGAATGGATCGATCTGCTCATGCATACAGTGGGCTTAAATCCAGATACGATGAACCGACGGGAAAAGTTTATCACACTTGCCCGTCTGCTTCCTCATGTCGAAAATAACTTCAACTTTATGGAACTTGGTCCTAAAGGAACCGGAAAGTCTCACGTATTCCAAGAATTGTCACCTTACGGAGTACTTGTATCAGGTGGAGATGTGACCAGTGCACGACTATTCGTAAGGATGTCTGGGAAAAGAGAAGAACTTGGTCTTGTTGGATATTGGGATGTGGTTGCATGGGATGAGTTTGAACAACAGAAAGGACGTGCAGTTGATGCCGTGCTCATTGATACCATGCAGAATTATCTGGCTAATAAATCCTTCAACCGAGGCAAAGGAACACATGAGGCAAGTGCCTCCATGGTTTTTGTTGGAAATACCAAACATACTGTTCCCTTCATGTTGAAGAACACGCACCTTTTTGAATCTATACCGACATCCTTTATCAAAGGTGCTTTTCTTGACAGAATCCATCTGTATAACCCAGGCTGGGAAATCAAGATGCTGAAGAAAGACAGTTTCTCCAAGGGCTATGGACTTATTACGGATTATATAGCTGCGGTACTACATGCCATGCGCAACGATGATCGCACCGCGGTATTGAAAGACTATGCCAAGTTTGACGGATCACTATCTGAACGTGATCATTTAGCAATCCGTAAGACTTTCTCCGGAATGATGAAACTTCTCTACCCAGATGGAAAAATGACAGACCAGGAAGCATACGAATTGGTTGATTTTGCCGCAGAAAGTAGAAAGCGAGTAAAAGACCAACTATATGTCATTGATGAAACATTTAAAGCTGAGCCTGCACATTTCAAATATATCAATTTAAGAACGGGTATTGAAATGAATGTCGAGACATTGGAAAAAGTTAGCAATCCTCTTATAATCCCAATAAACTCAATGACAGGTACAGCTACTGGGGAGTTAACCGATGCAGATGCTCAGCCTTTGAATGAAGAAATCTCAGGAAAATGCTCCGTGGAGGAAGGAACCACTGCCGGTCAAACTGCAAAGCGCCCCCGTATTCATATACTACAAGAAAAAAGTATGACGTTCAGAATGGGACAAACGGGAGTTAGCTATGAGAAATTGTTCGCTTCATATATGGCAAACGCAAATGAAATAACTGTGGAGGATCCATATATACGTGCTCCATGGCAAATTAAAAATTTTATGGAGTTTGCGCTGATGCTCATTAATACGCGTCCAGTTGATGACTTAAAGCTCAATCTTATTACTAACGAGGAGGACGATAAGCTTCCTGAACTTATAGACAGGCTTGATGACATTAAGGATGACCTCGCTACATACGGCATAGACTTTGAATACAAATTCAGAGATTTTCATGACAGATGCATCAAAACAGATACAGGCTGGACGATCTCGCTTGGACGTGGGCTGGATATGTTTGAGAAATACAACACCTTTTCAATCGCTTCGTCAAGACAGGATATGCGTAAGTGTAAGGAATTTACTGTAACATTTATGAAAACAAAAAATGCATAAGATATGTCTAAACTGAGCAATAAAGCCTTTGCCATTATGGCTGTGTGTGAGAAGACAAAGGAACATTTTGGTATTACTGTTGACCCTCGTAATGGGTGTTATGCTTTTACTTGGGCTTTTAAAATAAAGAAAGAACAAGCAAAAAAAGAAGGATATGAGCAAACTCATGTGACTGGTAAAGTAATGTATGATAAAGATTTCAATGGTTGTCCCTATTGTGGCTCTAAAAAATTCTATATTTGTAACAGGTGTGGGAAAGTTGTATGCTATCATGATCAAGAAGTTGTGACATGCCCAAACTGTGGTTCTTCGAGCAGCTTACAAGCAGCAGAAAATGTAAATTTATCAGGTAGTGATTTTTAAAAAACAAACAGATATGATTGAATTAAAAAACGGTGAAAGTGTCAGTTTGACTAACGGTTCTCAGGCCAAAGTTGTTAAAGAACTCGGCCGTGGTGGACAAGGAATCGTTTACCTTGTTGAAGTCGGAGGACAAAAGATGGCTTTAAAATGGTACTTCAACAATATGGGAAATTGGTTTTACAGCAATCTGGAGGAGAATATCTCCAAGGGTGCACCTTCGGAAGCATTCCTATGGCCAGAGTACCTAACAACGAAACAAAAAGGAACTTATGGTTACGTGATGAAATTAAGGCCAAAAGATTATTATGAATTCGGACAATACTTGCTGGCAAGAGCAAAATTCAAGAGTTTCGAGGCTATGGTTAATGCGGCCATGAAAATTTGTGAGGGTTTCAAAGCGCTTCATTTATCTGGACTTAGTTATCAGGATTTAAATGATGGAAATTTTTTCATACATCCTGAAACTGGTGATGTCTTGATTTGTGATAATGATAATGTAGCACCTGAAGGAGTAACCTCTGGAATTCTTGGCAAGGCCAGGTACATGGCTCCGGAAGTGGTGACCGGAAAAACTATGCCTAATAAATATACAGACAGATACTCACTTTCCGTCGTGCTATTTTTGCTTTTCTATGCCAACCATCCATTAGAAGGAGCACGTGTTCTTGCTTGCCCATGTATGACTGAGACATATGAAAAGAAATTCTACGGCAGTGAGCCTATCTTTATTTACGATAAAAATAATTCAGAGAACAGACCTGTTCGTGGTGTACACAATAATGTATTGCGCAGATGGAATGCTTTTCCTGCTTTACTTAGAGATACTTTTATACAGGAGTTTAGCTCTGTTTGTTTGCATGATCAAAACAAAAGGAAACTCGAAAGACAGTGGCAAAATATTATCCAGCAACTTCGTGATATGCTTGTAGTATGTCCTAGATGTAAAGAAGAAACCTTCGTAGAGAACCCTAACGCTGCTCAATGCATGTGTTGCGGTAAGCCATTTACAATATCAGGAATTATGAAGATAAACGACCGTAAAATACTCCTAACTCCTGAAAAAAAAGTATATATTGATATGGACAACAAGCCTGATATTCAAGTAATATCAATACCAGGAGACCGTTATCCAGTCCAATTGAAAAATATCACTACAAATAATTGGGTTGTAGAAACTCCTTCAGGCAAAATAAAACCAATTGAGCCCAATAAAGCTATGCCTGTAAAAGTAGGGTTAAAGGTTAGCCTCACAGGTGCTATCAAGGGTGAAATCATATAATAATTTAATGTTTAACATATAAATATTTTTTAAGTTATGGGACTTTTAGACAACGAAAGCATTCCAAGAAGAAAGATGATTCTATTTTTTGTAATCGACACTTCTGGTAGTATGATTGGTAAAAAGATTGGAAGTGTAAATGATGCCATCGAAAATGTATTGCCAATGATTGGTGAAATTTCTGATGAAAATCCTGATGCAGAAATTAATGTTGCAGCACTTGAGTTCTCAACAGGTACCCGCTGGCTTTATGATGAACCTAAAGAGGCAAAGGATTTTATTTGGCAAAAAGTAGAAGCGAACGGCCTAACATCTCTTGGTGAGGCTTGTGAAGAATTGAACAAAAAGCTATCTCGTTCTGGAGGCTTTATGCCGACATCAAGCGGAAGCGGATATTTCTCCCCAGCTATCATTCTTCTTTCAGATGGTGGACCGACAGATAACTTTGAAGGTGGATTGAAAACGCTTCAGGGTAATAGTTGGTTTAAGCATGCTATCAAGATTGCTATTGCCATAGGTGACGATGCTGACAAAGAAGTTTTAAAACAATTTACAGGCTCTTCTGAAGCAGTCATCACCGTTCATAATATTGAAGCGCTCAAAAAGATGATTCGAATTATTGCTGTTACATCTTCTCAGATAGGAAGTCAAAGTTCATCAGCTATAGATTCGACAAAACAGCAGCAGGTAATTGACAAGGTTAATGAGGCAGCAGCAGATGTAGCTGGTGCTGAGACTGCAGCGTCACCTGCCCCTGCTGGTACTGATAGTTATGACGAATGGGACTAATAAATTCTATGTTATATTGATGGACAGTATATATTCATTCTGCGAAGGAGAGAGTCATAGACTCTGCAATAAACCTTGTCAGGACTATGCGTATGCAGATAGTTCAGAGGGCCTTTCCATGGCTATTGTTTCAGATGGCCATGGAGGGGAACGCTATTTTAGAAGCGATATAGGTTCCAAGTTCATCGTCAATATAGCAAAAGAAGCTATCCGCTCTTTTGTTGAGACAGTAACTAAAGAAAGACAATCTGTATTTCATGGCGAACCATTTACGCAATATACAAAAGAGTCAGCCACAGACAGCCAGATAAACTCTATTTCCCACAAGATGCTTACCTGGTTATTTTCATCAATTATAAGCCAGTGGAACGTTGCTGTAGCAAAACATGCACGAGAGAATGATTTGACAGAATGGGAACTTTCCAATGTTGACCAAAAATATAAAGATGAGTTTCTCGATATGCGCAATAACCCAGAAGCTACATTCGAGAAAACATACGGATGTACACTCATGGCATACGTGCAAACTCAGACTTTTTGGTTTGCATTTCATATAGGTGATGGGAAACTTGTACGCATGAGCATAGTTAACAACAAGATTGAATTTGATCAACCTGTTCCTTGGGACAACAGATGTTTTTTAAACAAAACGACATCAATATGTGATTCTAATGCACTTGAAGAGTTCAGATATTGTTATCAAGGAGCTGATTCATTTCCAATCGCTGTATTTCTTGGATCCGACGGATTAGATGACTCTTATGGTGATGGTAATCAACTATATAACTTCTATGCAAATCTTTATAAACAGATTGCTAAATCTGGTAGAAAAGAAGCTCAAAACGTTTTAAAACGCGCATTACCTAAAATCAGTAAGATAGCCAGTAAAGATGACATGTCTGTGGCTTGTGTATATGATGACTTAAATATTAATGAAAACTTTTATTTAGTTACCGCCTATCAACGGGAAATATTGGCAGATAAAATGACTCTTCTATTAGATGAAAATCAAAAACTTGACGAAAAAATTAACAGTTTTGGATTAGAAGAGACTCTGAATAATAAAGAGAGGATAGATTTACAGTATGCTAAGAATGACTGCGACAAAGTTGACAAGAAAATAAAAAGGGTTAAGGCAAAACTTAAAGAACTCGAAAATGAAGAGTATGCATTCAATAACAAAAACCATCCTCCAAAACAATCTACAAAAACAAGAGTTAAGAATAGCAGGACATTAGCAAAATTAAAAAAAATAAAAAAATAGGCTATGGGAACTTGTAAATATTGCGGTAATGATGCCGGTTGGTTTTCTCATTCACATAAGGAATGTAAGGAGAAACATGAACAGGGTGTGAATGATTTTTGCACCATTGTAAGCTCATACTTTACATTGCGTACAACGGCCGGAAATGTTCAACAATCAAGACTACGTCTTAAGAAAGACGCATATCTTTCTGATGATGACATATGCAATGTAGCAGATGCAGAAATCAGACGCTATACTGCAAGTCTCCATCGTCCTTATTCTCCATCATCGGTAAAACTACTAGATGAGTTTTTAATTGCTATTGGGGTAAGTTATAGTCAGGTCAATAAGAATGGAGCTGTTGATGAATTTACCAAGAAAATAATGCGAGGTTTTATGGTAGAATATTTTACTGATAAACTAACACTACCTGTAGCACATCAGCGTTGTGAAAAAATGCTTAGTAAATTTCCTATGGTACAGTCAAACATAGAAGATGCCTATCTATATGTTCTTAATAAAGCAGCTATTAATTTTATGAAAAATGGCTCGCTTTCTAATGCTGAACAACAAAAGATAGATGATTATATCAATTACCTCCACCTGCCAGTCAATAATCTTCCTATTCAGTATCAAAACAGTGAGATTAGCAAACTTGGCCAGATGAGCATACTTAGTAAACTTCAAAATGGTATTCTTCCTTCTAGTAATACACCTGCTCCTATCATGTTAGGAAGAGGTGAAACTATTATCTGGACATATAATGGTGTTACTATGTATCAAGAAAAGACTGTAAAAGAATATGGAGGAAGAAGAAGCGGTTGGTCAATTCGTGTAATGAAAGGTTTAACATATCATATTGGTGGTACCAAAATAAGACCAATAGAGCACAGTTATATGGATAATAAGGGAACAGGTACACTCTATATAACCAATAAACATATTATTTTCCAAAGTCCAACTTCAGCTCAGAAGGTTCCTTATTCAAAGATGATAGGTGTCACTCCTTATAGTGATGGTATTGAAATACACCGTGATGGTGCCAATGCAAAACGTCTTACCTTTCAAGGTTTCGATAGTTGGTTTTTAATGAATGTCATTTCACAAATAGCAAATATATAAAAAATATGGCCTGGGATAAAGTTAATATAAAAAGAGATAACGGAGAAATTGTTGAAGCACAAGCTCCTATTATCGTGTCAGCAAGCAGAAGTACTGATATACCAGCATTCTATGCGGATTGGTTCTTCAAGCGTTTGGAGATAGGATATTCTGCATGGACGAATCCTTTTAACGGTGTACCATTATATGTTAGTTATGAGAAAACCAGGTTTATTGTATTTTGGTCTAAAAATCCACGTCCTTTAATTCCATATCTTCAATTTCTGAAGGATAAACATATTGGTTGCTATATTCAGTTTACTTTGAACGATTATGAAAGAGAGGGACTTGAAAAAGGAGTGCCTGAATTAAGCGAGAGAATCAATACATTCAGAGAACTTGTAAACATTCTAGGAAAGGGTCACGTTATTTGGCGGTTTGACCCACTTATCCTGACTGACTCTATCAAAGTCACTGACCTACTTCATAAAATAGAATACATTGGGGATCAACTTAAAGGTTATACAGAAAAGCTTGTATTCAGTTTTGCTGACATCGCTGAATATAAAAAAGTAAAAAGGAATCTGGAGACAAACAATATTCATTACGAGGAGTTTAACGAGTCAACAATGTATGAAATTGCATCAGGACTTGCTGAACTAAACAAAAAATGGGGATATGAGCTTGCTACATGTAGTGAAAAAATACCATTAGAACAATTTGGTATTCAGCACAATCGTTGCATTGATGATACTCTGATTGCCAAAATAGCATATAATGATTCCGCACTCATGAAGTTTCTTGGTTATGAGGTTGTTTCACACTTTGGAAAAGAATTCGGAGCTATTATTCCAGATGGAGCTCTTGAAATCACAGATACAATGTATCTATGTAAGAAGAAAGATAATAAAGACAAAGGACAGCGGCAATTTTGCGGTTGCATTGTCAGTAAAGATATTGGACAATACAATACTTGTCCACATTTATGCGAATATTGTTATGCTAATTCCAGTAAGGCTACCGCTGTAAGGAACTGGAACAAACATAAGTTAGACCCATTTAATGAAAACATCTTAGGAAAAGGAATAGAATGAATTACATTGATACCATAAAGTCAATAACTCCACTGTCTTTAGATGATATAATAAAGACAGCCAAACAACACGTACCTGCTCAATATCGACAAACTCCATGGAATTATCCCGGACTTGCTCATGGAACTGCTATTCTTCAGGATGAAGAGCAGTTATGCTGTTATCTTGCTTCTTATGGTGAAATGCACCAAGGTAAACTTGCTTGTGCTTTCACAAAGTTTCCATATCTCAATATGGACAAAAATATTGAAATAATAGATTGGGGATGTGGACAAGGTTTGGCAAGTATTTACTTTATTGACAATTTAAGACAGTACAATCTCTTAGAAAAGCTCCAAAAGGTAACTTTGATTGAACCATCATATGCTGCACTTTCCCGTGCCGAATTACACCTACGGCAGGCTGTAGGAGATTCTGTTTACATTGAAACCCTAAACTACTATCTGCCATCAACTGTCGAATCACTTAAAGCCAATGCAATTGGAGGCATACATATTGAAGAGCCTATTTGTATACATCTCTTTTCCAATATTCTTGATATTCCGCAGATTGACTTAAAAGAGCTTGCATATCTTGTGAGTTCATCAGGCTATCGTCACTATTTTGTATGTGTTGGTCCGGTAAACTTTGGAAATGAAAGACTTTCTGCCTTCCCACGATATTTCAATATCCCAAATGATGCTTACTTCATTGATTTTAAATCAGGTCAGTATAAGCAACTTTCTAATGGTAAATGGTATGGATGTATTGCAAAAGGATTCCAAGTTATTCGTGAAGAAGGCAAACCATTTCTTGTTTCCCTTTCGTTTTATCCACCAAAACAATTCCATTGTGCTTTCAGACTTGATACCATTGAGGATATTGACAGGAATAATTCGGATGCACAGAAATATTGGAATGAGTATTCAGCTTTTGAAGTTCTAGCACCCTTTGATATTGGAGCAAATATATATGAAGACATAGATCCCGTTTTAGCGGTTCTAAGTAATATAATTTCACGAGGATTACCAACTAAGTGTTCACCTTTCATTGAGAAGAAGCTTAATAATGCTTTAGATTTTTCAGAGGAAACAGAAAAATATGGTACAATAAGATACGTTAAAAAAGCTGGCACTAAGCTTGCCAACGAACAATTACTACGTGAAATCCCAATTGCAGTTGCCAGAATTGAAAAGGTTATAATAGAGGCAGTCCTTACTGGCCGCATATCACTAGATAAAGAAACATGGGATGTTATTGTTAAGGAAAATGACGTTCCATGTTCTGCCATTGCTTTTGCTGATTTAGCAGAAATGTATAATCATCTTACAGCTCTTTCATCGGACTTTACAGACAGGACATTTCCGAAGATAAATTTATATGTTATCTCAGAGTCATACACATCTTCACCGCTCCATCTTGGAAGTACTGTCTATTCATATAATAAGCAGGCTAATAGAGAAAAAACCTATGATATGGTTATCGATATTGCCATACATGAGAAAGTTGATGCTGTAAATGTTCAATTTTCGGAATTCAAGGCTAATAATGATTGCTATTTCAACGTACGTTCGTCAAATACAATCTATACCTCTCGTGAAATTTACACCACAGACCGAATTCTTTACCAACCTGTAACGACCATTAATGTAAATGGTGGGCATACAGTAATAAAAGAGACTGCCGAGCATTTGGAATATTTCTTGCAACTAATGTTCCGAAAAAGGGAATTTAGACCGGGGCAGTTACCTATTCTCAATAAAGCTCTCCAGATAAAAGGGGTAATAGGACTCTTACCTACAGGTGGAGGAAAATCACTTACATACCAACTTGCAGCAATGTTACAACCAGGAGTTACTGTTGTTATCGATCCATTGAAATCGTTAATGCAAGACCAATATGATGGCTTGCTAGGTACTGGAATTGATTGCTGTACATATATTAATAGCGAACTCTCTACAGAAGAACGGGCTTCTCATGAACTTATGATGGAATCTTCTCAGGTGATATTTACATTTATGTCACCAGAAAGATTATGCATATTTGAATTTAGAGAAAGACTAAAGAACATGGAAGACCTTCACGTTTATTTCTCCTACGGTGTTATAGATGAAGTCCACTGCGTTTCAGAGTGGGGACAGGATTTCCGTTTTTCGTACCTTCATCTTGGACGCAATCTTTACAATTATGTAAAAGCAAAAAATGGAACAATCTCTTTGTTCGGTTTAACAGCAACCGCCTCTTTTGATGTCCTTTCTGACGTAGAGCGTGAACTTTCGGGAAATAATTCATTTACATTAGATCCTGATACAATTGTTCGTTATGAGAATAGTAACCGCCTTGAACTGCAATATAAAGTTGAAAAGATTGAGGTTGAGTATAAAAAAGATCAGTTCTATGATAAAGAAGGACGATTGAGTAATTATCCAAGTGCAGTCAATATTGGAGATGTCTGGAGTACAAATGAGCAAAAAGCAAAATTCTTGTCAACATACATATATCGTATTCCTGATTATATTCGTCAACTTCAAACTAAAGACTCAATTGACAGAATCTTAGAAAGATTTCACGAGAGAGAGGACCTTGAAGAAGTTGATGGTCAGCATTTACTCGTTGATATGCCAGACGATTTCTACTCACAAAAAAGTGATTACGAGCAAGCAGGCATTATCTTCTGTCCTCATGTAAATAGCAGTGGGATAAGTGTTTCTGTCAATTCAAAAAATCTCTCTGAAATATGTGAAGTAGGAACATTCTCTGGTTCTGCACAAGATGGTGTAACACAAGGGAATGATTCAATGGAGAATATGAAAAGATTCAGAGAAAATAAGCTGCCAATAATGGTTGCCACGAAAGCTTTTGGCATGGGGATCGATAAGCCAAATGTAAGATTTACTGTGAACATGAATTACTCCAGTTCTTTAGAAAGCTATGTTCAAGAAGCTGGCCGTGCTGGTCGTGATCGGAAAATGGCTCTTTCTGTCATACTTTTATCTGATTATAATCTTGCTCGAATCAACCCCAAATATCCGAATTGGAGTTTTCCACTTGACATAATCAAAGGGAGATGGTTTAAGGAAGAAGATCTTCATCATATTCTTGAAGATTTTGGTATTAGCATTGAACCGAGATATATAGATTATTGTACTCCGCTGTCTGATATAGTAAAATTAAAGTGCAATACAGATAATGTCGTTGTTAAAGAAGATGGGACAGAAATCAAGCAGACATGGCGCTGTTCGGATAAATGCTCAAAGTACAAAAACTGCCAATTGCGTCATGTTGATAAAAGTATGAGAGGATGGCAATTTCATCAAGATCTTAGAGACTATCTTAGAACTGAGCAAATAAGAATACCAAAAGAGAATATTGAATATCAAGGAGCAGACTATAATACAGTCATGTATTTCTTTGACAATAACTTTAAAGGTGAATTCGAAGAGAAGAAAAAGATGTACTATCTGTTGAGTCAGGTGGATCTTGAATATTTCATCGGAAACGACAAAAAAGACAAGCCAACGGAACATATCCATGCAAATGGTTTTCTTGAAACGGTTCTAAATTCTGAAATTGGAACAGAAGTAGTTTCCATTATTTCATATCAAGATGATAGTTATGCTGATATAGCAAAGGCTATTTACCGTATGTGTATAATTGGCCTAATAGACGATTTTACTCAAGATTATAGTAAACACTCATTCAGAATTCTTTCAACAAGAAAGAAGAACGGATCCTACTATCTACGTTTAAAAGAATTTCTGATGAGATATTACTCTGAAGAAAGAGCTGAAAACGAAGTCGAAAAGGCCAGCGTCAGAAAAGGACTTAATGAGATTCATAAATGCCTAGGTTATCTGACAGAATTCATATATGATAAAGTTGCCCTCAAAAGGAAACGTGCTATAGATGATATTCGTAATTTCTGCAACATTGGAATTGATACGTCAAAGGACTGGAAGGAAATCAACGAAGATTTGAAAGATGAAATATACTATTATTTCAACTCTAAATATGCACGTGAAGGATATATGACAGACAATAACGAGAGTTTTTCACTTTTGGATGACACAGACCGTGGAAAAAAATCCTCCGCAGAAATATTATTTAAATACATGCGTGTGGTTGATTCTGATGTGATAGGAGCCTCCGGCTCGCCAAAAGATAACATAAAACATCTTCAAGGTGCGGTCAGACTTATCCGTAGAGGAACTACAGACTCTAATGCAACTCTCAGTTTGCTTAACGTATTCTGCCTGCTTGCTTTAAAAGTCGGTAATAATAAGAATCTAATGAATGAGCTTGATAAAAGCTATATTGAAGGTTATCAAGAATTGAAAAATGAGATAAAAAATCACGATGACTTCGCCAGTTGTATTTCTCGGTTTAAGACAAATCTTAATATTCACAATCGAAATTTAGCAATCGACGAAGATATAAAACATCTTGATGATTTAGAGATTATAGCAGAGTTAGGTTATCACAATTCATGGATGGATATATTCACAAATAAGTATATAAAATAAATTCCCAATATGGAAGCACAAGATATTCTTAAAATGCTCACCAACTTAGAGCAAAGTCTTCAGAATGTTGAATCTGCAAGACAACAAGTTACTAATACTGTAAATGCATATGAAGGTACAAAAGCACAACTTCACGCATTAACTGTGGAGTTTAAAGAGGTTTCTTCTGAATTAAACAAAGTTTATAATGCTATAAAAGAGAATGTTGACTCTATTGATGAAACACTTAAAATAAAGATTGATTCTGTATTTAAGAGCATAAGTAAAAAAGTGGATACACTTGATGCAGTTGCGGAAAAAATTCAGTCTTCATTTGAAAAGTCATGTAACAATTCCGTCAATACTATTGAGAATTCAGTACATAATAGCATAGGAAAACTTAACAATGAAGTTGATCAATCCATATCCAAGTTTAATGAAAAGGTCAAACTTGAACTAGATGGCATATCTTCTACCCTTTCAAACTTAAAATCGTGTACGAAAGAAATTCAGGACAGTTTCCGAAATTCTAATACTGCTTTTACGTCCGACTTAAAGGTTATGCTTAAAAATATTGCAGATGATTTCAAAGCGTCTGTAGAACAGCATATTTTATCTTTTACTTCATTAAAAGATGAGCTTAAAAGTATTATTGATGGTTATGAAGAGAAAAGCAAAACCGTTGTAAGTAAAGTAGACAATATAGAAAGTATAATAAAATCCGAAACAACTATTTTAAAATCAAAAATAGAAGTTGTTGGTACAAATCAAAAGAATCAACATGATGAAATTGTCAGTAAATTAAAATCTCTCAGTGAAGGGCATATTAAAGCTGCTGATAATTTGTCGGAACGATTTAATACTGTTGATACAACACTTAGGACGTTGTCATCTTCAATATCAGAATTAAAGACACAATTTGATTCTAAAGAAAAAGATCTTTATAATACAATAAACGCCCTAAAAGGAGAAGTTACCAGTTCTAAGAGGTTACTTACATTCTGCTTTATAGCAATCATCATATCTTTACTATTAAACTTTATTGCATTTATAAAATAATGAGACTTTATATTTTACTTGATACATCTGGCAGCATGGATGGCTCAAAAATCAGTGCGTTGAATGATTCAATGGAAAATATTATTATTGATTTGCAGGAAAAGGCGTTTAACGGCAAAAACATTGATATTGTTGTCTTATCCTTTGCAAGGGATGTTACTTGGATGCATGATAAGCCCATTAATATTTTAGACTTTAATTGGAAGCCATTAACCGCAAGTGGAATGACCTCTTTAGGTAAAGCGTGCTGTGAGTTAGCAAAAAACATAAGTACATATCCAGCTAATAATGAAAATACTGCCATAGTACTTCTTAGTGATGGCTGTCCAACCGATGACTATGATGAGGGAATAATGGAATTGCGTAATTTACAGACATTTAATGATGCAGATAAGTTTGCTATAGCTTTAGGAGACAATGCTGATTTACAGACTTTAATCAGATTTGTGGATGTTCAAGAAAATATTTTTATAGAAAATAAAGCCGATAGATTGATTGATGCTCTAAACACAATAATGGGAAATATCACCAATTACACTTCAACACCTTTACATTCAGATGATATAGATGATGAATGGTCGTAATTTACACTAAATTATAATTTCATTACAGCAAAAGGGGCATGTATAATATTAAAATACTTAGCCTCTTTTTATATTTTTATTATTGTGCAGATAGACTGCATAACAATTATATATGTTTGCGAATAAAACATATAAACAACAATTTATCATGAAACCATCTACTATTGTATGCTTGGTACTATCAGCAAACTTCCTTGTTTCTTGTGGTTACAAGAAAGAGGCTAAAGAAGTTACACAAGATTTTTTCTCCGCTATCAAAAACAATAAGGAAGAAAAAATGGTTGAACTATATCCTGAAGTTGGAAACCTTCAAAACTATTATAAATCAGACACAATAATCGTGAAAGAAGTAAAAGAACTCGAAGACAAGAAATACAGTGTTGCATTAACAAACAAGTTCACTAACGGATTCGGTAAAAATACAGAGTCAGACATTATCATATATACAAAGCCTAAAGACGATAAGAAACCAAGTGACGGCTATGTAATTTATGACTCAAAAGGACTATGCAATCTTTCTGATGATCCTATATATATGTTCGCAAAGAGAAAAGGCTATATACAAGGAGATACTCTTACAGACCAACAGATTTCAAAGAAATATTCTGAGGCATCAACTGCAATTATTTCGCTATCATTAAAGTTTTATACTTATCTTACTGAGAATGTAACTATAGCAAACTGGAATTGGGAAACAAGTGATTATAGTTATTCTGCAAGTGGAAGAGGGGTTGTAAAAAATAATACCCAATATACCATACCAAATGTAAAATACGTGGTTACGTATTTGAAAGGAAATGGTACTGAAGTAACTCAGGATGACGGCTACGTTACATACGACGAAATACGTCCATACGGGATGAAATCATTTTCATTCTATACGTCATATGTTGGCGATGCATCCAGAGCAAAAATAAGGCTTGAATTTGATAATGATTTTATTCTTAAAACAGTGGCTGATGGTGAATTTGAATAGCTGATTTTTTATAGAATAAAAAAGAGTACAACATGTGAAAACAGTGCAAAAATGGCATATAAATAAACAGCTAAAAAGCTGACATTCTGGCATATAAAATAGATATTTATTGACTAAAATATTTATTAACAAGATTATTCGAGTTGGCATGGTATTTGTATTATTTATTTATAAATAATGTTATATGGGAAAACATCCTTTTAAGATTTTATGTATTGATGGAGGGGGAATAAAGGGGCTATTTTCAGCACAAATTCTCGCTAAATTCGAAGAAGTTTACGACACGAAAATTTCAGAACAATTTGACTTAATATGTGGAACATCAACTGGAGGAATTATTGCCTTGGCTGCATCTGCTAATATCTCAATGTCTGATGTTGTAAACTTTTACAAAGAAAAAGGGCCAAAAATCTTCGCTCAAAAGAGGAAAAAAAATTTGGGAAAGTTATGGCTTAAAATAAAGCAAATATGCTATAAAGGTAAATATAGTAATGAAGAATTAAGAAAAGCTTTAGCTGAAGTCTTTAAAGACAAAAAAATATACGAAAGTTCTAATCTCCTTTGTATTCCTGCTTTTGACATAATTACGGCTACGCCAAGAGTTTTCAAAAGGGACTATAAAAAATTTACAGAAGATAATAAAAAGACATATGTAGATGTTGCTCTTGCAACATCTGCTGCGCCAACATACTTACCTATACATAATCTTGAATCAAGTCAATATGTAGATGGAGGAGTATGGGCCAACAATCCAAGTTTGGTCGGACTTATGGAATTTTTATATCAATTTGCCAATGATGAGAGATTTAATGGTGTTGATATATTGTCTATTAGTAGTCTTGAGGTGGCCCAGGGAAATGCCCCAAAACGAAACTATAACTCATTTATTGACTGGAACGAGAATCTTATTGAATTATTTTCAATAGGGCAAGCTAAAAATATGACAAAACTCTTTGAGTTCTTAGATGGGAAATTAAAATTCCCGATGAATTACGTTAGAATCACTAATGAACCTCTGTCAGCCGAGCATATGAGAAATATATCTATGGATAATGCTTCAGACCGTTCATTAAAAATACTTCAGTCCATTGGCAATGCTACTGCAATAAAAGCTAAAATGGATCCGAAAGTAGAGAGATTTTTCACGACAGGTAAAACATTATATTTCTAAAAATATGGCAAATAATCACGAACAATTTATTGCTTTTAATGACACAATTAAAGCATCAAAATCAAGAAGAGATACACTTAAAAAAAATCGTGAATCTATTAGAAAGAAAATTCGTAATTACTTCAAGAATAATTGGCCGGATAAAATTCAGCCCCAATTTCATTGGCAAGGTTCATACTCTATGTATACTTTGCTGAATCCGATTAAGGATGAAGATGGACTTGGTGCATATGATTTGGATGATGGAATATATTTTATTGGTTCGTCTGAAGATGAACGTGAAACTGTACAATGGTATCATAACCAAATTTATGAAGCAGTAAAGGACCACACAACACAGGGTGCAAAAGACAATAACCCATGCGTAACTGTATATTTTGCAGATAACCATCATATTGATTTGCCAGCATATTTTATGGTAGATGGAGATGAGCATCCCAAAATGGCTCACAAAAAAAATCCATGGATGGATTCAGATCCAAGAGAAACGACCAATTGGTTTAATGGAAAATCAGAACATCCACAACTGAGGAGAATTGTACGATATGTAAAAGCATGGGCTGACTATGTGAACAATCAGGGAAAAGGGAAAATGCCAACGGGATGTATACTTACCATTCTTGTTGAAAAGAATTTCACTTCAAATGATAGAGATGACATAGCATTAAGGGATGTTCTCGTAAAAATGAATAATAGTCTCAGCGCTAAAGATGGTTTTCATTGTTATCGCCCTACATTCCCAGTAGGAGAAGATTTATTTGAGCATTACAAAACAAGCCGCAAAGATTTTTTCCTTAAAGAATTGAACTCTTTTGCGTCTGACGCTGATAAAGCTGTAAATTCATCTAATCAAAAAGATGGTTGTTTAAAATGGCAAAATCACTTAGGTGAACGTTTCTCTTGCTCAACAGCAAAAGACGAAGATGAAGATGCTCAGAAAAAGAATCTATCAGGAACATTAAAAACAAATAGTCGCTTTGCATAATAAAGAATTACTTAAAACTTGCTTTGCTGAAATAAGTAAGGAAGACGATGTAGAACTTGTTGGTCAGATTCCAACAACTTCACAGCATTCATACATAGAGTGTTGGAAATTGAGTACCTATATTTCAGTAGCTCCTGTTGCTGAAAAAATAGAACTATATATAGGATTCCCAAATTCATTTCCATATGAATGTCCAGATATTTTCTATTTTGATACGAAGTATGACTACTTCCCTCATATAGATTATACTTATCGAAGACTCTGTTATCTTGAAGAAGGAATAACTTATTCTCCAGATCAACCTATTTCAGTATTACGTGAATGCATTAGGCAAGCTAAACGCTTGATAGAGAAAGGGGCAAAACGTGAAAATGAAGATGATTTTATCAAAGAAATATATAGTTATTGGATAGGAACATATCCAAACGAACAAACTATTAATGATGATTGGTTGATTTATGGTGATATACCTACCACATCACAAATCCTTAAGGTTTGGTCATATAAAGAAACTCTATATACGGAAAAAGGAGCTTCTCATAATTTAATTATACAGAACGATGATATTGATATTGATTTTGAACATTATCTAAAGCGTAAACCTTACTTCTCTGAAAATGAAACATTATTCCTCAGAAGTGTTGAGATTCCTTATACGCCTCCATATTCAATAAGCCCTTTAACGTTTTTAGAATGGATTAAAGATCCTGATGATAAAAAATTGTTCAAAAAAGTTCTCAACAAGAAGAAAAAAGTAATTGTTACGTTTCCACTACTTCATACAAAATATCTTGGTGGATGCTATATACCATTGCAACCAGCCTTTAGAAAAGGCCATCGAAATCTTACTGCATTTGAAGAACTTACACTTTTTGAGAAAAAAAACAGGTGCCTTCAACGGCTCATTGGCAAAATATATTCCTCTGATAGAATAGACCAACGTACTTCAGGAAGGAAGTTGGGAACAAGGAAATTTGCTGTTATAGGACTTGGAAGCATCGGAAGTAACTTATGTTATTTTTTAAGTGGATGGTCTAATACGGAATATATACTTGTTGATAATGATATTATGCAACCAGAAAATATTGGAAGGCATTTACATGGTATGAAATATATTCAACAAAGTAAAGTTCATTCCGTTGAAGAGTTTCTGCGAGAGAAAAGGCCTGATTCATTAATAAAAAGTTATGGTAATTCAATAGAGAACGTTATAGAAAAAGATCTAAATGAGTTCAATAGATGTTCTGCATTATTCATGTGCGTAGGAGATTGTATGTCAGAACAATATGTATTGTCATTGGTAAAAAAAGGCATTTTACGCACTCCAATATTTATTCTATGGCTTGAGCCTTTTGCAATAGCTGGACATCTAGTATACATAAATCCTGCCAATAGTCCTAATTTGGATAACATTTTAGAAAAAGATACAATGTTATATAAGCATAATATAATACCTTCCTCTGAATACATCAGTAGAGGTGAAACAGAATTTATTAGTAGAGATGCTGGATGCAATGGGGCTTATGCACATTATTCAGGAAATGATGTTATACTTTTTTTGTCGGCTATATATCCAATTATCAATAACCTAATAAAAGAACCTTTTAATTCAATGTGCTATCGATGGGTAGGAAATCTAAATATTGCAATAGAGAAAAAAATAAAATTAATAGAAGGGGAACACATTTCCGGAAGTATCACGAAAATACCTCTATAGATTATAAAAAAATAAAGGTTGAAATAAAGGAATCTGCATTAAAGAAACTTCAAACTTTTCAGCAGAAAGAAGGATTTGAGATTGGTGGTGTGTTTACAGGGTCTGAATTAGAAGAATCTAAATTTCGTATAGCAAAAGTTTCCGATCCATGTACAATATTTAATGGATCTACTAAATACAACTGCACAAGAGATGCGAGATTAGCAAATCTTTTTATAGAAGAGGATTATAAAGTATCAAACCGCTCCAGATATTATTTAGGGGAATGGCATACCCATCCTGAGGATAATCCTCAACCTTCAAATATAGATGTCGCTTCCATCAAAAATATATATTCTACGTCAAAACTTCCTATTAATGGAGTTTTTTTGATAATTGTTGGACTAAGAAGCAACTATTATGGTTTTTATGATGGTAAAAACATTCATAAAATTGACGTTACTTTATGTACATAACTTTATTCACACAGTTTAAGAGGATGATAGGGTCAATAACCTTACCATCCTTTTTTGTTGTCAGGTGCAGATGGGGGCCTGTTGACATACCTGTATTACCAGACACCCCGATTATCTCACCGGCCTTAACATATTGTCCGATTGTAACCTTAGATGATGACAAATGACAATAGCTGACCGTGTAGGTGTCGGTTTGAATTGTGATGTATCTGCCAGAACGCTTATCATGAGCAGACTTCACTACTTTCCCTGGAAGCATGGAAAACACAGGTTCGTAGTGTGCCTGAAGATCTACTCCATTATGCATGCAATATTTATGTGTAACAGGGTAATAACGCATTCCAAACTCTGAGTTTATCTGAATATTCTTTAATGGAAAAGCCATATTCAAAAATTGAAGAATATCACCAGATGTTTGTGAAGAGGGTCCTACATTATCCCGGCATGATTCCACCATATTTAAATGTGATGAAGCATGGTTCAAAGAATCTTTTAACATCAAATTGTCCACAAGAGAAGTATTTGTCTCTTGTGGATTTTTTGTTTTGTGGACTTGTTGATTATATAAACGCCCAACCGTATTAAACTGCGCTTTTATTGTGGTACTTGGCATAAACGAGAGAAGTACCATCATGAGTATGTTTCTAATTTCCATGAAACAAAATTACATATCTCTATTACCATGGGATAAACCTCACATACTCCAAGTGATTTTTCTAACTTTATTTAGGCTAATAGTATGATTCTCGGCGATAAATCATACTTCTTTCATAAGGAAATATAAAACTATTGGTATAATATGTCTATTCTTCCGTTTCTCCAACCACACCTTTTATTTTTGTTTCTGAATTAGCTATTAATAAAGTACTTCATAAGAAAATGAAATACTGTTATGGCCAAAATAATAACGTATTAAAAAAAGTAACAAATGATTTACAACTTTGATGAGAATGAAATGCCTTACGGCATTCTCGAACGTTTTGGACTGACACAGGAGATGATTGAGGATCTGCCGACAGACATTTTGCAAAATATTCTCAATGGCCGGCATTCTCCAGTCTTACCTGTACACATCATTGCTGATGATGGTGAAGAAGTAAAGGCAAGAACACGATTCTGCCTTGTAAGAACGCCAGAAAGCAATGTAGATGTTCTCTTCTTTCCGAAACTTGACGAGTATGATTTAAAAGTATTCAATGAGCAGCAGAAGCAAAACCTTCTTGCAGGCAAACCCATCATCGGACATTTGGAAAGTAACGAAACGGGGCACGAGCTTGGCACCAAATGTTTCTTCCAGCTTGACCAGGATAGCAAACAGGTACTGAGCGTGCCGACACCAGTCATAGGTAGGAACATTCAATACCTTACCGACCGATATCATCTTACGAGTACTGAGATGCAGAAACTACAAAACGGAGAAATTCTCTCTATCATTGAAGACGATGATGAGATTTCCATCGGTATCGATCTTAATTCAAATACGGGTATCCGTCTCTCCGCAGGTAATGAACAAGTTTGGCGCAGAGAAGCTAAACGGGAATGGGACAAATACAACTTCGGAATTTTCGGTTGTTGGACCATGGACGAAAATGGTAATCTTGACTATATCCATGAGGAGGACTACTCTGAAGAAATCTGGAATGAGCAGAAGAAACAAGGTATGCGTATGATGCAGCGATAAACCAAAGTAACAACCATCAATAACAAATTCAATATGGCGAATATCAAATACTATCCAGAAGACGAGCTTGTGCAGAAAGTACAGAGTGGAGAATACGGTTGGCTCGATTACATCAATCACCACTCACCGGAATGGCAGGAAGAATACACCGAATTCTGTAATGAAAGGAACCTTGTAGTTAACGAAGAATCAGCCGAAGATTTTATCGAATGGAAAGGCGAACTTGTTGAAACAGGCGAATAATAAACATTTAAAATCAATCACAGTATGTCAATCAGATCAAATGCACTATCAGTAGGTAGAGATTTGTCGCCAGAGCTGCAGGATATTCTCCGTCGCAATGGTATGCAAGCACATATTATTCGACAAGGTGAAAACTATCTTCTGTCGGTTCAAGGGCATGACTCACCTCTCCTAACCTATCATATCAGTGCCAGACAGATGAGAGACTTGGCAGATTGGGGTACAAACTCGGCTAACAAAAAAGCCTATAACACCTTTGCTGATTTAGTGAAGAAAGACTTCTATATACCGAGAGACTTTGTCCATGCCCGTAATGCCAACGGTCGTGTGGCTATGGGACTTCACGGCTACCGGATTGGTGTTGGCGAATACGGCAGACTGCCGTGGGACAAACGCCGTGCCTTTATGATGATGGATCCGTTTCATGGACGTTTTTTGGGATGGACACCACGCAATCAGGAAGGCTTCCACATGCGCCGTGTCGGTGGAGCCATGTTCATGCAAGGAACCCCTATGGTTCCGGAACGTCCCGATGGAAGAATCAAACCAGGTGAATTACTCAATGGAGGCTATGGCTTCTATTATAAAGGAGGACAGCAGAACATGGTACAGCAGCCTTCACAGGATGTACTCGCTGATTTGGAAACAGTGATTCCACCTGTAGAAATACGTACCCGTCCCCAGGAACCGGCAAAACCATACAAGGAACTTATCACCTCAGACGTATACTTTAGCAACGAAAAGTGGCAGGAATGTCTCTCTTCTCATGGAGTCATTATTGATGCCAACAGCAAAACCCTGACCATTCAGTCGACCGCTACACAACATGATCTTGTTTACGACCTAACGGATGAAGAAGTTACCCGGCTTACAGACAATTCCATCAAGAATGTGCCTGTACAGAACCGTCTGGACATCATCAACAACGTTATCATAAATGATTTCTCAGATAAATTGACGATGGACATGCTCAATTCCAAAGAGCAGATACCCCTAAAACTTACTCCCGAAGTAGAAGCGGAACTGAATGCCAGACAAGAAGTTGTGGCAGAACACGCGCTTCCTCTTACTCAGGGAAATGAATATATCATTGCAGAGCATGAAGACCGAAGCGTCGCTCATGTGGATGGTAACAGCCTTTATGATATAAACCAAGATAAAGGATGGTTCCGGGAAGGAAGAAACGGACGTGAGGTACAGGTGGACGACATCAGAGTTGAGCCTGTACGCAACGAACAAGGTGAAATTCAGAAAGACGAGAAAGGCAATGCCATGTTCCGTATGACCGCTGTCATCAATGGCGAGAGCATCAGTCACGAGATAACCCAAAAACAGTATGACAAGTTCATGGCCGTAGATGACTATCATCGTATGAAACTCTTCTCTCACATCTTTGATGAAGTGGACATGAAGAATGCGCCGGGTCATGGGAAAAATATAGGTGCCATGATTGGAGGTGCTCTACTTGCCGGCCTTACCGTTATGCGAGAACTCGGAAGAGACCGTTATGCTCCGGCTGTGTTCGTTGAGCACCATCATGCACCTGGTCCGCACGTCTATTTCAAAGGAGGTGTGGATTCACCACAGGATCTTGCATCAAGAGCATTTGATGCCGGACTTAATGCAGCTGAGCATGGAGTCGGCTTAGGACATGGGAGATAAAACTTAACAATCATCATAGAACACAATGAACGAAGAGCAGAAATTTGAAGACTATCGCAACCGTCTTAATATCAGAGACGTGTTGACGGATGCAGGTTATACGCTTCACAAGCGGGACGGCTTGCGCTATCCTGCCTATGTGCGTCTGGATAATGATGGACGCAGAATCAGGGGTGACAAATTCATTGTCATGCCCAATAAAAACTGTTGTTTCCAACCTCCAACGATAAAGCTGTATTCTGTCACATCCTTCATTTGGGAACACCCGAATCTCTTTCCTGAATACAATCAAGGAATGAAAGAGTCTGCTCTTGTTCACAAAGTCTGTCAGCGGCTTTTGAATATTCCTGTGGAGCAACGTAACCAGAATGTGCTTGCTCCTACCCGTGATGCAAAGCCTTTCAATATCAAAGATTATAAGATTGAGCGATTTCATCCTGATGAAGCTGACTCTCAGAAACCTTTTTATGCTTTCTTCAAGTCAAGAGGAATCGATTTTGCTACACGTTGTGCTTTTCACCGTAACTTCTTTCTTGCTTCCAAGGCCGCAGACAATGGGGCAAGTTATAAGAACCTCTCTTTTCCCATGTATATACCGGGGCATCCTGAGAAATGTGTCGGTTTGGAAGAAAGAGGCTATCCACGTAAGGACGGCTCTGCACGAAAAGGCATGGCAGCCGGGACAAATGCAAGTGAAGGCCTATGGATGGCAAGTCCCAAAGACACGGAACTGAAAGATGCAAAAGATGTATATGTGTTTGAGAGTGCATACGATGCCATGGCATTCTACCAGTTGAGAATGCAGAAAGACTCCGGACTTGATTACAATGCAAGACAGAATCTGAAGTCTGCCGTATTTGTCTCTACCGGAGGAAATCCCAGCTACGGACAGATACAGGGATTGGTCAAGGCTGCTCCCGGTGCTACTTTCCATCTTGGCTTTGACAACGACCTGGCGGGAAAACAGTTCGTCTTCAACTTTGAATCCATCGTACAAAAGATGAATCCGTTGCATCCTGAATCAGTCTCATCGGACATGAAAGGCTTCATTGAAAGTTTCAAGGAAGGTATCACATCCACCAAAGAGCTGCTTGACATTGACGATGACAGATATGCGGAGCTGCCTGAAGTACTACAGAAGCTTTACCTCGCTTATGACACAGCAAGAAATGAGGCATGGGAATACCATTATTCTCCCTTTTTGTGTAAGGAAGACAAGCAGGAAGCGGCTGAAAGAATGAACAAAGCCTATCAGGAGTTTAAGCAGGTCCTGTTTCAAAAACTCCATGTACAGGACGGACAAGACCTGAATCCTATAGGAATAGTACGTGAACTGCCGTCTGAAGGTTATAAGGATTTTAATGATGAGCTGTTGGAGAAGAAGCAATACTCAATGACCGATGTCGTTGAGACAGCCTTTGACGAAAATAGTGTTTCTCTCACCGAAGAGATAGAAGAAGAAAATGAAGAAACCAAGAAGAGCGGACTAAAACGATAAACAGTATGACAGACACAAACAGACGGTTCAGCATAATCACATTGCATCCTCATTGGGGGCAATACATTATCTCACAAGGCATGGCATTTCTTATCAGTTGTGCCCTGTTCTTGGCAGCAGGTCACGATAGCATCACCTATAAGATGCCCTTTGTGGTACTGGGTTCAATCATGACGTGCATCATGCTCTACGGTTGTCTATATATACACAAACTGAGCTATATCATCACGTCCGAACAACTGATTATCCAACATGGTGTACTCATCAGGAAGAGCGACTACATTGAACTCTACAGGGTGGTTGACTTCAGTGAAAACCGTGGTATAGTGGAACAGCTGTTCGGATTGAAGACTGTCTCGATTTTCAGCGGAGACCGTTCCAATCCCAAACTGGACATATTTGGAATCAACGAGCGGATTGATGTTGTAGGAATTATCCGTAAACGGGTTGAGTATAACAAACAAAGGAAAGGTATCTATGAAATCACGAACAGATAATATATCGTCAGAAGCCAAGACTTCCAAAGGTATTGCTTACGACAGCAGATGGATGATTATCTCGGTCATTGTTCTGACCTTGTTTCTATTCTGTCTTGAAGGTCGTGCCCAATTGGTTTCCAGCAATCCGATGGAATATGTGGCCTTAGCCGAAGGTAATGAGCTTATCAACAGTCAAATCAAGAATCAGATTGAAGATCAGCAGAAGACGGCACTACTACAAAATACCATTGCAGCAGAGTTTACTCAGATAAGGCAATGGGAGAGAAAGTACAACAGCTACCTGAAAACCGTGTCTGGCTACGCTTCTACCCTCAAAGCCTGTAGTCATCTCTATGATGACGGTGTAAGGATATTCATTAATCTTTGTGATTTGAAGAAAGCCATATCACAAAACCCGCATGGAATAGTGGCTACAATGAGTATGAATAATCTTTACATCGAAACAGCGACCGAACTCATCACTGTATACAGCATACTGAAAGATGCAGTAGCCAAAGGTGGAGCAAGCAATATGCTTACAGGTGCGGAACGCAGTAAGATTCTTTGGGAGTTGAATGACCGTCTGGCACAATTCAACAAAAGACTTTCACAGCTCTCCATCAGCATCCGCTATTACACAATGGCCGATGTATGGAACAGAGCCACTGCAGGAATGATAGACAGGAATACCGCTGAGATTGCCGGTCAAGCTTTAGACAGATGGCATAGATGCGCACGAATAGTAACACCATAAAAGATTATCAGGATAACACAATGAAACGCTTATTGCTGTTTTTTGCCATGCTTATTTCTCTCACCCTCCCTTTTGAAAGGCTGGGTGGGAGTTTTCTCCAGGCTCAGGGCAACGACCCTGTTTTGGCTGGAATGATTCTGGCATACACAAATAAGGCAGAAAAAGAACTGAAGCAGCAGGAACAAATGATGCTTCTGGAATCTACGGGTCATCTGTGGATAAAGGAAGAGGTACAAGGAGTAACTGACCTGCAAAAGGAGTTCAACACTTATTTGGACAACTTTCATAGCATAATCAGTTATGCGGCACAGATATATGGATTCTATCATGAAATAGACCGACTCGTGAAACACCTGGGAACTTTTAATGACCAGCTCCAGCACCAGACAGGAAATGCCCTGGCAGTAGCATTGTCTTCAAACAGGAATAAAATCTATAGAGAACTTATCATGAATAGTGTTGATATAGTCAATGACATCCGGCAACTGTGCCTCTCCGACACCAAGATGACAGAGAAGGAACGACTAGAAGTTCTCTTTTCCATCCGCCCGAAACTTAAACTCATGAATCAAAAGCTCAAAAGGCTTACGAGAGCTATTAAATATACTTCACTCTCTGACATATGGGCGGAGATAGACTACAATGGCAGAAGTGAGGTTGACAAGCCCAATATTGTACAGAAATGCAAGGAAAGATGGAAGAGAAACGTAAAGCCAAAGTAAATATTCAGGTAAAAAGATAATTCAGGATAACAATTTAACAATCAAACTTTAAACATGGGTTGGGGAGCATTATTGAAAGCAGCAGTCAGCTTAGGAGGAAGAGCTATAAAAGCTGTAGCTAAATCGGCAGGGGGTGCAGTCGTACATCCTCAGCAAACGCTAAAAGGATTAGGAAGTGCCACCAAGTCTGCGGCCATAGGTGGAAGCCTGGGCTACATCGGTTGGGAGAAACTGACTACAGACAAAAGCGTAGTGGGTATTGTCAGCGATGCTGTCATTGGCGAAGAAACGACACAAAAGATTGGAGACACAGTCTCAAATATCGGTGAAGGAATGAAAGAGGTGAAAGACTCTGTAACTGGTCTCACTGAAAATGTCAATGATGCCATCACCAGTGCAGACAGCAAATGGAACGGCATGAGCAAATTCCTGCAAGGTATTTGCTCCGGGAACGGTGGAAACATGATGGGGAACTTTTTCAGCAATATAGGCAAAGGGAATGTCTCCGGTCTGAGTCTCATCGGACTTGTAGTGGCTGCACTACTTGTTTTTGGAAGATTCGGATGGATGGGCAAGATAGCTGGAGCTGTGCTTGCCATGATGATGATAGGAAACAATGTAAATATGAACGAGGCACTTGCCAGTGAGAAGAAACGACCTGCTGCACAAAGTCAAGACGAAATTCAACAGTCGGAGATTGCACAAGGCACTGGTGGCGGCAGACGAAGATAATAGTAAATTTTATAAACAGATATAATATGCAATATACACAGGAAATGATTCTTCGTTCGGACAGTGGATACTGTATGCCCTACGAAGAAAAAGGCCGTGACGTACAGATGAGTCTTGGCTACGGTAAACAGAAACATCCGCATACAGGAGAACCTTTTTTTCATCATGGTGTGGATTTCAAAGCCAACCATTATCTTCTTTCAGCAGTTGCAACAGGGAAGATCACAGGACTTGGGAATGATGCCGTACATGGTATCTATCAGGTGACACGCTATGGAGACTACGAGGTAAAATACGCACACCTCTCGAACGTTTTGGCCAACTACGGAAGTGAAGTCAAGGCCGGTCAGGTTATTTCCGTAAGTGGGGAAATACTTCACATGGAGGTCAAGTATAAAGGAGAAGAACTCAATCCTCTGGAGTTTCTGACCATGATATACAGTAATTTGAAAGTCATGGAACAAAATGGACAACCTGGTGCAGTACCACAATTTGTGACACTGGATATGGATGTCAGAACCATGTATGACAAGGACAGCAAGGAGATAGAGAATCTGATGATGCGTTTTTTTCCGGACTACATGAAAGACATCAGTCTTGGAGCCTACACGTTGCCGGAACATACACAGTTCACTTTGAGAAATATTCTCTCACTGTCGGCTACAAAAAATTACTTCTATGAAACCATCCCCAGTATGGCTAATCCATTGGGTATGGGCGTACGAAGTATACCGATTGCAGCACGGGTACAGAATCTGCTTATCGGTGATTTCCTGAACTATCTTGCACTGCGTCATCAGATATTTCTTTCCAGTTTAAGTGATCACGAAAAAAAAAAGCACAAGAACAGGCCATAGCAAACAGTGGCCTTATTGATCCGTTGGCAGAACTCGATATTGATGTTCAAAGCTTTGATATTCCCCGTATGGTGAGCGTGTTTCCGGATAAGTCCGGTATCAGATGGTGGACAAAAGCATGGTTCAATGGTAGTGAGAAAGGAGAAGCTGCAATAGAGATTGAACGTGAGCTGGCAATCAAGTTTATCAATGAAAACATTGAAAAGGATGAATGGCTGGAAGAATATTTCCCGAAACAGATGGAAGTATATCACAATGCCATAGAACAGACACGCGAGCAATTACTCAACCAGATAAATCTATAAAGGGCATATAAATTATCAATCATATAAAACAGCAACTCATGGCAGAGTCAGAACAAGATAGAATATTCAGGACAAAGGTTATTCCAATCATGAACAAGGTTCGGAATGAACTGCAAGATAAGATGGCAGATGAGCTTAAAGAGCACACCTCATCATTTGCAGGATTGATGGCCAGTGCCATTGGTCCTGATGGTGGAATGTCTGCCAGACAGGCACAGATGCATTCTTTACGTTACACTGGTGAATGGAACTCGAAAACGGCTGAAGATTATATTGAAATGGTCAAGAAAGAACTTCAACTCCAGCACATCATCGTTGATTCTGCTATGGAGAAAAAGATGATAGACAAGATGATTCAGGATAAGATTCCACGCTCATCCATTGAATACATCTTAAAAAAGGCAGCAACTAACACCATCTTCTATCTCCCTCAGGAAGTTGCAAAATCACCATTAGAACATCATATGGATGCTGAAGCCGAAAAGAGATACAACCCATCTGAATGGGAAAAGAACACAGGTATAATTCTCGGATCCGTAACCGATCTAGCATGTATGGGTGGAGCCGGTGGCGGTTGGAAAACAGCGGCCACATGGGTCGGCGGTGACTTCCTGTTATCTAAATTCTCTGATAAACAGGAAGACCGTTCAGACATACCTTCAATAGTGCGACCGGGATGCGAGGAACAGTACAGACAAGACCAGGAGAAAATGAAGAAACAGGAAGAAGAAAAGCCACAGACAAGTGCTTCTTCTGTAGAGACTACACCGGAACAGGAAGAACCAGTCGAAGAGGAACAACCAACAGAAGAACAGACCTCCCCAAAACCGGAACAGACCAATATGGACGGATGGCAAGGGTTGCTAACCTCTTTCGGGCTTAATGGAATCAGCGACATTGGACACAATATCGGATATGTACTGGCCATGCTGCCTGACATGCTTGTAGGACTCTTCACGGGAAAAACGAAGTCAATCAATCTGAAGGACAATATGATGCCCATTGCCAGTATCGTTACAGGTATGTTCGTCAAGAATCCAATCCTGAAAATGATACTTATCGGTATGGGAGGACTCAATCTGCTGAACAAGGCAGGACATGAGACTTTGGATGATTTCAAAGCACAGCAGCACCCTGAAACAGGAACCGGTCCTGTGAATTATCGGATTTATCCTGATGAACCGCTCGATCCCCGAATTGTCAATCCTCAGATTAAGTCTAACTGTCTGATTGCTATAATAGACAAGGTTCCTTGCACCATCACTTTGCCGGACAAAGTTGTGAATGCCTACCAGCAGGGAGCTTTACCACTGAACACACTTGCAAATGCAATACTGGCCAAGAATGACCAGATGCGTCAAATCGCTTCTGAAAACTATGAAGCAGGTGAACGGCAAACAGTTGCACGACCGCTTGCTCAAAGATAAAAGGATAACAATATAATAATCAGACTTATGGAAGAGAAAAACCAACAAGAGAAAATGGCAGTAGCACGTCAAGTTGAACTGTTTGAGAATGCTTTCAATAAAGCCAAAGAAAATGGTGGAATATGGCTTGAAAATGATGGTCGTAAAGCTCCGAGGCTATATCTGAAGCCTTTGCAGATTTCTGCCTTCAATGCCATCATATTGGGTATGCACAGTGACCAGAACGGTTACAAGACCAACCAATATACACTTTTTTCAGAAGCAAAAAAACGCGGTGAGTCCGTCCAGACCAAAGAAAAGGGAGTGCCTTTCCTTTGGTATAATTGGAATGAGTATGTAAACAAGCACAATCCTGACGAGAAAATCAGCCGCTCAGACTATCAAGCACTGTCGTCTGATAAGCAGGAGGATTACAAAGGAATCAGAAACCGTGAAGTACGCACACTTTTCAATATTGAGCAGACCACACTCCCTATGGTTGATAAAACTACATTTGATACAGTAGTAAAAGAGACCGGTCCTCTGAAAGACCGTACAGATATAGAGTCAGCTTCGAATGAAATCCGTCAGGGTGTCGAAAATCTTCTGGAGCAGTCACGAAAGAATCTGGTTGATATACGCACTGATACTACAGGTGTAGCGCATTACGACAGTAAGAAAGATATTGTCTTCCTGCCACCTGCTTCATCCTATGAACATTATGATGACTATGCCCGTGATGCTGTATCCATGCTTATGTCTGCAACAGGACATCAACAGAGACTGGCACGTGAAGGCATGGTTGTCAAGAACGGAAAGGTTTCAGAGGATGCCATGAAACAGGAAAGACTGGTAATTGAAGTTGCTTCAGCAGTTAAGCTGCAGGAGTTGGGTATCTCTGCCAAACTCTCTCCTGACAGCCTGAAGATGACCGATTACTGGCTCAGGGAACTTAAAGAAGACCCGCATCTGCCGGATATACTGGAAAGGGATGTAAACAATGCTATAGATATGGTTCACAAGGCTGAACGTGGTGAGGAGGTAGAGCTCAACAACAGAGTCCTACAGAATCAGATAGCGGATATTAAGCACATTCTTCCCAAACACTATTATGTAGCTGATGAAATCAAGACATTGCCCAACATAGATACAAAAGAGTTCGTGGTTGTAAAAGAACCTGAACAGAAGATGGCTGATGTGGTTCTCCCTTCTGGTGCTTCATTAGGAGTCGAGAATGAGATTCCAGGAATGAACAAAGGACGCATCGAACATGCGCTTCAAAAAGAGGGCTATGAAACGGTCACTTTCTACAACATAGACGGTTCTATGGGGTATCGTCCCGATGACAGTTTTTTTGACGGCAAGGAGATATCCGTAAACCGCATGAACAAGTGGAACATGGAAACACTTACACTGCTCGATGTATCTGATGCCGTCAAACGCTCCGGTGCCATAGACTTTGAAAAGATACTCATGTTGCGTAATGACGAAGGGAAATGGGCACTTTATCTGAAGCCCGAAAATGAAAAGAGCTTCAGCGTTTACCCCGAGAAGGCAGATCTGAACCTTTTCTTCACCACAATAAAACAAGGTGACGAAGAAGCTTCAGAAAAAGTACGTCAGGATATGGCCCAGAAATACTATATGGCTGCCCAGAACAATCCGGATATTAAGGTTGACCTTTTCAAAAGCGATGCGACAGCAGAAGAACTCGCAAGGATAGACCGTGTGAACATCTTTAAGACCAAGGGCTCGGAGAACCAACCCAGTGTGATATTGTGTATGCCTACAATCAACGGTGAGAAATTGACAGCCCGTGAAGTGAGTCCACAGCAATGGCAACGTATGTGGCTGGCAGAAGACATGCAAGATTATAAAAAACATCTTGCGGTAAGCCTTTTTGCAGATGTGCTCCGTAAGGATCGTACAGATGCTGTTGCGGTAGGTACTGACAAATCAGAACAGGAGGCCCAGTCAAAGAGCCCCAGTCAGCAAACGGAAGTACATGAGGAGCAGACGGAAGAGAACACCAGACAGAACGAATCACTTGGCTCATTCGAATCCAAAGGGAATAAGGGCAAGGATGAAAGTTCCAAGACTGAATCAAAGGCAACCGCAGAACTCTCTCCGATGCTGAAACAATACTATGAGTTAAAGTCAAAACATCCAGATGCAATTATGCTCTTCAGATGTGGAGACTTTTATGAGACTTACTGCCAGGATGCGGAAAAGACCGCCAAAATACTCGGCATCACTCTCAGTAAGAGCAATCACACCAAAGATGCTGAAGGGAAGCCTCTCCTTATGGCCGGTTTTCCATACCATGCACTCGATGTTTATCTTCCAAAGATGATCCGTGCCGGTGAGAGAATTGCCATTTGTGATCAGTTGGAAACTACCCGGCAAGGGAAAGACATTAGTGAAAGACAGAAAAGTGAACCCGCCAATCAGGAAGAGAGCAAGGCTTCAAGAATGCACAGATAACATGTAACTGCAATGTCAAAGAATCAAGAATATATCCAACAATATGCAGAGTATGCCATGGAGCAGATGCGCAGATATGGCATACCTGCATCTGTCACGCTTGCACAAGGTATCTGTGAAAGTGCCAGTGGCCAGAGTGAACTGTCCCGTAAGGGAAACAACCATTTTGGTATCAAGGCCACATCCAGCTGGATTGAGAACGGAGGCAAATATCTTGTATATACCGATGACCGTCCAAATGAAAAGTTTTGCCAGTATGCAAATGTGGGAGATTCCTATGAGCATCATTCTCAGTTTCTGAAAAGGAACGGAAGATATGCCGGACTATTCCAACTCTCACCTGATGACTATAAAGGATGGACAAACGGATTACAGGATGCAGGATATGCGTCAAGCAAACAATATGCAGCAACCCTTCAGAATATTATCGAGAAGAACGGATTGCAAAAATATGACCAGATGGTAATGCAGGAAATGAAGGCACTGGGTAAATCCTTTGGAACTGCTGACAATCCCTGTCAAGCCACATCCGATGATGTTTCCGTGCAGGATACTGAAGAAAAGAAATATTCCTTCCCTTTAAAGAGAGAGGAGTTTATGCTGGTTACTTCTCCCTTTGGTACAAGAAAGGATCCTTTGGACGCAAGTAAGTCCCAGTTGCATAAAGGGATTGACATCCAGACAAATCATGAGGCAGTCCTTGCAACAGAAGATAAAGGAAAAGTTGTCAACGTGAACAGCAATGCCAATACAAACGGAGGACGGTCTGTTACAGTTGAGTACAATAGGAACGATGGCAGCAAATATCAATGTACCTACATGCACCTGGACAGTATATCCGTCAAGATCGGTGATGAAGTTGCTGCCGGACAGAAGCTTGGCATTTCAGGAAACACTGGGTATCGGACTACTGGTGAACATCTTCATTTTGGAGTTATATCCATATCCACAGATGGAACAAAAAGAGATATTGACCCGGCTGCATATCTTGCTGAGATTTCACAAAAAGGGAACATCTCATTACAGGTTCTCAGTAACGGAAAAGATCTGACTGCGCAATACAAGAGTGCAAGTCAATCCGATGCCAATGTGCAGCCAGATACAGCCATGAGTCCGGATGAGTGGATGAAGAAAATTCTGTCCTCTGAAGACAGTGGGGTGAATATGCCTATAGCTGATCCTGTAATAGAGATGGCCATGACTATGTTCACTTCACTCATGGCTCTTGCCCTCCAGATAGATAATTCAAGTGAGGAGGAAAAGATGCAGAAGGCTACTGCTGCAGCTGTCAGTAAAAGCATAGACCTTACTCCTATCCTCCCATCCTATAAGACCTGCACCATAAGCCTGCAGGATGGTAAACCCAATCTGTATGCAGACAATGGAGTTGTACAACTCAACAGAGAACTGAGTAATGCAGAAATAAACAAGATCCAACAGACGCTTGGCAGTACCATGATGAACGATGATGAGAAACGACGTAGCATCGCCTCTGTTATTAACTCTGCCGTGGTCACGCTGCAGATGTCACAAAACTATCAGAACAATCTGGAGATCCAACAAGGCAGACAGGAGTCTGTACAGTTGAAATAATTTGCTTTTTAAGTATAACAATCAATTCGTTTTATTATGATTAAATGTAATGTAACCGTGTGTGGCACCGTTTCCCGCCAGGCACAAATGCGTGCTAACAAAGAAGGTACGCAGTTCGCATCATTCGGTATCAATATCGTTATTCCGGCAAAATCAGGAATTAACAAGACAGTTGAAATCAGTGTGGCCAAGACCTGTAACAACCTATCTGAGTTACCACCAATTCAAGTTGGGACTCGCATTGAAGTAGCCGGTATTCTAATGTTCCACAAAAAGGGAGAAGCATTATACCTTAACCTGTCTGCAACTGGTATTAACACATTCAATGCAGGCAATAACGACGGCATTAACGGTACAATGGAGTTCAGAGGTACTTTAGGCAAACAAATTGAGGACAAGACAACTAAAAATGGTAAGTCCTTTACGGTGTTTTCAGCTTATAGTAGCGAAAAGGATGGAGATAATTACACCTATACCTGGGTACGCTTTATGCAATTCGACAAAAGAAAAGAAGCATGGATGCAACCAAAAGCCGGAATCAATGCCAAGGGGGATTTGGAATTAGGTGTGTACAATAACAGACTTGACCTTACATGCCGCATAAGCGAATGCTCTCTTTGGGAGAAAAGCTCTAACTCTTACCAACACTAATGACTATGACAGGTAAAAAGATTTATAATTCAGATGGCCGTAGCAGTGAAGATAAGGCCTTGGACAAATTCGCAGAGATGATGATTGAGAAAATCAAGACTTTGCAGAATGACTGGAAGAAGCCTTGGTTTACAGATAAATCCATCTCTTGGCCAAGAAATCTTTCTGGCCGCGAATACAATGGAATGAATGCACTCTTACTCATGATGCACTGTGAGAAACAGGGATATAAACTGCCTGTATTTTGTACTTTTGACCGTGTAGCCGGTCTGAACTATACCAAAGACAAGCAGGGAGTCCGTCAGCAAATAAAGGATAACAATGGGCAGGAATTGCCAAAGGTTTCCATTCTGAAAGGAGAAAAGAGTTTCCCGGTGTTCATCACGACATTCACTGTTGTCGATAAAGAGACAAAAGAAAAAATTAAATACGATGACTATAAACTGTTGAGTGAAGAAGAAAAGAAAGGCTACAACGTCTATCCAAAGCTTCAGGTATATAACGTGTTCAATGTGGCCCAGACCAATCTTCAGGAAGCTCGTCCTGATTTATATAAGAAACTTGCTGATGAAGGAAAACAGATACGTCCACAATCTGAAGGTGAGGATTTTTCCTTTGCTCCTATCGACCGGATGATAAAGGATAACGAATGGATATGCCCCATCAAGCCTACCTACGGAGACAATGCCTACTACAGCATTTCAAAGAATGAGATTGTCGTTCCTGAGAAAAAGCAGTTCAAGGATGGTGAGTCATTCTATACCAACCTGGGGCATGAGATGGCCCATTCCACAGGAGCAGAGAATCAGTTGGGAAGACTACAGCCAACGTCCTTTGGTAGTAAGGAGTATGCCCGGGAAGAGCTTGTGGCCGAGCTAAGTGCAGCCCTCGTTGCACAACGCTATGGTATGACCAAGCATCTGAAAGAAGACAGTGCCAGTTACCTCAAAAGCTGGCTTGACAGCTTGAATGAATCTCCGGAATTCATCAAAACTACACTGACAGATGTGAAAAAGGCATCAAGTATGATTACAAAATGTATTGATGCCATGCAACAGAAAATTGACCAGGAACAAAACATAGAAGTAGTCCAAAGTAATAGCCAAGAGCCTGTGTACTATGCTTCTGTAGCCTACCTTCAAATGGGTGAAGACACAGACAGACTTGACAAGCTACAAGAAAAGGGCGATTATGAGGCACTATTGAAGGAAGCCATTGAGTACGATGCCGGTGATGCCATAGACCTGTCCAACACTTACCTGTCTCCTACAAAATACCGTGGAGATGACCTGTTGGTGGAGAACGAACACTATGCCGTGGTATATAACCCGTCTGTTGGAGGAACCTATGATGTGATGCGTAAAGTCACTGCTGAAGAAGTCAGACAGAACATCACCCGTTACGGATTGCCTGATAACGCCACTGCTGATGTCAAGTCCATTACTGGAAAACAGGAACAGAAAATGGAAACTGTCGCACAAGAAGAGACGCACTACTTTCATAGAGGGAGGTAATTCTATAGACGATTAGTAGGCTGTCACTTCACCATTAATTTGATGAATGAGGCAGCCTAAAATTGCTTACCTGCCTCCGTCGGGGAAGAGGTGCAGAATCATAACAGAAAAACATCCTTTGTCCGTTAACGTAAAGCATAACCGTTCAAAGCGCAAACGCGCTTACAGGTAGGAAAAGAGACAGGAATATCAGGAGAAGATGATTCAGCGAGAAAAGACGATAGCAGAGCTGACAGTAAACGGCAGCAGCTTCAGGGAAAAGGATGTTGCCTTTTTATTGGGTGTTCAACATGACACCAGATATGAATACAGGTCAGTAACATCCAATGTAGAGGGCCGTTTGGACTATATTCTCACATCCATTATAAAATACCAACAGATTGAACTAAAGAAATACAATAATGCCATATTCTATCTTTCGGTTCCCTCCCGTTATCCATTGGCCGATGAGGAACTGGAAAACTTCAGAATAAAAATAAGGGAATTACTGGGTTACGATAATATGCTCTTTGGAATGGCTATAACAGATAGTTCAAATATGAGGATAAAAGCCGTTTTGCATCTCATCCTCAATTGAAGGCTTTTACCGGGAGTAGCTATTACTCCCACCATTCCCTCAGCTTATTCAGTCGTATTTTATAATAAAGTCTTTCCATCTTTCGTATATAAATGTCACGTTCATAAATTGCTCTTTGATCTTTTTGAAATCTGTTGCTAACTGATGAGTGTACATCCATATAATTGCTCATCAAAGATGGTCTCACTATATCCTTTACATTGCGAATATTCATATGCTGAAGCTGGTTTTCAGTGATATGAATCCCATTCTCTTTAATGTGCTGCAACAGAAGAATACAGAGGTCAATCCATTTATTAAAACCGAAATTTCCATTTCCGTCAACAATCAATGAATGAGAGAAATACGCCCTCATACAACGCAACTTATAATATTCCAACTCGTAAAGAAAGCGCCAGTCATATTGAGGGGCAGTTTTTGCGGCTTCAACCAACTCATCAATCAACGGCTGTAATTCCTCCTTGGCCCAAGCGCTGAAACGTTTCTTATGATACCACATGGCACGATGATACGATGCTGTATCCACCATGAGATGTTCCTTCTCATTTTCATCTAAGCATACTTGTTCCCCTTCAGAAGAAAAGGCATAAGGATCCTGAGCCTCCCTTAAGGCATAGAGTGAAACCCACTGTTCAAATTCATCGTCAGACTTAAGTTGCTTAGGAATACACATTCCACGTTTAAAAAGTTCCTTCTTCTCTTCCTCAGACAGATGTGAAACATCAGCCAAGGGGTACTGATAATTGTCTAATTCTAATCCCGTTAATTTCTTCGCTCCATCCATTGTGATATTATTATTTTTGATTATAGATAAAAATCCTATAAGGAATGCCCTTGTTCTTAGCCAGCTCAATAATATGCTGAGTTCCTTTGGACTTACCATCCCAGAAAGCCACCAGATGTGTGGCTATTTCCATCATGTCTTCGTTTCTGAGAAAGCCTGCCATACGATGGTGCAGCTTCCAATTAGCTGGGAAAAGAATCTTTGTCAGTTCAAATTCATCGGCAAAGCGGATGGCAAGCGTATCTGCTCCATCAGCCATTCCCGAAATGATTTTTATATCAGAATCACCACAGAAATCCTCTTGAGCGAACAAATGTCCCAGGCTTTCCTTCATAAACTCATAATCGGTGAAGTCACGTCCACCTGCCACTATTACTTTGGCAGCCTCCCTATAACTTTTACGATACAGGTCTTTCATTATTTCTGCCATTGATTGTCCATTATTCTCCATCATATTCAGTTTTATTACGAGCACTGTTGGTAATACATACATCTACAAAGAAATCATCCATACGCAGCAAATCCGGTATGGAATAATCCTTATGGGTACAAATGTCGTGCACTGCATGGCAAATACAGATTGAATCCAGTTCTGGCCTCATCAGACATCCTTCTGCCCATGTTTCTCCGTCGTCTAAAGTATTTACACAGTCCAGTTCCTCATCTGTCATCGAAGGGTTACATCCAGGTCTGTACGATACAATTGCACTTTCTATCTCTGCCACCCGATGTCTGCTTTTCTCCATCAAAAGACTGACCAATTCTATCATATAGTCAAAATCAGACTGGTAAATCCTATCCTCCTCATATTTCAATACCGAGTCGCAGTCATTGTATGAATATACCAACTTGCCTTCCACATCACAATCGTCACCATCAAGATACATGTTCATATTGGCCAACGACATGCGATACATCTGAGCAGTACGATGATACATCTGGTTAGTCAAATCCAGAAGTCGATTGTTCTGCTTTACAAAAATCTCCATCTCACGTTGAGTGGCCTGAAACATTTTGTCCAAAACGAGTTTTCTACTCATGACAAGACTCTCAACAGTCCTCATTTCCTGCCCGCCAACGTGACGCAGATAGAAGTCCATAGGATCAGTGCCAACATGCAACTTGACAGCACTTTCCACACTCCGCAACATACCCTGCAATTTATAGATATCCGATTCATTGCGAACTGTATCTACGAAATCTCTTGAAGAAAAATTCATTTCTGAAAGGTTTTGAAGTTTACGCTACAAAATTGATTAAAAGCTACGCCGATTTATAGCATAACCTTCTATTTTCTATCAAAAAAAGATACCTACGCAATATTTTGGCGTAGGTTTTAAGTAACTTTGCCATAAATAAAACCCAGAATAGTATGGCACAAAGCTTATTAAGTAAATACGTTTGGATTATAGATACCATTTATAAGGCCGACAGAATATCTTTTAAGGAACTTAACAGCCTATGGCTTGACAGTGAGATTAGTGAGGGAGTGGAAATTCCCAAACGCACGTTCGACAACTGGAGATATGCCATCCAGGATATGTTCGGACTATTTATTGAGAACGAAGGCAAGGGCAAATACCGCTACTATATTATGAATAAAGAGGACATCAGCAAGAATGGTCTCCGTTCATGGATTTACAACACCTTCTGTGTGAGCAACGCGCTGGACGAGAGCCAAAGCATAAAAGACCGAATCTTGCTGGAATACGTCCCTTCTGGCCAGGAATATCTTCAGAAGATTATTGAAGCGATGAAATCAAATCAGATTCTCAATATAACATACCACAGTTATTGGAAAGACGAAGAAAATAATTTTGATGTGGAACCTTTTTGTGTAAAGCTTTTTCGTCAGCGATGGTATCTGGTGGCACGCAGTACCTATACCTATTATCACAAACAGGGACCAAGAATCTATTGCCTCGACCGTATTACGTATCTGCAAAAGAGAGAGGAAACATTTAAAATGCCTGAAGGTTGGTCAGCCGAAGAGTTCTTCGACGGCTGCTTTGGAATCATAGCCGACAATAACATTCCAAAAGAACACGTAAAATTAAAGGTCAGCGCAGGACAGGCAAACTATCTGCGCGACCTGAAACTTCATGAGTCACAAGAGGAAACCGAATGTAATGAAGAATACAGTATATTCACTTACTACCTCCGTCCGACTTTTGATTTTCAGCAGGAGTTGCTTTGGAATGGTGAAGATCTGGAAGTCCTTGCTCCGACATGGCTACGTAAAGAACTGGCGGAAAAGATTAAAAGAATGTATAACAAATATAATATCAGCGAATGAAAGATTTTGCAGCAATAGATTTTGAGACAGCCAACAACCAACGCTCATCAGTGTGTTCCGTTGGCATAGTGATAGTAAGGGACGGAGAAATAACAGACACTTTTTACTCACTGATAAACCCGGAACCAAATTATTATAATTACTGGTGTTCACAGGTACATGGACTTACACGTAAAGACACTGATAATGCCCCTGTCTTCCCTGAGGTGTGGCGGCAGATAGAACCTCTCATAGAAGGCCTGCCATTGGTAGCCCACAACCGTCCTTTTGATGAAGGATGCCTGAAAGCAGTGTTCCGGGTATATCAGATGGATTATCCCTGCTATGAGTTTTATGATACACTCAGTGCTTCACGCAGGGCTCTACCCTGTTTGCCCAATCACCAGCTCCACACTGTAGCCGAAGCTTGCGGATATCAGCTGAAGAACCATCATCATGCCCTTGCCGATGCCGAAGCGTGTGCCTGGATTGCGAGGGAGATTTTATAAATCAAAAAAAACTTTTACCTTTAAATCATATCATTATGAGTGATATAAATAAAAAAGAAATACATTTAAAAGCCTTTTCGGAGTTAAAAGGAAAGATTTTCCATATACCATATCAACAGCGTGGATATAAATGGACTAAATCAAATGTAGAAGAACTTCTGAACGATTTGCGTGAATTTATATCATGCAATAAGGAATCAAAAAGAGTGTACTGTCTGCAACCATTGGCCATTGTACCATTGGGCGATGAAAGGTACAGTGTCATTGATGGACAACAAAGACTTACAACCCTATATCTTCTACACATGTACCTGTACGGTAATGAACCTTACACATTTGAATATGATCGTGACGACAGTAACATTCCGTCAAGAAGTGAATACCTGAAAAATATTGCTTCGGAAAACGAAAAGACAGCGGATAAGAATATCGACTTCTTTTATATCTATACAGCATATCATTATATTTCTGATTTTTTTTTGGATGACAAACTTAAGCAATCCTTCAGGGACTTGCTTGAACGCCCCAAGGATCAGAAGTCATTGCAAGTAATATGGTATGAGGTAGAAAGAGCCAGACAATATGAAACTTTCAGAAATCTGAATAGCGGCAAGATACATCTGACAAATACAGACCTTATCAAGGCTCTGTTGCTCAACCGTGTTTCAGGACTGCCTCAAGTTGAACGGATGGAGGCTGCTGCCATATTCGAAAGAATGGAACGTGACTTGCAGAACGACCATTTCTGGTATATGATTAACGGCAATGAACTGCGGGAAGGACAAACAAGGATGGATTTCTTGTTCAACCTTGTGGCTGGATGCAAACAAAGCGACTATGACATTGATTCAAGATGGTCGTTCAGAAATTACTTCAATGACTCTAAGAAGGAAAATTTATCGCAGAAATGGAAAGCTGTACGACATACTTTTCTAAGATTGAAAGACATGTATGATAACATCTACAGCTACCATTACATTGGGGGCCTCACGTATAATTCAAACAGGAATCCTATCAACAATATAACAAGATGGCTTGCACTTAACAGGGAACTTACTCATTCTGAATTTATCAACAGACTAAGAAGCGAAATCAAGACTATACTTACCAGAAAACATAAAGCCATTACAGAATACAGTTACTATAGCGATAAAAAAGATTTACGTCTTCTATTCCTGATGCATAACATCGAAACAATACTCCAGCGATTTGAACAGCTGCATGAAGACGAACGGTTAAGTCTCGAAAATGAGTATGAAAAGTTCCCGTTCGAGCTTCTTCACAGGCAGTCATGGGACATAGAACACATTTCATCGAATACAGATTCCGACTTCAGAAATTCTGCAGACAGAAAAGCCTGGCTAGAAAGCATAAAGCAAGATTTAGGCAATGAATACACCAAAGATGAAAACAGTAAAATAAAAGAGCTGGAAATGATATACAGTACAAGTGAAAAACGTGAAGACTTTAACCGTTTGTATACAGCCATAATGCGACAATACGATGATAAAACGGACTCTATAAAAGACAACGCTCCTGACGGGAAAGACAAAATGCAGATTGGGAATCTTACTCTTCTAGACAGCAGCACTAACCGCAGTTATCATAATGCCTTATTTCCTCGCAAACGGAGATATATAATTGTTGCCGATGGCATTTCCGATAAAAGCGACAAATTCGAGAGCTCACTCACACCTCGCTATATCCCTCCATGCACACGACAGGTCTTCACCAAAGCATATAACAAGACCAACAAACTATCGCTTAATGCCTGGACGCAGGAGGATGCCGATTTTTATGTAAAAGACATGGAGCAGAAGCTCGGATATTATTTCAACAACGAAAAAATATAAAAGCTATGAATTTCATCGAGTCATTCAACAGTAAAACCATACTGATACCCCTACTACAGCGTGACTATGTACAGGGAGGCAGAGAAGATGTGATAGTGCCATTCTTAGATTCTCTTCTCAAAACCAATCAGGACCTGAACTACATATACGGATATGAGGAAGACGGATGTTTTGTACCGGTAGACGGACAACAGCGTCTTACTACACTTTGGCTTCTTTACCTATATCTGTATTCAAGAAAACAATGTAAAAATAAATTTAATATAAATATCAGATTTGCCTCAAGAGAATATGCCGAAGACTTTTGCGAAAGGCTGTCCCTTCATTTGGAGAAACTGGTCAAAGAGAACGATGCCGATTCATTGGATAAAGTGATCGTCAATCAAAACTGGTTCATCCAATCCTGGCTCAGCAACACAAGTGTAAGGAATATGCTGGCAACACTTAAATTCATTCATAGGAAGATAAACGAAGAGAATTTTGATTCAATATGGAATCGTTTGGTCGTATCGGCAACTCCAGGTATTACCTTTGCATTTCTACAAATGGATGAAAGAAACGGTTTAGACGATGACATATACATCAAGATGAACGGTAGAGGAAGAAAGCTGTCTGCTTTCGAAAATTTAAAGTCGTTTATGGATGAAAATGTGGCTGGATTGTTTTTTGCTGAGGATTGGAAAATGAAAATGGACAATAAGTGGGCGGATATGTTTTGGGATAACCGGAACCGCCAGCAGGAACATCCTGAAGAGATTGACGATGAACAGCTGTACTGTTTATACAATCTCCTCATACTCTATCATATCCAGAATGACGAGCTCCTTGATACGATAATCAGAATAAAGGATGAAGAAACGCTTCTATACGAGGAGTTGACCTCATTCTTCGGAAAGAATGAAAAGACCGAAGTCAAGGATGTGATAAAGTCTGTTATAGAAAGACTGCAGAAAGCAGGCAATTTCCCGCTCACCTGGTTTGAGCGTCTTAACTTGCTATCACCCGGCTTCTTTAAATTTGCTTATAATAAGCTTAACACGCTGACATCATATTGTAAAAAATTTAATGAGATGCAGCTTTACATTGGAGAATCCGATTCCGAAAAAACATCCAGGACCTACCAACTATGTATGTGCGAAGGCTCTTTCGGCAGAACACTCCCATTATTATATGCTTTGTTGGCATACCAGGAAGGCGAAACCGAGCTGTTTGATTGGATGAGGACAATGCGGAATCTCATTCTCAATACTGTTATAGGCAGTGAGGATTTACCTTCAATAATTAAAGACATCGACGCTTTCAGCACACTGTGTAAGAATAGCAATATATATACGGTATTACAATCGGATGATGTGAAGAATGTATTGGATAAATTCAACAAAAGTCAAGTGAAGGAAGAAACCAGAAAGGCTTCTATGCCCGAATTTAAAGATGAAATGATTAACATGGAGAACGGAAGATTCTTCAGAGGTAGAATAGGTATCTTGTTCCGTATGCTAAAAGAGCAAGAAGGATATGACTGTATGTCGAAAGAAAACGTGAAAAGCTATTCATCCGTTCTGCTTGAATTATTCGACGGTAATGATAATGGACTTTCCACAAAATTCGAAAAGGATTACCTTTTACGCAGAGCATTAATGTCTTTCCCTCCATATTACTTTGGGAAAGAAGTAAGCTCATGCTGGTCTTTCAACAATGGTCTAACTGAGTGGAGAGAATACATAACCCAAGAAGATTATGATATAAGCTCCCTACAACAGCTGATGAAAAAATTACTTATCCCTGAATTCAAGTCCGGCAAAGATTTAGTAAACGTCTTATCAGAATATATTACTGATATTTCTTCAAACTTCGAAGAGGATATACGTAAGAAAGATAAAGATTCCCATCGGTATTATTTTATCAAGTATCCTGCTATTTGGGCGTTCATGGATACAAAACGGTGTGTTTGGAACGATAATAATTATGACATCGTGCTAAAATCGGCAAATGGAAATAACAGTAACAGGATGGAACTGCGCACAATATCTTTGTTTTTGGATTATAAAGAGAAAAAGGATTCCATAAATCAACAAGGATGGAGCGTTTCTATATGGCCAAAAGAAAAATCGTGTATGTATTTCGATTTCAAAATCCCCGGAGAAGAGAATAGAACTATTGCCATTGATGTCTATTTTTATGATGACAATGGTAACAGGAATAGTGAAGATTGCTATGCATTCGACCTGTTTATCCGTCCGACTCACTATGATGCCATAAATGATGAAGAAAGAAAATTATTTGCCGATAAGTGCTTCACCCAAAACGAATCGCTGTTCTCATCTATTATTCCAGAATATAGTGAACTGTTTAAGAAAAATGATAATGGCCGTTTGAAAAGCCAAGTCCTTTACTCAAAATATAATCTTAAGAACATACTAACGAAGATTTTGAGTGATATCAGTTCCTATTATAAAAAATAGAAATATTTTCACCATTCCGGCTTTCGTTTTGCTTAGGGTAGTGTTTACATTCCGAATGTTCAGATTTATATGAAAACAAAATTCACATATTCCACTTTACACGAATCCAATAACTTTAAAATCTGGCATATTAAGTAAATGACAGTTATATGGCATCTTGTGGCGAATTGGAATTGAACTGTATCATAGGCAATGACAATGCCCTATCATTATACAGAGGAGTTTTATTTTAAAAATCGATTTACAACTTAAGTATCGAAGAAATATTATGTTTTCGACTGTTAGGATCTAAATCAGATAAGGATGCCAAGCTACTTAATATGTGTGTAGCAAAATATACAATAAAAGGCTTTACAATTTTCAGCAGATTACCTTGTCATCAACACAAATTGAACTAAACCGGATGAGCATGGAAGTTGTTTAGAAAAAAATATAATAGGTAATATAAAAGGTATGCAAGGAAAATCCGAGCATACCTTCTCTATGTAAACCATAATTTGATGGATAAAATACAAATCAAAGTCTCACGACTTTTTAGCAAAAGTTTCGCATTATCTATTATCATTCAGTAAGCATGACCACCGTAAAACGGTTAGAGTCATTGGCCTTAAACTTATCTATTCCACCAAAACTGTGCAGATGAATTAAACCTTCAGGTACCCCTCTATCAATAAGCTTTTGAGCTACATATCTGGCACGACGCTGGCCAAGCTCCTGATTGATGGACTGTGTACCAGTGGCACTGTCTGCTGCTCCGGATATGGTCACTCTTAAATTATGCGCCTTGGATATTTCAGCGATGTCATCAAGGTTCACAATCTGGGATTCATCTACAAGCCTGTCAGAATTTAGCTGGAAGAAGAAGTACACCGGAACACCCACTGTTATCTTTGAATTACCTGAATTTACTATTGAGTCCAATGCATTATTATTTACAGACATAAGATTATCAGATACATTTTGACCGGCAGACAAAAGTGAGTCTGACTGGCAGTTCCCAGTCCGTACATGCGTATCTACAAGACCGACTTTTGCATCATCATCCAAATTTTCAGCTATACCGTCAATACCTGATTTGCTTTCTGGTGAGCCAGACTTTTTCCCGGACAACCGTGCTCTTAGTGAGTTAAGCCCACTATAGTTATTCTTGGGATAGACTGTCAGCACCTCTTTCTCTCTAGACATTTTTTTCTGCAATCGTATATTCTCATCCTTCATATAGGAGATGTAATCTTTGAGATAAGCATTCTGCTCGATATAAGGTGTAGCATCAACTACACGCTTCCATCCAGCCTTTCCTAATGTGATGGAGAGACCGGCTGAGACCGTAAGCATATTATCCTTGAATTTTATAGAGCTACCCATATTATCAAAATTCTGGGCTGTAGTCAGTCCACTGACACCAGCAACAAGTTTTACCCTGTTGCCAATTCTGTAACCTATCTCCAGTCCATAGGTAAAGGCGAACGGACGGCTGCCATCTGAACCACTGCCACATGAGCAAGGATCAGACCAGTCCGCATTATGAATCATACCCACTCCCACATAAGGAACAATATCCCAAAGAGAGAGTCCGTACTCATTCTGACGGAGTCCTGAAGTCAGATTGTACATCAGGTCTGCATGACAGAACTGATACTTCATGGATTTGAACTCAGCGTTCTTGAACGTCAGTCCCTGGAAACCTACACGTCCACCGATTGCGGGTGTGAACCACTTTCCAACACCTACCTTCAAGGCAGGTGTTATCCGGTCGAACACATCACCGCAACCAATGGGTGATCCGAGAAAAGCTGAAGCCCCGCCCTTAATTTCTATAAACCAATTTCTACCCCAGTTGGCTGCTTCGCTTACATTCTTCAGATATGTAGGATTCATAGGCAAGAGCATCTGCTCCTGACTGAAAGTATTTTGCTTATAAATGCTGTCAGTATTGTGATGGATGTTACTTGCAGAGACTGTCATTGCAGCAAGACATCCAGTTAAAAGCATAAGAATATTCTTTCTCATATAGTTTATACTTTAATAGTCGTTGATACTGTCATAAGCCAACAGGCTTACCATTACATTCTCTTCTTCCGTTTGACAGATGGCGCACACATCTTGCGTGCCATTGCCAGACACCTACGTGCCCACTCACGGTCATCATCTTCCGGCCGCCTTCCCCAACCAGTGGAGGGGCCACCGCCACCTCCGTGAGTCTGGGCAATGGTCGTAGCATCGTCCACATAACCGCACACAAGGTTCAAGGCAACCATGACAACATGATTTCCCTGTTCTGCCAGTTGGCAGATCAGTGTATCGTTAAACAAGGATTTTGTTTCCTCCGGCAGATGGTGATAGCGGGATGTGAACTCCTGTGACATTGTGTCAAGCATTGCACCGTTCAAGTGATAGCTCATGTTATGAGCCCATGAAAGTTCAGACTGATTGGCCTTGTCTTCCAGTTCCCTGGCTTGCTGCTCGATGTCAGCCTTATCTTCACGAAGAGCTTCAAGCAACCGGTTAGTCTCATCAAGTTTCTTTTCCTTGTCTGCCAGTTTAGCTTCAACCTGAGCCTTCTGGTATTCGAGACTTTGAATCTTGCGTGCAATCTCTGCACTGATACTCTCGCTGTTGGCCTGCATTTCCCGAAGAGGACGAAGTTCATCTTCAAGACGGTCTTTCTCCGTCTTCAGATTATCAATCATGGTCGTAAATGACTTCTGTTTCTTCTGGGCTATTGCCAGTTCCTCGTTCAGAGACTTAAGCAACTTCCTGTTGTTCTCCAACTGGGCTTCAAGTGTCACACAGGCATTGGCCAGCCATCGTCGGTATTCCTCAGTAGAGCGATGCCTCGCACCAGATTCTACAACCGACACCCCTCTTGTAAGGCCCCATTTTTCATTGACCTTCGCAAGCTCGTCGTGCAGGGCAAGCATATAATTCTTAAACTCCAGACGGTTCTGTCCATGGAAAATCTGCTTGAAAGCAAACTTGCCGTTCTGGTCTATCGGTAGTAGAGCACAGTGAACATGCGGGTTCTTCTCGTCACAGTGAACTATAAAGGAAATGATGTTTTCCTCTCCATATTTATCTGCCACGAAGCGATAAATGTCACGTGCCCATTCTTCTATTTCCGGCATACGCCTTACATGTTCGTTACCTCCTTTGCTCTCAAAGTCAACTACCTGATTGCCGAAGGCCAGCTCACGCATACGGTCGGTTGAGCCTCCGAATATGAAGTTGACCACTGTCCGGAAACGTGGCTCGGCTAGTCCTTCATTCGGATCCTTGATGCCACGTGACGCAAGGTTTTCTGCCATGCGTTTTGTCAGCGGACGCTTCTTATCTATCGGTGTGACTATGCCACCTTTTTGTACCTCGAAATTAAGATGTTCACGGCTACGGTCATAGTTACCCTCACGCATAGCCTGCTCCCATCCTTTATCCGTCCAGGCACGTAACTCCTCATTGCTCGTCTGTGAGAGCCCTTTGGAAGTCTTTATATCCATGACTTGTTTTGATGTAGTACCCATAATGACAATTTTATTTTTTGCGTTATTCTGAGCCTTTTTTCAGTCTCCTTTGCGGTCATACGCACACTTAGAAAACTGACCCAGCTTGCTGTTTATCTGGTCAGCCCTCCCGCCGCTTCATAGCGGTCGGGGTATTAGGCTTCCCGAGACTGTAAAAAAGTGGCACGTGCAAGCACGCTGCCTGTCGTTGCATCTATCCGTTAGCGGGACAAAGACGAAGTGTATAAAAGCGTATGACATGCCGTGCATCGTTAATAAGGCGTTTAATCCGTTCCGTTTTCAATAGAGGAAGTGCCCCCAGGCTTATCATCCGTTCTGTCCTCTACGGGGCTTAAATCAGGTCGAGGAGGGTCATCATAATAAAATGTTCCCGGGTCAGATACGTAGTATTCAAATATGCAGTCAAGGAGAATAACTTCTGCTTTCGTATAACGGGATACGGGTTCTGCCATATAACCCGGCTTTCTGTTTTCACGTATGGCCACAGCCAGAATGCCAAGGATTTCTATTACTTTCTGCCAGTCCCATACATGGTCTTTTCCAAAGAGAAGGCCGATGGAATCCGACAGTTCTTCAGGCATTTCCTTCTCCATTTTCAAGACCTGAAATATGGACTTTGCCAGCGAGTCAAATACTTGACCCTGCTGTTTGAGAACATGTCGGGCAGGTCTGCCTCCGTCGTTCTCCGTTACCGCCAATTCCATAACCTTGTTGAAATAACAATTATATGATTGGGCCACCTGACCGGCAGTGTTGCGTCCTTTAATGAACCGTACAAACTGAAGTGCGTTGAAGTCCAATATATCAGACGGTGTCTCAACAAAGAGAGAAAGGCGTTGTTCCTGGCTTACGGAAAACACATAGCTTTTTGAGAATTGCTCCATGGTTAGATGGCCCAGGTTGGCAAGACCGGTCAGGAACTGACGGACTGTAGCACGTTGCCATTGCCACTTCCTTGCAAGTTCAGATATGGTGGCAATAAACTGGCCGGGAAGTAATTTCAGATTTCCTACTACAACGGATGTGGAATATGTTCCTGATGTCGCTCTGGTGAGCAGATCACAATAGGCTTCCAGTTTGCTGTAACGGTCCTCTGATTTAGGCTTCAGATACTCCAACAGGGAGCGGTCTATGCCCTGTGGGTCATTCAATTCAGGAGAAGAATTGTTTTTATTGTTAGTCATTTGCGTCATTTTTAGATTACATTTAAAAAGTGGGAAAAAAGCAAGCAAGGAATATATATTCCACATGTAAGTGGCATTAATAGTAGTTCTTCATTATCCAGTCCATCTGGCTTTTAAAACTGTCGCAGTCTTCAAGTACGCTTTTCTGCTGAAGGACTCTTTCAGACGGATAAAAGACAGCTGCCACACTTAGCAGGAAAAAAAGCTGAAACACACTGTTCATATAAGGGGTGGCATAACATACCACTGCTATCAGGAGTGTGATAAGCCAAAACCGTTTCCTTTCATGCAGAATATGAAGGGTACTATCGGCAATCCTTCTGTTCAAAAGTGCCAGCGTCAGGATGCTTGACAGTCCAACTGCCAGATTGGGCTCTGTCATACAACAGCACCAGTTGATGAAGATGAGTGTAAGCATCATAATACTTAAATAAAATTTTCTTGCACTGTCAAATACTACCATCCTCCACATGAAGCTTTGCATGCAGCGGTACGGTTTTTTATATAAGCAAAAAAATGCCAGAAGTAGCAGGAACGGGAACAAAAAACGGATGATGGTTAATGTATGTATCATAGTGAATTCATTTAGTTATTTGTATTCTCAACGTGTTCCTGCTCTTTTCTCTGGATTGACTCCAACCGTTCAGCTATGCGCCTGTTCAACCGGACATTATAGCTGAACGATTTCTGGTCAATAGTGGGGTCTTTTGAAAGTTCTTCATCCGTTTCGATGAGAAGATTCAGATAAGAATCCAAATTGGAATCGTGATTCCTTTTCTCATCTCCTATGGCATAATCATCAGTCAATGAAGTCATCTTGTCCAACGTATCAGGGTCAATATCATCGGCCAGGTCATAGGCCCTTTTAATGCTTCTCATAACCATCAGGCAAGAGAATATGAGGAAACACAGTATAGCCTTGATTATTATATTCAGGTCAAATACCATCATCGCCAGTACAGCCAGCAGGATGACTGTAAAATAAAAAACATAAATTTTCCTGTTAGTATTCATAATCGTCAAGTTCAAGTTTTATTATACCGAAAGAAGCTTTCTCTATAATGTATTCGACATCACGCAAAGTGAGCGCATCATGCTTAATCCGTTCAGAGGCTGAAGGGTCTTTTTTGCAGAGAGCCAACAGACCCATGTTCAAATCGTATTCATTGATGTTCCAGGTACAGGACCTCTTGAAACAGTAATGTTCCCTGTAGCTTTTCAAAGTGATAGCTTTAAACAGCAGCGGCTTCAGCATTCCATCCTGAAGTATTCGCATCTCTACCAGTTTTTCTGTACCGATAACCTTTATCCATGTCCTGTTTTTCTGTATGATGTCTGCAATGAGGTAATACGTTTTCCTGTTCATTCAAAGTCCGCAGTTGAAGTCATTCATTATCTGGACATGCTCTCGCTTTTCTATGAATTTTCCACGACGTTCATGTAGTCGCAAATCTTCAAAAATGTCAGCAGACATAACCTCAATGGAATTGTAGATGGTAACATATAACTCATGGATAAGACCGTCCGTATGTGTCTTGCAGTTTATCTTGAACATACGTTCCGTCACCGGATAACAGTAGGCGCAGCATTCATGTCCGTATGCGGTAGCGGATGATGGCACTATGTGGTAAAGAATGGCAAGATCCGCATTCATCTCAAACATGTCCAAAACCTTTTCGAGAGGCTGAGGTTCGTGTACTTCATAAGGAAGTACGGCATAATCTTCGTAAGTCTTGATTTCCCCAAGCCAGTAATTATCAATAATGGCTGGCAACAATATGGGACCGGATGATCTGAATTTTAAAATAGCTTCCTGTAACATGATATTTATATGATTAGATGGTTGATATGTATAATCGAATTAGCTGATTCGGTATTTTTGTGGTCACATCCCGATCGATTAAGTGTTTGCTGTCTAATCTGGAAATGATAGCCGGATAATCCTTTGCCATATCCGTCATAAGCCGAATCTGTTCCGGTGTCAGCATTGTTATGGCAAGGGCATCTATCGAGAGATAAGGTTGTAACATCATCCACAAGTAAGCATTGGCATATTGCGAATCCTTTACTATACCACGTTTCAGTTTCTCATGACAGACTTTGGCATTCAGAAGCAGACGGCGGCCTGTCCTCATGGACATATAGGTAATAGTTTCATCAGCCTTGATTTTACCATTTGATGCTTCCTTATAAATGCTGTCACAAATATTGGCCGTCATATCAGTAATATCCGCCATACCCAAAGCTGAGCACTCGTCAATGGAAGCAAGAAAGCTTCGGAAGAAGAAGTCTTCCATACGGATAAATCGAAGAAGCGCATCTTCTGAGTGTACCCCATGTAATTTATATGAAAGCAGAAACTCTGAGTAATCGGCAAGTAAGTCTCTAATATTCCCGGTATATACAGGAATGCTATCCAATGAGGAAAAGAATACTGTTGCATGTCGCTTTAATGAGTCAAGTTCCTTATCCTGACCATAGATAGAAGTATGAAGTTTGACATATGCCACATCGCTTAGAGTAAAGTTGTCCGCAAGCTCCATCAACCTCGTGCGAATGGAATCCGTTATACTGTCAAACCTCATGGTCAGACCGGCATGAGCCGTAAACGAAGGGTCTTTCTGAATAAATTTGTAGACTGTGTCTGAGCATTCATACCACAGATTGATAAATGAGGCAAGTTGCTCGGCATTGCACGTTTCCTGTGATCTGACAGTCTTATAAAGATTATCGTATTCATTCAGAGCTTCATCAGAGGACTCAAAATCATATTTCTCATGATTGTTGCATGAGTAAAACAAGAGTACAGAGCATAAAAAAATCAAGTGAAAGATTAAACTCATTTGAGTATTTTTTCTTTCACTTGATTTACTTTCTTTCACTTGTTTTCCTGAACCTGCGTCAGACATACCAATCAAACCGCTACTACAGTGATTCTTACCGATTAAATTTCTATATATCATTGGCATAATTTTGTTTGTTATGTGGCAAATGTATAGATAAAATTCCACATTGTCAGTATAAAATATTCAGTTTATACTAATTTATATTTCATACTCATAATAGTATGATTTATAATACATATCTATTGATAATAAGAAGTTGTTAAAAAAGAAGTCGATTATAAAATCTGTCATATCAGTATGATTACCAATATGAATATAATTTATACCTTTGCATCAGAGTCGTGTTCATTATACTCTTGGAGAATTATCATACTATATATTTTTCAAGACAAGATAAGACATCTATTTGATTATCAGTCAAAACCTTTATAATATGGCAAAGATAGGTTACATTATGGCAATATCCCAGTATGACAAACTGGAAGAAGACAGGGAGTGGATGAATAACTTCGGATGTATACGCATTGTAGAGGAGTGCGATGAGAACGAACGCAACAGGCCGCTTTGGAAGCAACTCATGGTTGCCCTGCAAAGGGGGGATGAACTTGTTATCCCCAAATTTTCAAATGCCATCCGTGGCAGTCGGGAACTGGCTACTTTCCTGGAATTTTGCCGGGTAAAAGCTATTCGCGTCATAAGCATACACGACCGGATTGATTCCAAGAACCAGCTTTTCCCTGAAACCAAGCCATCGGATGTGCTGGAAATGATGGGTGCCTTACCTGAAGAAGTACTTGCTTTGAGAAAGACTGCCGAGCATATGGTGAACCTGCAGGCGAAGATGATTGCATCATTACCGAAGGTTTCTTCCACAAAATTACAAAAGCTCGACAGAGAAAAGACAGTTATCAATCTGTATGCAGCCGGTCATCCTATAGATGAGATATGGAGAGCAAGCGGCTTCAAAAGCAGAAGTTCTGTGTTCCGTATTCTGAACAAGCATGGCATCAAACTCAATAGAGGAAACCATTCCGGACCTATCAAAAAGAAAAATGAAGAGGATACATCGAAAGATATGGATAAAAGCTGACTATAATGAAAAAGATACTTTTCCTTCACGGATTCTTTGCCACAGGAAGTTGTCCGATGGCAGTTGCTCTGAAAGAAGCATTTGAAAATCATGCCTCCGTCTTAACGCCAGACCTTCCGCTTCATCCCAAGGAGGCATTAAAACAGGTACGCTCAATCATTGAACAGGAATCGCCCGACCTGCTGCTGGGTAACAGCTGCGGATCTTTTCTTGCGCAGATGCTCGCCCCGATAGTCGGCATCCCGGCATTGCTTGGCAATCCGCACTTTGAGATGACGAAATTCTTGAAAGAAAGAATCGGTGAGCATCAGTACAAAGCCCCACGCAAGGACGGCAATCAGACGTTTATCATAGATGAAGCTTTAATCGAAGAGTTTGCCAAACTCGAAAAGATTCAGTTTGACTGCTGTAATCCGTATTACAGAGACCGTGTCTGGGGACTATTCGGCGAACAGGACAGACTGGCTCACTATGAGCCCATGTTCCTGGAGCATTACAACAATTCCCATCATTTCCCGGGTGCGCATACTCCCACAGAACAGGAAGTGAAGACCTGGTATGCGCCCTTGGCCATGAAGATGCTGATGGAGTTTCCTAAAAAAGAAGAAAGATATTTCCGTCATTTCAAGGGTGGTACCTATAAATATATCCATTCCGCTTTTGACAGTGAAACTCAGGAGCGGATGGTTGTATATCAGGCTCTCTATGGAGAGAAATCTTATTGGGTCAGACCGGAAAAGATGTTTTTCGAGACTATAGAAAGGGACGGAAGACGCTTTTCAAGGTTTACGGAAATAGACATCTGAGTGTTTAAGGTTTATCCGCATAGCAGCTATAACCGTACGACTGCAACGAGTAAAGGAACAGAAGACCATCCCTGTGGCTCCTGTTCCTTTGTTCTTATCACTCAATTTCCGACGTAATGAAATCAATGTGACCGGCAAATATATCATCGGCATCAATCTCATGTTCATTGCCCCGGTCGTTTTTCTCATCTCCTATGATGGTTATTCTTCCATCATTGCTAACCCTCACTGCAAGGATTACCACATCACAAGGCTCATCATAGTCATACGCTGCCACTATCGGGCAATCACCCTCAAAGTGCCATTCATAGCCATCGGCAACCTTCTCACCATATTGGCGAATTGCAGAAACGAGCTCTTCCTGTTCGCGATGCTTTACCTCCTGCACGCTATCATAGATTGAAAAATTCTTCAACCTGGTATCCCTTTGTTCATGTACCTCCTTGCCATTCTCTTCATCTATGCCAAATTCATGAAACTGCACCGGAACATAATCTGCAGGAACTGCCATCCATGAAATGTTATTCAAGAAGTAGTCGTGCTCTACAAGGAAAAGTTCAACGTCCTCTCCAACCATATTCTCCGGAACGTTCAAAACATCGATGCGGACATTTGCGCAATCCACAACAATAATCTTCATAGCTGTCCAATTTTTAAGTTATACATTAGTTTTCATCATAAAGTCTTGACAAGAAAGACTGAAGTTCTTTATCCTTTACCTCTCTGAGGGCACAAGATTTGAAACTCCTATCCTGTTCTATCTTCAATAAGCCGAGTCCGTACTTACTCGCATCATAAGTGACATCGGCCATTTCAGATGCTGACATGTAGCCGTACTCTGTTTCATGTAGACCGACCACTATACCATATAGGGTGAAGTCATCTCCTTCGGGCTGTCCTTCCATAATATACCAACGGATATTGCCAAGGTGAAACACTGCGATGCAAAGCGCATCCTTTCCTTTTGCGTCCTGTGAATACAGGGGATAATCACTCAGAGCCTCTCTCAGTTCTGGAGTTACCAGACGATTGTTGAATTTTGTTACTGTCATAATATCTGAATTATTTATTTCCCTTTTGTTACAGCCTTTCAGCTGTGTGTCGGGAAGATTTTTCTGCATCAGAAGTTTGGAGAAGGCAAATAAGGCAAGAATGGCATGAAGAATACTCTTTAAGTGCCTGTCACTTAAAGGAAGATTGTTCACAAGACACGTCTTGCAGTTTGACAGATCCAAGATAACTTCGCTGAAAAATTTTCCTCTGACACGACAGCGGATGTGCTTAAAGGCAGACATATAACAGGTGAAAATCACTCCGGGACTGCATGTAAGAGTGAGATATGGGCTGTATATAACTGATAAGCAATAACAATATTAAGGAATTTTTGGAGGATTCTCGTTATCTTTGTATCGTTTTCCGGAAATATAATGAGTACAGAGCCATTACGACAATATATAGCCATAGATCTGAAATCATTCTATGCTTCAGTAGAATGTGTTGAACGGGGATTGGATCCACTCGACACATGCCTTGTCGTGGCTGATGCTTCACGAACGGAAAAGACCATCTGCCTGGCTGTTTCGCCGGCATTAAAGAAGTATGGTACCGGAGGTCGTCCTCGCTTATTCGAGGTGATTGAGAAAGTACGTGTGGCAAACAGGCAGCGAGGTAACAGTGGAAAATCCTACTCGAAGAAGGAGCTGGACAGCAATAAAAGTCTGGCCATAGACTATGTGGTGGCTCCTCCCCACATGGCTCACTACATAGAATACAGTACAAGAATCTACGACATCTACCTGAAATATATAAGTCCGGATGACATCCACGTGTATTCCATCGACGAGGTCTTCATCGATGCTACCACCTATCTCGCGACTTACAGGATGACTGCTCATGAGCTGGCAATGAAGATGATCCGTCATGTCCTTTCGGATACAGGCATTACAGCTACGGCAGGAATCGGTACCAACATGTATCTGTGCAAGGTAGCCATGGATATTGTGGCCAAGAAGATGCCACCCGATGAAAACGGTGTACGCATTGCCGAACTTGACGAAATGACTTATCGCAAATTGCTTTGGGAACACACTCCTCTCACAGATTTCTGGCGTGTAGGCAAAGGTATTGCCAACCGGCTTGCCCAGTACAATATCCTGACGATGGGTGATGTAGCCAGATGCTCTATAGAACATGAAGGATTCCTGTACCAGATGTTTGGAGTCAATGCTGAACTGCTTATTGACCATGCCTGGGGATGGGAACCAGTTACCATGGAATATGTGAAAGCCTATAAGCCTGAAAGCAAATCATTGAGTTCCGGACAGGTTCTCCAGTCGGCTTACACTACGGATATGGCCCGTAATGTGATACTTGAAATGGCCGACAGTGTGTCGCTCGACCTTGTGGACAAGAGGCTGCTCACTGACCAGTTGGTGCTTACCGTCGGATACGACATTGAATCATTGACCAACCCTTCAATAAGGGAGAAGTACCATGGTAAGATTACAACCGACCATTACGGCAGACAGGTGCCGGTCAATGCTCATGGCACCATCAATATTGAGGAGCCGACTTCTGCAGGCAGTATCATCTCCGAAAAAGTGGCTGAACTGTACGGCCGCATAGTGAATCCTGTCCTACTCGTGCGCCGTCTTAACCTGTCGGTGAATCACCTCGTACATGAGGAGCAGTATAAAAAGCAACCTAAAATCGTCCAACTCGATCTTTTTACTGATTACGAAGAGTCAGAAAGACAGCGGAATGCTGACTTGGAAAAAGCTGAGAAGGAACGCAGACGTCAGGAAGCCATCCTGAGTATAAAGAAGAAGTTTGGTAAGAATGCCATCCTGAAAGGCATCAACTATGCAGATGGAGCTACCCAGAAAGAACGTAACCAACAGATTGGAGGACACCATGAGTAAATATGACGACATAATCAACCTGCCACACCACGTATCGAAGAACAGGACACCCATGTCCATGGAGAACCGTGCCGCCCAGTTTGCCCCGTTTGCAGCTCTCACCGGTCATGACGAAGCGATAGCAGAAACAGCAAGGCTGACTACCCCCAAGAAACTCCTTTCTGATGATGAGATGGCAAGTCTTACAAGAAAACTCACCTGCGTCATTGAACAGGTGCCGGGACAGGAAGAATACACTTTCGTGCATTACGTACCTGATGCTCAAAAAGAGGGAGGCAAATACGTGTCAATAACAGGTACAGTCAAGAAATACGACGAGATGACAAGAACAATCACGTTATCGGACGGGAAAGTGCTTCTGATTGATAATATTCTGTCTATCAGAAGACATGGTACTCCGGAGTTATAACGAGTTATACCGAAGTTTCGTTCACCAAAATACGCAAAGACCCAGCAAGGATAAAAACTTATCCCTGCAATGAAAGCGTGATTGTCCTGTAGAAGCTGATGGCAAGACCACTCCTACTCACCTGTACTTGACTTATATATCAAGATTGCTATCTGTCTCTTCTGAAATCGTTCCGTTCATCTCCATTCCACCATACTTCCACGATGTAGAAGAAAAGACGGAAGACGAAAAAGACAATAACAGTATCAAAAATTTCATTCATACTCGTTCCATTTAAAATCAATACACATTAATAATCGGGATGCTCCTCGCCCGTGCCTTTTTAACGGTGTAGTATGTTCCACCTTTCCCACGGCCATCATAATAGGCAATGAGATATGAAGCATTCTCAACCATAAACTCGTCCCGGTCAAGGAAGCACCTCGGATAATAGCAGTCACTGAGCACAATTACCTTATCAGCCAGTTCAAGCAACCGTCTATAAACTCTTTTATCATAGATATTATATCTCTCTGCCTGGCCTTCAAACGGTATGGCTGCAGTCAGAGATATTCCGGGCAAATTACATTTCAGCGATTGTACCAACTGTGCTGCCATCAGGTCTATTCCCAAAGCAAATCCGGAAATGAAATTCCTGATGCCATGGTCATAGGCTTCGGATATTGCTGAGGTAAGGCGTTCCTGAATAAATTCCCTTTGGGAAAAGTCATAGAACCGATGTCCTGTAAAAGCAGCTGAGACTGTCCTGTCAAATTTCAAATCATTCATAATTGTCATTTTAGTACGTATTTATAGCTTGTTTTGGCAAGGAAGATGCCGTTGGTCACATGAGCTCCGGCCTGTTCTAATTGGGAGACATAGGCATTAAAGGATGCACCCGTTGTGACTACATCATCCCAAATGCAGACCTCCTTGTTCTTGAAGAAATCAGCATCAATCTCAATGTTGTTCTGCTCATTTATCCGTTTGGCACGCTCTTCCTTTTTTATCTTTGTTCCATGGACTGCAGTACGTTCACCGATGACACTCACATGAGAGAACCCGTCAATGGCTCCGGAAAACTTGCATACAAGCTCGGAAAAATGTCTGTTTCTCATTTCGTTACGTTCCGGACTACTTGCAGGGATGCACGAGAATACCACATTGCATATCTTACGGCCAAACTTCTTTACAAGGAACTTTGCCACGCATTTGGCCACCTCCAGGTGGTTGCGGCCATCCTTGTAGTCATAGACAATCTGACGGTCAAAAACTGCGTCCATTCCTATGTTCTTGATGCGTGAAGGAAAATATCGCAAGAAACTAATCAGTTCCTTGTCTTCCTGACCTTTGATGTAAACATTCACTGTGTTCATACTGCACTCTGATTTTGTTTCCCTTTTGTTAAGTCCTTTCGGACTGTGATCGGGAAGTTTTTTCTGTTTTACAAAGTGCAGACAAACCAATACAGCAAGTCTTCAGTGGACAATACTCTTTTCAAGGAAAAGGAAGATTGTTTACTAAGAACGACTTGCCAATTTGGTGATGGATGCAACAACTTTGCAGAAAAAAGTTCGCTGAATCACAAGTAGGAATGAAGACACAATGGTTAAAATACTAGTATATAGGAACTTTATAACTGAATACAATCATTATAACTGTCGGGTGGGAAATGTCCTGCACCGCCAACAGCAAGTACGGCATCAAGGAGCTCTCCACTATCTTTGATAGCGGAATGCTCCTGACGTACCTTTGACAGAGGGGTGTTCTGGATATAGTCGATTCACTCGACCATGGACAGAATACTTCTATGGCAAACTGTTAGAGGATGCGGACATTGGTGTGGGCGAAGATTACAGAAATGAAAACTCTATGATTACAAAAACCAATGGAGGCGTCAGCTGATAAAGAAGTAAGAGTATAGCATTATAACTGTCGGGTGGGAAATGTCTCGCATCGCCAACAGCAAGTACGGCATCAAGGAGCTCTCCACTATCTTTGATAGCGGAATGCTCTTACCGTACCTTTGACAGAGGGGTGTTCTGGATATAGTCGATTCACTCGACCATGGACAGAATACCTCTATGGCAAACTGTTAGCGAATGCGGACATTGGTGTGGGCGAAGATTACAAGAAAAAGAAAACTCTAAGATTATAAAAGTCAAGGGAAGCGTCAGCTTATAAAGAAGTAAGAGCATAGCATTACAACTGTCGGGTGGGAAATGTCCTGCAACGCCAACAGCAAGTACGGCATTAAGGAGCTCTCCACTATCTTTGATAGCGGAATGCTCCTGCCGTACTTTTGACAGAGGGATGTTCTGGCTATAGTCGATCCACTCGACCATGGACAGAATATCTCTATGGCAAACTGTTTGCGAATGCGGACATTGGCGTGGGCGAAGAGTAAAAAAAGTTCTACAAATAACGTTACAGATTCAAACATATATCAGAACTGACTACGTCTTATAAACAGGAATTTTGGCTATGGAATAACAACCAACGACTTTTCAAGGAATATATTCACTACTTTCCAACCTGGAATGTAAGTATTAAAAGAGGTAATCAACCGTCAGCATACTCGATCTTCAAACAGTCCACATCGGGGCTTCCCGATATGGTCTGTTTGAATTATAACTATATCAGTCTATGTCATAACCTATCACACAATCATCATTGATAAGCAGATAATAATAACCGTTACCACAATTTCGGTATTCCTTGCTGAATCCGGCTATCATATCACCATTCTCTTTCGGTTCACACCAAAGTGTCCCGTCATAACCGCAAAAGTCAAACCTATAGCTTGAATACTTCTCTTTCTTTTTGAAGGCTTCCCTGAAGCATGCCATCACCATGTAGCCGCAATACTTCTCGATGGTGCTCAATCTGATACATTTTCCGTCAATACCTGTTCCTGTGGTTATATGGTTCTCGTAAAGGGATTTTGTCAAATCCGCACCTGCAATCCTGCGCAACCAATCATTTGTATGTGTGGCAAGTCTGGCAAGTTTCTGGTATTTGAGAATCATCTTCTTTTCTGCCTCTTCTTCATTTTCAGTGGTCGGATAATAGACTTTCTCAATGCTTGACCAGGCATTGAAAACATAACCTCGTTTGCGTTTACCTTTTGCAATAATGCCAATCACTCCCTCTCCGTCACTGCGGTTAATGAACAACTTTCTACGTTCTCCACTAATTCTGACATACAATGATGTGGGGTTCTTTTCGTTGCGAAGATACTCTTCTGCCGGATGAATCTTTTGTACTTCCATATCTATAAGTATTAAAATTAATCATTTCCCTTTTGTGAAATCATGACAATTTCAAAGGGCTTCAAATTTTCACGCTCCCGATACTGTGAGACATGGAAGATAAGACAAGTAAATGGCTGTAGATTTGTATGGAATACCCAAATCTCTGATTTGCGGAAGGTTGCCATACCAATCTGAGACACATTAGAGAATCGGTACTTGGCGTTCGGACATTCACAGTAATTTTGCGGTGAAAATCTGACAAGCCGTGAATTGTCAGCATACAAAAAGCTTATGAAATATGCTTTAATCAATTACAAGAAGGCGAATTTAGATTCAACTATAAAGGGTTTATTTCATTTGTCTATCAATGATTTAGAGAATTATCTTTCATTCATCCAATGTCCACATGTATTCATGTCCACACGTTTACATATATACACCTATACAAGTGGACTTATATACATGTTTACATATAACCATGTATTCACGTCCATATGAATACATGTATACAAAAAGCCACCACCAAATCATAAGACTTGATGATGGCTCAAAGCTATATAAGACAATATCAATTGACGTAGGCGTAATTTACGTTGAAATAGGTGTCAGAAACCTTTGCAGTCGTAATGACCATTGACCTGTCTGAGTTCGTGAAACAGTATTCAAGTGTTGCCTCGTTCGCCGGAACAATCAGAGAATAATGTTCCTTCAAATAGTCGATAACCAGACGGCTATTAGCTATCAGCTCTGTATCTATTACCGAATACAATTCCCCATTTGAAGCATAAAAGCTATATAGGATACCCTCATTACCGTTGCCGGTTTTGTAAGTGAGTTGAATAGAACCAGCTATTGTTGCCTCCGATACAAGACCATATCGCTTCATTGAAAACTCCATATAGTTCTTGACCTCGTCTATGGTTGAACTTTCAACATGATAAGGCTCCGTCCATACTTTCAACTCCGGCTGAAGCTCTTCAACATCATCCAAAATGTTGTCTTTGCCACAAGAAGTTAATACCAATGGTACTGCCATTAGGAATACTACAATGGCAAATGAGAAGTATTTATTCATATTCATAATATTTTGATTGTTATTGACTTGAATATATCTGTGTATTCACGTGTACGTGTAAACATGTATATATTGCTACACGTACACATACCTATACGTACACATGGCTACGTGTATACACGTTTACATTACATCATTGATGCTTTTGGACTTGACTTTCCGAGCCTTGCCATGCTTCGCCTCGTATGCCTCGATGCCCTGTTTCATCACATACTCCATAAAGGCACGTATAGTGAAACCCTCCTTGTAAGCTATTGCCTGTACCTTATCTACAAGTTCCCTGGAGCAGATAAAGGAGAAATGCCGCCAGGAATTGTCCAGTTGCTCTTTACGTTCTGCCTTGACTGACCGTTTTTCCTGTTTCGGAATTGGCTTGGTCTCGGGTGTTTGTTCTACTGTTTTATTGTCAGGGCTGATAGCAGCACTGCCCAAAATATTGCCAAGCAGAATGTCCATATTGTTTTTTGCCATAGTTGTTATTGGTTACGTGAAAGAATTTCCTCCGTAAGTGCAAGATAATCCTTTGCACCGTTGGAATTTAAATCATACTCGAATATACTTTTGCCACTACCGGCTGATTCAGCCAAGGCGATATTCTCACGGATGCGGGTATTCATGGTGATACTTTCGTAACGCTCCTTTACAGCCTGTTCCACTACCTTGTTCAGTTTACGATGATTGAATCTGGCGATGAACACACCTCCCAGGCGAAGCGACGGTTTGACACGTTGCAAGGTGGTGACAAATGCGTCAAGCATCCTCATGCCTTTCAAAGGAAGCAGCTCCGGTGTCATCGGTACGATGATCTCATCAGCCGCGATAAAGGCATTGGTAGTGACAATACCAAGAGAAGGCGGACAGTCAATCAGGATATAGTCATAGTCTTTCCTGAGCGGTTCAAGCAGACGGCTGAGCAGTTGCTCTCTTGCCAACAGATTGGTCAGAGCTATTTCCGCACTTGCCATTTCAAGGGAAGAAGGGACAAGGTCAAGATTCTCCCGGATATGTTTTACAGGCAAAGGAACACCGTTTACCAATGAATCAAAAATGCTCGTCTCAATTTCATCCTCATTAGGTATGAAATACAGTGTCAGGTTTGCCTGTCCGTCAAGGTCTATAAGCAGGACTTTCTTGCCTTTCATTGCCATACAAGCCCCGATAGAGGCGGTTGAAGTTGTCTTTGATACGCCACCTTTATGGTTGGCGAAAGTGATGATTTTCTGTGCCATACTATTTGTTTTTATGTTTATATGTTTCAATGTGTTCTTGTATTCCTGTTTACACGTGTACTTGTCCACATGTATCAATGTATACAAAGGTAAATGTATGATATACAAACACCTACCAATGTCTCCTAACAGTTGAAAACAGTCAGGGAAAGTATCAGGGTCATAATAATATGACTTCATCTTTGCTCACTAATCGTTGTGCTCCGCTGATTAACCGTACAAGAAGTTGTTCGTTATACACTGCCACAATTATTCCATGGCTACAGCCCCTGCATGGGGTTATAAGTTCGCAAGATGCTCCAATCAGTTCTGCGCTGTACCTGTCCATATTATCTTGTTTTTATGCAAGGACACGAGACTTGCCTCATGTCCTTGCGGGTATGTTATTCGAATGTAAAAGGGTGGATGTAGAAATAGGTCTCTTCGCTTTCGTATTCATAGCTATTGATAAAATCCACCATTTCTTTTTCACTGCGGTCTCCCTGTCCAATACCGGTCTTTGATGTCCATTCAGCTATGGCATCCTCAATGGTGTCAAAAACATCCTCACATGCATCCTCGAAAGGTTCGCCGTATGAACTCACACAACATTCTTCGGGAAAGAAATCCCCCTCGTCATGGGTATAGAACAAATCACATCCACTTTCGCAACATCTGTATGAAATACTCAGTTCATCATTCAATATCCGGTTTATTTCAAAGAAGAGTTCGTTACAGGCATCCCATGCGGTTTCTGTCTCAAATGAAAGAAGGAAATAATCATTCTCTTCGTCTTCTTCATATTCAGCCCAATAGATATGTCCTCTAACACTGATTTGCTTTTTCTCATAGTCAATGCCGTAATGCTCGGCAAGCTTGAACAGCCTTATATCCTTACTATCCACTTCCATGTCCTGAAAGGTAGTCCACAGGTTATTTACTGCTTCACGTGTCCCAGTGACCTTATAGGTCGTTGTTGCTAAATTTGCCATATCATTGAATTTTAAAAGATTACCACTCCGTATAATAACTCTGGTCGTTGTTCTCGCATTCCTCAGCCCATTCTTCATCGGTGAAGTCACTGTGCAGACATTCATCACTGCAATAGTAGGCTACTCCCATGTCAGCACAATACCCGGCACGCATCAGTCTGCCACACTCTGAACATCTTCTGCAAGCCCTGTCTGTGTCCCACCAGAAGTCAGTGAAAGACTCGGCTATGACATCCTCACTGGTGTTCTCGTCCCACTTGTCAAGGTAGAACTCTGCAAACTTGTTCAACTCCGGCTCTATGTAGAGCATCTTTTCAGTACCGCCAACAGCCTTGGTCAGTCGGCTCAGGATTGATTGGATTGTCGTCATAATATCATCTGTTTTTTTTCTTCCCTCTCGTAGATCAACTACTTCGGGAACACATATAAATTTTGTTGCACCAAGAAGGTGTCGGGGCTGTCTCTGCAAGGTTTTGCTCCAAAATACTACCCGCAGGTGTGGAGATTTTGCGGCAAAGCGAAGCCCTGACCTTGCTGATGACAAGACCGGACAATTACCTTCGCAACGGAATTTATGCCAGTTCCCCGAAGTCGGTGTATGAGGAACGAATCTCGGCAAAGAGAAGTATAAGCATAAAAAAAGCGACCCGAAGGCCGCTCTATTGGAGAGAAGAAAGGATTTACTTGCCCTTCTTGGAGTTCTTCTCCTGAGCTGCTGGAGTTTCCTCCTTTTCAACAGCTTCATAGAACCTGGTGGCTACAAATGCCACTCTGTTGCGCTTGACACCGTCGGCATCCTGCCACTCCTCCGGCTTGAAATAGCCTTCAACCGTGAGGAGTGCTCCTTTGACAAGGCGGTCAAAGGATGTAGTATTCTCATTCTTGCGCCATGTCTCGACGTTTATGAAAGCGGAAGTGCGGGTTGTTTCCTCGCCTGATTTCTCAGTGCGGCTGATTGCCAAAGGGAAACGTGCAACGCTTGCGGTTGAGAACTGATGGATGCTTGCATCCTTACCTACAAAACCAGAAACTACGAAAGAATTTTCCATTTTCTTCATAACATTGAAATTTTAGAAGTGAAACATTTATTTTTTACGTTGCCATCAAAGTTGGCAAGGATAGCAATCAGGCAAGTAATTACCGAATTATTTCACCGTCAGGCAGGAAAAGTTTTCCGAAAAGCTGCAGCTGGAAAAGTTTTTGAAAAAATTCAGGGAATAAGGTTCTGGTACTTGCAGTATGCGGCTTGCACTAACTTCGCAACAGGAAAAAGTAAGTGTCACGGCTTCGTCCAAAATGAGATGTGAAGGGAATGGCCTGATATTCTTGTGTCTGGTCATGGTAAAGAATGCTGTTCTCATAGTCAGACTCGACAGGTTTCACAGATCCATGGCAAGCAATCCGGACATAGTGAAAGCGATAACTCCCAAACTTCACCATGAACCCGGCATAGCATAGCAAGAGAAATACGAAACTCCGCACTCTGCATAAAAAGGTCTGAACACGGAAGCTATTCAAGAGGATGGAAGCCAGAGGTGAAGCACAACAAGGCTGATGCCACTCATGTGAGTGATGAAAAGGTGCAAAATCAGCAAGGAGAAAAAGAAAGGCAATGCCTATCAGTCAAAGAGCGGACTTCTGTCCTACTCTGGCTTACTGCAAGTTTAAAGTTTAGATTTACCCATGTATATATACATGTATTTTAAACTTTGGTTACAAACCTGAACAGGTTTATAAAAAGACTGACGAACAATTCATTGCGAATAGAAATATCATATGAGAAAGAAAATGGGAACTACATTTTCTCCTTACTGAAGCACCGACAGACAATGCACAACCATGTAAATATTCTCATAAAGTAGTTAACAGCCCGGATAAAAGAATTTGATAATATAAAGTCGGCAATAAATCGGTTTTATTGCCAACTTTATATTATCCTAGCAGAACAATGGAATCATTTTACAAAGAGTAAACGTAAATGGTAAGACAATGTTTTATGGTGTGATTTCAGATTGTTGATCGAGAAATATTTACCTCTTCATATTAGGAAACAGTCAAGCAGATAGGTGTAGTTTCGTTAATAAGAGATTCTACTTAATTTCTTAGTCATTTGCGGGATACTTTTAATACTATGCTTTTACAACACAAGAAAAATACCTCATATATTACATAATATGATGAATTCATAATGGTGTTACTTAATATAGAAAAACACACTAAAGAATGATTAATTGCTCAGAACTTATATATAAAGTCGGCAATAAAGTTGGTTTGTTGCCGACTTTATATTATATTTGCACTGCAATGAGTATTGACGAGAAATATAGTATTAAACAGAGCATATTGAATTATGCTCGTACTTACGGACGGATTGAAGTGCCTCAATTAGTATCAGTATTGGGGATAAAGACCAATACCGCCCGCCAGTATCTCTGTACCTTAACCAAAGAGAACAAGATAGCCCGTACAGGAAATGGTGAATACATGCTTACAGATAAACAGGTGTTCTCATTTGCTCCAACAGAAACACTGAGAAAACTATATGTCGGATTGAAAGAGAAATTGCCATTCACCGATTTCTGCATCTACGATGGCAGCATCTTCACCACACTACAACATCACGTCTCTGTGAACCATGCTATTTATGTCGAGACCAACCGGGATGCTGTAGATTCTGTTTTTTCTCTGTTGAAGGATTCAGACATGCCCGTTTATAAGCAACCGACAGCAAAGTTCATGTACGACTACGTAAACATGCATGAACCATGCATCATTGTAAAGATATTTGTCACTGAATCTCCAGTAAATAAGGTTGATGGGATGGTTACTCCTACCATCGAAAAGCTACTCGTAGATATACAGAAAGACGAAGACTTTGATTATATGCAGGGCACGGAAATCACTTATATGTATCAGACCGCCTTTGATTTGTACACAGTCAATACTCCCAAAATGCTCCGATATGCAAAACGTAGAGGAGCATACGATAGTACTTATTCATTAATAGAACAATCACAAAAATATGATAAATAAAGAATGCTTTACAGCAAGATGGATTGAAGAAAAATCCAAGGAGCTAAACTATCCGGACAAAAATATCATTGAAAAGGTCATCCATGCCTTTTCATTGCTGGACATGTTGGCGGCTTCAGGTTGCCCATTTCATTTCAAAGGTGGAAGCAGTCTGATGCTTCTTTTAAAAGAACAAAGACACAGGCTGTCTATAGATATTGATATAATATGTCCTCCAGGTACTGAAATAGAAGAGTATCTGCAATCATACAAAGACTATGGCTTTATTGACTATAAGCCGATAGAAAGAATTCAGCGTGGAACAGACATACCAAAATCGCATTCCAAATTCTTTTATCAAGTGGCTTTCCTTGATGGCATAGACCGAAAAGAAACCATCCTGCTGGACGTTCTAAATGAAGACTGTCACTACAACGAAGTCGTGACTTTACCTGTAGAAAGCCGTTTTATAAAGACAGAAGGTGAACTGAATTATGTAAAAGTACCATCCATTGGAGATATTCTCGGAGACAAGCTTACGGCGTATGCACCCAATACAACAGGTATTCCATATATCAAAAATGGTAAGGATGCCAGCATGGAGATCATCAAACAGCTATATGATATAGCCAGACTGTTCGAGAAGACAGAGGTCCTTGAAACAACGACAAAATCGTTTGTACAAATTGCAGAAGTTGAACTCTCATACAGGCATTTGCCAAACAATCCAAAACTCATTTTCGATGATATCAGACAGACTTCGCTGTGTCTGGCAACAAGGGGAAGTGAAGGAAACGGACAATTTGATGCACTACAACGTGGTATACAAAGGATCAAATCCTTCATGTTCAATGGCGGTTATTTCATTGACGATGCGATTAGAGACGCAGCACGCGCAGCCTATATCGCCACAATGATAGAGACGGGCAACACAATAATAGAAAAATACGACGGTAATCCTGCCACCATAGGCTCCCTGGATATAGCACCCACACTTCCTTCGCGACTGAATAAGCTGAAAAGGACTTCTCCTGAAGCCTATTACTATTGGGCAAAGACCAGCCATCTATTACAACAGTTGTAACTATAAACAGAAATACAATTTCAGCAAGGAGAAAAAGACCAATATAGCCCTCCATCAACCAGAACAGCATTCTGACTGATGGAGGGCTTTCTACAAGTTTAAAGTTTAGATTTACCCATGTATATATACATGTATCTTAAACTAAACTTACTTGACTGATTCAGCCATACAACAGGATAAGCCATTGAGTTTACAAGTTTAATAGAACTCATATATGTATATATGAATTGATAAACTTATTTATAAACTTCATCCCTAAGCAGAAAGTAAGTTCTTTATTCCTTTGCTAAAAAATCATGTAGCATAAATTTCTACCATATGCAGGATCAACATAACGTACATCTTTCTGAGAATCTGAAAACCTGTATATATGTGAATACCTTTTTCTCCTTGCTGAAATAATTGGCGACTAAATAAACACAGATGAGATATTGAGAAATATTTTCGATACATATTATGCGAAATAATTGATAATTACCTAATTTTGCAAAATATAGATGCATATTAGAGATAAATTCATTCGCATCTGTGTTATTAAATATTAAACTCTAATAAAATCACATCTAAATCAGGAAAGTGATGAAAAAATTGAAACTTATAAGAAAATCAGAACCGTTCATATTTCCAAATGGATAGAAACGTAAAATTTAATGGCTCAAATATGATTCAATTAGCTGTATCAAATTGAGCATCAGACTGTTTATATAACTGTGTGGGTAAATAGCTGAATGATGAAGACTCAACCAGCAATTACGCATTCAGATTGCTGGTATATAATGCAAAACACTGATAATCAATTATATAAATCATTTTCACAAGTAAGTGGAAGTAATGGCTCAAATACGAGCCAAATAGCCATTAATTATCTGACAATCAACCATATAACAAATGTGTATTGGTAAGTAACTTGTGAAAACAAAAGAAAGCAACATTTATATAGTACATAATAAACTGATTTACAACTACTTAAACTCCTATTTCCAACAATAAAATCATGGCTCAAATACCATTCCAATACAACCCAACTAACTGACATACAGATTACTAACATCTTTGCATCGGAAAATGATGGCTTGTAAGCAGCCATAAACAACCATAGCCAATTAGAAGAAAGCCGCTAAAAACCAGTGGCTTTTCTTTTTATGCTATTGTTAGCCAATTATTACGAACGGATTGAAAAGCTTATTGATAGCATATCGAATTGTGGATGGGGATTTTATGATACATTGCAAGATATTTATTCTGAATATCGGTAGTGGTTCTTAATCCTACATGAAAAGCAAGGAACTGAACCTGTGCACATAATGCACAGATTTAGTTCCTATCCCTTTAAACTACTCCATTGATTCCCGAATAATACGCAAAGTTTCTTTCTTATACTCCTTGCGGTCATATTCAAATCCTCTGCACATCCAGCAACCACACGGAGTTCCTGTAGTTTTGTAGACTTGCGCCCATTTGTCTTTTTCCAACTCAAACCAATGAGGATGTTCATAATAGCTTCCATCCTCACGAATGATGCAATGACCATAAGCGGGATACAGAATCATACGAGCCTTAAACACACGAGCCATTTGTTGGCGTCTCCACAATTTGTTTCTTTTGTCCATCGTCTCTTTCTATTAAAGTTAGGATGAACAATGATGTTATTTGGATGAGATTTAATATATCCATAGCATTGTGTATTTTTACCGTTTTATAGCCTCTGCGAAAGCCTCGCAAGCCGTTCCTTCAACAAATTGCCATATTTTTTCTTTAATTCAGCACTTAGGAAAGAGTTTTGAATGACAGTCTCAAACTTGGGCAATAGTTTAATATACTTATTTATCAGTCGTTCTACAATCACATTCTCTATACCCAGCGTGGCTGCCGACCTAATAAAATCCTCTCTTTGAAGCTTTTTCTTCCGACCATTCAAGGTTAATGCCAACTCTTCATCATCATTGGGATTGATGATAGTAGCATTTAGCAAATCGTAAGCAGGAGTCAAACGTATCATATCCGCCACCTCATACAAAGAGAAGTTTTTCAAGTGCATATCGTTATTCCCTGTCAACCAAGAAAAAAGCACCAACTCTAAGAAATTAGTAACATCCATTTTAGGTAAAGACGAGTATTTCAAAACAGCCTTACCGATACGTTCATAACTACTTTTGTATTTATGCTCTGTTTGCCTTTCTGTCAGTTGGCACATATCTTCCATCGCAATCTTCTCTCCGGTAGAAGTTCTGTCAATCCGGCGGGTAAGATAGCATAGCGTATCATCTGCCATCCGCATCAGCGTATGAGGAACTACCTCAATACGTGCCACCTCTGCAAGGTGCATGGTTAAATCCTCGGCCTCAGGCATCATTTCATATTGCGAGGTCTGTGGCTTACAAATATAACCGCCCCATAGCCCGACAATAGTCAATCGTTTGCTGCCCTCATGTTCCTTCAAATGCAAGGATAATTTCGGTTGAACACCGGTCAAAGAGGTTTGGTCTTGAATGATTTGCAGAGCAAGCTGATCAAGTTGTTCTGTCGTATAATCAAGAACAGGCAGTGTTGCTGTTCCGAAGAACTTCTTTATGCAAGCTGTGTGCATATCCTTTTCCCCTTTTAAGAGCGGACGATAACAATATAAGCAATTACACATGGCTTCCCTCCTTTTCTTCCAAAGGAATAACGCTTACGGCTCCGATACAATCCTTGCAGCATGTCAGCAAGAGCGACATCCGGTCAAGAATACTGATGTCTGTACTCCGCAATGCAACATCCAACAGCCATCCTTCAGGAATCAAACCGTCGAAAAATGGAAACAGCACAGGACTTGTATATGCTTTGTCTTGCAAAGGCAATGTCATGCTAACCGCCTTTGCCTTTTCATGAGAGATATATTCCGGTAAATAGCGGAACTCATACCCGGCATCGTTTTCTGTCAGAATACCAGCCAATTGGTCTTTGTAAAATATATGGGCTTGTCTCATTGATTATTATTTTTTTGTGTGGCAACCATTTCATAATTGAAAAAGTCAAGGAGCTGATTCACTTTGTCAAGGCGCAACGTTTCCTTTCCTTGTTCGAGGTCTCGCACAAAGCGCAACCCAACACCCGACTTCAACGAGAGTTCCTCTTGCGTCAGCTTATATTGCTTTCGCAACATTTTGACCGTAGTTGAAAGATTATTCATGGCATCATACTTTATACCTTTTCGGGTACAAAGATAGCACAAATATTCGATATTATATCAGCATGGGTATAATTTATTATTTCGACAGCACAATTATATTAGACAGGGTATAATTTAAGAAAGCTTGAGTCGTTTATATTAAGGCCAAGACAAGTACAACGCATATGTTTTTACACTTTCCCAAACGAATATCACCCATTTCCCTACACTTTTTTAAGCGAATCAAATGTAAATTCTACAAAAGTTTTCTGGTTCTATGACCAATTTTCTACTATCCAACACCTTTTGGAAAATAAAAACTATACCACAAACCACAGAAATCCAAAGAAAACCACTACCTCTGTATTCAACAACGTTCTGTAACATACCTGCGGAAATACCTTATCACTCAATACCTTGTATCTGACAAAGGACATTCCACAAAAGGGCTGAAAAAAGACGGTACAACACGTATATGCAAAACAGTGAAATACAACGGTCTGCATTTGTCCCCACGTTCTGTGTATTTGTCAAAACAAAGGTTGTACCGATTAAATTGAATTGTCACTGATAATCAGTGATGTAAACATGCTCATCGACAATTATCATTTCATTAAGCTGTTTGGATCTCTTATTTGCGAATACATACAAATATTATAATAATGATATACAGCTAAATATAAACAAAATATCTATAGCTGAAGTTACTACAAATGATATTCCGTTTAGAATGTTAGAAAAATATCCTCGTTAATTATTTCAGCAACTCTAGAAGTTATTATCAACGAACTCCAAGTTTATTGAAATTATCCTCGATATGCTAATAGAATCTTACACCATTACTCTATAACTTATTATTTCGTTATTGAATACGATTCTTGATCTCCACCTAATGAAACTGATGGAAGATATCTCATCCAATCCATCATATTAGAAAGATTTCTTATTCTTTCATCTATCGTAGGGAATTCTATTGCATCGAACAATGCCTGTTAGTTAGAATTTGATTAAGTCATATTTGAAATATCAGAATTATGCAAATTATCGGCACTATTTCGAATCAGTGCCGATAATTTGCATGTTACTGACTAACCAAACGGATTGCCAGATGTGCGTTAACACATGAAATATGACATTAGTCTACCTTCATAGTCTCTAATGGAGGCACAGAACGTCCGTTCACGGAATCTTCCAAAGCTTTTATGGAAGTTTCCCTGTCTTTCGACTCAATCCTGAATCGCGGCTCTATCCTGTTAAAATCCTTCCGTGCTATCTTTCCTGTCCGTTGCTGATATGGAAGATTGCCGGCTACATATTCATTGAAGCCATCAGCATCGGCAATAACGGCATCCACCAGTCTGCGCAGATAGGCAAAAATACGGGTAATAGTTTCCCTGCGCCATTCATCGTTATAGTATTCATTATTATCCGAAACATACGAAGAATAATTTGAAACAACGAAACGGGTATATTTCCGGTCTGTAAACCGGATTGCCCTTCCCTCCATGTATATGGAAGAAGCGACATGAAACCAGCGTGTTTCCATCGGGTTGAATGAATGCCAATCCCGAAAAAAATCTTCTTTATTTTCATACTTTCCCGAATCAAACCCATTCATAAGATGCTCGTTCTGGAAAACATATCCCATCTGATTGGATAATACTTTGGTTCCACCAATCTCTGCATCAATATTCGTATGTGAATGACCGTATATCCAGGCATCAATCCGGTTGTTGCTTATCAAGTCTCCATAGTTACTCGCAAAGGCACTGTTCAGCACCGAATCTTTATGACAAGGCGCAAATACCTGAAAAGTGGGCATAGGTGCAGATCACTCATGTATCGTATTCTCATTTCTTTGATAGTTCAACCTGTTTCTCTATGATAGCCTTTACCCGTGCGAATGAAACCGGAGTGAAGTCGTTATTGTCAACTCCCACATCATATTGTGTAGAAAAAAGCATTTGAAGGCGAGGCTTATCTTTTCCAGTGTTATTCCTGCTTGTATGCACATGGCCGAAAAGCTGCCAGGTATCATCGTATGAGCCGCTATAGCAAAGGAACGGGCAATGATTCAGATAAATCTTCTGTTTATCCACCTCGATGTACATCTGCATCGTGATCAGTTCGAAATATTTTGTATAATTCTGCCTCAAGTTCTTCATGTCATGATTACCGGCTATGAGATAGATTTTCCCATTCAACCTTTTGAGTATCTTTGTCCATTCAGCAGAGCCACCAAGACAGAAGTCGCCAAGATGAAATACGATATTATCCGGACCGACCACACGGTTCCAGTTGGCAATAAGTGTTTCATTCATGTGTTCTACATCCTTGAATGGCCTGCTACAGAACCTGATGATATTGGTATGATTGAAGTGGGTATCAGATGTAAAGAATACCCCGCTTCCGTTGAATTTGTAATCCATAATCTTCTTTTTTTATGCACATCACTGCGCTGGTTAATAAAACTGAAGTTTTCAATGCCCATGGACGGAAATGACGGAGTAGAGCGCATAATGCGAACGTCACCAATGGGCAAAAACAAAGCCGTTGAAAAATTTAGTAAGGACTTTTCAACGGCTTCAATTTATCTTTTTAATAGGAATACCTGCACCTAATGTACTCCTACCTGTCTATAAAACGTTCGCTGGAAAGTGTTTTTGAATTTACCGAATGACTCAATGCCTAAAGTATGAACATACGACATACTCTCAAAGCATACTGTGCTTCGACATAATGTGTTTACTAATATGTTCACTCTATTCTGCAGCATTGTAATTTGCTAATTGCTTTTATTCAATTGTGAGTGCAAAAATACTGAATTTTATTGAGAACCAATTAACTATTCGCTAACTTTTTTGAATGACCTGTCTAGTTGCTGTATTCTTTCGAACTTTTCTAAGCAAAGCTCCAAACATTCATCACTTCACGAAGCCTGCAAGGGGGTTCCTTACCTACACGAATATATAATCAGTATTCTATATTTGTTATTTCGATGAAAACCTGCCAATCCGTTCTCTTAACAGCAACATTTTGACCGTGGCTGATAGATGCACTTCGTATACCATTTCGGATACAAAATTACGATAAATATTGGCAATTATATCAGATGGGGTATATTATCATAATAAACAAAGATTGAAATAAAGCAATTCCAATAAAAGCACTACCTTTGTAAACAACAAGCATTCTGTAACATCCATGCAAAAAAGTAACTGCAACAACTGCCCCCTAAGGAAAAAATACGATAAAAGTCCTCAGTCATTAATGGGACGCTTTTGGCGTTGGCACATAAACTTCTGCCCAGGTTGGAAAGGATATTTCAAATCTCTTTCGCCTGACGAGCAAAACGAGATTAGAAAGAAGTATAACTTCGATAAATACAATAAATAATGAAAAAAGAAATTCTATTCGTCTTGTTAAAAGACTTTGCCGATTGGGAAGGGGCTTATATCGCTCCCAACCTCAATTTAGGTGTTGAGCCCGGAAGTGAAAGCAAATATATAGTTAAAACCGTATCTATCAGGAAAGAGCCGGTTGTATCGATCGGAGGGTTCAAGGTGCTGCCCGACTATGAGATCCATGACATTCCGGCCGATTATGCAGGGATCGTATTAATAGGTGGCATGAGCTGGTTCACCCCGGAAGCCGAAGCCATTGTTCCTCTGGTAAAAGAGGCCATCGAGAAGAAGAGGCTGGTGGCCGGTATTTGTAACGCCTCCGTTTTTCTTGGTATACACGGTTTCTTGAACCATGTAAATCATACCAGCAACGGATTGGATTACCTCAAACAATTTGCGGGGGTTAATTATACAGGTGAAAATCTTTATATGGATGAACCGGCTGTCAGAGCCGGAAACATTATTACCGCCAACGGATTTGCAACTCTGGAGTTCTGTCGTGAAATACTCTATGCGCTGGAGGCAGACTCTTCCCAAAAGATAGAGAGAAGCTATCGAATGAACAAAACAGGTGTTTGGGAAGATCCAGAAGTGGGATAAATCACTTATCTAATGGTGGTAGATAATAAAACATCTACCACCAACAACTTACATCTACCACCATTTACTACTTTTCAACCACTAAATACAACCGTCCCCTACTCGCCAACTGTGTCATTAGCCCTATCTTTTTCAAGAAGCGACCAAAGACGGAGACATTGCTCATCGGAAGTTTTACGCCGCTCTTTTTTTGCAGCGATAGGTAGATCTCTCCGGCAGAGATCTTCAAACCTTCCTCCTTGTGCGAAGCGGGACGATAATATTGAAAAAACAGATCCTCGAACAAAGGACGTTGTTGAAACGCCTCGTTCGCTTGCATCTGCGAGACCTCTTCCTCATGCGTCAGCCAATAACGCTCGTTATTATTCAAGGCGGCAACCGCTTGCGCATAGAGCTGGAGATAATCGATAGGCTGGGCATTGTCTATCATCCCTTTCACCTCGATACAAATGAAACGGCGGCTGCCGGAAGGATCGCCCAGCAAATCCGTATGGTTGCTCGTAGCGATAAAGGAAGCGTAACGTTTCACCGATTCCACCTGCGTAGCATGAGGCTTGCGCACATTTACGACCGGCTTCTGCAACAGATGCTTCAAGAAGCCTTGATGCCTCGCGCTCACTTGGTCGAACTCATCAATATTAATCAATCCGAAACGAGTAAGATACAGCTCGGCATCCCGCTTCTTGCTGAAATCGATGCTGTCCGTGTAATACTTATTCAAGTCCGGTGGCAACAGGTTGAAGCAGAACGTGGACTTCCCGCATCCCTGCCCGCCCACCAAGAGCGGGGAAAGGCTGTTGCCATGCTGTTTGTCACGCCCCTGCCAGTGCGCTACCATCGACAGGAACCAAGTGTAAAACAACTGTTCCCACCGTACGTTGTCGCAAGGGATGCGTGCGGCCAGCGGACGGATGCGATCCTTGCCATCCCACACGGGCAAGCGGGTCAAATAGTCCTCGATAGGCGCATAGTCCGGGATGCGATCTGAAAAGACAAAACGCCGTACATCCCTGTCCCATAGCTGCAATCCTTCTTTCTGGGCATTCAAGGCGATACTGTTCAGCACACGATCCGTCACGGGGCGATAGTCAAAACAGAAGGTGTTTTTCTCCCGATATTCCGGTCCGCCAGACATCAGATTGTACCGGAAATCGTAACGGCGGTTCATAAACTCCTCCATTTTCAAGCTCTGTAGTTGCTCCGGCTTGTAAAGGGACGTACAACCAAAGTCCGAATCGGAGGCTAACCGATACGACTGCCTCAAGGTCTCCCGGATCTCCACTTCCGAGATCAGATTCCCCAAATAAAGCATCGTCCACTTCACACAATCCTCCTCTTCTACCCCAGCCGCGAAACAAAGTCTTCCAAGAGTGACCAACAAAGGTTTGAAATCCACCTTTATGCTCAAACTTCCATGTTCCTCCAAAGCCCGCTGCAAAGCGAATTCATATTGGATGGCAACGTAACGGTATTGGTCATAAAGCGTCTGCCCGGCACTCTCTACCAGTACCGGTACCCGTTTTTCGAACCGTTCCTGGTAGGCGCTTTCGTCGGGCATAGCCACAGGCTGCTCCAGATGAATGGAAAGGGCGTCCGGATTGTAATACACATCGGCATCATAACTGAGGCGGCAGCCCATCTCCAGCACCGGACGTTTCAGCTCGATGGGATAAGAAAGGCGAGGCTCATACGTCTTGAGCGCATGTCGGTAAGCGTGCGCATGAAAAACCTCGGCATCCGTACGCGAACGGGGAAGCGACCCGTCGGGATAGGTATAAGCCACCACGAACTTCACGCTCCGTCCGCTAGAGCCGATCATAGCGAACAGTGTCTGCGGATATTCCACTATTTTTTGTTTCAAGGACAAAGCCTCTTCTATGCTCTTCAATCGATTGATCTCCAGCAAAATCCAGCCATTATACTCCTTCAACTCGCCTTTTCGAAAAGTTCCGGCAAAGAGCAACAGAGGTAATTTCCGGGTAAACGGATACCGTTTGTCGGGATAAGCCCGCCTTAATTTCTCTCGAAAGAGCGCAAGCTTATCCCTCGTCCGCTCATCCTTTACCCATGCCACGATCTCCTCCATACGCATCGCCCGTTGTGCGACGGTATGTCGATAGGCTGTTTGCTTGGTTATTTTCATGTCTAATATATTATTTAAGAAGTTGAATAACTTATGCTTACAGTTTTTCCTATAGAAAAACTAAAGTTTTATTAGGGGAAAACTTTTGTTTCTTCCTAAAGAAACTTTTGTTTCCTCTAGGAGAAACTTTTGTTTTCCCTAAGAGAAACTCTTTGTTCTCCTAAGGGAAACTCTTATCAGCTCTTATCCCTTCGTCCATCGGTAGCCACTCTGCCAAGCATCAAAGACTGGTTCATCCTCTACTCCGTACGCCCGAAAGACCTGACGGATATACTGTTGGTCTTCGGGCGAGAAGGTTCTTTCCTTGCGCTTAAACTGATAAAACTTATTCTTACCGTATGTCATCAACAGACGTTGCTTGATGCGTTTCGCCTCCAGATAAGGTATCTGGTCTAATAGGTGATCCATGCCAACAGCGTATTGCACGGGAGTATCCGCCATGAAAGCCGCACACTTTCCGGTAGGACTGGTACGTGCGGGATTCACGATGCTCACCGCCCAAAGCGTATCGGGGATAAAACGGACGATTTGATGCCGCAAGCAGCGGTTGGCGTTCTTACAATTTTCATTAAAACAATGTACAAAGCCTGTCGGCACCATAGCGTAATCGAGTTTTTCTATCATATCTTTTAGATTTTCAGTATTCTTCAAATATAACACTTTTTTCCTTCACACGAAAAGAAAATTGTATAAAAATCAATAATAAATGGTAGATATTGAATAATAATTGTAGATGTTTGGACATCTACAACCAACAGATAATACTCTCATTTACAAAAAGTATATAATAGAGTGGTAGATATTGTAGATATTTTTATAAATTCAATGTTACAGGAAACTCATAATACGTAAAAGACCGAGCCAATACAACTTCTTCATCTTTTCACTATCACATAGCAGGATATTTTATATCTTTATTGCCTGTTTATAATCATGATTGGATACATATGGACATAGATTTCACATCATACATCCGTAGTAGTGAGGATAACACTCGTACTACGGCGGTCTTTGCTATAAAGCATTTACGTAGCATCGGTTTTGACGTGAACAATGATCTGTTTGCCGACAACTCTTGGTACTTCCGCAATGCGCTGGTTCGTACGAATTATAGAAATGTGCGAAAAGACGTTGAACCGGATATGAGTTTCTTGATCGCATTTTTCAGAAACTTAATGATGGGAGAAAATCATGACCCCACAACAGCCAACCGAACAAGTCGACCGAACAAGTACCGAACAAGCTAACCGAACAGTTCAGCGCACCGCTTTTAGCTATCGTAAAGGCTATCGGGACAGAACAATGTTCATTGAAAGTAAAAAGTGATTACAAACAATTTGCATAGATAAACGAAGAATGAAAACATCCATCAATTACCTTCCCGAACAGAAACGGGATGACCTCAGAAGAATTGTAGAGTGCGTACTGGAAGTACTTCCCGATTGTGAGATGATCATTCTCTACGGAAGTTATGCCCGGAATACATACGTTGACTACGACCAACGCATCGAATACGGTATCCGCACCTGTTTTATGAGCGATTATGATATTTTGGTAGTTACCAGTACCCGTTTCCAAAGATATATTATCAATCACATCTTGAGTAAGGCCACCGATAATTACTACAAAGGGAAGAACAGATACGTATCCACCACCGTACAGTTTATAGACGAGAGCATCGACGATCTGAATAAAGCCATCGATAAAAACCGATATTTCTATACTGATATCAAGCGAGAGGGTATCATGCTTTACAACAGCGGTCGTTATAAGCTGGCCCGCCGTCGTAAACTGAACTATCGCGAAATAAAAGAGTTGGCGGAGGAGTATTACAACGACAGGTTTGAACGTGCGAATAGTTTCTTACGTAGTGCCCGATATTCATACAAGGATCAGGATTACAAAATAGCATCGTTCCACCTTCATCAAGCTTGTGAGAATTATTACAACAGCATAATCTTGACTTTTACATTGTATAGTCCCAAAGAGCATAGCCTAATAACGTTATCCGGCAGAGCCAAAACGCATTCCCTAGAGTCATCCGAAGCCTTTCCCCGGGATACGGAAGAGGAGAAACGACTTTTCGACTTGCTGCAGGACGCATACGTTCAAGCTCGTTATAATTTACACTTCCGCGTCACTAAAGAAGATATCGAGGCGCTTATACCCAAAGTAGAACGGCTCCGGGATATCACGCGACAATGTTGCGAGGAGAGAATCAAGGTGTATGCGGCAAAACAAAGACAGGTTTGATGAGATTCCCCTCAATCGCCACCTTTATAACCCCATCCAACCTGTTTTCGAAGATACGGTAAGCCTCCTCAATCTCGCTCAATGGAAACTTATGGGTAATAAGAGGCGTCGTGTCTATCTTACCTTCTTCTATTAGGTTAAGAATCTCGGCGCAATCGCAGCCATCCACCCCACCAGTCTTGAAAGTCAAGTTCTTGCCATACATGTCTGGCAAAGGAAGAAGCTGAGGTTTATCATAGAGGGCTACGATGGTGACAATGGCGTTCGGACGGGCACAATCCCATGCCAAGCGGAAGGTATCCTCACTCCCCGCGACCTCCAATACGACATCCGCACCGCCATGATCGCTGTTACGAAGAACAAATTCCTTACAGTTTTCGGGATCTGTCACCAAGACTTCCGGATAACGCTGGCGAACGAACCGGGCCCTTTCCGGAGACTTCTCGCAAACAATAATACGTCGTGGCTTCTTCAACAACACGCACAACAAAGTACAGATCCCCGTAGGACCAGCGCCAATAATGAAAACCGTATCCTCCTCTGAGATCTCCGAGATGCGGGCAGCCCAAAAACCTGTCGCTAACACATCACCGACCAGCAAAGCCTGCTCATCGCTAACCGTATCTGGGATACGATTCAAGCCTCGATCCGCATAAGGAACCCGGACATACTCCGCCTGCCCCCCATCGATACGACAGCCCAACGCCCAACCGCCATTGGGATCGGTACAATTATTGACATATCCACGCCGGCAGAAGAAACACTCTCCGCAAAAGGTCTCGACATTCACGGTCACCCTGTCACCCGGCTTGACTGCAGTAACATCGGCACCCACCTTTTCCACCACACCAACCATCTCATGCCCAACGGTTATTCCGGGTACCGCACGTGGTACGCTACCGTGTTTGATATGAAGATCGCTAGAACAGATACTACCCAAAGTCACACGTACGATAGCGTCCCATGAATCCTGTATTTCCGGTATCGGTTTCTCCCGCAATTCAAATTTCCCTTGTTCAATATAAGTGTACGCAAGCATGATATTTTCTTCTTTTAGTTAATCGCCTTACAAAGATAAGGATCGTATCGCCAAAAATATCAGATATATCAGTAATTTGGGTACAAACTGTTTCATTTTTCTCTCCTATCTTTATCGCCATAAATACATAGCATTCTCGTAATGAATATAAAAACAACAAAAATTCAAGAAGTATGAAACGAATCGTATTATTCATGGTCATGGTCTCAATGGTATGTATCGCCTCTTATGCGCAAAAGGCTGCCGAAGGGACAAAAGTTTTAGTGGCTTACTTCTCGGCAACGGGAAATACTGAAAAAGCGGCCCAACAAGTCGCATCTATTGTCAGCGGTGATCTTCACAAGATCCAACCTGAGAAAAGCTATACCTCCGCCGATCTGAACTGGCGGGATAAATCCTCACGCAGCAGCGTAGAGATGGACGATCCTACATCACGACCGGCCATTATCGATGATTTGAAGAACCTAGCGGAGTATGACACCGTTTACCTAGGATTTCCCATCTGGTGGAATCAAGCCCCAAGACTCATCAACACCTTTTTGGAAAAATACAATCTCTCGGGTAAAACCGTTATCCCATTCGCCACATCAGGCAGCAGCAGTATCTCGAACGCAGAGAGCGAATTGCGGAAAGCCTATCCGGATGTGAACTGGCAAAAAGGGAAGTTGATGAACGGAGTGACAGAAGAAGATATCAAGAATTGGACTAAAAAATAAATGATTATGAGAAAGAATTTTGGAGCGAAGCCTTTGAGCTATCCGCAACCCGTATTTATTATCGCCACGTATGGAGAAGATGGAACTCCCGATGCGATGAACGCCGCTTGGGGCGGTATCAGTGAGATGAATGAGATCAGCATGTGTCTTAGCGCCGGTCACAAGACAGTTAAGAATATCCTGAAGCGTAGAGCTTTCACGGTAAGCATGGCAGATGCCGATCATGTCGTAGCTTGTGATTATGTAGGTATCGTGTCGGGCAATAAAGTTACCGACAAGTTTGCCAAAGCAGGATTTCACGCTACAAAATCGGACTTCGTAGATGCTCCGTTGATCGACGAATTGGCCGTGGCTATCGAATGTAAATTGAAAGATTACGATCCGGATACTTGCATACTCCGTGGCGAGATCGTAAATGTCAGTGTTGACGAGCGTGTACTTGATGAGAACGGCAAGGTGAATGTAGCTAAAGCCGCTCCCATCATCTTTGATCCATTCAACAACGACTATTTGAGAGTGGGCGAAAAGGTAGGAAATGCCTTTTCCGATGGGAAGCAACTGAAAACATAAAAGAAAAGTCTATCTAAAGTTGTTATATATGTAAACTTAATTTATATTTGCACTATGGAAAAAAAATGAATATTATGCAAGCAAATCCTAAGATCGGGAGTATGGACGCTGTATTAGATAAATTATACGGCAAGGTTGGCTCACCAGAAAGAGAGGAGTTTCGCAAAGAAGCATACTCTTATTGTGTGGGGCAAATTATTAGTGACGCACGGAAGCAAGAGAAAATGACACAATCCGAGTTGGCCGAAAAAGTAGGAACTAATAAGACCTATATATCAAGAATTGAAAAAGGAATCATAGAACCGGGAGTTGGTTTATTTTTCCGTATTATTGATGCGCTTGGCCTTAAAATTGAAATCGTAAAGCCTATCATGTGAGCAAAAGGAACTCTCTCAGATCGCCTCTGTTAAGATTGTTTTCCAATATGAGTAATAAAAGGGGCAAAGGCGTAATCACTACGGCTTTACCCCTTTATACATCAGCTCATGAAATCAATTTAGAGATATCATACCCACGTTCCGTTATCTTCCCCAGTAAATCTTCCCGAACCGCCTCCGGTAAGTTCCTCTCACGGCTCAAGATCCAGAGGTATTTATCCGTGCTGCTTCCTATCACCGCATATTGATAATCCGCATCAAGTTCTAAGATATAATAATCCGCATAGAACCATAAGAAGAAAGCCACTTTCAATTTTCCGGGATTATTTTTAGGGTCCGGTTGTTTCGCACGACCGGTGGCTTTCTTGTGAACGCCGCCTTTATATCCTTCGTTCTCCACACGGATCTTTCCGTCCGGAAGCAACGTATACGTGGCCGTCACATCCGTCATGCCTCTCTCAAAATGATTCTCATAACGGGCGATTTCATACCATCGCCCCATATACCGTTTAACATCCAGTTCCGGTACGGTATGATGATCTGTTATATTCATAAGTTTCTCTATTGTTGGATAAATGTATGTAAACCCAGATTCCTGTAATTTAGAGGGATGGACGGTTTGCCCTTTTGTCACGAACGACGCTCCCTCGCCAAACTTCAGCCGAAAAAAGAACTCAGGCAAAGGGATGATCCTACGGATCTTATCCGCTCTCGCTAACGTATGAGCCAACTGCTTTTGGGTGATAAGGTCTGGAGAAACCAAATTTACCACACCCCTCATCTGCCTATTCCGTATGATATACCCAAAAGAGCGGCATAGATCAAACAGGCTGATCCATGGAAAACGCTGTTGCCCGTTACCGATCACGACACTTACCCGTGAGAAGCGTTGCAAACGAAGCATCTCTTTCAAGGCCCCTCCATCCTCAGACAATACGACACCAAAACGGGTAATGACAAGCCTCACATCCGATGAGCATGCGGACGCTTCCTCCTCCCACGCCCCACACAACCGGGCCAAAAAATCCATTCCCCGGCAATCATGATACTCGTCATATTCCCCGAAAGCCGGATAATAACCTACGGCGGAGGCCGAAATAAACAACTCAAGTTTCACGCTTCTCGTGTTTATGGCATGCACCAACTGTCTGGTCACGCAAATACGGCTATCATACAACTCTTGTTTGTAAGCCTCCGTCCAACGTTTATTAATGGAAGCGCCCGCCAAATTAATGACGACTTCACAGGATTCCACGCATCGGCATAATTCATCAAAACAATCTTCCTTAAACAAATCCCGCCCTAAAGGGATAACATCATATCCTTTTCCCTCCAAAAAAGATGAAAGATGCTGACCGATATATCCGCTTGCCCCGCTGATCGCTATTCTCATAATCAATACTTTTCTATTAAAACAAATCCACAAGCAATTTAGATGGCAATTTCCGGTTCTATTTTAGTATCCCAAACAGAATATCGACTAAAAGAAATCGGTTCGACAGAAAACAACTATATTTGTCCTCATTTAATAGTGACTGAATCATGGCAGACAATTATCTGGAAAATAAGTACGCAGAATACCAAGCCCGGAAGACTTCCGGCACTAGAACGGGGCATACAACGAAGACACTTCATAAAACAAGAAGAGTCTTCATCACCGGTGGAGCCGAGGGGATCGGGAAAGCGATTGTAAGGGCTTTCAGAGGAGCCGGACATCGTGTGGCCTTCTGCGACAAGAACGAGACCTTAGGAAAAGAGACTGCCCTACAAACCGGGACACAATTCCATCTCGTGGACGTTAGTGATAAAACCGCACTAGAAGATTGCCTGCGAAAGATCATCGAGGAGTGGGGAGATATTGATATCATTATCAACAACGCAGGTGTCAGTCAGTTCTCTCCCATCACGGAAACAAGCGTAGAGGATTTCGACAAGATACTATCCATAAACTTACGCCCGGCGTTTATCACCTCCCGCCAATTAGCGCTCCATCGGCAATCTCTCGATACCCCCAATCCATACGGCAGGATTATCAACATCTGCTCTACCCGTTACTTGATGAGTGAACCCGGTAGCGAGGGTTACGCCGCCTCTAAAGGAGGTATCTATTCTTTGACACATGCGTTGGCCTTATCGCTCTCGGAATGGCATATCACGGTAAACTCTATCGCTCCCGGTTGGATACAGAATAACAATTACGACCAGCTTCGTCCGGAGGATCATGCTCAACATCCGTCCGGAAGGGTGGGAAAGCCGGAGGATATCGCCCGTATGTGCTTATTTCTCTGTCAAGAGGAAAACGATTTCATTAATGGCGAGAATATTACGATTGACGGTGGGATGACCAAGAAAATGATCTATCTCGACTAAATAAACATCCGTATATGACACAAACATCGAACATAGAAACCAACCGTCTTGTGCTCCGTCCTTTCAGCGAAAGCGATGCTCCTGATGTTTTTGAGAGCTGTAAGAATCCAAACCTAGGCAATAACGCCGGATGGAAACCTCATGAAACGATCGAGGAGACAATCGATGTTCTAAATGCCATTTTTATCGGGAAAGAAGGGGTTTGGGCTATCGTATCAAAAGAGACAAAACAAGTCATTGGCTCCATTGGCATCATTCCTGATTCCAAAAGAGAAAACCCACATGCTCGCATGCTGGGTTATTGGCTAAAAGAAGAGTGTTGGGGACAAGGCTTCATGACAGAAGCAGTGCAATCCGTATTGAATTATGGGTTCATTCAAATGAATTTACATTTGATCACGGCGAATTGTTATCCTCACAATCAACGCTCACAACGTGTATTAGAGAAGAATGGATTCATATACGAAGGACGGCTTCATCAAGCAGAGTTAATGTATAATGGGCAAATATATGACCACCTGTGCTATTATCTTGAGAATCCGTCCTTATCCCGTAAAAACAACATCTTATGATTGTAGTAATAAAGGATTTATATACGCTCAAGAGCTGGGAAGATCAAGACACCGAATCCCTAGCCTTCCATTTGAACAATAAGAAAATCTGGGATAACTGCCGGGATGGATTACCTTATCCTTATACAAAAGGGAATGCCCGCTTCTTCATCAAACAAGCGCAGGAGAAAACAGATATATCGGATTTTTGTATTACGGTTGGTGGCGAGGCTATTGGTAACATTGGTTTTGTGAGAGGTACGGACGTAGAGCGTTTCAATGCGGAAGTGGGTTATTGGATTAGTGAGAAATACTGGAATCAAGGAATTGTTTCGGATGCGTTAACCGAGGCCATCCAGTATTATTTCGCGCATACGGAGGTTATTCGTATATTCGCCACGGTCTACGAATATAATCCGGCCTCCATGCGAGTATTAGAAAAAGCTGGATTCAGGAAGACCGGCATTTTCAGAAAGGCTTGTTACAAAAACGGACAATTCATTGATGCGCATCATTTTGAATTGGTAGCAGATAAGAAACTAGAAGAGAATCAAAAAGAATAACATATCTATGGAAATTCGACAATTACCGGCAAATGAATACGATAAGGCATTAGACTTATCTCTGGACGTTTTCATCGAATGCGGAAGAAAGGATTTCGATGAAGAGGGGCTGGAAACTTTCAAGAATTTCATTTATAATAAGCAACTAGTAAATGAATTAACCTTCTACGGAGCCTTCGATGGAGAGTCTTTAATTGGCGTAATCGCGACAAAAAACGAGGGAAAACATATCTCCTTATTCTTTATCAAACCGTCTTATCATAGAAGAGGAATCGGTAAACAATTGTTCAAGACCGCGATCTTAAATCAGCCCGTATCAGAAATGACGGTTAACTCCTCTTCTTACGCAATCCCCATCTACAGAAAGCTCGGATTCGAGCCTGTCTGTGAGGAACAAGTGACGCATGGGATGAAGTATACGCCGATGAAACGAATGGGAACAAAAGTAAGAGAATTAGAGAAAGTTTGCTAAAAAGACTATAACTTTACGGCATAAAAGATCGAAAGATATAAGATTCAATATTGTAAATGGATTTAAGAGAGAGATTATCTGACCGCATCCACATAGAGGATATCCATGAGATATTGCGATATGTGCAAGGAAGCCAGAAACGGAAATCGGAACTATACGGTTTGATCTTCGATCCGGACGAGACCATCGGTTATCAAGCGTTATGGGCCTGTAGCCATTTTTCCGCAGATAAGAATAAATGGCTATACGATAAACAAGATGAATTGATAAACGAGATTCTGGTCTGCAAGCATCCCGGTAAACGACGTCTTCTATTGAATTTGCTTTTACGACAGCCTCAAGCGAATCCCCCACGGGTGGATTTCCTGAACTTCTGCCTAGACCGGATGCTTTCAGCGAAGGAATTACCCGGTGTGCAAACGCTTTGCATGAAACTGGGATATGAGTTATGCCGTCCCATTCCAGAGCTATTACAGGAGTATAAGACACTACTTGATCTGGCGGAACCCGATTTACTACAAATCTCTTTGCGAACCGTACGTAAGAATATCTTAAAAAAAATACGATAAAACATGAGAAAGATTTTCACACTATTCTTCTGTGCCGCCTCCTTGGCCACAGGACTAGCGCAACAAGAATCCTATTTTACCAATCCCGTGATCCACGGTGACGTAGCCGATCCTTCCATTATCCGGATCGACCAGACTTACTATATCACTGGCACCTCCTCGGAATGGGCCCCTTATTATCCGGTTTTCACCTCTACCGATTTGGTGAACTGGCAGCAAACCGGACATGTATTCGACGAGAAGCCGGAATGGACTAAATCCTCATTCTGGGCTCCGGAATGGTATCAGCATAAAGGGAAGGTATATGTCTATTATACGGCCCGGAAGCAATCGGATAACATCTCGTGCATCGGTGTCGCCGTGGCGGATTCACCTACGGGCAAGTTCAAGGATTACGGCCCGGTGGTAGAGTTTGGGAAGGAAGCGATAGACGCATTTATCTTGGAGGACAAAGGCAAACTTTACATCAGTTGGAAGGCTTATGGATTGGATAACCAACCCATAGAGTTATTGGCCTGTAAGTTGACGGACGATGGGCTTCGCCTAGACGGAAAGCCTTTCAGCCTGCTGCGTGACGATGAGCGTCAAGGTATGGAAGGTCAGCATTGGTTCAAGAAAGACGGATATTACTATATCATCTACTCCGTGAGAGGCTGTTGCGGCCCGCAGAGCGATTACGCCGTATCCGTGGCTCGCTCGAAAAAGCTGGAAGGTCCTTACGAGAAATACCAAGGGAACCCGATCTTGCACGGAAGCAAGGAGGTTCTCTCCATCGGTCACGGAACGATTACGACTACACCGGACGGACGCATGTATTACCTATGCCACGCTTACCAGCCGGGAAGCGGCTTCTACCAAGGTCGCCAACCTTACCTGCAAGAGGTGAGAATGGGTGAGGATCATTGGCCTCACTTCGTAACCGAGGAATACGCGAGCCGCACGCAACCCATGCCATTTGCCGAGTCCGCACAAGTGCCGGTATTCGATTTCTCGGATGATTTCACCGGTGCTACCTTGCGTCCCGAATGGAGTTGGAACTATCCTTACACGGATGTCAAGACCGAGATCAAGAACGGTAAACTATCTCTATCCGGAACACCGAAACCCGGCGTAAAGACCGGAGCGGCACTTTGTTTACGCCCAACCTCCCCGGATTACACGTTGGAAACAGCGATCGTAAACCGGAATGACAGTTGGAAAGGAATCACGATGTACGGAGACGCAAATAACCTAATCACCTGCGGATGCGCTGGAGACCGTTTGATATTGAAATATATCCTAGAGGGGAAAGAACATCCATTGGCCGATCTTCCTCTTCCCGCCTCGCCTTTATATCTACGGATGAAAGTGACCGACGGTACGCATAGCACGTTCTACTGGAGTAAGGACGGACAAGCATGGAACGAGATCGTCAGCGAAGCTCTCTCCGCGAAAGAGACCCGGTCGTTGATCCAATGGGATCGTATCTCCCGTCCGGGATTGTATCAAGAGGGAGATCCTACGGCACCGGCCGTTTACGCTTATTGTCTATTAAAAAATGAATGATGGAATCTAAGTTTCACACGTTTGCCCAACCGATACAATCGATCCCCTTACCGGAACGATTCACGTATCCTTTTCACTATACACCGCATCCTCTATGCGTAATAGCGGCTGAGGAAACACAGGCATACCTGAAAGAACGAACCGAATGGCGGGAAGAGTTACAAGCCGGAAAAATGTTCGGCGTATTGGTGGTTCGTACTCCCGCCGGAGAGGCCGGCTATCTGGCCGCGTTCTCCGGTAACCTAGCAGGGAAGAATGTACATCCATTCTTCGTCCCCCCGATCTATGACCTATTACAACCGGATGGTTTCTTCCGGCAAGAGGAGGAGCGGATCAATGAGGTCAATGCCCGTATCCGAACCCTGCAAGCCTCTCCAGCTCTCGAAGACGCACGGTCGAGGTTACAAAGCACGATCGAATACTGCGATTTCGTATTACAGGCCGCAAAAGACTTGATGAAAAAGAGGAAAGAGGAGCGCGACCGACTTCGGCAGTTCCCTCTCACGGAAGAAGAGACCGCACTTCTTATTAAAGAGAGCCAACACATGAAAGCCGCTCACAAGCTAACCAAGAAATCATTGCGGTCTATACTGGAGGAGGATCAAGCCAAGGTGGATCGGCTTGAGCAGGAGATCGAGCAACTGAAGCAAGAACGCAAGCGACGGTCGGCGGCCTTGCAACGCAAGTTGTTCGAACAATTCCGAATCCTGAACGCCCGGAGCGAAGTGAAGGACTTATGCGAACTGTTCGCCCCTACCTACCAAGGTGCGCCGCCTGCCGGAGCGGGTGAGTGCGCCGCCCCTAAACTCTTGCAATACGCCTACCAGCATCAGTTGGAGCCGATCGCCATGGCAGAGTTCTGGTGGGGCGATTCTCCCAAGACGGAGATCCGGCACCATGGATATTATTATCCGGCTTGCAAAGGAAAATGCGAGCCGATCCTCAACCATATGCTACAGGGATTACAGGTAGATGAGAATCCGTTATTGGCGGACTCTCACCGGGAGACGAAGCTGGATATCCTTTATGAGGACGACTATTTGTTGATCGTCAATAAACCGGCGGGTATGCTCTCCGTCCCCGGCAAGGGAGACGCAGACTCCGTCTATCACAGGCTGCGTATCCTTTATCCGGATGCCACCGGCCCAATTATCGTACATCGCTTGGATATGGCGACATCCGGCTTGCTACTCGCCGCCAAGACCAAAGAAGCGCATCAGAACCTGCAAGCCCAATTCAAGAACCGAACCATCCAGAAAAGGTATATCGCCTTATTAGAGGGTGAAGTTCCCCAAGATGAGGGTGAGATCCGTCTTCCGCTATGTCCCGATCCTTTGGACAGACCCCGGCAAATCGTAAGCGAAGAATTCGGGAAACCTGCCTTTACACGCTACCGGGTATTGGAACGGACTTCCGGAAAAACCCTTATCGCCTTTTATCCCCAAACCGGACGTACCCACCAGCTACGGGTACACGCCGCCCATCCCCTAGGTCTTCATTGCCCCATCCTTGGCGACGAGCTTTACGGACGAAAGGCGGAACGGCTCTATCTGCACGCTGAATATCTAGCATTCACGCATCCTATCACTTCCGAGAGGATAGAGATACAAAAATCACCGGCATTTCCTAGGTGCTCCATGCCATGAGCATCCTAGGCAAAATACCTCTGTCAAGTCAAATCCGGACAGATCCGCGGCAGGGTCTTTGGGAACGACCTCCCCATTCTCGTAAACATACACTAAAAGACGTTCCCCAGCCGCATTCTTTACATACATAGAAGGGATATCACACTGCGGACACCGATACTTTCTCATCATCTAATCTTTTCTTTATCTTTTTATAAACATACAAAAACGCAGGTATCAAGAATAAGTCAGCGGCAACCCAAGCCAACGGATCACCGAAACAAACGCCTAAGAACCCAAAAGCGGGAACCGCATACAAGCTCACCAAGATACGTGCGATCATCTCTGAAACACCCGAGAGCATCGCAAGGTTGCTAAAACCTACCCCTTGTATCGCGTAACGCAAGATACACAGTAGCCCGACAGCCGGGAAGAACCAGCAAGAAATATGCAAAAACTGCTCCGTATAGTCCAGTATTTCGACCTCAGATGGAGCCACAAACAACAAGGCCAGCCAACGAGACCCCAGCATCAAGATCATCCATGTAGCAGCGGCATACGTAAGCATCATCAACGCACTTACCTTAATTCCCTGCAAAATACGCTCCGGCTTTCCCGCCCCATAATTCTGTCCACAATACGTAGCCATGGCGATACCCAAACTCTCAAAAGCGCAAATGAAGAACATCTTGATACGGGCGGCGGAAGTAAAGGCAGCGACACAGGCCGTGCCCAAGGCGTTATTGGCGCTCTGCAACATGATACTGCCAATAGCGGTAATAGAAAATTGTAATCCCATCGGAACCCCCATCGCCAATAAGGTACGGGCCAGCCCGGCATGAAACCTTCGATCCTCGGAAGAAGTAGCCCGTAAGATCGGAAATTTCCGAAGCATATATAAATAACATAAAATGGCGGAAAGCCCTTGCGAGAAAACCGTAGCGATAGCCGCTCCCATCACGCCCCATCCTAGTACCAAGATGCAGAATAAATCCAAGAAAACATTCAAGACCGTAGAGAACAGCAAGAACCAGAACGGAGTCTTGCTATCTCCCAAAGCCCGCATGATACTTGCCAACAAATTATAGAAGAATGTACAAGGAATACCGATAAAAGTAACAAACAAATAATCATAGGCCCCATCGAAGATATTCCCGGGTGTCTGCATCCCCCGCAAGATATCCCGGCAATAGAAACCGGAGACAGCGGCGATCACCACGGACATTACCGTAGCCAATTGCAACCCCACCGCCACGTAACGGCGCATCGTCGCATAATCCCTCGCCCCGAACTTCTGAGCTACCGGGATGCCAAAACCGGCGCAACATCCGTTACAGAATCCCAGAATCAAGAAAATCACCGAGGTACTGGCCCCCACGGCAGCCAGCGAATTGATACCAAGAAATTTACCTACGATAGCGGCATCAATCAAAGAATAAGTCTGCTGAAGTAAGTTCCCGAGCAATAATGGCATCGTGAAACTGAATAGAAGAGGGAATACAGCTCCCCCCGTCATCTCTTTTGAGTTTGCCATACATCTAATAAATAAAAGGATTTAAGAAAGACGGATAAGTCACCACAAAGGTAATCAATCAATAATAAAAAACAATTCCCGTCCGCTATTATTTTAAGCGGTAATTTACAAGAAACAACGATGCCCATCGTAAGATCTTTACAATGGGCATCGTAAGGTGTTTAGAATAGGCATTGTAACATGCTTACAATGGGCATCAAGGTTTTCTTATTCCAAAGAGAATGAATAGGGGCGATCACTATCCTGCGTACCTCGCTGTTTATTAGGGGTATCGCTCATTTGGTATTGAATTTTCGCGCCACCTAGCAACTGCTCGTGTGTCAAGAAATTGCGGGTGTATGTCTTGCCGTTTACTTTCATACCCTTGATGTAACGGTTCTCTCGATCAGCCTTGTCCGCTTGGATCAAAACCTGCTTTCCGTTATCCAGATGGAGTTTTACGGATTTGAACAGAGGAGTACCTAATACATATTGGTCGGTGCCCGGACATACGGTATAGAAGCCTAAGGCAGAGAATACATACCATGCGGAAGTCTGCCCGTTATCCTCATCGCCGCAATAGCCATCCGCCTCAGCGGTATAAAGTTTGTGCATGATCTCGCGCACCCAGTATTGGGCTTTCCAAGGCTCGCCGGAATAGTTGTATAGATATACCATATGCTGGATGGGTTGGTTTCCGTGGGCGTATTGTCCCATATTCATTACTTGCATCTCACGCATCTCATGGATCATACCGCGGCTATCCATGCCCAAACGACTAGGCATCTTGAAGACGGAATCCATCATATGATTGAATTCCTTCTTTCCTCCCATTAAGTCGATAAGACCTTGCGGGTCGTGGAAAACACAGAAACTCCAATGCCAGCTATTACCCTCGCAGAAATCACGGCTCCAGTCCGTACCTTTAAAAGAAGGGTTGAACTCGCCCTTATCAGAGCGTCCGACCATCAACTTATATTTTGGGTCGTACACATTCTTATAGTTGTTAGCCCGTTGCTTGAAGATATCGATCTCGCTTGCCGGCTTGCCTAGTTTCTTTCCTAACGCATAAATTGTCCAGTCATTATAAGCATATTCCAAGGTACGAGCCACGTTTTGTCCGATACCGATATTATTCGGTACATAACCCAGTTTATTATACTCCTCGTAAGCGACACGACCGGAAGCCGTTCTCGGCAGTTGGCTATTCGCGTCATGCTTCAAGGCTTCCCAAAGCGTCTCGATATCGTATCCTCTCAAGCCTTTGATATAAGCGTCAGCTACCACGGAAGCGGAGTTATTGCCGACCATGCAATCCCGATGGCCCGGGCTTGCCCATTCCGGCAAGAAGCCGCTCTCTTTATAAGCGTTCACCAAACCTTCCTGCATCTTTTGGTTCATCTCCGGATACATCAGGTTCAAGAAGGGGAAAAGACAACGGAACGTATCCCAGAAACCGGTATCGGTAAACATATAGCCCGGCAAGACCTCACCATTATAAGGGCTATAATGCACGACTTGGCCCTTGGCATCGATCTCATAGAAGCTACGAGGGAAAAGCAAGGAACGATACAAGCAAGAATAGAACGTACGCAAGTTATCGATGTTCGTATCCTCTACCTCGATCTTACCTAATTCCCGGTTCCAGATTTCCTTACCTTTGGTCACTAGCTGATCGAAACTAGTATCTCCCACCTCACGCAAGTTTAGCTCGGCCTGCTCGGTGCTGATGAAAGAAGAAGCCACGTTGGCATGCACCACCTCGCCGGCCTTTGTCTCAAAACCGATGATAGCGCCGGCATGGTTTGTCTTCACCTCCGACTCATCCAACTGGATCGCTCCGTTCTTGACCGTAGAGGAGAACGTGAATGGCTTATCGAACTGGATCACGAAATAATTCTTGAAGTTACGAGGAACACCGCCCGTGTTCTTCGTGGAATAACCGATGATCTTACGTTCCGCTGGCAATACCTTTACATAAGAGCCTTTATCGAAAGCGTCGATCACGATATACGCTTTCTTGGTTTCCGGGAATGTAAAGCGGAACTTAGCCGCACGTTCCGTCGGGACCAACTCGGTAGTCACGTTATGATCGGCTAGATAGACCTTATAGTAATAAGGTGTAGCCACTTCCCCTTTGTGAGAGAACCAGCTAGCCCGTTTCTCCTCGTCAAAGACCAAGCCTTCGGTAGTAGGCATAATGGAGAACTGCCCGTAATCGTTCATCCACGGGCTCGGTTGATGGGTTTGCTTGAATCCCCGGATCTTATCCGCATCGTAACGATAGGTCCAGCCATTCCCCATCTCGCCGGTCTGGGGAGTCCAGAAGTTCATACCCCAAGGCATGGCCGTGGCCGGATAGGTATTTCCGGTAGATAATTCGTACTTGGATTGGGTACCGACTAACGTATTCACGTAGTCTACAGGATTCTCCACGGCGGAAAGCTGCATGCAACAGGCTATCCCTATCGCTAAAAACCCTTGCTTGAAAAAAGATGTTTTCATGTTTGTATAGAATATTAATATTGTCTGTATTGTAGAGACGGGGCACGCCCCGTCTCTACAACTTGGTGATTGTGTAGGCTGTAACGTTGGCCGCTTTCCGGACAGGTGGCGAATCCTTCGGAGTCGAATACAAGGCGATGGCCGTACTCGCTTACCCAACCGATCTGGCGGGATGGATTCCCTACGACCAGCGCATAAGCCGGAACATCCTTCGTTACCACCGCCCCGGCACCGATCATGGCATATTGACCGATCGTATGTCCACAAATAATCGTAGCGTTAGCTCCGATCGAGGCCCCCTTGCCAATCACCGTCTCCTTATACTGATCTTTCCTAGAGATAGCGCTGCGCGGATTGGTTACATTTGTAAACACGCAACTAGGCCCCAAGAACACATCATCCTCGCAAATCACCCCCGTATAAATAGACACATTGTTCTGCACCTTCACGTTATTCCCTAAGACCACGCCCGGCGATACGACTACATTCTGGCCGATATTACACGCCCGGCCAATCACGCATCCCGTCATGATATGGGAAAAATGCCAGATACGGGTTCCTTCCCCGATCTCACAACCGGTATCGATTACCGCTGTCTCGTGCGCTTGATAACTCATATCAATCCTCTTATTTGTAGATTAAGAAAATAGTGGGCTTCTTACTCAGATCGGGAACTTTCCCCGCCCATTCCTTGACCGGACGAGTATGGATATACTCATCCTCACACGTTATATTCGAGGCGATACACAGTTTCGTAGACGGACGGCACGTACGGATCAACTCCTCGGCCAGTTTATTATTCCGGTAAGGAGTCTCGATAAACAATTGCGTCTGATGCTCGGAATAGATCCTTCCCTCCAATTTCTTGATCGTGTTCGTTCGTTCGGAAGCATCGATCGGCAGATAACCGTGAAAAGCGAAACTCTGTCCGTTAAAGCCCGATCCCATCACCGACATCAAGATAGACGAAGGCCCTACCAACGGTACCACCGGATAATCCTTCCGTTGGGCAATGGCCACTACGTCAGCACCCGGATCAGCGATCGCCGGACAACCCGCCTCCGAGATCACGCCTACGCTCTCGCCTTTCGCCAAAGGAGCTAGATAACCAGCTACTTGTTCCGGTGAGGTATGTTTATTCAGCTCATAAAATGTCAAGTCATCGATCACGATCCCCGGCTCCACCTTTTTTAAGAAACGGCGTGCCGTACGCACGTTTTCCACGATAAAATGCCGGATGGATAAGATCACGTCACGGTTATATTCTGGTAAAACACGGCGATGTTCCGTATCGCCCAAGGTAACTGGTATAAGGAAAAGAGATGCTTGCATACTGTTTGTTTTCCGCAAAAGTAGTATTTTTGCCGCAAACTAACAGAATAATCATGGCACTTCCTATTGATTTTATTACCCGTACACGGGCTTTACTTGGCGAGGAGTTCGATCGTTTAGAGGCAGCGTTAAGTGCTGATGTTCCCGTAAGTATCCGTATCAACCACTCCAAAGGGACTCCCGCTCCCAAAGCAGGTGCTCCGGTCGCTTGGTGCGAGAGCGGTTTTTATTTGCCGGAACGGTTGTCTTTCACCTTCGATCCTCTATTCCATGCGGGGGCCTATTACGTGCAGGAAGCGTCTTCCATGTTTCTGGAACAAGCGATCAAGGCATATGTGAAAGAGCCGGTACGTTGCTTGGATTTATGCGCTGCCCCGGGTGGCAAGTCCACGCATCTGGCGAGCTTATTGCCGAAAGGTAGTCTGTTAGTCAGTAACGAGGTGATCCGCAGCCGGAGTTATGTATTGGCCGAGAATATCGCTAAATGGGGCCGCCCGGACACGATCGTTATCAATAATGACCCGGAGGAGATCGGCGAGGCATTGCCTCATCTGTTCGATGTGATCGTCACCGACGTACCTTGTTCCGGTGAAGGCATGTTCCGGAAAGATACGGATAGCACAGGCGAATGGAGCGTAGATAACGTACGGCTTTGCGCCTCCCGTGGGCGGCGCATCATCCATGATATCTGGAACGCCTTGAAACCCGGAGGTATCTTGATCTACAGTACATGTACCTATAATACGGAAGAGGATGAGGAGAACATACATTATATAATAGAGGAGCTGGGAGCCGAGGCATTGCCTATCCCTACCCAAGAGGAATGGCAGATCACCGGCGCCCTCCGGTTTGAACATCCGGTTTACCGCTTCTTCCCGCATAAGACACGGGGCGAAGGCTTTTTCCTCGCCGCCCTCCGGAAAGCGGAAGGCGAGATTGAGGAGATTCGTGTCAAGTCCAAAGGGAAAAAAGAGCGAGGAAAAGCCGCTCCGTCCATCCCACAGGAGGCCCGTCAGTTCCTTTCGGATGAAACTTCATTTTCTCTCGAATGGAACGACAGTTTCCTTCGAGCGTATCCCAAAGCCCATTCGGATCTATTTTCACTCATCAATGCCAAGCCTTTACGGGTACTTTCCGCCGGTATTTGCCTAGGAGAAGCGAAAGGGAAAGACTTTATCCCATCTCAAGAGCTGGCTTTAAGTACTGCCTTAACCCCCAACGCATTTCCATCCGTGGAACTGGAATGGGAAGACGCTATTAAATTCTTAAAGAAAGAGGCGCTCGTCTTACCCTCCGGTACAGATAAGGGATATGTGTTGGTACGCTACCAAGGACTTCCGCTAGGTTTTGTAAAGAACCTTGGCAACCGAGCCAATAACCTGTATCCGCAAGAGTGGCGTATACGGACGGGATATATTCCGGAGGAAATCAAACTATTTTTAGGACGATAAGACCACTATATAGGCATAAAGCCACACGTATATACGTATAAGACCACACTTACGTACGTGTAGGCCGATGCGTATATACGCATGAGGTTACGCCTATATACGTGAGAGAATCAATCCTAATCCACGAATCGCAACGTAAACAAGGCGGCCTCCATCCGGCGGATCAAGTTCGCCTTTTTTGATTCCGGGGCATAGACAAAGCTTTCCGCTACAATAACCCGCCCTTTTTTCTTGTCGAGCAGGGCATGGCTGACAAACGGGCCGCCCATCTTATCTCCTTCCATACGCCAAAGACCACGCAATACGCCGCGGTATTCGCCACGGTAGGTGATCGGCTCGTAAGAAAGCTCGAAGCGCCTCTCAGTCTTCATATAAGAATTCGGGAAAGAGCCCGGTACGTTCCGCCTCACTACAGAATCACGCATAGCGACCAGATAATCTTCGGTAAATGCCTCTTGAGCCGTATAGGGAAAACTATATACCAAGATATCAGTCCGTCCCCGATTTGCGTTATTCGAGCCCCAAAAGAAATCGGTCTCTTCCTTATAGGCCGACATATCTTCCGGCACGAACAGCGAGACACCGAAACGGGACTTCAACTTCTCATTGATCCAACTGCTATGGCTCTTAGAAAGTCCAACTATCCAACGTTCCCTTTCCACTCGATTGAAATGGTTGACCAACCGTCCTTCATTTAATAAAAGGAACTCGGTTAAAGCAGCGGTAGTCGGAGCATACAGAGTCACAACATTCTGACCGCTGGCCCATTCATCGGGACTCTCTCTTGTTCCAGCTTTCGTATACCGATTAGGATCTACGGATACGATCAAGATATTTCGTACGTATCGTAATAAACCGGAAAAGCCCGATGGCTCCGAATAGGTGACACGCATAGATGCTTCCGCTTGAGGCAAAGCAGGTATCGGCGCTCGCAATTGTTCTTGCAGCAACTCCCCCACCTCACCATTCCATGCGTCTCGATCCATTACAACCACCACCTCGAAAGGCCATCCGGTAGCCCGCCGTAGCGAGGCCACCGGAGAGGACGAAGTCCAATCACAAGCGGAAAGCCCCACCATTAGGCTAAGGCTGATCCATAGTAGTACAATTTGTGTTCTCATAGTATTCCTGATTATTCGTTCTTAAAAATTAAATCACACACCGCAAAAGTACAGGAAGGATCGTAAAGAGGAAAGAAATGGTACCGGACAAAACAAGCGAACATCAAACAACTAATAATCACACATATAAACCACGCAATGGGAGATAAACGGATAATATTGCCGGACAATCACGACAAACAAAATAACTTTAAGCTTTATAATAAACGGACATAGGCATCCAAATCCGTCTTTTCATCCAAGCCTAAACGTTTTTTTAAACGGCCTTTCGATTTGGTTAACGCATCCGGAGTATTATTAAACACGGCTAGTTGCTCCTTTCGGGAGAAATTCCATTTGATCAAGCAACATATTTCCTGCTCATGGCGGGTAATACTGTATTTATTTCTCAGATCGGTTAAGAAGTTATTAAACAGAAGATCGGTCATACCAATAATCTCAGCCCATTCCTCTTTACTTGGATTCACATGGAGAGGATCATCTTTAAGGGCACATAAAAGCTTAGGTACATCCACATCTACTTTTCCGGTAGCATTGTCCAATAAGTTATTATCGCCGGAAAGAACAAGGATCTCTCTCTCCAACTGCTCCATCTTCTGGCGATAGGCCGTCAGCTCCGTCTCGATCCGGTCATAAGCCTCCGAGCGGATGACCAGAGAATCCCGTTCCCGCTCCAAGCGTACGACTTGCTCTTGATAGGAGGCTAATTGTTGTTTATAGCGATACATATTCGCTTTATTCTGCCGAATGCGAGAACGGACAGATTCATTTCTCTCCCGGATACGTCCCGTACGTACTCCCAACAAAAAGCTAAATACCACCGCCACGATCAAGGCTAAGCAACCAGCCCCCCAATCAACAAATCCCCAAAACTCCCCCATCCCGGTTACCGTATGGATTTATTTCTCAAATAATCATAGATAGCCAATTGCGAACGCACTTTTACCGGATTATCATCACACTTAAAATTATTACGTAACTCGCCATCCAAATAACAAGCTTTCACGTTGTCACTTAGCTGGATATTCAAGATATCGATTATTTCCCTCTTCAGATCCGGATCAAGGATCGGGAAAGCCGTCTCGATCCGTCGGTTCAAATTCCGACGCATCCAATCAGCCGAGGTAAGGAAAAGATCCTCCTGACCATCATTCAGAAAATACCAAACCCGTGAATGCTCCAAAAACATATCCACGATACGAGTAACCCGGATGTTAGCGCTATAAGGTTGGTTCGGTACCAGGCAACAAATCCCCCGAACAATCAGATCGATCTCTACCCCCGCCTCACTCGCATGATAGAGTTCCTCGATCATATGTTGGTCATGCAGTCCGTTCATCTTTAATATGATCCGTCCTTTTCGGCCTTCCCGCACATGCTCGATCTCCCGCCGAATCCTACCAGTCAATTCCGAGACCATATTGAAACGGGCCACCAACAAATGGCGGAAAGTAGGTTCTTTCATACGCCCTTCCAAAACAGCGAATACTTTATTGATATCCGTAATAATCTCCGTATTCGAAGTCAATAACGCCATATCCGAATAGATCTTGGCCGTCTTCTCATTGAAATTACCAGTACTCAAATAGGCGAAATCACGCCGTTTAAGTCCCTCGGACGTATCCTTCCGAAGAATGACCGCAACCTTCGCATGTACTTTCAAGCCCGGAATACTATAAATGATACGAATACCGGCCTGCTCCATACGCTCTGCCGTACTCATATTATTCTCCTCGTCGAAACGGGCTTTCAATTCCACGAATACCGTCACTTTCTTACCATTCTGGGCAGCGCTGACCAGCGTATTAATCACGGCCGAATTCTCTGCCACTCGATACTGGGTAATCTTGATCTCATCCACCTTCGGATCAAAGGCCGCCTCCATCAAAAAGCGGATCAAATAATCAAACGACTCATAAGGGAAATGCAATAAGATATCCCGCTTCTTCACGGCCTTGAATACCGACCCCATCTCATCAAGGAAAGGCACACGCATAGGCACCGGTGGCTGCTGCTCTAAATGCTTTCCCGCCGGATTCGGCAATTTCATCAAGTCCTGCAAATTATTATATCGTCCACCTAACACCAAGTCCTCCGACGTAATACCAAAGGCATCGCAAACAAAAGCCAGAAAATCATCCGGCATCGCTTGATCATACATAAAACGGCTCAAGGCTCCGATCTTGCGTTTCTTTACCTTCTTACGGATATTCTCCACGATATTCGCCCGGCTCTCATCATCCAAATAAATATCCGCATCCCGGGAAATCTTGATGCTGTAACAGCCATCAATAATATAACCGGGAAAAACATTCTGTAAATTCGCACGGATAATGTCGTCGATAAACATGATATAATATTTCCCGTCATGCTGAGGCAACTCTATAAAACGGGGAACTTTCGCATAAGGAATCTTCATCAACGCATAATGATACTCGGGTACGAAGCCCGGCTCATTCATCCGCTTGCTCCGCTTAATCATACGGATCACAAAGTAAAGCCGACGATCCCGGATAAACGTACGTATATCACCGGCTTGAATCATGACCGGCGACAGGAATGGGAAAACCTCCTCATTAAAGAAATTATGGACAAACTCTTCATGGAAAGGTTCCGGCTTCTCATTCTGGTATAAGTAAACATTCTGGCGATTCAATTCCGGCAATATCTTCTCCGAGAAAATACGGTAATAGTCCCGTTGCTGGCGGTTAACCTCCCGGGTGATAGCCGCCAAGGTCTCTTCCGCCTCAGCTGCGCTCTCCTCCGAATAATTCTTTTTCATGATTACCCCCCGGTGTTCCGCAACCCGGATCTCATAAAATTCTTCCAGATTCGAGGAATAGATAGAAAGGAACTTAATACGCTCATAAATAGGCAGCGTATCATCTTCCGCTTCCAGCAAGACACGGTAGTTAAACGACAACCAGCTTAAGTCCCGTTTAAAATATTGATATGAATTCTCCATAATATTCTTATCTTAGGCGTGTAAATATAGATACTTTCGAGCAATAAAAGAAATTGTTATGATTAAAGTTGGATTGCTTTCAGACACCCATGCGTACTGGGATGATAAGTACGCCGAATATTTTAAAGATTGCGATGAAATCTGGCATGCGGGCGATATAGGCTCCGATCTTTTGGCCGCGAAATTCGAGGCATTGAAACCTTTCAGGGCCGTATACGGAAATATAGACGGACAAGCCATTCGCCTGCAATATCCTAAAGTAGCTCATTTCAAGGTAGAAGACGTGAACGTTATGATGACTCATATCGGAGGTTATCCGGGCCGCTACAATCCCGAGATCCGCAAAGAATTATACGATACACGGCCAAATCTATTCATTTCCGGACATTCGCATATCCTGAAAGTAGTATTCGATCGAAGCTTGAAGTGTCTGCATATGAATCCGGGAGCGGCTGGAAAAAGTGGCTTTCATCAAGTACGTACCTTATTACGTTTCGTTATTGCGGGAAAGGATATCAAAGATTTGGAAGTAATAGAGCTAGGGAATCGGGCATTATAAGATGATTAGTTACCGCAACAGAAACTCTCGGCAAAAAGAATCGTATTTTGCAAATAAGCGAACTCTTTCTCAAAATATTCGCTAAACACCCCGGAGCTCAAGTTCTCCTCGATTTGTTTCGCTGTCCAAAGCTTTCCGCTACGGCGCTTACATTGATTTAATTGCTCTTCCGTACGTAAACAAATAACATAGAGAGATACCAAATGTTTCACCTTCTCGTTCTCAAATGTATAACGGATCAGGAAGCGTGGAGCAATTGATTTATCTTGCGCCAAACTTCCGAGAGTCTCTTTGACCGTGCTATCTATACTATGTCGGAAGAGCACGTAATTATGGAACGGATAATCCATCGTATCCGGAGAGACAAACTCATCCTTACTTCGTCTCACCAGATATAACATACCATTATAAACAACTGCGATACGCACGATCGGATGATAGTATTTCTTCGGTAAAGAGCGGCTGACCGAACGTGCGATACAACCGATCACCTTCCCATTGTCATTCAATACGGGAAGCCACATTTCCTTTTTCAAGCTACCTTGCATCAAGGACAAACGTATTTGCTCATAAACAATGACCAAAACACCGATTACCAATCCCAACTCCCGGTATAAGAAACGTTCGGTACGCATATTCTGCATCGTTTCCGGCAAGATACTATATAACAAGATGATGAAAAGATGCAACGTGTACAGGTTCTGTACCAACTGAGCGAGGAAATAAAATTCGTTCAAGGTAGTACGAAGCAAAGTACGTTTAAAAGAGGGACGTTTCGAATCGCGTATACGTTGTATGACCGTTCTCCTCGTGAACCCCACGATCGCTAACGCCACGACCAGTAATACTTCCGTGATAAGAGGAGAGTATATAAACAACACTGGTTCAAGCTTGAGACAAAGAAATACGGAATATAAGACCAATGTGCCCGCCGATGGTAGAAGCATAAATTGGTATACCTTATCCTTGCTCAACACCTGAAACAAAAAAATACAAACAAAACAGAAAGTAACCCCAATTATAAAAGATAATAAATAAGAAAAATAGTTATCCAAAAACATGAATAACAACAATGGCAATAAACCTATCGCCTGATTATCTAGACCTTTCTTTACTCTGTTCATTCCTTCCCCCCCTTTAGTCCACTTTTATATTAATAACAACAAAGATTGTCAAAAGTTCATGAATCATATATGCTTTTCCGCATGGTACGACGAGCGTACCAGCGGAGCGCTCTCTACTTTCTTAAAACTTTTGCCAACGGCTTGCTGTCTATAATATTCAAAACATTCAGGAGTCACATATTCAGAGACGGGAATATTCTTGCGAGAAGGCTGTAAATACTGCCCGATTGTTAAAACAGAAACACCCGCCAGCAAAACATCATCCATTAATTCAAGCACCTCATCCTCGGTCTCACCCAGTCCGACCATGATACCAGTCTTGGCTACCACACCCCGCTCAGCGATTCGTCGCAAAACGGATAAGCTCACGTCATACTTAGCGGCGCTACGCACTTGCGGACTGATACGGCGTACAGTCTCCATATTATGGGAGATAATCTCAGGCGCCGCATCCACGACCTGATCAACCAGATCCAATCGTCCTTGAAAATCCGGGATTAAGACTTCCACGGTCGTTTGAGGATTCACCTCTTTGATCGTACGGATCGTATTTACCCAATGAGAAGCGCCTAAGTCTGGTAAGTCATCACGATCAACGGACGTGATCACCGCATGCTTGAGATTCATTAAACGGATGCTCTCCGCTACATTCGCAGGCTCTTTCGGGTCCAACGGAAGAGGTTTACCCGTTAGCGTATTACAAAAACGACAAGAGCGAGTACAGATCTCACCACCGATCATGAATGTAGCTGTTCCCCGGCTCCAACATTCACCCATATTCGGGCATTTACCACTTGTGCATATTGTGTGAAGGCAATGAGATTCAACAATACTTTTTGTCTTCGTGAATTGCTCATTTCCGCCAAGCCGGATCTTCAACCAATCCGGCTTTCTTAAATGCTGCGCCATGTCTTACAAATTATTGAATAAATAATTAGCCATCTTCGTATACAAATGGTAACGGGTATTACCACCGTATATGCTATGATTCCGATCTTTATAAACATGCATATCGAACTGCTTACCCGCTTGAACCAAAGCCTCGGCATATTCCATTGTTTGCATAAAATGAACATTATCATCGGCGGTTCCATGAACCAGCAATAACTTGCCTTGCAAGTCTTTCACCCGGCGTAACGGAGAGGTAGCCGCATAGCCCTCGAAATTCTCTTGCGGGGTACGCATGAAACGCTCCGTATAAACGGAGTCATAATATTTCCAGTCCGTCGGAGGAGCCACGGCGATACCCACCTTAAACGTTCCGTTTCCGGTACTCAAGGCCATCAACGTGTTATAACCTCCGAAACTCCAACCCCAGATCGCGATACGATCCTTATCGATATAAGGTAACTTGCCTAACGCTTGCGCAGCCTCCACTTGGTCTCTGGATTCCAGCTCGCCCATTCTCAAATAAGTACATTTACGGAATGCCTCACCACGGGCACCGGTTCCACGACCATCCACACATACCACGATAATACCATTTGAGGCCAGATATTGCTCCCAATCGAAACCGTATTGATCCAATACTTGCTGGGAGTTAGGACCACTATATTGCGTCATCATCACCGGATATTTCTTCGACGGGTCAAAATCAGCGGGTTTTACGATCCAAGCGTTGAACTCATAATCCGAAGCCGTATGTACCTTCATAAATTCCTTCTTAGCAAAAACATATTCCTTCAGCTTACTCTTCAACGCGGCGTTATCTTGCAGAACACGTAGTTCCTTTTTGGTCTTCGTCTCATTCACCGTAATCTTCGCCGGGGTATTCGCATTGGAATAGGTATTCACGAAATAAGCGAAATTGTCACTAAAGACCGCCTTATTCATACCCTCTTCCGTAGAGAGTTTTGTCTTCACGCCTTTAGCGTCGATCTTATAGATAGAACGGCGGATCGGGCTTTCTTCGGCAGACTCGTAATAGAAAGTCTTCGTATTCTCATCCACGCCCAAGAACTTCGTGACATCCCAGTTCCCTTGAGTTACCTGACGTTGCATAACACCTGTCGGGGAATACAAATAAATATGAGAATAGCCATCTTGTTCACTCACATAGGTAAACCCATTGTTCAAGAACTGGATGGAAGTCAACCAATCAGAATCCACGTAGCATTTATTTTCCTCACGCAAGATCAAACGGAACACACCGCTCTTCGGATTTGCATAATACATATTGAATACATTCTGCTGGCGGTTCAATGTCATGATAGCCAACTGATCCGGATTCTGCGTGAAAGTAATGCGGGGAATATAGAAGTCGCCTTCTACCGGGACCTTCATCTCCTTCGTGTCTTTGGTGACTACGCTATAAGAATGTACGGAAACCTTTGAATTCTTCTGCCCGGCCTTCGGATATTTATATTCGTAATACCCCGGATAAAGTCCCTCACCATACATCTGCATAGAATATTCGGGCACCTCGGACTCGTCAAAACGGACAAAGGCCAGATACTCGCTATCGGGAGACCACGCCATTAGATTTGTCACCGCAAATTCTTCCTCATACACCCAATCCGTGATGCCATTCAATATCTTATTCAACTCACCGTCCTTGGTGACTTGTACCTCCGTGTCGAAATCAAACTTACGTATCCAAATATTATTATCCCGTACATAAGCGCACATACGACCATCCGGCGAGAAAGTCGGGATCATTTGCTTACCCTTGGCATCGGAAATAGGCTTCACATAATTACGACGCACGTCATAATCATAAACCACCGCCTTAGTAGAGCGACGATAAATAGACTCCGTATCCCTCCAAACCAAGATATGATGCCCGGTACTGCTGATTGTATATCCATCAAAATCCGTAAAGGTACATTCACGAGCTTTACGGGCATTAAACAATGTATCCACAGGATTTCCCGTACGATAGGAATATTTAATGATCATACTCTTATCGGCGTTCATGGCTGTGTAGTGTTCTCCATCCGGCAAGGATCGCATCTCTCCGATAGCCGTCACTTGACGAAATTTCCCATCGGTTATTTCTTTTAAGTCAACATGCTTGCTTCCGGTTTGTGCGGCCACACTTCCGAATACGGCCAACGAAAGCAATAAACTAAAACCTAATCGTTTCATTTATACTCTTTATTTCAGATTGAAACGCGAAGTTAGCATAAAAAAGTGATTCAAATTGCGAGAAATCGTATCTTTGTCTTATGAAAAAAACTAAACGATATTATGAATTTGGGGATTTTCTACGGGATCTATTCAAATTCAAGGTTCAGAAGATTTCCATAAACGCAGGCTTCACCTGCCCGAACCGAGACGGGTCTAAAGGATGGGGCGGTTGCACCTATTGTAATAACCAAACATTCAGTCCAGAATACTGTCATACGGAGAAAAGCGTTACCGAGCAATTAGAGGAAGGCGTACGTTTTTTTTCCCGCAAATATCCGGATATGCGGTATCTGGCCTACTTCCAAGCCTACACAAATACATACGACCGATTAGACTCTCTTATTCGCAAATATGAGGAAGCGCTTGCCTATCCTGGAGTGGAAGGATTGATTGTCGGCACTCGTCCGGACTGTATGCCGGAAGGTTTATTGGATTATTTTGCGGAGCTTTCCCAGCGAAAATTCGTCATGATTGAATATGGATTGGAAAGTACGCTTGATAAGACCTTAGTCCGCATAAACAGAGGGCATACCCATGAAGAATCGGAATCCGCTATCCGTCGTACGGCGGCAAAAGGTATTTACACCGGGGCACACCTGATACTCGGACTACCGGGAGAAAGTAGGGATGAAATATTACACCATGCGGATGTCTTATCACGCCTCCCGATCACGACACTTAAACTGCACCAATTGCAGCTAATCAAGAATACCCGCATGGCGAAAGAGTTCAAGGAAGATCCTTCTGATTTCCATTTATATACGGCTGATGAATATATCGAATTAGTGATTGACTTCATTGAACGACTGAACCCCTCTATCGTAGTAGAGAGGTTCGTATCACAATCCCCCAAAGAGCTACTGATCGCACCGGATTGGGGTTTAAAGAATTTCGAATTTACCGCTAAGGTAAATAAGCGGATCGAGGAAAGAGATACACGGCAAGGACGACTATTTCAAGTCTAAGGCGACATCACCATAAAAGGTAATAGCCTGTTTATTCACGGGTGTCACATTGATTGTCACCGAGCCATTCGGATAGACTTCCACCCGAAACATGTATACATCCTCTTTGGTCTTTACACGGAACTTGATTTCGGAACTACCTTTCTTTTCAGAGGTTTGCTCCTTCTCTGTCGCCACTTCTTTAAACGTCAAGCCCTCTCCACCACCATAAGGAGCAGAGTAAGCACGTCCAAAGTAAGGAAGATAAGACAGGATCGAGTCACCATGTATTTCCAATGAGTAGGGGGAAGTAAGATTGACGGATCTCCCGGCCATCGGTACGGCACGATCCACATCGATCTTAATACAACCGCTATCCACGATCTCCCTCACTACTTTCTCTTTTTGCTCCTTCCGCTCTTGCTTACTTTGAGCAAAAAGGGATTGCCCTGCACAAAAAAGGACAATCCCTAAAAATCCAACTAACCTTGTTAATCTCATAACCTTAATAAACTAAACACACTATTAATCACTCTATATAGTAAAGACAATCCTTCGGGTGAATAGTTTAATCTAAAAAGGTCAAATTAAGGCTGTTTATATTTCATTATTATATTAACGCAAATTATCCAAGATATAATCCTGTACGGTAAAATCTTTCCGTACGATCGTATCACCGGGAACACGTTCGTCTGTCGTGATCGCTAAATTCTCATCGCCTAAGACTTGACGGCTCAAGAAGCTCATGATATCGTATTGGTTCCGGGACATAGGAAGCCCAGAGATCTCATGCCCCGCATTCTCTACCTTATAAAAATAATAGGAAGCTTGAAGATTTTCCAGACTTTTCGCTACAGCGGATGATCCCCATAAACCGCCGAGGTTCTCCATAGCGGCTTGTTCAAAAGGAACGGTTTTATCCGCATCGCCATGGAATAGCATAATCGGACAAGGCATCTTTTCCCAATGTGGAGGAAGCACACCAGAGACCGCACCGGCATATGAGATCACACCGGCATAGTTGAAACCTGTCGGTAGCCTTTTCGCCAACTCATGTCCGTTACATAAATCATACTCTGCCTGCAATACCGTAATCGCCCCGGCACTTGAACCGCTCGCTACGATCTGCTCCACATCGATGTTCCAATCCGAGCTTTGGTTAATCACGAAACCGGTAGCATCATAAAAATCCTCTACCGCCGTATCGATCGCATGCTGCAAGGCTGCGATAAAGTCCATCGGAGAAGAGACTTTAGAAGGATCCAGATTCTTCAAGGTGGTACGATAATCCGTAGAAACGACCACAAATCCGTTTCGGGCGAGGAACTCGAAATAGGGAATATATCCTTTATCCGCCTTATCTCCCCCTTTAAACCCACCGCCAAAAGCAAAAATCATCACAGGCTTTTTTGAGGCGGGCGATATAGAAGGCAACTCATACTTGTCCAAGGACAATGTATCTGTCCCTTTTATAGAGAATACGAAATTCTCTTTTTGAACATCCACATTCGCCACAGGTTTAGGCTGCGTACAGGCGAACGAACAGACGATCCATAAAGCAAATAGCGAATACACCCAATTTCTGTTCATCTTATTTTCGTATTAGAGGTTATTTTGTTCCTTCCTTCAAACCATCCAAGAACTTATCCACTTTTTTGGCAGCGTCTTTCACGCCCGCTTTCATTTTCAATCCAGCGTATGTCGCTTGCAATTTAATGATCTCCGCTTTCTCATCAGCGTTTAACTCTTCCTCGAACTTGGCGTAAAGATCCGTGGATAGATCCGAGAATTTCAGATCCGCCTTCTTCCAGTCCTTATCGGTATAATCAGCGGCCTCCATTTCCACCTTATCTACAAAATCACTAAACTCCTTCACATATGAATCCTTTGATTGGCAGGCGCTCAAAGCGAACATAACCAATAACATGAATAGTACTTTCTTCATCTTTTAATTAAAAATTAATTTGTTATACAACACAAATATATGCAAAAAGGTTAAACCCTTGTATATGTCGTATAACTTTACGTAATTTGCTATCCTATTTTCTTAATCAGATTAATAAATTTATGGAGAAAAAACATCAGTACCGAGGATTAACCAAACAAGAAGTAGAAGAGAGCAGGCGCCTTCACGGCGAGAATGTACTTACCCCGCCCAAGAAAGCTTCGTTATGGAGCCAATTCTTGGAGAAATTCGAAGATCCTATTATTCGTATATTATTAGTGGCATGGCTCTTGTCCATGATAATCGCTGGCGTACATTGCTGGGGACCTGAGGCGAAAGGTTTTACGGCCTTCTTGGAGCCGATCGGCATTTTCTTCGCAATCATGCTTGCCAGTTGCGTGGGCTTTTTCTTCGAGGTGAAAGCGAACAAGGCATTCGATATCTTGAATACAGTCAATGATGATATTTTAGTGAAGGTAATCCGTGACGGGAATATCTGCCAAATACCGAAAAAAGAGGTCGTCGTAGGCGATATCGTTGTTTTGGAGACAGGTGAGGAAATTCCCGCAGATGGACATTTGCTTGAAGCCATCTCCCTACAGATCAACGAATCCACACTAACCGGTGAACCGATTATCAGCAAGACTACAAACGAGGCGGATTTCGATACGGAAGCGACTTATCCGTCCAATGTAGTCATGCGAGGAACGACGGTCGTGGACGGACATGGCGTAATGCAAGTAGAAAAGGTGGGTGACGCTACCGGATACGGTAAGGTCTACGAAGGCTCGCAAATCGAGAGCGATGTAGAGACTCCTTTACAAATACAGTTGAAAGGCTTGGCTAGCGTGATCAGTAAAGCCGGATATACGATCGCCGGGGTGACGTTCATCGCCTTGACCGTAAAATTCCTTTTATCGGATAGTTTCCCCGGGATGCCGGCGATGGACATCATCGCCCATATCCTCAACTACTTTATGGTAGCGGTTACGTTGATCGTGGTATCCGTTCCGGAAGGATTACCGATGAGTGTCACGTTAAGTTTGGCCCTCAGCATGAACCGTATGTTGAAGACGAATAATCTTGTCCGCAAAATGCACGCCTGTGAGACCATGGGAGCGACTACCGTAATTTGTACGGACAAGACCGGAACGTTGACGCAGAACCAAATGCAAGTCTACCAAACGAATTTCTACAACCTGAAAGACCAAAAGCTTGGGGAGGATGAGTTAAGTAACCTGATCAAAGAAGGTATCTCCACGAACTCCACGGCATTCCTCGATTTCTCGGAAGAAAAGGTAAAAACCCTTGGAAACCCGACGGAGGCCGCCCTTTTACTCTGGTTGAACGGACAACACCAAAATTATCTGGAATTAAGAGAGAACGCTACGATCCTAGATCAATTGACCTTCTCTACGGAACGGAAATATATGGCTACAATCGTACAATCACCGTTACTCGGCAAGAAGGTACTTTACGTGAAAGGTGCTCCCGAAATCGTACTGGCCAACAGTAACCGGGTGGCGATAGACGGAACTTACAAACCGGTGGCGGAATGTAAAGCCGGCATCGAAAAACAATTATTGGATTACCAGAACCAAGCGATGCGTACGCTTGGCTTCGCTTACCAGATAAATGAGGATGGAATGGATGAGACCTTCTTCGTTGAGGGTCGTTTACATGATACGGATTTAACGTACCTAGGTATCGTCGCTATCTCCGATCCGGTACGTGCGGATGTGCCCCCCGCTGTTCAAAGTTGCTTGGACGCAGGTATCGACGTGAAGATCGTCACCGGAGATACACCGGGTACGGCTAAAGAAATCGGACGACAGATCGGTACGTGGAAAGCGAATGATACCGACCGGAACATTATCACGGGTCCCGCATTCGAGGCGCTTAGCGACCAAGAGGCCTTGGATCGTGTCTTAGACTTGAAGATCATGTGCCGTGCCCGTCCTACGGACAAACAGCGTTTGGTACAATTATTACAGCAGAAAGGCGCCGTGGTAGCGGTTACCGGCGACGGGACAAACGATGCCCCCGCCTTGAAAGCGGCACAAGTAGGCCTCTCCATGGGTGACGGTACTTCAGTTGCCAAGGAAGCCAGCGACATTACGATTATCGACAACTCGTTCAGTAGCATTACCCGTGCGGTGATGTGGGGACGTTCCTTGTACCGGAATATCCAGAAATTCTTGTTATTCCAATTGACCATCAATGTAGCCGCTTGTTTGATCGTGCTATTGGGTTCTTTATTAGGTACGGAATCTCCTTTGACTATCACGCAGATGTTATGGGTAAACTTGATCATGGATACATTCGCTGCCGGGGCGTTGGCCTCTCTCCCACCGAATGAGCGAGTGATGAAAGATAAACCTCGCCGGAGCGGTAAGGATGGAGATTTCATTATCACCCGCCCGATGGCCTATAATATTTTCGGCGTCGGATTCGCTTTTGTCGTAATCTTGATGGGCTTGTTGTTCTATTTCCATGCGCAAGACGGTTTAACGCCGCACGATTTATCGTGGTTCTTCAGCTTCTTCGTGATGCTACAGTTCTGGAATATGTTTAACGCAAAGGCATTTATGGAAGGACGTTCCGCTTTTGCCAATTTAAAGGATAGTAAAAGCTTCTTGCTGGTCGCTTTACTGATTTTGATTGGTCAATACTTAATCGTCACTTTTGGAGGCGAGATGTTCAGCGTAATACCTTTGCCCTTGGAAGATTGGGCGATCATTATCGGATCTTCCTCTCTGGTTTTATGGATCGGTGAGTTATTCCGGTTATTCAAAAGATAAATATATATTGTCCAACTTATAGGGACGGGGCGTGCCCCGTCCCTACAACCGGAAATAGTGTACCCGTATGATATATTAAAACCAACCTAGCTATAAATAGCTATTTCCTTATCCCGCTTCGTGTCTTAACTTCACACCTCAAATTATTTAAATCATGAAACATCTATTAGAATTAGCGAAAAGAAACCAAGATAGAGCTTGGGAAGTGATCCGGCAAACCGACATTATAAATATATGGAAATCCGTCGGGGCGGAAATAAACCTAGTAGGCTCCTTGAATATGGGACTACTCATGAAACATAAGGATATCGACTTTCATATTTACACTTCTCCTTTCCGTATATCCGACAGCTTCCTAGCGATGGCCCGACTAGCGGAGAACCCGCTCATTAAACGGATCGAATACGGAAATTCGCTCGATACGGAAGAACAATGCGTAGAGTGGCACGCATGGTTCCAAGACCCGGATAACGAACTCTGGCAAATTGATATGATCCATATCGTAAAAGGTTCCCGTTATGACGGTTATTTCGAGAAAATGGCCGAACGTATAACCGCCGTACTGACTGACGAGACCCGGCAGGCCATCTTAAAACTGAAATATGAGACACCGGATACAGCGAAAATCATGGGCGTGGAATATTACCAAGCAGTCATTCAAGACGGCGTGCGTACGTATGCGGAATTAGAGGACTGGAAAAAACAACATCCAGTCACAGGCGTTATCGAATGGATTCCATAAGAACTTTATTGACCAAACCGTGAAGAATCGATCTCTTTCTTATTCTTCCGGTTCATCTTGCCCAATGTATACTTTAAGGTGAGCGATACAGAACGAGTATCCGAATAGATCGTCATATCACTCTTCTGGCTGGGATAATCAATATGCGTTTTCGCACGTAAGCCCTTTAATAAGTCCTCACCTCGTAGCATTACGCTTAATTTTTTCGGTATCGGGTTCCAGACAAGCCCTGCCGATACATTATAAATACCATCCACATCATAGATACCTTGTATCGAAGGCGCACTATAGCGAGCATTCACTTCCAGCGATAAGTTCTTCTTCTTTGATAAAGTAAACGTATTGAACAACATCAACTGCCCGAATAACTTTTTCCGATCAAACGAAATATCGATAAACACTCCCTCATCTTGAATTAAGAAGCCCGATGCCACGAACCGTGAGCTAACCACCCCACCGATCCGAAACGGGATAACCGCCATCGCCCCGAAAGTATTATGCTTATCGAAATTAACCGATTGGTAATAGGCTCTCAACGCTTTCGTATCTTGATAATACAATTGGCGAATATAATTCACATGATGATTGGCAAATAGTCCAAAAACATATTTCTTTTTCAAGATATAATTAGCCCTAGCCATATAAATACGTTCCGGTTCCAAATAAGGATTTCCCCGTACCTGACTATACACATTCAAATAAGAAACATTCGAGCTCATGGCCCAATACGCCGGATACTTCTTATCGCTGGAAAAATTGACTTGAAGCATATTCGATGGATCGATCGTATAACTCAAGTTCAATTGTGGATAGAGATTTACCCCAGACCATAAGGTCCACTTCCGGCCCGCCGAATCAATCACCGCCTTATTATACTCCGCCGAAAGAGAAGCGCTCAACACCAGTTTCTTGCCAAAACGCTTAGAGAAACCGGCATACAATCCCGCCGTATACTCTTTTTCTTTTTGGGCAAACGTAGCTGACAGATCCTCCTGTTTATCTTGGTAGGTAAAGGAGCTATTATCCGTAAAGGATAACTGCACATTCGTGCCCGCGTTAATTTTCCATCCTTTTCCAAATACCCGTTCGTAGTTGACGAATACATTCGCCAAATGGATATTTTGCCGGGAGGTAGCCTCCACCTCTTGTTTCGTATCGGGATAATCCGAGATCATATATTGATCCCTGCGATCCTTATAATAGGTATAATCCACCCCTGCGCTCAAGTTCTTGGAATGTGCATAATTCAATCGTACATTTTGAAGATTCTTCGGGCCCGATAACTTATTATTACTTTCCGCATTCTCAATACCCACAAATAGAGTGTTCGAATATCGTTTGGAATTAGAATCCGTTATCTTGGCATAATAAGAAATATCCACCTCACGCCCCTTATCCATAAACCAATTGGCACTCGCCCCAATCGTATGGTTCATAGAACGACCTACCGCCGTATTTTCTTGCAGGATCTCATAAGGACGATCCTTCACGATAGGATAGGCGTTCATATCCTCGGTTGAACGGGAATGGTTATAATTAGCGGAATAAGATAGATCCAGACTATATTTCTTTTTGGAGTAGGATAAATTCACTAATCCGGTTGGCGAGAAGTAGAAAGCTTGCTTTCCGGTCAAAGAGATATCGGCACTTAAATCCTCATTCACTTTCTTCTCCATAATGATATTTATACTACCTCCTTTTACGCCATATTTTGGAGGAGAGCTATACAAAAGCTCTATACTCTTTACTTTGCTGGCCGAGGTAGATTTCAGAAGCTCTACAATCTGGGACAATGACATTGAGCTTCTACGTCCGTTAATAATAATGTTCGTAGTAGGGACGCCGATGATACTAACGTTGTCCCCTTCTTTCACCAATCCGGGAATCTCTCCTAAAATATCAAATGCAGTATTCACCGGTTTGGCCATGATCAAGTTAGGCACGTCGAAAGATAAGGCATCGTCCGTAACCGTAACCAAAGGACGCTCGGAAGTAACGTAGACATCCGGCAATTTTACCGTAATACTATCTTTCACCAAGATAACAGAATCCTTAGTCTGTGCATTTACAGCGACAAGAACATTCAGAAGCAACAAGAAAGGAACAATGGCAGTCTTCATAATATCAAGATTATGTTTATAATCCGCCAAATTAAAAAGAAAAAAGGAGATAAGCAACGAAACTATCGAATATTTACGAACAAATCGTATACATATTCAAAATAAAGCAATTACACCACACCTACTTATACTATTAACCCGTTGGCGGAATTAAGTAACCGTGCCAAATCTTATAAAGATAAAAGTCAGATCAAACCAAATGTGCCTTTAGTCTGATAATATTCATTCGACCTTATCCAAGGTAAAAGTAAAGATTAAAGTAGAACCTCCGGGGATACCGCTATAATCTCCATATCCATAACCTAGCGAAGCCGGGATAATCGCCTCCACGGTCTCATCCAGATGGATATTCAATAAGACACCGCTTAAGCCCGGGATAATGCCGTTCATAGAAAAACTTGATCTATCCAGTTTCTTTTGAAAGACCTGTCCATCTATAAACTTCCCTTCCAGACCTAGCAAATAGACCACGGAAGTCATCGTGGGTGTTGTTGTCCACTCATTTTCTTTCCGAATGATCCGGTATAAGGCGGTATCACCCCCTAGAACAACTTGCTTATATCTTAATTCACCCTTCTCATCTTTCTCTGTTTTCTTTTCCCAGATGTATTCCTTGTTTTTGTTGATATAAGCCAATTGTTCTTCCGAGAATTGAAGCTCATCATCATCCCCACAAGAAGTAAATCCCATCATCATGATCACTAAAAGTGACCATACATACATTGAAAGTGCTTTCATTCCGATTTCTATATAAAATTAAATTATGATTATTCTTGATTTCCGAGGCGCGAATATACAAATCCATTTTGTTATATCAACTAACTTTCCGTTCTTTGCATAAATATAGTAGTAACCAACTAATACAACATGAAACTAAATAAATTAATAGCGATCGCCACGATCAGCCTTCTGTCGGGAGGTATAAGCATGGCACAAAAAGCGTTGAATCTTGAGGATATCGTTGCCGGTAACGTCATACAAACAAAAGGCGTCGGAAGCATGACTTGGCTAAAAGACGGTGAACGTTATAGCCGCTTGGAAAATAATAAGCAAACCGGAGGCACGGATATCGTCGCCTATCAAGCAAAAGATAACTCCCGTGAAGTCATTATCCCCTCATCCCTATTGACAGACAAATCTACAGGAAAGCCTATTCCCGTACGTAGTATCTCTTGGAGTGCGGATAATGAGAAAGTCTTGATTTATAACAATACCCAACGGGTATGGCGTTATGATACCCGGGGTGACTATTGGGTATTAAACCTAAAGGACGGCGCTTTACGTCAATTGGGAAAAGGAATGCCGGAATCCTCCATGATGTTCGCTAAATTCTCTCCGGATGGCACACGTGTGGCCTATGTTTCCAACAATAATATATATGTAGAAGATATAGACTCCGGGAAAATCACGCAGCTAACAAAAGACGGAAGCGATACGATTGTCAACGGAACTTTCGATTGGGTATATGAGGAGGAGTTCAGTTGCCGGGATGGTTTCCGCTGGAGCCCGGACGGAAAGCATATCGCCTATTGGCAAAGCGATACGAAAGGAACGGGAGTGTTCGACATTATTAATAATGTAGACTCCATCTACGCAAAGGTAATCCATTTCCCATACCCCAAGGCAGGAACCACCAATTCAGCCGTAAAAGTAGGCTACGTTTCCTCTACCGGCGGGAACACCACTTGGATCGCCATACCCGGAGATCCCCGGAACAACTACCTGCCCCGTATGGAATTCATCCCCGAAAGCGACGAGTTGTTCATACAGCAACTAAACCGCCCGCAGAATACAAATAAGGTATGGATCGCCAAGATATCCGATAACTCGCTGAATAATATCTTCACTGATACGGATGCCGCATGGCTGGACACGAATGATAACATACAATGGTTAAAGGACAACCGCTATTTCACATGGGAAAGCGAGCGTAGTGGCTGGCGACACTTATACCGGATAAGCCGGGACGGAAAAGAGATACAACCCATCACCAAAGGTGATTTTGATTATATCTCGCCGGTCGGGACCGATCTACAAAAGGGCTGGGTCTATTTCATCGCCTCCCCGGACAATTTCACCCAACGTTACTTGTACCGGGCTAAAGCATTCGGCAATGGGGAAGTGGAGCGTGTAAGCCCCATGGAACAATCCGGACAGCACCGCTACAATATGTCACCCACCGGCAAATGGGCCATACATACGTATAGTAACGCCTCTACCCCATCCGTTATCGACATGGTTTCTTTCCCGAAACATCAATCCGTACGCATGCTTGAGGATAATGCCCAAGCCAAGGACCAATACGCCGCCTTAGGATTAAACCCGAAAGAATTTATCAAGGTCAAGTCCGGCAATCTAACCTTGGACGCATGGATGATAAAACCTGTCGATTTCGACGCATCCAAGAAATACCCGGTTATCATAGAGGTATACGGCGAGCCGGCGAGCGCCACCGTACAAGATGTATGGGGTAACGGAGATTTATGGCAACAATATATGGCGAACCAAGGTTATATCGTGGTAAGTATCGAGAACCGGGGTGCGAATACTCCCCGTGGACGTGAATGGCGGAAATGTATTTACGGGGAAGTGGGTACTTTCGCTTCCGAAGACCAGAGCAGGGGTATTCTGGATATGACCCGTCAATATCCGTTTATCGATGCCAACAGGATCGGTATTACCGGATGGAGCGGTGGTGGTAGCCAGACCTTAAACTGCATGTTCCGTTATCCGAAAATATTCCATACTGGTATAGCGATCGCTTTTGTAGCCGACCAACGTTTATACGACACGATCTACCAAGAACGTTACATGAATACTCCGCAGAACAATCCGGAAGGCTACCACAAAGGTTCCCCGATTACCTATGCCGAGGGACTGGAAGGTAATCTGCTGCTTATTCATGGTACGGGAGATGATAACGTGCATTACCAAAATTGCGAGATGCTGGTGAACAAGTTGATCAAGAACGGAAAGATGTTTACGCAAATCAGTTACCCGATGCGTAGCCATAGCATCAACGAAAGGGAAGGAACAACTCTTCACCTACGTAAGACAATGGCTAAATACTGGCTGGAACATCTTCCGGCCGGTGGTAAATAGTTAATCCACGATTCGATGAAACAATTTTTATTGCGATTAGTGATCTTGGCAGGAATCAGTTTCCTGCCAACGGTGTCCAACGCCCAATTAAGGGAAAAGGCCGAAGAACTATTGTCTACGACATTAGGCAATGATCCGGAGGAACCAGTTACCCCAACCGATACGCTTTCGCTCGATGAGCAGCACCGGAAGGATTCCATCAAGATGCAGGAGCTAGCCCTCCAGTTGCAAGAGATGAAACTAAACGAGATCTTACTGAAAGACGAGCTGGAAAGCACGAAAAACAGCAACGCTACCGCCGACTCCCTAAAAAGGTCCGAGCAACGAAACCGTATCGATTCCCTTCGGGCACTGACTCCCGGCGTACCTGTAGTCGTGGAGGGGGATACCTTATTTCACCTTTACGCCAAGCGCGGAGGCCGCACCCCGGTTGACCGGGCTGAGGACATCCTCAATATCATGGTAAAGATCGGGACCTCGCATTCCTTGAAGAAGGATTCCATCTATATCTATGACAGCGAATACGTAACGGATATCATGTACGGAGACAAGGTTATCCTAAGTATCACCGATCAAGATGCCCTATGGCAAAATCTCAGTCGTATAGCCCTCGCTGAACAATATCAACCGATTATCCAAAACAAGATACAAGAGTTAAGGGAGCAACATAGTATCTTGCAGATAGCGAAACGGGTATTATTGTTCATCCTCGTAATTATCATCCAATATTTCCTGTTTAAGCTGACCAACTATCTGTTTAAGAAGCTACGCAGGAAAATTATCTGGTTAAAGCAGAACCGACTCAGATCTATTACCATCCGGGATTATGAATTTCTCAACACACATCGCCAAGGACGTGTATTGATGTTTTTCACCAACGTAATACGATGGATCGTGTTACTAATCCAATTAACCATCAGTGTACCGATCCTTTTCGCTATCTTCCCGCAAACAGAAGATCTAGCCTTGAAGATATTCTCCTATTTGTTGGAGCCGGTAAAGATGATCTTTAAATCGGTAGCCTCCTATATTCCGAACTTGTTTATCATCTTGGTGATCTATTACTGCATCAAATACATCGTAAAAGGAATCCAATACATAGCCAACGAGATAGAGAGCGAGAACCTGAAAATATCAGGTTTTTACCCGGATTGGGCGCAACCGACGTTTAATATCATCCGTTTCCTGCTATACGCCTTTATGATCGCCATGATCTATCCTTATCTGCCGGGATCGGACTCGGGGGTATTTCAAGGCATATCCGTATTTGTCGGTTTGATCATATCGTTGGGTTCCAGTACGGTGATCGGAAATATCATCGCAGGGCTGGTCATTACTTATATGAGGCCCTTTAAATTGGGTGACCGTATCCAACTAAACGAGACGACTGGCAACGTGATCGAGAAGACTCCGTTTGTAACCCGTTTACGTACCCCTAAGAATGAGGTAGTGACCATCCCGAACTCCTTTATCATGTCCTCCCATACAACAAATTATAGCGTATCCGCACGGCAATACGGATTAATCATCCACAGCACGGTTACGATCGGCTACGACGTACCTTGGCGGCAAGTTCATCAATTATTGATCAATGCCGCCCGCCAGACCACCGGGGTATTGCCAGAGCCGAAGCCTTTCGTATTGGAGACCGAACTAAGCGATTACTATCCCTGTTATCAAATCAACGCTTATATAAAGGACGCCGATAAACTCGGAGATATCTATTCCGACCTGCATCAAAACATACAGGACGTATTCAATGAGGCTGGCGTAGAGATCATGTCACCGCACTATTTCGCCGGACGAGACGGAAGCGCTTCCACGATCCCGACCGCTCCCTATCCGGATGACAGGGTAGAGCCTTCCAAGAAATAAATATTTCACGGTAAATAGTTAAAAATGATCCCTCACGAAACAAATCGTGGGGGATTTTATGTTATATATCCAAACGTCACTAATAAAATAAATAATGGTAATGAAAAAGTATTTTATCGCAGTAGCGGCTATGGCATTTTTGGCCGCATGTAGCGGGAAGCAAGCCCAAAAGGATGTACCCGTAGAAGTAGAGGAAGAAGAATTCGCCATAATGTCGGCGGCTCCGGACGCTCCGTCTTTGCCACTGATCCATTCTGTTAAGGCGACCCAACCGGCAAAGCCCGTGAATATGAGGGATTCCTTGAAGGCTGATCCTAAAAAGGGACCGGTTATCCAAAAAAAGTATAAGGGAACCCTGACTTCTCCGGATAGCGTGAACGTAGATTATGACTTAACCTTGTATTATCAACAAGATAACGCAGACGAGGAAGGCGTATTCGAGTTGGATGCTCTTTATACCGTACCGGAAGCAGTAGCCTCAAGTACCGGAGCGGCGAAGAAAGCTCCTCAGAAAGCCATTACAACCGGTAAACAAAAAGTAAAGCACGGAACTCCCGATGACGCTAGCGCAGTAATCTACGAGTTGATTCCCAGTGATGGCGAACCCGTCATCTATTTCCTAGTAGAAGGGGATAACTTGACCTTGATGAACGACGCGTTGCAAAAAGCGGCGGCAGATCTTAACTACACGCTAAGACTTGTCCAATAAATTTATAGGCAGCACATCTTTGTATATATAGATCACCCCGATAGACTTACCGGATCGCCGGAAGCTATCGGGGTTTAGTTTTTATTTGAACCCTCCTTGGCAGATCGGTTATTTGATACCTAACTTGGCTTTGATCGCTTTAGGCAAGGCATCTTTATGAACCACGATATTCATGGTCTTATAACGGACAAACGCCTTGGAAGCATACCAAATACCGTTATACTTGCTGTTGGTTCCCCAAGAGTTCTTTACCATATAATACTCGTTCCCCTCTTGATCCTTGGCGATACCGTAGATCTGCATACCATGGTCGTCTGTCGTCTCGTAATTATCGTAAGCCAACTGACGCTCTGCTTGGGTACACCATTTCTGAGGTTGCGGTTTTGTGTTCAGCTTCTTTTCCTCCGGTTTCAATTTCAACCAATGAGCCATATCGGAACCGCTCAACTCCTGTACCTTCTCATCATCAGGCATAACGGCCACTCCGTCACGAGTAAAACCAGATTCGCTCACATCGGAACCCCAAGCGATCGTATAACCCGTATTAATCGCATTATCAAAGACCTCCATAAACTCATCCAGCGGCAAGTTATACGACATACCGTGACGCCAGTTATCCTGAATCTCTAGCGGGAACTGGGTATAGAACGGATGATGCGTATAAGAAGTCAATGAGACATAATCCGAAGCCTTCAAACCTGTAGACTCGAAGAAAGATTTCGGTGTATATTCCTTCCCTTTATACGTGAATTTCTCAGGAGGAACCCCCAAGTAGATCTGATGTACCGCAGCGACCGCCTTCTTCCATAACATGGCGTTATTCTCATCAGACTGCAATTTGCGTAACTTTCCCTTGGCGATAGCGGCCACCATAGCGTCCGTCAAGGCGGAAAGCTCGGTATGGTTACTCAACGTATCGGCATACATCATGCCCGGGCGCATCTCCTCTTCCGGAACCAAGCCGAATGTTTCCATTCCATAAAGCGCATCATAGAAAGATCCACCTTGCGAGAACGAAACATCCCCATGCGTACGCACAGCAGCGTCGGCACGATCCAGATAGGTGTTATATACCGTAAACATCTCGGATAAGTCATACTCGCCCTTTCCCATACGAAGCAACTCCGACTCCAAGAAAGAGTACGAGGAGTAGCACCAGCACGTACCCGCACGATTTTGGTTCTTAACAGATGTAATGGGGTTCTCTTTCACGGTCGTGAACACGAATCCCTCCTCACTCACCTTCTTCTCCGTGTCTTGCGCTTGGATCGTAGCGGACATAGTCAGAGCGAATAGCATGCTTGAAACTAGAATTGTCTTTTTCATGTAATTTTATATATTTATATTAGTATTAAGTCCGTATCGACCGCAAATGTAAGTTTTTTATCCGTAGCTAACTCTACAAAGTCGTACGTATTTGAGATATTTTATCTAAGTTTGCCTCTTCAGAAAACATAATATATAACTAATTATCTGCAAAATGAGAATATCTATTATCGGTTCGGGTAATATCGGTGGAGCGATCGCCCGAGGTTTAGCGAAAGGAACCATGTTCAAAGCCTCTGATATCACTTGTACCGCCCAATCGGACGAGACCTTGGAGAAGATGAGAAAGATCGATCCGGACTTTATCTTGACCCATGATAACGTGGAAGCGGCACGAAACGCTGATATCATCATCATCGCCGTTAAACCTTGGCGTGTAGAAATGATTATAGATGAGATTAAGTCGGTGCTCGACTTCGAGAAACAAATCATCGTATCCGTAGCGGCTGGCGTGACTTTCGACCTGTTGAATACTTATTTGACCAAGAATACAGACTTCGATTGTCTGGCTACTCCCACGATCTTCCGGATCATGCCCAACACGGCTATCGAGGTGATGAGCAGCATGACTTTCGTTTCCGCCCGCAACGCCTCCAAGGAGCAAACGGATCTAATCATCCATATCTTCAACGAGCTTGGCAACGCCATGTTGGTAGAAGAACGGTTGATGGGCGCAGGAACAGCATTGGCTTCCAGCGGCATCGCTTTCGCCTTGCGTTATATCCGCGCGGCGATAGAAGGCGGCGTGGAATTGGGTTTCTATCCGAAACAAGCGCAAGAGATCGTGGTGCATACCGTGAAAGGCGCCGTTGATTTATTGCTCGAGAACAAAAGTAACCCGGAGATGGAAATCGATAAGGTAACAACTCCGGGCGGAATCACGATCAAGGGTCTAAATGAGATGGAACTTTCCGGTTTTACCTCTTCCGTGATCCGGGGACTGAAGGCCAGTAAATAAAAATAGGCAGACAAAGTAGTTTGCCAGCACCAATACGCCCCGAAATATGCTGACAAACTACTTTACCTGCCCTCGGCAGGTTTATGTTCTTTCCGCCTAGTCATTTCCATCTCCAACATCCGGAGTTCCCGGCTGGTCTGCCCCGCGACAGAAGTATTCTCTTCCGCACGCCGGATCAAATACGGCAGTACATCCCTTACCGAGGCGTACGGTACGTATTTGGTTACGTTATATCCCGCATGGGCTAAATTGAAGGAAATATTATCGCTCATTCCCAATAGCTGCGCAAAGAAAACACGGGAGTCATCGCGGGCGATCCCCTTCTCGTCCATCAATTTCGCCAACTTATAATTACTCTCCTCATTATGAGTTCCCATAAACATCTCAAAACGATCTAAATGATCCATGGTGAAACGGACCGCCGCATCATAATTCTCGTCCGTGGCCTGCTTATCTTTACAAATCGGATCGGGATAATCCAACGCCGCCGCACGGGCACGCTCCGCTTCCATATAAGCCCCGCGCACGAATTTCACGCCCGCAATATAACCTTTCGCCACGGCATCATCGTAGATACGACGCAGATAAGGCATCCGGTCATGACGATACATTTGCAAGGTAGCGAATACGATCGCACGTTTCTTGTTGAACTTACGCATCGCCTCATCGGTCAACGCATCAATGGCATCTTGGAAACAATAATCCTCCGCATCCACTAAAATACGTACGTCGTTATCGTAAGCCCGTTGGCAAAGCGCCATAAAACGCTCGCGGAACTCGCGGAAATGCCGGACATCGTCTATCGTAAGCTCTTCCCGTTTCTCGGAAGCTTTGGCCAGTAACTCATCGGTCGTGATCGTGGATGGTTTGAATACGGCATAGGCCAGATTCGTATTTCCTTTCGCAAAATCTATCGAGCGCAAGGTTTCCTCGAAAGTCGCCTGTATGCCCTCCGGGGTCTGCTCGCTCTCCGCCGAATAATCGAGCGTCGATTTCACGTTGTATTTCATCAAGTGGTTGATGGCTGCGGAACAGTCTTGTAAAGTTTCTCCCCCAACGAACTGTTTATATAAGGTAGGCTTCACCGCCCAAGCCAGCGGGAAATGTATTTTCAAGGCTATACTCGTGGCTACTTTAGCGCATTTTACCAACCAAGGATATTTTATCGTATTAAAAAGCCAGTAAGCATTTTGTAGTTCTCCCCGCGACTTCGACGAGAAAGCGATCTCGGTATTGTTAAAGTCTAACATATTGTATGTAGATAAAGGTAACGTCATAGCGTAGAGACGGGGCACGCCCCGTCTCCCCCACAATCAGTTGGTATTTCTTAATTATGACAATTATTTCTCACCTAAGAACGGATACCCGTAGCTCGTCGGAGGAACCAAACATTCCTTGATACAACGAGGATTCGTCCAACGAATCAAGTTCAGCGGGCCACCGGCCTTGTCATTCGTTCCGGACGCACGGGAACCGCCGAACGGTTGCTGGGCGATCACGGCGCCGGTCGGTTTATCATTGATATAGAAATTACCGGCCGAATAGCGCAAGGTATTGAATGCCTTATCGATCGCATAGCGATCACGGGCGAAAATAGAACCCGTCAATCCGTACGGAGAAGTACGATCACAAAGTTCCAAAGTCTCCTCATATTTAGCGTCGTCATATACGTAGATCGTAATCACCGGCCCGAAGATTTCCTCTACCATGCTCTTGAACATCGGGTCCGTGGTCTGGATAACCGTTGGCTCCACGAAATAACCTACAGATTTGTCCCCGTTACCACCAAAAAGAACCTCTGCGTCCGGAGACTGTTTCGCATAATCGATATAACTCATGATGTTATCGAACGAAGCCTCATCGATCACGGCATTGACAAAGTTCGTGAAATCCTGCACGTCACCCATCTTGATCTCTTTCAGCATATCGCCCACGTAATCTTTCACCTCTTTCCAGAGAGAAGCCGGGATATAGGCCCGGGAACCCGCCGAGCACTTCTGCCCCTGATACTCGAACGCGCCGCGTACGATAGCGGTAGCCACATCCAACGCCGGAGCGGAAGGATGAGCGAAGATAAAGTTCTTGCCACCTGTCTCGCCTACGATCTTCGGATAAGATTTATAATGCCCCAAGTTCTCTCCGATCTGACGCCACAAGGTATTGAACGTAGAGGTAGAGCCCGTAAAATGGAATCCCGCCAAATCACGGCTACCCGTAATCACCTTACCGATCACGCTACCCTGTCCCGGGATGAAATTCACTACGCCATCGGGCAAGCCGGCCTCTTGGAAAACCTTCATCAAGAAATAGTTCGAATGGATCGCCGTAGTAGACGGTTTCCATACCGCCACGTTACCCATCATAGCCGGAGCCATATTCAGGTTGGAAGCGATCGACGTAAAATTAAACGGCGTGAGCGAGAACACGAAACCTTCCAAGGCTCGGTATTCCATACGATTCAATATACCCGTCTCGGAATAGGGTTGATCGGCATATACTTGACTAGCGTAGAAGGTACTGAAACGCAAGAAATCGATCAATTCGCAGGGAGCGTCGATCTCCGCTTGGAACGGATTCTTGCTCTGTCCCAACATAACCGAAGCGTTCAGGATATAACGATATTTCGTAGCCAACAACTCAGCTACACGAAGCATAATAGACGCACGTTCCACCCATGGAAGTTCTGACCATTCCTTATGCGCTTTCATGGCGGCGTCGATAGCCATTTGTACTTCTTTCTCGCCCGCCTTATGATAAGTAGCCAATACATGATGATGATCATGAGGCATAACGACCTTACCGGTATTACCCGTACGGATCTCTTTTCCGCCAATTACCAGAGGTATATCCCATTCCTCGGAACTTATCTGCGCCAACGCTTTCTTTAAGGATGCTTTTTCACTTGATCCGGGAGCATACGCTTTTACCGGCTCATTAATGGGTTTAGGAAATCTAAAAATAGCATTATCCATAATACTTCAGATTTTTTAAATGGTTATTCAATGAAACTTTCTGCTGTAAACGTAGCAAATTTATTTTAAAACAGTGGCGTGTAAACGTTAATATATATCAACCAAAGATAAGCTCATTTCACGGTCTATACAATGATCTAAAAGACCTCTCCCGAAAACAATCCGCGAAAGTTGTTTGTTACATTAACATATTAATCATCTTAAAGGAATAAAATTATGGCAATTAAAAGAGTTTGGATTGAAGAGGATTGCATCGCTTGCGGTACATGCGAGGGCATTTGCCCGGAAGTATTCACTGTTACAGATCGTTCACGTGTAAACGAAGGAGTTAATTTCGATGATTTCGAGGCGGGTATTAAAGAGGCTGCCGAAAGCTGCCCGGTCGAGGTTATCAAATACGAATAGACGAAAACACATTAACCCTTACTTTTCCTTCCTAGATAAAATCACAGAATCATTGCGCGATCTATAATAACACGTTACCTTTGCGGAGGTAAGGTTAATAACATTAACTTCTTACGGGAATAGAAAGAATCAAAATAAGAAATAAGAAGTAAAATGAGAAAATTAGTATTACTGAGTTTTGTTATTGTCGCCTCTTTGCAATTTTGCGGGGCGCAATCATTAGATAAGATGCAATGGTTCAACGAGCCGGAGCAATGGGAGATTAAAGACAAGTCACTTTCCATGCAGGTCACTCCCCAAAGTGACTATTGGAGGATTTCCCATTACGGGTTTACGGTAGATGACGCTCCTTTTTATTATGCGACTTATGGGGGTGAATTCGAAGTGAAAGTCAAGATAACCGGCGATTACAAGCAGCGTTTTGACCAAGCCGGCCTGATGCTTCGCATCAATCATGAAAATTATATAAAAGCCGGTATAGAGTTCGTGGATGGTAAATACAACCTAAGCGCGGTCGTTACGCATAAGACCTCCGACTGGAGCGTTATCACCTTAGACAAAGCGATCCCTTATGTATGGATAAAAGCTGTCCGGAGATTGGACGCCGTGGAGATCTTCTACTCATTCGATGATAAGGAACCCTTATGCGTAACGCTTGGCTACAAGACAATATCCCCGTACAAGTCGGGTTTATGGCCGCTTGTCCCGACGGGAAAGGATTTAATGTGATATTCGAGCATTTCAAGGTAAAACACCTCCCGGATCAGCGCCGGTTAGAATGGCTAAAGAAAAATGCTGAATAAGTATTAGATGCTTATCTTTCAGACGCAGATGACACGGATTTGCTATTCTTATCCGTATTATCTGCGTCATTTGTATTAAAAACAAGCCATACCTGTTAATTAGAAAAGAAAACAAGGGCTTTCACCTTCTTTTTGCTTTTTATTCCTATCTTTGGAGCGACATAATACAATAACTTCAGCAAAATGAACGAACAGATACAACAAATCGCAGAGCGTCTGGCCGGATTACGGGACGCACTGGAGATTACGCCGGAAGAAATGGCAAAGGTCTGCAACCTCACGACTGAGCAATATTTGCTGCTGGAAAGCGGCACGGTTGATATTTCCGTTAGCGTATTGCACCAGATCTCACAGGCTTATGGCGTAGAATTAACCACGTTGATGTTTGGCGACGAGCCTAAAATGAGTACGTACTTTATTACTCGTAACGGAAAAGGTGTTGCCGTAGAGCGTACGAAAGCCTATAAGTACCAATCATTGGCCGCCGGTTTCGTCGGACGTAAAGCGGACCCCTTCTTGGTAACCGTACATCCCAAACCAGAGGATGAGCCGATGTATCTCAATTCCCATCCGGGGCAAGAATACAATATGGTATTAAAAGGACGTCTGTTACTACAGATCAACAATAAAGATCTTATCTTAGAAGAAGGTGATAGTATTTATTTTAACTCAGAGCTTCCTCACGGTATGAAAGCGCTGGATGGGGAAAAGGTCAGTTTCTTGGCCGTCATTTTATAAACGATCAACAGCATGTTAGAAAGATTTATAGATAAAACGACGTTTGAGTCGCAAGAAGATTTTATTAAAAACTTCAAGATCAAGGTTCCGGAGAACTTCAACTTCGGATATGATGTGGTAGACGCTTGGGCGGAGGAAGAACCTGATAAGAAAGCGTTATGTTGGACAAACGATCATGGAGAGCATATTGATTTTACGTTTGCCGACTTGAAACGGTATACGGACCAGACGGCTTCTTATTTCCAATCCTTGGGGATCGGACATGGCGATATGGTGATGCTGATACTCAAACGCCGTTATGAGTTCTGGTTCTCTATCATCGCATTGCATAAATTAGGGGCTGTCGTGATACCGGCTACACACTTACTGACCAAGAAAGATATCGTTTATCGTGCGAATGCCGCCGATATCAAGATGATCGTTTGCGCCGGAGAGGAAGTGATAACGAAACATATCATAGAGGCTTTGCCGGACTCACCGACCGTAAAAAGTGTTGTATCCGTAGGGCCGGAAATACCGGAAGGTTTCGAGGATTTCCAACAGGGTATCCAAAACGCCGCTCCTTTCGTCCGCCCGTCTCACCCAAATAGCAATGACGATATCTCTTTGATGTATTTCACCTCCGGTACGACTGGAAACCCGAAAATGGTGGCCCACGACTTTACGTATCCGCTGGGGCATATCGTGACCGGTAGTTTCTGGCACAACTTGCATAAGGACAGCCTTCACCTGACGATCGCGGATACGGGCTGGGGCAAGGCAGTTTGGGGTAAGCTATATGGGCAATGGATCGCCGGAGCGACCGTATTTGTTTACGACCACGAGAAATTCACGCCTGCTGATATGTTGCAGATGATACAGGATTACCGGATCACCTCGCTTTGCGCTCCTCCTACGATCTTCCGTTTCTTAATTCGTGAGGATATGACTAAATACGATTTATCATCTTTACAATATTGTACGATCGCCGGCGAGGCCTTGAACCCCGCCGTGTTCGACACGTTCTATAAGTTGACCGGCATTAAATTGATGGAAGGCTTCGGCCAGACAGAGACTACGCTGACAGTCGCCACTTTCCCGTGGATGGAGCCGAAACCGGGCTCTATGGGTGTTCCCAACCCGCAGTACGATGTCGATTTATTGCGTCCGGACGGAAGCCGTGCGGAGGATGGCGAGCAAGGACAGATCGTGATCCACACAACAAATGGCAAGCCTATCGGGTTATTCAAGGAATATTACCGGGACGCAGAACGTACCCGGGAAGCTTGGCACGATGGCCTGTATTACACGGGAGACGTGGCTTGGCGTGACGAGGATGGTTACTTATGGTTCGTTGGCCGCGCGGACGACGTGATCAAGAGTTCCGGCTATCGTATCGGGCCGTTCGAGGTGGAAAGTGCCTTGATGACTCACCCTGCGGTAGTGGAATGTGCTATCACCGGTGTCCCCGACGAGATCCGCGGACAGGTAGTAAAGGCCACGATCGTATTGGCGAAGGATTATAAGGATAAAGCGTGTGATGCCTTGGTCAAAGAATTGCAAAATCACGTGAAACGTGTCACCGCTCCTTACAAATATCCCCGTGTTGTCGAATTCGTGGACGAACTGCCGAAAACAATCAGCGGAAAGATCCGACGGGTAGAGATCCGGGATAAAGATAATAAATAATAAATCATAACTTTCTTGAAAAGGATCGCTGTAAAAATAGGAAGCAATGTCCTGACCCGCAAGGATGGGACGCTAGATATCACCCGCATGTCCGCGTTGGTTGACCAAGTAGCGGACTTGCACCGGCAAGGTATGGAGATCGTCTTGATCTCCTCCGGTGCCGTGGCTTCTGGACGAAGCGAGATAAAGGCCGGCAAAAAGCTGGATCCCGTATCAGCCCGGCAACTGTATTCGGCGGTAGGACAGGCCAAGTTGATCAACCGGTATTACGAGTTATTCCGGGAGCATGGCATGACTTGCGGGCAAGTGCTTACTACAAAAGAGAATTTCGGGAGTCGTACGCATTACCTGAACCAGAAGCATTGCATGGAGGTAATGCTTGAAAACAAGGTGATCCCCATCGTAAATGAGAATGATACGATATCCGTAACCGAGCTGATGTTCACGGATAATGATGAGTTATCCGGCTTGATCGCTACGATGATGGGAATGGATGCCTTGGTGATTCTCAGTAATATAGACGGGATTTACAATGGAAATCCGTCGGACCCGGATAGTTCCGTGATCCGGGAAATCGAATGTGGGAAAACAGATTTGTCGGAATATGTACAGACTAGCAAATCATCCTTTGGACGGGGAGGTATGTTGACGAAATGTCATATCGCCCAAAAAGTGGCGGACGAAGGTATTGCGGTTATCATCGCCAACGGCAAAAAGGATAATATCCTTCCGATGTTATTGGCGGTGGATAGCGACACGGTCTGCACCCGTTTCATTCCGGCCTCGAAACCCGTCAGCAGCGTAAAGAAATGGATCGCCCACTCCGAGGGTTTCGCCAAAGGGGAAATACATATCAATAAAGGAGCCGAGGAGGCATTGACCGCCCCGAAAGCGACTAGCGTATTATTGGTTGGAGTAACCCGCATCGAGGGTGATTTCGAAAAAGATGATATCGTAAAGATAATGAATGAGGAAGGCGTGCAAATCGGCGTAGGCTGTACCGCCTATGACAGCGAGGAAGCACGTAAGCAAATAGGGCAACGGGATTTAAAACCGCTTATACATTATGATTATCTATATCTGGATTAAAAAGTATGAATGTAAAAGATATGCTGCGACAGGCATCGGATGCGGCTAAACAATTGATAACGCTATCGGATCAAACGATTATCGGGATCTTAAAGGAGACAGCGCAGGTTCTACGGACTCATACGGAGGAGGTACTCGCCGCGAATCGCCAAGATCTGGAACGTATGGACCCCGCGAACCCGAAATACGACCGGCTGAAATTGACAGAGGAAAGGCTACAAGGTATCGCCGCCGATATGGAGAATGTATCGACATTACCTTCTCCATTAAATAAGGTCTTGAGCGAGACTACCCGCCCGAACGGAATGGTTATCCGAAAAGTAACCGTGCCTTTCGGGGTGATCGGTGTGATCTATGAGGCTCGTCCGAATGTTACCTTCGATGTTTTTTCCTTATGTTTCCGAAGCGGTAATGTTTGCGTGCTAAAGGGTGGATCGGATGCGGACTTCTCTAACCGAGCCTTGGTACGCATCATCCATTCTGTATTGGAGCGTCAGGGTATAAATCCGGCGGTATGCACTTTACTACCTCCGGATCGAGAGGCTACGGCGGAATTACTGGGAGCGGTCGGCTTGGTTGACTTAATCATTCCTCGTGGAAGCAGTTCCTTGATTCACTTCGTCCGGGAACACGCGAAAGTTCCGGTGATCGAGACGGGTGCCGGTATCTGTCATACCTATTTTGATCGCTCCGGAGATAAAGGCAAGGGACGTGAGATCGTAAATAACGCAAAGACACGGAGGGTCAGCGTATGTAATGCCTTGGATTGCTTAATCATCCACCGAGAACGTCTATCTGATCTTCCGTATATCTGTGGAAAGCTTCCGGACAGCAACGTAATCATTTATGCGGACGAACCGGCTTATGCCGCTCTATCCGAACATTATCCGGAGACGCTTTTACAACAGGCTAACGAAAACAGTTTCGGTACCGAGTTCCTCGATTACAAAATGAGTATCCGTACCGTATCCTCTTTAGACGAGGCTCTATCACATATCGCCCGGTACAGTTCAAAACATAGCGAAAGCATAATCAGCGAAGATCCGGAAACTATCCGGCGCTTCCAGCAATTGGTAGATGCCGCTTGCGTATACGCAAATGTATCTACCGCCTTTACTGATGGGGCCCAATTCGGATTCGGGGCGGAGATCGGAATCAGTACCCAAAAGCTACATGCCCGGGGACCGATGGCGCTTCCTGAATTAACGACTTATAAATACATCATAGAAGGAGACGGGCAGACGAGAATATAGGAACTCGCCTGTCTCTTTCTTCTAGAACAACACTTAAATCTAAACGAATAATGTCAACAGTAATAGATTCAAATATTTTCAATACTTTAGTTTCAAATACATTCTATTCCTGTCCTTTAGGAGGGGCTATCTATGATACGGAAGGAAATCTGATAGACTTGAATAAGGCGATGTTCGCTCATTTTTCCTTGGCGGATAAGCATGACTTTATTATAGAACATCTATTTAATAACATCGTACTAACCGATTCCTTGAAGTCATCTTTAAGAAAAGGTGACGCAATTATATGCGAAGAGCCCGTCACGTTTAAAGTAGAACCCATCTATACCGATGAACAGGGGCTTAGCGGGTATACGCTTTGGCTTACGCAGCAGGGAGAAAAAGAAACTGACAGGGAAAATAAACTATTGATGGGACAATTGAACGAGAGCCGGATATTGATGCGGCAAGCGTTGGAAGACGGTAAATTAGCCGCTTACTCATTCAGCTTCGACCGTTTCTCCACTTGCGACAAAAAGCATTGTAACCGCTGTTTTCAATTCTACGGCACGACCAATACTCTATTAGATAAAAACAGGTTTATATGCAGGGCTTTATCATCCGTACGTAAGCCAGAGGATAGTTTGGATTTCTTCTATCTGTTCAATAAAATCCGGGACGAGAAATTATCGTCTCACAACGTCACCTTCCACCTGAGGAATCAAGACGGGACTTATAAGATGTATGAAATATCGGGTAAAAGCATGGATATTGATGAAAGCGGCACCCCACATGTCATTATAGGTAGCATTATCGAAAAGGAAAACGACGAGCTAGCTATCGCGGATCATCAGAAATCCAAGGATCTTTCCCTATTGAAATCTACGTTTCTGGCAAATATGACGCACGAGATCCGGACTCCGCTAAATGCCATCGTCGGCTTCTCCGATATGTTAGGACTGGAAGATGATCCGGAAATGCGTGAACAGTATATTTCCATGATTAAAGAAAATAACACGGCTTTGCTCGAATTAATCAATGACACGCTCGAGATGTCCAGAATCGAGTCCAATACGATCAATTGGTCATATGAGGATGTAAATCCGCTCGCTATCATGCACGATGTATACGAATACGCCTCTCCCCGCATATCCAAAAACGTACGGTTAATCTTGGATGATTCTCCAAACGTATCTCTTCACACGGATAAACATAAGCTTATGCTTATCTTGAAAAAACTACTTTCTAACGCCCTCCGATATACGGAGAAAGGAGAAATTCATTTCGGATACCAATCGTTGTATCCGGTCAGCGTGCAATTTTACGTGTCCGATACAGGTAACGGCATCCCGAAGGACAAACTGGGACATATCTTCGAACGATTCGTGCAATTGAACGAATTCCAGCCGGGCACCGGGTTAGGGCTTTCGATCTGTAAAGGTCTGGTCACCGCCATGGGAGGTACCATCTGGGTGAACTCGGAGGAAGGGAAAGGTTCTACCTTCAGTTTCAAACTACCCATAACACCTCCGGATACGATCTCTTAAACAATTCCTTGGTCTTTCTAAAGGATAATTGACAAGTAGTCATTATCTTTGCCTTTAACAAAATATTATTGTAACAGATATGAGACATTTCACTTGCGTACAGGATTTAGGTGACTTGAAACAAGCGCTTAATGAAGCTTTCGAGATCAAGAAAGATCGTTTCCAGTTTAGTGAACTGGGAAAAAACAAGACGTTGTTGATGATATTTTTCAACTCAAGCCTACGTACCCGCTTAAGCACCCAAAAGGCTGCCATGAACTTAGGTATGAACACGATCGTTTTGGACGTTAACCAAGGTGCATGGAAGCTGGAAACAGAGCGAGGTGTTATCATGGATGGTGATAAACCGGAGCATTTGCTGGAAGCTGTTCCTGTAATGGGCTGTTACTGCGATGTGATCGGGGTCCGTTCTTTCGCACGCTTTGAGAATAAAGAAGATGATTATAACGAAAAGATATTGAGTCAGTTCATCGAGCATTCCGGCCGGCCGGTATTTAGCATGGAAGCGGCGACACGCCATCCGTTGCAAAGTTTCGCCGACTTGATCACGATAGAGGAATATAAGAAAACAGCTCGTCCGAAGGTAGTCATGACTTGGGCTCCTCATCCGAAATCATTGCCGCAAGCCGTTCCAAACAGCTTTGCCGAATGGATGAACGCTACAGATTATGAGTTTGTTATCACTCATCCGGAAGGTTATGAGCTTGATCCTAGATTCGTAAGCAACGCTAAAGTGGAATACGATCAGAAGAAGGCTTTTGAAGGAGCGGATTTCATTTACGCAAAGAACTGGTCCGCTTATAAAGATCCGAATTACGGACAAGTAATCAGCACAGATCGTAGCTGGACCGTAGACGCAGAGAAAATGGCACTTACGAATAACGCTTATTTCATGCATTGCTTGCCGGTTCGCCGCAATATGATCGTTACCGATGACGTGATAGAGAGTCCGCAAAGTATCGTAATCCCCGAGGCCGCGAACCGTGAGATCTCTGCGCAAACCGTATTGAAGAAAATATTGATGGGATTATCTAATCTTTAGGATAGAGAGATAGGGTATTCTTTACGATGGGCATTCTTAGGTGTTTATAACAGGCATTCTTAACACCTTAGAATGCCCATTGTAAGCATCTAAGAATAGGCATCAAGGTTTTTCAATGTAAACGAGCCATCCCAACAATAAAAGAGTACTCCCCTACTCTTGTAGAAAAGTACTCTTTCTATGGCTGAAAACAAATCTATTAAGCCTCTCCTGTCGGACCTGCGAAGTCCTCAAAATTAGCTGTTTTGTTATTATTATTTCCTGCTTGAAGTTGCTCCCCAAATTTCTTGATATTGTCTTGCAAAGCGAATAACAAACGTTGAGCGTTATCCGGAGTTAAGATTACGCGACTTTTGACTTGTGCCTTAGGAGCTCCCGGAACCACCCGGATGAAATCTAGGATAAATTCAGAGCTTGAATGAGATATAATAGCCAAATTGGCGTAAGTCCCTTGTGCCATTTCTTCAGATAACTCGATCTGAATCTCGTTATTGGCAGGTTTGTTGTTTTCCATACTTTCTTCTTTTAAATTTATGGTGATTAAAAATTGCGAAGACAAATATACATATTTATTCCGGGTTACAAAGTGGTTGAAGACTATAAATGCAAAAACGACTACCTTCTCAGGCAGTCGTTTTCTAGTTGTGTTTTTAATTCTCAATTCTTTAGACCAATGTAAAAATACCTTTTGTGTTTGATATAATTGGTTTTGGCGTTTTAGTTAAGGTTTGTTTTGTCTAAGTGCTAATCTCTTTCACTTGAACTTTACAAAAGTAAGGGCTTTAGCAAAGACCACCAAATACTATATGTGCAATAAATAATACTATATCATCAACACTTGACACAAATCAATGTAAACATGCTTTAAATCATGTTTCAAATTATAAACCTCGAACGGGAATATTTCTCCCTGTACTCTGTAGGGGTACTCCCCCTACGCCGTTTGAATACCCGGTTGAAATTCGATAGATTATTAAAACCGCACCTGTAACATATTTCAGAAATACTGTCACTTGTATCGGTCAAACGGCATACCGCCTCGGCTACCCGGATCTCGTTCAAGTTATCGATAAATGTCTTTCCCGTCCACTTCTTCAAGAAACGCATCAATGAGGCATCGCTCATATTTGTTAACTTAGCCACTTCCGACAAGGTGATACGTTTTTGATAATTTTCGTGTAAATATAACATGATACTATCTAAACGATCGGTATCGTTATTATTATAGTTCTTTACCGTGTTCACGGCATTCAACCGACGGGCTGCTTTATCCAAAGATAGAATCTTAAGAATCTCGACCAAACGCAACAGGTTCTTGAAAGAATCCGGCTTGTTATCGTTCGACAACATTCTTAATTTATCTTGAATGCCAAGTATCATTTCCCGGCTGAAAACAAGACCACTGGAAGCGTTATCAAACATATCCTTCATGGTCTTGAAATGCCGTCTATTGATCAAGCTATCAAATAACGATTTATGAAATTGTATCGTTATCTCAAAGATCCCATTACACGGACACTTATGGTTCGAGTAAGCATGCTTCGTTCCTCCCGCGATCAACACCAAATCCAGATCATCGATTTCCTCGACCGAATCGCCAACTATCCGGATAGCGCCAGCGGTATTCTCCAGATAGTTCAACTCAAATTCCATGTGTACATGTAACGGAAAATTAAACCCCGATTTCGGGCGTTGCATGACCAAGAAGCAATCTTCTGATGAAAGCGGGGTAGTTTCCTTCAATACGTCTACTTTCCCCATACACACAAAGCTTTTTTATTCGAGTATCAACGTACTGATTACCGGACAATGGTCGGATGGGAACAGATTATTCAACGTTTCAGTCAATACACCATGACGCAATACTTTGATATTCCCTTTCACGAAGATATAATCGATCCATTCACGCTTGTCGTAAGGGATCTTTCCAAAATCATGGAATGTCCATTTCGGGCCGTAAGTAAACCCTGCGATCGTGCGGGAATGAGTCAAATGACGAGGATCACTCGGATTAGTCAATACTTGTATCGGCTCATCAGAAGGCACGGCATTGAAATCGCCAGTCACGATTATAGGTAAATTCTCGGATAATTTCTTCGCTTGCTCCAGCACCAAAGAAGCTCCTTCATGACGAGCCACTTTCCCCATATGATCCAAGTGCGTATTCAAGAAGAAGAATTTCTTTCCCGTATTCTTATCTTTCAAGATCGCCCAAGTAGCTACGCGCTCGCATGCGGCGTCCCAACCTTTCTTACCAATGGCATTTATATCTTCGGCTAACCAGAAATTACCGCTTTTATCAACGGAGAAACGATCCTTACGATAGAAAATCGGAGCGTACTCCCCTTTCGTCTTGCCATCCTCACGACCAACACCCACATAAGCGTATTCCGGTAAACGATTAAGCAAATCATTCAGCTGATTATTCAAGACCTCTTGCGCACCGAACACATCCGCCTCATAGAATTTCACTAAATCAGCAGCGAAATCTCTTCTGAATTTCCATTGATTATCCTTATCACCCAAATTATCGTAACGGATGTTATAAGACATTACATTCATTTTCTCATCGTTGTTTTTAGCGAATAAGCAACCAGTGGCAAATAAAGCCACCATTAAACAAAGTAAAATTCTCTTCATGATATTGATTATTATATGTTTCTTATATGTCTCAGTATTTATCTATGGTCTTTGTTACCTCGCAAAAATAAAGTTTATCCATTTATTAAGCAAATAAGGAAGAACAAAAAAGGCCGACAGATTGCTCTGCCGGCCTTTCTTTATAGTTTATTAAACGTTCCTATTCTTCATCATCTTTGTCCATGGCATTGAAATCAACCACGTTCTTGCGATTAGCGAAGATACGATCGAACTCATCCTTTGCGCCTACGATCAGCTTATCAAACTCACGCTGACCGGTACCGGCAGGAATCAAGTGACCACAGATAACGTTCTCTTTCAAACCTTCCAAACGATCTACCTTCCCGTTGATAGCAGCCTCGTTCAATACTTTCGTCGTCTCTTGGAAAGATGCGGCGGACATAAAGCTGTTCGTCTGCAAAGCGGCACGTGTGATACCTTGAAGGATCTGGTTGGCTGTAGCCGGAATAGCGTCACGTACCTCGACCAACTTAAGATCACGGCGTTTCAACATACTATTCTCATCTCTCAACTTACGTGCAGTCACGATCTGTCCGGCCTGCAATGTCTGAGAATCTCCCGGATCGGTAACAACTTTCTTGCCCCAGATACGATCGTTCTCGTCCATTACCTCCAACTTATCAACAATCTGCTGCTCCAAGAAGCGAGTATCTCCCGGATCAACCACCTCTACCTTACGCATCATCTGACGAACGATAACCTCGAAGTGCTTATCGTTGATCTTCACACCCTGTAGACGGTATACATCCTGAACCTCATTCACGATATATTCCTGTACAGCCGTCGGACCTTTGATCGCCAAGATATCCGAAGGAGTGGTAGCACCGTCTGATAGCGGCATACCCGCACGGATATAGTCGTTCTCCTGAACCAATAATTGTTTAGACAGAGGAACCATATATTTCTTAACCTCACCCAACTTAGACGTTACGGTGATCTCGCGGTTACCACGTTTGATCTTACCGAATCCTACCTCTCCGTCGATCTCAGATACGACAGCAGGGTTAGACGGGTTACGAGCCTCGAACAACTCGGTTACACGAGGAAGACCACCGGTGATATCACCGGCCTTACCTACGGCACGAGGGATCTTAACCAAAACCTCACCAGCTTTCACTACATCACCATTGTCTTTCACGACGTGAGCGCCCAACGGCAAAGAGTAGTTCTTCAAGTAATTACCATTCTCATCCACGATATGAGCGGCCGGAGCCTTCGTCTTATCCTTAGACTCGATGATGATCTTCTCCTTCAAACCGGTAGTCTCATCACTCTCAACCTTGTAAGTCACGTTCTCTACCAAACTCTCGAACTCGATCTTACCGGAAACCTCTGACACGATTACGGCATTGAACGGGTCCCACTCGATGATCACGTCACCCTTCTTAATTGAGTCACCGTTGTTGAAGAACAACTTAGAACCATAAGGTATATTATGAGTCAACAACACAATCTTCGTGTTCGGATCAACAATGCGCATTTCAGCCAAACGGCTTACTACTACCAAATGTTTCTTTCCGCTCACCTCGTCTACCGCCTCAACAGCACGAAGCTCGTCGATCTCTAAAATACCATCATATTTAGATGTAATACTATTCTCTGTAGCGATGTTGGATGCGATACCACCGACGTGGAATGTACGCAACGTCAACTGTGTACCCGGCTCACCGATAGACTGCGCGGCGATTACACCGACAACCTCACCCTTCTGAACCATGCGGTTCGTAGCCAAGTTACGTCCATAGCACTTAGCGCAGACACCCTTCTTAGACTCACAAGTCAATACGGAACGAATCTCGACGCTCTCGATCGGAGAGTCTTGGATTGCCTTAGCGGCATCCTCACGGATTTCCTCACCGGAACGAACGATAACCTCGCCCGTAATCGGATGGATCACATCGTGAACAGATACACGACCTAAGATTCTCTCATACAAGGAAGCGATCACCTCCTCGTTATTCTTCAATTCCGTACAAACCAAGCCACGCAATGTACCACAGTCTTCCTCGTTTACGATCACGTCGTGAGAGACGTCAACCAAACGACGAGTCAAGTAGCCGGCGTCGGCAGTCTTCAAAGCGGTATCGGCCAAACCTTTACGAGCACCGTGAGTAGAGATAAAGTACTCCAACACGGACAAACCTTCCTTAAAGTTAGAAAGGATCGGGTTCTCGATAATCTGACCACCTTCTGCACCACTCTTCTGCGGTTTCGCCATCAAACCACGCATACCGGACAACTGACGAATCTGCTCCTTAGAACCACGGGCACCGGAATCCATCATCATATAGATTGAGTTGAATCCATCGTTATCCGCCGTCAATTGCTTAATCAAGATATTAGACAAGTTACTATTAACGTGTGTCCAAGTATCGATAATCTGGTTATAACGCTCGTTGTTGGTAATGAAACCCATATTATAGTTAGCCATGATCTGCTCAACCTCATCGTATCCCTTCTGAACCAACTCATCCTTTTCAGGCGGGATCAGAACGTCCGCTAAGTTGAAGGACAAACCACCCTTGAATGCCATATAGTAACCCAAGTTCTTGATATCGTCCAAGAACTGAGCGGTACGAGCCACACCACAAGCCTTGATTACCCGACCGATGATGTCACGAAGAGACTTCTTGCCCAACACCTCGTTTACATAACCAATCTCTTTCGGAACAAACTCATTTACCATCAAACGACCTACAGAAGTCTCTACCATCGTCTTCACCAAGTTACCGTTCGCATCCAAATCCTCCACGTAAACATGGATCGGAGCATGGATATCCAACTTCTTCTCATTGTAAGCGATCGTAGCCTCTTCCGGACCATAGAAAGTCAAACCTTCGCCTTGTGTACCCTTGCGCAACTTGGTAATATAATACAAACCAAGCACCATATCCTGAGAAGGTACGGTAATAGGAGCACCATTCGCAGGGTTCAAGATATTGTGTGAAGCCAACATCAACATTTGAGCTTCCAAAACAGCCTCATTACCTAACGGCAAGTGAACAGCCATCTGGTCACCGTCGAAGTCGGCGTTGAATGCCGTACATGCCAACGGGTGCAACTGGATAGCCTTACCCTCGATCAATTTCGGCTGGAACGCTTGGATACCCAAACGGTGCAATGTCGGGGCACGGTTCAATAATACCGGGTGACCTTTCATTACGTACTCCAAAATATCCCAAACAACCGGTTCCTTACGGTCAACGATCTTCTTGGCAGATTTCACCGTCTTCACGATACCGCGTTCGATCAATTTACGGATAACGAAAGGCTTATAAAGCTCGGCAGCCATATTCTTCGGCAAACCGCACTCGTGCATCTTTAATTCCGGACCTACGACAATAACCGAACGAGCGGAGTAGTCAACACGCTTACCCAACAAGTTCTGACGGAAACGACCTTGTTTACCTTTCAAACTGTCGGACAAGGACTTCAACGGACGATTGGCGTCTGTCTTAACAGCGCTCGATTTACGAGAGTTGTCAAACAAAGAGTCCACGGCCTCCTGAAGCATACGTTTCTCATTACGTAAGATCACTTCCGGAGCCTTAATATCGATCAATCGTTTCAAACGGTTATTACGGATAATAACACGACGATATAAATCATTCAAGTCAGAAGTAGCGAAACGGCCACCGTCCAACGGAACCAACGGACGCAGTTCGGGAGGGATCACCGGGATCACTTTCATGATCATCCATTCCGGTTTGTTACGACCTCTGGACGCACGAAAAGACTCAACTACCTGAAGGCGTTTCAAGGCCTCGTTCTTTCTCTGTTGAGATGTGTCCGTGCTCGCACGGTGACGCAACTCATAAGAAAGAGAATCCAAGTCCAAGCGAGCCAACAGATCATAAACAGCCTCAGCGCCGATCTTAGCGATGAACTTATTCGGATCCGTATCCTCTAGCAATTGATTTTCTCTTGGAAGGCTATCCAAAATATCCAGATATTCCTCCTCAGATAATAGGTCTAACTCACCGACCGTGTCTACGCAACCCGGCTGGATCACGACGTAGCGTTCGTAATAGATGATGGAATCCAGTTTCTTGGTAGGAAGACCTAGCAAGTAACCGATTTTATTAGGCAAAGAACGGAAATACCAAATATGGGCAACAGGAACCACCAAATGGATGTGTCCCATACGTTCACGACGAACTTTCTTTTCCGTAACTTCCACTCCACAACGATCGCAGACAATACCTTTGTAACGGATACGCTTGTACTTACCGCAATGGCACTCATAGTCCTTGATCGGACCAAAGATACGCTCACAGAACAAACCGTCACGCTCAGGCTTATACGTACGATAGTTAATTGTTTCCGGTTTCAAAACCTCACCGCTGGAGTTCTCTAGGATCTCCTCAGGGGATGCCAGACCGATGGTTATTTTTGAAAAGTTACTCTTTATCTTGTTTTCTTTTCTAAAGGCCATATTATTTATTTATAAAGAGTTATCAATAGATAAAGTAGACGGGCCGTAGCCCACCTACTTCTTTATTGTTATTGAATTAATCCAGAGTGAAACTCAAACCAAGTCCTCTCAACTCGTGCAATAATACATTCAGAGATTCAGGGATACCCGGCTGTGGCATCGGATCACCCTTCACGATCGCCTCATAAGCCTTCGAACGTCCTACAACGTCATCAGACTTAATCGTAAGAATTTCCTGAAGAACATGAGCGGCACCGAAGGCTTCCAGTGCCCAAACCTCCATCTCTCCGAAACGCTGACCACCGAACTGTGCCTTACCACCTAACGGCTGTTGCGTAATCAAAGAGTACGGACCGATTGAACGGGCATGCATCTTATCGTCAACCATGTGGCCCAACTTCAAGAAGTAAGTCACACCCACCGTAGCAGGTTGGTCGAAACGCTCACCAGTACCACCATCATACAAGTAAGACTTACCGTAGCGAGGAATACCAGCTTTGTCTGTCCATTCGTTCAAATCATCCAAAGTCGCACCATCGAAGATCGGAGTAGCGAACTTAACGTCCAACTCACGTCCGGCCCAACCCAACACGGCCTCGAAAATCTGTCCCAAGTTCATACGAGAAGGCACACCCAGCGGGTTCAAGCAGATATCCACCGGAGTACCGTCTTCCAAGAACGGCATATCCTCCTGACGAACGATCTTTGATACGATACCCTTGTTACCGTGGCGACCGGCCATCTTATCACCTACCTGAATCTTACGTTTCTTGGCGATATAAACCTTAGCCATCTGTACGATACCTGTCGGCAGCTCATCACCGATCGTCAAGTCGAACTTCTTACGTCTCAACTCAGCGTCAAGCTCCTTGTACTTCTTCAAATAATTCAAGATAACCTGCTTGATCAACTCATTCTTCTGAGCGTCTGCCGTCCACTTGCTTACTTGGATGGAGTTATAATCCAATTCTTCCAGAGATTTGCGGGTAAACTTAGCACCCTTAGCGATAATCTCCGTATTCATATAGTCTTTAACACCTTGAGAAACCTTGCCGTTTGTAAGCACTAACAACTTATCAACTAACAAAGTCTTCAAGCTAGCCATCTTTTCTTCGTATTCCTCGTCCAACTTCGGCAAGATCGCCTTATCAGTCAATCTGGATTTACGTTTCTTGACAGCCTTCGAGAACAAAGCGGTCTCGATAACCACACCGCGCAAAGACGGAGTAGCCTTCAAGGAAGCATCCTTCACATCACCCGCCTTATCACCGAAGATAGCACGCAACAACTTTTCCTCCGGAGATGGATCAGACTCACCTTTCGGAGTGATCTTACCGATCAAGATATCACCCGGCTCGATGCGAGCACCTACACGAACGATACCTCTCTCATCCAAATCCTTGGTAGCCTCTTCGCTGACGTTAGGGATATCGGAAGTCAATTCCTCCATACCACGCTTCGTCTCACGTACCTCAAGGATGTATTCGTCAACGTGGACAGACGTAAAGAAGTCCTCACGAACCATACGCTCGTTCAACACGATAGCATCCTCATAGTTATAACCCTTCCAAGGCATGTAAGCCACCTTCACGTTACGTCCCAAGGCAAGCTCGCCTTTCTGGGTTGAGTAACCCTCGGTAAGGATATCGCCGGCTTTCACACGTTGTCCGCGATGACAGGTCGGTTTCAAATCGACTGTCGTACTTTGGTTGGTCTTACGCCATTTCGGGATATTATATGTCTTAACCGCATCCTCGAAGCTAACGAATTCCTCGTCCTCCGTGCGGTCATATTTAATCTTGATACAAGTAGCATCAACGAACACAACCTCGCCCTCACGCTCAGCCATAATCTGAGTACGAGAGTCACGAGCAACCTGCGCCTCGATACCGGTACCAACGATCGGAGCGTCCGTACGCAACAAAGGAACCGCCTGACGCATCATGTTAGATCCCATCAACGCACGGTTAGCGTCATCATGTTCCAAGAACGGGATCAGTGAAGCCGCGATAGAAGCGATCTGCTGCGGAGCCACGTCCATCAAGTCAATCTCAGAAGGAGGGACAACAGGGAAGTCAGCCTCGAAACGAGCCTTCACCTTATCGCGGATAAACTTACCGTTATCATCCAATGGAGCGTTACCTTGAGCGATTGTCAACTCTTCCTCTTCCTCCGCCGTGTAGTATTGCAAGCCTTCCTCAGAGAAGTCGACCTTTCCATCTGCCACCTTACGGTACGGAGTCGAGATGAAACCAAGATCGTTGATCTTAGCGTATACACATAAAGAAGAGATCAAACCAATGTTCGGACCTTCCGGGGTCTCAATCGGACAAAGACGACCATAGTGCGTATAGTGAACGTCACGAACCTCGAATCCGGCACGCTCTCTAGACAAACCTCCCGGACCTAGGGCTGATAAACGACGCTTGTGCGTGATCTCCGCCAACGGGTTCGTCTGGTCCATGAACTGAGACAAGGCATTCGTTCCGAAGAAAGAGTTAACCACGGAAGAAATCGTCTTCGCATTGATCAAATCAATCGGAGTAAACACCTCATTATCGCGAACGTTCATACGTTCACGAACTGTACGTGACATACGAGCCAAACCAATACCGAACTGGTTATACAATTGCTCGCCAACCGTACGTACACGACGGTTGCTTAAGTGGTCGATATCATCCACGATAGCCTTCGAGTTGATCAACTCGATCAGGTACTTGATGATCTCGATAATATCTTCTTTAGTCAAGACCTTAACATCAGCGCTTGTAGTAAGGCCTAACTTCTTGTTGATCCTGTAACGTCCCACCTCACCCAGATCATAACGTTTCTCTGAGAAGAACAGGTTCGTGATAACCTCGCGTGCGCTAGCCTCATCAGCCGGTTCCGCATTTCTCAACTGTCTGTAGATATACAACACAGCTTCCTTCTCGGAGTTACTCGGGTCTTTCTGGAGCGTATTATATATGATAGCATAGTCGGACAGATTCTGGTCCTCACGATGCAACAAAATATTTTGCGTGCCTGAATCCAAGATAGCCTCGATATTGTCACTATCCAATACAGACTCACGGTCGATGATTACATCGTTACGTTCAATAGAAACCACCTCACCGGTATCCTCATCTACGAAATCCTCCACCCAAGTCTTCAAAACACGAGCGGCCAGCTTACGTCCGATAAACTTCTTCAGGTTTGCTTTCGTTACCTTCACCTCTTCCGCAAGGTTGAAGATTTCAAGAATATCTCTATCGCTTTCAAAACCAATAGCTCTCAAAAGAGTAGTTACAGGCAATTTCTTTTTACGGTCGATGTAAGCGTACATCACATTGTTGATGTCCGTAGCGAACTCGATCCATGACCCCTTGAACGGGATAATACGTGCGGAGTACAACTTCGTTCCGTTTGCGTGCGTGCTTTGTCCGAAGAATACGCCCGGAGAACGGTGCAGCTGAGACACGACAACACGCTCGGCGCCGTTGATCACGAAAGTACCTCTGTCCGTCATATACGGGATCGGACCTAAGTATACATCTTGGATCACCGTATCGAAGTCCTCATGATCCGGGTCCGTACAGTACAGTTTTAACTTCGCTTTTAAAGGCACGCTATAGGTTAACCCGCGAGCGATACACTCATCGATACAGTAACGAGGCGGATCTATATAGTAATCTAAGAACTCCAACACAAAATTGTTACGGGTATCCGCAATCGGGAAATTCTCGGCAAATACCTTATACAATCCCTCCTTCTTTCTCTTTTCAGGAGGAGTGTCAAGTTGAAGAAAGTCTTGGAACGACTTCAATTGAACTTCGAGAAAGTCCGGATACGGGAACTGATTCTTTATCGAAGCAAAATTAACTCTTTGGTTTTCAGCTGTTGAAGACATCTAGTAAGGAATTTATTGAACTTATTGAAATTATAGACACAAAAAGGTTAAGAGTCTTCGTAGTCGGAGACTCTTAACCAAATCACCTGGAAACCAGGTTATAAATACTATTTAAGCTCAACTTCAGCTCCAGCCTCTTCCAACTGTTTCTTCAATGCCTCAGCATCAGCTTTAGCGATACCTTCCTTAATTGCACTAGGAGCGCTATCTACCATATCCTTAGCCTCTTTCAAGCCAAGACCTGTTAATTCTTTAACTAACTTAACGATAGCTAATTTATTAGCACCAGCTGCTTTCAATACAACATCGAAAGAAGTCTTCTCTTCTGCAGCGGCAGCAGCACCACCAGCAGCAGGACCAGCAACAGCAACAGCTGCAGCAGCAGGTTCGATACCGTACTCTTCTTTAAGGATAGTAGCTAATTCGCTAACTTCTTTAACGGTCAAGTTTACTAATTGTTCTGCAAAAGCTTTCAAATCTGCCATTTTTGTATGATTTAAATGATTATTTATCTGTGTAATGTTTTAATGAAAAATTATCTTTCTTCCAAAGTCTTCAACAGACCATGGATAGTTTGTCCTGATGACTGAAGAGCAGAGATAACGTTCTTCGCCGGAGATTCCAACAATGCGATAACATCGGCAATAAGTTCGTTTTTGCTCTTGATATTTACTAATGCCTCAAGATTCTCAGCACCTACATAGAAGCTTTCTTGTACGTAAGCAGCCTTCAAAGCCGGTTTAGCGACTACACCTTTTTTAGCGTCCTTAGTAAAATCCTTAATCAGGCGAGCGGGAGCATTAGCGACTTGTGAGAACATCACAGCCGTATTGCCTTTCAAAGCTACGTTAAGATCAGAGAAGTCACCTTCAATGTTCTCCAACGCTTTCTTAAGCAAGTTATTCTTTACAACGACTAACTTAACCTCACGCTTGAAACACTCTCTTCTCAATTTGCTGGTTTTCTCAGCGTCCAACGCCTCGATATCCGTCAAATAGAAATTAGGATATTCCTTTAATGTTTCAGTTAATTGACCTATAACAGTTCCTTTATCTTCCTTTCTCATTGTTCAATTGTTTTTTAGTTTTCTTCAACTGATTTGGGGTCAATTTTAATACCCGCACTCATAGTACTAGAAAGATAAATACTCTTTATATACGCACCTTTAGCCGCAGTAGGTTTCAACTTGATCAAAGTTGAAATAAACTCCTTAGCATTGTCACGAATCTGTTCCGGAGTGAAAGACACCTTACCAACAGATGTGTGAACGATACCGCTCTTATCTACCTTAAAGTCGATCTTACCTTGCTTAACCTCCTTCACCGCATTTCCGATCTCATTGGTAACCGTACCACTCTTTGGGTTAGGCATCAAACCACGAGGGCCTAATACGCGACCAAGAGCACCGATCTTACCCATGATAGAAGGCATAGTGATGATAACATCAATTTCAGTCCAACCGCCTTTAATCTTATTAATATACTCATCCAATCCAACATAGTCAGCTCCAGCGGCAGTAGCTTCAGCTTCCTTGTCCGGAGTACATAATGCGAGAACCCTAACCTGCTTACCAGTTCCGTGAGGCAATGAAACCACGCCTCTCACCATTTGATTGGCCTTACGGGGGTCAACACCTAAACGGACATCAACATCTACGGATGCGTCAAACTTAGTTGTAGTAATTTCCTTCACTAAAGCTGAAGCTTCTTTCAATGTATATGCTTTCCCAGCTTCAATCTTGCCCAAAGCCAACTTTTGATTCTTTGTAAGTTTACTCATCTCAATTGAAGTTTATTAATTATTACCCGGGAATGTCCCTTTAACAGTGATACCCATACTTCTGGCTGTTCCCGCAACCATTCTCATGGCCGACTCGACAGTAAAGCAGTTTAGATCGACTAATTTGTCTTCAGCGATAGCTTTCACCTGCTCCCATGTGATCTCAGCGATCTTAGCACGGTTAGGTTGAGCGGAACCGCTCTTCTTCTTAGTAGCTTCCAACAACTGGATTGCCACAGGAGGAGTTTTAACGACAAAGTCGAAAGACTTATCGGCATAGTAAGTAATTACAACAGGTAATATCTTACCAGCCTTGTCTTGGGTCTTGGCATTAAATTGCTTGCAAAACTCCATAATGTTAATACCCTTAGAACCCAAAGCAGGTCCTACTGGGGGAGAAGGGTTTGCTGCTCCTCCTTTAATCTGCAATTTGATTTGTCCAGCAACTTCTTTAGCCATTGTTTCTAAAATTTTTTAGATATATAACATCAATAACAGAAAGGTAGCACTTTTCGTAACCAGAGTACTATTCTTTCTCAACTTGCATATAACCCAACTCAAGGGGAGTCTTGCGTCCGAAGACCTTAACCATCACCTTAAGTTTCTTTTTCTCGGCGTTGACCTCTTCGATTATACCCGTGAAACCGCTGAACGGTCCAAAAGTAATCTTCACACTCTCGCCAACATAGAACTGGATATCCAGATCCTCTTGTTGTTCCTGCAACTCGTCAACCGTACCTAAGATACGATTCACTTCCGCAGGACGTAATGGCACGGGGGTATCAGAACCACCCAAGAAACCAATCACATTCGGAATGTTCCGCAATCGATGAGCAACCTCACCGACCAAAGCAGCCTCGACCAGCACATAACCCGGCAAGTAAGCCCTTTCTTTCATGACCTTCTTACCGTTTCGTACCGTAAAGGTTTTCTCAGTCGGAATCAAGACTTGAGATACATATTCTCCCAGATCCGTATTCTTCAGCTCAGCCTCTAGATATTCCCGTACCTTGTTCTCCTTGCCACTGATGGCACGCAGAACATAAAATTTCTTTTGGATATCAGACATACCTTAACTGATTAGAAAATTTGGTTGTAGAAGAAACGCATAACAGCCTCGAAGGCCCCGTCAACAACAAAGATCAATGCGGCGATGATAAGGGAAGCAAACATAACAACAACCGCACTATTGGAAAGCTCTGCTCTCGTAGGCCAAGAAACTTTATAAACAAGTTCGTTATAAGATTCCTTAATATAAGTAATTATCTTTTTCATCGAATCTATAGATTTTAGCACGGAAGGAGAGGCTCGAACTCCCGACACCTGGTTTTGGAGACCAGTGCTCTACCAACTGAGCTACTTCCGTAGAAATAGCCAGCCCTTAAAAAGACTGGCTATAACATTATCTAATGCTTGAATTAGTTCTCTAATTCTGTGATCTGGCCTGCACCTACTGTACGTCCACCCTCGCGGATAGCGAAACGAAGACCTACGCTACATGCTACCGGATAGATCAACTCAACCTCGATCGTTACGTTATCACCCGGCATTACCATTTCAGTTCCTTCCGGCAAAGTGATCTCACCAGTTACATCCAATGTACGGATATAGAACTGAGGACGATATTTGTTGTGGAACGGAGTGTGACGACCACCTTCCTCTTTCTTCAAGATATAAACCTCAGCCTTGAACTTAGAATGCTCTTTAACCTGACCCGGGTGGCAGATTACCATACCACGCTTGATCTCATTCTTATCGATACCGCGAAGCAACAAACCAACGTTATCACCAGCCTCACCTTGATCCAATAACTTACGGAACATCTCAACACCTGTAACAACAGATTTCTTACCAGCAGCGCCAAGACCGATGATCTGAACTTCCTCACCAACCTTAACAATACCTGTCTCGATACGACCTGTAGCAACAGTACCACGACCCGTGATTGAGAATACGTCCTCAACCGGCATCAAGAACGGCTTGTCGATTTCGCGCGGAGGCAGAGGAATCCAAGTATCACAAGCTTCCATCAACTCCATTACTTTATCTTCCCATTGAGCATCACCGTTCAATGCACCAAGAGCAGAACCACGGATGATCGGAGTGTTGTCACCGTCGAATTGATAGAATGAAAGCAACTCTCTCATCTCCATCTCAACCAATTCCAACATTTCCTCGTCGTCAACCATGTCACACTTGTTCATGAATACAACCAATCTCGGAACGTTTACCTGACGAGCCAAAAGGATGTGCTCGCGAGTTTGAGGCATAGGACCATCAGTAGCAGCAACTACGATGATAGCACCGTCCATCTGAGCAGCACCAGTTACCATGTTCTTTACGTAGTCGGCGTGACCCGGACAGTCTACGTGAGCATAGTGACGGTTTGCAGTCTGATACTCTACGTGAGAAGTGTTGATTGTGATACCTCTCTCTTTTTCTTCAGGAGCGTTGTCGATAGAATCGAATGAACGCAACTCTGAAAGACCTTTCTTTGCCAATACTGTTGTGATAGCAGCTGTCAAAGTTGTTTTACCGTGGTCAACGTGACCAATCGTACCAATGTTCACATGTGGTTTCGATCTGTCAAATTTCTCTTTTGCCATAACTTAATTGTTCTTTATTTGATTAATGATCATGTTCAATTTTCAATTGAGCCGGTGCCGAGACTTGAACTCGGGACCTCTTCCTTACCAAGGAAGTGCTCTACCGCTGAGCTACACAGGCAACTTATAAAAGCGGAAGACGGGGCTCAAACCCGCGACCCTCAGCTTGGAAGGCTAATGCTCTATCAACTGAGCTACTTCCGCAAGACCGAATGAACCAACCGATTCTCTCCTTTGTTTCATTCGTGTGGGCAGTGATGGATTCGAACCACCGAAGGCGAAAGCCAGCTGAGTTACAGTCAGCCCCATTTGGCCACTCTGGTAACTGCCCATTCCAATACATTCTTTTGAGCCTCTTGTCGGATTCGAACCAACGACCCCGAGATTACAAATCACGTGCTCTGGCCAACTGAGCTAAAGAGGCGATACTTCTAAAAGCAGCCGTTTCGTCACCACGGCGAAACGGCTGCAAATTTAGATATTATTTCTTACATACCAAATTTATCTACCGTTTTTTTTATTTGGCTCTGATTTTTTCTTTGAATTTAACCAGTTGCTTCTCCAAAGCCTCAACACAATCGTCTATCGCCCCTTCGAAAGTATCGTTTATTTTATCAGCGAAACATTCCCCGTTCTTCACGGACAACATTATACTGGCCTGCTTGTTCTTCACCGTCTCAGGCTTAACCACCTTCAATGTAACCTCTGCCAATATAATACCATCGAAGTATTGCTCCAATTTAGAAACTTTCTTCTGAATAAACGCCTCCAACTGTGCAGTTGCGTCGAAATGAATTGCTTGAATTCTAACGTCCATAATAACCTCCTTCTTTTTTTGCTCTTGGATGAGCATGATACACTTTTTTTAATTCCTCAAAGGTTGTATGCGTGTAAACACTGGTAGACGCTAAACTGCTATGACCTAATAAATCTTTCACAGTGTTCAGCTCGGCTCCGTTGTTTAACATACTCGTTGCAAATGAATGTCGTAACACGTGTGGACTTCGTTTCGCCAGCATGGGTATCTCCGACAATTGCTTTTTTACTATATTATAAACAATCCCCGTCGACAACTGATTCCCGTTCTTTCGAACGAAAAACCATTCACCGGCTGCCTCAACCTCACGATCACGGACTTCCGTGTATGCAAGCATTAAGTTTTTTAAACCCTCCGCAAAAGGAATCAACCGCTGCTTGTTCCGCTTTCCGGTTACCTTGACCTGCATCGCCTCATAATCCACATCCACGTTTCGTATGCCGATTAACTCTGAGCGGCGCATCCCGGTATCGTATAGCATCTCAATGACCAACCGATTCCTCACACCTTCAAAATCCTCATCAAATCCGTCCCCGTCCAACAACGCCTCCAACTCGCTATCCTTAATAAAATAAGGCAAGGGTTTCTTCGTTTTCGGACCGCTCACCAATCTCAACGGATTCGCGGAGACAATCCCCCGTTTCATGAGAAACTTAAAAAAAGATTTCAAAGAACTTAATTTCCGGTTTACCGATACGGGAGAAAGCTTCTCGTCCATCAAACTGACGATCCAGCTTCTCACGAAATCCGAGTCGATTTCCCCGGGGTTGAATACACCTTCTCGATGCTCTCTTACATACCTCTGGAATTGGTCCAAATCTTTCGAATAGGCACCAATCGTATAATTGGAATAGTTCCGCTCATACCGGAGATAGTTTAGAAAGTCATCGATCAGCATATTTTCGTTGCATCAACATTCATGCAACGAAAATAGGAATAAGAATTCAATAAAACAAGCCCGGAAGCTATAATTATTCTTCTACTTGTTGCAAATGCTGTACGTAGATAGCACGCATAGTCTGCTTTCTCTTCGTAACAGACGGTTTCTCGAAAGCCTGACGGCCTCTCAATTCCTTGACTACACCTGTTTTCTCGAACTTTCTCTTGAATTTCTTAAGCGCCTTCTCGATGTTTTCGCCTTCTTTTAATGGAACTACGATCATAATTTAAATTGTTATATTGTTTAATTATTTATATCCTCAAATTGAGCGGCAAAATTACTGATTGTTTCGGGATTAGCAAAACTTTCAGCGATTATTTTTATAAAAGATGCCTTTCTCCGTAATTATAGCCGTGATTAGCTCGTGGGGAGTAATGTCGAAGGCGGGGTTGTAGACTTTTACGTCTTTCGGGGCCATACGCCTTGAATACCACATCTCGGTGACCTCATCGGGGTTACGTTCCTCTATTACAATGGAATCGCCGTCCGGGCACGAGCTATCGATGGTGGATGTCGGGCCTAATACATAGAAGGGGATCTTGTAATGCCGGGCCAAGATAGCCACTCCGGACGTGCCGATCTTATTCGCCACGTCGCCATTGGCGGCTACACGGTCGCAACCTACGACCACGGCTTGCACCCAGCCTTTCCGCATGACGATAGAGGCCATATTATCGCAAATCAGCGTCACGTCCACGCCGGCCCTGCTTAGCTCATAGGCCGTGAGCCGGGCGCCTTGCAACAAAGGACGGGTCTCGTCGGCGAAGACCTTGAAACCATAGCCTCTCTCCTGCCCCAGATAAATCGGCGCCAAGGCGGTGCCATACTCCGAGACCGCCAGATGTCCGGCGTTGCAATGCGTAAGGATTCCCATCCCGGGACGGAGTAGCTCCAGACAGTTCTCGCCGATCTGCCGGCAAGCGGCGGCGTCTTCCTCCCGGATCGCGATCGCTTCCTTATATAATAGCTCTTTCCATTCCGGGACAGACAAGGTTGGATGAGCGACCAATACCCGCTCCATCCGGTTCAGCGCCGTCACTAGATTCACCGCCGTCGGACGGGAACCGGCCAGATACTCCTTGATCTTCCGAAACTCATCCACGAAAACGGATTTCTCCGCCGTATCGATCCGACGGGCGCAGACATAGATACCATAAGCGGCCGCTATCCCGATAGCAGGTGCTCCACGTACCTTTAATTTATAGATGGCATCCCATATCTCCTCGGCAGTGGTAAGGGTCAGATACGCTTCCTTACCCGGCAGCAGAGTTTGGTCCAAAATGATCACACCGTCCGCTTGCTCGTTGAAACGCACGGTCTTTAAATCAGATAGAGTTTGTATCATTCGATATGAATATATTAATAGTTCACGGGACCCAGCGTAGCTTCTATCGCCACCCCTGCGGCGGTAACCGCTATCGCTCCTACGACAAGGCCTGCCGTAGCCCCATGAGTCTCTTTCACGTAAAAGAAATCGCCGGATTGCTGCTGTCCCTCATCGAAATACTGGGGAGCCACGTCGCCGACCTTGATCAATTTCGCCAGATAGAAGTTCCGCTCAAAAGAGGAATGCTTCAAGGGCTTCCCATTAGTCCCTCCGGCGAACAACGTCAGGTAGCTACGGAATCTCAGCGGAGAATCTTCTTCTGTAAAATCCTTCACTCGGATATTTACGGTTGTGTTTGCTTTCGTTGTCATTTGTTCCTTTACATACTCTTCTTTCGGGATCTCGTTAAACGGGAAGTTGGCTAATTGCAAAGGCGTATTGACTAATTTGGAATGCGGCGGGATAAACTCAACGCCCTTTGGCAAACTCACATCACCGGAGAAGGAACCTTCCGAGTAGCTCCACCCGCTGCTGCTCCTATCGCTCCAATGAAAGGAGCTACCGGATGCCACGCTAGAGCTCTCGCCTCTCACCGAGGCCACTTTCGGGTCGTAGGTGGTAGCCACGTCATCGATAATCAGCGCCGACCGCCCCCAATCCACATACAAGGGTTCATTCAATTTATTATAAATGGTAATAGTAACCGGGGCGTTCTCTCCCCAGAAACGATAAGAGATACGTACCGTATCGTTTTCCTGCACAAAATCACCTCTCTCATTCTTCTCCCCGACGGGGTCATTCGAGTTCAACATCGAATAATAATAAGAAGAACATGCGCTCAAGCCGAGAAGCAGAGCCGCAAAGACAAAAAGATAAAGCAGATTCCTCATGGCACTTCTTATTTGTTTCTACAAAGCTAGCAAATTATTCCTTGATATCTATTGGGTGCCTTATCTTTAACTTGATTTAAAGGGATCGGTTCACAAGGTTGTGAGCCCATACACGTTTATCATAACCTTTAGCTCTTTTATCTGAAATCCTAACCCTTTTCTCCTTTATATGTTGTACCTTTGAAGCTGAAGTATTCATCATCTACCATCCGTTGGACAATCATCCAACAGATGGTAGATGATCGTCCAACAGTTGGTGCATGATCATGCAACGGCTGTTGGAAGATGAATCCTTCTTGAAGAAACCGCTAAGCTCGCCTATAGAAACGGGTAAGCGATCCAGAAGAATCAGACAAAAGATCTATAACCATTTAAACACAGCACAGATGTCAGCAAATTACAAGCTAGTCAGAAACCCCAACCCGAATCCAGAGGAATCCGGGAAGTCATTACCCCTACATCCTCGTTTGGTCTCTTGCGGGACGATACATACGGATGAGTTCATCAATAGAGCGAAGTCCCGGTCTTCTTTCTCGCCCGCGGATATGAAAGGGATCTTGCAGCTTTTCCAAGACATGATGGTGGACTTCCTCATGTTCGGTTATAACGTGGAGCTAGAGGGGATCGGTACTTTCAGCGTCTCACTGAAAAGCCGGCCCGTGATGGAAAAGAATGAGATCCGGGCGGAATCCATCCATTTCAAGGACGTGAAGTTCAGATCGTCCAAGGAACTAAGAGACCGGCTGAAGACCATGCCGGTGTTTCGTGACGAGTACACGGTTAGCGATCCTGCGTATCCCTCCGCCAAGGAATGCGAGCAAGAGGTATTCCGTTATCTGGAGACGAACCCTTTTATCCACCAGAAGAAGTATATGTCGCTCTGCGGATGCTCCAGAAGTAAGGCTTCCCTCGACTTGCGGCGGCTGGTAGAGGAAAGGAAACTGCGGTGGGAAAAGCTAGGTACTTCCCATCTATATTATAAGGTAGAAGAGCCGGTTTCCGGCGAGACAAATCCAAAATAATTCATTAACTTTGCGAGTATTAATGTTGACTAAAATAAAATGCGATGAAAACAAACATTCCTGAACGTATCGCCGCCCTACGGGAGGCTATGAGACAACAGAAGGTTGACGCTTATATCATACCCAGTTCCGACCCGCATCTAAGCGAGTATCCGGCCGATCGCTGGAAATCGAGAGAATGGATATCCGGCTTCACCGGCTCGGCGGGAACGATCGTGGTCACCGCGGACAAGGCGGGCTTATGGACCGATTCCCGGTATTTCCTGCAAGCGGCCAGCCAACTGGAAGGTTCCGGTATCGAACTCTATAAGTTGGCGCTTCCGGAGACACCGTCTATCACGGAATTCCTCTTGCATGAGTTACACGCCGGACAGGCCGTAGGGCTGGACGGGCAAACCTATAGCGCCGCCGAAGCGAGTGCCTTGGCAAATAAACTAAGCCGTAAAGAAATCAAGCTGGATACCTCGGCCGACCTGATCGAGGGTATCTGGAAGGACCGTCCCGCCGTTCCCGGAAACCCGATATTCGAGATGCCGGAAGCATTAAGCGGAGCCTCCGTGCACGAGAAACTAGACCTAATCAATAACCAGTTGCGGAGCGAGGGCGCCGATTGCTTGATCCTCGCCGCCTTGGACGAGATCGCGTGGACATTCAATATCCGGGGTACGGACGTGACCTATAACCCGGTCGTAGTCAGCTACGCCTTCGTATCGGAGGACGAGAGCGTGCTTTTCATCAAGCCGGAGAAGCTGACCGCCGAGATCACCGAGCATTTGAAGAAAGAAGGGGTTACGCTGGCCGAATACTCCATGATCCAGAGGTATCTGTCCCGCCTACCGGAAAACAGCCGGGTATTCGTGGATATGAACAAGACGAACGTCTCCTTATACGATGCGATCCCGGGAAGCTGTACGATCGTGGAAGGGATCTCCCCCGCCAATCACTTGAAGAGCATCAAGAACGAGACCGAGATCAAGGGATTCCAAAACGCCGTGGTAAAAGATGGCGTCGCCTTGACAAAATTCTATATCTGGCTGGAGAAAAAAATGGCGGAAGGAGCCCAAGTTACAGAGATCAGCGCCGCCGAGAAGCTGACAGCCTTACGTGCGGAACAACCGCAATACATCATGGATAGCTTCGGCACGATCTGCGGTTACGCCGAGCATGGAGCGATCGTTCATTATTCCGCTACGCCGGAGACGGACGCGACCTTGAAACCGGAGGGATTGCTTTTGATCGATTCCGGTGCGCAATATCTGGACGGTACGACGGATATCACCCGCACGATCGCCCTTGGAGAGCCGACGGAGCAGATGAAAAAGGATTTCACCCGTGTATTGAAAGGTACGATCAGCTTGGCGAAAAGCAAGTTTCCCGCTGGAACACGAGGCTCTCAGATCGATATCCTTGCCCGTAAGGCGCTATGGGATTCCGGCATTAATTACTTGCACGGAACCGGTCACGGTATCGGCCATTGCCTAAACGTACACGAAGGCCCCCAAAGCATCCGCATGGAGGAGAACCCGGTGACCTTGAAGCCCGGAATGGTGATCAGCGACGAGCCGGCCATGTATCGTACCGGCGAATACGGTATCCGTACGGAGAACATGATCTTGGTACGTGAGGACAGCGAAACGGAATTCGGGAAATTCCTAGGATTCGATACGCTGACGCTTTGTTTCATCGACACGAGCTTGATTATCATCCCCATGCTCTCTGTCCGTGAGCACGCTTGGCTGAACAAGTACCACCAAATGGTCTACGACAAGATCAGCCCGTTCTTGAACGAGGAGGAGAAAGCTTGGCTGAAAGAGAAAACAACAGAAATTTAAACAACTAAAAATGGCATTAATTAAATCCGTTCGTGGCTTTACCCCGAAGATCGGTAAAGACACTTTTTTAGCAGACAACGCCACGATTATAGGTGACGTAGAGATCGGTGAAGGTTGCAGTATCTGGTTTGGCACCGTGCTTCGCGGCGACGTGAACTCGATTCGCATCGGCAACGGCGTAAACGTACAGGATGGTTCCGTCCTTCACACCTTATATGAGAAATCGACGATCGAGATCGGCGATGATGTATCCATCGGCCATAACGTAACGATCCACGGGGCGAAGATTTGCAATGGCGCCTTGATCGGAATGGGCTCCGTGGTATTGGATCACGCCGTAGTAGGCGAGGGAGCGATCATCGCCGCAGGTTCCGTAGTATTAAGCAAGACGATCGTCGAGCCGGGCAGCATCTACGCCGGAGTTCCCGCTAAGTTCGTCAAGAAGGTAGATCCCGAGCAAGCGAAGGAGATCAACCAAAAGATAGCCAAGAACTATCATATGTATTCTTCTTGGTATAAAGAATAATAGCATGTATTTGATTATTTGAATTATAAACCATATATTTGTATCTGTAAAGTAACAACCAAAGGGTTACATGAAAAATGATTCAAATAATAGGGTTCCAGCCAATAAACACTATTTGTCCCGAAGAGTGGGATGGATAGTGTTTATTTTTATGCTGGGAATAGGCGGATATCTGGCGTTACCCTCCAATTATTATCTACGTAGGGCCCTTATCCATTTGTTACCCAAGATCGATCAATATCCGATTTTCGAGAACCGGGTCGTAAAAGCAGGTTCGCCCCGCCCTTGGGAACTATCGGAAGCTTACAATACGAAAAGTATTCCAGAGCGTTATCTTCCCCGGTTTGAGGAGCTGGGTACGGTTGCCTATGTAATCATCCAAGACAATCGACTGCTATTCGAGCAATATTGGGAAGATTATTCCCCGGAATCGCATAGCAATTCCTTCTCGATGGCGAAAAGCATCGTCTCGTTAGCGATCGGCTGTGCTATCGACGATGGATTTATCCGCAATGTCGATCAACCGGTAAGCGACTTTTTCCCGGAATTCAAGGGATACGACGGAAAGGCCCTAACGCTTCGCCATTTGCTGACCATGAGCGCCGGCGTGGATTTCGACGAGGCTTACAGCTCTCCTTTCTCTCCTACCACCCAGTTGTATTATGGCGATGACCTACAGGAAATCGCCTTCGGGATGAAAGAGATCGACGAGCCCGGCGTAAACTTTATCTACCAAAGCGGCGTGACACAACTGCTGGGCTTTATCGTGGAGAAGGCTACCGGGGAGAAACTCAGCGATTATGTATCCCGCAAACTATGGACTCCGATGCACGCCGAGGAAAGCGCCCTTTGGAGCCTCGACCGGAAGGACGGCATGGAAAAAGCCTATTGCTGTTTCAACAGTAACGCCCGTGATTTCGCCCGCTTCGGACAATTATTACTCAACAACGGTCAATGGGATGACCGGCAATTGATCTCTCCCGCTTATCTGGCGGAAGCGACAAGCCCCGATACCCGTCTTGTCTATAAGGATCTCGGCAAACCCAACCATTGTTACGGATTCCAATACTGGATTCTCGATTACAAAGGGATGAAGATCCCTTATATGAGAGGAATCTTGGGGCAATACGTCTTCACGCTCCCGGAAAAGAACGCCGTGATCGTAAGACTCGGGCACAAACGCAGCGATACTTATACCGCCGATCAACATTATCCGGACGATATAAATACATGGTTGGACGCGGCGATGGACTTACTTCAATAAGAATCTATTTATCAAACGATCTAAAAATAAACGCACATGAGAAAAACGATTTTAACGACAGCGCCATTGGCGGCACTCCTATTGCTTTCTTGCGCACAGAAACCCAGTACGCAAAAGCCAGACATCACGTATATGCCGCAACCACCGTTCAATCCGCCGACGTATGTTTGCTACAAGGCCCCCGCTCCTATCAAGATCGACGGAAAGCTTTCTCCCGGGGAATGGGACGCGATACCTTGGACCAGCGACTTCGTAGATATCGAAGGCGACAAACGCCCAGCCCCTCACTTCCAGACCCGGGCCAAGATGACTTACGATGATAACGGAATGTACTTCGCCGTCCTTATGGAGGAGCCGCACGTATGGGCGACCATCACGGAACACGACGCCGTGATCTTCCACGACAACGACTTCGAGATCTTCCTGAATCCTACGAACGACACCCATAATTATCTGGAGTACGAGGTGAACGCCTTGGGTACGGAATGGGACTTGTTCTTAACCCGCCCCTATCGGGATAATCCGCAAGTATTGAATAACTGGGAGTTTACCGGAATGAAATCCGCTGTTTATGTGGACGGTACGCTGAATAACCCGAAAGACACGGATAAATCATGGAGCGTAGAGGTATTCATTCCTTGGACTTCCGTATTCCAAATGGACAGAGGAAAAGAAAAGCCGGAAATCGGCGAGCAGATCCGTGTGAACTTCTCTCGTGTGGAATGGACAACGGACCTGAAAGACGGTAAATACGTGAAAGTCCCTATCCAAGGAGAGGATAAGATTCGCGAGTACAACTGGGTATGGGCGCCTACCGGGGTAATCAATATCCATATGCCCGAATACTGGGGTTATGTTCAAATATCGGATAAGATTGCGGGAGAAGGTGAGACTCCTTTCGTAAAACATCCTTCGGAGGAGACGAAATGGATCTTGCGTAATTTATATTACCGTCAGAATGAGTTCGCCGCGACCTTCGGACATTATGCCGATAACATCAACGACTTGAAGGCAAACGAGCTATGCCCGCAAGAGATCGCCAATCAACTGGAAATACATACGACACCTTCCATGTATGAGATATCACTACCCGCACCAGACGGTACGGTATGGAATATCCGGCAAGACGGTCTGGTATGGCCTAAAAAGAAATAACACAATTTATTAATCAACTAAAATATCATGAAGCAAAAGAATTTATGGATAGCGGCCTTGGCTTTAGGCATCACGCTATCGGCTCACGGACAACAAAGTGGTGGAGGCATCTCACCCACGATGTTGCAGCAAATCAAACAGTCTTATCAAGGAACGCCGACCGATAAGGCGATCCGTAACGCGATCACCAATAACGACATCAACAAGCTTGCCGTTAATGGGGAGAGCAAGAACAATTTGGATACTTACTTCTCCAATAAGGTAGAGAGCAAAGGGATCTCCAACCAACGTTCCTCGGGCCGTTGCTGGCTTTTCACGGGATTGAACGTGTTCCGTGCGCAGGCCATCGCCAAATATGACATGGGAGACTTTCAATTCTCCCAGAATTATTCTTTCTTCTGGGATCAATTGGAGAAAGCGAACCTTTTCTTACAGGGCATCATCGATACTCGTCTGAAACCGATGGACGACAAGATGGTGGAATGGCTGTTCAAGAACCCGATCGGAGACGGAGGGCAGTTCACGGGTGTCTCCGATATCTTGACCAAGTATGGCGTGGTTCCCGCCGAGGTCATGGTAGAGACCAACAGTAGCAACAGTACCGGACGCATGAGCAACCTGATCGGATTAAAGCTGAAAGAATACGGCTTGCAACTTCGTGACCTGTCTACGACCAAAGGCACGACCGTAGCGGATCTGGAGAAAAAGAAGACCGAGATGCTAGGTACGATTTACCGTATGCTCGTATTGAACTTGGGAGAGCCGCCTACGAAATTCACGTGGACTCGCAAAGACGCTAAAGGGAATCCGGTAGAGACGAAGGAATATACGCCTCAGTCCTTCTTCCAAGAATATATCGGGGACGATTTGAAAAACAACTATGTCATGTTGATGAACGATCCGAGCCGCGATTATTATAAGTTGTATGAGATCGATTACGACCGCCACGCTTACGATGGAAAGAACTGGACTTACGTAAACCTTCCGATCGAGGATATCAAACAAATGGCTATCGCTTCCATCAAGGACAGCACCATGATGTATTTCTCTTGCGACGTGGGCAAGTTCTTCGATCGTGACAGAGGTATTCTGGATGTAAACTTCTACGATTACGGTTCACTGATGGGTACGACTTTCGGCATGGATAAGAAACAACGTATCCAGACATTCGCCAGCGGTTCCTCACACGCCATGACCTTGATGGCTGTTGACCTCGACGCGAATGGAAAGCCGAAGAAATGGATGGTTGAGAATAGTTGGGGCCCCGGAGCGAACGCCGGCCACCTCATCATGACAGACCAATGGTTTAATGAGTATATGTTCCGTCTGGTAGTCAACAAGAAGTACATCACGGATCAAGTAAAAGAGATCTTGAAACAAACACCGACTCGCCTTCCCGCTTGGGACCCGATGTTCGCTGAAGAGGATTAAAATAAAACACGGATGAGATAGACAACGCAAATCGTTCAATTACCAATCCGTACATCTATCTCATCCGTATTCCATTGCTATATCAAAAGAATCTGGGCATACAATCACTCGAATAGCAAACCCGGCTTTATCTATTAACGGATATGGATTTGTCGCAAGATTTGATCCGTCGCTCCTACACTGTTTTTCACAAAATCACCGGCAGCTTGCCCGGAGGTTTCCAAGGCTGTCGGGTCGGTCAATAACTCGTCCATCTTCGTTCGGAAAGAGGAATCGTCTGTGATGGAGAAACCACCACCTACGGCGATCAGATCCTTCGCCTCCTTAAACTTATGGTATCTCGGACCGAATAAGACCGGCATCCCATAAACGGCGGCTTCCAACGTGTTGTGGATACCCGCTCCGAAACCACCACCGATATAAGCGATCTGTCCATAGCGATAAATGGAAGATAAGAGTCCGAAACTGTCGATGATCAAGCAATCCTTATCGGCCAGATCATCCTCATGCGCCTCCGATAGACGGACGGACGGACGTTTTAGCATCGCCTCGATAGAAAGGAGATGTTCCCGGTGAATCTCATGCGGGGCGATAATCAACTTCATCTCCGGATGCTCATGGAAATAAGGGATAAAGATCGCCTCGTCTTGAGGCCATGAACTGCCGGCCACCATCACGATCGGCCTCTTACCTTCCTTGCTTTCCAAGAAACGTTCGATAAACGGAAGCTCACGAGCTTGCTTACGGACATCCAACACCCGATCAAAACGGGTATCGCCGGTCACCGTCACATTCGTGATGCCGAACTCGTTCAAGAGTTTCATCGAACGCTCGTCCTGAACAAAAAGATGATTAAAATAAGATAGCATCTTCCGGTACGGCTTTCCGAACCATTGGAAAAATAGCTGGTCGGGGCGGAATATAGCGGAAATGATATAAACCGGTATTCCCCGCTTCCGCAACTCACGCAAATAGTTCCCCCAAAACTCGTACTTGATAAATATGGCGATCGCCGGATTCGCCAGATTCAGGAACTTCTTCACCCGGAAAGGCGTATCAAAAGGAAGGTAGCAGATCACGTCCGCTCCCTTGTAATTCTTCCGTACCTCATAGCCAGATGGAGAAAAGAAAGTCAGCAGCACCTTATACTCCGGATGTTCCGCCTTGATCTTCTCGATCATAGGACGCCCTTGCTCGAACTCGCCCAGCGAGGAGGCATGGAACCAGATGTATTTAGCGTTCCGGTCGATTTTCTCACGAAGTATGGAATTTGTTTTCCATTGCCCGAATCGCATCAGTCTCGCCTTTTTATGGAAAGGCGAGATCAAAGCGACTACAAAAGCGTAGAGATGTATTGCTAAACTGTACATGATTATTTTAATATCTCGATAGCCCGTTGGATACGGCGGATAGACTCCTCTTTACCTAAAGCCTCGGTAATATCAAAGATGCCGGGGCCCTTGCCCTCGCCAACCAAGGCCAGACGGGCGGCGTTCATGATATTCCCCAAATGATATCCCTTGCTCTCGATCCAAGCCTTGCACTCGTTCTCGGTACCTTCTACGTCGAACGGCTCACGGGCACGCAATTGCTCGATAAACTCACCCAATTGAACAGCCGAATCTTCCTTCCAGCGTTTCTTGCGAGTCTTCTCATCGTACTCCGTCGGGGCGATAAAGAAGAAAGAGCAAAGATCCCATAACTCACTCACGAAATTGACACGGCCTTTCATCATGCCGACCACTTTCTCTACATAAGCATGGGTAGTCTGGATACCATGGCTTTCCACGATCGGCAAGAATAGGTCGGCGATCTCCGCATTACTCTTCTCCAGCAAATAGTGGTGGTTAAACCATCTGCCTTTCTCATAATCGAACTTAGCGCCGCTCTTGCTGCAACGAGACAGGTCGAACAAACGGATCAAATCATCCATGCTCATCACCTCCTGATCGTTACCCGGGTTCCAGCCCAGCAAAGCGAGGAAGTTTACGACAGCCTCGGGGAAGTAGCCACTCTCACGATAGCCCGATGAAACATCACCCGTCTTCGGATCGTGCCATTCCAAGGGGAATACAGGGAAGCCCAGACGATCGCCGTCACGCTTGCTCAACTTACCGTTACCTTCCGGTTTCAACAGCAACGACAGATGGGCGAAACTAGGCATCGTATCTTCCCAACCGAAGAAACGATATAATAATACGTGAAGCGGTGCGCTCGGCAACCACTCCTCACCACGGATCACATGGGTAACCTCCATCAAATGGTCGTCAACGATATTCGCCAAGTGGTAAGTAGGCAATTGGTCGGCCGATTTATATAATACCTTATCATCCAAGATAGAGGAGTTGATAACGACCTCGCCACGGATCAAGTCGTTCACGTGGATATCCTCATTCGGCTCGATCTTGGCACGAACTACGTACTGATGACCTGACTCGATCAGGCTCTGAACCTCTTCCTGAGAAAGCGTCAACGAGTTGCGCATTTGCGAACGGGTAGAGGCGTCGTATTGGAAATTGGCGATCTCCTTCCGTTTCTCCTCCAACTCGGCAGGCGTATCGAACGCTATATAAGCATGGCCATCGTTCAGCAATTGATCGACATACTTCTTGTAGATCTCACGACGCTCGCTCTGGCGATACGGACCGTAGTTGCCGCCGAAGCTCACGCCCTCGTCGAACTTGATACCCAGCCAAGTCAAGGCCTCGATGATATAGTCTTCCGCCCCGGGAACGAAGCGTTGGGAATCCGTATCCTCGATACGGAGAATCATATCACCGCCATTCTGTTTAGCGAATAAATAGTTGTATAAAGCCGTGCGGACACCTCCGATATGCAGCGCCCCCGTAGGACTAGGTGCGAAGCGTACTCTTACTTTTCTTTGAGTCATAATACTTACATTCTATAATAATGCGGCAAAAGTACGCCTTTTTTTCCGCTTAGTGAAGTTTTTTACGTATATTTCGGACGCAAAAAGGAATCTATATGAAACAGAAGAATTACAATATACCGACCGTGGTCTACTTCGTGGTGACCGCATTACTTATCGCCTACTTCTTCCCTCGGGAGGGAAAATTCCGTTATCAGTTCTATGAGGGCAAGCCTTGGAGATATGGATTACTCACCGCCCCGAGCGATTTCCCGATCTACAAGACCGACGACGAGGTAAAAGCGGAGAAAGACAGCGTACTCCGTAAGTTCGAGCCTTATTACCGCATGAACCCCGACATCCAGAAGCAAGAGGTCGAGAAACTGCGTGCCAACTACAATAACGGCAATAACTTGCGAAGCAAAGTATCCCCCGCTTACATGCAGTATATAGAGAGCAGCCTGATCAACTTATACAAGAACGGTATCATCTCGTCGCAGGATCTGGACGAGCTACGGAAAGAGGAATACTCCCGTGTCAACCTCTTGGAGAACGCCGTCGCACAGCCTCGCTACGTGAGCGACTTCTTCACCGTGCGCACCGCCTACGAGTTCATTATCAACAACTGCCCGCCGCGGCTGGACAAATCGATCCTGCAATCGTGTGACATCAATAACTACCTCACCGAGAACATATCCTATGCCGCCGACATGTCCGACAAGATCAAGGAGGATATGCTACAGAGCGTATCTATCGCTAACGGTATGGTACAAGCCGGAGAGCGTATCGTAGACCGGGGCGAGATCATCGACAACCATACCTACAACGTGCTCCGTTCCCTAAAGGCCATACACGAGGCCAAGACGGGGGGCACGCAGACGCAAGGCATCATATTGGCCGGACAATTCGTGCTCGTCTTCGGGCTAATGTTCTGTTTCTGGCTCTACCTATGGTCTTTCCGCTTGAAGATATTCCATAACCGGAAGAACGTACTATTCTTGATCCTCTGCATATTCGTGAGTTGCATCCTTACGGAACTATGTGTTACCTACGCATTATTCAACGTATATATATTGCCGTTCGCCATCGTACCGATCGTAGTACGTACCTTCTTCGATTCCCGGACGGCGCTTTTCACGCACCTTATCATCGTGCTGATCTGCTCGTTGATGGTACCTTTCCCGCATGAGTTCCTGTTGTTGCAAATCGTGGCGGGTATGGTAGTGACGTTCAGCTTGAAGGAGTTGAGCGAACGTTCGCAACTGATCCGTTGCGCCGTCTTCATCTTCATCTCCTACGCCGCCTGCTACCTCAGTCTCACGTTGTATCAAGAGGCGAACTTAAACAAGATCAACTGGATGATGATGCTTTATTTCGGTATCAACTTCATCCTGCTGATGTTCACCTACGTATTGGTATATATGTTGGAGAAGACGTTCGGATACGTGTCCAGCATCACGCTGGTGGAACTGTCCAACATCAACAACCCGATCTTGAAGAAGCTTAGCGAGACTTGCCCGGGCACGTTCCAGCACTCCTTGCAGGTATCCATCCTCGCTTCCGAGGCGGCCGCCAAGATCGGCGCCAACGCCCAACTGGTACGTACCGGCGCCCTTTATCACGACATCGGGAAGATGAGCAACCCCGTCTTCTTCACCGAGAACCAATCGAGCGTGAACCCGCATAACCAGTTATCGTTCGACCAAAGCGCGCAGATCATCATCAGCCACGTCACCGAGGGCGTGAAGATCGCCGAGAAGGCCCTGTTACCCAAGGCGGTTATCAGCTTCATCCGTACGCACCACGGACGTGGCAAGGCGAAGTATTTTTACAACTCTTTCAAGAACCAATACCCGGACAAGCCGATTAACGACGAGCTATTCACCTACCCCGGCCCGAATCCCTTCTCGAAGGAGACCGCCGTACTGATGATGGCCGATTCCGTGGAAGCCGCCTCCCGCAGCTTGAAGGAACATACCGAAGAGAGTATCAGCGCCTTGGTGAACAAGATCATCGACGGGCAGATCGCCGACGGCTTGCTAAAGAGCGCTCCCCTGACCTTCAAGGACGTGGAGACCATAAAGAGCGTATTCGTAGACAAACTGAAAACCATGTTCCATACCCGAATCAGCTATCCGGACTTGAAAAAACAATAGCGAACCAACATGAACGACCACCTACTCTACTTAGCCTCGACAGGGATCGTAGCCTTTACCTGCCTTCTGGTCAGCGGACTGCTGTTGTCGCTGAAGACCTTGCGGGAAAGCACGATCCCCAAGTACCGGACGGCCTGCAAGTATCTCGCCTTGGCCTCGGCATTGGTAGGCATAGGGCATATCTTCATCTTGTCTTCCGGCACGGACGAGCGAACCATCATGGAGTTGTTCTACTTCCCCATCCTGCTAATCAGCGCCTCGCAAGCGTTGCTGTTCACGTTCCTGCTCACCCTCTTATTCAGGGGAAAGAACGTGACCCGGAGGAATATCCTCCTCCACGCCATGCCTACGATCGCGCTTACCGTAGCCTACACGATCGCTTGTCTCTTCCGGGAGGATGTCCATACGTATCGTTTCGACGTATGGTGGGATAATATTGGGAACCCGCCCCTGCTGATACGTACGCTCACGTGCCTCGTATACCTTGTCCAGCTAGGGGGCTATACGCATTTTTTCTTCCGGGAGCGGGCGATCTATCTAGGTAACCTGAAACAGATACCCCAATCACCCGAGCGACTGGAATTGCGCTGGGTAACCCGTGCCTTCCTATGGGCGCTGGGTATCGGCATCGCCGCCGTGAGCCTCTGTTTCTTCCCGAATAATTACTATAACACGGCGGTCAACTTCGTGTTCGCCCTCTTCTACGCCTCGGTATCGATCCACTACGCCAACTACCATTACACGTACGACCAACTATACCTACGGCTCAACCTCGCCCCGCAAGCCGACGCCGATACCGATCCCAACCGGATGGACCTAGAGGATCTTATCGGCGGGTTGCTGGAAATCGAGGAGGACGAGTTGTTCCAGCAAGCGCAAAACTATATGGCCAGCTCCTCACCCTTCCTCAACCCGAATTTCAGCCGGCAAGACCTAGTACGTGCCCTCGGTACCAACGAGAAGTATCTCTCCACCTCCATCAAGGACAAGCTGAACATCACGCTCAAGGAATACATCGACCGCTACCGGGTGAACCACGCCCGTACCGAGCTGTTGATGCCGGGCGACAGCCGGAGCATGGAAGAGATCGCTGTCGGCGCGGGCTTCACCAGCTCCCGCACCTTCTCGCGTATCTTCCAGAAAATACTGGGAGTCACCCCCGCCCAATACCGGCGGCAGGCGCAATAATGAGCATTTTTCCGAGATCTGTCCTCTTTTTTCCCGGATTTGTCCTCTCATTCTTACCCCGAACCCCGTTCTTTGCTGGCAGTAATCACTTAATAAAGGAATACCATGGCAGAACAAATCATTCTCAACACAGACTTGTACGATAACCTGCTCACCGAGCGCAAGGGCGACTACACCGCCAAGCCGCACATCACCGGGACATTGTATAACACGGACATCGCCGCCCGCATCGTGGCCGCGCGTACCGAGTACCAACACGGCACGATCCTCAACATCCTCGACATGGCCGACAGCCATAAGGTGCAGGCCATCGCCGAGGGCAAGAGCGTGGTGGACGGCGTGGGCCAATACCTCGTCAACGTGCAGGGGGCCTTCGAGGGCGAGAAGGCGCAGTTCGAACCCGGGAAGCACGCCCTCGGCATCACCTACACCATGGGCAAGCTCTTGCGCGAGACCCTCAAGCTGGTGAAGGTGGTGGTGAACGGCGTGGCGGCCGTAGGTCCGGTGATCAATACCGTGACCGACTCCACCTCCAAGGCCATCAACGGGCAGCTCAGCTCCGGCGGAGCCCTCGTGCTGGGTGGCGTGAACCTGAAGATACAGGGTGATGATCCCTCCATCGGTGTCTACCTCACCCCCACCACCGAAGGGGCCGCGCCGATGAAGGCACCCGTGGTGATCGCCAACTCGCCCTCGCAGGTGATCGTGCAGATGCCGACGCTGGCCGACGGGCAGTACACCGTGAGCCTCACCACGCAATACAGCGGAAGCCGTAACGTAAAAGAGCCCCGCACCTACACCTTCCCCATCATCCTTATCGTAGGAGAAGGCGGTGGGGGCGACAGCGAGAGTCCGGACGAGATCTGAGGACAACGTTGTCCGGCATGTCCGGACAACGGCTGCCAAGCATCGAGGACAACGGCTGCCAAGCCTGCCGGACAGGGGCTACCGGACCTGCCGGAAAAAACAACCGATTTATAAACCCTATTATACACATAGAACATGAGAACATCATTACATGACATCCACCTACCGGCAAGGCGAATATTCGCCTTGCTGATCAGTGTCGCGACACTGATCGCCACCCTCCCGACAGCGGCCCGCGCGCAAGCGGAACCTCCCGGGGCACTCGACCTTGCCACCCTGCCGGGCACCCTGAACAATAACTGGTACATCAACCTCGCGTACCTAAACGGCACGTGGGTGTACAAAGTAGGGGCATCCGACACGCAGGCCCCGACCACCGGCACCCCCTTCAACGGTACCATCACCGGCACGATGCCCGAGGTAGGCCGGCAGTTCGTCATACACCCCTCCACCGATTCCGACAGCGTACTCACCTCCGCCGATCCCGACAGCGGCAACCCACCGGCGCTGACGCTGAAAGACGCCGTCATAACCTCAAGTTTCAACCAGCTCTTCTATATCAAGGCCGGCGCGGAACCGACCCTCCGGATCGAGGGGGAGAACCGGATCGAGATCATGAGCGACCTCATCTATAACTTAGGCACGCTCACCCTGACCGTAGCCGATGCGCAGGAGATAAGCCAAGGTATCCTAAACGGATCTCCCGCGGGCACGGGTACGCTCACGGTCTATGCCCAAGCGCCGCTCAGCATCGGCGCCATCTCCAACTTCCAGAATGCCCGGATGCATCTGGACGGAGAGATACATGTCATCAGTAAAACAGGTGGCTCAGCCTTTAAAAACGACAATACCTCGCCGGACGCGATCACGTTCGGGGATAACGCACGGATCCACCTGCAAGCGAACGCGCTCTGCACCTATGTAAGCGGCTTTATCGAACTGGATTTCGATACCGCCCCGACCGATGGCCGGACGCTGTCCGTCACCCCGGCAGGCGACGACGAGCCGGCGGCCACCTTCGCGACCGACGGGACCTGCTGGGGTTACGCCTTCCTCGCCGCGGCCGATACGCGGTATACCGCCTCCCTCGACGGCGAGCGGCTATATGCCGGCAGGCGTTACAGCGGGTCTTCCTATAAAGACGGAGACTACCCCTTCTTCCGGACAGACGGGGCATACTGCCGATACTCCGGCGCCACCGCCACCCGCCCCACCCCGCAGCCGCTCGACCTTTCCAAGGACTACGGCTACGGCAGCACCCGCACCGGCATCGACCTCTTCTTCGACCCCGCGGACGGATGGTACTGCGACGAGAAGATGTTCGACGGGACGGTGACGACAAACGGCAGCTCATCCTACATCAACATCCCCGCCACCATCCATGCCGAGGGCGAGGCTACGCTTACGCTGGACAAGGTAGATTTCCAGCCCCCGACGGGCACGGCCCTCACGGTAGCGAGCGGGACGGTGAGGCTCCAAAACAACACCCACAGCCCCCGCCTGTCCGGAACCCACGCGCTCCGGGTAGAGACGGGAGCCACCTGCCTCATCCCGACGCCCGCCGACCCGGATAACACCTTGGCGCTGACAGCCGCCGAGCAGGCCATCCACCCCGAAGGCGGCGGCACCGTGAAGGGCCTTGTCCAACTCACATGGCCGGAATCTCCGTCTGGCTACATCTACCTCAAACCGGCGGAACCGACGGAGAATCCGAATGGTCTGACCTTCAATCTTACAGGCATGAAGAGCATAGCCACGAACTACCCGCTCTCCTTCTACCTAGAGAATCAGTCGACGGGCTTGAAACAGGAAGGCTACCGCTCCGACGACCCGGGGCAAACCTACCTCAGCACCTTCCCCGCCGCCCATCCCGACGGGCTGACAAGCTACACGGGATTGCGCGAAGTCCCGCCCGTCTGGATCGTGATCGACAAGGAGACGGCCTTCGACGCGAGCATGCCGGGCCAATGGCTGCGCGTCACCGAGAAGGGTGTCCTTACGGTAGGGAAGATAGGAGAAAATGGAGTATTTCCACTGGTGAATGATCTCGAGCTGCAGGACGGCGGGCAGATCCGGTTCGCCGATGACGGTGTGCTAGGACTCGTAGCGGCCCGCTTCACCCACCTCTTCCCCAACCGCAACCAATGGCGGGCTACCACGCTAGCATCCAATACCGCCGACAAATTGGCTAGCGACGCGGGAACCCCCTGCTACGTGCGTACCGGATATCCCGATGCCACCGACCAGACTTGGCAGCCGGCGGATCCCGACAACCTGCATATACTCGCCGCAGGTAACCCCGTGCTGATCGCCGGCGAAGGCCCGGAGACAAACACGCTGCGCCTCAATTACGGCAATATCTACCTTTTCAAGGACAGCCCCGACTCCCCCATCGAGCCTACCAGCCCCGCCGAGCCGCTCAACACGGGCGTGTTCCTCTTCAAGGGCAATCGGGCCTCGTACAATGTGGAGATGCGAAACATATACGTCCTCAGCGACGACGGCAGCCGCTTCGAGCTGAAGGACCGGGTTACCCTGCGGCCCTTCGAGAGCTATGTCGTGGCCAATGCCGCCACCCAAGCCCTGCTGAAGAGCCTCCGCTTGGACGGTATCGTCACGGGTACGGAGCTGGCCGAGACTCCGGCGGACAACAGCTTCCGCGCTTGGGCCGCCGACGGACGTTTGCACCTTAGCGCCGACCATGCCGAGAAAGTCGCCGTATACCACGTCAGCGGGACCTTGAAGTGCTACCTGCCGCTCTTGCGCAGCGAGACGACGATCGCCCTTCCTTCCGGCATCTATCTCGTCCACCAAGGCGGTACAACGATCAAGGTCGTCCTGTAGAGCATACATTATATTATATACACTAAAACAGATACAAATATGAGAACATTCAGATATATCCTATCCTTGCTAGCCGCTACGCTCGCCCTGCTAGCGCAGCCGGCGATGGCGCAAGCCCCGGAGACGAGCACGAAGGCGCAACCTTCCGACCCGGTCTTCCCATACCTCCTCACCATCCAGCAACCCGCCGAGGGAGCGACGCTGGACGTAATGATCATGAACGCCGCCGGCACGTACACCGCCGTATCCTCCGGCCAGACCGTCTACAACGGGACCAAGGTAGACCTCTTCTTCGTCCCGCAGGAAGGCTACCAACTGACGGTAGGCTCCATCACCTACAACGGCAACGCTACGACCGCAGAGACCCTGGCACCGAACGACAAGGGCTACACCGCACAGCGTAGCTTCACGATGCCCGCCCAGCCGACGACGGTTACCGCCGAGGCCGAGCTTATCCGCTACACGATCACCTACGACCCGAATGGCGGCACCCTCCCGCAAGGCAGCCCCACCCAATATACCGTAGTATCGGACGAGTTCACCCTCCCCACGCCGACACACGCCAATACCTACCTCTCCTTCGAGGGCTGGAAAGACACCGACGGGAATACGGTAGCGACCGTGGCGAAAGGCTCCACCGGCGATCTCTCCCTCACCGCCCAATGGAAAGAGAGCGAGCTGGCAGAGGCGGTAGGACAGCCGACCGAGACCCGGATCGTCACCACCATCATGACCGCCGATGAGATACTGGCCGATCTTGCCGCCACATGGCCCAAGCTCACCTTCACCACCGACAGAGGCGACGTGATAGATAGTCCGATCTCGTGGAAACTGAAAGACGGCGCTACCCTCGACCTCACGCCCGGCAAGAAGAACCCCTTCATCTGGACAGCCACACCGCTGCCTGATGGCGTGAAAGGCAATGGGTACGTGATGAACGGCACCACGCAGGTCTACCTCGAAGCCTCCCCTATCACCCCGGCAGACAACGGCGAGATCACGATAACGGACGAGAACAAGTTCCAACAAGATGATGGTACCGACAACTACTTCAACGGAGAGATCAACGGAGAGAAGGGCAAGACCATAAACAAACTCACCCTCACCCCTCCCGCCGATACCGATATGACAATAAAGCTCAACGAGGTAACCTCCGCGGCCACCCTCATCAACGGTACCGGGAAGACCAACCTCACCTTGAGCGGCACGAACAGTCTGGGTGCGGTCACGATCGAGCCCGGCAACGAATTGACGCTCACCCCCGGCGAGAATGCCGGCGACCTTGTCAACACCGCGGTCACCAACAACGGCCATTTCACGGATCTTACCGCACGAGTGCCCACCGTGACACTCCCCGGCAACATCACCCTCGAACGGGTAGACCCGGCGGCAAGCACCCCGATACCATCCACTGACGGCTACGCGGAGCTTAAGGCCGGCATAACCGCCCCCGAAGGCACCCAAATGAATTTGACGTATCAATGGGAGACTTTCAACGCACAGGCCGGCACATGGTCTACCGCCCCGGACGACTCGCAGCTGCGTAACGCCTCGAATACCTACAGGACGAGAACCGTAGGCCAGTATCGTTGCCTAGTTACCGCCACCGTAACCGGAGACGGCGGCACGACCACGACCACGACGCTCACCACGCCCCCGGTTGCCGTAACGCCTTATGTTCCTCCCGTAACGCCTCCTACGCCACAGCCCGCTACCTATACCGTAACCCTCCCTGCCTTGGTAGGAGCCTCCACCACCCCGGCAGCCGGAGCGCATACGGTAACCGAAGGCGACGGCTTCTCCTTCACCCTCACCTTGGACGCAGACTATGACCAGTCCGTCCCCGTAGTGACCGTGAACGGAAACGCCCTCACCCCCGACGCAAGCGGCAAGTACACGATCGCCGATATTTCCGCCAACCTGACCGTAGCGATCACCGGTATCGTGAGAAATACCACGACCGGTATCGAGCAAGTGGAAAACGCTACCTTGATCCGTGCCGAGAGCGGAGCCTTGCTGATCCGTACGCCAGTCTCCGTGACAGCGCAGGTGATCGCCCTCACCGGAAACGTAGTCCGCACGGTACGGCTTCCCGCCGGAGACAGTCGTGTAGATGGCTTGGCTAGCGGTATCTATATCGTCCGCCTATCCAATGAGATAACGAAGAAAGTGATAATCCGATAGGCAAGGTTTCACGAGTGAGAGCGGCTGTCATCGCCGCTCTCACAAAAAGAGGTTATTAGAATGCCCATTGTTAGGTTCTTATAATCGCAGTTATAAGCATCTTACAATGGGCATTCTAGCAACCTTACGATAGATAAGTCCAAGACCAGCTCGAAGCCTTCGGCGCCGCTATAATAAGGATCCGGGACGGGAATAGAATAAAGACAGTCACAAGAATAAACTACCGAAGCATTGTCTAACTGATTCTATTTCGTATATTTGCCATTGAAAACCAGAGACAAAAGAAGGATAAAAATATGACAGCATTAGAACTCAACGCAGAATTATTCCGCCAACTCAGTATCATCGCCGAAGATGAGACCTTGATGCGTAAAGCCGTAGAAGCCATCCGCCGTCTTGCGCAGCAAAAGGAAGCACAGACTGAAGAGACTGAATATATTAGTAAGGAAGAGGTGCTTGCCGGAATCCGGCAAGGCTTAATCGACGTAAAAGAGTCTCGTAAAAACGGCACATATCAAAAAACATTGCAGGAGGTCATAGATGAATTATAGAATCATACCGCAAAAGCACTTTCTGAAAGAGCTGAAGCGATTGGCAAAGAAATATCATTCGCTAAAACAAGACCTTCAAGCGTTACAAAATGAGCTAAGCAGCAACCCTTCCGCAGGAATTGATTTAGGCTGTGGCATCCGTAAGATCCGTATGGCTATAGGCAGTAAAAACAAAGGAAAAAGTCATGGCGCACGAGTCATCACCTATACCTATACCGTTAATGATACCGAAGGGATTATCAACCTCATTTATATTTATGATAAGGAAGAGAGTGAAAGTATTACCGATAACGAAATCAAATGGTTAGTAAAAGAAGTTGAACGATAGCCGTAACAACCTCTTTACTGATCCGGCTTCGCCCCGAACTTAAGACAAATGGTCTTTACAATATTCCAACAACCCGGCGCAAGCATCTTCCAATAGATCCAAGACCAACTCGAAACCTTCGGCACCGCTATAATAAGGATCCGGGACGTGATCGTACAACTTATTCCGGGAGAACTCAGTCATCTGATGTATCTTAGCGACGGATTCCAGATCGGGAGCCATCCGTTTCAAGTCCGTTATATTTTGGTCGTCCATGCCGATAATCAAATCGAAGTCATGAAAGTCCCACTGACGTACCGGACGGGAGATCGAATCCAACGAATATCCCCTACGGGCCGCATGCGCCCGCATCCGTGAATCCGCCCGGTCTCCCTCATGATACCCGGTGATCCCGGCGGAATCGATCTCGATCCGATCTCCCAATCCCGCATCCTTCACCAACTTCTTCATTACCGCCTCCGCTGACGGAGAGCGACATATATTCCCCAAACACACAAACAACAACCGTATCTTTTCCTCCCTCATCCCTAAGCTCCTTTCCATTAATTTTCAATTTTCAATTCTCCATTTTCAATTCTCAAGCCGGGTCTACATCATAATGAACCAGCAACTGCTTAAACGGCACATATCCCTGCATCTCCGTATGAATCCCCTCCAATATCTCACGAAGCGGAGCGATCCCGGCGGATATCTCGATCTTCAAGACGATCTTCTTGATATGAAGCGTCTGTACCCGGGTGATAGGCGGCGTAACCGGCCCCAACACCCGCTCACCTAAACGAGCACGAAGTTTCTCGGCGTATAAAGCAGACATTTCCTGCAAAGCCTTCTCATTCCGACTCCGAAGGATCAAGACGATCAAACGGTAGTAAGGCGGGTAACGGAACATACTACGCTCGCTCAATTGCAAGCTCACCATTTCCTTATAAGCAAAATGCTGCACCATACGGATCAAGGGATGCTCCGGCTGGGTAGTCTGCAAGATCACCGTACCCCGCTTATCCCGTCGTCCGGCACGTCCGCTAACCTGTACCATCAATTGATAAGCCCGCTCGTGCGCCCGGAAGTCTGGGAAATTCATCAGGCTATCGGCGCTCAAGATTCCGACCACGCTGACATTCCCGAAATCCAATCCCTTCGACAACATCTGGGTACCAATCAAGATTTGTGTCTTCCCCTTCTCGAAATCCGAGATGATCCGCTCGTAAGCCGTGCGGGTACGGGCCGTATCGAAATCCAGCCGCTCCACCTTCGCCGCAGGGAATTGCCCAGCGATCTCCTCCTCTACCTTCTCTGTACCGAAACCTTGCATCTTGAACTCCGTCCCCTTACACTCGGGACATACCTGCGGCAAGCGGTAAGTATAACCGCAATAATGGCAAACCAGCTGATTATGCGCCTTGTGGTAAGTAAGGCTAACGTCGCAATTCACGCAATGAGGCACCCACCCGCACCCCCGACACTCGATCATCGGGGCGAATCCCCGGCGGTTCTGGAACAAGATCGCTTGCTCACCCCGGGATAAAGCCTCCCGCACCTTCTCCACCAACAGGGGGGAGAAAAGGGTATCTTTCATAATCTTCTTGCGCTTTAGCTCCTTCACGTCCACCGTAATAATCTCCGGCATCAAGCAATCACCGTAGCGGGTGGATAGCTCGACCAGACCGTATTTCCCCGCCGTAGCGTTGAAATAAGAGTCGATGGAAGGGGTGGCGGAACCCAATAAGGTCTTACCGCCGTGCATACCCGCCAAGACGATGGCAGCGTTACGGGCATGGTAACGGGGTGCCGGGTCTTGCTGCTTATACGTATTCTCATGCTCCTCGTCCACGATAATCAAGCCCAAGTCCTTAAACGGAAGGAAGAGGGAAGAACGGACCCCCAATACCAGCATAGGCTCGTCGCTATGCAGCAGCTTGTTCCAGACCTCCACCCGCTCGTTGTCCGAGAACTTAGAGTGGTAGACCAATAGCTTATCCCCGAATAATTTCGCCAGCCGTTCCGTGATCTGGGTCGTGATAGCGATCTCCGGCAACATATATAAAACCTGCCGCCCCAGCCGCAAGACCTCATGGATCAAACGGACGTATATCTCGGTCTTACCACTGGAAGTCACGCCATGAAGCAAGCAAACCTCCTTCGTCTTGAAAGCCTCATGGATCTCTCCGTAGGCTTTCTCTTGCGCCGGACTGAGCGGATTCGGCTCTTGCAAGCGGCAGACGGATACTTGTAAACGACCCACCTCTTTCTCGTAACTCTCCAAGATACCCCGTTTCAGCAGACCCTCCAATACCGCAGAGGTATAACCACTGCGTTCCAATAGCTCTTTCTTGGAAAGCTCCTTCGATAAAGCGGGATTCAAGGTATGGCTTAAATCCAAGAAGCTGACCAACAGAAGCTCTTGCTTCTTCGCCCTTTTCAATTCTTCGAACACCGCCTGCAATTTCGTCTCATCCCAGTAAGCTTCGGCCAAACGGATAAACGCCTGTGTCTTGGGAACGAATCCTCGCTTTAGCTCCTCGCTCACCTCGACCGCCCCTTTCACCATCAAGGAAGAGACGATCGGGACAACATTTCGGAGACCGGTCTTCTTCTCCAACTCCGAGATCGTCAATTTCAAAACCCCGCTAAAGGCATCCAGTACCGCTTGCTCGTTCGGGCGCAAGGGGGCGGTAGCCTCGAAATCCTCATTATAAGTAACCGCCGTCTCGCTTTCCAACTTTAAGCCGGAAGGCAAGGCCGCCTTATACACGTCGCCCAGCTTACATATATAATAAGAAGATATCCATTTCCAGAAACGGAGTTGCGGACGGCGGAGCACCGGAGTGGCATCCAGCAAAGCGTAGATCTCCTTCGTCTCAAAATCGGATACCGGTTCCCGGTCGTGTACCTCCATGACGATGGCCGTATAATATCGTTTCTTCCCGAAATGCACGATCACCCGGCAACCGGGAGTCACGGCTCTTTCCAGATCTTCGGGTATCCGATAGGTATAGCTATTCTCCAAAGGAAGGGGAAGTATGACGTCCGCATATTTCATTCAAACAGGTGTTTCATTACGAGCCCAAAAATAACAAAAAAGGCCGGACTTCTAAAGCCCAGCCTCTCTCATTTTATTTTCACCTATTTAGAACAAGATCGCTGCCGTGATAGACCATCCACGATTCTTTCCGGCACCGTCGGAGAGGTTCACCTTCTCAATGCTATAGTTATCAGTCAGTCCCAGACCATAATTGAAACCCACCTGCAAGTGGCTGATCAACTCCACGCCGGCACCGAAGTTAAGGCCTGCGCTGAAATTCTTCGCCTTCACCTGATCCGCTACGGAACCCGGGATATCCCAAAATTTATCACCGCCTACACGGAAACCGATATACGGACCGGCTGCCAGATACGCTTTGACGATCGGTAAGCCGAATTTCCATTTCAAGTTGACCGGAACATCGATATAATCCGTCTTCATCGAAGTCTTAACCCCGCCAACCGAAGTCGTCTCCAAACCTTTTTGCGAATACAACACGGCCGCATCGATCCCGACACCCACCAACGGCAAAGTCGTCTCGATCATCGGCCCCACTTGGAAGCCGGTTACGTTATCCGCTTTCAACACGTCCGAGTTGAAATGGACAGACGATATATTCACACCTCCCTTGATACCGAATTTAAGCTGAGCGTTCGCCGGAAGCGCCATCAACGCTAACAAGGCAACCATAAGAAATCCCACGATTTTCTTCATATTCATACTTCTTTTGTTAATTACTCGTTGCAAATAAACGCACTTTTCTAATAATAAACAAATATTCTCTATAGAGTGTTCACGGAATACCCCAGTCCTTTAAACTCAAAGAAAGCATGCATCTTACATACGGAGCTCATCCCGTCGGTCAGATTCATGCTTCTTTCCCTAATTATTATGGCAAAATAATTATCCGAAACCATGAGACGACTTGATAAGAAAACCTTGGATAAAGAATAGTAAAAACCGGATACGGTTCTTGCGTTCTCTTCCGGCCTTTCCTCGAAGCCGTCGAAAATATACACGCCTTGCAGGTCTTCTGACTTACTTCCGGTCTTAAGCGCCTTCCCATTCACTTGAATGAACAGTGGCAACAGTATTGCTCAACCCGTTTATGAAGCTTACAGCAGCGGGACTGTCCGGGATTCTCACCCGATTCCCTTTTAATCCCTATCCGGCGATTGCCGAAAGGGAACAAAGCATGTAGCAAAGATACATAAAGTTTTGATGTAGCCTAACACTTTCCACAAAAAATATCCCTATATTCCCGGTTCCTGATATAACATAAAGCCGCCCCGATAGCCGTGCGATACTCGGCATACTCCGGTATCTTGAAATGGACATCGCACATCTCCTCCAGACGGGGGAAAATATCCGGGCATTGCGGCAAGCGAGTCAGGTTACCGATCAACACGATATTCTTGATATCGCCATTTAACGAGGCGAAAACAGCTCCTTGCCCGATAGTCTGCAAGACCATATGAACGATACCGAGAGCGATATCCTCAACCTTAGCGTTCGCATCCGCTTTTCCAAAAATAGAGGCTGTCACGTCTAGCGGCAGGCCGGGTAGCGGATGCGGCGTAATATCCCGGATATGCAAGTCGATATCATTCAGGGAACCATGCTCAGCCAAAGACGCTATTTGGTGAAAGTCATGCGTTTTCAATAATAGCTTAGACAAGCCGAGGATGGTTCCGCCACCGATACCCAATCCCCCGATATGCTCGACCGTGGAGCCTTGTACCTTGACAAAAGAGGTACCCGTTCCCATGCTGACCACCAACAGGCTATCCAGTCCCGTATTATACTGCGCCCCTAGCCCATTTGCGAGGAACTCATCCGTCTTCGCGGTTGGTAAGCCATATAAAGGTTGATCGATATAGGCGCTACCTACACCCGTCAAGATCACTTTCTCTATATTCGAGAGTGAGATGTTATTATCATAAATATATTTACCGAAGGCCCCGAATAAAGAGGTTACCGGATCGGTAGCTTTCACGAACATCGGGTTCTTGATCTTCTTATCCTCCACACCGACGATCTTGGTCGTGCTACCTCCCACGTCTATACCTATAACGATTCCCATGATTCTTTCCCTTTTTAATTGAATAATCGCTACAAAAGTACATAAACCCGTATACAATACTAAAAAAGGCCGGACAAAATCAATTGTCCAGCCTCTCTTTATTAAAAAACCGTAAGGTTTAAATGCTATTTATTCGCCTAACAAGATCTCTAGGATCTGGCAAGCTGCCTTCGATACGGAAGTACCCGGGCCAAAGATAGCGGCAACGCCAGCCTTATACAAGAAGTCATAGTCTTGAGCCGGGATTACACCACCAGCGATAACGATGATATCCTCACGACCTAATTTCTTCAACTCCTCGATAACCTGCGGAACCAACGTCTTATGACCAGCGGCCAAAGAAGAAACGCCCATTACGTGAACATCGTTCTCTACAGCTTGACGGGCAGCCTCGGCCGGAGTCTGGAACAACGGTCCCATATCTACGTCGAACCCACAGTCAGCATAACCGGTAGCAACAACCTTAGCGCCACGGTCATGTCCGTCCTGACCCATCTTAGCGATCATGATACGAGGCTGACGGCCCTCTTTCTTAGCGAATTGCTCGCAAAGCTCGCAAGCTTTCTGGAAGTCTGCGTCTTTCTTAGTTTCTGATGAATACACGCCTGAAATAGTTCTAATGATTGCTTTATAACGACCTACAACCACCTCGCAAGCATCGGAGATCTCTCCCAATGACGCACGCAAGCCGGCAGCCTTAACAGCCAACTCTAATAAATTGCCCTTCTTCGTCTTCACGCACTCCGTGATATCAGCCAAAGCTTTTTGAACAGCGGCTTCGTCACGGTTAGCACGCAACTCCTTCAAAGCGGCGATCTGCTCGTTACGTACGGCTGTATTATCAATCTCAAGGATATCGATCGGATCTTCCTTCGGCAAACGATATTTGTTAACACCAACGATGGTCTGAACACCAGAGTCGATACGAGCCTGTGTACGAGCGGCCGCTTCCTCGATACGCATCTTAGGAAGACCTGTCTCGATGGCTTTCGCCATACCACCCATGCTCTCGATCTCTTGGATCAACGCCCAACCTTTATGTACCAATTCATTCGTCAAAGACTCTACATAGTAAGAACCAGCCCACGGGTCGATTTCCTTACAGATCTTAGTCTCTTCCTGAATGTAAATCTGTGTATTACGAGCGATACGAGCGGAGAAATCGGTCGGCAAAGCGATCGCCTCATCCAATGCGTTCGTATGCAAAGATTGTGTATGTCCTAATGTAGCGGCCATAGCCTCGATACAAGTACGTCCTACGTTATTGAACGGATCTTGCTCGGTCAATGACCAACCGGAAGTCTGGCTATGTGTACGCAATGCCAATGATTTCGGGTTCTTAGCGCCGAAGCTCTTCACGATCTTCGCCCACAACATACGAGCCGCACGCATCTTGGCGATCTCCATGAAGTGATTTACACCGATAGCCCAGAAGAATGACAAACGGGGAGCGAACGCATCCACATCGATACCGGCGTTGATACCGGCACGAAGATATTCCATACCGTCGCACAACGTATAAGCCATCTCGATATCAGCCGTAGCACCAGCCTCCTGCATATGATAACCGGAGATAGAGATAGAGTTGAACTTCGGCATCTTCTGAGAGGTATACTCGAAGATATCAGCGATAATCTTCATGGAGAACTCAGGCGGGTAAATATAGGTATTACGTACCATGAACTCTTTCAATATATCGTTCTGGATCGTACCGGCCATTTCCTCCAACTTAGCACCTTGCTCCAAACCTGCGTTGATATAGAATGCCAATACCGGAAGCACACCACCATTCATGGTCATGGAAACAGACATCTTGTTCAAAGGAATACCATCGAACAACACTTTCATGTTCTCCAAGGAACAGATAGATACACCCGCTTTACCTACATCACCAACCACACGTTCGTTGTCGGCATCGTAACCACGGTGAGTCGGAAGGTCGAACGCAACGGACAAACCTTTCTGACCGGAAGCCAAGTTACGGCGATAGAAAGCGTTAGACTCCTCAGCGGTAGAGAAACCCGCGTACTGACGGATTGTCCAAGGACGCATAGCGTACATACCGCTGTACGGGCCACGTAGATAAGGAGGCAGACCGGAAGCATAGTTCAAGTGCTCCATACCCTCCAAGTCTTCTTTTGTATATACAGGTTTCACCTCGATATGCTCGGGTGTTTTCCAATTGGGCTCGATACCATTGGCTTTTGCCCATTCGGCAGCGTTTGTAGCTGCGAATCCGGCATTCTTTATATCTATGTTTTTAAAATTTGGTCTCATAATTGTTTATACTTAAGCGATTCCTAATTTAGCGTTGAATGCTTTCAATGTCTCAAGCACATTGCTCTTTACATTTACGAACTGGTCGATACCTTGAGCCTTCAAGTCGTCCGCGCAAGCAGGAGCTCCGGCTACAACGAATTCGGCACGTCCGGCCAAAGCCTTGTAAGCAGCAGGAGCGAATTCAGCATACTCGTCATCACTAGAGCAAAGAACCACTATCTCAGCACCCGCCTTGACTGCAGCCTCAACACCAGCCTCAACCGTATCGAAGCCTAAGTTATCAATTATCTTATATCCGGCACAAGCGAAGAAGTTAGCGGAGAACTGTGAACGAGCCAAACGCATCGCCAAGTTACCGATCGTCAACATGAATACCTTCGGAGTCTTGCCACTCTTCTCTGTCGCCATACGCAAAGCCTCGAATTCGGAAGCGCCGCGAGAGAAATCAAGAGCCGGGATCGTTGCCTCGCCGCAATGACCACCGCCACAACAGCAAGAACCTTTTTCCTGAATCTTATCGGCAGCTACTTCCGTGAAGTTAGGATACTGGTTAGAACCCAACAGGATCTCACGACGGGTAGCAACCGCTTTCTTACGAGCTACATTCGAAGCGTTAACGGCATTCTGGATCTCACCTGCGTTCACGGCAACGGAGAATCCTCCTTTTTCCTCAACCTCCAAGAACAACTTCCAAGCGACATCAGCCAAGGAATTCGTCAATACCTCTACATAATAAGAACCGGCAGACGGGTCAACGACCTTATCCAAGTGGCACTCTTCCTTCAATAATAATTGTTGGTTACGTGCGATACGCTCAGAGAAATCGTCTGGAGTCTGGTAAATCTTATCAAACGGGCGAACCGTGATAGAGTCTACGCCGGCAAGAGCGGCAGACATAGCCTCAGTTTGAGAACGAAGCAAGTTTACGTGAGCATCGTAAACCGTCATGTTCCACTCTGAAGTCTGTGCGTGAGCAACCATCTTGCAAGCGCATTCGCAGGCCGGCTTATAAGCGGCTACGATCTCGGCCCACAACCAACGAGCCGCACGGAACTTAGCGATTTCCATGAAGTAGTTAGAGCTGATACCAAAATTGAATTTGATTTTCTTGGCAACCTCGTCAGCGGTGAAACCAGCCTCGGTAAGTTTTGCCATCAATTCGTTACCCCAAGCCAAGGCGTAACCTAATTCCTGAGAAATGTAAGCGCCAGCATTGTTGAAAAGGAACGCATTTACAGCCAATACACGGTAGTTAGGCAAAGCCTGTCCAGCTTTGAGCACAGCTGCGGCACCTTCTACCCACTCACTGTTTTCTTTACCTTTTACTAAAGGTTTCTTGAAAGCGTCATAGTTTACAGAACCGTAGCACTTCTCTGCGTCGACACCCTTGCCTTTGAAGTAGTCAGCCAAGATACCGATCAACTTCTCCGCTTTGCAGTTGCAAGTGTTGAAGTTCAATTCTACGGAAGCCGGACAAATACCTTCTAATAAAGTAGCTATATTCTCCTCGTTCACCTCATCACCTTTGATGATGAACCCAAGAGAAGTAACACCTTTCGTCAAAAGGTCAAGTGCTTTCTCGTTAGCACCCTTGAAGCAGCAAACTTCAATGTTCTGGCGTACCTTCCAATCGTTGTCTTTCTTCGTTCCACGAACATAAGGGAATTCACCGGGAAGAGACTCTGTAGTCTTTAAACCCTCGATGTCTTCTGCACGATAGAAAGGATTTACATTAAATCCTTCGCCTGTCTTCCAAACAAGCTTTTTCTCAAACGGTACCCCTTTCAGGTCGGCCGTTATCTTCGCCATCCACTCTTCAGTAGACACAGGTGCGAATTCTGAGAAAAGTTTTTCTTTAAGTTCTGCCATAATATTAGTTGTTTATTAAACTGGTATTAGTAATGTTCAATACTATTTTGTTCAATTACAGATGGCAAAGGTAGAATAAATAAACAGTACCGACAATGAAAAAACAATGAAATCGCAACTACTTTTAACGCCTTTTAGTGGTATTCTCCCCGTTTTCTTGGCATTTTGATAAAAAACACACTTTTTCTTCAAAAAAACTCAGTCCAACTATTGCAGAATTAAAAAATATATCTACCTTTGCATCGTCAAACAAAAACAATGACATCTAAATGGTGGATTCGTCTAACGGTTAGGACACATGCCTCTCACGCATGTAATACGAGTTCGATTCTCGTATCCACTACAAAAGCTCTCAACCTATTGGTTGGGAGTTTTTTTTTATATACCTTCGCTACCCGATAGTATCCTAAGATTTTTATTATACACTTAAATTATATCATGAAAAGTAAAAAGACCGTCTTTCTGACCGGAGCCACCGGGACGATGGGCCATGCCGGATTGGTCGAGTTGTCCAAGCGGCTAGATCGTTTTAATATAACACTCTTGGCTCGTCCGAGCAAAATCAATAAAGAGAAGTTGGCCACCTATGAGGCCGTGGCAGGGATCCGTATCGTTTGGGGAGACTTGACGAGTTATCAGGATGTCCTAAATGGAGTAACAGGAGCGGACTACGTATTACACGTAGGTGGAATGGTTTCGCCGGCGGCGGATTATTTCCCTAAAAAGACCTTGAAAGTAAACACGACCGCCGCTCAACACATCGTGGATGCCGTAAAAGCGCAACCGAACGCAGATCAGATCAAGGTAGTCTATATCGGCTCCGTGGCGCAAACCGGCCACCGTAACGCACCGGTTCATTGGGGACGTACGGGAGATCCGATCAATATAAGTGTTTATGACCATTATGCCATCTCAAAGACAATAGCCGAACGTATTTTCGTGGAGTCGGGTATTAGACATTGGGCGTGCCTTCGCCAAACCGGTATCTTATGCCCCGAATTATTATTCAAGGGTTCGGACCCAATCACATTCCATGTACCGCTAGACGGCGTGCTGGAATGGGCTACCGCCGAGGATTCCGGTCGCTTACTAGCGAATGTATGCGAGGAAGAGGTGCCGGATGAGTTTTGGAACCGTTTCTATAACATTAGTAGCGGCCCATCTTTCCGCCTGACGAATTATGAGTTTGAGAGTAAATTGTTAAAAGCGATCGGCTGTCCCGCCCCGGAGAAAATATTCGAACCGAACTGGTTCGCTATCCGTAATTTCCACGGACAATGGTATACCGATTCAGACCTATTGGAAGGATATCTGCATTTCCGCAGTAACCAAACTTGCGACGATTATTTTAAATGGATGGCCAGCCAAGTCCCTTGGTATTTCCACCTAGCAAAGATCGTCCCTCCTATCTTCATAAAACTGGGTATGGGAGCCATCGCTAAAAAGCCGGGACTGGGAACCCGTAACTGGATCAAGAACAGACACCAAGATCGTATATCCGCCTATTTTGGCTCGTATGAGGATTGGCAAGCAATCCCGGGTTGGGATAAGATCCGGACAAAACGCCCCTCCGAAACACCCGTCTTTCTGGATCATGGTTATGATGAAAGTAAGCCGAAGTCGGAATGGGATATCGAGGATATGCGTAAAGCCGCAGAATTCAGGGGAGGAAAATGCTTGTCCCCGGCCATGACAAAAGGAGACTTATCGACTCCGCTCGATTGGGAATGCCAATTCGGTCACCGTTTTAAGGCCTCTCCCACATTAGTATTATTAGGAGGCCATTGGTGCCCGGAATGTTTACCGCTCCCTTGGAATTACGACGAGATCGCTAAAGGAAATCCGTTCTTTGCCCAAGTATGGTATCCATTCCACGATAAAAAGGAACACAATGTATACGATGAATCCATATTCGCTGACTTCAAGGAATAAAATTCAACGCATCAAGAGATTTTTGTTTTTTAGATTATTTATCTCAACGCAACATACTTTTACCGGATATTATCTGTTATAACAATATAAGCACTATATACCATAAACATAAAAACAGATTTTATCATGACAAAAGGATCGATCGGATTAAATGCAGGAGCTATCTGGAATTTGCTTTCAGATGGCCAACATTGGAGTTTTGAGGCGTTGAGAGCAAAATCCGCTCTAACAGATGCGGATCTATGGTCCGCTATCGGTTGGCTCGCTAGAGAAAATAAGATTGAAATTGATAACACCAGCAGCCACCCTATCTTCTGTCCGGGTACCAACTTTTATTTTTAAATGACATTTATGATATTTCATTGCGAAGGATTTCACTTTCTTCGCAATGAAATCTTCAAAAAAGTACTTACTTTGTAACCCTAACGAATAAAAACAATACGATTATGAATCCTACTTTCGGAGCTTCCATCCTTTCTTGGATACCACCTATGTGGACACCAGAAGGCGGTCTTTTCGCCATCCAGCAAGCATCTGTCGCCGGTTTTGATTTACTGGAAATCTTATTGCCTCCTTCCATGGAGTTCGACGCTCCAACCGTAAAGCGACAATTGAAACAACACGGATTGAAGGCGACTTGTTCTCTCAACCTTCCCCAAGAAGCGCATATTCCTTTTTATCCCAAGGAAGCGACTCGCCTGATCAAGGCGGCGCTGGATAAAGCGAGCGAACTGGAGGTTGATTACTTGGGAGGTGTCTTACATTCCGGCATCGGGGTCTTCTCCGGCAAACAGCGAACACGGGAAGAAGAGAATACGCTTTGTGAGGTATGGGCGGAGGTTGCCGAATACGCCGGCCGATCCGGAATCACGATCGGTATAGAGCCGATCAATCGCTATGAAAGCTATATGTGTACCTCCGCGGAGGAAGTCTTGCGCTTTATCAAACGCATAGACGCTCCGAATTTATCTTTGCATCTGGATACTTTCCATATGAATATAGAAGAGACTAGTTTCTATGAACCGGTTATCGCCGCAGGCAGCCGACTTCGCCATATTCACATGACTGAAAGCGACCGGGGAATGCTAGGTGAGGGAAACGTACGCTGGGATGATTTGTTCCGGGGACTACAGGAAATCGATTTCAATGGGAACTTAGTTCTGGAGAATTTCTCCAATTCCGTTCCCGGCATGGCGGAAGTCGTATCTCTTTGGCGTCCATCTAAATACAACGCAGATGAGCTAGCTAAAGGCAGTCTCGCTTTCATGCGTAAGATGACATGCGAACATCAATAAGGCATCAATTACTGCAACCGGCTTTACAGTAGTACTGCAAGGCCCGTGCAGTAAATCTCCATTTAGAAAGTAGCGCGAAGTCCTATCATTTAAATAACCGCTGAACGACAGCGCTATCTCCATCATTCGGGGCGGGCTGTATATTCAATAAGCGTGCGATCATCAAATAGAGGTTCACGTTCGCCATTTGCGGAACCTCTACGTGTTTCTTGAACGAGGGACCTGCCGCATAGAATATAGCCTCCATCTCCGGTGTAAAATTATCGTAACCATGTGTCGCCGCATAACGGGGAGATGATTTCTCGCGGAATTGCACATACGTTCCAATATGTGGAGAAACAACCAGATCACTAACTCGAGGATTCTTTCCGTAAACCAATTTCTCAGGGATCTCGTTTTTCTTCCATACGGTTATATTCGGCACTTTCTGTAAAATCGCATAGGCAGTATCCACATAGGTTTTCTTCGGATATAATAATGTAGGAACACCATCAAAGACATAATCGAAACTATCCCGGGGTAGATAATCATTCAAGTTCACATATCTCTCGGGATAATAGGTGGCCATTCCATGATCCGAGAGAACGATAAAATCGATCTTATCGAAAATATCCAGCTTACGGGCTTCCGTGAAGAAATGATTCAAGACTTTATCCAAGTTCTCTACCACATCCAAGGTTGCCGAGGAATCCGGGGTAGCGGAATGACCTATCGCATCCGGCTCTTCCATATACCACATAATCAAATGAGGACGTATATCTTCCGGCAACTTCAGCCAAGAGATCACGGAATCAGCACGATCTGAAAAAGAAACCGATTTATCAAACGGCTTCCATATTGAAGGCTGGCCACTCGCCAAAGGCACCTCGCTACCGACCCAATAGAAGGAAGCGGTACGAACCCCTTGGCGTTCCGCCGTATTCCAAATAGGTTCTCCACCATAAAATCGCGGATCCAGGTTTCCCATCCGGTATGAACTATCAAGCTCCGCGTCATAAAAGAAATTATTTACCAAACCATGGTGATCCGGATGCAATCCGGTAGCCATGCTATAATGATTCGGGAAAGTCACGCTGGGATAACATGGGCGAAACGTGGAGCGAACCCCTACATTCGCCAAAGAATCCAACGTCGGAGTATGAGCACGTGAGGGATAATCAGAGCGGAAACCGTCCATTGATAAAACTACGACATAACGATCCGATCGTTTTTTCGTTTGGCAACCGGTAAAAGCCAATGAACAAATACAAAAGAAACTAACGAGTAAGAACTCAATACGATTATTCCACATATCATTAAATTAAAAAAGAGGTCCACAAAGATAGTGAACCTCCTCTAATTATTAAATTTTATCTAATGAAAGATTTTTCTTTTAGAAGATATACTTGATACCGAATTGCATCTGCCAACGAGACACATCGTTCAAATTATCCTTGAAGGTCTCATCCAAATCTTTCGCCATCGTATACTTCAACGTATAGTTGTTCGCCGCACTCGGGCCTTGTCCTTTCGGGATCGTCAAGAACTGATATTGCTGATTACCCAAAACGGTTGTTTGTACCACACCCCAGTTACGATTCAACAAATTCAAGAAGTTGGCGATATTGAAACTAAAGCGCAAGGTATGTGAGCGACCATTCTTCTGGTAAATCTTTATATCATGAGAAACGCTCAAATCCAATTGATTTGCGAACGGAGCGACAGCACCGTTACGTTCGGCATACTCACCTCTATGCTTGCTCAAATAAGGATCTTGCTCGATAAAGGCATTCATCGCTTTCCATGCATCTTCTTGGCTATCGAAATCGCCCGGTAACAAATGATCTTTTACCTCGTCAAAGTTCGCAGGGATATACATCAAGTCGTTGGAGAACTGAGAATCGCCATTCGCGTCACCATTATAACAATAAGAATAACGGAACGGACGATAACGCTGATAGATCAAACCAAAACTTGTTGCCGCATATTTACTCCAGTTAGCCGTATAAGAAGCGGACAATAACAAACGACCATCAAAAGAACCTGCCGTATAACCTACTTCTTCCGCATTTCCGTCCAAGGCCGCACGGTACTTCCAAGCGGAAGTCGCCACAGACGATGTTCCGTCTGTTACACCTCTAGACTGCCCGAAAGAGTAAGATCCATTCAAATACAATCCCTTCAAGATTCCATCAACAAAGTTTTTCTGCAACTGGAAGGTCGTATAAAGCGAATGTCCTTTGCTGGTATTACGCAGCATCACGACATGATTCGCGGCCTTTTGATTTCCTTCCCTATCGCTATAATAGCCATTATAATATGGACGTGCGTTACCCGCTCCACCGTCATTTACAAATTGCTCGGTCCGATACAATCCGATATTGTCATGATAAATAGCGTTAATGTCTTTTGAGTACAGCAACTCTACGGTAGCTACCCAGCCATCACCAAACTTATAATCGGCAGCGATATTACTTTTCCATAAGCTCGGATATTTAAAGTCCGGATCCGTAATCGCTATATCCGAACGGGTAGCGCTACCTTCAGCCGGTTTATAAGTATCCATATTTCCGGTAAAACCTAGCGAAGGTCTGCCATCGCTAATGATATTGTCATTCTTGTCCTTTACCGCCCGGACATTCAAGTCACCAAACAAAACGCCATTGTTGCCGGCTTGATTACTGATCCATACATAAGGAGGAGTACCCGTGAAGAGTCCCGTACCACCACGGATCTGCAAACTTCCATTCTCATCGTCAAACGGTTTGTAGTTAAAACCAAATCGAGGAGAGAACTGAGGTTTGGCGTTCGGATATTTAGAAACATCGATCTTGATGCCATCCCGATAGGTCTCGGCGGCGACTTTATCATTCGACTGCAAATCAGTCATAAAGAACGGAACATCAATACGTAAACCTAACGTCAAGTTCAATTTATCACTTACCGTCCACTTATCTTGGGCATACAAACCTAACTGGAATACATTTATCTCGGCGAATGGAAAATCATCCGTCATCGAATATCTTTGCGCATAGTACTGGTACCCCGTAGAAGAAGAATTCGTAATACCTGTCACATTGGAACCAAATCCAAAATCTTTCGGATTAAACTCACGGATATCAAATCCTTGTACACTTCCGTTATGAGCGGCCATGTATTGTTTTGTAGCCAATACGTTGAACTTGAAATCATCGACAGAGTTAAATACCCAAGAACCCGGATAGTTTTGAGCGAAACCATTCTTAAAGGCGCGATAGTCACTTTGCGTTCCAACCGTAATCTGATGTTTGCCAAAATTCATCAAGAAGTTATCCTGTATCTGCCAGATATCACTGTTCAACTGGTTATTATAGGAGTTTGCCTCGGTTCCGAAAGTCGTATAAGCATTGTTATCACCATCCAAGATATCCACTTGCGGGAAGTAACCACCATCCATATCGCGATAATCACGCAAACGGGAATAACCGATCTTCAAATAATTAGACATACGGTCATTAATGGTCGTATTCAAGTCGGCCATCCAAATATTGAAGTTATTATTCGTCCGGTAGAAAGAAGAAGAGAACGGAATAGCGAACGCATTCGGTCCACGTCCGTTATTCGGCGCACCGGAAGTAGAAGGGTTATTCGTATTAAACGATTTCAAATAATAATATTTTAAGCTCAACACATTATTTGAGTTGATATTCCAGTCTAAACGAGCCGTGATTCGATCCGCTTGAGTATTTGTCTTATTCACGTCGAATTTACCCGGATTATACCCAAGCTCATCACCTAAGAAATCAGATAAACCCTGCAAGACTGTCGCATCCGCCGCAGAATTAGCGGTCGTATAAGAAATCGGTTCCTCCTGACGATCCATCTCACCATTGATGAAGAAGAATAACTTATTCTTAATGATCGGACCGGATAAACTGATACCGTATTGGTGATTAGAGAACTCTGAAACACCAATCGTCTCATCCTTCACACGATATCCCATCATAGACGGACTCTTCGTGTACATATATACAGAAGCATGAAACTCATTCGAACCGGATTTCGTTACGGAGTTAATACCCGCACCCGTGAATCCTCCATTTCGAACATCAAAAGGAGCGATCATCACCTGTACCTGCTCGAGTGCCTCCAAAGAAATCGGTTCCGTACCGGAAGCTCCAAGAGCAGAAGCCAGACCAAACGAGTTATTAAAGGAGGCACCGTCCACCGTTACATTATTAAAACGGTAAGAGACACCGCCAAAATTCTTTCCGCTACTCATCGGGGTTAATTTCACGAAATCATCCAAAGAACGGTTAATCGTAGGCAGCTTATCCATCTTCTCACGAGTGATGATTTCCTGCGCACCTGTACGGCTTCCTGAAATAATGGGGTTCTTATCCGCAACCACGACTACCTCATCGAGAGCTTGGGTATCTTCCCGCATTACTACATTCAGTTTCAGATCCTCACCCAAAACCAAGTTTATTCCTGTCCGGCTCTCCGTATTGTATCCAATATAAGAGAACTCTACCACATAAGGGCCTCCGATACGAAGGTTGTTAAAAGAATAAGAACCATTCGGCTGGGTAATCGTGTAGTATTCGGTACCCGTTGGCGTATGCGTAGCCTTGATATTCACTCCGATCATCGCTTCCGATGATGTATCCGTGACTTTACCACTCATACTCGCCGTCGTCACCTGAGCATGTATGGATATTCCCACGCACAACAAAAGTAACGTTAAAAGTAGATAAGTTTTCCTCATACAAGAAGTATTTATATTTAAAATAATTATAACATTTTTGTATATCGCCGCAAAGATAGGGATTAGATATCTCTTTTTGTCACAAACTATATATAATATTCATAGCATTAACATTCCTCACACAGATCTCCAGATTATTATTCTCAACCAATCACATCCATAATCCAACAATATGCAGGAAAAGCGTCTATAATTCTTTTAAATCACCGCCCAACAGGGAATGTTAGTTAAGAATCATCAAATTAAAAATTTCATAAAGAACCCTCTTGTTTTGCCAATACAAGCCATCCATCTCCGAATAAGGACATTACTCAATTCCGCCCCGTCACAGCAACTTCATGAATATGAAACAAGTATTAAATAAGAAACATACAATGATATTAAAAAATAACCCATAACTTTGCGAAAGTTTTTATTACATTAACTATTTTAAATTATGAGCAGACATTTACAGACGCTATTCCTTTTAGCTGTACTGAGTTTCTTGTTTGTCATCCCGACACAAGCACAGGTAACAACAGCCAGTATGAGTGGAACAGTTATGTTTCAAGATGAACCCGTTATTGGTGCGACCGTTTTGGCGGTTCACGAACCTTCTGGGACAAATTATGGTACGATCACAAACGTTGACGGACGCTTTTCCTTACAAGGTATGCGTACAGGAGGTCCATACAAAGTTACGATCTCTTACGTTGGTTATCAATCTGCCGTTTATTCCGGCATTACCCTGCAATTGGGAGAGAACTACAACTTGAATGTTAAGTTGAAAGAATCTTCTGAGACCTTGGACGAGATCGTAATCACAGCGGCGAAAACGAAGTTCAATACGGAAAAGACGGGTGCGACAACCAATATCTCCTCGTCACAGATCACCTCTTTACCCACCATTAACCGTAGTATCTCCGATATCGCACGCCTTTCTCCTTATGCCTCCGACATGAGTTTTGCCGGTGGCGATGGCCGTTCCACGAACTTTACGGTAGATGGAGCGAACTTTAATAACAACTTCGGCCTTTCGGATAATCTTCCCGGAGGCGGTAACCCGATCTCTATGGACGCTATCGAGGAAGTACAAGTGGTAATCGCCCCGTTCGATGTCCGCCAGACAAACTTCATTGGTGGCGGTATCAACGCTATCACCAAATCCGGTACAAACACATTCAAAGGTTCCGCTTACACTTACTTCCAGAACCAGAATATGCGAGGAAACTCAATCGATGGAGAAGACTTGGGCGCACGTGCTAAGGAATCCAAAACGATTTACGGAGCTACGTTCGGCGGTCCGATCATCAAGAATAAATTATTCTTCTTCGCCAATGTAGAGGTGGAAAAACAACCGCAACAAGTGATCAAATGGAGAGCTCGTACCGAAGGAGAGCAACCGGACGAGAATAACTACATATCTCGCACTACACTCTCCGACATGCAAAAGGTATCCGATTTCTTAAGAGATAAATATGGTTATGATACAGGATCAGCCACGAACTTCCCCGCAGACGAAAAGAATTTGAAATTGTTAGGTCGTATCGACTGGAATATCACGAATGGCCATAAATTGAGCGTACGGTACAACTATACAAAGAATACCGCATGGAACGCTCCCAACGCTAACTCTATGGATGGTGGTTCCGGCTCTCGTCTGTATAATACAAGCCGTGTAGGTTACCAATCCATGTCTTTTGCCAACAGCATGTATTCCCAAGACAATAAAGTGTCTTCCGTATCCGCTGATTTGAACAGTCGCTTCTCTGATAAGATTTCCAATCAGTTACTTTTCACTTATACGGATATCGAGGATATGCGCGGAACCAACTCTTCCCCTTTTCCCTTCATTGATATCTTGGCAGGTAAAGATGCGGAAGGTAACCAAATCATGGAGCCTTATATGAGTGCCGGATATGAATTATTTACTTACAACAACGGCGTGAAGAACAAGATCACAAGTATTATCGATAACTTCACTTACTTTGCCGGCGACCATAAGATCACAGCTGGTATCAGTTTCGAGCACCAACTTGCTAGCAATGCTTATATGCGCAACGGTACGGGATATTATCGTTACAGCAGCTTAGATGATTTCTTGAACGGTGCCGCTCCTGAAACGTTCGCATGGACATACGGTTACAACGGTGTTTCCGACCCGAAAGCTCAGGTTACTTTTAACCAGATCGGATTCTACGCACAGGATGAGTGGAACATTCGTCCGAACGTGAAGTTAACTTATGGTATACGTTTCGATGATTTAATTTTCGACAATAGTGATCTTCAAAGAAACGACGCAATCTACGATCTTGATTTCGGAGGCAAACATATCGACACCGGCAAATGGCCTAAGTCTAGAATGCAAATATCCCCTCGTGTAGGTTTCGTTTGGGATGTGTTCAAGGATAATTCCTTAAAAGTACGTGGTGGTACAGGTATATTTACCGGACGTTTACCCTTGGTATTCTTTACGAATATGCCGACAAACTCGAATATGGTACAAAATGCCGTAGTATTCGGTACAAAATATGAGAATGGAATTGCGGTAAGTCATGATTCCCGTCTGGATCAATTGGCTGGCGGCATGATTACGAATGTAGACGATGCGATCAAGAAATTCGGCCTTCCTACCACGATAGAGAATCCGGTTGCCGGTTCTAAGATCTCTGGCGTAAAGGACAACTTCAAGATGCCACAAATATGGAAAACCTCCTTGGCTGTAGATTATCAGCTCCCTACTTCCTTCCCATTATCCGTAACCGGCGAGTTCATCTATAACAAGAACATCAATGCCGTAACCCTTGAGAATATCAACATCAAGGACCCGTCAAATTGGGAACATTTTAACGGAGCGGATAACCGTTTGATTTATCCATCTGATTATACGTATGTATCCGGTAAGAATGCGGTTGTATTAACTAACACATCCAAAGGACATGGTTATACCGCCAATGTTACGGTTAACGCTCAACCCGTAGAGGATTTGAACATGATGTTGGCTTATACGCACACGGAATCCAAAGAAATTTCCGGTCTTCCGGGTAGCGACCCTGTATCTACATGGCAGGGAATGTTAACGATAGACGGACCGAATTTCGCAACCGTACAACGTTCACGGTATGTAGTGCCCGACAAGGTAATCGCAGCGATCAATTATAATCTACCCTTCCGCCATAAAGGTCTGCTCAGAAAAACAAGCTTAAATCTGTTCTATTCCGGTTATTCCGCTTCCGGATATAGCTTCGCTTATACGAATGATATGAATGGCGACGGTATCAATAATGATATGATGTATATCCCGAAAGATGACAGTGAAATCAAATTCAAGAATGAAGCAGATAGAACCGCTTTCTGGAACTTCGTAGACCAAGATTCTTATTTAAAGAATCACAAGGGAGAATACGCTGAGGCTTATGCCGCACGTGCACCTTGGGTACATCGTTTCGACCTTCGTATTACGGAAGATTTCTCATTCAAGGCAGGTAAAACCGAACATCATTTCCAATTGAGCCTTGATTTCATGAATATCGGTAATATGATCAACTCGAAATGGGGTGTAATGAAGAACGCATCTTCTTCCAACGGTTGCCGTATCTTGAAATATGAAGGCATGGATGATAACAAGACTCCAATTTTCTCCATGTATAAGATCAATGGTGAATATCCGACTGAGACTTATTCTTATAACCGTATCTATACTGAATGCTGGAAAATGCAGGTTGGTATCCGTTACATCTTTAATTAATCAAGAGATATAACTCCATAAAAAAGGCGGGAAATAAATTTTCTCGCCTTTTCTATTTCATCATATATCCTCTCCCCCTCGCAAGGCATCCGCAATATCTTGATGCTGCTGGGCTAATTCGTCCTCTCCTATCGCCCGGAACCCTTCCGCTAGATATTCGTGGGAAGCCGCATGTTTAGGTTTGATGCTTATCGCCTGCTGGAAATCCAGAATAGCTTCATCGTAATATTTGAGTTTCAATAGGCATTTTCCACGGTTATAGCGAGCCTTAAAAGACTTCGGGCTTAATTTTACCGCCTTGTTTAAACAAACCTGAGCGTCATAGTCCTCACCTATATCCAATAAAGTAACCCCTTTGCGTACCCAAGCTTCCACATAATTCGGATTCAAATTCAAGGCCTTATCAAAACAACGGATAGCGGCATTCGCGTCATGGGCCTTCGTTATGCACTCGTTGCCCATCAAGTAATATTCATGCGCATACTCTTTCTGGGTCTCACGAAGCGAATGCAACTCTTCCCGCAAAGCCTTAATCTGTGCCTTTTGACTATTCAACGCTTGCAATTTCAAACGAAGCAGCCGTTGTACCATCGGATTATCCAATTCATTCCGTTTAGATACAGCGGCGGCAAAAGCCTCGACCGCCTCTTGCATATTACCTAGCCGAAATCCCTGAGCCGCCCGACCATATTGTAGTTCCGCCTCACTTTCCTTGAGGCTTTTCTCTATTAACGCTTGGTTGTTGAATATTTGGCTGAATTCCACGATCTCTTTCCGGATAAAGATATCCCGGGAAGAGATCTTGCTTTTTAGCACCAATCCCTCCAATGAGGTACAACGGCTCAACGCCACATAGGTTTGTCCCCCGGCGAATACACCCCCGGTCAAATCAACTACCACCCGGCTAAAAGTCAAGCCTTGACTCTTATGCACCGTGATCGCCCAAGCCAAACGAATCGGCAATTGTTCGAACGTACCGACAATCTCCTCCTCGATCCGTCTCTCTTTCTCGTTATATTTGTATTTATAATTTCGCCATGAGGTAGGTTCCACCAAATGTTCCACACCGCTCTCCAGCAAGACATAAACATTTCCATTCTCATCGATACCCGATACCATACCAATCGTTCCGTTTACCCAACGACGCTCATAATCATTATCGATAAAAATAACCTGCGCCTGTTCCTTGATGGATAAATTCAGCTGGGTAGGTAATGAGGATTCCGGAAAATCCCCCTCGATCTTTCCCACGGAGACATATTCTTCTCCGGGAAGTTCGGCCAACTTCTTCTCATTGATAAAATCAACCTGATCCCGGCGAGTGGCCAGCGTAATATACATATCCTCATTTTGCGGTTCGAAAGACGGAAAATAACGACCGTTCAACGTATCCAACTCCTGTTTTCTAGCGGCATTATTACGAATCCGATCCAATACATTGATAAAAACAGGATCGGTCTGGCGATACACCTTTTGCAACTCGATCGGTACTAAATTGATATCCTTGAACACACGAGCCGAGAAAAAGAAAGGGCTCGCATAGAACAAACTTAAGATCTCTTTTTGATCCGACGGAACAACCGGCTCCAACTGGAAGACATCTCCTACAAACAATAACTGCTTTCCACCGAAAGGTAATCGCATATTGCCGGAGTAAACTCTCAAGATACGATCTACACAATCAATAATATCCGCCCTCACCATCGATATCTCATCAATGATAATCAAATCGACCTCCGCTATAATCTTCCGTTTCTCCTTCGGATACTTGAAAAACTCAAAGATACGACCATGCGACAAACTTAAATCCGGATCATCCGGCAACATCGGCCGGAAAGGAAGCTTGAAAAAAGAATGCAAGGTAACGCCACCTGCATTTATGGCTGCGATTCCGGTAGGAGCCAGCACCACATACTTTTTCTTCGTATGATTACAGATATACTTCAAAAAGGTAGACTTGCCTGTCCCGGCTTTCCCTGTAAGGAAAACGGACTGGCGAGTGTGAGTGATCAGTTGCAAGGCATCCTGAAACTCCTTATTGTTCGTGTCTAACTGAAAGTCCAAGCATGTAATTTTTAGATGAGACAAAGCTATGAAAATATTTACAGATCACTCTAATAATATCCCTCAAAATATTTGGCAGTCTCCATAAAAATCACTTATTTTGTGATATCAAATTAATATCAAATATAAATCATCATGAAAGCAACTGAAAAGACATTCAACGGACTGAGAATCTCTGGGTTTCTTGCCCTTTTTCTCATACTGGCTCTATCGGGTCTTAGCTGCTATTTAATCGCAGGCATAAATGAGACTTGGAGCGTAATCACCGGCATCGTCGGACTCTGCCTGTTAGTGGTTTGTTTATTGGGATTCATGGAAATCGAGCCCAACAATGCCCGAGTAATGCTCTTTTTCGGAAAATATAAAGGGACAATTACTGATAACGGATTTTTCTGGGTCAATCCACTTTACAGCAAAAAGAAAATCACGTTACGTGCCCGTAACTTAGATGTCCCTCCTATCAAGGTTAACGATAAGGTCGGCAATCCGGTTATGATCGGGGCCGTGATGGTATGGAAAGTCAAGGATACTTATAAAGCGATGTTCGACATCGATTCTTCGTCCATTAGTATCTCCTCGAATAAATCATTCATATCACTGGGAGAATCCTCTGAATTATCCCAACGAATGCAGAATTATGAGAATTTCGTGCAGATACAAAGTGACGCCGCCATCCGTAAGATAGCTGGCATGTATGCCTATGATTATAACGAGAGCAAAGATCCCGTCACCTTACGATCCGATGACGGGGAGGTCGCTCAAAAACTGGAGGAGGAATTAAACAGCCGTTTGGCGATAGCAGGCATTGAGGTATTGGAAGCCCGTATCAATTACTTAGCGTATGCTTCCGAGATCGCCGGAGTCATGTTACGCCGCCAGCAAGCGGAAGCAATTATCGCCGCCAGAGAACGGATCGTGGAAGGAGCGGTTAGCATGGTTCAACTCGCCTTGAACAAACTGGATAAAGACAATATTGTGGAACTGGATGAGGAACGAAAGGCCGCAATGGTCAGTAATCTGTTGGTTGTCCTTTGTGCTGACGAGGCAGCGCAACCTGTCGTAAATACCGGGACTCTACATCATTAATGTAAGAATTTAATATTAATACTAGTATATGGCCAAAAAAGATAATACTGTCAAAAGCTTCATCCTGCGGGTGGACGCTGATATGATGGAAGCTATCGAAGCTTGGGCTGCGGACGAATTTCGCAGCACCAATGGCCAAATCCAGTACATTCTGGACCAAGCCTTACGAAAGGCAGGACGGTTGAAGAAGAAAAGACTGCCCCGGCCACAAAACGACGACAAGTCATAAAAAAAGCCTGATCTTTCGATCAGGCTTTTTTATTAACGGCTAATGAACAGCCAAGCATCTTTATACTTTTCTATTTTTCGAAGTGTCGCCATGTAGCTCTCGGCATCCGCCCGGTTATTAAACTTATCCGCATAAATACGATATTTACCATCACGAACCACCTTGCTTACATTTTTACATTGCGCACGGTCTACACCGGATATATACTCATTCGCCTGCTCCTCTGTCGGGAAACTCGCTATCACGATATGATACATCTTCTTCGGTGCCACGGATTTCACTTTCGGAGCGGGAGCAACAAGCTCTTTCTTTACCTCAGGAGCAGAAGCCGCTTTGGCAATCTCTGTCTCCTTAGTTGCTTCTATTTTGGGAGTTACCTCCGCTACCATCTCGTCCTCTTGGGATACTTGAATTTCCTCCAGCTGAGAAATCGGTTCCTCAAACCTATAATTTATCATCTCCGTAGGAACAAAACTAGCTGTATAAGCGGACAGGTTTACTTCTTTCACCGGAGTCGAAACCACAAAGAATAATGCGACAGCAGCAGCTGACGCCGCAACACCCCGGATCAACTTACGACTAACCGGGATATAGAACACATCTTTCTTTTTCTTACCAGTAAGTAAGGCAACCTCTTCCCGCTCTTCCTCCAACGATCGCAAAACCGGAAAATGAAACGATGATAAACCATACGAATCCGCATTAAATACCCCAGAATCGCCCGGCGTAAAAATGGTCTGCCCTTCCTCTCCTATAGAGAAAGTCCCGATTCGCCCCAATGTTATCCGCTTGTCTTGTTCCAAAGAAACATTCAAAGCCTCGATATCCTCTTCCAACATCAATTGAGCTTTCCGGTAATCAACGCCATACGTCTGCATATACGACTCGGAAAGCAAGCCGTCTGTATGCTGTAGCGTTACATTGAACATAACCTCTTTACGCATCGGCCGAAACGAATGTTCCTCTTCCTCATACGTCGCCGGCAAGATTTGCAGCACGAAACCACCAAACTTCGGCAAGATCACACAATCATGCGTCAGCAATAAGCGTTCAATATGTGTTATTATCCTTAACATAGAGACAAAGGTAAATATCTTTATAGAAATAACAAAAAAAGAGCTCTTTTTTCCTTTGAAATGACCCGGAAAATTATATGCATGACATTCTCATTTCAAAATCCACATGACACCCATATAGTCATCCGACCCTCCATACTGGTCGCTAATTGATTTTGAGACATTATCCATATTGTAATCCAACTCTTCCGATGGATACATCCATCTTAACGGCATTTTATCAGAAGGTATATTCCTATTCGATTTCGGATTTATCGGAATATTCGGTACACCTGTCCTACGATATTCAAAGAAAGCATTGTAAGGTGTTTGAAGAAAGGTCAATATGTACTTTTGCCAAATAATCTGACTCAACTGTTCTTGAAAATCACTAGCGAACTTAACGCCTTGGTTTCCGAGATATTCTTGAATATAGGCATCTGTTATTTTTCGATTATGATGGAACATAACATCATCGGGGGTATTATCCGCCACAAACCGCATTGAAGAACGAACGCCTTCCTCATAATACTCATTGGGACTTTTTGAGATAAAACCTCTCAGAGCCATCTCAGCCAGTATAAAATTTTGTTCTTGATAACTCAAGAAAAATACAGGCTCGCCCTCCGGCAGTTCCTCGTAGCGATCATTTATTTGAGAAACAGTTCCCCCACTCACAAAAGTCAAGATCTCAGACTCCGGTAAGGTCGGGTCTACTCCACCATAAGCATCCCATTCCGAGGGATCCAACTTGGCTTCTTCTGAGCTCGGTGTCGGTTTCGCATAATAAAATAAACGATAATCTTTCAAGGCTTTCAATTTATCAACAAAAAGATCAGTCATCCTGTCATTATTCACAAAACTATTAATTTCCTTAAAATAAGGATATTTCTGTCCAGCCTTATTAGAGTACACAACTTGGAAATTATCCGCAATCGACTCAAAAACAGGTCTGTTATTGATAATCTCATTGATTCTTTCCCGAACCTTTAAATCCGGATCATCGACCTTTTTATACAAATTAAGAAGCAACTTCAATTGCATAACATTCACAGCCTTACGCCATTTCGTCACATCCCCTCCATAAATATAATCACCCTCAAAATTAGTACCAGCACTAAAGAGACGGTCCGCCTCATCCAATTCATTCAATAACCCGAGAAAAACATCTTTTTGAGAGTCATATTTCGGGAAATACACCTCTTCATCCTCAGCTCTTAAAGCTTCAGAATAAGGTATGTCCCCCACTTGCATTGTCAAATTGAAGAAAAAGAAAACCCGTACGAAATGAGACAATGCCGTATAGGAGTTTTTCAACTCATCATTCGTCGCAAAATCAATCATCTTCGAGGCATTCCGCAAATCTCTCAAAGCATCATAATTTGCTCCACCCAACAAATTGAATGCCAGATCTATATCATTAGCCTCTGTCCACGACAAATACTTAGCTAACAATTCATCCCGGATAAAATCCTTTCCATTCCCATTTTTATAAGTGGTAATATCACGTAACAGTTCTGTTGCCAACATCGCAGATGTTACTTTGTTAGTTGAGTCGGGATTTGTATTTACGCTTTCGAAATCATCACATCCAACCATACCCAACAAAACCAGTCCGCATATCAATATATTTTTAATTTTCATACGTTTAGCTTTTAAAATTCAACTTTCAAGTTTACACCTACATACCTTATAGACGGAGAAGATATATCCTCGCCCTCAATATCCTCAAAGCCATCCGGATCCGAGAATCTAAAATCTTTGGTCAACACAAATAAATTCTGTCCGATAAAGCCTACATAACAGCTATTCATACTTAACTTACTAATAAACTTCGTCGGCAAATTATATCCGATTGACATTTCCCTCAATTTCAAGAACGTCTTTTTCTGAACTAATTTATCTGGATTATTATGGCTGCTTCTTACAAAATCCTCATAAGAAGTCTCGATATCATTCGGAGCGAATACCCGCGTATCTGATGTAATCCTGCCATATTGATCATATTTGACCTCGCCTGATACAATCTTGACACCTTCACCCACATAATTTTTCTTGCCATTCACCACCTCATCATATCTCCATTGATTGTCCGTATCCGGATGAGCGCCGGTTTCCAACATGTGGAATTCCGTATTCGACCATGATTTTCCACCAATACGGCCATCAAAATTGAGTGTCAGCGTAAAGTTCTTATACTTGAATACATTCGCTAGACCATACTCTAAATCCGGATCCGTATAACCAATCAAAGAGCTATATTGGCTCCTAGACATCAAGCCATTCGTATTAATAATATAATTACCATCCGGATCTTTGTCATAGCCTTTATATGAATAAGAATCCGTACGAGCGCCCACGTATGTCCACAAGTTATCCGGGCTGAAGCTCTCATCCAATTTAGCGTAATACCTCTTGCTCGTCGAAAGATTCAACGACACATCCCATGAGAAATCACGGACTTGTACCGGAGTAGCGTCAATAGAAATCTCCACTCCCCGACGAACATATTCTTCGTCAATATTCATCAATCTCGATTTATATCCCGTAGCGGAAGATATCCTTTGGCTGATCGTATTATTATAAGTCAACTTATTGAAATAACTCACATCTAATTTCAAGCGATGTCCTTGCAAGAAATGAATACCCGTACCTATTTCCCATGTACGATTCGTGATAGGCTTCACGTCGCCACGCAAATAATCCGGATAACTAGCCGTATTCAAGCCATCCCAAACATTCTGTTTAATCGTATAGGCCCGATCTAAATCATAAATAGCTAAATCAGTTTTAGAGACTGTCCACGATCCTCTCAATTTCCAGAAGGGTATCCAATCCGGCAAGCTTATTATATTAGAAGGAATAATACTCACTCCCACGGAAGGATAAAAATATGATTTATCATTTGAAGGCAAAGTAGAAGACCAGTCATTACGCCCTGTAGCCTCCAGATAATAAGTATCCTTATACCCCAATGTCAACGTACCGAACAGACTATTCACTTTTTTCGTCTTAGTCTCCGCATCCACGATCGGACTTTCTACGGAAGCTTTTATCGAATAAAAACCGGGAACAGACAAGCCATTCTTCGTGGAAGCTTCCAGATTCTTTGTTTTCGTATAATAAAGAGAACCTCCCAATAAACCGTCAACACTAAAATCACTCAGCTTCTTGTTAAACAGCAAGAAGAAATCATAATTCATGGTAAAACCAGTCTTCTTGCCCTCTTTATAATAACCCAGCGCTCCGTCTTCCCAGCCACCACGGCCTTTAGAGATCGTTCCCACCGAAGAACGAGTCACATTGTTATTCGCATAAGCGACTCCTCCCGCACGCAATTGCAATTTCATCCAAGGGAGTATCTCGTACTTAAAAGACAATGAACCATTCGTCGTAAAATTATTTATCGACTTAATCTTCTCATAAGCCTCAAAATAAGGATTATCATACCAATCCGTATAATGCCAATTCTGCTTTTCATTTGGGACAAGCCAATAATCCTTGTAATCCCGCAGATCATACTCCGGACCTGTCCATAATAAAATATTGTACATATATCCGGTACCATATCCATACCCAGCCGTATTCGGCGCAGATTCCTGCGTAAAGTTCATACTACCTTCCACGCTCGCCTTATTGCCTAGTTTCAGCTCTCCACCAATATTATACCAGAATTTATTCTTACGTGAATTCGGATATTGATTCTTATCATACAAATAAGACAAAGAAGTGCGGATGCTTCCATTCTTACCAGAAGATGATACACTGACCGTAGTATTACTGATCATACTAAACTCCAAGAAATTCTTAAAATTATTCTTACCCCTCGAAGTCAACTCCATTTCCCGATACTCTTTCTTAATAGGATCCCATTGCGTATAAACACGACCAATATCCAACTTATCGCCCCAGACATAATCTATATTATCAAATTTACCTCCAGACCCGGCGCTATAAGCCGTCTGCACCTCCGGTATTTTTAACTGTCCGGCATTAAACATATTACTGGTATTTACCTCTATAGAAAAGCCCTTATCACCCCCTTTCTTGGTGGTAATCATGATCGCTCCATTACCACCTCGGGAACCATACAACGCAGAGGCCGTAGCCCCTTTCAACACAGTGATGTTCTCAATCACATCCTGGTTGAAATCACTAAACGCTTGATTTGTAGGAACGCCATCTACGACAACCAAAGGCTCCTCTCCACGTAATTTTATCTTAGGAGCGACCCCAAATTCCGTAGAATTATACACTCGCATGCCCGAGATCCTACCACTTAAACTCGTCGCGATATTCACGCCCTTAACTTTCTCCAATTCATCCCCCTTGAACTTTTGAGTAGCATAACCTAACGCTTTCTCTGAACGAGTAATACCCAAAGCGGTAACGACAACTTCCTCCAAGGCTTTTGAATCTTCATCAAGCACTATTTGGAGAACTTTTTTATCCCCAACAGGAACCTCTTTTTCTTGAAAACCGACATAAGATACCATTAGCACATTCCCAGCGGAAACATCCAAGGAAAAGTTTCCGTCCAGATCACTAATAGTGCCGTTAGTCGTTCCTTTTTCTACTACATTCGCACCAATCACGGGATCCCCGTGAGCATCTTTCACGACACCTGTTATTTTTACCTTTTTCGTCTGTTGACTAGCAATCGGTAAATCCTCTTTTTTCGTGTCTCGGCGTACGATTATTTGACGATTATTAATAATATACTCAATATCCGTTCCGCTGAATAATTTATCTAATATTATCTCTACAGACTGATCCCGAATATCCAGATTAACTTTCCTATGCAAATCAATGTTAGAACCATGATACACAAAAATAAACTCACTGTTTTTCTCAATGTATTCAAATACATCTTCTACCGTACGATCATTCATTTGAATGCTTAGCATAGTCCGCTGCGCATATAGGGAAGACGCATATATCGCAGATCCTCCAAAACTTACCAGACATAAGGCTAAACCAAGACTTTTGAGAAAATGATTTGATTCTCGGCAGAAATCTTCTTTTTTCTTCATACCTTTGTAATGTTTTTTCTTTAGTACGTAATTATTGATTAAACAAAGCTCCTGAGCCGGAAGATATGGCAGTATCTTCTGGCTCTCTTGTAAATGCAAACACGCTTACAGATCATTCCTTTCCCATAGGCAAATTATTTTAATAAAATTATATTATTCTCCCCGTCTCTCTCTTGGCGTAGAAAAAGAGATTGACAAATAATCTCAACAACTTCCTCCAAGTTCTCTCTCAGCTCCAATTTTCCTGAAATAGGTATTTCACCTATCTCTTTGCCAAATAAAATAGTCCGGCCATAATAACGAGACAACCGATTTAAGACCTCTCCAACCTTACGATCATTTAACAGCATCAAGTTATCTTTCCAACAAATATGTTCAAAGACATCTACCTTTTTGATCGATATCTCTTTACCCTTTAACTCAAGCATATCATCAGGGCTCAGCACATTCTTACCATTATCGCCATTTTTCACCTCGACCTGTCCTTCCACTAATACAACGGAAGCCGCAGGTTCATCCCGATAAGCACACACATTGAATCGAGTGCCAAGCACTTTTACCTCGATCGTACTCGTTTTAACAATAAAAGGGCGAGAAGGGTCCGCAGCAACTTCCAAATAGACCTCTCCATCCACTAATATCTCCCGCTTATCTTTAGCAAAAACCGTAGGAAAAATCACCCGGGTCTCTGCATTGATATACATTTTAGTACCATCTGAAAATACGATATTCGCACGCCGTCCTTTCGGTACTATTATTTGATCCGGCTCATCAATTTTAGTTTCTTGCTCATTCTTTTCTATTTGGTGTTCCTCTACATTTGATTTGCCTACCGTATCATAAATTACCGTAGCTTCATCTTTCAGTTGAACCCAACCTTGATCCTTCACCAAGACAATCTCATCCCCCGGCAAGGCGCCAACATTCTTTTCCTCCAACAAGGCCAAAGGCAATGAAGATTTATCATGTCCCATCATCCAAAAATAACATCCCACGGCAAGAAGCAACATGACGGCGGCCGCTACGGAAGAAACAAGATAGCGTATACGTAAAACAGAGGTCTTACGGGGAGCATTCAAACGTTCCTCCAACTTCTGCCAAGAAGAAAGTGCCAGTCGCAAATCCGCTCGCTCCTCTTCACGAACTTTACGCAACAAATCTTCTCCGGCTTGCCGAAATGAATCCTTCTCAACCATGTCCTGTTTCTTATTCACGAGATACCTGTTTACTCTTATTACGGATGGAATTCGTTTTGGTACTCACTTTTTACCGGGAAAAATAGCGAATCCGCCATTTTTTTCATTCTTACAACCTCTTTTGCCATCCCTAGGGCACGGCTGTGCCACCTTGATGGCACAACTATGCCACACCGATGGCACAGCTTTGCCACTTGGATGGCACGACTGTGCCATCAAGGCGAAAATTATTGGCACAATATATCTTTGATATACTGCGACATAAAAAGAGTCCAAGAATACATTAAAGCTCCAACGAGAACCACCGCCTTAACTTACGGAGTGTTCTAGACAATAAATTTTTACTGGATTGGTAATTTATGCCTAAAATACTAGCTATCTCATTATGCCCCAATTCATTTACATAATAAAGATAAATGATCTCTCGCTGATGGGGAGAAAGTTTTGTCAAGGCTTTCATCAAAAGTTTAACCCGATCGTCCGTATCTGTCGTATCCAATGCGATACGGGAGAATAACTCATCCACTTGAAACACGTCCTCATATAAGGAGACATCCTCCATTTTCCTGTTTTTCTCGATCGTATCATACAGCTTATGTCTTAAAGCCTTAAGCAGATATCCTCTGACATTCGCCGTCGGAGAGAGGGAAGTATGGTTTTGAATCAAATTGATAAAAATATCCTGTACGCAATCTTCCACCAAGTTCTTGTCGGGAAGTAACTTGATTCCATAATTGCGCAGCAATGCGTAAAATCGGCAATAAAGCTCACGGAAAGCTTCCTTATCTCCCTTCAGACACGATTCCCATAGCTTCTCATCGGATATTTCCATATAGATCATGTAGACAATAACTCCCACAGATTTGGCGCAAACATACAAAAAAACATTCAAATTCAGTTAAGAGCAATAAAAAATTACAAAAAAGCACGTACACCACCATGAATAACGATGTACGTGCTTCTAAAAAATCACATGGGAAAATCACTTATACCGTTTGCCTTGCCACGGTACCATACCCGTCTGACGGATATGCTCCATCAAGCCATTGAACAAGTTTTTATACGTATCTGAAGATCGTTCCCCGATCGGACTTTGTTCCTTCGGATCTTCCTTTATATTAAAGAATTGGATAGGCTCCCAAGGAGTATTTTGTAAAATCTTGAAATCCCGGTATTGAGATGCGTAATATGCCTGACCTCCATATCGGGAATTACCTTCCCTTCGCACCCAATGCACCATTCGATCTCCGGTATCTTGTTCCTCACCCCGTAAAAGAGGCAAGATACTGATACCGTCGATCTCATGTGATACAGGCACGGCTGTCAGATCGCATAAGGTCGGGAACATATCCGAAAGCATGACGAAATTATCACGTACCGCCGGACGGATCTGGTTCTTCCAATAAATACCTCCGGCTACCCGGATCCCTCCCTCATACATATCCTGCTTCGCGCCTCTGAACGGGCCGTTATTCGCACCCGCATCGTCCTGCCCTCCATTATCAGAGGTAAATATAATGATCGTATTCTCCAACTGGCCATTCTGTTCCAAGGCCTCATACACACGTCCGACGTTATAATCCAAATGCTCAATCAAGGCGACAATCTTAGCACGCTTCTCTGGAAGTGACGGTTCACGCTTTTTCACCTTTTCCAGCCATTCCTGAGGAGGTTGTATCGGGGTATGTGGGGCATTATAAGCTAGATACAAGAAGAAAGGCTCTTGCTTTTGCTTCATATCCGACAGGTAACGGATCGCCCAATCAGAGAAAATCTCTGTAGCATGTCCTTGTGGATCGATCTCTTTCAAGTTCTCACGCATATAATTATTTCCGAAACGACGATGGGTATAATAATCATCCATCATATCCCCTAAAAATCCCCGGTAGAAATCGAAGCCCCTTTCCGTAGGGGTATTCGGAGACTCCAATCCTAGATTCCATTTTCCAACCATCGCATTATGATAGCCTCTTTTCTTCAACATCTGGGGTAATAATACGGCATCCTCCGACAGATACCCCCAGCTATCCTCTTTATGCGTACGAATAACTCCCGGTACGCCTACCATATCCGGATAACGACCGGTTAATAACGAGGCTCTACTAGGAGAGGAGACCGGACAGTTCGCATGGAAATTCGTGAAACGAACTCCTTCATTTAATAATTTATCGATATGTGGAGTTTGAATGTCCTTGGCGGCTCCTTGACAGGACAAATCGCCATATCCCAAATCATCCACCAAAATCAGCAGGATATTCGGGCTATCCGGCAAAGCCTTTGTTTGTGCGGAAGCTGCGGAAAAAGCCAATCCGCAAGCCGCTGTTAGTATATATTTATTCATCTAATCTAGTGTTTTTAAATGTCCCATTACATCATATCACATACGGAAGGCTTGATCTTCATTCCTTTCTTATGTTTCTCACCGGCCTCGATCAGTAATTTCACGATCTCCGGATGCTTCTCCGCCTGATTGAACCTCTCCGAGATATCTGTCTCCACGTTATACAACAAGGGTTCTGCCGGAGTCTCGATCTTACAGGTTCGCAGATATTGGTCCTTGATCGTCTTAAAATAATACTTCCACTCCCCTTTACGGATCGCCATCAACTCGCTTCCCCACCAATAATAAACTTCATCACGGGCGGAATGCTTTTCCTCAAACAATAATCCGGTTTGATTCACGCCATCCAATACAAGATCTTTCGGTTGCTCGATACCCGCCATCGAGAGGAAAGTCGGATATAAATCCATCGAGGTCATAATCTCATCGTTGATCGCCGGATTGATTTTTCCCGGCATCCAACAAATGGCCGGAACCCGGAAGCCACCTTCCCACCAAGTACCCTTGCCATCCTTCAACGGACCTGCGGAACCACCATTCTCATGCTCCGTCAGCCAAGGGCCGTTATCGCTGGTAAAAATAACAAACGTATTCTCGTCCAAGCCATTTTCACGCAGAGCCTTCAACACCTCCCCAACGCTCCAGTCTATTTCCTCAACCACATCTCCGTACAGGCCTCGTTTGCTCGTTCCCTCGAAACGGGCATTCGTGTACAATGGGATATGCGGGAAGGTATGAGCGAAATAAAGGAAGAAAGGTTCCTTTGAATGATCCTTGATGAACGATACCGCTTTCTCCGTATAGCGACGGGTTAATTCTCCCTGATCCGGTTCCGATTCGATTTGCTTACCATCCAATATCAATGGAGTCGATGGAAAATTCCGGGCATGCGCGCCTTTATTCTGAACAGGGCTCATATCATTGGAATAAGGTATGCCGAAATAGGTATCAAAACCATGATCCGTCGGTAAATAGGGAGAAAACGCACCTAAATGCCATTTGCCTACACAGCCGGTCGCATACCCGTTTTGTTGTAAAACTTTGGCGATCGTGACCTCATCTTGTCCTAACCCAGCCTTTGAGTTAGGGAAAAGTACGGCTACCCGATCTCCATACAATCCATTTCGAACCGGCAAACGTCCGGTCATTAACGCGGCCCGACTTGGTGTAGAAACTCCGGCCCCCACATAAAACTGGGTCAGCTTCATTCCTTCACAAGCCATACGGTCTATATTCGGTGTGCGGATCGTGGGATTCCCATAGCAACTCAAATCCCCATATCCCATATCGTCACAGAATATGATTACAAAATTAGGCTTATTGGCCGCATCCGAGGCAGCGTTCAAGCTCAAGCTGTTCGATAATACCGCCGCTGTTAAAACAGACAATGATTTCAGTGTTTTCATATACGTATCTTTTTATTTAAGTAAACGGGGAAAAGGTTCATCTATGATACCGGCAGGACGCTGGTTCCGGCCTTCACATCCCCAATCTCCCATATCACTACGAACCTGTTCGATCCATTGATTCATCTTCGTCACTACTTCGGGATGTTTATCGATGACATTGGTTGTTTCCGACAAATCATTCGCCAAATTATATAAACGAGCTTCACCGACTTCCGTATCCGGGAAGTGAGGGCCTTTGATACGTTCCTTCAAAGGTAAATGATACTTCCAGTTTCCCCAACGTACCGCCTGTAATTGTTGTTTCTGGTAATAATAGAAAGTCTCCGTGGGCGATGCCATCGATTCTCCCTCCAAGATTCCAGACACATTATGCCCATCTATCACCCGGTCGGAAGGAACCGCATAACCGCAATAATGCGCCAATGTCGGTAAGAAATCCATCGAAGTCACCAGATTATCAGTCTCCTGTCCCGCCGGTATTTTAGCGGGCCATCTCATTATACAAGGCACCCTGAACCCACCTTCATACGTCGTACCCTTTTGGCCTCTCAACGGACGGTTCGTACCGCCGAAGTGTTCATCCGCACCATTATCGGAAGTAAAGATAACCAAGGTATTTTGATCCAATCCTTCCTCCTTTAAAGTCTCAAGCAAGACTCCCATCGACCAATCCAATTCCTCGGTCGCATCCCCATAGAGTCCGTTCTGAGACTTTCCCTTGAAAGCGGGAGAAGCCGCTAACGGATTATGAGTCATATTATGGCACAAATAAATAAAGAACGGAGATTCCTTATGAGACTTTATAAACTCCACAGTCTTATTAGTATAACGAATCGTCAAGGAATCATGACCGACTGGAGCCACTATTACCTCCTCCTGTTCCATCAAGGGTAACGGACAATACGGACGATCCATATCGTTACTATAAGGAATACCATAATAATAGTCGAAACCCTGCCGGGTAGGAAGAAATGGCAATTGATCCCCTAGATGCCATTTCCCGATACAAGCCGTCGCATACCCCTGCTCCTTCATCAACTCGGCGATCGTTATCTCACCGGGATTCAAGCCTTTATGCGAAGCTGGAAATAGCACTTGCCTCCCTTTGGACATCAAAGGTGTAGGGTCCGCATTTACATGCATGGAGACTCGCCTTGGATAACACCCTGTCAATAAAGCCGATCTGGAAGGTGTGCTCACGCTCGAACCCACATAAAAATCGGTCAGTCGTATTCCCTCTTTAGCCATCTGGTCGATATGGGGAGTACGATGCTTCGTACTCCCGTAACAACCTAAATCCCCATATCCGAAATCATCGATAAATACGATTATCACATTTGGCCTTTCCGCCGCTTGAGTAGCCACGGCCGCTCCGGAAAGGGCTAATACCGGTATCAATTTAGATATAAATTTCATTTCATCCTTCTTTTAGTTGAACATTACCAACCCGGGTTCTGATCCAAATTCGGATTCAAAGAGCGCTCGCTATCAGGAATAGGCAGTAAATCGTAATATTCCAGATATCCATTCGGGAACTTCGTCTCGATCACGCTTCCTTCATGATCTTTTATAATCATAGGATAAAGCGTCTTCCCGATTTTCCAACGTTTCACGTCTGACCAATAACGGCCTTCCAACGCTAACTCAATCCGTCTCTCATGTCTTACTTTCTCACGAGCCTCCTCACGACTCATAGATGTCGGCAGCAAAGAGATCTTAACGTCATCCCTTTCCGTACGGATCCGGTTGAGGATAGCGATCGCATCCGCTACATTTCCATTCGTCTCAATAATCGCCTCCGCTTTTGACAATAAGACATCCGCATATCTCAGTATGATATCATTGATATAAGACTGCCCGGAAGGAGGAAGCTTTGACTCATCCTGAATCCGATATTTACGGGTACTTAAATGTTTCAACCGATTACCGGCATGATTAAACGCACCTCCCGGATACAGGTAATTAGGGAAACGATAGCCCAAGAAATAAGAACCCGGAAGTACAGCCGTGAAACCTAAACGAGGATCCCGGTTCTCATAAGGATTCTCGGGATCTACAGGAGAGCCGTCGATCGTCTCATAAGCCGCTACCAAATCATCCGTAGGGACATAACGGCTTCCACGGGTCCAACTTCCGGTACCCGTTCCGCAATACTGGTCAATATAGGAACCTTGCGAATTCTCGCCTTCAATATATTGGATATCAAACAATACTTCCTTATTGTTCTCATTAGCCGGATCAAACAAGCCCTCATAACTATGGAATAGACCATATTTCTTCAACGCATCAATTTGCTCGACACAAGCCAGAACCTCCTTGTATTTACCTTGGTATAAGTAGGCTCGCATTTTCATACCTAAAGCCGCCCCCTTGGTAGCACGCCCCGGCTCGGGAGCATCCACTCCCAAATTGGTGATCGCAACCTCATAATCATCCAACGCCTGTTGCCAAGTCTCCTCCAAACTCGCCCGCTTCAAGCTACGAGCTTCTTCCGTGGAAATGTTCGTCAATATAATAGGTACCCCACCATAGGTTTCCGCTAGCACGGAATAAGCCAGTCCCCGTAGAAAATGAGTCTCACCTGAATATTTGGCTTTCGCTTCTTCCGATAAATCCACTAAATCCATACAGGCCAACAAATAGTTTGCCCGGGAGATTATCTCGTAACATCTTTTCCAACGATACGTTACGACTCCTCCGTCACTAGAGCTCAATCGCCCGGCACCCAGCTTATTAAAAACCTCATCCGTTCCCCAGTTAAATGCGTTAGGGGTAGCTCCATCCGTTATGCCAAAGCCAAACAAGCCTTGATTATAAACCTCTTTTTCCCTCAATTGAGCATAGACACCATTTAAAAGGAGTTTGATATCCGATTCATTTTCCGGGAAACTCGCCGAAGTAATCTTATCCTCAGGATACAAATCCAAATAATTCTCCATACATCCCGTGAAAGAGACACATAGTATAATTGATAAGCAATATGCTAATAACTGTTTCATACTTTTAGAAATTAAGATTTATACCAAATGTAAATATTCTCGGAGTCGGGTAATAATTGGTACCCGAATCAAACGTATTTCTTTCCGGATCATATCCTTCATACCCTTTTTTCCACATAATCGTAAACAGGTTCTGGGCATTCGCATATACATACAACCGTTGCATTTTTAGCTTTGAGGTAATCCATTCAGGGAACGCATAACCTAATTGTAAGTTCTTCAATTTCAAGAAATCGATACGATGTACCCAAAATGAGGAGTCATACGTGTCCCATGAAGAGTCAAACCGAAGCATCGGTATATTTGAGTCCGGATTCTCTGGGCTCCACGCATCCCGCCATTTATCAGAAATAGTCAGCCATTCGTATTGCATACGGGTCATGCCGCTCTTCGTAAACGCATTCGCCTGTCCCAAACCTTGGAATAAGATATTTAAGTCAAACCCTTTATAGCGTAAGCCGGCAGTAAGTCCATACGTAATTTTAGGAATCGTATTACCAAGTACTTGTTTATCTTGATAGTCTAATTTTCCATCGTTATTAACATCCTCGTATTTCAGATTTCCCATTTCCGGCTTAAGCCCATTGCTATGCATATGTTGAGCGGCTTCTTCGTCCGATTGATAGATGCCAACCGCTTTATAGCCATACAAAGCCTTATACGGATATCCCTCACGAATCAAATAAAGCTGGTCCGGAGAGTTTCCTCCTTGAAATTTCGTTACTTTATTATCGATATACGTAAAGTTTAGTCCTACGTTAAATCCAAGGCGATCTCTGCTCGTCTCAAGATTATCATAATTCACGACTAACTCAAAACCATTATTTTTCATCTCGCCCACATTCTCAAACGGTGCGGTCTTATCCCCTAATACGTTTGGTATTGGCAATTGAACGATAATATCGGTTGTTTTTTTATTGAAGTAATCAGCTTCTATATTCAACTTATTACCTAAGAAGCCCAAATCCACGCCAATATCCAAGGAAGAGGTAGTTTCCCAAGTAATATCCTCATCCACCAAAGCGGTTACGGCAGCACCCGGAGCCAATGAGCCTCCATAATTATAACTCAAGTCATAATTTTGGGAGATCACTGTTAAATAAGGCCAATATCCTTCAATGGTTTGATTGCCTAATTGTCCCCACGACGCACGTAGTTTCAAATTAGAAAACAGATTCAGGTTCTTAATAAACGCCTCTTCACTCAAACGCCATCCTGCAGAGAAACCCGGAAAAACACCCCAGCGATTTCCCCGTTTAAAACGAGAGGAGGCATCGGCACGGAGATTCATCTCAAATAAATATTTATCCGCAAAGGCATAATTCAATCGACCAAAATAAGATGCCATGCGTAGACCTTCAAAATTTCCCTCTCCCTTGATACCTTCCGTTCCCGCATCCACTTGGGTTAATCCTTCTTTGGGTGGGTTGGTTCTTCGGGCAAATACGTTCTTTATACTGTAATTCTCCAATTGGGTACCAAGGATAGCGGCAACATAATGCTTATCCGCAAATCGCTTGCTATAGTTTAATGTCGCTTGGAAATTATTACGCATAGTCGATACTTGCTCTCTACTCAACACAATACCATCACGATTGTAATTTTTCGGTATCGTCTCTATGCCAGAATCCGTATATCCATAAAGGGTCTCATTATATTTATCAACCATTTTCCAATTGCCATTAGAGGCCCATGTTACTTGTAAGTTCAAGTCTTTCGTAAAATCTACGGTAGCGAAAGCATTTACAGCCATATAATCCTTGGATGTTTTAGTCGCCCCGTTCGAAGCGTCTATAACCGGCTGATAAGTCGTATACAATAAAGTACCATCATCCTTAATCGCTTCTACCGAACCGAAACGGCCATCCCGGGTATATGGAGCGATGAAAGGAGCCGCACCTTGTTGCTGTTCGAATACACGGAACAAATCAAAAGGCTCTTGGGAATTCCTACGAGTATAATTCAAACGAGCGCCAACTCTCAACCATGAATTCACTTTATACTCCACATTTGCCCGGATACCGAACCGCTCCGCCTTAGAGTTCATCAAAATACCTTCCTGACTCAAATAGTTCAAAGACAAGAAGGAAGATAGTTTCTCCGATCCACCGCGAATGGATAAATTATGCCCTGTTATTAAAGCATTCCGATAAAGAGAGTCATACCAATCCGTATTCGGGTATTTATAAGGATCTGTTCCATTAGCGAAATTAGAGATCAATGTTTCCGAGAAAAGAGGGTTCTCTCCCCCATTCACCAAAGCTTGATTCGCCATAGTCATATGCTCGGCGCTATTCGTCACTAAATCAAAATGACGTCCGATCTGCTGCATTCCGACGTAAGAGTTCAACTCTACTTGGGTTTTCTCATTATTCTTTCCCATCTTCGTCGTAACCAAAACGACACCGTTAGCGGCCTTTGATCCGTAAATAGCCGCACTAGCCGCATCCTTCAAGACTGTGATACTTTCGATGTCACTCGGATTTACTTGGCTGAATACCCCTTCTACTCCGTCAATAATCACCAACGGGTCCGAATTATTCAATGTACCCCAGCCACGAATTCTCAATTGCGCTCCATCATCTCCCGGCTTACCCGAATTCTGGCTGATCCACACGCCGGAAACCTTTCCGGAAAGTGCTTGAGAAGCATCAGTGATCGGACGGTTCGCCAATTCCTCATCAAACTTCACGGAAGAAACAGAACCTGTCAAATTTACTTTCTTCTGGGTTCCATAACCTACAACTACGACCTCATCCAAAGCCTGTGTATCCTCCCTTAAACGTACATTCAATGAAGTCTGTCCCGCAATAGCGACAGTTGTTGGCATAAAGCCGATATAAGAAAATTGAAGTGTCGCGTTATCCGATACCTCCAAAATAAATTTACCATCAAAGTCTGTTATCGTACCATTTGTAGTACCTTTCTCCACAACATTCGCTCCAATGATAGGTTCCCCTTTTGAATCGACAACAACACCCGTTATTTTTTTGGCTTGCTGGGTGACCGCATTCGCTAGAGGTTTTTCAAATAAGTAGATCTTTCCATTTTTAACTTCATAACTTAATGACGTGCCCTCCGTTATTTTATCCAATACATTTGTCAATTCTGCATTCGTAAAATTAACGCTCACTCTCCGATTCAAATCTACGATTTGTTTGCTATACGCAACACTCAACCCGGTTTGGTGGGTGATGGTAGCTAAAACTTTCTCCACTTTCGCATTGTCCAGCACAATAGAAACCCGCTGAGCCGAGGCGGTAGCCGTGAAACTCAGCAAGGATATGACTAAAAATAGAAAGGTTAACTTCATGGCATTCGGTATTTTCTCAATTAATATTAAAAGGCACCTACGCCGAGGGCTTTCTTGCTTTTCTTTCATATATTTGTATTGATTTTAATAGTTGGTATTAGAAATTTATTTTTAATACGACCGGCAGCCGAAAAGGGTAGGAGCTTTTCGGCTGTTCTTATGTTATCTATTTATGAGGAATCCATACGCATATCTATTTTAAGGTTAACACTCTGTTTCCTGCTCTCCTATCAAATAGACACACGACAAATCTAAAAGGATGAGTCGTTATAGCTAATTTTTTTATTTTTTCATCCGGACTTCTATCTTGCCCCCTTTTTCCTCGAATAGTACAGGCGTGATTTTTTCCAATTCTTTTAATACCGTGGTCAAATTGACGCTATCGGTCGTTATCGTATACGTATATCGCAAAGCGGCAGAATCCTTCACGTCAAAGGATATATCATAAGTTCGAGCCAATGTTTTCATTACGTCCGATAAAGGGGCGCTCTTAAATACGAGCACATTACGTCTCCATGCCGAATACATCTTGACATCGTGGGAACGGAGTACCTCACAACGTCCGGAAGCCTTGTTATAAATCGCTTTTTCTCCCGGGCGTAATTGATAAGATTTGAAGGATCTTGATTTCAACTCGATAGATCCTGTCTCTAAAGCGACGAATATAGCTTCTTCCTCCGGATAGGCTTTCACATCAAAGGTAGTACCCAACACTTTTATATCCATATAAGAAAGATCCACGATAAAAGGCCGATTCTTGTTCTTGGCGACCTCGAACCAAGCCTCTCCTTCCAAATAAACCTTACGTTCGGAGAGACCGAATTTTTTCGGATAACGAATACGGCTTCCCGAATTCAAATGGACCTTACTTCCATCTTGAAAAAGCAGCTGCATGCGTTCCCCATTAGGTACGTACACCTCGTCATACCCACCATCCGCCAACAAATCCACTTGTGAGTTTATGCGTATGAAAAGTCCTATAATTAAAGCAATCGGTATAAAGACCGCAGCCGCATACGCTATAAAACGGCGTATTTTTTGTCGGCGGAGTTGCCGCATAATATTCTGATACATTACGGCTGAGGGTATCGGATGGTCGATCCATGCCTCTTCCTCCCCCATATGAATCGTTTTCTCATCCTGATCGATACGCTCAGCAAGCCATGCCTGTCCTTCCGGGGTCTTAAACCAACGAACAACCTCACAAGACTCCTCGGAAGTAGCCTCATTATTTAGCGTTTTCTCTATGATCGATAGATCGGGTATTTTCATATTCATTTTCTTTTATCAATTGACACGCAAAGCCATCAATAGGATGAGTTCCACAAATATAAAAGAAATAAAAATAGTCTCTCGAAATGTGCCCGCAGTATTTTTATCGCTTGCGCATAATGTGTTTTTACCGTGGGGACCGAGATATTCATCTTATCGGCGATTTCTTGATTAGAAAGATTCCCTTTCAGCTTATACAGACAGACTTGGCGTTTCTGCTCCGGCAAGTGATCGATCGCTTGGTAAAAATGAGACATCATATCTTGTTCCTCTATCTTTATAAGCAGTTCATCCTCATATTCCGGCGCTGATTGTACGATCTCATAATTTTTCTCTACGGCGCTATTATTATTCCGGATCTCATTTAATACGTGATTCTTTAGCATTGTATAGAGATAGTTCCTTAAATTCACGTTCACCATCAGTAGGGAACGTGCCTCCCACAATTTCAGAAAAACTTGCTGTACGGCATCTTCCGAAGAATATGTACTTTTCAAATATTTATAGGCCAACACATACAATAATTTATGATACCGCTCATAAATAACAGTAAACGCATCCTCGCTCCCCTGCCTCAATGAGGTGAGCAGATCTTCATCGCTCCGTATGGATTTCTGAAAAAAAGACATTCGAGAAGACTATATAATATACGATTCGCTATTTAACAGACGTTCCGCTTCCTCCTTCATGGCATCCGGCACCTGTGTAACCGCACCTTCACTGATCGATCGGATAAATTCCGGATACTCTTTACGGTAAACATCCAACATCCGGTTCGCAAAAACAAACATCATCGTATATTGGATATTCGCCAGCCGATCACACATTTTTATAAAAGAAGCGAATTTAGTCTGCCGTATTCCTTGATAATACAGGTCATTCGCCCGTTCTCCCCGGTTTCGTCCTTTTTCATTCGTTAAGGCGTATACGATTTCCGGAACTTGGTCTTCCAAGTGCTGTCTCACGCCTTCCGGCAAGACAAAGCCTCCCCCCTTGAACTCTTTCAGGAATTTCACGACATCATTATAGGTCATCCGTGCATCTTCTATCGTATCATGCAGAAAAGCAGAGGCATACAAAATCAGTATATCCGCCTCGGTCTCAGCTACCAGATATCCGTAGCGAGAGACATACGATACCGTCATTTTCAGATGAAATCCATAAGGCAACACATGATCATATTTCTGATTCACATCATCATGTATACGAAAAGCAGCCTTCTCCATACTGCAGATCCAAGGATAATAACGCTTTACTAGAGCGATAAATGATTGTTTTTCCATTCTTTCTATACTAAAGATTAATCTTTACGCATGGCAATAATACACAGTTCCGAAACCGCTGTTTCCGAAACGGCGGTTTCTACAATGCGAAGATATATAAATAATCGAATTAAATCACTCTATATCAAATTATTTAATACGGACTCCCACACGTGCAAGTGAAACATACCGTTTCCTTTCTTTATTATGGATATAATTATTATATTTGCAATAAAATGCATTTATATTATGGAGACAATCGCAATGATGAATCCTTTTGTCGTGGGTAGATATGTATCAGACAAATATTTTTGTGACCGTGAGGGAGAGACAAGCTTCTTGATTAAACAGATTGAGAACGGACGTAATGTCGCATTGATTTCTCCACGCCGTTTGGGTAAGACCGGATTGATCCAACATCTTTTTCATCAAGAATCGATAGAAAAAAATTATCATGCGTTCTTTGTGGATATTTATGCCACTACTTCATTAACAGAGTTCGTATATCTATTAGGAAAAGCCATCTATGACGAATTGAAGCCAAAGAAAACGGTTTGGACGGAACGGTTCTTTCAAATCATAACCTCATTGCGTGCGGGTTTTAAACTGGATATGGTAACCGGAGAACCTTGTTTTGATATTGGGCTAGGAGACATTCAAGCACCACAAACAACACTTGATGAGATCTTCGCTTATCTAGAGACCGCAGATAAACCATGTATCGTGGCGATCGATGAGTTCCAACAAATTGGCGGCTATGAGGAGAAAAATGTAGAAGCGTTGTTGCGAACCAAGATTCAACAATGCAAGCAGACTATGTTTATCTTCTCCGGCAGTAAACGCCATTTGATGAGTAATATGTTTAATTCCTCTTCCAAGCCTTTTTATCAAAGCGCTATTAGTATAGGACTTAAGCCAATACCCATTCATATCTATGTGGAGTTCGCCAACCGGCTTTTTGAGCAAAGGGGAAAGCTTATCGACAAATCCGTAATAGAAGAAGTTTATCGGATGTTCGATGGCTATACTTGGTTTGTGCAAATGATAATGAACGAACTTTTCGCATTGACCGAAGAGGGTGAGCGTTGTAGTATGGATAAGATAGAAATAGCCCGCAAGAATGTGATTCTAACACAAGAAAGTAGTTACAAGGATCTACTTGCCAATCTTGCTCCCAAACAAAAACTTGTTTTACAAGCTATCGCCAAAGAGGGCAGAGCAGAAGGTCTCACGTCATCAGCATTTATCAAAAAATACAAGCTACCCTCAGCCAGTTCTGTACAATCTGCGGTCAAACCTCTGTTGAAAAATGATTTGATAACACAGGAAGATGGCTTTTATAGGGTATATGACTACTTTTTCGCGGATTGGATGGCTAGAATATATTGACTCTCTTGTATGTAAATGTCAGAAAATAAGCAAATCTTAGTAGGCACTATCCGTTACTGAAGTAAATAATTTACGACTTGAAATGTAAATTCCTTATGCGGTGAAAATGAATTATTTAGACAACATACTTAATCGCTTGCAAAAGGCTTCTCAAGTGATTAGTTATTCACTTCCCAAGCCGTTAGTTATTCACTTCAGAAGCCTATTACACCCTGCAAAACAGATAAAATTAGGGAGAAAAGAAGAGGAACCATCAAATAATATCCAGCCGTTCTCTCAGTTGTTTAAAATAGCGATGCGAGGCGATCCTCTCCTCCTCTTGGAAGGGGGGATAGAACTCGCATCGTAAGGTCTTATTCTCGATGAACATCAAATAAGTCAAGTTCACAATGCAATCTTGGCTTATTTGAACAAACGTATTATTGATAGACAACAAATCTTTCGCTGTCGTGCCCATTTTTAGTTTATGAGTAGTACGGGAAGTCAAGACAATCTGCCAGCAACGCTGATCTCCCAAGAACTGAAACAGGAATATCTCCTCACAACGGACTAGCAAAAGACCCGAAACGGTTTGGATCGCAAATCGACTATCCCGATTCAATATTTTCCGCAAGGATCTCTCCATGCAGGCAACATCCGCAGGTTCTGTCGTATGAAAACGTTCGATGAGTGCCGCTAACTCATCAATTAAATAAGGTTTTAACAAATAATCAAACGCAGAGGCACGTAGGGCATCCAATATATATTTATCGTATACCGTATAGAAAACGACTCTCAAGTTCGGAAGAATATCATCCCGTATATCATCCAGCAAATCAAAGCCAGACATGTCCGGAAGTTCCACATCCAAAAACACCAAATCCGGTTGATACTTAAGGATATGCCTCTTGCCTAATTCCGCCGTTGTCGCTGTATCTAATATCCTTACCTCCGAGAAGGCCAATAGATCGTTTTGCAATTTCTGGATCGATCCAAGGTCATCATCTATGATTATTACTGTTATTTCCGGTTCCATACACGCTTCCATTTTCCAACAAAGTAAAATATTTATTGTTAAGATAAAAAATTAACGGCTTACCATAAATAGTGCTTTTTACGTATAAGTTGCAATATTCACGTTTATCCTATCGTTTTTCATGCTTATCTGTCATTTTTTATTTTATGATCTTGGTTAATTACCATTGATTGATAAACCCTATCTTTGCAAATACAGTTATAAAATAGAAACAATATATTTATGTCTCGAAAAATAAATCTTATTATATTCCTCTGTTTCATTTTATGCGAGGTATATGCCCAATACGTACCCGATGTATTGGGAGATGGTTATTTACGCCGTACCTTCCAGATGCCGGATGATTATGAGGGGAAGGTAGTTTGCACACTGGTCAAGAAACCTCAACTGGATAGCGTAAAACAGGCCGTGCTGTATATCCATGGCTATAATGACTATTTTTTCCAGAAACAATTAGGGGATAGCGTAAACGCTCACGGATATAATTTCTATGCGATGGACTTGCGGAAATACGGACGTTCGATATTACCCAATCAAAACCCGTTCTTTTGCAAGAGCCTAAAAGAGTATTTCGCTGATATCGATACCGCTTTGGCCACCATCCGGTCTGAAGGCAACGAGCGGATATTATTAATGGCGCATTCTACAGGCGGATTGATCACACCTTATTATTTGAATAGTAAAAAAGGAGAGTTACCGGTAGACGGGCTTATTCTGAACAGCCCTTTTCTAGATTGGAATTTCGGATGGTTAATGGAGAAAGTCGTACTGCCAACCGTTGCGTTTGTCGGGAGGCTATTTCCGAATCTTACCGTACAAGGTTTGGGTGATCCGAATTACGCTTATAGCCTGCTTAAGCAGTATAAAGGAGAATGGGAATTTGATACGAACTGGAAAATGATATTCGGGCATCCGAAAAAAGCCGGATGGATCAAAGCCATACAAGAAGCGCAACAGACGGTACAAAAAGGGTTAAAACTGGATTGTCCGATACTAGTGATGTCTTCCAACAAATCTTTTCCGGAAACAGAGACATGGCATGAGGAATACATGACCTCCGACATCGTCTTGGATGTTCAAGACATTCAAAAATACGGGGAGAAACTAGGAGACAAAGTCACGAGAGATACCATTCCAAACGGCATCCACGATCTGATCCTATCTCAAAAGCCCTATCGGAACGATGCCTATCAAACTATATTCGAGTGGTTAAAGAAACAATAATGGTTGCACCAAACATATAAATCCTTACCTTTGCGCCCAGACAAAACATTTATATATACATGAAATCAGTGCGATCAATTTTTATAGGTCTGACTTGTCTGGGGATGGCAACGGCTAGTTTCGCTCAAGAAGAAGAGACAACTCCGGAAGCGACTACCTACAAGGCCGAAATATTCGGATCGGTAGCTAGTGGCGACAATACCCCTTTCTGGATGGTTAGCAATCGATACGGAATTGTTCCTTTGGAAGCGAATAACGGATATTTGAATGCGGGAGTATTCCATAATCAAACTTTTGGCAAAGGTTTTCGCTGGGGAGCCGGATTAGACGTAGTGGCCGCAGTTCCTCGTCATCGCAATTTCTTTATCCAACAAATATATGCCGAGTTAGGTTACAAATGCTTGCTATTGAGTGTAGGAAGCAAGGAACGCTATAATTCACTTTGGGATCGTTGGCTTAGCTCGGGCGATATCGTGCAATCCGCCAATGCCCGCCCGATACCGGAAGTGAACATCAGCATTCCGGAATTTACCGTCGTTCCTTTAACGAAAGGCTGGATGCAAGTCAAAGGAGACTTTGCCGTCGGTCGTTCTTTCGACAAGGATTATCTGGCTAACTTCACAAACAATAAGCAGACTTATGTAGATAACGTTTTATGGCATCATAAATCATTATTTGTACAGATTAAGGATACACGCAATGACTTCCCGTTATCCGGTGTAATCGGAGTACAGCATTGGGCACAATGGGGAGGAACCTCAACCAATCCTAAGATCGGAAAGCAGCCTCAATCCATCAAGGACCTTATCCGGGTTATTTGCGGCAGCGAAGGGGGTGGCGACGCAACAGTCTCCGATCAAATCAACGTACTGGGTAATCATTATGGCTCTTACGATTTCAAATTGGCTTTTACACAACCTAACTGGCAAGTATCCGCCTATTACCAACATTTCTTCGAGGATAAATCCGGTATGATATTCGTAAACAATACCGACGGATTATGGGGAGGGCAATTGGATTTACCAAAATTCCCGTGGTTGCGTAAGGTGGTCGTGGAGTATCTGGTTACAAGAGACCAAAGCGGACAGTTCCACTTCATCGATTTTGATCACGACCTACATCCCGGCGTAGGTGGCGGTGGTGATGATTATTATAACAACGGAGAATACACTACCGGAGCCTCTTATTTTAACCGGGCGATAGGTTCTCCTCTGATCCCAAGTCCGGAGTATAACGAGAACGGTTCATTAGGATTCAAGAACAACCGTGTTCGTGACTGGCATTTCGGTGCGGAAGGCTCTATCTCCTCACAAGTATCTTATCGGGTATTAGTCACCGTGATGAATAGTTGGGGTAGACATGCCACCCCTTTCCTTAGCAAGAAAAGAGGAGCTTCCGGACTTTTAGATATCTCTTATCAACATCCCCGTTTATCGGGATGGGAATTTACAGGGTCTTTGGCAGCTGATGCCGGTTCCATGTTCGGCGATAACTTCGGATTCAGCCTGAAAGTAGCGAAACGTGGCATCTTGAAAAGCTGGAAATAATAACCTAAATTATTTATATTCTTCCCACAAGGCAGATGCTATGATTTCTTGAGTCTGATCAGCGAACGCTTGCATTCCTTTGTGGGAAGTGTCTATATTCTCGGTAGAAACCGCCGGATGGATCACCATCTCCATCCGATGACGATGGACATTCAACGACCCGATCGGCAAGACATCAAACGGCCCGTTTAAGGTGATCGGAATAATAGGCAAATGCTGATCCAGAGCCATTTGATAAGCCCCTTTCTTGAAACGGATCATTTTCCCGTCATACGTACGCGAACCTTCCGGAAAAACAACCACGGAAGCCCCGTTTCGAAGACAACGCTCCGCCTCCAAAACACTACGAGCGGCGGCCTTCGGCGTAGAATTATCGACAAAGATAAAACCGGCGGCACGGCAAGCAGCCCCGACAAACGGAATCTTAGCGATACCCGCCTTCATCACCCACTTAATGGGAACGCCTAAGAAACCATATATCAAGAAAATATCAAACGCGCCTTGATGATTAGCTACGAAAACATACGATTGTTTCCGGTCTATATGCTCACGCCCTTTTACCGTCACCGGACAAAGCGCCAGATAGCAAGTCAATCGAGACCAGATCATACCCGGATAATAAGCGAAGATTTTCTCTCCCCCCAATAGACAACCGATGATAACCGTCACAGCCGTAAGTATAGTCAGTACCAGAAATACAGGTACAAAAAACAGCCACAAATAAACTATGTAAAGTATTCTTCCCATACGTAACTATATTATAACACAAATATAGAAGCTAATTTCAATCGTTTCATTATTTTTCTCCGAAAATATTTTCACGATCGGGTTATTATTGCTTTATTTGCGGTAGAAAAGAAAATAATTATAAAATATCTATAACCATGAATGAGTTAATTAAAAATCTAGGAGTGATCGTACTCATTATTGGTGCGGCAGTTTTGGCTGTACCGTTTTTCACCGGAGGTATGACAAATAGTATTCTACTTACAGGTCTGGGATTGGTTCTCCTTGGCTATTTTGGTCATATCGTAATCAACAAACGAGTAGAATAATACACGCTACTTAGATTTAAAAGGAAATGAAAAAGGATGTGCCTCATTGTTACGCACATCCTTTTTTTGAATCATCACACAAATTGAGAGATATGCCCAAATCGTTATTGAGTTCCCCATTCCTTGTTTGGTTTATCGCCAAGCCATAATTCCAAAAGGCCACCTTGCTCAAATACGGTATGCGGCAATTGATATTTATGATACATCTCTCCGTTCAAAGAAGCTTTCTGGATATAACAATTCTCTGGGGAGTTATCATGTACTTTAATCTTAAACTCGTTCCCTTTATAATACCGAGAATCCAATCGAATCGTAATCTCATTGAAAACAGGGCTTGTAATATCATACATCGGATTATAGGCAGAGCCTCCATCCAAACTGAATAATCCCATAGCCATCAGTGCACTTATTCCAGCCATCTGTCCTTGATCTTCATCATTTTCGCCGTAGCCTCGCTCTGGCGTAATATCACCATAGGTCTGTTTAGCGACCTGACGCACCCAATATTGAGTCAGCCAAGGCTTTCCTACATGTGAGAAAACGTGCGCATTCGAGCAACCAGGTTGAGTGGCATAACTAACATAACTAGACAGGAATCTTGCATTTTTCGACATCTCAAACACATAATTCAATTGAGTAGCTAAGCTGTCATTACCTCCCATCAAACGAGCCAATGTTTCAATGTCATGAGATAATCCAAAAGTAGCCTGCCAAGCATTGGCTTGTACAAACCCACGCTCGGACAAAGGATCCAAATGGACCCACTCTCCTGTTTCTTTTCTAGGCATCATCAACCTCAAATCCGGATGCCAAGACGCAGGCCAGCCCAAGGAACGATTTCTATAATAATTATAATCCTTGAGTTTTCCCATAGCTTTCGCCATTTCTCCCAAAGCCCAATCCTCAAAGGCCCATTGAATAGTCAAGCCAGCCTCTTCTGGGCAATATCCATGTTTAATATAGAACTCCAACTCTTTATCCATATCAAAGGCAAGCATACCACCTTTCTCATGATTCCTTTTCATAGCCGCATATCCCTCCTTGGGCAACCATTTATGAAACACCCCCCGCTGATAAGCGGAAGTAATCAAGGAGGTAGCCGGACAGCCCGTCATAATATAAGTATAAGACCCTATGGACGGCCCACGAGGTAATAGACCTCCATTCTTGTCATATTCGATAAAAGAAGCGGAAAACTCGTCTAAAACAGAAGGATACGCCAGTCCCCACAACGTGTTTAAATTCCACTGTGTCAACCATATAGCATCTGAATTATACATATGAAACCTTGATTTTCCTGTTTTATCTTTAGGCAAAGTCCGTACTTGGAATTTAGGAGCAATCGTATGTATCCTTGTTTGTTTTCCAATACGTTCTCCTCCGGACAAATAATCCGGATACTCGCCATTGCTATCATCTATCTTATGACGCCCCAACAATACGTGCCACAAATCGGTATAAAACTTGGTCTTTTGCTGAAAAGAACCACCTTGCACATCAATTTTTCCCAACCACTCATTCCAAATACGCTCGGACGCACTCTTAACTTGATCAAAATCCCAATGTTTACATTCCCGCTCTATATTCTCACGGGCATTTTCCTCACTCACATAAGAGATAGCGGTCTTCAACAACAGCTCATCACCAGCCTTAAAAGATCCAAAACAAGCTTCTACGCCAGAAGAAGGAGATTGTTTAAAAGAAGACTTAGGCACGGTAATTAATTCTGGAGAACCTATCAAACTATTGATATCCGTTTCCTTTCTATCTCCAACCCAACCGTTCAAAGCATCCATAGGTTTATCAAATTGAACAACAAAATAAACTTTAGCCACATCGACACCTCCCCATACACGACCAGCCGTATCAAAATATCCGGAGATCTCTGTATCATTCACCTTTGTCACATGAGCGTTCAACAAAGTAGAAGTAGCTATATGACCTCCCAGATTTACCAAGACCTTCGCCAAACCATCTTGCGTATACGTAAAACGATAAAGTCCTACCCTATCCGTAACCGTCTGTTCTACCCATATTTTATAAGTATCCAAGAACAAACGGTGATAACCAGGTTGGACAATCTCATCATCATGAGAAAAAGAAGAACGCCAAACCTTATCTCCTCTGCAAACATCTACCTCATCTTTCACCGGCATCAAAGACAATCCTGAAATCATCCAATTATGAATTTGAGGGAAGCCTAAAACCTTAGTAGAATTATAATTATAACCTCCTCCTCCTTGATTGATATTGCGGGTTAATGGAGCGGAACTTATCATACCGAAAGGCAAACTTCCGGTCACAAAGAAAAAATATCGACCTTTAGCGGTCTCGACATAAGGATTCACCCAAGAGATATAATCCGGATAAGACTCAGGAGCAGGATACACCTCTATCTCAGACAGCCCTAAATCTTGTCCTTCTCCATCCGTCATTTGAAAACGAATCCATTCCGTCTTCCGAGTATCAAATTCAACCACCCTTGGCGCTCCATCATTGGGAATCAAATTAACCGTTACCGAACTACCGTCACTAAAGAACAAGGTACCCGCAGCACAATGGCTTCGCTCATCCACCCGATCGTATAAAATAACCTTATTCGTATAAATCGCATGATCCCAATCTAATTGTATCCAAGGATACGGATACACCCGACCACGCGCATCCAATTTTGTCTTGGCTACCCATTCTCCCTTTCCGGAAATACGAATCACCTGATCTATCACATACTTACCTTCCTGCTCTTGGCTCAAGGCAGACGAACAGGAAACTTTAGCTTGATAAGCGACATTATGAGGGGTTGCCCATAACTCATAACAGGTAGTCAAACACAATAGATATAAAATAACTCCTAGCTGCTTCATATTTTTTATTACATCGTGAAAAAGCGGTGCATCAAATGGATATTAAACTATTTGACACACCGCCTTTTCTTTCATTTAATTTATCAATAACCCGGATTCTGTTTCATTACTTCCGTACCACAAATATCAATCATAGACTGAGGTATCGGGAAATACTCATGCTTACCTTTTACGAAATGAGCATTTTGCAAGTGGGAACGGAACACTTTCTCTTTGGCGATATAAGCGTTGATAACTTCATCCGCGACACCCCAACGCACCAAATCAAAGAAACGAATTCCCTCATGCGCCATCTCCAAACGTCTCTCCATACGTAACGCTTGCACGGCTTCATTTTTTGATTTAAAAGGCTCATCATAAACCCCTACCTTATAATTAGCAGCATCTTGTGATTGATCCATTGTCTTGACATGCTGAGTATTTTTCGCACGCTCTCTAATCATATTGATATACTTACGCCCAGTCTCTAAATCACCTGTCTCAATAGCAGCCTCAGCTCTCCACAATAACAAATCCGCATAACGAATCACATAGAAATTCAAAGCATTCACATAAGGCCATATCGGCGAATAATAAGTAGAATTCAATGAAACCAAACGCTTCTTCGGGCTATACGGGCCATACACACTAGCCTCTCTAGGAGTCCAATCATACAATTGTACATCCATAAACGGTATATTTGGTCTAGCTAATGTATGATCCAAACGAACATCTACATAGTCATTCTCTGACACATCTTTACCATCATTATAAGGCAAGCCTTTAACATCCGTTTTATAAGCATTTACCAAATTTTGAGTCGGCCGCAAAAAGCCATATACAGGATAAGGACCTCCCGGAGGCAACAAGCGATCGCCATAACTTCCGTTCTCATTATTGGGAGAACCATCATTAATGGACAGCTGGATCGCAAAGATAATCTCCGAGCAATTATCATTTTCAGGCAAGAACACATTCCGGAAATCAGGGAATAGCTCATATTTTCCAGATTGAATCACCTCATCACAAGCTTCCAAACATTCTTTCCACTTGGACTGATATAAATAAACCTTTGCCATATAAGCTCTAGCTGCCATTTTAGTAGGCCGGCCATAATCCGCTTGGCTCTCCGGCAATACTTTATAAGCAGCAGAGAACTCTTCTAAAATCTTCTCCCACAATTGATCGGATGAAAACTCGATATTCGATTTCTTATTGTATTCATTTGGATCCACCAACGTTTCATCGATCCAAGGAATCTGATTATAAATGATTTTTAAGTTGAAATAATAATGCCCCCTCAAAAAGCGCATCTCAGCTAAACGCTGTTCCTTGTTTTTAACCTCACTACCATTCAATAAACGAATCGCTTGGTTACAACGTTTTATTCCCTCATAAAGAGCAGCCCATCGAGCTTCAAAGTCAATCCCTGTGGGATTCGCATTAAAGATCTCCATCAAATGGATTTGGTTCTGGTCACCGGTACCGCCGCCACCTTTATACGCATCGTCAGAGACAACATCCCCGAACTGCCAGTTTGAGCAACCGGAATTAATCGCATCAGAGGCATAATACCCATCCAACACAGCATATGCACCGGTCACGATACCCTCTATATTTTCCTCACTCTCTACCTGTCCGGGCAAGAACTCACCCACAGGCTCCTCAGAAAGGAATGAGTCCGCACAAGAACACATCATCAACGCTGATGCCGCAAAATAAAATATCTTTTTCATTGTATATATCTCTTTTTATGTTAAAAACTAACGTTAACCCCTAAAGTAAATGTTCTTGGTAATGGATACACTCCACGATCCACCCCCATATCCAAATTACGATTCTCAGAAGAATAACTCTGCAAACCAACCTCCGGATCAATACCTTCATATCCCGTTATGGTAAACAAGTTCTGTCCTTGCAAATAAATATACGTACGTTTCAACTTCAACTTAGATGCTACTTTATCCGGTAGTGTATACCCCACCTTTAAGTTCTTTAAACGGACAAAAGAGGCATTATGGATATAATAGGTAGAAGGACGAATATTATTATTCGGATCATCCAATGTGACACGAGGTATATCCGTATCCGTATTATCCGGACGCCAAGCATCCAAGATCGTAGAATTTTTATTATATTGAGCCTGGTTATAAAACTCACCCAAATAATTCGTCAAATTATAGACCTCATTACCAAATACACCTTGGAAGAAGGCACTAACATCAAAGTTTTTATAATTGAAACCCAACGTCAACCCCATGCTACAATCAGGCAACGGATTTCCCTTGAAATCGCGGTCATCACTATTGATAACGCCATCTCCATTCAAATCCTTGAAGCGAATATCACCCGGTTTCGCATTCGGTTGTAATAACTCACCTCTATCATTCTTATAGTTTTGGATCTCCGCATCGCTTTGGAACAGACCATCAGCCTCATACACGAAGAAGGATCCGATCGGTTGTCCTACCGCTGAACGAGAAGTCTCTTGATCGAAATTACGTCCGTGAAGTTCACTACTGGAAAGACCTATATAATCCACCCCATTCAGTTCGGTCATTTTATTCTTGATAACAGAGAAGTTATATGCGACAGAGAAACCAAAATCCTGATTGATTTGCTTTTGATAATTTATCTCCATCTCAAAACCTTTGTTGTTCATCTTACCTACATTATCCCAAACAGTCATATTTGTTCCCCCGATCGAGGCAGGTAAGGCTCTACGCCACAATAAGTCCTTGGTATCTTTATTAAAATAGTCCAAAGTCAAATTCAAGTCACCATTCAAAAAACCCAAATCCACACCGACATTCGTTTGTGTGGTTGTCTCCCATTTCAAATTAACGTTTCCGTTTCGAGTCTGCACCAATCCTAGATCTACACCACTTTGATTTCCATCAATCGGGTAATTCGAGTTCGTAGAATTACTCTTATATGAGTCAATCGTCGCATACGACGGAACATCCGAGTTTCCATTCTGTCCCCAACCAACGCGTACTTTCAAATTACTAATTGCCTCAACATCAAAAAACGGCTCATTACTAATGCGCCATCCAACTGATGCCGCAGGGAAATTACCCCATTTGTTATTACCTAAACGAGATGAACCATCCCGACGCAAAGTAAACGCCACCAAATACCGATCATGATAATTATAATCGAGCTTACCGAAATAAGAGACCATACTATACTCCGTAGCAGCACCCGAGTTCTTCTGGGTTCCTACATCTCCCGCATCTAAAAAACGGAAGTTAGGATCGTCTGACGGAAAACCGTCTCTTGAAGCTGTAAAATACTCATATCTATTTCTCAAAGACTCCATACCTAATAAGGCATTGATCGTATGGTCGCCAAATGTCTTATTATAAGTCAAGGTATTCGTGAATACCCAGTTAAAATTCCAAGCATTTCGGTTGGATAAACTACTTAATTTCTCCGAGGCATTCAACTCATCATATTTTGGACTGAAAGAACGTCTATACAGATTATTGTAATCAACACCAAAAGAGGTCTTAAACATAAGCCCATCGAACAAATGCAACTCGGCATACAAATTACCTACCAAACGGCTCTTCTTATCTTGATTATCCTTGTTCCTATACAATTTACCCATAGGATTCGGAATATCCGAGAATACATTTCCGGCATACTCATCTTCCAGATTTTTCACGGGCGTGATAGACTGGAATTTATAAGCCTCATACAAAGTTCCTCCCAAGGCGGCATTGTTAGAGACACTAGTTCCCCAAGAATGAGAAAGAGAGATATTTTCTCCTATACGGAAATGATCATCAAACAATTTATACTCGGAATTAAAACGACCACTCACACGCTTAAAATCGCTAAACTTAACCAATCCCTGCTGATCATAGTATCCCAACGAGAATAATTGATTAGATTTTTTATCCGCTTTCGTAAAAGAGAGATTATAAGACTGTACTACGGCCGCACGTAAAATCTCATCGACCCAATCCACGTCATCAGAAGGGATTAAATGATCACTATCCAAATATTCAGGAACAACTGCCTGATCACCATTTCCGTAGATATCATGCGAAGGAGTTTTTCCATCATTTTTCATTGCCTGCCACAACATATCGCCAAACTGTTGCGCATTCAACATCCTCAATTGTTTCGCCGCTTTTTGTACACCAAAGTAAGCATCTAAATTGACATTAAATTCACCCTCTTTTCCTCTTTTTGTATTGATGATAACGACACCATTAGCGGCACGAGCTCCATAGATAGAGGCAGAGGAAGCATCCTTCAACACCTGCATAGATTCGATATCGTTTGGATTCAAGAAATTGATACCACCATCCACAGGAATACCATCAATGATATAAAGCGGATCATTGTTACGGATCGTACTGAAACCGCGAATACGCACCGCAACTCCTCCACCCGGCATATTATCCGGCATCACGTTCACTCCTGAGAGCTTGCCCTGCATCATTTGGTCTACGCTAGAAACCGGTGTATCTTTCAAATCATCGATCTTCAAGACCGAAACCGCGCCTGTAAGATCTTTTTTACGGGATACACCATAACCTACGACCACAACCTCATCCAAGTTTTGTGAGTCCTCTTTCAACGAAATAGTCAAATCTGTCTTTGATCCGGGTACTAATTCCTTTGATAAATAACCAATATAAGAAACAACCAATACAGCATTATCCGGAACTTCCAGCGTGAAACGCCCATCAATATCTGTAATCGTACCAACAGTCGTTCCTTTCACCAATACATTTGCGCCAATTACCGGTTCTTGGTTCGAATCCAATACGACTCCTTGTACCGTATGTCCTTGTTGCTGCGCCAAAGGAATAGATTCTAATTTATGCGATAAGATAATCTGCTTATCCACAATCTTGTAATCGACATTCATGTTATCGAAGACCCGGGATAAAACCAAATTAATATCCTTATTATTGGCCTCTAAATTAACAACACGGCTCACATCCAAAACATGATCCGCATACAAGAATGAATAACCCGTTTCCTCCTCTATCCGATCGATCGCTTGCTCCAACGTAGCGTTTTTCAACGACAAGGAAAGTGTTGTTGTCTGTGAATAAGAGGTACCTGCATATAACTGGAAGGCAGTCAAGAATGTAAATGCCGTACCAAGATTTAAGATACGATTCGATTGAGGTAAATACCGAGTAAGATTCCTCTTACGTAAATGAAATGCACTCATAAGCATGTAGATTTAGTGATTACACAAAATTTATTTTGAAATGATTTTTTATCGTTGATAAACATCTATCCTCTGCCGGACAAACGTGGAATCCGAATGAGAGGAAAGTTGTCGGGCAGACCATTCAATAGGGGCAGTCTGTTTTAGATAATCCAATATTTGCTCCAAGGTCTCATTTGTGAAAGTCGCACGGTATTTATACTCCGCATTCGAGTTCTTATGCAGTACGATCTCCACATTATATCGTTTTTCCAGTCGCTTTAGTACCTTCTCTAAAGGAGTATTTCGAAATACCATCCGCCCCTTTCTCCAATCCATCTTCTCATCCAAATTGACAGCAGAAACACGGAACACACCGCTTTCCTTATTAAGCACGACCTGTTTGTTCGGTTCCAAGCGGATCCGTTCATCGTTCCGGATAACATCGATCTTTCCTTTTTCCAGCACAGCCTCGATAAAAGGTTCATCGTCATAGGCATTCACATTGAACTTCGTTCCATACGCTATTACCCGCAATCCCTCAGAGGTAGACACACTAAAAGGATGTTCCGGATCGGCTTCAACTTCAAAATAGCCCTCACCAAAGAGCTGAACTTTACGTTCTTTCTCATCAAAGACCGATGGATAAACCAAGCGGCTGCCGGCATTCAACCAAACAACAGATTGATCAGGTAACACCAAACGGGTAATTGTACCAGGCATGGAACTAATCTCCGCAAAAACCACAGATGCCCCCGTCTTAACATTCCTACCTGTGGTATAATATAAATAAGAAAAAAATAACGAGGATATGAGCAACGGTACTACAAGAATAGCTGCGGCACGGGTAAAAAACAACGAAAACATCCTCATAGAGGCTTTCCGCTTAGCACGACGTTCCATGCTTTGCCAAGCCTTATGCACATCTATCGCTTGGTATTCTAGCATATCCTCAGACAGAGCTTTAATCTTCTCAATCTGCCGTAATGTACTTTTTTCGTCTCCGCTTTCTCGCATATATGATTGTCTTTTTCTATATAGACACAGTCAAAACAAAAACACGACAGCAAAACGACTTTTTTTATATTTTTCTTCCTCTTGTACCCCACAATAAAGCAAGGAAATCACCTAAGCAGGTATTGCCCAACACGTATATATGTGTGGGCCCTCCTCACCAATTGCACAAAAAGCAAGGATTTTAGCTTGTGAAACAAAGGGGAATATATTCTAAAAATATATACATTTGTCCCATTATGGAAAGAAATCCAACAATGACTGATATCGATTTCCTTTTACGGCAAATCACGACCGAGGATAATAAGCTCTCCTTCCAACGTTTATTTGAGTTATATTATCCGGCTCTTTGCATATATACCAAACGTTTTATCTCTGACCGGGAAACGAGAGAAGATATCGTACAGGAAGTTTTTTCCTCCATCTGGGAAAATCGTAAACGCATCGTAATAAGAACTTCCGCGCGCAATTATCTCATCACAGCTACCAAGAACCACAGTCTCAACTATCTGCAACGCAATCACGAAGAATATGTAGACCAGTTCTCTCAAGAGCAAATCCCTATCTATGCGGAAAGTGGCGAGGAGCTTTATACTTGGGAAGAATTACAAACCCTACTTCGAGAGGCACTTGCTAAATTACCTGAAAACTATCGATATGTATTCGAGAAGAATCGCTTTGAGAATAAGAGTTACGGCGAGATCGCGGAGGATATGCAAATATCCATACGGACAGTAGAAAGATATAAAAATAAGGCGATTGAAATATTAAAGACAGAGTTGAAAGACTACTTGCCCCTGTTCATTGGTTGGCTATTTTAACAAAAACTTCCGGAAATACCCACATACCTCCGGAAGTTTCTCGTCCTCAATTTATTGTTGCTCCAACCAAACCTTCACCCCTTCAAGTAAGATCTGGTTCTCATCAGACTTCTGGGTAGAGAGCCGTAGATAAGTCTCATCCAAGCCCCGGAAATTCGAAGCGTCACGGATCAAGATTCCGTAATTATCTAAAAGGAATTGCTTTAAATCAGCGGCCGTGCCCTTCTTCAAACGGACAAGGAAGAAAGTCGTAGAGGTCGGAATTACCTCCAAGCCATCCAATTTACTTAATTGATAAATAAAATCCGCAGTCTCACGCTGCCATTTACGGATCGGCAACGTAAATTGCGCCGGATGGATCAAGATATATTTACTTGCCTCGATAGCGATAGCATTTACCGACCAAGGTATGATATACTTGTTCACTTTCTCCGCGATCTCCGGAGAAGCGACCAGATAACCGATACGCAAGCCGGGGATATTATAAGCCTTCGAGATAGACTGGACAAGGATTAAGTTCTTATGCGTTTTCACGTCACTCGGCTTTAGCATGTCTTCCGTCGTAAAAGCCACGTATGCCTGATCAATAATGAAGGTAGTCTGCGGATTCGCCGAGATCAAACGGAGAAGCTCCGTACGGTGGATCAGCTTTCCATCCGGATTATTCGGATTACAAATCCAACAGAAATCCTGTCCCTCCAAGGATAACTCTGATAAATCGTCCGATGTCGGGAAGAAAGAGATCTCATGCTCATGCAAACGGCAAGCGTCCTCATATTCAGAGAAAGAAGGAATAGCGATCATGGATTTCGCACCTCGCCAAGCTTGCGCTAACAAATAAAAAGCCGTGATCGAGCCATTCGTCACTACAATATTCTCTTCCTTGATCTCATACCGGCGGGCCAACAATCTTTTCAAAGTAGCGGCGTCCGGCTCCGGATAACGAGTCAGCTTATCAAAATGCTCGATCAAATGTTCCTTCAGTTTATCTAAATTAGCTCCGTGCCACACATTCGAGCTAAAGTTTATCTTTACCTCGTTCTTTGCGTTATAAAAATCATCACCGTGTCCGTATAACATATACCTGCTTTTTAATTAATACCTATCTGTTAAAACTGTCACAAAATTACGAATCTTTTTGGCTTTTCCTATCAATCGCCTTATAGATCGCATCCTGTATGCGAGTACGTATATCAAGCGATCCCAGTTTATTATTTGCCCGGCTAGGATTCACCCGGTTACTCAAAAATATATAAATAAGCTGGTTATCCGGATCTACCCAAAAACAAGTACCCGTAAATCCTGTATGTCCATAGACTGAGGCGGGAGCCAAAGCCCCACAAGGCGAGGCTTTCGGATTACCAATCACCGGCTTATCAAAGCCTAACCCTCTACGGCAAGTCGGGCTCTTGCTTTGTGTAAACAAACGGCTGGTTTCCAAAGAAAGATAGCGCTCGCCGCCATAAGTCCCTTGGTTTAGCATCAATTGGAGCACCTTCGCCAAATCATTCGCATTCGAAAATAATCCGGCGTTTCCAGAAACACCCCCTTGAAAAGCGGCTGCCTCATCATGTACATATCCGCGAAGCAATTGGCGGCGGACAAATCCATCTTGTTCCGTAGGTACAATTTGCAAGGTATCCATTCGCTTCAACGGATTATAAGTGGTATGCCAAGCCCCTAACCCGCTGTAGAAATCATCCCGAAGAAGCTGGTCCATCGGAGATTTCATCAGATTTTCCACCATCATTTTCAGCATAATGAAATTCACGCAACTATATACGTACCTACCTCTCGTACCCAAACGGGATTTCTTGATATCTTGAAGGATCGTATCTTTAAAGGAATCACTCACATAGAAATTACGGGCTACCTCAGTCGTAAATCCGGGTTTCCGTGTATCTGATACTATATCCGGAAGATATTTAAAATCATTCCGGACATACGTTTTAGCGTCAAAACGAACCGGGTGCGTGGCGTTCTTCGCCGAACTATATAAACTGCCTTTATAACTATCCTTATCAATAGCATCCAGATAGAAATTAATAGTTGGAGTCACTCCCGATTGATGATATAGTAACTCTTTTATCGATAAATCCTTTTTATTAGACTCTTTCAACTCCGGTATAAAATCGGAGATCTTATTGTTCAAGGTGAATTTCTTCTCATCATACGCTTTCATGACTGCCAATAAAGTCCCCGCCGCCTTCGATGCCGAAGCCAAGTCATAAACTGACGCCTCCGTGACCGGCTGCCTACTTTCGTAATCAAAATAACCAAACGATTTATTATAGATAATCATGCCGTCCTTCGCAACCAACACTTGGCATCCGGGATAAGCCTTCTCATCCAATCCCTCTTTAACGATCGACTCAATTACATCCAAACGGTCCGGGTTCGCTCCTACCTCTTCCGGCTGGTGATACCCCAAACGAGTCTTCTCCGTAAAAACACCGGTACCCGCATAATACAATCCCGGAATCGAAACCGGAAGTTTCCCTTTCGCCGCAATACCACCGAATATCACTTGGGCCGCATATTCCTGCGCTAAGGGAGTGCCCTCGTAAGCCAACACGACCGCCTTCGCCTTCTCGATCGACTTCTTATATTCCTTACAAGCATATGGCAAGGTAAAGAAAGCATAGACCAACTCTTTCTTCGCGGCCAACTGCCTCAACGCTAAACTCTCGGGAATGCGAATCGTATGTACGCCACAAATGATCACGTCGTATTTTTGCAATTTATTATAAACCTGCTGGACTTGGGCAGCCGTAGAACGCCGTCCGATGCTAAAGCAAGCGATCGAATCATATTCGCCCAGCATTTTCTGGAATTCATTACCAACCCCGTCTCCAATCGAGAGCGCCGCGATCTTTTTCTTATTCAACTGTTTAAGAGGTAAGATCGTATCCTCATTCTTCAAAACGGTAATAGCCTCCGAATTCAACTTCGCCGCCATCCATGCCGCATGCGGAGAGTTCAAACGTTTCGATAAGCCTTTTGTTTCGACCGGCTTATAGGCATTCAATCCAGCGATATATTTGTACCTTAATATTTTCAAGCACTTGGCCTCGATCGCTTCCAGATCCAATACCCCTTCTTCAATAGCCTCTTTCACGGCCTTAAAATCATTGATTGGAGCGGCCGGAGCGAGCAAGATATCATTCCCCGCAAGCAAAGCCTTCACCGAAGGATTATCCGTTTTCTTTGTGGAAGCCCCTTTCATCGCTAAAGCATCCGTAAAGCACAGACCTTGAAAACCGAGTTCTTTCTGTAATAGATCCGTCACTACCGCCTTGGAGAAAGAAGCCGGCTTATGACTTTTATCCAAAGCTGGAACGTAAAGATGTCCCGTCATTATCCCGCCGAACCCATCATATATATAACGTTTAAAAGGAAGAAGTTCCACGCTATCCAAGCGGGCCCGGTTATGGCGCACAACGGGTAATGTCTCGTGCGAGTCCTCGGAAGTATCTCCATGTCCGGGGAAATGTTTGGAGACAGACAAGATGCCCGTATTTTCCAATCCTCTTGCGTAAGCAATACCTTTCTCCGACACAGCCTCCGGATTCTCGCCAAACGAACGCAGGCCGATCACGGGATTATCCACATTGCTATTCACGTCCATATCCGGAGCGAAATTTATATGAATTCCCATTTCCCGGCACTGCCGTCCCACCTCTTTTCCATATTCCTCGATCAAGGCATTGTCCTCGATAGCGCCTAGCATCATGTTTTTCGGGAAACGGGTGGTTCCACTTAATCGCATGGAAAGTCCCCACTCCCCATCCAAAGAGACCAACATCGGAATCCGGGAAGCCTTTTGCAAACGATTGGTCACCTCCGCCTGCGTCACCGGATCCCCTTTATGGAATAAGATGCCCCCGATCTTGATATCGTTCACGTAACGCATGAGCCGTTGCATATTCCGGTTATCGGATTTAGGATTCGCTATAACCATAAATAACTGCCCGATCCGTTCATCATAACTCATAGCGTCAAACACGGAATCAACCCAATGATTCATCTTTTCCTGATCCACCGCACGATAAAGGTTCGGGACTGTTTGCGCCCCACTCGATAAAAGGGAAATACAACACAAAAGCAAGATACCAATCTGTCTCATCACAACATTATCATTATTACTCTCCAAAAATAAGAAAATATCGCAATAGTAACGTGAATTGTGATAGGGGTTTTTACTATCTTTCCTGTCTCGTAATAAAAAAGGAAGTACTTCATGAAGCTAATACTACTCATAATCTTGATTATCTTCGGCTTTCAATCAAGCGCTTGGGGACAGGCGCCGACTCTCAGTATCGAGGCTAAACAAGAACCGATCCAAGAAATCATGAAAAAAATAGAGCATCAAACAGGCATGACATTCTCCTACGATCCTTCTATTCTCAAAGGTATTTCCCGGATTACATTCAAATCTGATAACCAATCCATATCGGAATGCCTTACCCGGCTATTCCAAAAGCTCCCTCTGTCTTATCAGATAAACGGTACCCACATCATCTTGAAGAAACTCCCCCGCTCAGTAACCATCAGCGGATTCGTACGGGATAAAGCGACTACAGAATATCTAATCGGGGCCTCCGTTTATGACTCTCGCACACAAAGGGGCACAGCTACCAATAACCACGGTTTCTTCAGTCTAACCTTACCGGTCGGGGTAGTCCGTCTGGAGACTTCCTACATCGGATACGGACGTTTCTCACATACATTCCAACCGCTCGAACGGGATACCGTGATGGAAATTCTGCTGGAAAGCGGTGAGGCATTGGCCGAAGTTGTCGTTACCGGTAGTAATGACACACAAAACCCGATACAAGCCCCTCAGATGGGAACGATTAAAATAACCCGGAAGATGATCAAGACCATCCCGACCTTATTCGGTGAGGCTGATGTGATCAAAGCCCTGCAAACCCAACCCGGCGTATCAGCCGGAACGGAAGGATTAGCCGGGATGTATGTCCGTGGGGGGAATGGAGACGAGAACCTGTATATGATAGACGGAATCCAACTGTATCAGGTCAATCATCTCGGAGGACTTTTCTCCGCTTTCAACGCCGAGGCTTTGAAAGATGTGGATTTTTATAAATCCGCTTTCCCCGCCCGCTATGGGGGAAGGCTTTCCAGCGTAGTGGATGTGCATACTAAAGATGGCAATATGAAAGAGTACCATGGTAGCGCTATGCTAGGATTGACCTCCGGTAACTTAAATTTCGAAGGGCCGATCATTAAAGACCGGACTTCGTTCAACGCCTCCTTCCGTCGCTCTTGGCTGGATGCCTTATCCGCACCGGGTTTGGCGATCTACAATAAAATTCAGAAAAAGAAGGGGGAGAAATTCAGCGCACGCTATGCTTTTACCGATCTGAACCTAAAAGTGAACCACCATATCAATGACCGGAGCCAAGCTTACGTTAATTTCTATTTCGGACAGGATTTCCTAAAAGGAGGAAGTTCTGAGTTCTCCGTAGGTGATGATATAACCCCTTTCGAGAACAAGGACTTTGGAAAGATGCGCTGGGGTAACATCGCATTATCTTCCGGCTGGTCGTATGTGTTTAACAACAAGATGTTCGGTACCGTCACCTTGGCTTATTCCCATTATCAATCCAAACTAAAACAAGAGACTTCACAATACTACGGAACCGAGGGTGACAAAGATTATTCTTCACGGTTTATCGAGACCTCAACCCGAAACGGTATCAATGATTTCGGAGTCCATGCGAACTTCGACTATATTCCTACCTTGGCACATCATATCCGTTATGGTACCGACTATCTTTACCATCGTTTCAGCCCGGAATATATCGAGGAAAAGACCTCCGAGAATTTGTCTCCGACCAAACGAACTACCGGAGACGAGCGCCTTTCAGCGAATGAGTTGGCTGTTTTCGCCGAAGATGACTGGGCGATATCTCCCATTGTCCGGGCTAACGCCGGATTACGCCTGAACATATACAATATACAAAAGAAGACATATGTCTCCTTAGACCCTCGTTTATCCGTACGCTTCCTGCTCACGAGGGATCTAAGCCTTAAGGCCTCATACGCCCGGATGAATCAATACGTACATCAGATTAGCGAAAGTTATATGAGTCTCCCTACCGATATGTGGATGCCGGTCAGCAAGAAATTAAAACCATTGGTGAGTGATCAAGTATCCGTTGGCGCTTATTACAATCTGCACAAGAACTATTCCTTCTCGGTGGAAGGTTATCATAAATGGATGAATCACCTACTGGATTATAAAGATGGTTACAACTTCTTACCCTCGTTCGTCGGTTGGGAGGAGAAACTGGCCGCCGGTAAGGGGTGGGCCTATGGAGCGGAGTTTATCGCCCGGAAAGAGACGGGGCGTATAACAGGATGGATCGGATACGGACTAATGTGGAGCGACCGGCAGTTCGACGAGATTAATAATGGCAAACGTTTCCCCGCGAAATACGATAACCGCCATAAGCTGAATATCGTCGCAAACTGGAAGATCAACGAGAAATTGGAACTAACAGGAAGCTGGACTTTCATGACCGGAAACCGGGTTACGGTGGCATTCGAGAATTACGAGGATTTGGGCCTCACTCCTGTCCCTCCGCTCTTACCGGAAGGAGGCTTGGACTATTTCACGGAGCGTAATAACGTACGTCTCCCCGCTTACCACCGCTTAGATCTGGGGATTAATATTTATCGACCTAAAAAGAACGGCCATCTCGGTATCTGGAATATCAGCGTATATAACGCTTATTGCCAGATGAACCCGATAACTATCCATAAGCGGTCTTGGATAAACTATAGCCATTATTTCGAGACGTTATCGCTCTTACCGATCATTCCGTCTATATCATATACTTATAAATTCTAAAGAACATGAAACCTATATTCTATTTATCAATCTTATTATCCAGCATGCTCCTAACCTCCTGTTACAGGAAGTTTGACCTAGAGGAATATCGTACTACACCAAAAATGGTGATCAACTCGGCCTTCTCGCCAGATACAGTCGTAATGGCCAGCATATCCCGCACATGGTTTCACTCAGAGAGCAAGCCGGACGTAACGATTCGAAACGCCAAGGTGGAATTATACATAGACGGGATCTTCAAGGAGGAGATGCCTTGGAAAGAATATTCCTATTGGAAATCTTCTCGTTGGCTCGGAGAGGATCGAGGTGGATGGGTAACAGATACGCTTTATATATCGAATACGGTTCCACAGCCCGGACAAACCGTAAAGATTGTAGCTTCCACCCCGGAATATGGAACAGCCTCGGCGGAAGATAAGATTCCTTCCAAGACCGAAATCAAAGGCCTGCGCATAATTCCCCGTAAAGAAGCTACCGGCAACGGCGGTACCCTTGTCGATGGAGATGGGAATATCTCCTACATAGAAGAAAACGATGTGCTTATCTATCAAATCACTTTCCAAGATACCCCGGGTAAATCAAATTACTATTCTCTACAGATATGGGGAGATGACGACCATCTTGGTGTCCTGTTGGACTTCTCCGTAGATCCCGTATTCACGCAGCAACAAGGTATCTTGGATGAGGTTTTCGGCTCCTCGATGGTAAATTGGCGGGGACGGGTATTTTCCGACGAGCTGTTCGACGGGAAGGAATACACGTTGCAAGTAAAAGAACAACTTAGGTCCGATACTAAATATTATACCAAACGCCATATTCGTTTATATTCCCTGTCCGAACCCTATTACCAATATCTGCTATCTTTACAAAACATCAAGAATGAAGGTATCATGGGCGGACTTACGAATGTAGGTCTGGCCGAGCCTGTCCGAATCTACAGCAATGTGGAAGGAGGAACGGGAATCGCTGGTGGATGTCAATGGTTTGAATCCTTGGTAGACATAAAAGATTTAATCAAATAGCGAGCAAAAAAGCATCTATCTATTGCGAATCAAATATTTATTTCGTTACTTTGCACCCGCTTTACGTAATCTCTGTCGGGAAATGTAGCCCGTTAAATTGCGTTTCATTATAAATTACAATTAAAAAGCTATAAACAATGGATTTAATTAAGATTGCAGAAGAAGCGTTCGCTACGAAGAAGGAACTTCCTTCATTCAAGAGTGGTGATACGATCACGGTAGCTTACCGTATCAAAGAGGGTAACAAAGAGCGTATCCAGCAGTATCGCGGTGTTGTTATCCGTATCTCCGGTCACGGCGACAAAAAACGTTTCACAGTTCGTAAGATGTCTGAGAACGTAGGTGTAGAGAGAATTTTCCCGATCGAATCTCCGTTTATCGAAAGCATCACGGTTAACAAAGTCGGTAAAGTACGTCGTGCTAAATTGTACTACTTGCGTGCCCTTACCGGTAAGAAAGCAAGAATCAAAGAAAAGAGAGTGTAATCTCTCCGATTCTATTGCCATACGAAAAGCCATCCAGCGGAATGCCGGATGGCTTTTTGTTTATCGTTTCTTACAATGCCCATCGTAAGCATCTAACAATGCCCATTCAAAGGAGCTTACGATGGGCATTATAAGAACCTTAGAATGGGCATTGAAAGAAATCATATATCCAAGTCGCCCACGATTCATGAATAAATATCGCTGACAGATAATTTTGATATGCTCTAAAACAAGGGTTCATCAAAAGTCATTTTCACGAGATACCACTCCCTTCCCTATAAGAGATATACTTCAAGTTCCACAGGAGATATACTTCATCGGTAAAGTAAGTACTACCTCTACGGAATTCCCATTTATAGATAATTTCATCCACGGATTTTATCGCATGAGCCACTTTTTACGTACATTTGAAGCAAATTCACCTAAGCGACATGGAAAAATGGATAAACAAATCGAACTATCGCAAACAGAAATAGAGCTAGCGTTCGCTTCCTTTTGTATAGAAGGAACCGCACGCAAATTGGGGCAGCCTTATCAAGAGGTGTTCGCACGCATGAAACGGGTAGGAATGATAGAGAACTATATCCTACCCAATTATGATATATTGCATACTGAAAGCCGCGAACACGTAATCGACAATATAGATGTAACTTACTTCCGACTATTCAATATACCCGATTCATTATCTGAATTATATAACTTACGATCCACGGATTTGTATTTGCGACCGAAATCTAAGTGGTAAGAGAATCCAATCTCGAAGCCCGGATAAATATCACCAAAACGCTGATCGGTCACATAGGGAGCGATCGCTGAATGGTTCTTACTCCGGTAACGGGCGGATGAGGTAAATTGGGTAGAGAAAGAAGCGCTTAACTGGACCTTCCCGATCCTATAACCGATACCCAACCTATTAAAACGATCGGCCTCACGACTGGTCTCACCCGAAAAACTATAGCTTCTCTTATAAATCAACAGGTTAAAATTAAAGTTCTTCACATCGCTATTCAAAGAGATCACATAGAAGGGATCCGTGTATGTATGCGAATAGCTATTTCCATTCGATTGGAAATGGTTCAAGCCTCCGGAGATATTCATGCGCAGATAATCGCCGAAGGGTGAATAATTCAAATACAGTTCCGGCGTAAAACGATGGAAACTCCGTTGGTTATCGTAGGTACGGATAAAAAGTCCCCGGCTAGCGTCATACAGGGTCTCTTCCATGACTATGCGGGGCTGGTATTGGTAAGAGAAAGTAAAGCCGGCCTTGACCTTTGCCGTATTCACATGAAATTCCACGGCGTTGTTATGATATAAGAAAGGGGATAGACCCGGATTACCTCTACGAACCTGTAAGGAATCAATCCATTGCTCCACGTTACTCAACTCAGACAAGGATGGGTTTACATTGCGCAGGGTATACCGATAACGAGCGGATAATACCTCATTGATAGTATAAGTAAGTGTTACCTGCGGGCGGAAATACCACCGATTATAAGAGCCCGAGTTTTCTTGCGATAGATAATTACGGGAGGCGCCCAAACCTACGTTATAAACCAACTTCTTCCAAGTTCCTACGTATTGCGCATACATATACGATTCAGATTCCGTCATATGGGTCGTATAATCACCGGAACCGGAATATACGTTGTCCGTATAAGCCTGCGTATGTTTCAAACCGGCGGAAATACGACCGGTCTCTAGCTCTTTCTCGTAGATACCCTCTCCGATTACCGAATAGCGCTTTCCATCTACTTTCGTATAAATATCTGTCAAAGGAATACTTTCCAGTTCTTCCCGGTAGGTATGACGGCTATCGGTATTCGAATAAGTTCCCACGACATTGACAGCCAATGATTGTTTACGTGGTAATTTCCGGAAATAATACAAGTCGAGCGAGGGACGGGTATTCAAGGATTTATTATTATCGATAAGATCGGTCGTCATCTTGCTCTCGCTATTCCTTAAAAGGGCACTGCTATAGTTATGCGGATAGTCATAATAATAAAAATTCAGCTTAGCGTTCAAGAAATAATCATCATCCTTCGTGTAGTTATAATTCGCCGTCGTAGTCCAATACATCTCATAATCCCTCCCGGGGATTCCTTCCTGTGTTCGCTGGAAGGTACCATCTGGGGTATGAAAGATTTCCGTCCGGTCTTGCCATGCCTCTTTATACCGGTGTCCGTTCGCAAAGCTGGATAAAGAGAATTCCGAACGTCCTCGGTTATACTTACCATATATATAATCTGCCATCCAAAACGTGTTTAATTGATGGCTTAAATCCACGCCGAGATTTCCTCCGGAAGTCCGCTTGATCGTTATATAATCCAAGACGATATCGACTCCTTCCCCATATCGCAAGCCGGGATTATCGTGATATTCCACCCGTTTGATATCCTCCGGCGAGAGGGCTGCGACTTCCAAGGAAGAAGCCAACACGCCATTTATACGCAACTGAACGTTTCCATTCGCCATAGAGATACTTTTCGTATTCGGATCTACCCATAGACGAGGTAAAGACATCCGCCTTGTCAAATCCAAGCCATCCATCGAGCGCCGCACTTGGTCTTTAGAGGGGAATATAAGTTGACGGTCTTTCTTTCTTATAATCGAAGAGGCTTGAATGGTAACCTCATCCAAATCGATCGTTTTCTCCTCTTGCGCGTTTACCAAAAAGGCAACGCAAATCAATCCCACAAATAATACTTGTCTTCTCATAAAATTCAAATTTGATTCGAGACAAATGTAAGGAGGGAAACCGCTATAATCGATTTATACAGGCTAGAAACTAAAGTGCGAAGCCTTTTCAGCATACGCTGATTTACAGAGCATTGCCGAGCTACTTAGAGAGAAAAGTTTATATTGGCCGTTTGAGCGCTTATATAGCCGATAATATCCTCTTTCTCGTCCATACCCAGCTTATGGCGGATGTCCGTCTTGCGCTGATAGATCGTACGGACGCTTTGTTGGGTGACTACACTGATTTCCTTGGTAGAGAAGCCGGCGCATAGCAAGCAACAAAGCTGGATCTCTTTTTCCAGCAAACGCCCGTCAGACAATCGGACCAGATGCGTATGGAAATTATCATAGACCGCGTCGATAATCGGATACAGGTCATCCCATACCAAAAGCGTATCTACCGGGACATCCTCGTTCGTGATACGAGTCATTTGCTGGAGCAATTCCTTATTTTGTTGCGTGGGAGTAGTCGCCATCAAGCGGATAACACCCAATTGCTGCAACAAGACCTTACGGAAAAAGGCACTATCGGGTTTCTCCTCCGCTACGGATTGCTTGGACTCGTTCAAGAGCTGACGCAAGGCTTCCAAACGCTCCTCCATATCAATCAAACGATTCCTTCGGTTACGGATATATAAGGAAACTCCACCAGCTACCAATATGGAAAGCAAGGAAACGATCACCAAGATAGAGAACGTACGCTGCCGGCTCATCTCCAAGCGAAGATTTTCTCGGCGTAAACGATTTTGATCGACCAATCGTTCCCGCTCAGCCTTCTCCGTTTGGGATTTCACGGTATACAAAGAATCGCAATATTGCCCTAACCGGGAAATATCCACCGGTTTATTTTCCTTTACGCCCAATATAAATTGATAGGCATAATTCAGCGCATGCGAGGCTATATCATCACTGTGACTAAGTTCCAAGCCTAACGTATTCTTCTCGATATACTTCCGGGCAGAATCCAATTCCCCTAGATTGATCCAAGGCATAACATAGGATCCCGGGGTCTCTCGCTCCGGATATCGTTCTTCCAACAAACGTAAATAGCTGATAGAAGCCTTGGGATTAAAATCATACAAGAAATCCGCATAATTACGGGCAAAATGATGGGCATACCATTCGATATTCTTAGCCAAGGCCGAGTCCGCAGCCAAACGAAGATAATAATCCGCCGAGTCCCTCATTCGCAAGCGGCTATAACTCAACCCGGCCATATAATAGGCCATCTCCTTAAATCCAGCTTTTGGCGAGGCTTCCCATTCCTTCGAGTCTGCGATCGTTTCCCGATACAACCCCTCACCAAAGCTCAAGGAAGTCAATCGGTCATAAAAACGTACAAGGTAGGTCGAATCCGAACGGGAATAAGCGGAATCTATCGCCTCTCGGTACAAAGCACGTCTTTGTTCCAACCCCTTCCGGGAATCACCCATATAAATAGCCTTTACGAAATAAGCGGAAAGTAAAGGCTCCGAGGCATGCTCCTTATAATAATCCACGGAGTAGTCGATGAGCGAGTCGTTCACCAAGCTGCGCCCCTGCAAGAGATGAAGCCAAGCGAGCCTCCGTCCATACTCTGCCTTATCGCTATCCGAAAGAGCGGAAAGCGTTATTTGCTCCTCCAGCAGCCAAGCGGCACTATCTAAGTTATTCTCGTTTACCAACCGGTCCGCTTCCGCAAATTTCTCCCGTACGGATTTACCGCCACAGGAAAGCAACAGGCAGACACCGGCCAGAAATATGTAGACAAACCATTTCGTCATAGCAACAGAGATCCTAATTTCCAGCAAAGGTACATTATTTTCGGAAGCCCGGGCGATTCACCGATATTTTTATCCGTTTCGTCGATTCCTTTTCCCGCTCGGATAAGGAAGCCCTATCTTTGTAAGCAGACAAAGGGTTTATCTATGTTACAATTAAAAAGAAACGACTTATTGATCGGCTTCACGATATCCGTCTTGCTTAGTATTTTCGTGAACTTCGCCCTTCTGATGCGTAAATATGAGTTCGAGACCGGAAACCCGAACATGGGTATCCAGCCTCCGGATCGCACCATGTATTATTTGCTAATCTGGTTCTTCGTGTTCTCCTTCATCTTATTTATTGTCAACAGCTTGATGTATAAGTTCGGGGACAAGCTTTTCCGCAGGAAAGAGTATAAAAGGGTATTGGTGGTTTGCGTAACTTGTATCAGCATCGCCTACGGCATGTTTCATCTGTCGCCGGTTTTGTACACGGCCATTGTTGTAGAATGGCTGGGAGAAGACGGACCTCAGCCAGCTACCCGGGATATCATGATCCGCATCAACCGGGACAGGATGGCTACGCAAACCATCAGGCCTGCCGAGCATCGGGACATACCGGTACCGCCCAATCCTTTCACGGTCCCTAACTCTTTCATGACGGAGCATCTTTTCGTCTTCCTCACGGTCATGCTAAGCTCCATACTGATCCGGCTGCTGGGCAGCAAGCAGCAAATGAAACTGGAATATGAGCAATTGAAGACCGAGAAGTTACAGAATTCCTATAACGCCTTGATGGGACAAATCAACCCACATTTCTTTTTCAACTCCTTAAATGGATTGAACGCCTTGATACAGAGCGGAGAGAAACAACAGACGCTGGCTTATCTGGATGAGCTATCCAACGTCTTCCGGTATATCTTGCAAAGCAACAAGAAAGAGCTGGTTACGCTGGCGGAAGAACTTCAATTCGTAAAAGCGTACACCTATCTGCTGAGCGTGCGCTACGAGGGAAAGCTATTCTTCTCCATCCAAGCGGATACCCCTTACTTGCTTTGGTATCTGCCGATATTGAGCGTACTCCCCTTGATCGAGAACGCCGTAAAGCACAACGTTATCAGCAAGCAATACCCGCTACAGATCGATATCTATACCACCCATGAGGACAAACTAATCATATCCAATAAAATACATCCTAAGTCGGAAGATAGCAAAGGTAGCGGTATCGGATTGAAGAACCTATGGGGGCGCTACCGGATGCTTACCGGAAAGGACATCCAGATCTCCAACCGCAAGGAATATTTCAAGGTCACGCTTCCTTTACTTAATAAACCCATTCACTCATGAAAGCAGTTATTATAGAAGATGAGACTACCGCCGTTAATAGCCTAAAGGCGATTCTGGCGCAAAATACGGTTACTCAGATCGAAGTGATCGCCGAGTTGGAGAGTATCGAGGAGAGCGTGGATTTCTTCCGGACATCGCCTCATCCGGATATCATCTTCATGGATATCCATTTAGCGGACGGATCGGCGTTCAAGATATTCGAGCAGGTGGAGATAGATGCCCCAGTAGTCTTCACGACCGCCTACGATGAGTATGCGTTACAGGCTTTTCAAGTAAGCAGTATCGATTATCTACTGAAGCCTGTCACGCTGGCCTCGCTGGAAAGGGCCTTGAATAAATTACGGCTGTTCGATACCGAGGAAAGGCTGGCGCATATCCGGCAAACGAACCGTACGATCCAGAGTCGCCACACGATCAAGAGCCTGTTGATCATGCTGGCCGATAAATTCTATCCGTTGGCGGTTGAGGAGATCCTTTATTTCTATACGGCCAACGAGAAGGTTACCGCCTATACCTCCGACGGGAAGCAACATCCCGTAGACCGTACCCTCGACGCGTTGGGAGAGCAACTGGACGAGAGGCTTTTCTTCCGGGCCAACCGTCAATTCATCATTTCACGCAACGCCATCAAGGATATAGATCTTTGGTTCGGGAGCCGCCTGTCCGTCAACCTCACCTTGCCGGTTCCCGAACGTATCATCATCAGCAAGACCAAGACCCCGATCTTCAAGAAATGGATTCTGAGGGAAGAGGAATAATGTCTTTTCACCCCCTCCCGTAAGGCGATTCACCGACCCGATTATACCACTAATCGGCGCTTAACCTTTCTTTACCGAACTTTCCTGTTATTTCGCGGTACAACAAATAAAGGTAAAAACACTATGCTGAAATGTATCACTTTCGACGGAGACGCCTCGACCCTGAACACGCTCATGGGATATCTCGAGAAACTGGACAAGGCTTTGGCCGATGTCCACCAAGTGCTGAGCAAGGAGCAAACAGAACGCCCCATCTTCGTCCGGGAGGGCAGCAAGATCATTCGCCTTCGCCGGGAAGAGATCCTTTTCCTCGAGGGATACGGCGATTATGTAAAGGTACACCGTATCAATGGCAAGCCCCTGCTCACGCAAGTCAGCTTGAAGCGGTTCGAGGAGTTTCTGGACAGGAATCGTTTTTGCCGGGTACATCGTTCTTACATCGTATCCCTCTCCCACATTAATTATATCGAGCGCAAGCGGATACGTATCGGGGAGGAACTGATCCCTATCAGCGATTCGTACCTGCCCGCCTTGATGAATAATCTGGCTCTCCAAGAGTAACCAAGAGTTTCATGCGGAAGAAACTTTTGTTTCTCCGTGACAAAACTTTTGTTTCCTAGTGAAGAAACTTTAGTTTCATAGGCAGAAAACTAAAGCTTCACTTGGTAGAACTTCTCGCTTAATGTATAGGTCACCGTAAAGCCCATGATATCTCTTCGCAACGCATTCCCTTGCAATTGGAGACGATCGTAATAAAACGCCGTATTGATACGGCCATTCAGGACGGGTAATCCCAAGCCAACGCTTACCCGATACGCCCCGCCGGATTGTCCTTTCAACCGCAGGTAAGGCGTGGAAACAGAAACACCCGCTTTATAAGACATCCGTTTCCAATAACTGCTGGAGCTAAATCCATTCGGGAAATAGCATACGCCCAAGCGTAGCTCATGCGAATCCCGGAACTTTACCCGGCTATCGCTCGAGTTCAATACCCCGTATTGCCGGAATAGATAGTCCAACGCATACGTCCATTTTTTATGCGCCAATGAGCTACCGATGCCTATATATTGAGGTAGATATTGTGTCACCCTTTTCTGGTTATAGGGGGTTTCCGTGTTGCTTCCCGTCACCGTCACCGTATTTTTCAATGAGATCCGTTGCTTATAACCGTAAATGGCGCCGACCGTTAGAAAGGTTTCCCGGGCGATCGGACGATGATATTGTAAACCGAAATCGGCGTAAAAAGAGCGGCCGGACATCTCCCTTGACACTGTCATCGCACTTTGTATCTCATTCAGTGTCATATTTCCGAAGATAAAATTAAGATTCATACCGACTGATAGATGCTTGGTCAATAAAAATCCCTGGGAAAGGAAAGCCTTGGAAAGCCCGCCTGTCCCCGAAAACGTACTGGTTACAAAGGTTCCGGGAGATCCTTCCAACTCTTGCGAGGACTTAAAATAATACCCAACGAAACTATAAGGAGTTACCCCGACGGACATATACCACCGTCGCATGATACGCCCTCCCAATGAGAAAGCGGAGAAATTCCCGGTGAATGCGCTGCTAGAGCTCCCGTCTGAGCGGTATCGTTCATTCTTCACGAAGGCAGATGCCTCAGCGAACAACTTACAACTATCCAACGCTGTCAATCCGGCAGGATTCTCTATATTCATCAGCATCCCTTCCCGCATGCCGACAGTGACACCCGCCATCGAGGTATTTTGACCATATAAACCGGAAGCCATCTCACCCAGTCCAAACATCGAGTAAGGCGAGGAAGTCATCGTATTCTGCGCGGATGCGCTTGCCGCCATCAAGAGGCAAGGGTAAAGAAGGTATCTAGTAACTTTCATAGACCTTATAAATGAGTTGTAGGGTGACCGGGTTACGTCCTCCCTGATCGTTAAACGTCAAGTTCTTGAACGTGCCGGTGTAATCATCACTATTAAAAACCAACTGAAGATTATGCTTATACATGCCAAAGGCACCTAGCTCCTCTTGCATGAATTGAGTCACGTCGAAATAATAATAGGTGTTCTCGTTAAACGTATTGTCTTCCGATAGCGTACCTCGTTGAACCTCGGAACCGAGATAATCGGTCACGGCATCCGTCACCACATTATTCTCATCGGCGATATATAGGTAGAGGCTGTCCGGCAAGGTATTGTAATCCGAATAAGTGCCTTGCTCGGGATAAATCTTAAGTAAAGCGCTCTCAATCTCCACTTGCGTGCCTTGTTGCATCAGATTATTCAAATACGGGAATTCCAGACGGGTATACCAACCCAAGCCTCCGAATAATACGCCCCGGTTACCAAGCTCGGCCGAAGGTATCTCCACTCCTTTCATCGGATATCCTGCCATATCCGTTCCACTACGGTCATGGTCAATATGATTGAACTGGGTATCCGTATTCGGGAAGAACCATAATTCCTTCTCTGTGGAAAGCTCATCGGACAAATGATAATGCAGGACTAAAGCGGCGGAGGAATCGGCTACCGTGAAAGTCAGCAGAGACTCGCTTCCTGCCAAGTCCGGCACGATCGCCACCCCTTTGAAATAATCCTCAAAGCGCTCCTCGGACACCGCTTGATCCTGCGCATGAAAACGGGACAAGAGGTCTTGCCCTAGCGCATCGGGAAGACGGACTTCCAGTTTCTCCCCCCCCTTCGGCTTCGGTTTAAATGAGCAGACCGCCAAAGCCTCGGGAGCGTAAGAGACACTGCTATTATTATATAAATACCCGTTATCGTTTAAGACGATCTTCTCCGTTAGCTGATAAATCGAGAGGGTTTGTTGGAGGGTCGTGTCTCCTACAAAGCGACCGTCGAAAGCGAGAGACAGGACTAGCGAGTCCAGTACGACCGTCTCGTCCGGATCAGTCCCATAGCTAGGTCTTTCATAAGCGATAAAGCTATGCGACGAGACGACTCCCCATAATGAATGTTTGTACCGGCCTACCAAAGCGACGTTCTTACCAGATGTCTCCAACGAGTCGATCAATACCGAGGTCACTACGACCGTGCTGGTATCTATACGAACGTTACGGAAAGCGGAGTCCACCAGATCGCTGCCATACGTACCGTTCTCGTCATAACAGGAAAACAGTCCCAGACAGAGCATCAAGCCCCCCAAAGCAAAGAATGTTCTAACCATACTTCTTATTTAATAAGCGAATAATCTTTTATCAATCCGATGGCAAAGAACGTATTTAGTGCAAAACCCGGCAAGATAAACCCATGAACCCACCGGTTTCCTCTGTAAACGGCCCGATACTGAAGATGAAACCGATTTCAAAACCATTCGAGGCCCTAACCTATCAATCCGGCTTATTCACCGATAAAAACCGTATGTTTACCGATTTAATTTGTGGGTCTCGTAAAACCCTCGTTCTTTTGCTTCCATAAAAACAAAATACGTAGTTAGAATGATACACAAAAGGATTCTTGTATTCTTGATCGCTTTTCTTCCTGTCATCATCAGCGCTTGCAGTGATGACGATGACGATGATTTGATCGGTAAGTGGTACCGTGTCTCTGACATGGACGGATTGGCGCGAAATTACGCCTCCTCTTTCACGATCGGTAACAAAGGATATCTGATTTGCGGAAACGACGGAAAAAATCGTTTATCGGATTGTTGGGAATATGATATGGAACGAGATACTTGGACGCAAAAGGCGGACTTTCCCGGAACCGCCCGCAATTCGGCCGTAGCTATGGCGGTAGATGAAAAGGGATATCTGGGAACCGGATACGACGGTACCAATTACTTGAACGACTTCTGGGAATTTAACCCGACCACCAATACGTGGGCACAGAAAGCGGATTTCCCCGGCTCGGGCCGATATGGAGCCGTGGCCTTCGGGGTAAACGGTAAAGCGTATATCGGATGCGGATACGACGGGAATTACCTAAAAGACTTTTATGCCTTTAATCCGGTGGCAAATAGCTGGACGCAAACGATCAGTATCGGCGGGACAAAGCGTCAGGGCGCTACCAGCTTCGTGATAAATGGAATCGCTTATGTATGTTGCGGACAAAATAACGGCGAATATGTAGACGATTTCTGGAAATTCGATCCCAGCACGGAATCATGGACCCAACTTAGGGATATATCGGATTCCTCGGACGAGGATTATGACGATGATTATACGATCACACGTACGAACGGGGTTGCTTTCGTGATTGATGGAGCCGCTTATCTGACTTGCGGTGAGAGCGGAAGCCTACGTAGCGACACTTGGAAATATTATCCGGCCACCGATCTATGGGAAAACGTAGCTAAATTCAAGGGAACTGCCCGTACGGCGACAGCATCTTTCTCCTCTGGCGAGAAAGGATTCGTAGTATCCGGCAAAAGTGGTACCACTCAATTTGATGATATTTGGGAATTTCACCCGAATGAATATGACGATGATGAATACTAAGAAAGGACGGGCTTGGTTCGTACCGGGCCTAGTGGTACTGCCGGTATTACTGTTTTATTTATCTTTTTTCCGGGGTGAAGAAATGGGGTCTTCTCCCGGGCGGCAACTGGAGTTGCAAACATTTCAATCGGGGGATGGCTGGGGGTACCAGATTAGGATGAACGGAAAGGTGTTGATTTACCAACCCACCATTCCCTCTATTGATACGGTAATTGCGTTCCCGGATAAGGAAAGCGCAGAAAACATAGGCACACTCGTATTAAATAAATTGGCCGGGAACAGGAACTTCTCGGTCTCTAGAGAAGAGATACAACATTCACTCTCTTATTTAGGGCAATAGATTTATAATCATTAAATGTTTGGAGCAGGCTGGCTATTGATTAGTAGGTTTGCTTCGTTTTTTCCACTAAAAAGAAAAAGGGAGTCCACCTTGATAGGTGAACTCCCCCATTTCTCAAGCAAATAATGAAAATTACTTCTTATAAGTCTTATAACCATAAACAGCCAAGGAACCCAATTCCTCCTCGATACGAAGCAACTGGTTGTATTTCGCCATACGATCGGAACGGCTTAAGGAGCCGGTCTTGATTTGTCCGCTGTTGGTAGCTACGGCGATATCGGCGATCGTAGCATCCTCTGTCTCACCGGAACGGTGGGAAGTCACGGATGTATAGCCATTACGGTGGGCCATCTCGATAGCGTCTAATGTCTCGCTCAATGTACCGATCTGGTTTACCTTGATCAAGATGGAGTTCGCGCAACCCTTCTCGATACCTTTCTTCAAGAACTCTACGTTTGTAACGAATAGGTCATCACCTACCAACTGGCATTTTCCGCCTAGCGTGGAGGTTAGCATTTGCCAACCGGCCCAGTCATTCTCGTCCATACCATCCTCGATAGAATCAATCGGGTATTTGTTCACCAACTCACTCAGATAAGCGACTTGTTGCTGGGCGTTACGCTTAGCGCCTTTCTCACCCTCGAATTCCGTATAATCATAAACACCATCGTGATAAAACTCGGAAGCAGCGCAATCCATGGCTATCGTCACATCCTTGCCCGGCTCATATCCAGCGGCTTTGATAGCGGCCATAATAGAATTCAAGGCATCTTCCGTACCATCCAATGCCGGAGCGAAACCGCCCTCATCACCTACAGCCGTGCTCAAGCCACGATCGTGCAATACTTTCTTCAACGCATGGAAAACCTCTGCGCCCATACGAAGCCCCTCACGGAAACTCTTCGCACCTACCGGACGAATCATGAATTCCTGAAAAGCGATCGGAGCGTCGGAGTGAGAACCTCCATTGATAATGTTCATCATAGGAACCGGCAACACGTAGGTATTTGTTCCACCGATATAACGATATAAAGGCAGATCCAGATAATTAGCCGCTGCCTTCGCTACGGCAAGCGATACACCTAACATAGCGTTAGCTCCTAGATTTGATTTTGTCTTTGTACCATCCAAATCCAGCAACTTATGGTCTATCTCTCTTTGATTCAAGGCGCTCATTCCTAAAATGGCGGGAGCGATTACCTTATTTACATTATCCACGGCACGGAGAACGCCTTTGCCACCGTAGCGATTCTTATCGCCATCGCGTAACTCGATAGCCTCGTTCTCACCGGTAGAGGCGCCAGAAGGTACAGCCGCACGACCGAATGCGCCGGAAGCCAAATGTACGTCTACTTCTACTGTCGGGTTACCACGTGAATCAAGTATCTCTCTACCTACTACTTTTACAATTTCCATATTACTATATTTGTTTTATTAGTTGTTCAATGATGTCTTACTTTTCTTTTTCACAAATATAACAATAGCCAAGCAAGGAATGTTTGCGGAAGCCTATCGAGTTTTTCAATCTTTTAATAGATGATTTTTACTATTTGCCTAAACCTTTCAAAAAAAGCTTTTGTTGTTTATGAAAGAATATACTCATACTAAGATGAAAAAGGTACTTACCACTATTGACTCTTCTAGATTTATTCCTGCTGTTTGGCAAAGGGGAGTTCATTTATGCGGATACCGCATCTGTCCCTCCGGAATATAAAGCTTGCCTGTGCTCTTCTTGTGAAGATCATATTGATGATAATCACCATACCGGATACTCTTTTGATCAAGAGGATGGAGAAGTCATCGCAAAAGGGCTTTCCACTGAACCGGATAATTTCTTACCGCAACGTCTGAATTTGTACAACGCTTTCGAGACGAAAGATTATGATAATGGCATACAACAAACCTCTGGATTTTTCAACACGCCTAATGGAAAGTTCATTTGGCAAGATTATTTATACCAAGACCGCTTATTAAATGCGACTCAGCAATATGAACCATCTTTAGAGAATCTCTCAAAAGCAGTGAAACTAGCCGAATACTATTGTTATCTGGGCTATTTCTATTACCTCAAAAAGATCTGGACAATTCAAAAATATACTGGAATAAGGTCTTAGAGATCGATCCTTCTAATAAGGTAGCGCAGGAGGCTCTTCAAAGCATACAATAAAAACAATTATAAACTTCATATTTCTTTACACTGCTATATTTGCACTATACCTCAACAAAAAAAGCGATCCGTGTGTACGAATCGCTTTTCTTATATGATTATAAAAAACTTGCTTATTCAGCTGCTTTTTCCTCGCTAGCTGCTTCAGCTGTAGGAGCTTCTGCAACCGATGCTGTTGCTTTTTTACGAGAACGTCTTGTTTTAGGAGCTTTCTTAGCGGCTGTATCCTTCAACATATTTTCGTTATAGTCTACTAACTCAATAAAGCACATAGCTGCGTTGTCACCTAAACGGTTACCAGTCTTGATAATTCTGGTATAACCACCCGGACGATCACCGATCTTCTGAGCAATTTCCTTGAACAACTCTGTTACAGCAAATTTGTCTTGCAAATTGCTAAATACCACACGTCTAGAGTGAGTTGTATCCTCCTTAGACTTCGTGATAAGTGGTTCTACATACTTACGTAGCGCTTTTGCCTTTGCTGTCGTAGTAAAGATTCTCTTATGCTTGATCAAAGAACAAGCCATATTCGAAAGCATTGCGTCACGGTGAGTATTTGTACGACCTAAATGATTGAATTTCTTATTATGTCTCATCGTTTACTTACTCTTTATCTAATTTATATTTTGTGATATCCATACCGAATGAAAGGTTCAAGCTCTCAAGCAGTTCATCAAGTTCAGTGAGCGACTTTTTACCGAAGTTACGGAATTTCAACAAATCATTCTTATTGAACTTAACCAACTCACCTAGTGTTTCAACATCTGCGGCCTTTAAGCAATTCAATGCACGAACGGAAAGGTCCATATCAGCCAGCTTGCTCTTAAGCAACTGACGCATATGAAGTACTTCTTCATCGAACTCTTCATTGCCTTCAGTATCCGCTGTCTCGATCGCAATCTTTTCATCTGAGAACAACATGAAATGATGAATCAGAATCTTCGCTGCTTCCTTCAACGCTTCCTTCGGATGAATAGAACCATCTGTGGCTATTTCAAGAACCAACTTCTCGTAGTCCGTCTTCTGTTCAACACGGAAGTTCTCGATTGAATATTTTACGTTACGTATCGGAGTGAAGATAGAGTCGATAGCGATCACATGTATATCTGCGTTCGGGTCTCTGTTCTCATCTGCGGGTACATAACCGCGACCTTTATTAATAGTCAATTCAATCTGGAAACTTGCGGTCGGATCCAAGCGGCAAATAACCAAATCAGGATTCAATATCTCGAATCCAGTCAGTTGCTTACCAATATCACCGGCTTTGAACACTTCCGAACCCGAAACAGTAATACTCACTTTTTCATTCTCGATGTCGTCTACGATATGCTTGAAACGAACTTGCTTCAGATTCAAGATAATGTTTGTCACATCCTCGATAACACCCGGGATTGTACCAAATTCATGGTCAACCCCGTCGATCTTAATGGATGTAATAGCAAAACCTTCAAGTGACGACAGGAGAATACGACGTAAAGCATTACCTATTGTAATACCATAGCCGGGTTCCAACGGACGAAATTCAAACTTTCCGAAGAAATTGTCCGCTTCCAACATTAATACTTTATCGGGTTTTTGAAATGCTAATATCGCCATGGAAATCAATTATTATTTAGAATACAATTCTACGATCAACTGCTCTTTAATGTTTTCAGGAATGTCAGCTCTTTCCGGCAGATGCAGTAATTTTCCGCTCATTGAGGACTGATCCCACTCAATCCAAGGATATTTGCTGTGATTGAAACCTGACAATGCGTCGGCAATAACCTCCATGGATTTAGATTTTTCTCTAACACCAATAACCTGACCGGGTTTTACAGAGTAAGAAGGAATGTTTACAACACTTCCGTCTACTGTAATGTGACGATGAGAAACCAACTGACGAGCTGCGGCTCTTGTCGGGGCTATACCCAAACGATAAACCACATTGTCAAGACGGCCTTCTAACAATTGAAGAAGCACCTCACCGGTAATACCTTTAGAGCGTGAAGCTTTTTCGAATAAGTTTCTAAATTGCTTCTCCAATACGCCATAAGTGTATTTTGCTTTTTGCTTCTCACGAAGCTGGATACCGTATTCAGAAGTCTTTCTTTTTCTGGAGTTACCATGTTGTCCAGGAGGATAGTTCTTCTTAGAAAGAACTTTATCCGCACCGAATATTGCCTCACCAAACTTACGGGCAATTCTTGTTCTTGGTCCAGTATATCTTGCCATTTTTTTATTTTTTTAAATGTTCTGTTTGAATCTGGAACCGTGCAGCCGCGATTACAGAGAGGATAAGGTCAATATGCAATCTATTCACAATTCCGGATTCAATGTTTAAGAAACTATAATTAATTATACTCTTCTCTTTTTCGGAGGACGACACCCGTTATGAGGAAGCGGTGTAACATCAACGATTTCTGTTACCTCGATACCTGCGCCATGGATCGTTCTGATAGCGGACTCACGACCGTTACCCGGACCCTTAACGAATACTTTCACCTTTCTTAAACCAAGATCATAAGCTACTTTAGCGCAATCCTGTGCTGCCATCTGAGCTGCATAAGGAGTATTCTTCTTAGAGCTTCTGAATCCCATCTTACCAGCGGAAGACCAGCTGATTACTTGTCCTTCGCTATTCGCTAAAGACACAATAATGTTGTTAAAAGAAGAATGAATATGAGCTTGACCGTAAGCGTCAACTTTTACGTTTCTCTTCTTTGCTGCGACTGTTTTCTTTGCCATATTAACTCTTATTATTTAGTAGCTTTTTTCTTATTTGCAACAGTTTTCTTCTTACCCTTACGAGTACGAGCGTTGTTCTTTGTGCTTTGGCCTCTCAAAGGCAGACCAACACGGTGACGAACACCTCTGTAGCAACCAATATCCATCAGACGCTTGATGTTCAACTGAACTTCTGAACGAAGGTCACCTTCAACCTTGTACTCAGCGCCAATGACTTCACGAACTTTTGCGGCTTGATCGTCTGTCCAATCCTTAACTTTGATATCACGATCAACCCCAGCCTTATCTAATACGGATTTTGCAGCGCTACGACCAATACCATAGATATAAGTCAAAGCGATTTCTCCTCTTTTATTTTGTGGCAAGTCTACACCAACTATTCTTATAGCCATATTACTTACTTAGATTATTTTGCAAAAATAATAAATTATCCTTGACGTTGTTTATACTTAGGATTTTTCTTGTTAATTACGTATAAGCGACCCTTTCTTCTTACTATCTTGCACTCAGGTGTACGCTTCTTTAAAGATGCTCTTACTTTCATATCGTGTTTAATTTTATTTGTATCTAAAAGCAATTCTACCTTTCGATAGATCATACGGAGACATTTCTACTCTTACCTTATCCCCCGGAAGGATCTTAATGTAATGCATACGCATCTTTCCTGAGATATGAGCGGTAATTTCATGTCCGTTCTCCAATTCTACACGAAACATCGCGTTTGACAATGCTTCTACAATTACTCCATCTTTCTCTATTGCTGATTGTTTAGCCATATAAATCCAATTAAATTGCGTTTTCTCCTAGAACTTCCTCTAAAAACTTAAATGAAGATAAGATCTGGGGACCATCCGGACGTATAGCGATACAATGCTCGAAATGAGCAGAAGGCTTTCTGTCCTTTGTGCGAACCGTCCATCCGTCTTTCTCAAATGCAACGTTCTTGCTTCCCATGTTGATCATCGGCTCGATGCAGATACACATTCCGTTACGCAATAACGGTCCGCATCCACGTCTGCCATAATTAGGCACTTCCGGTTCCTCATGCATTTTCCGACCTATACCATGTCCCACCAGCTCTCTTACGACAGAGTAACCTTGAGACTCGCAATAAGTCTGAATCGCATTACTGATATCACCCAAACGGTGACCTTCAACAGCACATTGGATACCTAAATAAAGTGAATCCTTCGTCGCTTTCAACAATTTCTTCACTTCCGGCGCAACCTCACCTACACAGAAAGTGTAAGCGGAGTCACCGACAAAACCATTCAATATCGTCCCACAATCCACAGAGATCACGTCACCCTCTTTCAAGATCATCTTAGAAGAAGGAATACCATGCACCACCTGATCATTCACTGAGGCACATATTGAATTAGGGAAACCACCATATCCCAAAAAAGCCGGAACAGCACCATTATCTCTAATGAACTCTTCCGCAATCTTATCAAGTTGAAGTGTGGAGACTCCGGGGACAATATGCTTAGCTACCTCGCCAAGTGTCTTACCTACCAGTTGATTAGCCTCACGCATCAACTCAATCTCTTCATCTGTCTTTAAATAGATCATTCTATTAATAAGCGGCAACAGAGCCTGTACGGCCTTTAATTCTTCCTGACTTCAACAAACCGTCATAATGACGCATTAGCAAATGACTTTCAACTTGCTGCAATGTATCCAACACCACACCAACCAAAATCAACAAAGATGTACCACCAAAGAATTGGGAGAACTCCATACTTACACCGGCAATTCTAGCGAAAGCGGGCATGATAGCAACCAACGCAAGGAAAAAAGCACCCGGCAAAGTAATACGGTCCATAATGGTATCCAGATAGTCTTTGGTATTCTTACCCGGTTTCACACCCGGAATAAAACCATTGTTTCTCTTCAAATCATCTGACATCTGGGTCGGATTGATCGTAATAGCCGTATAGAAATACGTAAACAGGATAATCAACACCGCAAACACGAAGTTGTACCAAAATCCCGTATTATCCATGAAAGCAGCCCAAAAACCGCTCTGCTCTCCCGTACTAGAGAAACCTACAATTGAGATAGGAATAAACATGATCGCCTGAGCGAAGATGATAGGCATTACGTTAGCGGCATTCACCTTCAGAGGGATATACTGACGCGCGCCACCATATTGTTTATTACCGATAATTCTTTTCGCATATTGCACGGGGACCTTACGAGTACCTTGTACCAATAAGATCGCACCAGCGATAACAAGCAAAAGGAACAACATCTCAAATAAGAACATAACCAGACCACCGGTTTTCTCACTTGTTCTAGAAACGAATTCTTGGAACAAAGAGTGCGGCAGACGGGCTATAATACCAACTAAAATGATAAATGAAATACCATTTCCAACACCTTTATCTGTAATTCTTTCACCTAGCCATAAGATAAACATACTTCCCGCAGCCAAGATGATCGTAGATGAGATCGTGAACCAAATACCACCCGGTAAAGCAGCGCCGGCAGCCTTAAGCTGAACGCTTAAATTCACCAAGTAAGTAGGACCTTGGAATAACAAGATCGCTATCGTCAAGTAACGAGTCCACTGATTGATTTTTCTACGGCCACTCTCACCCTCTCTCTGCAATTTTTGGAAAGAAGGAACTGCGATGGCTAACAACTGCATAACAATTGAAGCGGAGATATATGGCATGATTCCCAACGCAAAAATAGATGCGTTAGAAAAGGCTCCACCTGAGAACATATCCAACAGTGCAAGCAATCCGCCTCTTGTCTGCTCCTGTAAAGCGGTTAACGCTTTGGGATCGATACCCGGAAGCACTACATACGTACCAAAACGGTATATAGCCACCAATAAAAGAGTGGTGAGGATCCGATTTCTCAGATCCTCAATCTTCCAGATATTCTTGATTGTTTCAACAGCTCTCATGACTTAGAGTTTAACGACTGTTCCACCTGCGGCTTGGATAGCTGCCTCTGCGCTCTTAGAGAAAGCGTGAGCCTCAACCTCTAACTTAGCGGTCAAGCTACCGTTACCAAGAATTTTAACCACTTGAGAAGAAGAGATGAAACCAGCCTCCATCAATTCATTAATACCAATCTTAGTCAATTGCTTAGCCTCTGCCATTTGTTGCAAAGTATCGATATTAATAGCTTTATATTCTACACGGTTAATATTCTTGAAACCGAATTTAGGCAAACGTCTTTGAATAGGCATCTGACCACCTTCGAAACCAATCTTGTTCTTGTAGCCAGATCTAGACTTGGCACCTTTATGACCTCTTGTTGAAGTTCCGCCTAATCCTGAACCCGGACCACGTCCGATTCTTTTTCTGGTCTTGGTAGATCCTTCAGCCGGTTTTAAATTTGATAAATTCATATCGTATAATTTATTTTTTCAACCAATTATTACTTTTCTACAGAAACCAAATGTTTCACTTTCTCAACCATACCTAAGATCGCCGGATTAGCTTCATGCTCTACAATCTGGTTCATCTTTCTCAGCCCTAGTGCGTCAAGCGTTCTCTTTTGGTCTTTCGGGCATTTAATTCTACTTTTAACTTGCTTTACTTTAATAGTCGCCATAAACTTATCCCCCCCTAATTAACCTCTAAATACTTTTTCAACAGCAACACCTCTGTTCTGAGCAACATCGAACGGGCTTCTCAACTCACCTAGCGCAGCGATAGTAGCTTTCACCAAGTTATGAGGGTTGGAAGAACCTTTAGATTTTGCCAAAACGTCTGTAATACCTACGCTCTCCAATACGGCACGCATAGCACCACCAGCCTTAACACCGGTACCGTGAGATGCCGGTCTAATCAGCACTTGAGCACCACCGAATTTAGCTAATTGTTCGTGAGGGATCGTACCTTTGTGTACCGGAACCTTGATCAAGTTCTTCTTAGCAGCTTCTACACCTTTAGCGATAGCTGTCGTTACCTCACCGGCTTTACCTAATCCCCAGCCAACGATACCATCCTCGTTTCCTACTACAACGATAGCAGCAAAACTGAATGTACGTCCACCTTTTGTAACCTTAGTTACACGGTTGATTGCAACCAGTCTGTCCTTCAACTCTAAGTCGTTGGTCGATTTAACTCTATTATTTGCCATCTTCATTAAAATTTAAGGCCGCCGTTACGTGCAGCATCTGCTAATTCTTTAATTCTCCCGTGATACAGGTAACCATTACGGTCGAAAACCACTGTCTGAACGCCAGCTTCCTGAGCGCCTTTAGCGATTAATTCACCAACCTTAGCAGCGATCTCCTTTTTCGGAGCCTTAACATCTAATTTCAAAGATGAAGCAGCGGCTAAAGTCTTGCCTGTAGTATCATCTATCACCTGTGCGTAGATTTGCTTGTTGCTTCTAAACACAGTCAGGCGCGGACGCTCAGTAGTTCCTGAGATTTTGCCGCGTACGCCTGCTTTTATTTTTAATCTTCTTTCTAGCTTCGTTGTCATGATAATTTCAGTTTACGTAGATTACTTACCTGCTGACTTACCAGACTTTCTGCGAATCTCTTCACCCACGAACTTAATACCCTTACCTTTATACGGTTCAGGCATTCTGAATGAACGGATCTTCGCACAAATCTGACCTAATAATTGTTTGTCAGCCGATTCAAGGATAATAAGAGGGTTCTTATTTCTCTCAGACTTCGTCTCAACTTTCACTTCCTTCGGCAACTGCAAATAGATATTGTGAGTATAACCTAAAGAAAGATCCAATAACTGACCTGTATTTGAAACACGGTAACCAACACCTACTAACTCAAGCTCCTTCTTATATCCCTCTGAGCAGCCAACAACCATGTTGTTGATCAAAGAACGATACAAACCGTGTAACGCACGATGATTCTTATCATCAGTAGGTCTTGTTAAATGGATAACTCCGTCTTCCAAAGTAACGTTAATATCAGGATTCACTTCCTGTACAAGTTCACCTTTAGGGCCTTTAACTGTTACTACATTATCCTTAATTGTAACTGTAACACCAGCCGGTACATGAATTGGTAATTTTCCTATTCTTGACATTCTTCTTCCCTCCTAATTAATAAACGTAACATAATACCTCGCCACCGATCTTCAGATCGCGGGCCTCTTTGTCAGTCATCACACCTTTAGAAGTAGAAAGAACAGCAATACCTAAACCATTCAATACTCTCGGCATTTCTTTGTAACCAGTGTACTTACGCAAACCGGGCGTAGAAACTCTCTCAAGTTTCTTAATCGCATTAACTTTGTTTACTAGGTCATACTTCAAGGCGATCTTGATCGTACCTTGAGGACCATCCTCTACAAACTTAAAATTAAGAATGTAGCCCTTGTCGAAAAGGATCTTAGTGATCTCTTTCTTTAAATTTGACGCCGGCACCTCAACAACTCTGTGCTTCGCTTTGATTGCGTTACGCAATCTTGTCAAATAATCTGCAATAGGATCTGTCATATAAATAATTAATTAAATTGATCCGGCCACCCGGACAATATTTAAACTAAAAAAACTCTTACCAACTTGCTTTCTTTACACCCGGGATTAAACCATTAGATGCCATTTCACGCAATTGGATACGAGAAATACCGAACTGGCGTACATACCCTTTCGGACGTCCTGTAATCTTGCAACGGTTGTGCAAACGTACAGGAGAAGCATTTTTAGGTAAAGCCTGCAAAGCCTCATAGTTACCTTCTGCCTTAAGCTGAGCTCTTTTAGCGGCATACTTAGCAACAAGCTTTGCTCTTTTAACCTCACGGGCCTTCATTGATTCCTTAGCCATAACTACTTAGTCTTTTTTTCCGTTTTTAAAAGGCAATCCAAATTCTCTCAAAAGAGCATAACCTTCTTCGTCTGTTTTCGCAGAGGTCACAAAGGTAATATTCATTCCCAATATTTTGGTAATATTATCGATATTTATTTCAGGAAAAATGATTTGTTCCTGAATACCGAGTGTATAATTGCCTCTTCCGTCTAACTTACTCTCAATTCCCTTGAAGTCGCGGATACGAGGAAGAGCGACACGAACAAGTCTCTCCAAGAACTCGTACATCTGCTCACGACGTAATGTCACCATCACACCGATCGGCATCTTCTTACGCAACTTAAAGTTAGAGATATCCTTTTTAGATACGGTAGCGACAGCTTTTTGACCGGTGATCGTAGACAACTCGCTGATAGCGATATCGATGATCTTCTTGTCAGCCGTAGCCATACCTAATCCCTGATTAATCACGATTTTCTTCAAAACAGGTACCTGCATCACGGATTTGTAACCGAACTCCTTCGTTAAGGCAGGAACAATTCTGTCTTGGTATTCTTTCTTAAGACTGGCAGTATTGCTCATTACTTAATTTCCTCCCCTGATTTTTTAGAATAACGCACTAAAGCACCCTTCTCATTCAACTTACGGCCGATACGTGTAGCTTTACCAGATTTCGGGTCAACCACGTTAAGGTTAGAAAGATGAATAGGAGCTTCCTTCTTTTCGATTCCTCCTTGAGGATTCTTCGCATTAGGCTTGGTATGCTTTGATACCACATTAATACCTTCGACAATCGCACGATTATCTTTTACAAGTACCTGTAAAACACGACCTGTCTTACCTTTGTCCTCGCCGGCATTAACAAATACTATATCGCCTTTTTTGATATGTAATTTACTCATTACTTTAAATTTTACGAGATTAAAGCACTTCAGGTGCAAGTGATACAATTTTCATGTTTGTTGCACGAAGCTCTCTGGCAACCGGACCGAAGATACGGCTACCACGGATATCGCCACCGGCATTCAATAATACGCAAGCGTTATCATCGAAACGGATATAAGAACCATCCGGACGGCGGATCTCTTTCTTAGTACGAACGATGATAGCCTTAGAAACAGCACCCTTCTTAACGTCGCTAGCTGGGATTACGCTTTTGATTGCTACTACGATCACATCACCTACAGTGGCATAACGCTTTCTCGTTCCGCCCAAAACACGGATACACAAAGCTTCCTTAGCTCCACTGTTATCTGCTACTACTAGTCTTGATTCTTGTTGTATCATCTTACTTAGCCCTTTCGATTATTTGAACTAATCTCCATCTTTTAGTCTTGCTCAAAGGACGAGTCTCCATAATCTTTACGGTATCGCCAATGTTGCATTCGTTATTTTCGTCGTGAGCATGATATTTCTTCGTCTTATTAACGAACTTTCCATAAATGGGGTGTTTTTCCTTCCATTTAATGGCAACCGTGATGCTTTTATCCATCTTGTTGCTCGTTACCACGCCCGTTCTTTCTTTTCTTAAATTTCTAGTTTCCATCAGGCTCAATTATTTGTTGTTAAGTTCTCTCTGGCGCAATTCTGTTTTCATGCGCGCAATCAATCTGCGTTGCTGTTTAATCTGAGAAGGATTATCCATAGGCGAGATGCTATGGTTAATCTTCTTCTGATCATAGGCCGCAACCTCTGCATCTACTCTCTCTAGCAACTCTTTCGTGCTTAGTTCTCTAATTTCTGCAATCTTCATAACAATTACGCATTTTGATTTTGCATGTCATAATCACGTCTCACAACAAACTTGGTTGTAACCGGAAGTTTTTGTGCGGCAAGGCGCAACGCTTCCTTAGCGATATCAAAGGGAACACCTTCGATCTCGAAAATCAGACGACCCGGAGTAACAGGCGCAACAAATCCCTCAGGATTACCTTTACCTTTACCCATACGAACCTCTGCAGGCTTCTTCGTGATTGGCTTATCCGGGAAGATACGAACCCAAACCTGCCCCTGACGTTGCATATAACGTGTAACGGCGATACGGGCAGCCTCGATCTGACGACCGGTAATCCATTTATTCTCTAATGACTTTATTCCAAAAGAACCGAAGGCCAGCTGGTTGCCACGTTGAGCTTCGCCCTTCATGCGACCTTTCTGCTGTCTTCTGAACTTGGTTTTCTTTGGTTGTAACATCTCTACTTAAATTCTAACGTTTAACGATTAGCTCTTTTTCTCTTGAAGTTCTTGTCTCTGTTGCCACCGGCATTGTCGTTTCTACGGCCTGTCTCCTTGGCAGCAGTGAAAGAAGGAGCAAGATCGCGCTTGCCATAAACCTCACCACGGCAGATCCAAACCTTAACACCCAGCAAACCAACTTTTGTCAAGGCCTCAGCCAAAGCATAGTCGATATCTGCTCTAAGAGTGTGCAACGGAGTTCTTCCTTCCTTATACATTTCCGAACGAGCCATTTCAGCGCCATTCAAACGACCAGAGATTTGAATCTTTATACCTTCGGCGCCCATTCTCATGGTAGAGGCGATAGCCATCTTTACCGCACGACGATATGCGATTTTACCTTCAAGCTGACGTGCGATGTTGTTTGCTACGATAACAGCGTCCAATTCAGGTCTCTTCACCTCGAAGATGTTGATCTGCACTTCTTTATCAGTGATCTTCTTCAACTCTTCCTTCAACTTATCAACTTCCTGACCACCTTTACCGATGATGATACCCGGACGTGACGTACAAACAGTGATCGTGATCAACTTAAGCGTACGTTCAATAACGATACGAGATACACTAGCTTTTGCAAGACGGGCATTCAAATATTTACGGATTTTGCTATCTTCCAGCAAAGTATCCCCGTAATTCTTACCGCCATACCAATTGGAATCCCAACCACGGATAATTCCTAAACGATTACTAATCGGATTAACCTTTTGTCCCATCTACAAATTAATTTTGACTATCGTTTTTACTAAGTGTATCAACAAACAGAGTTACGTGGTTCGAGCGTTTACGAATTCTGTAACCTCTTCCTTGAGGAGCCGGACGCATTCTCTTCAACGTAGTAGCGCAATCAACGCTGATTGAAGATACGCATAACTCTCCTGCTTCTGCTTTACGTTCATTTTTCTGTTCCCAGTTTGCGATTGCTGAACGAAGCAATTTTTCTACTCTTGCTGCAGCTTCCTTGTTAGAAAACTTCAAAACACCAAGCGCACGGAATACTTCCATACCGCGAATCATGTCTGCTACCAAACGCATCTTACGAGGAGAGGTAGGAACATTGTTCAACTTCGCGAAATACATGGTCTTTTGGGCTTCTTTTCTTGCTTCAGCTGATATTCTTTTTCTAGCACCCATTTTATTCGATTCTTTTTATTTTCAGATTCCTGAATTCCTGTTACTACCGATATTATTTCTTCTTGTTACCGGCGTGACCGCGGAAAGTACGTGTCGGTGAGAACTCTCCCAACTTGTGGCCTACCATATTCTCGGTTACGAAAACAGGAATAAATTTATTTCCATTATGAACTGCAATAGTATGGCCTACGAAATCAGGCGAAATCATTGAAGCTCTTGCCCATGTCTTAACTACGGCTTTCTTTCCTGACTCATTCATTGCCAGAACTTTCTTCTCAAGCTTTACATTAATATACGGGCCTTTTTTTAGCGAACGACTCATAGTTTACTTAATTAATCAGATTATTTCTTTCTTCTTTCAATAATATACTTTGAAGAATGCTTCTTAGGAGCTCTAGTCTTCAAGCCCTTAGCATATAAGCCATTACGGGATCTAGGATGACCTCCGGAAGAACGACCTTCACCACCACCCATTGGGTGATCAACCGGGTTCATAACAACACCACGGTTGCGAGGACGACGACCTAACCATCTAGAGCGACCGGCCTTACCTGATTTTTCAAGAGCATGGTCTGAATTGCCAACTGCGCCAATTGTAGCCTTACAAGCCGCAAGAATCTTTCTAGTTTCACCAGAAGGCATCTTAATAATCGCATAAGCGCCTTCCTTTGAAGTCAGCTGAGCGAATGCACCTGCGGAACGTACCATTTTGGCACCCTGTCCAGGACGAAGCTCAATATTGTGAATAATAGTACCAACGGGAATATTTGCCATAGGCAAAGTATTACCTACCTCAGGAGCGGCGTCGCTACCTGAAACCACTGTTTGGCCAACTTCCAATCCGTTCGGAGCGATGATATAGCTCTTTGCTCCGTCCGCATAATACAACAAAGCGATACGAGATGAACGGTTAGGATCATACTCGATAGACTTTACTGTCGCAGGAATGCCATCTTTGTTTCTCTTGAAATCGATAATTCTGTACTTTTGTTTGTGACCGCCACCGATATAACGCATTGTCATCTTACCAGTGTTGTTACGTCCACCTGTACTCTTCTTACCTACTACAAGAGACTTCTCTGGTGTACTTGCAGTGATTTTATCAAATGCACCAATAACTTTGTGTCTCTGCCCCGGTGTCGTGGGCTTTAATTTACGTATTCCCATTTCTCTTTTTAGATATTACTAAAGAAATCAATTGTTTCTCCTTCTTTCAACGTTACGATCGCTTTCTTGAAAGCAGCTTGCTTGCCGTTGATGATACCTGATTTTGTATAACGGCTTTTACGCTTTCCAGAGTAGTTGATGGTGTTAACATCAACTACTGTAACACTGTACATATCCTCTACAGCTTTCTTAATCTCCAATTTGTTGGCATCAGGAGAAACACGAAAACCATAGCGATTCGGAAATTTCTCTGTGATCGCTGTTTGTTTCTCAGTTACTATAGGCTTAATAATAATTCCCATTATTCTACTCCTTATGCTTTAAAATTTTGTTCAACAACAGCGACTGAACTTTCCGTTAAAACCAAATTAACAGCGTTTAACACAGCGTATGTATTTAGTTCAGAAGCAGTTATTACACTTGCCTTCTCTAAATTTCGAGCGGACAAATATACTAAATTATTCTTCTCCGGTAAAACCATAAGTAACTTTTTATCAGCCACTTTCAAGTTTTTAGCAATTGTTATAAATTCTTTAGTCTTAGGAGCTTCCATTGTGAAATCCTCTACGACAACAATCGCATTGTTCTTTGCCTTGTAGCTCAATGCTGACTTACGAGCCAAAGATTTTACTTTCTTGTTCAGCTTGAACTCATAATCACGAGGCTTCGGACCGAATACACGGCCACCACCAACCAACACCGGAGAGTTGATATCACCACGACGTGCGCCACCACCACCTTTCTGACGGATCAGCTTACGTGTACTACCAGATACTTCGCTTCTCTCTTTAGACTTATGCGTTCCCTGACGTTGATTTGCCAAATACTGCTTTACGTCCAAGTAAATAGCATGATCGTTGGGTTCAATGCCGAAGATCGCATCGTTCAAAGTTACCTTTCTTCCGGTATCTTCACCTTTAATATTAAATACGCTCAGTTCCATTACTTTTCAATTAATAAGATTGAACCTTTTGCTCCTGGAACAGATCCCTTTACCAATAAAAGGTTGTGTTCCGGCATTACCTTGATCACTTGAAGATTCTGAACGGTTACACGTTCGTTACCCATCTGGCCGCCCATTCGCATGCCCTTAAATACCTTTGCGGGGTAAGAACAAGCACCGATAGAACCCGGCTTACGAGCACGGTTATGCTGACCGTGAGTAGTCTGACCTACACCACCAAAACCATGACGTTTTACTACACCTTGGAAACCTTTACCTTTTGATGTACCCACTACATCCACGAAACCTGCGTCTTCCAAGAAATCTACAGTGATCACGTCACCCAACTTGTACTCAGTTTCGAAATTCTTGAACTCGGCCAAGTGTCTTTGAGGTGCTACACCGGCTTTCTTGAAGTGACCCATCTCAGGCTGTGTCGTGTGCTTCTCTTTCTTCTCTTGGAAACCCAACTGTACAGCTTCGTAGCCATCTTTCTCCAAAGTCTTGATCTGTGTAACCACACAAGGACCCACTTCGATAACAGTGCATGGAAGATTTTTTCCCTCGGCACTGAAAACGGATGTCATTCCGATTTTTTTTCCTAATAATCCTGGCATTTCACTAATTGTTAAAAACTTACACTTTAATTTCTACTTCTACACCGCTAGGTAATTCTAGCTTCATCAAAGCGTCAACTGTCTTCGCAGTTGAGCTATAGATATCGATTAATCTCTTATAAGAAGAGAGTTCGAACTGCTCACGAGATTTCTTGTTAACGAAAGTAGAGCGGTTCACTGTAAAGATACGTTTGTGCGTAGGAAGAGGTATAGGACCGCTAACGATAGCACCTGTAGCCTTTACCGTCTTTACGATCTTCTCGGCAGACTTGTCTACCAGAGAATAATCGTAAGACTTCAATTTAATTCTGATCTTTTGGCTCATATTTATTATATGTTTCTAAATATTATTTGATCAAATCAACGCGACCTTGCACCTCTGTCAATACTTGCTTAGCGATAGAAGAGGATACTTGAGCGTAGTGTGAGAACTGCATTGAAGATGTAGCGCGACCTGAAGTAATCGTACGCAAAGCTGTCACATAACCGAATGTCTCAGCCAATGGAACCTTAGCCTTCACGATACGGGCTCCCGTACGGCTAGTCTCCATACCCTCAACTTGTCCACGACGCTTGTTCAAGTCACCGATAACGTCACCCATGCTCTCTTCTGGAGTAACAACCTCCATCTGCATGATCGGCTCCATCAATACAGGACCTGCCTTGGCGGAAGCGTTCTTGAACGCTTGGATAGCGGCGATCTCGAAAGACAACTGGTCTGAGTCTACCGGGTGGAAAGAACCATCGATCAAAGTCACTTTCAGCTTGTCAAGCGGATAACCTGCCAACACACCGTTCTTCATAGCCTTCTCGAAACCTTTCTGTACGGACGGGATGAATTCCTTAGGAATGTTACCACCCTTCACCTCATCGATGAATTGCAAAGTACCCTCGAAGCTCTCGTCAGCCGGCTCCATACGAACGATGATATCAGCGAACTTACCACGACCTCCAGATTGCTTTTTGTAAACCTCGCGAAGCTCAACCGGCTGCGTGATAGCCTCCTTATAAGTAACCTGCGGACGGCCTTGGTTACATTCAACCTTGAACTCACGACGCAAACGGTCGATGATGATATCCAAGTGAAGCTCACCCATACCGCTAATAACGGTCTGACCTGTCTCCTCGTTTGTCTGTACGCGGAAAGTAGGATCCTCCTCGGCCAACTTAGCCAAGCCCATACCCAACTTATCCATGTCTTTCTGAGTCTTAGGCTCTACAGCGATACCGATAACCGGTTCCGGGAATTCCATAGACTCCAATGTGATCGGATGGTTTTCGTCGCAAAGCGTATCACCTGTACGGATATCCTTGAAACCAACACCTGCTCCGATATCACCACAACCAATCACCTCCATCGGGTTCTGCTTGTTAGAGTGCATCTGGAACAAACGGGAGATACGCTCTTTCTTTCCGGAACGAGTGTTCAACACATAAGAACCAGCGTTGATAGAACCTGCGTATACACGGAAGAAGCACAAACGACCTACATACGGGTCGGTAGCGATCTTAAATGCCAACGCCGTCAATGGCTCCTCGAACAAAGGTTTACGAGTGATTATTTTATCAGGATCTGAAGGATCCGTACCCTCGATAGCCGGAGTATCTTCAGGAGAAGGCAAAAACGCGCAAACTGCATCCAATAAAGTCTGTACACCTTTGTTCTTGAAAGAAGAACCACAAGTCATCGGGTTGATCTGCATAGCCAACGTACCCTTGCGGATAGCAACCATGATCTCCTCTTCCGTGATCGTAGAAGGATCATCGAAGTATTTCTCCATGATAGCGTCGTCGCACTCAGCCAAAGCCTCAAGCATCTTGTCGCGCCACTCCTCAGCCTCAGCTTGCAAGTCTGCCGGGATCTCCTCTACGCTATACTCGGCACCCATAGTCTCATCGTGCCAGAAGATAGCCTTCATCTTGATCAAGTCGACAACACCCTTGAAAGTCTCCTCAGCTCCGATAGGGATCTGGATCGGACAAGGATTAGCTCCTAATACGTCCTTCAATTGGCGTACTACCTCATAGTAGTTAGCACCCGAGCGGTCCATCTTGTTAACGTAACCGATACGAGGTACATTATATTTATCAGCCTGACGCCATACAGTCTCAGACTGGGGCTCAACACCACCTACGGCACAGAATGTAGCAACAGCACCATCCAATACACGAAGAGAACGTTCAACCTCAACCGTGAAGTCAACGTGTCCCGGAGTGTCAATCAAGTTGATTTTATAACGGTTGCCCAAATAGTTCCAGAATGTAGTCGTAGCAGCGGAAGTAATCGTGATACCACGCTCCTGCTCCTGCGCCATCCAGTCCATTGTAGCAGTACCATCATGAGTCTCACCGATCTTGTGTGTCAAACCTGTGTAAAACAAGATACGTTCAGAAGTCGTTGTCTTACCAGCGTCAATGTGAGCCATGATACCGATGTTCCTAGTGAACATCAATTGCTTATCGTTGTTTGCCATATTCTTTTTATTGCCTTAAAAATTAAAATCTGAAGTGAGCGAACGCACGGTTAGCCTCAGCCATACGGTGCATATCTTCTTTTCTTTTGAATGCGCCACCTTGGTTATTGAAAGCATCTACAATCTCTGCAGACAACTTGTCAGCCATAGTCTTACCTCCACGTTTACGAGCGAAGATAATAAGGTTCTTCATAGAAATTGACTCTTTACGATCCGGGCGGATTTCAGTAGGGACTTGGAATGTAGCACCACCTACACGGCGTGACTTAACTTCGACTTGAGGAGTAATGTTATCAAGCGCAGCTTTCCAAATTTCGAGAGCGGACTTTTCCTCGTTAGGCAATTTGCCCTTAACGGTTTCCAAAGCGGAATAGAAAATTTCGAAGGCAGTATTTTTCTTGCCATCATACATCAAATGGTTAACGAATCTCGTAACCTTTACATCACCGAAAACAGGATCCGGAAGGATCTGTCTTTTCTTTGGTTTTGCTTTTCTCATTTTGTTTTCAAAAATTTGTTCTTGTCGTTGGTTGCCTTTAATTTGTCTTCAACGGTTCCGCTGAACCATTTACTCAACCTTATAGCCTATCCAAATAACTCAAACCTGTTTTAATACTTAAATTTAAATCTCAGTTTGAAGGCATGTAATTAATTACTTCTTCTTACCTTTTGCGGCAGCTGCTGCTTGACCCGGTTTCGGACGCTTAGCTCCATATTTGGAACGTCTTTGCGTACGGCCGTTAACACCCGCTGTATCCAACGTACCACGTACGATGTGATAACGCACACCCGGAAGGTCCTTTACACGACCACCACGTACCAATACGATAGAGTGCTCTTGCAAGTTGTGTCCTTCTCCCGGAATATAGGAGTTAACTTCCTTACCATTTGTCAAACGTACTCTCGCTACTTTACGCATTGCAGAGTTAGGTTTCTTCGGAGTCGTAGTGTAAACACGTACGCAAACGCCACGTCTTTGAGGACAAGCGTCCAATGCGGGTGATTTACCCTTCTCCACCAAAGTTTCCCTTCCTTTTCTAACTAATTGCTGAATTGTAGGCATTTCTTTCTTTTTTTAAACTTTGAATGTGTTATTATTATTTATCTAATCTTTTCCTATTTCGAGCCGCAAAGTTACGTATTATTTTCGGACAATCAATAAGTTGTGCCTGTTTTTTTCGCATACTCCGCACTAAAAACGGTGCAAAGGTACATATTTGTTCCCGTTTGGCAAGGTAGGCCCTAGCCATATTTATTAATATTTAACATTCACTATCTCTATTTACCTCACTGGCACGTAAAGCGACTGGTGGCGGGTGCCGATATCACGCAATTTACCCGCCTCGACAAATTGATGCAGGCGGCGGCTGGCCGTACTGCTCGTCAGGCCGCAAAGCCGCTGGAAGGCGACACGGGTCATATATTCATGCTCGGCAAAATAACTCGCGAGCAATTGGTCGATACGATCAGGCTCCAATTGGCGGGAATGGGATTTGTACTTGGCTCGTTCCAGCGTCATCGTCTTCAAGCTATCTTTCAGCTCTACCTCGGGACGGAAAGCCACGGACTTGAAACGGATGGACTCCGCACGTATCTCGTGCGTGGATTGTACGGCCGGGCATTGCAACGTGACTTGCAAATACCCCAACCCATCGATATGTACACGTTTTCCTTCACGCAAATATTCCGCTGTCACCTCGCTTAAAGAGATAAGCACGGCGGCTACGTCTGCCGGCGTGACGGTACACCGTCCATGGATACGTTTGGCCAGATCATCCGTATCGATCGTGCCGGATGATACGATACGTGCGTGAAAACGAGGACGCTTCGTGCTGTCCTTCGATACCGGAGTCTTGTAAAAGTCATATTTTGCTGCCATATATCTAGTATGAGATTAAAAGGTTATTCATCGAAACATCGTATGCTATTAGTCATTTCACAAGGGTGATATGATCTTTTCACCTATGTGAAACGATCGTTTCATGATTGTGATACGTTCTTTTCACATAGGTGAAAAGATTATAAGCACTTAACAAAGGTACTACATCCATACCACTTAAACAATAGTTTTCCCTAGTATTTCGCACAGATTACTTTTATTTCAAATGACAATATAAACATTTGGAAAACCGCAAGTTAACAGCTTATATCCGCAAAATGAAACAGTAAAAACAACCTCTAAAACATAGCGTCATGAAAACTGTATTGGATTTTTTAGGCCAATTATGGCTTCGCTTCTTAAAACCGGACGGGTCGATCACCGTACCACACCCAAACGAAGGTAAAGCGAAACGATCGAGCAACAGCAACTCTATCCTTCAAAAGAGTCTGGAGACTTTCCTCCAAGAACGGATCGAATTCCACTTCAACTTGTTGAGCGAGGAGACTGAATATCGATACAAACAATTGGAAACGGATCGCTTCTATCCGGTGACGCAACGTGACCTAAATAGCATTTGCATGGAGGCAAGACGGACGGGGATCGATTGCAGGGATCGGGATGTGAATCGTTTCGTATATTCAAAAGAAGTAAAAGAGTATCATCCTTTCCGGCAATATATGGAGTGGTTACCCGAATGGGACGGGAAAGACCGGGTAAGCGATCTGGCACGACGGGTCTCCTCAGAACCGTTATGGGTGGAGGGGTTTCATCGCTGGATGCTCGCCTTGGCCTCGCAATGGATGGGTTCGGACCGAATGCACGCAAATAGCTTGGCTCCCATTTTAGTCAGCGAGCGTCAAGGATGTCAGAAGTCTACCTTTTGCAAGTCGCTGATGCCTTCTTCGCTAGTCCGCTATTACACGGATAGCGTAGACCTTAGCGGCTCGACGCAAATGGAGCAGAAGCTTGGATTGTTCGGACTCATCAACCTCGATGAGTTCGACCGGTTGTCCGACCGTAAAATGGCTTTACTGAAAAATTGGATGCAGATGGCCGGAATGAACGTACGCAAGGCACACGCCAAGCATTCCCCCCCTACCCCGCCTAGCCTCATTTATTGGCACTACGAACCAGAAGAACCTATTAAGCGACCCCACGGGAAGCCGCCGTTTCCTATGCGTGGAGGTGCAAAGCAAGATTAATTGCGAAGGTATCGAGCATGATCAAATCTACGCCCAGCTGAAAAACGAGTTACAAAAAGGAGAGCGCCATTGGTTCACCTCCGCAAAGGAGGAGGCGATCATGCGATCGAATGAGGCTTTCTATAAACGTCCGATCGAGGAAGATGTGTTCCACGCCTGCTTCCGGGCCGCATGTCCGGGAAACCTAAATGTAAATGCAGCCGTGAAACCTATGTCATCGAAATCATCCCTAGCACTTAAATCTTCTCTCCAGCTCCTCATCTGTCAGCATGGAGATAATCGTCTTTCCATCCGGGGTCAGGTTCGAGTCCGAACAAGAGAACAGGGAGGCGATCAGATGATCCATCTCTTCCAAGGATAAGGATTTGCCGGGACGGATAGCGGCGGCTTTGGCTAAAGACAAGGCGATGGCCTCGCAGATCTTCTCATGCACTGCGCATCCGGTCTCGATCGCCCGGTCCACGATATCCTTTACCAAATTTACCGGATCAAGGTTCTCTATACCGGCGGGCAGGCCATTGATCGCGTAATTGTCATTTCCCAGATTGCTCAGATCAAAGCCGACGAAGCACAAATCCTCCAATAAGGAAGGTAGTACAGCCGCCTCGGCAGCGGTAAACTCTACGATCTCCGGGAATAAGACTTGTTGGGATACACCTTGTTGCTGACGGATATTCGACAGGTATTGGTCAAACAAGATACGCACATGCGCACGATGCTGGTCAATAATCGCCAGACCCGATTTCAAGGATGTCACGATATATCGCCCTTTATATTGATAGCAAGGATTGCTTACCTCCGCAAACAGGTTTTCCGGGTTCGAAGCCTCGGCTGGCAATTCCTCGATCGGGGCATCCTCGAAACTCTCGGACTCCAGTTGGGCAGCCACTCGATCGTTCTCAAACCCTTGATATAATTTAGACCAATCGAATTCCGGTTTTTTATAGGAAGTAGTGTCAAACGGATTATAACTGGAATCCACTTGCACTTTCGGGGCCTTATAAGTACTAGGCTCACTTTTCTTGACCGGGTTGTAAACAGGAATATCGATCGCATCCTCCACGTCGAAATCAATCGTAGGGATAGCGCTCGATTTAGCCAACGCCTCCCGGGTAGCGGCCATCAAGATCTGCCAGATCGGTTGCTCGTTCTCAAACTTAATCTCCGTCTTTGTCGGATGGATATTGACATCGATCGAGGAGGGATCCAACGTGAAATAAACAAAATAATTCGGCATATCCCCGGCAGGAATCAATTGCTCATAGGCCTGCATGATCGCCTTATGGAAATAAGGATGCTTCATATAACGACCATTCACAAAAAAGAACTGCAATGCCCCTCGCTTCTTCGCCGAGTCCGGACGCCCCACGAAACCGGAAATAGTCACCATGGAACTTTGGGCATCCAGAGAGAGCAACTTCTGGTTTAAACTCTTACCATATATATTAATGATGCGCTGACGTAACCCCGACTCGGGCAGATTGAATATCTCCGCGTCATTATGATAAAGAGACATACCCACCTGCGGATTCACCAAGGCGATTCGCTCGAACTCATTGATGATATTCCGGAATTCCGTCTCATTCGACTTCAAGAATTTCCGGCGGGCGGGAACATTAAAGAAAAGATTCTTTACCGAGAAGATACTTCCCTCGTTACAAGCCTCCGGCTCGATACTCTCCAAATTGGAACCCGCGATGGATAGACAAGTGCCAAGCTCGGTCCCTCTAGCCCGGGTACGCAACTCTATATGGGCGACAGCGGCGATAGAGGCCAATGCCTCACCTCGGAAACCCATCGTATGCAAAGAGAATAAATCCTCGGCCGTAGAAATCTTAGAAGTAGCGTGCCGCTCAAAAGCCATGCGAGCATCCGTCTCGGACATACCTTTCCCGTCATCGATCACCTGTATCAATGTCTTACCCGCATCCTTAATGTTCACTTGGATATTGGAAGCGCCAGCGTCCACCGCATTCTCGACCAACTCTTTAACGACAGAGGCCGGACGTTGAATCACCTCTCCCGCCGCGATTTGATTGGCGATATGGTCCGGAAGTAAATGAATGATATCGCTCATTACCAGAACAAATACCAAAAGAAAGCAGCCAAGACCGCCAAGGCCACCGCCAGTTTCACATTCTTATACCTACGAGCCCGGGAATCCTCGCCTCGCCCCACGCTTTTCTTCAGATGCGAGGTACCTTCAATGAAAGTTCCCTTGATATGCGGCTTATATTCCTCCAACGGCTCCTCTACACCCATTTCACGTTTGACCTTGCTTATACGTTCCTCCAAGGCTTCCTTATGGGGGTCCCAATAAATAGGCTTATGATCAAATTGACGCGGCTTGCGCATGTTATAAAACGAGAAAAGTGCCATAGCTTTACCTATTAATTATGAATACGACGCTAATGTACGAATTTATTGCTTCTTTTCGGAGCATCTTGAGCTTTTCTTTTCACGACCTGATAAATATCATCCTTGTCTTTAGGACGGATATAATCAAACCAATAAAAGTCTTTCAAGTATTTCTGGTCGGGCTTCAAATCAGGAATAGGGGTCATCGTACCTGTTGGAGTCGGCCAGATCTTCAGTTTATCCAACTTATTGTCTTTTAGCCAGATCGTAAGGAAACCGCTCTTGGTCTCGTTCATGCCGACCATCGAACCGTCCTTCTCCAATGGGAAGAAAATCGATTCGGCGTTACCCGACACATCGATCTGATTCACGACCTGTCCCTCGAAATAAGCCTTCAAGTCATTTCCCTTTAATTGATTGAATGCGGTAGAATCGATTTGCTGTATCGCGAAAGCGAATTGCTTCACGTGAGCGAAATCGATCGAGCTATCATTCATAAATATCAAGATCGTATCCCCATAGATCTGATACTGTTCATTCCAAACGATAGGGTCCGTATACATATATAATATAGAGTCTCTTGTATTAAACTGCATCGAATCGCAAACACCTTGCATATCCGTCCGATAGAAACGGACGCCGTAATAAGCTTTTACTTCCCGGTAAAGGGAGTCCACCGTAGTCATCTTCAAGGTATCACCATGCAGAAACAATGTATCCCCTTGGCTGAATTCCAAGAAACGGGCGCTATCCGTAGCGAAAGCATACTCGGTCTTCTCATTGTAAAAGCCATATTGGCCTTCCAGCATGACATGCTGCGCCGTGTCTTGCAGACTCATATTACCGAACGCTTCCCCAAAACCCAGTTCCCGGTTGTAGGCGATAGAGTCGCCCGTCAAGATACGGTCGCCGGAAACCACCTGAGAACGATCCAATAGCAAAGAGGTATTATTCACGGTATCGTACCAACCTCTGGAAGAATAGATCGTGCCGCTATCCGAGACGATTATGGATGGTCCGAGGATCGTGGCGATCTTCGAGTCCGTATTATAATGCAAGGTATCGGAATACAACGTGAATTGCTCATTCTCCAGACGGACGCTATCATTGAAGATAGCCAATTTCGTACTAGGCGAATATTGCCCGTAAAAAGAAGAGAGCTGATTCAAAGAATCGACAATCAGACCTCCGTCGAAATAATATCCGATATCCGGGATTCGCTCATAGTTCAAGCTATCCGTAAACAAGGTAACCTGCCCATTCTCCATGCGGACATTCTCCCGCAAATAAGCGATCTGGGTATTTCCATCGTAAAACAGGTAATTTCCATACACGAACAAGGTATCCCCTTGTTCCATCCGGACATTACTAAACGCTTCCAAGGAATTGGTCTGCTCAAAGAAATATGCGCTATCGCAATACATATACGAACTATCATGGCGAAAACAAACATCACCATTCAGTACTTGAGCCTCGGCGTTCCTCTCCTTATCGAACGAAAGCGTATTCGCATGCTCCAAAAAGACCTTCGTCTTCTTGGGAGCGACACTATCTTTGGCGGCTACCACCGTGCTATCTTGCGTTTGCGCAAATACGCCAACCGATAAAGCACACGATAAGAGCGCTAGAAATAACCTGTTAATTAGTCTCATTCCTTAATCCAACCCGGATATTTGAAATCACAATTCCTCCAACCGTCACTAATACGCACGTAGGTTGATTTTTGTTTCTTCGTGATCCAGTCGTTCAATAATTCCTCACGTTTCTTAGCCTCTACGATCGCTTTCAAAGCTTGGAAGTCATCGGCCAAATTCGCCTTATGTCCTTCCGTCCGAGCTTTCAGCTTAACAATAGCTACTACCTCTTTCTGCTTGTTCGTCAACATGGTAAAAGGCTTGGAGATCTCTCCGACTTTCATGCCATATACCACCTTACCGATTTCCTGCGGAAGTTCTTGCATCTCGAACTTAGGGGTTCCCATATTGCTGCTCTCGTAATCTTGGTTTACCATCAAACCCTTATTATTACGTGTATCCTTGTCATAAGAGACGAATGTAGCGGCTTCCTCAAACGTGAACTTATTCGCCTGCAAATCATTGTACAATGAATCCAGACGAGTGGTAGCATCCGCCAACTCCTTATCGGAAACCTTCGGTTTCAATAAGATATGGCGGCAGTTGATACGGTCTCCACGCTTCTCGATCAATTGGATGATATGGTAACCATACTCCGTCTGTACGATCTGGGAGACACGTTTCGGGTCTTTCAAGTTGAACGCGACGTTCGCAAACTCCGGCAACAGCTGTGTCTTGCTCATGAAACCCAGCTCACCACCTCGAGACGCCGAACCCGGATCTTCCGAGTACAAACGAGCCAACGTAGAGAATTCCATCTTACCGGAATTAACCTGCTCCGTGAAATCACGTAAGCGGGCCTTGATAGCGTCTGTTTCCTCAAACGGAATCTTCGGTTCCAAGGTAACGATTTGCACCTCTACTGTCGTAGGGATGTTCGGCAGGCTATCCTGAGACAACTGGCTGAAATATTTACGCACCTCGGAAGGTGTCAGCTTGATCTCGCCGATCAATTGATGCTGCATCTGTTGCACTACCTGCTGCTCCCGCACCATCTCCTTACGCTCATCCTTGATCTGGGAAAATTTCTTACCGAAATATTCCTCCAATTTCTCGCGAGACCCGATTTGGTTCACAGCCATGTTCATCCATTGATCCACGCTCTGGATCACTTGGTTCTCGTTCACGGTAATACTATCGATCTTAGCTTGATTCAGATATAGTTTCTGTATCGCCATCTGCTCCGGGATCACGCAATACGGGTCGCCATCCAAACGGACCCCCTCGTTTTGATTATACAAACGTTGCGTCTCGATATCCGAACGTAAAATAGCGTCATCTCCTACCACCCACACAATTTCATCGATCACATTGTCTTGCGCCATTACAAGGCAAGAACAACAGGCAAGAAAGAATACACTTAAAATCTTTTTCATCATGTCTACCCATTTATAAAATTAGAGATCACGGCTCGGAATGGAATTCCACGTCACCGCTCCGGATCGCATCGTTATATAACTCGTCTTCAAATTTTTTCAAGAATTCAACTTTTCGTTGGTTGACCAGCATTTCCGTGACGTGCGGACTGGCATAATCATATGGCTCCACACTGCCGGAAGGTAAATATTCCTTGATATTCAACAGATAACAATAACTGCTATCCGCCACCTCAACATACTTATTCGCCTTCAGAAACGCATTCGGATTCGACACATGGATCGGTATATTATCCATTACCTCATCGAAATCAACCCATTTGTCGTAAAAGTACTCATAAATCGTGGCATTTTGCACACTATACTTCTCAATTTTTTCTAAAGAGGCCACATCTGTGGATTTGTACCACTTTTTGACGTCGGTAAGTCCCGGGGCATCAACCGGGATTTTCAAGAATAATCCCTTGATCAAGCCTTTATCCAAGATAAACTTTTTCTGGTTTTCCTCGTAATAGTTTAATTTATCACTTTCCCGGATATCAGTTTTCAGCTTCTCCTCCACCAATCGTTCCTGATAACGGTAACGAACCAAGGAACGCCTGTACTCCTCTACCAATTTATCGACCTCCTCTTTCTCATCCCCTAAGTTACGCAAAGCCACATCGTACACCAATACATCCTTTACCCATTTCTTGGTAAAGCCCTCGGCCAGCAACAGACTATCTGCGGAGGAAATCCCCCGGGGTATTAGCTTATTCACCTCCGAACGATTTAGGGTACGTCCTTTCACGCTAACCAAGACATCCGTAGTATCAGCTGGCTGAGAACCTTTACAGGCACCCAACAACACAACGAACGTTAGGAACATGAAGACTATCCTCATATCTATCTTTATTTTATTTCTTTAGTTTCTTCAATAATTTCCAGTTGACAGTCACCGGATATTTTTTATTCAAATCCGCAATCCACTTCGCTTCCAACACCTTCTGCTGGGCGGAGGGTTTGCTCCAGATCTCCCGGTTGCTGACCTCAAACAACAGAATCCCATCCCGGTACTCCTGCATCAAATGAGGGATCTCCGGATGTTTTGTCTCCAGATTCTTACGCTCGGCGGTCGTTACGATATCGCGGATAAACAAATCATAGATCTCTTGCATAAAATCACCCGCATACGTTTTTGTCGAGAACGGACAACGTTGGATATAATAAGCGAACTCCGCTTGCGGGAAATCCTTTCCATCCAATTGCATAAGCGTCTTGTTCATATCCTTCGCTTTCTCATAAAACGCCTCGTCCGTGGGGAAACAATCATTACATAACGCTTGCAGCTCCGCATAGGCTTCCGGATAGAAAACGTATCCGTATTCTTTTTTCATACGATCGTCGAAAGCTTTATATAACTCGAAGTTACGTTCACCCTGCCCCATACGTCTCGACAAAGCTTTTTCCTCTTCCTCAAACGAAGGGCGTCCCTTCTTATCGATCAACTTAATGATATGGTAACCAAAACGAGTTTCCACCACCTCGGATAAATCACCCGGCTTGCTCAACGCAAAAGCGGCTTGCTCAAAAGGCTGGACCATCTCGCCTACCCCAAACCAAGGTAATACTCCCTCTTTCTTAGCGGAAGCAGCATCCCCAGAATATTCTTTCGCTAACTCGCCAAAATCAGCTCCCTCTTGTACTTGCTTATAGATAGCTTGCGCTTTTGCCAGAAAAGCCGATGAGTCCTGAATAGCGGAATCTTTCGGGAAGGCGATCAAGATATGAGCGACATGTACCCGCCCCGGATTGGGTTTACGACTATGGACTTTTATCAAATGAAATCCTAATTTCGTGCGAACCGGTTCAGACACCACGCCAATCGGCAAGGAATAGGCGGCATCCTCAAACACTTTTAGGGATTGCATCGGGAGCAAGCAACGTACATATTCGCAAGCGACATGCTCCTTATCCTTCTCGGCCAAAGCTTTTCCGACTGTTTCCATATCCTCTCCTTTCTGGAGACGTTCGTATACTCGCATGGCTTCTTGATATACAGCTACCGTATCTTTGGAGACCGTCTTCTCCGGCAAACGGAATAAGATGTGGGTCAACTCTACCGAGTGATCCCCACGGTCATATACCGCACGGGCAGCCGCTTTCTCACCCTCCTTATCCGACATATAGCTATCGATCAACTGAGCCCGGTATCCATCCAGCTCACTTTTGAATGAGGATGTCTGGTCGATCCCTAAAGATTCCGCCTCCGCTACTTTTAGCTTAAAATTTTTAAATAGCTCGACATAGTTTTTGACGGACTTTGTATTCGATAAATCCACCTCTCCATTCTTCTCCGCGATAAAAATAAATTCAGATAAAGGCACTTGTTTTCCAGCGACCGTCATAACGACCGAATCGGATGCGGTTTGAGCGTTAACTGTCACACAAGCGAATACCCCTAATGAAATAAGTAACTTTTTCATCAAAAATTCTTTTACCATAGCACGAATATACATTACAAAAATAACACTAATCTAACGGAGAGCCGACAAGAAAAGTATGCTATCCCATTAAATTAGTGTTTTTTATAAAACGTAAAACTTGTATTACTATTCACCGCGGCTATAATTCGGAGCCTCTTGCGTGATCGCTACGTCATGCGGATGGCTCTCTTGCACACCTGCGTTGGTGATTCGAGTAAAACGAGCTTTATGCAACTCCTCGATATTATGAGCCCCGCAATAACCCATTCCCGCACGTAAACCACCTACCATTTGGTAAATGACCTCATACAAAGAACCCTTAAACGGAACACGGGCAGCGATTCCCTCCGGAACCAGCTTCTTCACGTCGTCCTCCACATCTTGGAAATACCGATCCTTGGACCCCTTTTGCATAGCTTCCAACGACCCCATTCCACGGTAAGACTTAAACTTACGGCCATTGAAGATAATCGTATCGCCCGGCGACTCCTCTACACCCGCCAACAGAGATCCCATCATCACGGAAGATCCACCAGCGGCGATCGCCTTCACGATATCACCGGAGTAACGCAAGCCACCGTCAGCGATCAAAGGCACACCAGTTCCTTCCAACGCCTTCGCCACATCGTAAATAGCCGACAACTGGGGAACACCCACACCAGCGATCACACGAGTCGTACAAATCGAACCCGGACCGATACCTACCTTCACGGCGTCCGCCCCGGCTTCCACTAAATATTTAGCGGCCTCGCCCGTAGCGATATTACCGACCACACAATCAATATGCGGATATTGCGCCTTAATCTGTTTCAAGACATCCACCACACCTTTTGAGTGACCATGTGCCGTGTCGATCACCAAAGCATCCACCCCGGCATCCACCAAAGCGGCTACACGCTCGAAGGTATTGAACGTAACGCCTACACCGGCAGCTACACGCAAACGACCTTTCGAATCCTTGCAAGCCTTCGGTTTATCTTTCGCTTTCGTTATATCTTTATAGGTAATCAAGCCGATCAACTTATTATGGCTATCGACCACCGGTAACTTCTCGATCTTATGTTCCTGAAGGATCTGAGCGGCGGCCTCCATATCCGTAGATTGTCCGGTTACGACCAAATTCTCTTTCGTCATCACCTCGTCGATAGAACGGTTCATGTCCTTCTCGAAACGCAAGTCACGGTTTGTCACGATACCTACCAAATACCCGCCTTCATCCACCACGGGAATACCGCCAATCTTATATTCAGCCATCATTGCCAAGGCATCCGCCACACGCTTGCCCTTCGTGATAGTCACCGGATCATAGATCATTCCATTCTCCGCACGTTTAACGGTCTGGACCTGCTTTGCCTGCTCGGCGATCGTCATGTTTTTATGAATCACACCAATACCTCCCTCACGGGCGATAGCGATAGCCAACTTGGCCTCGGTAACCGTATCCATAGCGGCCGACACCATCGGTATATTCAATGTGATATTACGTGAAAACTTTGTCGTGAGATCGACATTACGAGGAAGAACTTCCGAATAAGCTGGGATTAACAATACATCGTCAAACGTTAACCCATCCATAACTACCCTGTCTGCAATAAATGACATAGAACTTATGCTTTAAAAATTATTGCGCGCAAATATACGACTTTTCACGCAATAAATCGATACGGGAGAAATTAAAAATTCGATTCGGAAGAAAATAAACTTTCATCCGAACGAAAACAAAATTCCTTCCGAAGGAAAAATAAATCTCTTTCGGAAGGAACAATAAGCTTCTTTATTTGTTTTTTCTTTAGAGTGGAACCGGGCCACCCTCCCATTAGTTTGCCATTTCAGACAAGAACTTGATACGGACCAAGCGAATCTCCTCTTCCGTATAGTCACCGCCTAATTCCTCAATGGCGTCTTCCAGACCGTCGGTCTCCGAATCCTTGAAATACTCGTAAATATCCTCGATATGATCCTCATCCATCACATCATTCAAGAAATAATCGATATTGATACGTGTACCGGAATATACGATCGCCTCGATCTCATCCAAAAGCTCGGTGAACTCAAGTCCGTTAGTCAACGCGATCTCGTCCAGCGCCACCTTACGGTCGATCCGCTGAATGATTGAGACCTTCAACTTGGACTTATTAGCGACCGTACGTACGCGCAAATCCTCCGGACGCTCAATCTCGTTCTCCTCTACATGTTTCTTGATCAACTCAATGAACTCCTTGCCATAACGTTTCGCCTTACCAGCGCCCACTCCCGGGATATTCTGCAACTCGTCCAACGTGATCGGATAAGTAGTAGCCATAGCCTCCAAAGAGGGATCTTGGAAAATCACGAAAGGCGGAACTTCCAACCGCTTGGATAATTTCTTACGCAAATCCTTCATCATGGAATAAAGAACCGGGTCTACCGCACAAGAGGCGCCCCCACGAACCGGAACTTCCTCTTCCTCTTCCTCGAATTCATTGTCCTCGGTAATCTTGAACGATACCGGCTTCTTCATGAACTCCTTACCTTTTTCCGTGATTTTCAGCAAACCATAATTCTCAATATCCTTCGCTAAATAGCCAGCGATTAAAGCCTGACGAATAACGGCGTTCCAAGTTTTATCATCCTCGTCCTGTCCGGAACCGAAGACCTCTAATTCATTGTGCTTGTAATTTTGGATTTCGGAGGTTTCGTTACCTACCAAAATATTTACGATATAATCTGCCTTAAACTTTTCTTTCAACGTACTGATAACCTCCAGTACCGCGCTTAACAATTCCTTCGCTTCCACCTGCTTCTTTGGGTTCAAACAATTATCACAATTACCACAATTATCTTCCAGGTATTCCTCACCGAAATAATGCAATAGCACTTTTCTCCGGCAGACGGAAGTCTCGGCATAGGCTGCAGTCTCTAAAAGCAACTGTTTGCCGATTTCCTGTTCGGCCACGGGCTTTCCTTGCATGAATTTCTCCAATTTTTGCAAGTCCTTATAAGCATAGAAAGCGATACATTGGCCTTCTCCGCCATCCCTACCGGCACGACCGGTTTCCTGGTAATAACCTTCTAGGCTCTTCGGGATATCGTAATGAATCACATAACGGACATCCGGCTTGTCGATACCCATACCGAAAGCGATCGTAGCCACGATCACATCCGCCTGTTCCATCAGGAAGGCATCCTGATTGGCGGAACGTACTTGCGAATCCATTCCCGCATGGTAAGGCAACGCCTTTATCCCGTTGGCTTTCAAGATGTCGGCAAATTCCTCCACCTTTTTACGGCTCAAACAATATACGATACCCGATTTACCCTCGTTGGCTTTAATATACTTAATGATCTCGCGGTCTATATTCGTTCCTTTCGGACGAACCTCATAATACAAATTAGAGCGGTTGAAGGATGATTTAAAGACTGTAGCGTCTATCATACCCAGATTCTTCTGGATATCGTGCTGCACCTTAGGTGTAGCGGTAGCGGTCAGAGCGATTAACGGACGTTTACCGATCTCATTGATAATCGGACGGATTCTTCGATATTCCGGACGGAAATCATGTCCCCATTCCGAGATACAATGCGCCTCGTCCACCGCATAGAAAGAGATCTTTACCTGACGCAGAAAATCCACGTTCTCTTCCTTGGTCAAGGACTCCGGTGCTACATACAGCAACTTGGTACGTCCTGATAATATATCCGATTTCACCTGGTCGATAGCCGACTTATTCAAAGAGGAATTGATAAAATGGGCGACCCCATCTTCCTCACTGAAATTCCGCATCGCGTCCACCTGATTCTTCATCAAAGCGATCAACGGAGATATCACGATCGCGGTTCCTTCCATTAGTATGGATGGTAATTGATAACAAAGAGATTTACCTCCCCCCGTCGGCATTAATACAAAAGTATCCTTCCCGGCCAGCACGTTCTCAATAATAGCCTTCTGGTTCCCCTTAAAGGTACCGAAGCCAAAGTGCCGATTTAGCTCTTCTGTTAAATGATCCTTCTTTGCCATACTTCGTATTATTTATAGTAAACCGCCTACGTTTACGCGACCTGTAAACGGTTCACGTCCGATTTTTCAAATTTCTCTTTCGCATACTCCAACGTTACATGGAGTTCCTTTACTTTTTGAGATGGCATACTGTACATAGCGTCCATCATCACGGCTTCTACGATTGAACGTAACCCACGGGCACCCAGCTTAAACTCAAGCGCCTTATCCACGATAAACTCATAGACTTTCTCATCGAACGTCAGCTTAATGCCATCCATATCGAACAATTTGACGTATTGCTTGATAATGGAGTTCTTCGGCTCGGTCAAGATGTTACGAAGCGTATCACGATCCAGCGGATTCAGATACGTGAGGATAGGTAAACGACCGATAATCTCCGGGATCAAGCCAAACGACTTCAAATCAGTCGGGGTGATGTATTTCAGTAAATTATTCCGGTCTACGGTAGCCGTATCCAAACTAGCCGAATAACCGACCACACGGGTATTTAAGCGTTGAGCGATCTTCTTCTCGATTCCATCGAAAGCACCACCGCAAACGAACAGGATATTCTTCGTATCCACCGCAATCATCTTTTGCTCCGGATGCTTACGTCCCCCCTGAGGAGGCACATTCACGATCGATCCTTCTAGAAGTTTCAGCAAACCTTGCTGTACACCCTCACCGCTGACATCCCGAGTGATAGACGGATTATCGCTCTTACGTGCGATCTTATCGATCTCATCGATGAAGACGATACCCCGTTGGGCCGCCTCCACATCATAATCCGCCGCTTGCAATAGCCGGGTCAAGATACTCTCAATATCCTCCCCCACGTAACCTGCCTCGGTAAGTACCGTAGCGTCCACGATAGCGAACGGGACATGCAATAACTTAGCGATCGTACGGGCTAACAAAGTCTTGCCCGTACCGGTAGCGCCCACCATGATAATATTAGATTTCTCAATCTCTACATCATCGGCGGTAACCTTTTGAAGTAAACGCTTGTAATGGTTGTACACCGATACCGACAGATAACGCTTCGCGTCATCCTGCCCGATCACGTACTGATCCAAGAAAGTCTTGATATCTTCCGGTTTAGGCAGATCTTTCTGCTTCAAACCAAAAGAAGTTTTCTTACCTCCTGTCTGCTCCTTTACGATCTCATACGCCTGCCGGGCACAATCATCGCAAATACAACCAGAGATCCCATTGATAAGCAAATTAACATCACGGCTACTCCTGCCGCAAAACGTACATGTATCGCCTGTTGTTTTGGCCATAGTTTCTTATTGTTGTTTTTGTTATTTACGTGTTAAAACATCGTCGATCATGCCATACTTTTTCGCTTCCTCCGCGGTCATCCAGAAATCACGGTCGCCATCGCGCTCGATCTCCTCATAGGGTCTACCTGAATGATCCGAGATTATGGTGTACAGTTCTTTCTTAACCTTCAAGATCTCGCGAGCGGTAATCTCGATGTCTGAAGCCTGTCCTTGTACGCCGCCAAGCGGTTGATGGATCATTACACGGGAGTGCTTCAAGCCGAAACGTTTTCCCTTGGTTCCCGCCACCAATAAGACAGACGCCATAGAGGCGGCCATACCCGTACAAATCGTAGATACGTCGCTGGAGATAAACTGCATCGTGTCATAAATGCCGTAGCCCGCATATACAGAGCCACCCGGCGAATTGATATAAATAGAGATATCCTTTCCGGGATCACTGGAATCCAGATACAACAACTGCGCTTGAATCACGTTAGCGGTATAATCATCCACTTGCGTGCCCAAGAAAATAATACGGTCCATCATCAACCGAGAGAAGACATCCATTTGAGCGACATTCAGCTGTCGTTCCTCTATAATTGTCGGGGAGATATAGCTACTGGAGATGTTCATATAACTATCCAGAGCCGTACCACTCATACCTAAATGCTTTGTAGCATACTTTCTAAAATCTTCCATATTTTCTCCTATCTTTTATTTACCGAGAAGACGTAAAAAGGGATTTCCCTCTGTGACTTAACGGAAAAACAAAGTTATAAATAAATTTCTGAAAGAAACAATTTATTTCGCTATCCGCTAAGATATTTTTAGAGAGAAATCCCTTTTTTGATATAAAACAACCTCCTAAGAGGCCGAGTAAAGATCTTTTTATTCAAAAAGTTTGTTGAACTCGTCAGCGGTTACCTCCTTAACATCAAGTTCCACTTGCTCTTTCAACCAAGCAGCCAATTTCTCCTCAACCGCACGGTCGATGATGTTCTGAAGTGTTTGCTTATTTTTCAACATGTCTTTAGCGTAGTTGTCAAGTACGTCCTCAGGTACAGACAACATGCCGTATTGAGCGAACTGAGCCTTAGCCACACGTTTAGCGAAGTTCTCGATGTCAGCGTCCTCAACCTTCAAGCCGTTCTTCTTAACCAAGTTCTCCTTGATCAACTGATATTTCAAATCCTGAAGGATCTGAGGGAAGTCCTCGTCGATCTTCTCTTTCGTATTCTTCTCGTTAGCGGCAAGCAACCAACGTTTCAATAAATCGTCAGCGAAATTCAACTCGCCAGCTCTCTCAACCAACATATCACGAGTATCCGTCAAGAACTTGAAGTCACTCTGAGGAGCGAATTGCTCTGCCAAAGCTTCCTTGATCTTGTTCTTGAATTCTTCCTCGCTGGTAACCACGTTCTCGCCAAATACCTTGTCGAACAACTCTTGGTTCATCTCTGCGTCTTTATGACGGGTGATCTCCTTGATCTCAAAGCTAAAGTCGCCTGTAGTCTCAGCCACTTTCTCTTTATCGATCTTCAAGAAAGAAGCGATCTCTGCCTCAGCACCCTCGTAAGCCTTATTCGGGTTGAATACCACTACGGCATTTACTTTAGCACCGATAAATTTAGCTTTTTCTTCCTCATCCTTGATATACATAGGCATCAAGACAGCATCCTCAACAACGATACCACCTTCTTTCGGGGCACCATTCTCAAGCTCGGCTACCGTACCTTTTACCATATCTTTTTCCTCAACCTCGTCTACCTTGTCGTAAGAACCGAAGTTTGAGCGATAAGCGTTTACTTGGTTATTTAGCATTTCTTCATCGATAGCGACTTGATAGAACGGAAGTTTATCGTTCTTGCTCAACTCGATATTGATCTCCGGAGCCAAAGCCACGTCAAAACAGAATTCGAAATCCTCTTCCTTATCGAAATCCAACGGCTTTTGCTCAGTCTCGTTAGGCATCGGCTCGCCTAAGATATGCAAATCGTTCTCACGGATATACTTGAACAGATTCTCAGAAACTAATTTGTTTATCTCCTCTACCAGCACGTGCTTTCCGTACATTTTTTTAACCATGCCCATAGGAACCATGCCCTTACGGAAACCCGGTACATTGGCTTTCTGACGAAGGCTACGCAGGCTCTTGTCTACCTGATCAGCATAGTCAGCTTTCACTATTTCTAATTTCACGATACCGCTTACGGCATCATTGTTTTTAAGCGAAACGTTCATTCTGAATGATTTATTTAATTAATAGTCGTATCGAATTTTAGGTCGCAAAATTAGACTTATTCTTTTAATCGTGCAAATTTTGATCTGTTTTTATTCTTTTGTTTATATTTGGCGGCAATTATTTACCCTTTGAATGAATCATTATGAGAATAAAAGGAATATATGCTACCCGTCCGGCGATAATCCAACTTTTGATCCTCTTGCTATTCTTATTGGCTGGAGCCATTTTATCATCTATTATATCCACGGGCTTATTACTTGCGACCCACGGTTTACAGGCTGATATAACCCAAGACGCTAATTTAATGAGGCTCATTCAGTTCATCTCGGCGATCTGTACCTTTTTGCTACCATCTATCGCCATGGCTTGGATATGTAGTGACAATCCCTGCCATTATCTATCAGTCAAGAAAATCACAGACGGCAGGATCTGGATTCTCACCTTAGTTTGCGTGTTCTTATTTTCTCCGGTTATCAATTTGCTAGGATTGCTCAACAAGCAGATGGAGTTACCCGCGTTTATGGCTCCTATCGAGGAATGGATGCGGGCGCAAGAAACCCTCGCCGAACAACTGACGACGATCCTGTTATCCAGCGATAGCGTTTGGGTAATCCTGGCCAACCTTATCGTTATCGCCGTTACGGCCGGGATAACCGAGGAGTTCCTGTTCAGAGGAGCCTTGCAACGAGTGATCGGGAAATGGACCTCCAACCCTCATACGATCATATGGGTCGCCGCCATACTATTTAGCGCCTTCCATTTACAATTTTACGGATTCTTGCCCCGGATGATACTCGGAGCCTATTTCGGCTATCTACTCTATTGGAGCAAGAGCATCTGGATACCGGTGTTCGCCCACTTTGTCAATAATGCTTTCGCCGTAATAGGGATGTCGGACAGTCGTCTCAAGGATAACGAGTTTATCACAGGCGATATTCCCGCCGAGCATCTTTTGGACTTTTGTCTTATCGCCGCCTTATCTTTCCTGCTGTTCATACAGGTAAACAGGCGATTGAAACGACTGCTATAAGTCTTTCTTACGCAGCACAAAGTCTTTTCCCAAATATTTCTCGCGCACGATCTCGTTCTCGGCTAGTTGTTCGGCGGTTCCTTGGAAAAGGACTTTTCCCTCGAACAGGAGATAGGCCCGGTCACAAATACTCAATGTCTCGTACACATTGTGGTCGGTAATCAAGATTCCGATATTCTTATGTTTCAAGCGAGCCACGATTGTCTGGATATCTTGTACGGCGATCGGGTCTACACCGGCGAAAGGCTCATCCAACATAATGAACTTCGGATCGATCGCCAGACAGCGGGCAATCTCCGCACGACGCCGCTCTCCACCCGAAAGCTGGTCTCCCAAGTTTTTACGAACCTTATTCAAACCGAACTCTGAAATCAAACTTTCCAGTTTCTCTTTTTGGTACTCAATGCTACGTCCCGTCATCTCCAAGACCGAGCGGATATTATCTTCCACCGTCATTTTCCGGAAAATCGAAGCCTCTTGCGCCAGATAGCCAATGCCGTTGCGAGCCCGCTTATAGACCGGGAATTTCGTAATCTCCATGTCATTCAAGAAGATCTTACCCTCGTTAGGAGTGACCAAACCTACTGTCATATAAAAGGTGGTCGTCTTTCCCGCTCCGTTCGGACCAAGCAAACCAACGATCTCCCCCTGTTTCACGTTAATCGATACATGATTCACGACCGTACGAGTCCTATATTTCTTTACCAAGTCCTCCGTACGGAGCACCATTCGTTGTTCGTCTGACATAAGCTACTTAAAAATTTAACGCGAATGTACGTGATAATCCGCAGATCTACATCACATACATTCGCAAAAAAGCGATAAGAGAATTTAATAACTCCACTCAGATCGCCACTCGATCACGGGTTGCTCCCCCTCGAATCGGATAGGAAGCCAGATATAACGTCCGTCTATAGCGTTCTCCGGAGTCCAACGATCTCCCATATAAATAAAGCGATCCGCATGGCCGGGTACAGGCAATACGTACGTGCTCTGAGAATAAAACGACACCTCCGAGTTCTCTCCCCTAAACGGATTTTCCAATTCCTTCCAAGGTCCCCAAATCGAGGAAGCGACCGCCGATCGTCCCGCATTCGGAGCCCAGCCCGTACAGCCGGACATAATCAAATAATATTTCCCCTTCTGTTTGAACAAGGCTGGAGCTTCCATGAAACGCCCCGGGAAGAAACGGGCGTACTTACCGGAATAACTCGTATAATCATCGGTCAGCTGCGATATATGCAAGGTACTATTCTCTTCCGAGGAATAAATATGATAAGCGATGCCATCGTCATCCACGAAAAGGTTCATATCCCTAGCCATTTGTCCGGAGATTTGGTCACGCCCCAATAAATTCAAGCTATCCGGATGGGCAGGTAACTCTCCACCGCTAAAACGTAGATCTGCGGAAAGCGTACAAGGTTGCTTATGTAGTTCCTGTACATTAACCGGCCAAAAACCGGCATTCGGACGGAAAGCGTTTACGAACGAGTAAGGCCCCGCCACGTTTTTACTGACAGCCACTCCACTCAATGCTCCCGAATAGCCAGCACCTCTCGGCTCTAAATGAAACCACATTACATATTGATCATTCTTTTTATTATAAATCACTTTCGGACGCTCCAACACGCATCCCTTAACAATATGGCTCGTCGTATCATCCGGCACGACCGATAAGGCGATTCCCTCGTCTTTCCAATTATATAAATCTTTCGACGAATAGCAATGAACGCCTACTTGAGCCAGATTTCCAGCCGAGCCCTCCGTTTTATGTTCACCAAACCAATAATAAGTATCCCCAACCCGTAGAATACCGCCACCATGAGCGTTTATATGTACCCCTTTATCATCCGGCCAAACTTCCCCCGGCTTAAAAGAAAGATCCTTCCGCAGGCAAGCCACACATAAACACAGCAAGCCGATCACTCCTAAAAGAATTCGCTTCATAAAAGTATTTTTTAGTATTTAAGAAAACAAACATAGTTAAAAAAGAGGGATGTGGCAAACTTTAATACCATAGGATTTACAAATAAAACCAATCTTGTTTCTAAGATGTTATATGGTTATTAGTGGATTTTACGCTATCTTTGCAAATTGAAATCAGAAATTTATCAAGATAAAAATGAATAAAGCATTACACAGAATGGGTGAGTATACCCTACTGATGATGAAGAGTATAACACTTCCAGACCGGTGGAGTATGTTCTTTAAGCAATTGATCAAAGAGATATACAAGCTAGGCGTGGATTCTCTTTGGATTGTCATAATCATCTCGGTCTTTATCGGTACGGTTATCGCCATCCAGATCTCCTTGAATATCAGTTCCCCCTTGATTCCTAAGTTTACGATCGGCTATACCACCCGTGAGATTATCTTGCTGGAATTCTCTTCCTCTATCATGGCACTAATCCTAGCGGGTAAAGTAGGCAGTAATATCGCCTCCGAGATCGGAACCATGCGAGTCACTGAGCAGATAGACGCCATGGAAATCATGGGTGTTAATTCAGCCAACTTCCTGATCCTTCCGAAAATGCTCGGTTTGATGATCTTTATTCCGGTATTGGTTATCTTCAGTATGTTCACCGGTATCATGGGCGGCATATTCGCCAGTTACTCAACGAGTACGGGAATGACTCCTTCCTCGTTCGAGTACGGTTTGCAATTCTACTTCAACGAGTTTTACATTTGGTATTCTATTATCAAATCCGTAGTATATGCGTTCATCATCTCATCCATCGCTGCCTATTTTGGCTATAACGTAAAGGGAGGCGCCCTAGAGGTAGGTAAGGCAAGTACGAATGCCGTGGTCATGAGCAGTATCATGATTTTACTTGCCGACGTAATATTAACCCATTTAATGCTTACTTAAAAATGATCGAAGTTAAGAATATAACGAAGTCTTTCGATGGACGTGTCGTCTTGAAAGATATAAGTACGACGTTCGAGGATGGTAAGACGAATCTGATCATCGGACGAAGCGGTTCGGGTAAAACGGTAATGATCAAGAATATCATCGGGTTAATGAAACCTGATACCGGACAGATATTATACGACGGTAGAGACTTGATCACGATGAACAAGTATGAGTTAAATATGCTGCGTCGGGAAATGGGTATGTTGTTCCAAGGTTCCGCTTTATTCGACAGCATGACGGTAATGGAAAACGTAATGTTTCCTTTAGATATGTTCTCTAAAGACTCAACGAAAGAGCGCAGGAAACGTGCGGAATTCTGTTTGGAACGTGTAAACCTGTCCGAGGCTGGACATCTATATCCTTCCGAGATCAGTGGAGGTATGATGAAACGTGCCGCCATCGCAAGAGCGATCTCCCTAAATCCTAAATACCTGTTCTGCGATGAGCCGAACTCCGGACTAGACCCCAAGACTTCTCTATTGATTGATGATTTGATTCACGACATTACGGTGGAGTACAATATGACGACCGTTATCAATACCCACGACATGAACTCCGTGATGAATATTGGTGATAATATCATCTTTATTAAGGAAGGCGTGAAGGAATGGCAAGGAACAAAAGAGCAGGTAATCACCTCTAATAACCAAGCGTTGAACGATTTCATCTTTGCGTCCGACCTGTTCAGGAAAGTAAAAGAAGTAGAAATGCTCCAAGAGGAAGGGTAAGTTAACATACTTGGCAAAGTATCTTAACTTCATCGGCTAAGTATCTTAACTTAAATGGCAAAGTATCTTAACATACTTCGCCATTTAAGCCAGCTTACTTTTTCCACTTATTTTTTATAGACCAAACACGTCCTTGATCTTATCTGCATAATCCAATTTCTCCCATGTGAATAACTCCACATCACAAGTAACCGGCTTCTGCAAATAACGGGAAGAGAATGTCTTCGTCACCGTCTGGGGTTTGCGTCCCATATGGCCATAAGAAGCGGTCTCGAAATAAATCGGGTTACGCAATTTCAAACGCTCCTCGATCGCTTTCGGACACATATCGAAGATATCCCAGATCTTCGCGGCGATCTCTCCGTCTGTCATATTCACCTTCGCACGGCCAAAAGTATTCACGAAAATATTCATCGGTTTAGCCACACCGATCGCATAAGACACCTGTACCAGCATCTCATCCGCCACACCGGCGGCAACCATATTCTTAGCGATATGACGAGCGGCATAAGCAGCCGAACGGTCTACCTTAGAAGGGTCCTTTCCAGAGAAAGCACCACCGCCATGAGCACCTTTGCCACCGTATGTATCCACGATGATCTTACGGCCGGTCAAACCGGTATCACCGTGAGGACCACCGATCACGAACTTACCGGTCGGGTTCACGTGATAAATGATATTATCATTAAACAAAGCCTGTACATGAGCCGGATATTGAGCCTTCACACGAGGTATCAATATCTTCTTCACGTCTAAGGCGATCCTCTTTTGCATAGCCTCATCCGCTTCCTTCTGTGAAATACCTTTCGGACCGATAAACTCATCATGCTGCGTGGATACCACAATCGTATCGATACGCAACGGCTTACCGTTATCATCGTATTCAATCGTAACCTGACTCTTAGCGTCCGGACGCAAATAAGGCATCAAATCCGGTTCTTCCTTACGGATCTTCGCCAATTCCCATAATAAACTATGAGATAAGTCCAACGCCAAAGGCATATAATTCTCAGTCTCATTAGTAGCATAACCGAACATCATACCTTGGTCGCCGGCACCCTGCTCATAGGGATCCGCACGCTCTACGCCACGGTTGATGTCGCCACTCTGCTCATGGATAGAAGAGAACACACCACATGACTTCGCTTCAAACTGGTACTCGCTTTTCGTGTAACCAATCTTCTCGATCACGCCACGTGCCACTTCCTGCACATCCACATACGCACTTGATTTAACTTCTCCAGCCAAGACAACCTGTCCGGTTGTAACAAGGGTTTCGCAAGCAACTTTCGAATTCTTGTCATACGCCAAGAACTCATCCAGCAAAGCATCCGATATTTGATCGGCTACTTTATCGGGGTGCCCTTCAGACACCGATTCGGAGGTGAATAAATAACTCATCGTTTTAAATTGAAAATTGAGAATTGAAAATTGAGAATTAGGGGATAAACCACAGGTCGCAATTGACAATGCTCGTTAGTTATTAATCTATGACTGAATTGAACTTGGAAGGATTTTTCTGCCGGACGGCAACGAAAAGGATATGTTTTTAGCATTTTTTCCCGTGGTTGCAAGCAATACAAATCTATCCACGTCAATTCATTCGCAAAGATACGCAATAATTGAGAATTGAAAGTTGAAAATTGAAAATTATTTCTTCTTTTTGGAATTACGTAAGGCTTTTTTATATTTAAAACCGGCCTTCCATTTCGCTGAATCAGAGCCATGTGTCCCTTTCAAGAAATCAGAGAACTTGATTTTCTTACCATTCGAATCTTCCGCTTCGCCTTTCGCTTTCTTGAAGACGATCCCTTGCGTCATCGCTTTATTAATTTCTTTATTCATAACTCAAATCTCGTAGTTCATAATTAAAACTTATAATTCGGATAAAAGTTCACGCATCGTCTTGCCAAACACAGGATGTTTCACCAACGGAGCTACTTCTGCCAACGGTTCCATAACAAACGACCGTTTGTGCATCAGAGGGTGCGGTAGCGTCAGCCGCTCCGTATGCAGGATTTGCTCATCCACCATTAACAGATCGATATCGATGATACGGTCATGATACGCACCGTCACTTTTTTCGATACGTCCCATCTCGATCTCGATCAAACGGGTAGCGTCTAATAATTCCATAGGGGAAAGTTCCGTCGTCATAACGATCACGGCGTTCAAGAAAGTGTTGTCCGATTCAAATCCCCAAGGCTCCGTCTCATACATATCAGAAAGGGCAAGAACATCTCCCACCCTTTCAGCCAACAGCGCCGCCGCTGTCACCAAATTTCCTCGTTTATTACCTACGTTCGTACCTAATCCAAGGTAAGCTGTCGCCATAGAAACCGGATTAAAGGATTAGCATAGCGTCGCCGTAAGCACCGAAACGATATTTCTCTTTCAAAGCGATATCGTAAGCGTCCATGATCAACTCATAACCACCGAAAGAAGCTGTCATCATCAATAATGTAGACAACGGCATGTGGAAATTTGTCACCATGCTGGTAGCCACGCTGAAATCATACGGAGGGAAGATAAACTTATTCGTCCAGCCCTCGAACTCTTTCAGATGACCATCCGTACTTACGGCCGTCTCGATCGCACGCATCACGGAAGTTCCGACCGCACAAACCTTGTGCCCCTCATCCTTTCCCTTGTTCACGATATCCACTACATCGGCATTTACGACCATTTGCTCAGAATCCATTTTATGCTTTGTCAAATCTTCCACGTCGATCTCACGGAAATTACCCAAGCCCGAATGCAATGTCAAGAAAGCGAACTGGCAATCCTTGATCTCCAAACGTTTCATCAACTCACGGCTAAAATGCAATCCCGCAGCAGGAGCCACAACCGCACCTTCTTCCGCGGCGAAAATATTCTGATAACGATCCTCGTCTTCCGGTTCCACCTCACGTTCGATATACTTAGGCAGCGGAGTCTCGCCCAAGGCATACAAAGCCTTCTTAAACTCGTCGTGGTTCCCGTCATATAAGAAACGGAGCGTACGACCACGCGAAGTCGTATTATCAATTACCTCCGCGACCATGGAATCATCCTCGCCAAAGTATAACTTATTACCGATACGGATCTTACGAGCCGGATCCACCAATACGTCCCACAAACGTAAGTCCTCGTTCAGCTCGCGCAACAAGAACACCTCGATACGCGCCCCTGTTTTCTCCTTGTTACCGTACAAGCGAGCGGGGAAAACTTTCGTGTTATTAAAGATAAACACGTCACCTTTTCCATAATAGTCTAGAATATCCTTGAATTCGCGGTGCTCGATCTCACCCGTATCACGATGAACGACCATCAACCTCGACTCATCTCTGTTCTTCGCCGGATGTAAAGCGATTAATTCCGACGGTAAGTTAAATTTGAATTTCGAAAGCTTCATAATGCACTCTATTTATTTTTCTTCTTCTATTTTTACCACATTCTGCTCTAAGAAATCATCGATCTCCTCCGGAGACATACACATATCCAAGGTTACCTCTCCGATGCGAGTCCGTTCCAAGCCAATCAAATGAGCGCCGGAATCCAAGGCCTTCCCGATATCACGAGCCAACGCACGAATATAGGTACCTTTGCTACATACCACCCGTATCTTTATAACAGGCAAATCACACTCCAGCAACTCCAGTTCGTCTATAACCAATGTCTTGGATTTTAGTTCAACCTCCTCCCCTTTCCGAGCTAGCTCATAAGCACGCTTACCTTCCACCTTGCAAGCGGAGAACACCGGGGGAATCTGTTGGATCGTACCCACGAATGTCTTTAAAACCTCCTCCACGAGCTCACGGGTTATATGTTCCGTGGGATACACGGCGTCTATCTCTTTCTCCAAATCGAAAGACGGGGTAGTCTCTCCCAACTTCAACGTAGCGATATACTCCTTCGTCTGGTATTGAAACTCATCGATTCGCTTCGTAGCCCTTCCGGTACAAACGATCATCACACCTGTAGCCAAGGGATCCAGTGTCCCCGCATGTCCAACTTTAATCTTCTTTACCTTCAGTTTCCGACTTAGCTTATAGCGAAATTTGTTAACTAGGTCAAAAGAAGTCCACGTTAGCGGTTTATTAAAATATAAAATCTCTCCAGCTATAAAATCCATTCTTTATTTAAGTAATGTACAAGCAATTGTCACCAATCCCGCAATCGCACAATAGATAGCGAAATAAATCAGTTTCCCCTTTTTCACGATGTTGATCATCCATTTACAGGCCACGCAACCGGAAACAAAAGCGGCCATGAAACCTACCGCTAATGATAACGCAGGAATGTCCCCAGCCACATCTTCACCTTTCACCATCTTCATCACATCCAGCAACGCCTCTCCTAAGATCGGAGGAATTACCATCAAGAAAGAGAACTGGGCCAGTTTCGCCTTATTATTTCCCAATAACAAACCGGTAGCGATCGTTGATCCGGAACGAGACAAACCCGGCATCACGGCGCAAGCCTGAGCCAGACCGATAATAAAAGCGTCTTTCATCGAGATCGACTCTTTCTGGCGTGGTTTGGCATAATACGAAAATGCCAGCAAAGCCGCCGTCAATAGCAGCATACAACCAACGACCAATAAACCCGATCCAAAGATTTGTTCTACCGTATCTTTAAAGAATACCCCAACGATCCCGATCGGAATCATGGAAATCAAGATATTGATCACATACTTCGTCTCTGCGTTCATCTGAAATTTAAATAAACCACGGAATATCCAATCGATTTCCTTCCATAAAACCACTAACGTACTGAATACGGTCGCCACATGCACGACGATCGTAAACGCAAGATTCTCCTCTCCCTCTATACCAAACAAAGCTGAGCCAATCGCTAAATGACCGCTACTGCTCACCGGCAGATATTCGGTCAATCCCTGTACGATACCCAGTATCAAGGCCTCAAACCAACTCATTCTGTTACTTCTTTATCTTTGCTATTCTTCAAGATTCCAAAAATCATCATCACGAAACCGATAACCGTAACCACCGGAGCTACCACGATACGGCGGGCGCTGAATATATCGGGATTGAACGTATTATCCCCGGAACCTCCACCACTCATCAATATGAAACCAAGCACGATGCAGGCAACCGCTACCGCAATCAGTATAAAATTCTCTTTTCCGAAAGCAAAATCTCTTTTAGCCATCTTTCTCAACTCTTTATTATTCGTACATTAAATATAATACAACTTATCGACCCCCATCCGCAAATATTTATTCACGGCAAAAATGGTCGCGATCACGGACAAGACAATACCTAAAGCAAACACTGCCACATAAACCAATAATAATGTTTGCATATCCAATATCTGGATAAAACCTTTCAATTCATTTTGCAAATAATATAACGCTCCGGTTAGCATCAATATTGCCAAGATAGAGGCGAAAATGCCACTTACTATGTTATATTTCACAAAAGGCCTACGTATAAAGCCGGAAGTAGCCCCCACTAGCTTCATCGTATGAATCAAGAATCGTTTGGAATAAATCAACAGGCGAATCGTATTACTGATCAACACGAACGAGATAATCATCAGTACCGCCGCCAAGGTAAGCAGGATCAAGCCCAACCGCTTCATATTATTATGGACTATCTCCATCATATCCTTTCGGTAAAGCAGCTCCGAGACCGACGTATAGTTTCTAATCTTCTTCTCTATCACTTGGAGGCTATCGGGGTTGGCGTACTCCGAATGCAGTTTCACCTCAATCGAGGCCTGTAAAGGGTTAAAGCCTAAGAAGATTTCCGGATTCTCGCCCAGTTCTTCCTCCAACTCTTTCGCGGCTTGCTCTTTCGATATATACTCGGTTGATTTTATAAAAGGAAGAGCATCCAAGCTCTTCTGCATTTTCTTTATCTCAGTTTCTTTTTGGTTATCTTTCAGCACGATGGAGAAAGATAAGTTCTCTTTCACATAAACGGAGAGTTTATTACCCAACATCCCTATCAATAGAATGAGTCCTAGCAAGAATAGTACCAAGGAGATACTAATAACAGACGTAAGCCGGGAGTTAAAGAAAGAAACAGAACTAACTTTTTTATTTTCAGCCATCAGACTCTCACTTATTAACGTTAAATAAATTAAGGAGATGCGTACAGAGAACACACCTCCCAATTTTCTTGCAAAAGAACGAATAAAATAAGTAAGCCGAAAGGGTTTTAGAATATTTAACCTCTACAACTCTAACAAAGGCTATTCGTACATATACAATGATAAAAAAGAAGACCGCCGGAACTGAGTATTCCTAGCGGCCTTCCCCAACATTAAAGACTCAAGGGTTAGTTTCTTAAAATAAGGTTGTTAGCGAACGTTTACTTTCACTGTTATATGCTTGCCATTCTCGTTGATCTCTATCAGATAGATTCCTGTCGATACCGGGATGCGGGTAGGTCCGATAATTGAGTCGCCATACAGGCTAACTCCAGTCACCGCTATGATACGGATCGAGATTGGACGGGCCGGATGAACGGTTATCGCACCTCGCTCGCAATAGATTTGATGATCGTCGATGATTTGCTCGATACCTACCGTACCGGAGACAGTTACCACACAAGACGCCGTCTTGTTTCCATCATCGGTAGCCACGGTAATCTTGCAAGTACCGATCTTCAATGCGGTAACGACACCATCCGCGTCAACAGTAGCCACCGTCTCGTCGCTGCTACTCCAAGAGACGGTTTTCATAGTGGCGTTATTAGGGGTAACTTTCGCTTGCAAGGCAAAAGATTCACCTACGGCCAATGCCTTGGACGTGATATTCAAAGAAACTCCCGTAACAGCCACATCTGTTCCCGGAGGTGTAGAAACCGGCTTGAACTCTGCTATAATAGCCAAGGACTTATCGACTTCAATCTCTACAGGCGAAGTCGTATACTTCTCTTCGCCTATTTGAATAACGGCCAATTCATAATCCGGATTGGCTTCTGTCTCAATGGTTAGCTTAGTCGCTTTCGCCACAGCGGTTCCACTCGTTATCTCGGTCTTCTCGCCCTCACCTTTCAACATATAGACTTTCAAAGAACCATTTTCCGGTTGAGCGAACGTGACAACTAACGCATCCGAACTTTTCACCGTAACCTCCGCATTCGTAGTCGCATCCTCATAATTCGGATCATACGACGTGAAGATCACTTCCTTTTTCTGGCTATCGCCGGGTTTCAATATAGCTGACGCATCAGCCCATTCAAATTTACCGGATATGGTAGTTCCATCGGCACCTTTCGCAACACCACCGGATAATAGGAATTCCGACAAGGACTGACCTTCCGTGATCGTAGATGCGGTAGGAGCTACTACCTCTACGACCTTCGCTTTCTTTATCACTAATTTCTTGGTTGCCTCGAAAGATCGCCAGTTCTCGTCCCCGGTACGTGTTACAGTCACAAGATAAGTACCTGCGTTCAATGGGGTAGCAACCGATCCATCCGTATTTGAATATTTAATATTTACATCTGTCGGATAACTACCGCTCAAAATGTCTTTCAATTCCACAAGCCTTACGGAACCATTATAAACAAACTCCAAATCTGAAGGATTCGCCGTTATTTTAGGTTTATCCACAAAATTCGGGGTGTATGTCGCATCAGCCGCCAAAGTAACCGTTATCTCTGGGTTCTTTCTATCGGTGCTTGAGACATTTTCACCCCAAGAATCAAAACGCTGATTCTCGCTAGGAGCTACCGCCCGTAACTTTATAACCGTATTCTCCGGAATTTTAGAATAATCGCTAATAACCAAGCCTCCATTCGTAACCTCCGTATTTGAGGCACTTAAAGAAAACGTTTTTACTTCACCAACCGGCATTGAATAATCTACCGATTCATAATTACTCTTGTCAAGTGGGGTAAAGCGCAGAATATTTACCTGATCCTTTGTCGGGCTTCCAGTCACGTTCGCACGAAGCGCCGATTTTTGTGTAGAAGGATTCCATTCCACATCCTCGAAGTCTTGAGTAAGTTTAGCGTCAATCTTTGAATAATCCTCCCCTTCTATAGTCGGTTCTTTCAGCAATGCCATACCAGCCTTCTTGATAATCAGCTCGGCAGTTACATCCACGGCTTTAAATAAATCATCCTCGCCACGGGTAATCCGAACTTTATAAGTTCCGGCCGATTTAGGATTCTCTGTCATTTCTACCCCACTCCGGGAATATGCGACCTTAAAGTCCAAACCGGAATAGCCCGTAATCTTAACCTCGAAATTCCGGTATTGCTTATTATAGACTACCGTTTGCGTCGTCTTATCAATCAGCGAAGCCAAATCTTTCTTCTCCACATAATTAGCGGTAACAACCATAGGGCCAGAAACGGTGAATACGTCTCCATCCTTGATCTCGGAAGAGTTCACCATCATATTCATAAAACGATATCCCGTTTCCGTCTCAACAGAAGCGGTCAGTTGAGTCATATAAGGTACCTTTGAACCGGAAGCCACCTCTTTACCGGCCTTATCTTTCAATACGACTTTACCCGCATTGGGGATATTCAACGCCGAGGTTATTTGATATTTCACCAATTGGAAACTCGCGTTCACCGTAACATCTCCGGTCCCAACCATAAATGAGCCATCAGCCTCATTATAATTCGCGCCTTCCACTTTCACGGATGCCAGCTCATAGCCATAATCCGCATTTCCTATCACCTTCACTTTCACACCTTCAGAGATAGCCTCACCGGGAGTAACGGGTGCCTTCGTATCCACCTCGATCAGATTCACGCTACCATTCTTCAACTCCCCAACCTTTACCAAATGTTTATCCGGTTCTTTTTGAAGGAAATCGGCCGATATATCAGCGGCTTGTATCAAAGTATAAGAACCGTTATTCACCAAAGCCCCGTTCACCTTCACGGACTGAACCATATAGCCCGGATCCGGAGTCGCCGTGATAGTCAATAAGGTTCCCTGCAAAAACTCAGCACCATTCTTTACCTCCACGCCATTCGCGAAGACCTTCAAGGAACCATTCATCGGATTCGTAAACGTCACGCCATAAACGATCGAATCGAAACGGGCTACGATATCCAAGTTCGTATTCGCTTGCAACTCCCGTGTAGCCGATGTATTCCCATCACTCCAACCGGCAAACCGGTAATTCTTATCCGCAACGGCTGTCGCTTTCAAAACCGAGCCTCTCGCGTATTTATCATTTGCGGTACGCCCCTCCAAGATGACAGTACCGAAATTACCGGCGGTAACATTCATAGAATAAACAGGAATTACGTTCAAGGTTATAAACGTATCTTTAGCCGCATAGAGAACAGGATCATTCGGTTCGAATATCAAGTCGTACTTTTTCTTATCCAGAGAAGCGATCTCGTTCGGAGTTTTCCAGATAAATGATCCGGAAGAAGTTCCATCGATCAAGGTACACGCCGATAAAGCCTGTCCTTCCTCAATACGACCCGGAGTAGGTAACACCAAACTCTCCACCTCTTTCTTGCTCTCCACCACTAACGTAACCGTATCAGAGAGGCTACGGTATGTCAAGTCCTCCGCACGGCTCAAACGGGCCTTATAAGAACCCACGGCCAGCGTGGAAGGCAATGTCGTAACCCAAGCCTTACCGCTCAATTGATATTCGATCTTGATATCCTCCACAGCACTTGTTACCGTGACCGGCTTGATGGAGCCGACCGTCTGGACAAGGTTGTTAGCCACGAACCTCACCGTATCCTTGGAGACGAACGCAAAAGTATAGCTATCGCCACTCATCAGATTAGGAGTCGTGTACGTGTAAGAGGTATTTCCATTAGCATACGTTCCCTTGATCTTCGAGATATCCACATCCGAAGAGGCTTGCTTAATAGCCCCTAGCCTATAGTTGGCATTCGATACGATCGAGAAAATGACGGGCTTACCGTAAGCGATCTCACCACCGCTCATGATGTCCTTGTTATCCATCTTGGCGGTAACCGTGCCCTGTCCACCATCGACAGCGTAAGCCAAGGTATTGGCATTACGGATCGTAAACGTTTTAGAGGAATCCTCTAACGCGGCATACTCCATGATCTCCGGACTAAATAAGACGATCTTATAAGCTCCGACTATCTGCGGTAACGTGGAAGTCTCCGAACCATCGGCCGCACGATATCGAACCGCTTGTCCCGCTATTTCCGGCGTAAACTTAATAACCGGCAAATTCTTCCCGGCCACGATCTCATCTTTTGTCGCCGAAGAACCTGTTACATTCACAGCAATCGTTTTCTTTGCGGCGAAACCTACCGATAAGGTCGTAGAGGCGGTTAACGAGGCGGTCGTATAGGTATAAGAGATGGTGTTATCCTTATTAAGCGCACCTTTTGGCAAGGCTGATACCGCGGTTCCATTCACAACAATCTTATTCAATAGAAATCCGGGGTTAGCGATAATTGTAAATACGGCAGGTTGCCCGTTAATGATCTCGCTACCGCTTGCCATGTCCGTAGAGCCCATCTTGGCGGTAACCGTACCTTGTCCGGCCGTTTCCACGTTATAATTTAATACATTCGCTTTAGATACCGTGAACTTCATGTTCTCATCCTTCAAGGCGGCATATTCCGCGGTCTCGGGACTGGTCGCGACGACCGTGTAAACACCATCCGCCGCAGGAAGTTTATCGGATAAAGCTCCGGAAGCGTTCTTATATTGAACCTTCTGCCCCGCTATCGTATTGGGGGAAAATGTAATAACCGGAAGATTCTTACCAGCCAAAACCTCATCCTTCGTGGCAGATAATGGATTGGCTGTTACAGATACGGTTTTCTTCGCGGCAAATCGCACGTCAATAACCGTAGAAGCGGTCAACGCCGATGTCGTATAATCCGCGTAGGAAGTCTCATTCGTAGAAGAATTAAAAGTTCCTTTCGGCAAAGTCACCTCATTATTATCTACGGTAAGTCTACTCAACACATAACCGGGCTTGGAGGCAATCTTCAATACGGCTGGCTTATTATAAACGATCTCATCACCACTGGCGATAATGGAGCCATCCATAGAAGCGGTTACAGATCCTTGCGCCTCCTCAAACGAGTAAGAAAGCGTATGGGGCGGTTGTACCTTGAATAGAATCTCCTTGTTTATGGCGGCTTGCGTATCAGTCTCCGACTTGGTTACGACAACATAATAAAGTCCAGCCTTTTCGGGTAACTCATCCGTCAAAGCAGCAGAGCCATCCTCCCTGTATTGTACTTTATACCCCGTAATAACCGGGTCAAAAGTAACCTTGGGCAAATTCACCTTCGCCCTTATCTCATCCAAGGTGGCATACTCAGGAGAGATCGTGACTGTCACCTGCTCTTTTGCCTTGAACACCGCCTTGATTTCCGTACTACCGGTCAAAGCGGTGGAAGTATAGGAATAGGTGGTCGTATTATCATTTTGAAAAGTACCGCTCGGTAACGTGCCAATAGTAGCCGTATTCATCGTTATATCCGACAGGACATATCCGGGCTTCGCCGTGATCGTGAAAACGGGTTTACTATTATATGCCACCTTGGAACCTGTGGCTACCGTACTGATTATGGTTCCTTGATCCGTATTCGCCGAGCTATAATTCAATGTCACCTTGAACGTCGGAAGATCCGGGGCGGAACGTAAATCTGAATCTTGCGCATGTACCTGTGCCATCGCAATGACAGCAAGGAATATCGCTAATATACTCTTTTTCATGTTTATCTTTGTTTTAATCGTTATTTAACCCTTACTAATTGACCGTTCACGGCATAGATGCCCGAAGGAACCATGATCCGCTGTCCGTCCGTAACCTCGCCACGATAAGCGACCTTGCCATTCATTCTGATAACCACCACGTCCATAGGCTCCGGCGTGTGAATCACGATAGCGCCACGATCGGTAGTCACGTAATAACCATCTACCGGCTCGATCGTCTGGTTGCCCGTAACCACGCCATCGCCGATACGTAAAGAGCGAAGCGTACTCAATGTCTTGGCGTCTGTCAAGACAAAGCTTTGGAAAGGCTTGATCTCCGGATTTGCCTCTTGCTCGAAAGAGGTTCCATCCGTTGTCAATATATAAGCAGATTGTTTCAAGGTAATCGTAAATGTATTCGGATTCGAGCACATCAAGAAAGTACCTGTTTCAGTTGGAGCGGCAGGTTCTTCCAAGGTCTTGAATTCAAAAGCTCCTTCAGAAGAGATCGTATAGGTATCGCCATTAGCCGCCCAAAGACCAGCCATGCCAAAAGCACTCTCATCCACCACGAACTCCGGAGTCTTGTTATCCTTCAGCCTAGCGAACCAGATACCATTATCAACATTTTGAACACTTGGAGCCGAGATCTCCTCCTCCGTAGAGTTCTTGATCACGGCAGAGGCTAATGGCACTCCTAACGCCTTCCACTCAGTACCGGAGAGATCCGGAGAGAAACGAAGAGACTTAGTGGTCACGCTTCCTGTTTGATCCGCAAGATTTGACTTTATTTGCGCACCTTCTCTCATGGTAACGGTATCTAAAGACATTGGAACAGACAACGTCAAAGTCGCGCCATCCAAGACGGTGACCTTTTGATTTGGATGCGGAGTGGCCCAGACCGTATCTTCCGAAATCGTTACCATCTTATAGATTAAGGTACCCAAAGCGACATCCGAATAATAGGGGAAATAATCTACAGATCCGTTCGGTGCCCTGCTTTTATCAATCAAGGCAGAAAAATCCGGATTATCACTTCCCCAATAATTATTCGGCGCAACAACCGTTCCCTCTAAATTATTGGGACGAATGGAATATACATATGTCTGGTCGCCCGGGTACATCTTATTATATTGGAATGTTACACCATCCTCAACTTTCACGACACAATTATGAAACTCATTTGATTCAACGACATTCGAGCCGTCATTCTTCGCTACCGAAATATCACTATCCGTAAAAACATTATTCTTGACCATAGCGTTAAGTCGTCCCGCTGAGATCAACAAATTCTTATCATATACATTAAAAGTACTGTTATGAACCAACAAGGTCGCATCTTTAAGAGTACTACCCGGTTCCGAATATAAACCTGTTTGGAGTAGCTTATCCTCAAAAATACAACTATCAATCTCCACCGTACCTCCACCGACAAACAATGCTGTTGGACGATTCGAGCCATCCGTTGAACTCTTGAAAGAAAGATTCATCAAAGTCACCTTATCCGCAGAGATACAAGCTATGGAAGAACCCGTATACTTCTTCGTTCCTTTAATAATCGTTTTTCCATAAACTCCCTTTATCCGGACATCAGCGGTAGTGACATTGAAACCCGCATGTTCTCCCGCCGGAACAGAAATCGTCTCTCCCGCTACCGCATTATCAATCTTATTCTGAATATCTGGCTCTCCATAACAAATAAGACCCGAGGCCGGATCATAAACAGTTCCATTGATCGTCAGCTTGTCGTATTTTTTCGCCTCCTTTTCGCGATGTGAATAGACCCAGTTCTCTCCCTCCTTGCCATTCAATGTAGAATTGTTGATCGTTATCGTATTATCCGCAAATTCCGACTTATCATCCGTTCCACTCCAACCTAGCCGAATAACTCCGGCATGTAAATATCCGTTACTTCCATCCGGGAGATTATTCGTTCCTTCCAAAGAAGACAACGTACAACCTGTAAATGTGATCGTATTTCCATACGAACGTATATCCGTAGCCGTAGCTTGGGTAGCATTTATCAAAGGATCTAATCCATCTACCGCTCGCAACTCGCAATTCGTGAAATCAGCTGTAACTCCGTTGTATTTTTCCTGAAGAATAACAGCTCCATAACTATTGCTTTTCCCATTCAGAAGAGTCCTACTGATGAATGTCGCGTCTTTCGCCGTTATCCGGGTATTCGTATTAGCTAATGTACCATCACTTGGACTCATACTTCCGGCTGATGTCATGATCGCCCCCCATGCGGTAAAGGTTCCTCCCGTAATATCTAAGACTTGCTCTTTATTCCGTAAGCCTATTCCATAATAATTGACATCGATATCCGTATTCGTCAAGCTTAACTCCGCTCCCACTGATTCCATACGGACACCTACGGCAGCGGTTTGAGCGGTAACCGCACCACCATCTAACTTACAATTGGTTAACTTTACGATATCCTTGCCCGTTCCAATCATACCAATAAGCCCATGCGCAGAGGAATTATCAGTTCCTTTTAAGGTCATATCGCTTACGGTCAATGCAACTGAGCCTCCTGATGGTGAATTAACGGAAATATGCCCATTTACAATTGTCTGACTTTGCCCAGCTCCATGAAGCGTGATTGATTTATCCAGAGGCAGCGTCATTGGTAAAGTATATTCTCCTTCCGGGAAAATCACTTTATCCTCCTCTTCTAAAATCATATTCGTCAATAATACGTCTAAACTGGATGCCGCATTGTTCAAAGTCCCGTTCTTATGAATCGAGACAATGCAAGGCTTCTCGTTTTCAGTCTTAAACTCAACATTTTCAACCCCTAAAACCTCCAAATATGTTCCTGCATCATCAAAAAATAATGTAGGAGCATATTTGTCATTCTTGGATTGGATTAAAGCCTTAGAGCCATCGGTGGATGTAAACGTCCAAGTACCGGAAGTATTCTTACGGACATCAGCCACACACATATAGGTGATGGGGCTATCTATCGGTGCTTTATTCTCTGAAACGATAGAACTTTTAGAGTCCATCGTCATAGTCAAATTTTGACAATTATCCAAAACGACAGTTCCAAATCCATCACTTGGCCCATTTTGGTAAGAACGTCCATACAAATGAGTATTAGAGATCGCTACATTATGCGGGTAGGCTTCATTTACTAAATCACCTCTTAGAAAAAGTGCGGCCCAAGCAGTTACACTGGAATTGTCGATAGTTATATTTACGGCATTTGTGTACCCCGCTTGGTTGATGGCAAATATTGCATAATAATTCACATCTACTACAGAATTCCTTATATTATAAGTTACCGGATTAGTATTATCAGTTCCTCCCACCCATGAGCAAATGCCGATCACGTAAGGATATAAACCTTTAGCTGAAGGCCCCTCCATCTTACTTCCTATAAAATTGAGTGTATGGCCTCCACCATCACGAAATGCAAGTCCTCTTTCAAAACCCTCAGACATATACATACGGGAGTTGATAAAGTTTACGGTATTCTCATTTACAGTTAATTGAGACACTATACCGAAACAAGCCCCGGAACCACTATCACCCGTTCCCCGCCCCTCTATCGTTATCTTACTCTCACTGAAAGACACTGTCGTTTTAGAGGATTTAATATCGACAACTCCTCGTCCAGTCGATGTTTTTGCTGTTAGATGTACCTTTTGGAAAGACACATTCCCTCCGTTTGTTAGCTCAATATCTACCGGAGACTTAATTGTAACTGTTGAGGTATCACCTTCACCAATGATAGCCAATGATGATTTGGTGATAGAATAAGGAGCTGCATTAGCCGAGTATTCCCCTTCAGGTAACAATATGATCACACTATCTAATGAAGATAATGCCGCATCAGACAATGCTGCTTCCAAGTTTGCCTTGTAAATGGGTGAACCAGCAGATGATCCATCACCACCTGTTCCTACAGCCACTTTGTAGTATGTAGGGATCATTTGTCCCCACCCCACACTTGCACCCACCATAAAGACGGCGAACAAAAAAAGTAGTCTTCTTTTCATACGATTAATTTTTATAAGTTAGTAATATTCAATTATTTAAAACATTTACCCTATATTCATAAACTCTGTAGTTTCCTGCATATCAGTCTTCTCATAATCATCATTTACAAGCAGTTATGCGAAATCATCGGTTATAAAACGACTAGTCTAAACGATCATTTTATTCTGGCGTTTTATTGAATTCAACGCATAAGCGTCCATATTTACGTTTATGCGTTGATAATCAATTTTTAAAAGTTTCTCTGGATTTTGTTTTATTCAAAAATATAGCCTATCTTTAACGCCTAGAATAAACGATCGTTTAGACTAGGCGTTTTTATCTATTACAGAATACTTATAGATCAAATATTTTTACGTAAACAAAATTTTCTACCATAAAAACTTTATATCATCACAAGCTATAAGATTCTCTTCTTAAAGCATGTGGAATAGCATAACTAACCAAATATCAGACTGCAACTATACATAATTGAGATAAAAGGAATTCTACAATATTGATTTTATGAAAACATCTACAATATCTACCACTACGCCATGTATGCTTTATAAATCAAAGCATTACATATAGGTTGTAGATAGCCTGACATCTACAATTATCATTCAACATCTACCACTTATACTTGACATTGATACTTTTTCTTTGCATTGGATAAGAAAACGTGTTATTTTTGAAAGACATTTCCCTTAGGGGAACAAAGAGTTTCTCCTAGAGAAAACTAAAGTTTCTTCTAGGGAAAACTAAAGTTTCGTAAGCACAAATCAAAAGTTTTCCGCTATGAAAACTTTTGTTTTATGCCTAAAAAAACTATAAATACCTATTATTCAATACATTAAATCCGTACACAAGGTATACAAATAACCAAGCAGGCAACCTGTTGGCATACCCTCGCAGAACGAGTAATGTGGTTAGCGAATAGTGAACGGCTGCATTTAGTGGTTGAAAAGCAGTAAATAGTGGTAGATGCAAGCTGATAGTGGTAGATGTTTATTATCTACCACCATTCAACAAATTTCTTATAATTAGATACTTATATAGATAATGGCAGATATGGTAGATGATTTAGTTTTTTCATTTCATACTCAAGGTACCACTCCAGAAAAATATCAGTACAATGCATTAAGAACCCAAAAGAACGGCTAATAAAAATCAAGGTAAGCTGTCGCTATTATGAAAAGGGAAGCTATAAACATAATTTACGTACGTGTACTATAAAATAATACGCAAGAAAAAACCACAGTTCCGTAGGAACTAAATCCTTACTATCTCTCTCTTTCGATATGGCAAAGATGGGAAGTAATAAGAATCAAATGGTTACAAAAATGACATTTCTTGTTAGATAAATGACATAACAGATCCGCAATCAATCCTAAACCACTCTCCTCTAATATCCTATACATAAATTACCCATTGAGTTCCTACGGTACTTAATAACTTTATAACATATAGCCTATGGAGTATATCTAATAATGTATTAGTTAATCTGAATCTATCAGACTTATCGTATGTAGTTAACATTATCTATTCAATTATGAACAAATGAAAAGTATGAAAAGTAAAATGAGAACTTGGAATGTGGCGATGGGATCATTGTCTTTGCTCTTCCTCTGCGTATCGCCGGCATTGGCTATCGCTACAAATCCATCACAAGAGAACCCGTATACGGAGCGGAACGATGATTCCGTAACTCAACAGAGAACAAGAAAAGTGACAGGTGTCGTGCTTGACGCCAACGGAGAGTCTATCATCGGGGCGAACGTAGTGGTGAAAGGTACCAATAATGGGACAATCACGGATCTAGATGGTAAATTCTCGATCGAATTATCGGATGGTGAAACCCTGCAAGTATCTTTTATCGGCTATAACAGCAAGGACGTTATGGTCGGCGCAGGAGAGAATCATATCAAGGTACAGCTGCGGGAAGACACGCAGAAGCTCGATGAAGTGGTAGTAGTCGGGTACGGAACACAGATCAAGCGGGCGGTAACCGGCTCCGTGCAATCCATCAAGTCGGAAGAGATGGCGGATATGCCCGTAGCCCAGATCTCGCAAAAGATGCAAGGCAAGTTCGCCGGTGTCCAAATCAATCAAGTATCCGGTAAACCCGGACAAGGAATGACCATGCGAATCAGGGGACAAGCGTCACTGTCCGGAGGAACCACGCCCCTTTATGTAGTGGATGGAATGCCTATCGTGGGCGATATCAGCACGATCAATCCAGACGAGATAGAAAGTATCAGTGTGCTAAAAGACGCTTCTGCCACATCACTTTACGGTTCCCGGGCTGCCAATGGAGTCGTATTGATACAGACAAAGACTGCCCAATCAGGGAAAAAACTAAGCGTCGACGTATATGGAGGCATACAATACGTACCCGAGAAAGGGAGGCCGGATATGATGGATGCCTCCGAATACGCACGGTTCAGGAAAGAGATCGCTGAAGAGAACGGATTGGCGGTCGATCCCGCTTACCAGCATCCCGAAGCGCTGGGTAAAGGCACGGATTGGTATGACGTATTATTCCGTCCCGCCGCTATCCAGAATTACAGTTTGTCGTACAGCAACGGAGACGGGAAGTTTAAATCATCCACCGTAGCCAGCTATTTCAACCAAGACGGAGTGTTGACAAACTCTAATTACCAACGGTTCTCCGCACGAGCCAATACGGAATACGTATTCTCGAAGATCGTCAAGGTAGGCGTGAACCTAGCGCCTAGCTTCTCCATCAATAATAGCCCGCAATCGGACGGTAACTGGACGGAAGATAAAGGTTCCATCCTGCAAGGAGCTATGTTGACAACACCTCTCGCACCCTATAAGAATGAGGATGGCAGTATTCCGCTTGTGGCCAGTGGGCCGGGATTGTTCGATAACCCGAACTGGTATAATGTGGTTAGCCTCAACAAGAACAAGACCCAGAACACCCATCTGATCGCAAACGCCTTCTTGGAGGTAGAGCCGGTCAAAGATTTAAAAGTAAAGACCAGCATCAACGCGGACTTGACACAGAATAAATGGAACTCGTTCAAGCCCTCCACCTCCGGAGAGATCTATAAGGCTCCCTATCAGATCCCCGAGGCGAAGGAATCCAATAATCTATTCTACACTTGGCTGTGGGAGAATACCGCCACCTACAGCAAGCAGATAAAAGATCATTCCTTTGATCTCCTGTTCGGCATATCCGCACAAAAATACCATAGCGAATATACGATGGTGACCGGAACGAACTTTCCCGACGATAAAATATCGACATTCAATGCCGCCCCTACCATCACGGCGGATGGAAACATAAACGAATGGTCCCTTTTATCCTATATCGGCCGTATAAACTATAATTACAAAGGAAAGTACCTTTTAAGCGCAGCGATGCGTAGGGATGGTTCCTCCCGTTTCGGTAAGAACAATCGTTGGGGTAATTTTCCATCCGTATCGGCGGGCTGGATACTCTCGGACGAGGAGTTCATGAAACCATTGGAGAAAACGATCTCTTTCCTCAAGGCCCGTATCAGTTACGGTATCGTGGGAAACGACCAGATCGGTAACTATACGCATTTGGCGACGATCACCACCACGAACAGCAACTTCAATAACGCCTTGGCCAGCGGCAGAAGCATCTCGGGAATGGGAAACCCGAATCTGGGCTGGGAAAGGAATAAGCAAGTCGATGTCGGTCTGGATGTCGGTTTCTTCAATAATCGCTTATCCATCATGTACGATTACTATAGCAAGCGAACGGACGCCCTGCTGTTCTCGCTAGAGGTACCGATCTCTTCCGGCTTCTACAACATCCAGTCGAACGCAGGCAAACTGAAGTTCTGGGGACATGAATTAAGCGTATCCTCCAAGAACCTGACAGGCAAATTACAATGGACTACCGACCTGAACATATCTTACAATGACAATAAATGCTTGCAACTGGGTGTAGATGACGCCCCGATCATCGGTAACAACATCACGCAAGTCGGGGAACGGATCGGACAGTTTTACGGCTTAGTATGGGAAGGGGTCTACAAGAACAAGGAAGAATTCGACAAATACCCGAAACACGCACAAGCCGATGTCGGAACCATTCGCTTCAAGGATGTGAACGGGGATGGCAAAGTTACCCAAGGGGATGACCGCGATATCATCGGCAATCCGGTCCCTTTATGGATAGTAGGCATGACAAACTCGTTCACCTACAAGAATTTCGATTTGTCAATTGTCGTATCCGGCGGTTTTGGTTTTGAGTTAGCCAATATGGTAGATCAGTTCGCTGGAAATCTGGATGGTGTGTTCAACGTGTATAAAGCGGTAGACAATCGCTGGAAATCACCGGAGAATCCGGGTAACGGCCGTTATGGAACGACCAAGATGGGTACCACGGCACCAGAACGTGACTGGTTCAGTTCCCGTTTCCTTTATAACGGAAACTACTTGACAATCAAGAATATCACCTTAGGCTACCAAGTTCCGTTAAGAAACCGGGATATCATTAAAGGATTACGAGCTTACGTCAGTTTCCAGAACGTATATACGTTCACTAGCTACATCGGCGCTAATCCCGAGGTGAATATCAGCAATACGGGAACAACGGCGAATAGCTTGCAACAAGGATTCGATTATACCACCTATCCCGTTCCACGGACCATTACGCTGGGTTTAAATGTTAACTTCTAACTATCTAATTATACGAAATATATGAAAACGATATTCAATATAGCCATAAGCATCGCTTTAGGATGTAGTTGTGCCTCCTGTAGTGATTTCTTGAATCTTACGCCGTATAGCGAGATCACCGCCGAGAACTTCTACCAGAACGAGGAGGATTTCAGGCAAGCCGTAAATGGAGCTTACGAACCTTTACAGAACATGTACAACACGGAAGAGTGGAATCTGGGAGAGGCCAAATCGGATAATACGACGTATATCATCCATATCGCCAAATCATCCTTAGACGGAGAAGATCCGGATCAGTTCCTTGAGACATCCACCAATGGTAATGTCGGTACGAAGTATAATAACTGCTACGTAATCATCGGACGATGTAACCGGATTATCTCAGAAATAGACCAAGCGGATTTTGACGCAGAAGCAAAAAGCAACCTCAAAGGACAAGCTTTGTTCCTTCGGGCATTCTGCTATTTCAACCTAGTACAATACTTTGGCGGCGTACCTCTGCATACGACACCCTCTACCGTGTATGAGGAGGCATTTAAACCCCGTGCGAGCGTAGACGAAGTATATGAGCAAATCATGAAAGACGCACAAGAAGCCAGTGATCTCCTACCTGTAAAATCAAGGCAAGAGGTAGGAAGAGTTTCCAAAAGCTCCGCACAGACCTTATTGGGAAACGTATACATGGTACTAAAACGATGGGCGGAAGCAGAACAAACGCTGAAAGAGGTGGTATCCTCAGGCGAGTATGAGTTATTAGCGGATTACGGCTCCATCTATTCCATCTCGAACAAGAACCATAAGGAATCTATCTTCGAGATCCAATACATGCAAGACGCCTCATTAGAACAACAAAGTGATTTCATATACAGATTCTTGCCCTATATGACGAATCCGTCTGCCATCACGGGAACAACCCCTAATCCTTGTCCTTCCAACGTAGACCATGGTGGGTTTAACACCCCTACGATCGATCTAATCAACGCATACGAAAAGGGAGACAAACGGTTGGACGCATCCATCGGTATGGTGGAAGGTAAGCTCACCGATAGCTACGCCCTCGACGCTACCGGCGTGAAAAGTATAGTTGACTATGAGCCAGCTCCGGGAATAACCGCTTATCCTTTTATCAAAAAATATTTTCATGAGCATATAAAGCCCTATTACACGGATGACAACTGGCCGGTCTACAGGTACGCGGAGGTATTGCTCTTTCTGGCGGAAGCTATCAACGAGCAGAATAGGCCGGACGAGGCTATCCATTATCTGAATGACACCTTCGGGCAAGCAAGTATCCGGGGAAGGGCGGGATTAGCTCCTGTCAAATCCCAGAATGTAGATGCGTTGAGAGAGGCTATCTACCAAGAGAGACGGATCGAGCTGGCATTCGAGAACAAACGCTGGACAGACCTTCTGAGAACGGGACGAGCCGTGGAAGTCATGACACGACATGGACAAAAGATAAAGGCAAATCCCGAATCTTATTATTGGCCCGACGGTGTTCAACCCGTGGCGAACGCTTATCTGTTCAACCCAGATAAATGCTTGTTGCCCATACCTCTGCGAGAAATCGACTTGAACAGCGAGCTTAAACAAAATCCCGGATATTAACGAAGTTATTCTTATATTCGCATCATGAAAAGAGCACATATGAAAATCCTGCTAAGTTTACTATGCTGTGTCGGTGTATTCACCCTATCAGCACAAAGTCGTTATTTCAAAGAAAGCGCTTCATGGCTTCAAAAGAGTGAGGCCTGCAAGCCAGTGTTAACCTATACGGAACATAAGCCGGTCAAACGGGTCACTTCCATCAAAGATGCGTCAGCCTACCAAGGTTGGCGCATGCGGGACGAAGGAAGCACGGATCTGTTATTCAATGAGTCCCTGAAGAAACATCCATCGGTTATAGTTGACTTCGGTGAGCATCTGACGGGGTATTTGGATTTCTCGCTCAAGCTCCTTAGCCAACAGGTTTCGGACGCTCCGGTACGTATCAAATTCACGTTCGCCGAAGTTCCCTCGGAATTGAACACGCCTTTCGACCCTTATCCGGGCGGTCTGTCAAGGGCTTGGCTACAAGATGAGGTGATGACGTTAATGACCGTACCCATCGAGGCCTCCATCCCCAGAAGGGTGTCTTTTCGGTATCTCAAGATAGAGTTGCTAGGCGCTTCCAGTTTCGATTTCGCCTTCGACAAGCTAACGTTCCGTGCGCAGACATCGGCTAAGACGGCTCCATTGCCACTGGCTTCCACGACCGATCCCTTGATCCGTAAAATCAATGAGGTAGGATTGCTTACATTAAAAGAATGTATGCAGACCGTCTATGAGGATGGCCCGAAACGGGATCGCCGGTTATGGATCGGAGACTTGTATCTGGAGGCGCTAGCGAACGCATGGTCGTATAAAAACCACGACTTGACGAAACGTTGCCTCTATTTATTAGCGGCTCTAGCCAATGATGAAGGACTGCTGCACGCCACCGTATTGGAGACACCGACCCCTCATCCGCAAAACGGTACGCATTGCTTGGACTATTCCCTGCTGTATAACGTAGCGTTGCTGGAATACCTGAAAGAGACCGGAGACAAGGAGGTCGCCTTGGACTTATGGCCGGTAGTGGTCCGCCAAATAGAGATGGCCTTGCGTCAATACTCGGACGATTGGATCTACGATATGCAAAAGAAGCCGATTTATTGGTTGGTATTCGACTGGAAAGATAATTATGATCGCCAAGCATCCATGCAGGGACTTACGGCATTCTCATTAGAGAAAAGCTATGAGCTGGCTAAAATGCTGGGAAAAGAGAAGGAGGCTGGAGACTGGCCTCGTATCGCCGGCCAGATAAAGAAAGCCGCCCGGAAAACATTCTATGACCAAAAGAACGGGGTGATCGTAAGCGGCCCTAACCGTCAGGTGTCTTACCTATCACAAGTGTGGATGATCCTATCGGAGACGCTTACCGCCAAGGAAGGAGCAAAAGCGATGGCCACCGTCCTATCGATGCCCGACGCATGCTATCCGGGATGTCCGTACGCTTATCATTATGTAATGGAAGCCTTGTTGAAATGTGGAATGCGGCAAGAGGCCCGTTCGCTCTTAACCAGTTATTGGGGCGGCATGGTGAATAAAGGAGCCGATACATTCTGGGAGGTATATGATCCGAACAATGACGAATTATCACCTTACGGATTTTTCCCGATCAATAGTTATTGCCACGCATGGAGTTGCACGCCGGTTTATTTCATCAACAAATACCCGGAGATATTCCAAAGATAGAAGATAATAAGAGAAACGCCAATATCGCTCGAAATGGAACGTATTGGCGTTTTCTTTTTCTTATTCCTCCACAGGTTCCCCGAACAGGGTTGCCGAGGAAGCCTTATGGATCTTGACTTTTATGAATTGACCTACATGATAGTTCTTCTTGTCAAAGATAACCACCTTGTTTTGGCTGGTTCGTCCGAACAATTGCTCACGGGAACGTTTCGAGAATCCTTCTATCAGAACCTCGAAAGTCTTGCCTATATCCCGCAAGTTACTTTCCTCGGACAACTTATTTTGCAAATCGATCATACCTTGCAAACGACGTACCTTCTCTTCTTCCGGTACATTATCCTCCAAATGGCTAGCGGCATATGTACCCGGACGTTCGGAATATTTAAATAAGAAAGCACTATCATATCCCACTTCACGCATCAAGGATAAAGTCTCTTGATAATCCTCCTCGGTCTCGGAATGGAAACCGCAGAATAAATCAGTCGAGATAGCGCAATCCGGTACGATACGACGGATCGCCGCTATACGGTCCAGATACCATTCACGGGTATATTTACGATTCATGACCTTCAAGATGCGACTGCTGCCGGATTGGGCAGGTAGATGGATAAACTTACAGATATTGTCGTTTGCGGCAATCACACGCAAGGTATCATCGCTCATGTCCTTCGGATGGGAGGTCGTAAAACGAATTCGCATATCGGGAACCTCTTTCGCCACACGATCCAACAAGATCGGGAAGGTTATGGTCTCACCTTCTTTCTCGAAAGAATAGGAGTTTACATTTTGTCCCAACAACGTAACTTCCTTAAAGCCTTTCTCGTGCATATCCCGTATCTCATTCAAGATACTCTCGATATCCCGGCTACGCTCGCGTCCTCTTGTATAAGGTACGATGCAATACGTACAAAAATTATTACAACCGCGCATAATAGACACGAAACCGGAGATATGTACGCCCGGTAACTTCAAAGGAATAACATCCTTATAGGTCTCTTGGGTAGAAAGCTCCACGTTGATCGCTTTCTCTCCGTGCTCTACCGCTCCCACCAAGTTCGGCAAGTCCAGATAAGAATCCGGTCCTACCACCAAGTCGGCATGATGCACATGGATCAGATCTTCCTTCACTCGTTCGGCCATACATCCCAATACACCGACAATTAAGGACTTCTTTTTCCGTTTTAAAGACTGGAAATACTGTAGCCGCCCATAGATTTTCTGTTCGGCGTTGTCGCGTACGGAGCAAGTATTCACGAAGATGGCATCCGCCTCCTCGATATTCTCCGTCATACTATAGCCATCCATCTTCATGATAGAAGCTACAACTTCGCTGTCCGCCACATTCATCTGACAGCCGTAGGTCTCGATAAACAACTTTCGTTCATCGCTTTGGGTAGCGGATTTTAAGTCCACACCGTTTTCTTGATTTACCATACTATATGTTAATATAATTTAAATAAGCAAGATTCTTAAAAATAATTACGCAAACGCTTGCATAGTTCGAATCCCACCGTTATATTTGCATTCGAAAAACGTAAATTTTTTCATAGTTAAGGTTTTGGTTAAATCGAATAAGGGTGGCTGTGAAGTTACCCTTATTTACTTTTATACCTATCTGATGTTTTATATACTCCCATCTTTTCACTTCTCAATTATTCTTCTTACATTTGGAGGTGCAAAAATAATCAAAGTTTATGGATAACGTAGGAGATTGGTTATATATTGTTTTCCTGATTATCGCCGCCGTCAGTGGCTTATTCAGTTCGAAAGACAAAAAGAAGAAGAGTCGCCCCGATATATTGGGGCAACCCGACAGGGAAATTGTGCCTAATGACCAGCCTACAGAAGGAAAAGGCTTCTGGGAGATATTGGAGGATATGCAAAAGGAAACGCAAAAACCTAAGCCCGCTCCCCGACAAAAGCAGGTAAAGTCAAAGGTTGAGAAACCGCAAGTCGTAACCTCATCGCCTGCCTCATCTCCATTCCTTTCCGCCGAGAAGAATATCCCGAATCATATCGCGACCCAGCCATCCGTAAGGATGAGTGCTATCGAGGAAGAACCGGGGCTTATGCCAGAAGATACCTTCAGAGACATCGAGGAATTGAAGAAAGCGATCATTTGTGCGGAGATTCTAAACCGGAAGTATTAATTTACGCCACACTTATATTCGATTCAGCGTAATTTTATGTAAGTTTGCGCCCGAAATATTGAACAGTAAGTATTTACCTAAAAACATAAAAACTAATTATCATGGCATTAAAATTTATTACAGCTGAAGAAGCCGCATCTTATGTGCATCATAATGACAATGTCGGTTTCAGTGGTTTTACACCCGCAGGATGCCCGAAAGTCGTTCCCGGAGCTATCGCCCGGAAGGCAGCGGAAGAACACGCTAAAGGTAACCCTTTTCAAATCGGTATGTTTACCGGCGCTTCTACTGGTGATAAGCTAGACGGAGAGTTGGCTCGCGCTAACGCCATCAAATTCCGTACACCGTACCAATCTAACAAAGACTTACGTGCCGCATTAAACGCTCATCAGGCACAATATTTCGATTTGCACTTGTCTGAATTGGCACAAAGCTTGCGTTACGGATTCTTGGGTAAGATTGATGTCGCAATCGTAGAGGCTGCCGATGTTACTGAGGATGGTGAGATCGTTCCGACTTCAGGTGTTGGTATCTTACCTACTATCTGTCGTATGGCAGACCGTATCATCGTTGAGTTGAACTGCCGTCACCCGAAAGAAATCCGCGGTATGCATGATATTTACGAGCCGGCTGATCCTCCTTTACGCCGTGAGATCCCTATCTACACTCCTTCTGACAGGATCGGTAACGATTGTGTAAAAGTAGACCCGGCTAAGATCGTTGGTGTGGTAAGAACCGATGAGCCGAATGAAGGTGGAAAATTCTCTCCGCTGGATGATGTTACGATGGCGATCGGTAAAAACGTTGCGGACTTCTTGGTTAGCGAGATCAAGGCCGGCCGTCTTCCGAAAGAATTCGTTCCATTGCAGAGTGGTGTAGGTAACGTGGCTAACGCAGTCTTGGGCTGCATGGGAGCTAATGAGTCTATCCCCGCATTCAATGTATATACTGAGGTTATTCAAGATGCGGTTATCGAATTGATGAAACAAGGTCGCGTTAAATTCGCCAGCGGTTGCTCTTTGTCCGTAAGTAATGAGGTAATCCGTGAGATCTACGCAAATCTCGATTTCTTCAAGGATAAGATATTGCTTCGTCCGCAAGAGATCTCTAACAATCCGGAGGTTGCCCGCCGTTTAGGCTTGATTGCTATCAATACGGCTTTGGAGGCTGATATCTTCGGTAATATTAACTCTACGCACGTATCCGGTACTCGTATGATGAATGGTATCGGTGGTTCCGGCGACTTTACCCGTTCGGCTATGTTATCGATCTTCACGACTCCGTCTACAGCGAAGGAGGGTAAGATCAGCGCGTTCGTACCGATGGTATCTCACTTGGATCATAGCGAGCACTCCGTGAAGATCATTATCACGGAATATGGTGTAGCGGACTTACGCGGTAAATCTCCGATCCAACGCGCTCGTTGCATCATCGACAATTGTGTTCATCCGGATTACAAACCGTTATTGGAAGAATACCTCGCTATGGGTATCAAGGGACATACGCCTCAAAACCTGAAATGCTGTTTCGCTTTCCATGAGGAACTAGCGGCCAGCGGCGATATGCACAATGTGGATTGGAACAAGTATAATAAGTAATACAAACATATTACAGGCATAATTCATAGGGCATGGGTTCAACCGAACTCATGCCCTATTCTCATAGCAGACAATGCGTAATACATTTGTAATAATTTTGAAACAATTCTTTCAAGCGGGTTTAATCTCTCCTTAATATAGAGGCTCTTTCTTTGCAGCAGAATAAATAGGCAAAGATTGTGAGAAAGTTTATAGAAAAATTAGTGGAAGGAGGATTCTTGATCAGTGGAAGCGTCAGTAGCTTTACGATCTTGTTGATCATTGTCTTCTTATTTAAAGAGGCCGCAGGTCTTTTTAACAGCCCGGAGGTAGAGGAAGGATATATATTGGCTGTGAATCAGGAAAATCCAGTCGAACATTTGTCTCCCGAGCAAATCATGGATGTCTTCGATGCCAATATCACCAATTGGGAAGATTTAAACGGAGAAAATCAAGATATACTTGTCTTCCGTTTCTCGGACCTAACCAACTATTATACGGAAGAAGAGCTAGGTGAAGAATTTCAATATGTTCCCGAGAAAATCAATGAACTTATCCATAAAGAGCCGGGGATTATCGCATTCTTTCCGGAACAATACAAGTCGGAGAACTTTACGGGAAAAATCATATCGGGAGCCACGATCAAACCTTCGGAGTTCTTTGGAGGGACGAAATGGTATCCTACCTCCGCTCCCGCTCCGATCTTTGGCTTGATCCCTCTATTACTAGGCACACTTTTAGTAAGTATAGGTGCGATCGCCTTATCCCTCCCCTTCGGAGTAGCGGTAGCGATCTATATGGCAGAGATTGCCAATACAAAAACCCGTAATTTGCTAAAGCCTATTATCGAGTTATTGGCAGGTATTCCCTCAGTCGTTTATGGTTTCTTCGGATTGGTGGTGATCGTTCCCCTTATCCAAAAGACCTTAGACCTTCCGGTAGGCGAGACCGCTTTCGCCGGAAGCGTGGTTTTAGCGATCATGGCGTTGCCGACCATCATCACGGTAGCGGAAGATGCCATGCGAACTACCCCACGAGCCATGAAAGAGGCCAGCTTGGCATTGGGAGCCACGCAATGGCAAACCATCTACAAAGTAATAATCCCCTACTCCATATCCGGTATCACGTCCGCTGTCGTATTAGGTATAGGACGTGCGATCGGTGAGACGATGGCCGTATTGATGGTAACCGGAAACGCCGCCGTTATCCCTACCTCGTTCTTCGAACCGGTACGGACAATTCCTGCCACGATAGCAGCGGAATTAGGTGAGGCTCCCGCAGGTGGAGCGCATTACCAAGCCTTGTTTATGCTGGGAGCCGTGTTGTTCCTCATCACCTTGGGGTTGAGCATCGCCGTAGAATATATTTCATCCAAACGTAAAATTTAATTAAAGATATGGCACCTATTCAACATTTAGGGAATATAGACAAGAGGAAACGGGCCTCTCAACAGGTTGCTTTCGGTTTCTTTTCTTTCCTGAGTTATTTGGTCGTAGTGATCTTATTCGTAATACTGGGATTCATTATCTTAAAGGGAGCGAGCGTGATCAGTTGGGATTTCCTGACACAAGCACCCCAAGAGGGCATGACCTCCGGGGGGATTTTTCCGGCTATCGTAGGTACACTCTATTTAGTGATCGGAAGTAGCTTGATTAGTTTTCCCATCGGCATCATGAGTGGTATCTATATGAACGAGTACGCCACAAACGGGAAACTCATCCGTTTCATCCGTATCATGACGAATAACCTAAGCGGTGTCCCATCCGTTGTTTTCGGGTTATTTGGTATGTCTCTATTCGTAAGTACCTTGGGATGGGGAGACTCTATTATAGCGGGTTCGTTTACCTTGGCGCTGATGTCCTTGCCACTTATCATCCGCACGACGGAAGAGGCTTTGAAAAGTATCGATGATTCTTTCCGTCACGGTAGCCTAGCGTTAGGGGCTACGAAGTTGCAGACCATCCGCAGGGTCGTGCTACCGATGGCGTTCCCCAATATTATTACGGGATTGATTCTTTCGATCGGGCGTGTGTCCGGAGAGACCGCTCCTATCCTTTTTACGGTGGCCGCTTATTTCTTGCCGCAATTGCCGAAAAGTATTTTCGACCAATGTATGGCATTACCTTACCACTTATATGTTATCTCTACAAGCGGTACAGATATCGAGGCTTCCCGGGGGATGGCTTATGGCACGGCGCTCGTGCTGATCGTCATCGTATTATTAGTAAACCTTTTAGCGAACGCTTTACGTAGTTATTTCGCCAAGAAGGTAAAAATGAATTAAAAAAATAAGACAATTATGATAAAGATTGATGCTAAAAACGTAGACTTTTATTATGGGGATTTCCATGCATTGAAGAACATTTCCATGGAGATAGAGCCGAATACGTCCACCGCTTTCATAGGACCGTCCGGTTGCGGAAAGTCTACTTTCCTCCGCCTGTTCAACCGCATGAATGATTTGATTCCGGACACTCGCATGGAAGGTCAGATCCTGATTGATGGAAGGGATATTTATACGAAAAGCGAGAGAGTGGATCGCTTACGTAAAAACGTGGGGATGGTTTTCCAGAAACCGAATCCTTTTCCTAAGACGATTTATGAGAATGTCGCTTATGGCCTGCGGGTAAACGGTGTCAACGATGAGAATTATATTGAGGAGACGGTGGTCAAGACTTTAAAGCAGGTCGTCCTTTGGGACGAGGTAAAGGATAAACTGAAAGAATCGGCATTCGCTCTTTCCGGCGGACAACAGCAACGTTTATGTATCGCCCGTGCCTTGGCGATCTCGCCTTCTATCTTGTTGATGGACGAGCCGACTTCCGCGTTGGACCCGATTTCAACCAGTAAGATCGAGGATTTGATACATGAGCTGAAAAATGATTATACGATCGTAATCGTTACCCATAATATGCAACAAGCGGCTCGTGTTAGCGACAAGACCGGATATTTCTATTTAGGGGAATTGATTGAATATGATAATACCCGGAAGATTTTCACCAATCCGGAGAAAGAGTCTACACAGAATTACATTACCGGACGGTTTGGGTAATTGAAAATTAAAAATTGAAAATTAGAAGAGTATGAAGGTTATAGAGCAGGAGATTCATTCTTTAAAAAATAGTATCAGTGAGATGTGGGCATTGGTTCACCAGCAATTATACAACGCAGGGGAGGCTATGCTTACCGGAGATAAGGAACTCGCTTATAAGGTAATCAGCCGGGAACGCCGGGTAAATGCTTTCGAGCTAAAGATCGACAGTGATTGCGAGGATATCATCGCCTTGTACGCACCGGTAGCGATCGACCTACGTTTCGTATTGGCGATGTATAAGATTAATACAAACCTAGAGCGTCTGGGAGATTTCGCAGAAAGCATCGCCCGTTTCGCAGGAAACCTTCCCGAGGGGGAACCGATTGACCCGCAACTGGTCAAGGAAACCCGGGTAGAAGAAATGCTGTCGGAGTTATTAAGCATGATCTCACTCACCAAAGAGGCTTTTGAGAAAGAAAGCTCAGAGATCGCTTCCCGTATCTTCTTGAAGGATAATTTGATCGATGAGATCAATCATAATTCTACCGCTATTATCGCCAAATATATAGAGGAGCATAAAGGTAGCGCGTTGGCAGGGTTATATATGGCCGGTGTTATCCGGAAAATGGAACGTTTCGGAGATCATTGTACGAATATAGCGGAAGAACTCATTTTCTATCTGGACGCTAAAGTCATGAAGCATATGGGCAAAACCGAGCAATAATTCGTATCTTTGCGGCCACTTTAATAATTAACATCAGTAAATGAAACGACTCACAGTGGCTTGGCTGTCGGCCTTCTTATTTATCGGTTCCGCGTTAACGTCTTACGCTCAGACAAATTCTCCGATCCCAGAGCGGGATTCTTCTTCGGTATCTCTTTTTGAATACGCAACTAAGATTCCGAAACGCAACAAGGTTTTCAATCTGGACTTGGAGATGCATGCAGGATTCAACGCGGACTTTTTCTCGGGGAAGCTGGATGAAGCCGCCTTTCGTTTCAGGGATGTCAAAATTGATGTTACCGGAGAAGTGAACGATCGGTTATTCTATTGGTATCGCCAAACGCTGAATGGCGGTTATGAGGGACAAGCCTTGGAGAATTTGAATGAGTCGATCGAATATGCGTATATTGGCTATAAACTGAATGAGCGTTTTACCTTAACCGCCGGAAAACAAGATGTGTTCTACGGTGGTTTTGAGTACGACGAGAATCCTTTGCTTATTTATGAGTATAGCGATATGAATGAATACTCCCTTTGCTACCTTACGGGAATCGGGCTGGGGTATCAGCCGAATGAGTCACAAGAGATCCGCTTACAGGTGACGAACAGTCGTATGGGATCGATGGAAGATGAGTATGGACGTCTGCCGGAAGGATTTAAGAAACCGAGAGTTCCCTTGTTTTACACATTGAACTGGAACGGTAACTTTCTGGATGAGTTGATTCATTTACGATACTCCGTATCCGCCGCAGAGCAAGCCCAAGGAAAATATATGTATAGCGTCTTTACCGGTCAAAGTATAGAGGCCGGACCGGTCTATGCTTATTTCGATGTCATGTATTCACGGGGGAAATTAGATCCGTTAGGATTATTGACCGAATTGACTCAGCCCGAAGTCGCCGGAGAAGAGGAAGAGGAACCGGAACCACCAGTTCGTATGCAAAACATCGATTATCTTTCGCTGGTGGGAGAAATACAATATCGTTTTCATCCCAAATGGCAACTATTCGCAAAAGGAATGTATGAAAGCGCATCGATCTATAAAGCCTACGATACTTACGAGAAAGGAAAATACCGTACGGCATGGGGGTATCAAGGAGGACTAGAGTTCTATCCGATGGCCGATGATAATCTACATATCTTCTTGACTGCCATAGGTAAAAAATATAACCTATCTGAACGAGCGAAGGCGCTCGATGCCTCTTTGGACGACACCGCACGCCTTTCGATCGGTTTCATTTATAGATTACCGTTATATTAAATTTTTCTCATTTGTTGTAGAGACGCAGCATGCTGCGTCTCATCCCCTCAGAATGGTAACTTAGAATTGCAACACAAACTCTTCCCCTTGTAACAAGTCCACTGTTACTTTTCCATCGACTACAGGTAGGGAAACCGGCTTTTGGTTCTTTTTGAGGCTCATGTTCGCGGAATTCGCCGGAAGCTTGATCAGGAAAGAACCGGGAACGATCGCTTTCAATCGAGCTTCCGTCAACAGACCTTCCGTCCATTTAGCCGACACCTCCCCGCCATTCCGGACTTTTAAACCGCTAAAGCTTCCATTTTTCCAAGCGGATGGCAAAGCGGGCAAGAACTCGATCAATCCGGATTGACTCTGTATCAGCATCTCCGCAATACCGGCTGTTCCTCCAAAATTACCATCAATCTGGAAAGGAGGATGGGCACAAAACAAATTAGGATAAGAACCTCCTCCCTTCACCTCCTTCGTATGCTCATCTACACAGGGACGTAACAAATCACCCAGCAATTTATAAGCATGATCACCATCCTGTAAACGGGCCCAGAAATTAATCTTCCAAGCCATAGACCAGCCCGTGCTTTGATCGCCACGGACCTCCAAGGATTTACGAGCCGCCTCTGCCAACTCCGGCGTATGCTCTATCGAGATCTCATTCCCGGGATAAAGCCCATATAAATGAGAGACATGACGATGGGTAGGCTCTACCTCCTCATACGGCTCGAGCCATTCCATAATACGGCCGTCTTTACCGATCGTCGTAGGCATCAAGCGATCTCGTTTCGCCGCCAACTCAGCAGCGAACGCGCTATCCACACCTAAAATCCCAGCAGCCTCAATGGTATTCGTAAATAATTCCCGCAAGATCTGATTATCCATCATCGATCCGGCACAAATACTCACGACACTTCCGTTTGGCATTTTATAAGCGTTTTCCGGAGAGGTAGTAGGTGCCGTCACCAGATATTTAGTCCGGGGATCTTGCACCAACATATCCACAAAGAATAGGGCAGCCCCTTTCATCGTCGGATAAACATCCCTCAAATACGCCTTATCCAATGTATATTGGTAATGCGTGTACAAATGCTCGCATAGCCATGCGGCGGATGTATTCGTGGCGCCCCACGACGGATGTTCGCCCGGGGCGGTAAACTCCCAGACATTACCTAAAATATGCGTGACCCATCCTCGTGCGTTATAAAAAGCTTTGGCCGTACGTTCGCCGCTAGGGACTTGCTGTTTCGTCAATTCGATTAGCGGAAGGTGCAACTCGGAAAGGTTCGTTACCTCCGCTGGCCAATGATTCATCTGTAAATTAATATTTAGGTGATAATCCCCGTTCCAAGGCGTATGAATCGTATTACACCACAAGCCCTGCAAATTCGGGGGCAGTAATCCCTGCCGGGTCGAGGAAATCAATAAATATCGACCGAACTGGAAATATAAAGCCGCCAATCCCGGATCGTTCTTATCTTGAGCGAAAGCGGCCAAACGCTCATGGATCGGAAGATGATCCCTTTCGCCTTTTCCCAAATCCAAAGAGACCCGATCAAACAGGGAGCGATAAGCGAGCGTATGTTCCCGGCGCAAGGTGGAGAAATCCTTAGATTCCGCTTGCGATAAGTATTTTTCCAAGAATTGTCCGACACCGTCTTTATCGAAATAATCCGTACCTAAACTTACCAAGATAATCGCTTCCGAGGCACTTCGCACCGATAAACTACTATCCGTTGCGGTCAAATCTCCCCCCTTCGGCAAGACGATACGGACACGAGAGGCGAAACGCATCCCTTTCATCTCCAACGTATCCACCCCGTCCGGCAATTGTCCCCGCATCAGCAAGTCCTTTCCGTCCAAAGAGATCGTCGCATGTTCCGGACGATTCATACCCAATGAGAAATTCAAGGCCCGATCTGCGTCCGCTACCAAATGAATCACTCCCAGATCCCCGGAAAAAGAGGTAAACATTTCCCGTTGATAATTCACATTCCCCCTTTTAAAAGAGACGGAAGCGATAGCCTCGCTTAGGTTCAACCGCCTGCGATACTCAGCGATAGAATCCGATTCATTCGGATACATATATCTCAGCACTAGATTTCCGAATAATTGGTAACTCCCATACGGAGCGTTCGCACCGTCACCCAGATTACTCCCGGTCCCTTTGCAGACGAAAGTTTTATACATCAAATCCTGTGCCTCGTCATTCCGTCCCTCAAATAAGAGGCGACGAATATTCGCCAAAGAGTAATACGCATAAGGATTGTCCGTATCTTGCTTACTTCCGGACCACAGGGAGATCTCATTCAGGACCACATTCTCCCGCTCAATACCACCATCCGGCATCATACCGATACGGCCGTTTCCCAAAGGCAAGGTTTCTTCCCATATCTGCGCTGGTTGGTCAAAATAATAAGAGACCTCCTTCCCGGTCTGCATATCCGGTAAATTACAACCGAAAAGGAACGATAACAAAATCAAATAAAGTCCTTTCATATTCATACGATTATTCCTTGTTATTGTTTTTCCATCAAAAGCCGAAGAGGCGATCCACTGCAACCCGGGTTGCAGTATCACCCTAAAAGCTTTGCATATCACATAGTCGTTTATAATAGCCATCCAAAGCCAACAACTCCTCGTGTTTGCCCCGTTCTACGATCTCACCCTCATGCATCACACAGATCTCATCCGCGTTACGGATCGTGGAGAGACGGTGGGCGATCACTACGGTCGTACGGTTCTTCATCAAGTTCTCCAACGCTTCTTGTACCAAACGCTCGGATTCCGTATCCAAGGCGGATGTGGCCTCATCCAAGATCAAGATCGGGGGATTCTTCAAGATCGCACGGGCGATACTGATTCGCTGGCGTTGTCCGCCGGACAGTTTTCCACCCCGGTCGCCGATATTGGTATCGTAACCTTTCTCACTCGCTATGATAAAATCGTGAGCGTTGGCGATGCGGGCGGCTTCCTCCACCTGTTCCATCGTAGCCCCTTCCACTCCAAAAGCGATATTGTTGAAGAAGGTATCGTTAAACAAGATAGCCTCTTGATTGACATTTCCCATCAATCCCCTAAGATCGAAAAGGGTGGCCTCACGGATATCCGTATCATCAATACGGATATTCCCTTTATTCACATCATAAAAGCGAGGCAATAGATCCACCAAGGTACTTTTACCCGAACCGGATTGACCGACCAAAGCCACGGTTGTTCCTTTCCGGATATCCAGATTGATTCCTTTCAAGACCCAAGCTTCCTGATATTTAAACCAAACATCTTTATAACTGATTTTCTCTTTCAAGGCGATCTTCTTCGGATGTTCCGGGTCATGGATATCCGTCTCCGCCTTCAAGATCTTATCGACACGCTCCATAGAGGCCAGACCTTTCTGGATCGCATAAACCGACTTACTTAGATCTTTCGCGGGATTGATAATGCTATAGAAAATAACCAGATAATAAATAAACGTAGGAGCGTCGATCGGGCTATTCGCGCTCAAGATCAGCGTACCTCCATACCAAAGTACGATAGCGATCGTAACGGTTCCCAAAAACTCGCTCATCGGATGCGCCATTTGTTGGCGGCGATAGATACGGTTCGTCAACCGGCGGAAAGTATCATTGCTTCGCTCAAAGCGGTCTTGTATCTTCTTCTCGGCGTTAAAGGCCTTGATAATACGGAGTCCGCCTAATGTCTCCTCGATCTGGCTCATCAGGAATCCCCATTGTTGCTGTCCTTCCAAAGACTTCCGTTTTAATTTCTTGCCGACTTGTCCCATTACGTAACCCGCCAACGGCAGCAGGATCAAGACGAACACGGTAAGTTGCCAACTGATAGCGATCATACCCACCAGATAGATCACGATCAGGATCGGGTTCTTGAATAACATGTCCAATGAACTCATGATGGATGTCTCAATCTCGTTCACGTCTCCGGATACACGGGCGATAATATCCCCTTTTCGCTCCTCCGAGAAAAAGCTCAACGGCAACTGCGTAATCTTCTTGTTAATCTGATTACGGATATCACGAACGACTCCGGTTCGAATCGGGATCATCGTATAAAAGGCCAGATACATGGTCGCCACTTTCAAGAAAGTCGCCACGATCAGGAAGATTCCCAACATAATCAAGGCGAACGAACCTCCGTGTACCTCTATCAGATCGGATACATACCAAAAAAAGTTATTTTTGATCAACTCCGGCAAGGCTTTCCACGACTCCCAGCTTCCCGCGTTAAAATTCCAATCCATAAAGGTGTAATTCCCCTCATCCATCTTAAACAAGATCTGAAGGATCGGGATAATCAAGGCGAAAGAAAACAGGTTCAAGATAGCGGAAAGTACATTGAACACGATGTTCAGAACCATATACTTTTTGTAAGGGGGAACGAAACGCTTTAAAATACGTATGAAATCTCTCATAAATTGATCTGTTACATTGAAGTGGCAAAGATACAAAAAGTCATCACATTTTCTTACGCATTCGCATGCAACTATTTTGCTGCCCCATTCATCAAATAAATAGAATCGTAAATAAAAATAATTTACACCATGAAAAGGATGCACTTGCAATTGTTGAAAAAAGCCAACTGCGTATTGGCGAGTTTATTAATGCTTTTAGGTTTCTCCTGCACTGACGACGAGGGAGAAGGTCCCATAATTTGTGAATATGGCACTCCTTACGCCAATTTTCAGATAAAAGGAAAAGTCGTGGATACAAACGATCATCCGATACCTAACGCCCAAATACGTATCAATCGAAATGACGCAAGAATTTATCCTTACGGATGGCTGCATACCGATACCGTAAGGACCGACGCTAACGGAGAGTTTGATTGGAAGAAAACTGATTTTCCAATCCTAAAATACCGATTCATCACGGAAGACATAGATGAAGAAATGAACGGAGGACAATTCGCATCCGATACGACTCAAGTAATCTTCGACAGCGAGGAACTTACTGGAGGCGATAGATGGTACGAAGGTAGCGCCTCAAAGGAAATCAAGATCACACTTAAGGAATATGTAGATACACATACGGAACCTTACGCATTATACACGATCTACGGAAAAGTAACTGATGATCAAGGTTATCCGCTGGCCGGAGTCGCAATCTTAACCTCACCGGCATATACCCCTACTCAAGAGGACGACCTTTCCAGCTTTCCGGCTATCACGGATGAGACCGGACGATATCAATTCACCTACGATAAGGCTACGACAATCGAACATACCATCTACACAAAATTATCTTCGTATTGGAATGACCCAAACGCTTGCAAAACTGATTCTATTATCGTAAATTTCGCCGAAATTGAATTATCACAAGGGAAAGGGATGTTAATGGGTAAAGGATCAAAAGAAATTAACTTCCAACTAACACGCAAAAACTAGAAAATGGGAACAGTGTATCATTCCATATTAAAAGGTTTTAACTGGATTTTAGCGGGGCTTCTTTCTCTACTAGGCTTCAGCGTTACTTCCTGTGGCGCTACAGATGAGTATGGTAGCCCTTACGCAGAATACGAGTTGAAAGGAAAAGTTACAAATATGAACGGAGATCCCATCCAAGGAATAGAGCTCAACTATGGAGGCATATATAATAACGTATTATTTTCCTCATATATAAGCGAGATGTATAAATCGCCCCAAACCCAAAAAGACGGAAGTTACGATATAAAATTCGAGGATTCCCCAATGGGCATCGTACGCATTATCGCTAAAGATATTGACGGGCCTGAAAACGGATCATTCGAGACGGATTCGATAGATGTCAAGATCGAAGGATTTGAGGGAGGTAAATCTTGGTTCCATGGGAAAGCGGAGGTTAACATCCCCGACATCAAACTTAAAGAGAAAAAAGAATAAAATATGGACAAACGCCCAAACATCAAAAAACGTATCGCCCTAGAGCTTTTTCGAAGTATCAAGAAGAACAGGGCTAAATTACATGAATTGCGTACACTCTTTTGGGAGTGTACGCTTCGTTGTAATGTATCCTGCCGTCATTGCGGGAGCGATTGCCATGTCTCGGCCTCTGTCCCGGATATGCCTGTCGAGGACTTCCTGAAAGTCATAGACGATATCACGCCTTATGTCGAGCCGAACAAAGTACTCGTCATCTTTACCGGAGGCGAGGCGTTGATTCGTAAGGATATCGAGAAATGCGGGCTGGAACTGTATCGCAGGGGATATCCTTGGGGGATCGTCTCCAATGGTTATCTGATGACCCGGGAACGGCTCGACTCGCTCTTGGCTTCCGGATTGCACTCGGCAACTATCAGCTTGGATGGTTTCGAGGAAGCGCATAACTGGCTTCGCCGTAATCTTAAAAGTTTCGAGAAGGCACTGAATGCCATCTGTATGTTGGCCGAGGAAAAGGAGATCATCTGGGATGTGGTGACTTGCGTAAACCAACACAACTTCAAGGATTTGATGCTCTTCAAGGATTTTTTGATCGAGATGGGCGTAAAACGGTGGCGTATCTTTACGATCTTCCCAGTTGGACGTGCCGCGACTGAGACCGATTTGCAACTGACGAACGAACAGTTCACATGGGTCATGAACTTCATCCGCTTCTGCCGGAAAGAGGGTAAGATACACGTTAGCTACGGCTGTGAGGGCTTCCTCGGGAATTATGAGGCAGAGGTGAGAGACTCGATTTTCCAATGCAACGCCGGTATCAATACGGCCTCTGTCCTCGCTGATGGCGCTATCTCCGGTTGTCCCAGTATACGGGCGAACTTCCACCAAGGGAACATCTATAAAGACGATTTCATTGATATCTGGAATAATGAGTTTAAACCGTATCGTAACCGCCAGTGGGCTAAAAAAGGGGAATGCGCGGATTGTAAGATGTTCCGTTATTGCGAGGGCAACGGCATGCACTTATACGATGATGAGGGGAATCTGCTCGTATGCCACTACAAGAGGTTAGTTGACAAGTGACAATTAATTCCTATCTTTGCCCTAGTTAATATTCTAAAATAAGCAATCGTATGAAAAACACTTTCATCCTTTGTGCCTTTCTGGCACTAAGTTCTTTTACCGTAGCCCAGCAATCCGAGAAATACCCGCTAGGCGACTATACGGAATTGACCGACACGAAACCGCATGACAGCGACGAGATCTGGGACAAGTTATCGGCCCCAACCCAATTAAGCTGGGGTACGACCGATATACGATATCCGAAACTCAGTATTCCCGATGTCAAGAAAAGCAATCGCTGGCAGACGAAAGCATGGAAAGGGGAACGGGTAAACGCGCAAGCCGTGTTATGGACCAAGGTGGGACTCGAGGATGCCTCTATCACCGTGAGCGACTTGAAGAGCGGTTCTTCCATCATCCCATCCTCCGCGATCACGACGAACTTTGTCCGTTACGTCATGACCGATGAGTTGAATAAAGACCGTAAAGGCGGTTGCGGCCACCGAGAGAATAAGGCGGAATGGGATTCCTCCGTCGTAGCCGATGTATTGGATATCGTAAAGATCCGTGATATCAAGGCACGCACCACCCAGCCGATCTGGATGAATATCTGGGTACCTCAATCCGCGAAAGCCGGTAAATATAAAGGGACATTGACCGTCACGGGAAAAAATACCTCCCCCATGGAATTACAAATAGAAGTGGACGTATTGAACCGCACACTTCCCGCCCCGAAGGACTGGGCTTTCCATCTGGACTTATGGCAGAACCCGTATTCCGTGGCCCGTTACTACCAAGTTCCTCTTTGGAGCAAAGAACATTTCGACGCTATGCGCCCGATCATGAAAATGCTGGCGAACGCCGGACAGCGCGCTATCACCACCAGTATCATGCATAAACCTTGGGCCGGACAAACCGAGGATCATTTCGACAGCATGATCACCCGGATCAAGAAGATAGACGGCACTTGGGCATATGATTACGCCGTCTTCGACAAATGGGTGGAATTCATGATGAACGAGATCGGTATCAATGATATGATCAGTTGCTACACCATGATCCCTTGGGCTTTATCTTTCGATTATTACGACGAGGCGACAAATCGTGTACAATTCCTCAACACTAAACCGGGTGACGCCGCTTACGCAGACTATTGGGGTACTTTCCTAAAAGATTTCTCCCGCCACCTTCGCGAGAAAGGCTGGTTCGAGAAAACCGCTATCTCTATGGACGAGCGTCCGATGGAAGCGATGCGTGAGGCGATCAAGGTTATCAAGCAAGCCGATCCGGAGTTCAAGATCACGCTGGCCGGAAATTATCATCCGGAAATTCAATCGGACTTATACTATTTAAGTATTCCCTATGGACATAAATTCCCAGAAGACGTAAAGGCTGCCCGTGATAAAGCGGGACAGATCAGTACCGTTTATACCTGTTGCGCAGAAGCGTTCCCGAATACCTTTACCTTCTCCGATCCGGCGGAAGCGGCGTGGACGGTCTTGCACGCCGTAGCCGGTGGTTACGACGGTTATCTACGTTGGGCAGTTAATAGCTGGACCGCCGATCCTCTGCGTGACTCGCGTTTCCGCACTTGGGCGGCAGGCGATACATACAGTATTTATCCCGGTCCACGCAGTAGCATTCGCTTCGAACGTTTGGTCGAGGGTATACAAGATTGCGAGAAGATCCGCATCCTCCGGGAAGAGCTGACAACGAAAGGAGCTAAAGGCAAACTCGAGAAGTTGAACAAGACGGTTGCCAAGATCACTCCGGAAGGTTTATCCGAGACACAAGAATCCGCTACGCAGATGGTTAATGAGATTCATAAACTTCTGAATACATTATAAATAGTACAGGACGCAGACTACGCAGAGCACGCAGTCTGCGTCCCCTAAATATATCATCAAGCCCCTACAATGTTTGATATTCATCAAAAAACGAAATCCTTACCTCCGATACCTTTCTTTTTCTTTGTCCGCCTCGATTCCTTCGCCTATTTTTGGGGCACTGAAAAACACAAAAACCATTCTATATGAACAAACTATTAATGGGCACATGCCTTACGATGGCCATGCAAGTAGGGCACTCCCAAACCTTGCCGCAATTGGGTAAAGATCCTATCGAGAAAATCGTAGCCGCCATGACTGCCGAAGAGAAAGTATCCCTGTTAGTCGGAACCGGAATGCCCGGGTTCGGCGGCCAATCAGCCGTAGTCGGCAGCACGCAAAATATAGTGCCGGGAGCCGCCGGAACGACCTTCCCGATCGAACGTCTGGGAATCCCCGCTATCGTAGTGGCCGACGGTCCCGCCGGATTACGTATCTCCCCGACTCGCGAGGGGAACGAGGCGACCTATTATTGCACGGCATTCCCGGTCGCTACCTTGCTAGCCTCCACATGGAACACCGCATTGGTCAAAAACGTAGGCAACGCCATGGGCGACGAGGTGAAAGAATACGGTTGCGACGTACTCTTGGCCCCTGCGCTGAATATCCACCGAAGCCCTCTCTGCGGACGTAACTTCGAGTATTATTCCGAAGATCCCTACTTGACGGGCCGGATAGCGACAGCGATGGTAAACGGTATCCAAAGCAATGGCGTGGGAACCTCCATCAAGCATTTTGCCGTCAATAATCAAGAGACCAACCGGACGGGAACGGATGCCCGCCTCACCCCTCGTGCCTTGCGGGAGATTTACCTAAGAGGTTTCGAGATGGTCGTAAAAGAGGCAAGCCCGTGGACGGTCATGTCTTCCTACAATAAGATAAATGGTGAGTATGCCTCCGAAAGCCGTGATTTGCTAACGACCATCCTCCGTGACGAATGGGGTTTTAGCGGCCTTGTCATGACCGACTGGTTTGGCGGCAAGAACGCCCCCGCCCAGATCCACGCCGGAAACGATCTGCTGATGCCCGGCCGGCCAGACCAGAAAGAGGCCCTCCTAAAAGCGCTTGAGGACGGTTCTCTCTCTATCGACGACGTGGATACGGACGTAACCCGTGTATTACGACTGATTCTTCAAGCCCCCCGCTTTGCCCAATACGCCCATTCCGACAAACCGGACCTGAAAGCTCACGCCGAGGTAACCCGTGCGTCCGCTTCCGAAGGTATGGTTTTATTAAAGAATACGAATAATGCCTTGCCGCTGGCCCCGGGTATCAAGAAGATAGCGGCTTACGGTACCACCTCGTACGATTTTATCGCCGGAGGCACCGGCAGCGGCGACGTGAACAAGGCTTATACCGTATCCCTCGTGGAAGGTCTGGAGAACGCCGGTTATACCATGGACGCCGAAGTGAAAGCCTTATACGAGAAATACAGTACCGAGGAAAAGGCGAAACAGCCGAAAGACACGAGTCCCGCCGCCGCTTTCTTCAACCACCCTCGTATCCCGGAGTTCGTACCGGATGCCGCAGGGCTGGCCGCTAAGGCGAAAGAGGCGGATATCGCCTTCGTTACGATAGGCCGTAGCTCGGGAGAGTTCCAAGACCGGAAGATCGAGGGAGATTTCAACCTGACGGAGAATGAGCGAGCGTTGATCCAATCGGTTTCCGACGCTTTCCATAAGGAAGGGAAGAAGGTGGTCGTAATCTTGAATATCGGAGGCGTGATCGAGACCGCCAGCTGGAAATCGGAACCGGACGCCATCCTATTGGCTTGGCAAGCCGGGCAGGAAGGGGGTAACACGGTAGCCGATATCCTGTCCGGAAAGGTGAATCCTTCCGGTAAGCTCCCGATGACTTTCCCCGTGAGCATCGCCGACGTAGCCTCCACGAAGAATTTCCCGGACGCTTCGGATATCGACCTGAAAGAAATGTTAGCCGGTTTCATGGGAGGAGGCCCGGAGCATACGGATCGTAAGAATATTGACTATACCAACTACGAGGAGGGTATCTACGTGGGCTACCGTTACTTCGATACGTTCGGCGTGCCCGTCTCCTATCCGTTTGGCTACGGACAGTCGTATACAACTTTCAATTATTCGAGCTTGAAAGTGTTCATGGGCGATACGGACTACAGCATCAGTTGCACGATCACGAACAATGGCCCGGTAGCCGGGAAGGAAGTGGTCCAGCTATATATCTCCGCCCCCGGCAAGAGCATGGATAAGCCGGCGAAAGAGTTGAGAGGTTTCGTCAAGACCCAACTCCTCCAGCCGGGGGAGAGCCGTGAGATCATCTTCAAGGTGAAAGATACGGATCTGGCCTCCTTCGACGAGAGCGCCAGTCATTGGGTCGTAGAGTCCGGTAAATATGAGGCGCAGATTGGCTCCTCCGCCGACGACATCCGCCTAAGGGATTCCTTCAACGTGAAGGGGCGGGTAACGGAGAAGGTTCATGCGGTACTGTTGCCCGGCGAGAGGATCGATCTTCTGAAAAGATAAGCCCGGAGGTATCTACCTAGTTATCGGGAGGGCGGGGTATCAACCTCGCCCTCTACTTATTAATCACCCGGCTGTTCCGGCTCTAAGAAAGTAAGGTAGGTCTCCACACGCCCCTCCAGCTTCGCCTCCATGGTCCCTTGCTCCGACACGAAGAGATATTTGTCCTTTTTCTCTTCCTCGGTCCATGTATCGGGAGTGTAGGGAGCGATCTTCCGGTCGCCGGCAGTCCTCATGAAATAGATAGCGGGCAGAAGGCCGTTCAGTTGGATCTGGTTCGGGTCGATATAGCGTTCCTCGTATTGTCGCGAGAAACGCGAGCTCACCCTCTCCAGCCGAAAGCGGTCGAGATTATTCATAAACAGGTAATCCGTGCCTTCATCTCCCGGCAGGGAGGTGTAGATCATAGATGAGACTTTCACGGCACCGGCCGGTGTCGTGTACAAATAATAGAAATATACAGTCCATGTATTCTTGGAGCGGGTTTGAAGGGTATGTGTCTCCTGCAAGGAATGCAAGGCCCAAAATCCCGGGGGCGTGCATCTCACCCTTTGTACGAATTTATCCTTCGCGATTTCCACTCTTCCCCGGATCTCCAGAAAGTCCTTATAGGCCACTGCCTCTATTTCCTCGTTTGTCATTGATGGCGTAAACATGATTATTTTTAATTTTTAAGGTAAAGAGACATAAAGGTACGATTATAAATGGGGATTCCAAGGGTTTCAAGGAAATGTGGATGAAAGAAAGACAAAAAAGAGAGGCGAACTCGTACCCTTATCTTTTTTATTCCATATATTCGTGATGAAAATCCCCTAAGACCCATTTAAAAGAGAAAAAGTTATGACTGAAGATATAGATTTAATACGCGTCACTGGCGTGGAATATGTAAAGGGCTATACCATGCGATTGGAATTTAGCAACGGTAAGGTGAAATTAGTGAACTTCCTCCCTTTACTGAAAGGGAAACTTTTCGAGCCATTGAAAGACCTCCGGAATTTCGTCCAGTTCGGGCTCACACACTGGGCGCTCGAATGGTACAATGGGGCAGATTTCGCTCCGGATTACTTGTACAGGAATGGGGTGGAGGCTTAAGACAAGGCCGGCGGTTCGCTTCAGGTTTCGTCCTCACGAACCGCTTCACGGAGAAGAGCGATATTGATCTTGTGGTGGATTTCGACAAAGAGGTGGAACAGGTGAATTACGTGAATAATTTCTTCGATCTGCGCAACGCCTTATCTGCCATCTTCCACCGGGAGATCGACTTGCTAGAGGACAAGTCGATCCGGAACCCGATCCTAAGAAAGAATATTGATAATACAAAATTGCTGATCTATGGATGAATATATCGAGAAACATCTTTATGATGTGCTACTTTCTATCGAAGAGACTGAGAGTTACTTTGAGGGTAGGCCAAAATAGGATACTAAAGATCGATCCCGATTTTCTTTGGACGCTTATCATAAACCATATCCCGGTGCTGAAGGGGGGCATGATAGGGATATTGGAAAAATAAAATATATGGAACTATAAAACCTTCTCCATTTCATACAATAAGATTTGACGGAGAAGGTTTTATGGTCATATAGATATTTTCACTAATCCGTTAAAAGGATCTTATCACAGATAATGATTATAAATAGATAATCTCACCCGTATCCGTATTCAACTTAAAATTCGAGATCTTTTCTTGTCCTTCAAATGATATCACAGACACTTCCATCGTCCAAATATTTTTATCTTTTCCCAATACCTTAGCAACAAATTTACTATTCACAGCACATTCTCCCAGCGCATCCACATTCACGCTCCAAAGAGAATTCTTTGATTCCAAATCATATTTGTCGATAGTAACCACCGTATAATCAGCCCACATCCTTGCATGCATCAACCTTATTATATGAGTATAAGAACTAGGTTCTTTACAAAATACACTCAACATCCTATCATCTCCTAGATCATTATCTTCAAATTCTATCAGCCTCTTACCTTCCGGAGAGAAGACTACTTTGTTACCCATTAGAACACTTCCATCATACCAATTCCTTATATCTAAATAATATGTTCCAACAAAGACCGGAAACATTTTCCCTCCATTACAAAAAAACATATCATGAATATAACCACCACTTTCAGAATCTTTGATCGTAGGATAAAATACATACCCCCATTCTGTTTTCAACAAACCGCTCGAATAACCGAAAGACAAGGCCTTCACAAAATATTCCTCGTATTCGCCATATCCTTTATTGATCTTTATATTTCTATCATAAACATTCTCGCCCGTATATTCTTCTCGCAATTCACCATTTTCGTATATACCAAACCACACTTTATCATTCTTAAAACCTGATAAATACTCATTATCAGATTCAGGATCATCCTGAAAAGCCACAGAATTTATGACCTCAACTCCTTCTGATGAATATAATAGGTTACCATAAAAATGAGGATGATAAACCAATATATTCTCTCCAAACTCTCTAACTGAAAAAAAGTTCTCACTTCCCCAACTGGCTTCTCGTTCTTTAAGAGAGATAGCGCTTTCCTCTTTCAACAAAAAAGGTTTATATAACTCAGGAGCAATCTTCATGAAACATACATATTTATCTCCTACCTTAAATGGATTACCAAGAAATGAACTGGTGTAGTCTGATTCCTCACTTGAGGAGGCCTTCCATTCCGTAATTTGTTCTTTCGTATTGTCATTGAACATACCAAACCACACCTTTTGACCTTTAATCGCATAAATCCAAGCCGTATCATTAGATGAGTAAAACTCAAGCGTCGCCATATCGTAACCGACAGTATCCTTCACATGATAGCCGCCGAACTCACTATAATCATAAGGAACATCAGGTTCAGGAATAATTCCCTCTTTAGCATCTTCTCCACAGGCCATAAAAAATAATAAACCTAACAAATAAACCAATTTTCTCATATCTTTATCACATTCTTCCTCCCGTGCCTCCTCCGGTAGGCGGTTAACAAATAAAAGAAGCGTGGAGACCATTGTCTATCACTGTACTGAGGCTCTGGACTGCCCTTACCCAATAATAAGACAATGATCCCACGCCTTATGCAGGTATATAATCTATCCATGAATGGGTAGGTATATAACAGATAAAGCGCAGGAGCCATTTTCCTATTATCTTGGGTAATGAAATTGTCCAGATTCCAGTACAAGATAATATCGAAACGCTTCTACGTTATTTTTCCAATACGTCGCGAAGATCGTGTTTTTTTAAAACATTCGCAAAACAATCAGATTCTTAATGTCTCTTAGCCCTAAGAAATGCCCTCGAAGGGTGAAAAATGACTTCTTAGGGCTAAGATGATTATTCGCGCCATTCAATCCCCATTTTTTAGACCTAAGAAGCCCTTATTCAGCAAATATCCCTAACTTAGAGAAGTTTTTAAACTCTAAATCAAATTTACCATGAGTACTTACACAAAAATCAAGACACTTCCGCTCTCTCTTTTCAACAACGCCGAGTACCTCTCCTTCATGAACCACGTCCTCGACCTAGCCAACGGAAATAGCGGTGACGGCGATTCCGAGTCCCCCGACGAGATCTCCCTGCTGACCGGCAACGACGGCATCCCCGAGCTGGGCCTCACCAAAGAATTCCTCGAGACCTACGAGGCAGACCTCCTCGCCATGGCCGACGTGGTGGACGAGAGCCGCACCTCGCAGGAGACCGAGCAAATGACCTTGCACGATACCAACCGCGACAACCTCGCTATCTATATCATCACCCGCATCTCACGGGCCGGTACCCTCCCGTTGGAGGCCGAGCGTGACGCGGGCAAGTATCTATACAAGGTCATCAAGCCCTATAACGGGGTCGCCCGCCTCCCCATGGCGCAGGAGACCGCCAAGATAAAGGGCCTCTTGCTGGATTTGCGCAAGGACGAGAACAAGCCGTACGTCACCACGCTCGGCCTCGACGCTTACCTCGCCGAACTGGAGAAAGAGAATAACGCCTACGACCGCCTGTCGCAGCAACGCGTCCAAAACCGGACCACCTCCAAAAAGGAAAGCGGCGCCAACCTGCGCAAGCGGATCGACATGTATTATGACGATCTCACCCTGCTGGCCCAGTCCCATAGCATAGCGAAGCCGTCCGAGAAAGCGACCGCCTTCATCGCCGCCCTCAACCAGCTGATCGCCGAGACCACCGCCGCCTACAACCAGCGCATGGCCGCCTCCAAGAAACCGGCGCCCGCTCCCGAGCCTACACCCGAGCCTACGCCCGGCGGAGACTCCGAGAGCCCGGACGAGATCTAACCGTCACGTCCCTCCCTCCCGACGCGGAAGCGGGAAATAAAAAGAGAAGGAAAACAATTCCCCTTCTCTTTTTATTCCGTATATTCGCGAAGGAAATTCCTAAAACAGAGCGATATGGAGACAACGACATCATTAAAGACATTCGAGGTAACCATCCCCGAGAAATACGCCGACATCTTGAAGAAATTCATCACTTCGCTGGAAGGCAAGGTGAAGGCACAGAAGAAATCCGGATTGGACGAGGCCTTGGAGGACGTGAAGGCAGGAAGGATACACAAATACGAGAACTTTGAGGCATTCAAGCAAAAAATGCTAGAGCTATGACTTATACCGTACATACCACTTCCAAATTCGAACGTGACATCAAGCGGTGCAAGAAGCGGCACTTGGATATAAACCTCTTATTAGAGACTGTAGAAATCCTCAAAAATACCGGTTCCCTTCCCTCCCAATACCACCCGCATAAGCTATCCGGGAAATACGCAGGATTGTGGGAATGCCATATCCAAGGAGACTGGCTGCTGATATGGAGCCAAGATGACACGGAGCTAATCTTGCTTTTCACCGATATCGGAACGCATTCCGACCTATTCTAAATAGAAAAAGCCGCCTCCCCGTTACAGGAAGCGGCTTTTTTGTATCTAGTATTTACTTTTCCCGGATAAATATATTAATCGGCGTACCGGTAAAATCCCAGTTCTCGCGGATCTTGTTCTCAAGGAAACGTTTGTACGGGTCCTTGATCCATTGCGGCAAGTTACAGAAGAACACGAAAGAAGGCACGCTGCCCGCCGGGAGCTGGGTGATATATTTGATCTTGATATACTTACCCTTCCATGCTGGGGGAGGATAATTCTCGATGATCGGAAGCATCACCTCGTTCAGCTTGGCCGTAGGGACACGCTTGGAGCGATTCTCGTAAACCTCCTTGGCGGTCTCCAGCACCTTCAGGATACGTTGTTTCGTCAGAGCGGAGATAAACAAGATCGGGAAGTCGGTAAACGGAGCCAGACGCTCGCGGATAGCGGTCGTATACGAGTCGATCACCTTCTGGCTCTTATCTTCGATCAAGTCCCACTTATTCACACAAACCACCAATCCCTTCTTATTCTTCTGCACCAGCGAGAAGATATTCATATCCTGGCTCTCAATGCCCCTCGTAGCGTCCAACATCAGCACGCAAACATCCGAGTTCTCGATCGCGCGGATCGAACGGATCACCGAGTAATACTCCAAGTCCTCATTCACCTTCCCCTTCTTACGGATACCCGCCGTATCCACCAAATAGAAGTTCAAGCCGAATTTATTATATTTCGTGTAGATGGAATCACGGGTCGTGCCCGCGATATCGGTAACGATATGCCGATCCTCGCCAATAAAAGCATTGATAAGAGAAGATTTTCCCGCGTTCGGGCGTCCTATAATCGCGATACGGGGCAACTCCTCCTCCAGTATCTCCACCTTCTCCTCGGGCAACGTCGCCACGATCTTATCCAGCAAATCCCCGGTATAAGAACCATTGATGGCCGAGATGCAGAAAGGATCTCCCAAGCCAAACGAGTAAAACTCCGCCGAGGCCGGATGCAGATCATAATTATCCGCCTTGTTCGCCACCACGATCACCGGCCGCTTGCAACGGCGCAAGATCTGCGCCACCTCCATGTCCAGATCCGTGATGCCGTTCAATACATCGACGACGAACAAGATCACGTCCGCCTCCTCGATGGCCACTTTTACCTGCTTGTTGATCTCCTCCTCGAAAACATCCTCCGAGTTAACCACCCATCCGCCTGTGTCAATCAGCGAAAACTCCTTGCCGGTCCACTCCACCTTGCCGTACTGACGGTCGCGGGTAGTACCAGCCTCCTCGTTCACGATCGCCTGACGGGTACCCGTCAACCGGTTGAAAAGGGTTGACTTACCTACATTGGGTCTCCCCACTATCGCTACTATATTTCCCATAAATTCTCCTTTCGTATGCTATTATTAGTCCAGCTGATAACCGAAGTTCTTCAATATGTTGTCACGGTTACGCCAGTCTTTTTCCACTTTGACAAACATTTCCAAAAACACCTTCTTTCCGAAGAAACGTTCGATATCCTTCCGGGCCATAGCACCTACTTTCTTCAATGCTTGCCCTTGATGCCCGATGATAATCCCCTTCTGGGTATCACGCTCCACGATGATCAGCGCCTTGATATGGATCAGCTCATCATCTTCCTTGAACAACTCGACGACCACTTCTACTGCGTAAGGTATTTCCTTCTGATAATATAACAAGATTTTCTCACGAATGATCTCTGTCACGAAGAAACGGGCCGGTTTATCGGTCAAGGCGTCTTTCTCGAAATAAGGCGGGGAATCAGGCATCAACTCCTCCACCCGACGCTTCACGTAATCTATATTGAAATTCGAAAGCGCGGAGATCGGGATGATCTCGGCCTTCGGAAGCAATTCCTTCCACTGGGCCACGAGCTTCTCCAGCTCCGGCTGATTGGTCTGGTCGATCTTATTGATCAACAAGAGAACCGGACACTCTATGCTCTGTACCCGTGCTAGGAACTCGTTATTTTTATCAATCGTCTCGACGACATCCGTCACGTACAACAGCACGTCGGCGTCGCCTAAGGCGGATTGAGAGAAATTAAGCATGGATTCCTGCAACTTATAATTCGGCCGCAAGACTCCCGGCGTGTCAGAATACACGATTTGCATATCGTCGGTATTCACGATACCCATAATACGATGCCTTGTCGTTTGCGCCTTCGAGGTGATAATAGAGATCCGCTCCCCGACCAAACGATTCATCAACGTAGACTTACCTACGTTTGGGTTTCCAACGATATTGACAAAACCCGATTTATGCTTTTTTTCCATCATACCCCCATTTCAGATAAACCGCTCCCCACGTAAAGCCCGCTCCAAAAGCGGCAAGGATCAGGTTATCTCCTTTTTTCAATTGATTCTCCCATTCCCATAGACAAATAGGAATCGTACCGGCGCTTGTGTTGCCATATTTCTGGATATTGATCATCACCTTATCCATATCTACGCCCAAGCGTTTCGCCGTAGCGTCGATAATCCGCAGGTTCGCTTGGTGAGGAACGATCCACGCGATATCATCATGCGTCAAGCCATTCTTCTCCGCGATCTCAGCGGCCACGTCCGCCATATAAGAAACCGCGTACTTGAACACCACACGTCCATCTTGATAAACGAAATGCTCACGGTTGTCCACCGTCTCGTGAGAAGGAGGATAAGCCGAGCCGCCCGATTTCATGATCAGATGCGGATAGCCTACGCCGTCTGTCCGTAAAATAGTATCCAAGACACCGAACTCCTCGGTAGTTGGCTCCAGCAAGACCGCTCCGCAAGCATCCCCGAACAAAGGACAAGTAGAACGATCTTGATAATCTGTAATAGATGTCATCTTATCACCCGATACGACAACCACCTTCTTATAACGCCCCGAGCGAATATAATTAGCGCCCGTCTCCAAAGCATACAAGAAGCCTGCGCACGCACCTTGCATATCAAAAGTCATCGCATTCTTACAACCTGTATGATAAGCGATGATAGAAGAAGTTGTCGGGAAATGATGATCCGGGGTAGTCGTAGCGGTCAAGACAACCTCTACTTCTTCCGGATTCAGGTTCGTTTTCTCGAGCAATTGCTTCACGGCCCGTATACCCATGTAAGAGAGTCCTACGCCCTCCCCTTTCAATATCCTGCGCTCCTTAATACCCACACGAGTCATGATCCACTCATCCGTCGTATCGACCATCTTGGAAATATCCTCATTCGTCAATACATCTTCAGGAACGTATCCACCCACTCCTGTGATAACCGCATTTATCTTATCCATAACTTTAAAAATAAAAGGACTACTTATCCCAATTAAAAAAAAGCCCTAAAAAAACTTTTAGGGCTATTTCTTTTGTTCATCAAACCATATAAGTTGACAAACTTACACAGCAGCTTCTTTTTCAATCGCTAATTTACCTCTGTAATAACCGCACTCACCACATACTGTGTGATAGATGTGCCATGCGCCACAGTTCGGGCAAATTGCCATTGTTGGAGCTACAGCCTTGTCATGAGTTCTTCTCTTGGCTGTTCTTGTCTTACCTTGTCTTCTTTTAGGATGTGCCATTGTTTTATTTATTTAATTGTTATCATTCTCTAGCAAACCTTTCAGAGCATCCCAACGAGGATCGGCAGGACTAGCGTTTCCGTCATCTTCCAACGCCAAATCATCACCTCCCATGTCATCCTCAAAATCGTCTTCGGTCTCATCCGAACTTCTGGCGGTATGTTTCTTCAATTTAGACGACATTGCCTTATTACATTTACCCGGCGCATGTACATGCTTCATGGGAACCGCCAAAGCGATAAACTCATACAGGAACCACGCCAAATTAATAGCGCCCTCCTCTTCCGGTATCACGACAACCTCATCACTTTCCTCGGCATATTCCTTGCCGAATTTTACCACCAGACGATTGTGGGTATCAATAGGAATTTCCATATCGTCCAAGCATCTATCGCATGGAACAACAACAACCCCTTCTATCTGAAAGTTCATCTCAAACATCATTGACGACCGTTTTACGGTAAGATGAACCTTCACTTTGCCCTTCTGGACCTCGGTTCCGTCAATGTCCACAAAAAACTTGTTCTCCAAAAGATACTCGAATTCGTGTACTCCCGGAGAGAGATTTTTCAAATCTACATTATATAATTTAAATTTCCCCAAAGCCTTTTAGTGTAAAAACCTTGCAAAGGTACGAAAAAACTAAATACAAAAACAATACCTTTATGCTTATTTTTTCCTATAATACGATTTAACCCTTATATTTCTTCAATTTTATACGAAAAGTCGTCCCTTTCCCCAGCTCCGAACTCTTCACGAAAATCTTTCCTCCTTGGAAGGACTCGATAATACGCTTTACCAAGGACAAGCCTAGTCCCCAGCCACGTTTCTTGGTCGTATACCCCGGATTGAAAACCGTCTTGAATTTTGATTTCGGGATACCTTTTCCGGTATCAGCCAAATCGATCAGCACGACCTTCTCTCTTTCCTCTACTTTTAGCGAAATCTCACCCTGCCCCTCCATAGCGTCCACCGCATTTTTCGTCAGGTTCTCGATTACCCAAGCGAACAGGGAATCATTCATTAAGACCAATATCGGCCGCTCCGGCAAATACGTATTAATTTTCACCTTCGAGGAAATACGGGTCTCCATATATCCCAAAGCCGCACGGATGGATTCCACGATATTTGTCGGAACCGGATCCGGATCTGAACCGATTTTAGAGAAACGCTCCGCTATCGTTTGTAAGCGTTTCACATCCTTATCCATCTCTGTCAATAGAGAAGGATCTATATCTTTCGTTCGCAAATATTCAACCCAAGCGATTAGCGAGGATATAGGCGTTCCTAATTGGTGAGCCGTCTCTTTCGATAACCCCACCCACACTTTATTCTGTTCTGCCTTCTTTGTACTAGCCAAGGCTAAAAAAGCGATTAATATAAAAACAAATACAACTGATAATTGCGCATAGGGATAAACAAGCAGTCGCTTTAAGATAATCGAATCATCGTAATATAAATATTGGTAAGTACCATCCTCCATGTCAATTACGATCGGAGGATTTTTGGTTCTCAGTTCCTTAACCTTATTCGTCATGAACTGCGCTACATTCTTTTCCGGAATCTCTATATTATTGTAAGAAACCACGCTATCCGTCTCGCTGCATAATATAACAGGAATAGAAGTATTCCCTTGGATGATTTTTAGGATAAGATTCATATTAAGGCTTGGATTCTCACTGGTCATGACCCGGGTTGCCTCACTCCAAACCTCGATCTTCTGACGCTCTTCTCGGGCCAGATCTTTAATCAAGAGATCCGAGACTACCACAGAAGCCATAGCGATCAATACAGCGGCAAAAATAAAGCCTAATTTCCATCTTTGACGAGAATCATATATGCTGCTCATAAATCAGAATCATTCGGTGAATTCTTAATATAACGGCAAGATACGAACTTTATTGTTCCCGATTCAGCAAACAATGAAATCTCACCCAATTGTAGAGACGTAGCGTGCAGCGTCTCATCCCTTCAAATGGTAACTTAGAATATCGTCAGACGATACGAGATGCGGCACGCTAGGTCTCTACGACGGCTGGTGTATATAACAGAAAAAGGAGTCACCCCTTACGGACTGACTCCTCTCCATCGGCTATCGCCTTCTTCAAGACGGCGGCTACCTACTCTTCCACTGTTACGCAGTACCATCGGCGTGACGAGGCTTAACTTCTCTGTTCGGAATGGGAAGAGGTGGATCCCTCGTGCTATAGCCACCTTAATTTCATTATCAAGATTTTGACCGGACATCAATCCGAAGAGACCAGCTTCGCCTTATCGCCTTAAAATATATCAACCTTCACGTGAGGAAAGTCCCGGGCTATTAGTACCACTCGGCTCGGACGTCGCCGCCCTTACACCTGTGGCCTATCAAGGTCATCGTCTATAACCACCCTTGAGGGAGATCTAATCTTGAGGCCGGCTTCGTACTTAGATGCTTTCAGCACTTATCCGATCCGTACTTAGATACCCGGCGGTGCCCCTGGCGGGACAACCGGTAAACCAGTGGTACGTCCGACACGGTCCTCTCGTACTAGTGTCAGAGCCTCGCAAATCTCCTGCGCCCACGATAGATAGAGACCGAACTGTCTCACGACGTTCTGAACCCAGCTCGCGTGCCACTTTAATGGGCGAACAGCCCAACCCTTGGGACCTTCTCCAGCCCCAGGATGTGACGAGCCGACATCGAGGTGCCAAACCATTCCGTCGATATGAGCTCTTGGGAATGATCAGCCTGTTATCCCCGGAGTACCTTTTATCCTTTGAGCGATGGCCCTTCCATGCGGAACCACCGGATCACTATGCTCTAGTTTCCTACCTGATCGACTTGTATGTCTCCCAGTCAAGCGCCCTTATGCCATTACACTCTGCGACCGGTTACCAATCGGTCTGAGGGCACCTTTAGAAGCCTCCGTTACGCTTTTGGAGGCGACCACCCCAGTCAAACTACCCACCATACAGTGTCCTCCCGTCCGGGAGTTAGAACTCAAACAACCGAAGGGCCGTATTTCAACGGCGGCTCCAAGGATACTGGCGTACCCCCTTCAAAGCCTCCGGCCTATCCTACACATCGTCTGCCCAAACTCAATGTAAAGCTATAGTAAAGGTTCACGGGGTCTTTTCGTCCCATCGCGGGTAATCGGCATCTTCACCGATACTACAATTTCACCGAGCTCACGGTTGAGACAGTGTCCAGATCATTACACCATTCGTGCAGGTCGGAACTTACCCGACAAGGAATTTCGCTACCTTAGGACCGTTATAGTTACGGCCGCCGTTTACCGGGGCTTCAATTCAACGCTTCTCCTCGCGGATGACATCTCCTCTTAACCTTCCGGCACCGGGCAGGTGTCAGGCTGTATACATCATGTTTCCATTTAGCACAGCCATGTGTTTTTGTTAAACAGTTGCCTGGACCTATTCTCTGCGCCTCGCCTTACGACGAGGACCCTTTATCCCGAAGTTACAGGGTCAATTTGCCTAGTTCCTTAACCGTGAATCACTCGAGCGCCTCAGTATTCTCAACCCGACCACGTGTGTCCGTTTACGGTACGGGTGCCGCATGGATAAGTTTAGCGGATTTTCTCGGGAGCATGGTTACGTCCATATTACGTCGCGCAAGCGCTCCGTATACTCTCAGGTTCGACTCTCCCCGCGGATTTGCCTACGGGAATCAATATCTACACCCTTCAACCGGCTATTCCGTCAGCCGGCAGGACTGTCACTTCTCCGTCTCCACGTCACTCCATGAGGCAGTATGGGAATATTAACCCATTCTTCCATCGGCGGCGCCGTTCGGCTTTGCCTTAGGTCCCGACTCACCCTGATCCGATTAGCGTTGATCAGGAAACCTTGGTCTTTCGGCGGGGGGGTTTCTCGCCCCCCTTATCGTTACTCATACCTACATTTGCTTTTCCATGCGCTCCAACAAGGGTCATCCCTCATCTTCGACGCGGCATGGAATGCTCCCCTACCATGTCTTGCGACATCCACGGCTTCGGCAGATCGTTTATGCCCGATTATTATCCACGCCAGATCGCTCGACTAGTGAGCTGTTACGCACTCTTTAAATGAATGGCTGCTTCCAAGCCAACATCCTAGCTGTCTCTGCGATCCGACCTCGTTAGTTCAACTTAACGATCATTTGGGGGCCTTAGCCGGTGGTCTGGATTCTTCTCCTCTCGGACACGGACCTTAGCACCCGCGCCCTCACTCCCTGTAAATATATATCGCGCATTCGGAGTTTATCTGGACTTGATAGGCGGTGAAGCCCTCGCATCCAATCAGTCGCTCTACCTCACGATATACTATAAAGAGGCTGCACCTAAATGCATTTCGGGGAGTACGAGCTATCTCCGAGTTTGATTAGCCTTTCACCCCTACCCTCAGCTCATTGGAAAGCTTTTCAACGCTTACCCATCCGGTCCTCCAGTTGGTGTTACCCAACCTTCAACCTGGCCAAGGGTAGATCACTCGGTTTCGCGTCTACCCCCCCCGACT
>NZ_JH976501.1:483665-860527 GCF_000307475.1 Parabacteroides sp. D25 | reverse complement strand
AGCCAACCTCATCCCCTACCCAAGGATACCTCCACGTTTCCATCATTTCTGAAGCGCCGTTCTCTCTCGAATGCGGGTGCAAAAGTAATGCTATAAAACATACGGTCCAAATTTATCGGGCATTATTTTTCAAGTTTTTTTTCACGAGGGGGATCGCATACGTTAATAATACGTCGATATCCATTCTTGGCTCATGTGGCCCACCACGTGGCCTAACGTGTCACCACACGCACTTGAAACAAGTGCTCCACGAGTACATTCGCACGTAATAAAAACGATGAACATCATCTTGGCCCCGATAGGAAATCACACAGAAAAAACGGCTTTTAGCTCATGAAATCATGCGAAATGCACTTGGTTTTAGTGCTTTCGGATCACGTAAACGTGGGTAAGGACCCATTATATCGCCCCCCAAAGACCCAAAAAGCCGAAGAGGGAAGAACCACACAAACAACTGTATATCCACATGTTAAGGCATCAGGAAAATTCCCCGGTAAAAATCCTAGGGCGCAAAAGGCGCATCTTTACGCTTTCAAAGAAACATTTTTAGAAAAATAATATTTACATCACTCTACAGACAAGAGGGGTATAAACGTTATTTACAGAAAAAGTTTTAGAAACATACATAAAGATGCGCCCTTTGAGCCCTAACCTATCAGCAACATCCCTGATACGGGATACAAAAAAGCCAATGGGACACGGCCGCAAAGCCATTGAGACAACACCTCTATCCCATTGACTTTACAAACCTATCCCTTTGAGATACCAACCCTATCCCATTGAGATGCTATTGACAACCGGGCACTTAAAGAACAAAAAGTGAATGCACAACCGTATATTCCTATTCAATGAACGTGAATGCACTACCGCTGAAAGAATACGTCCTTGCCCATTCTCCAAATTGACGATTTCAAATCTGTCCTCTTCCAAGTGCTCCATCTCGATTTTCCCGTCATATAATTTAGGCCGCCCTCTTTTACCTGTAGGCTCTTCCGTGATGAGATAACGGAAATAGGCGTCATCTCTAAATCGGCTGATTACATGAAATCCCATTTCAAATGCGCCATACACAAAGGTGGATTTGGAGAAGTAGGCATCCGCAACCACATAGTTTGCCAGTCGCTGAAGTGTTTCCTTGCGTGTACACGGCACATGTAGATACCAGTCTATTAATGTGTATGTAACTTGCTCCGGTGTTTTTATCGGCGGTGTTTGAACCACTTCCGGGTGGAAGCAGGCATGAAAGTCCGATAGCGTTGTTCACCAAAGCGACCATAACGACCCGGTTGAAGGAAATTAATCCGCCCGGGGATAATCAAATATAAAAGTAGGACTTCAAGCATAAACTTCTCACGCCATTTGTTTAGCTTTACCGCTGATTTAAGCAGCACACTATTTATTAGCTCTAAATATTGGTCAAGTTCGTTCAGATTCATTTTTTCAGGATGTGGAAACCCTTAATATAATGAATCGGGAGGACTTGACCTACTTTTTATTTGTTAATTCAAAACTTAACGAACTATTGCATAGGGAAGATCTCCAGAAATTGGCAGAAGAAGATAATCCCATCATAATATTAATGGAATAATTTTTGGTGGTACGAGCGAACTGTGTCAACTAAATATTTTTCATCCGTTGTCATATCCGGCTGAGCCAAATAGACATGAACCTATCATACACGATATACCCATCCGGTTGCCTCAATATAAACTCCTTATCTATTAATATCCTTAAGGAAGTATTCACGTTACTCACCGCCTTCAAATCATACTTTTTGATGAAGGCGGCAGCATTGACCTCCCGGACGATCCCTTCCTTGGCGATCGCTTTCAATAGCTGGGTTTGATTAAATGTCAACAATTGGAAATAAGTCTGGTAGGTATATTCTTCTTCCTGTAGGATCTCCATCATGAGAGAATCAAGAAGCTCCGGAGAAAGTGTTTTTTCCGGTAAAGCGAAGAGACGGTTCAAAAGATATTGCACATACCAAGTATGCCCATCTACCCATGTGTACACCTTATCAAATATTTCTTCCGGAAGCTCCTTCCCTTCCTTCTCGAAGAAAGAATGGGCAAAGGAAAAATACACCTCCTTGCTGATCTTGTCTAAAAATAATTTTGGGGTGGATTGATAGAAGGGGCGCTTGATTGAGAAGAATATATATTCCATCAAGTGCTTTTTACTCCCCGAAAAGATAAAATGAACATTCGGCAAAAATTGAATATAAGAACGCAATAGGCCTTCCACCCCTTTCTCAGGATATTCCATGATTTACTGGAACTCGTCAATAGCCAGATAACATTCTCTTCCAGACTGCCGCAAGTAGTCGAAAATCTCCTTCAGCGTAGATTGCGAGAGGTTATCCGGCTTACCAACGTGATATTTCTCCCATTATGAAGAGCGGATAAAATCACTTCTGTCTCTTTCTCCCGATCACAAAAATATTCTGGACCTTGATAACCAACTATTAAAAAAGGATTATTCATATTCAGCATCTTATCTGCGTTTCGCAATTCACGTAACGCAAATTACGTAATAAAAAACCAGAATAACAAGTAAACCGACTACTACTTACATATCCCGACACTCACCGACACTCGCCGATTCCCGTTTTTCAGAGGGTCTATCTTTGCATTGTCATTAGTAATTAACCTTTTAAAATTTAAAATTATGGCAGTGAAATTTAAAGTAGTAAAGCGTAAGGTATTGAACGGCGCAGAGAAAGACTCAGTAAAGAACTACGCGATCGCTAAAACGTCGGGGACTTCGGACCTCAACAAATTATGTAAACTGATTTGCTCTCGCTCCACGCTTTCGTCGGCGGACGTGAAAGCGGTGCTCGATTCATTAAACTGGGCGATGGATCTGGAACTGTCCTCCGGCAACGTGGTGCAATTGGGAGAATTTGGTAACTTCCGTATGTCTATTAACTCCGAAGGAACGAATACTCCCGAGGACTTCGACGCCACCAAGATAAAGGGGGTACGTATTATCTTTTTCCCGGGCTCGGCCCTGCGGACTACCCGCAATGAGGTGAATTTCGAGCCTCTGGAGGTTACGAAAAAGAGCGCAGGTTCTGATAGCGAAAGCCCGGACGAGATATGAGAAAAATTGACCTGATCATGATTCATTGCTCGGCAACCCGTGAGAATACGGATTATAGCCCGGAGCAACTGGAGAGTGACCACAAGGCACGGGGATTCCTCCGTGCCGGTTACAACTTCTACATCCGTAAATCGGGAGAAGTGGTGAACCTGCGCCCGCTAGAGCAAATTCCGGCTCATGCGAGAGGACACAACAAACACAGCATCGGGATTTGCTACGAGGGTGGACTGGACATCACCGGACAGTCACGGGATACCCGCACACAGGCTCAAAAGACCTCGTTGTTACGTTTGATCCGGCATCTCTTAATCTGCTTTCCCGGCTCATGGGTCTGTGGGCACCGGGATCTCTCGGAGGACTTAAACGGAGACGGGACGATCTCGCCGGATGAATGGATCAAACAATGCCCCTCATTCAACGCAATCTCCGAATACAAAGAACTCGTGTATGAGCTACGAAAAAAATAAGTAAAAAATCCATGCTCCCACTAAGGGTTTTCAAATTTGGTTGCGACTATTAGTATAGAAACAACTTAAAATGGAGAATAGCATAGATCATATTATCACAAGGATATTAAGTGGCAACAGCTCCTCGGAAGATTTTCTTTCGCTGAGCGAATGGCTGAACGCAGACGAAAAGAACAAAAAAGAATTTCGGTTGCTAAAGAGTTATTGGGATGCGGAAGTCTCGTTCAGCCATTCCTTAATGCCTAATGTGTCCCTCGATAATTTGAGAAAGAAGATCGACGATCAAAGCAGGCAAAAGAGATTGAGGCTGATCCGTTTCATCGCTACTCCCATTGCGGCGGCAATCGCCTTTCTTGTTCTGTTTTTCGCAACAATACACTTAAATACCCGGGAAGCTAAGGTTCAGCAATTCTATACCTATATAACCGATAAAAATAAATCTCATTTTACGCTAGATGATGGTACGAAGATCATTTTGAACCGGAATAGTCGCTTTACCTACTCTGACGCATACGGTACGGATCAGCGAAAGGTTAATTTGGAAGGAGAAGCCTATTTCGAGGTGGCGAAAAATCCGGAAAGACCTTTCATCGTCGATATGGGAAATGCCTCCATACGGGTATTAGGTACGACCTTTAGTGTAAAAGCCGATAAAGGGAAGGATCAGATCACGGCCGTCCTGCTGGAAGGGTCTATCCGTTTCGAAAGCCCGACACAACAAGTCTTACTCGCTCCCGACCAGCAACTTACATTCATCCGTTCAACGAACAAGATTGATATCCAATCCGTCAACGCAAAAGAAAATCTGGCATGGAAAGACGGCTTGCTAAAGTATAAATCGATTGCGCTTTGTACCTTGCTGAATGAGCTTGAGAAAAGATACGAGATTCCGATCCATATAGAAAACAAGAGATTGCTGGACCCGAATGTCACTGTATCCGGAACATTCAGTGAGGATCAATCTTTAAAGGAGATTTTACAAGTGATCTCTCGTAGTTTGCCGATCAAATGGTCACAAAGAGATGGAACTTACTATATTCAATAAAATAAAAATATCAACACATCTTAAAAAACAAGCAATGCCTATGAGATAACAGGGATCCTATCTTTCAAAAAAACAAAACCGGCTGCAAAAATACAGCCGGCCCCATTAAAAAGAATTAATTCCTGCTTCTGCTACTCCACGACCAAATTTTGTGGCAGACGCATATTATCAACCTTTTATCAGTACAAAAATATGGAAAATGTTTCGTATTATAGGTCTTTTAGGTCCAAAGACTTAAAAAAAATGCTCTCGGTCCTAAAAATGTCCTTTATTTTACTTTTCTTGACACTGTTCCAAGCGGTAGCGACTAATTCCTATTCACAATCTGTAACGATTTCCGTGAAGACGGATCAAGCCCCGCTAACCGATCTATTCGCTATTATAGAAAAACAAAGCGATTTCTTATTCTTCTATGTGGATTCTGACGTAAAGAACGTAAAAGTGAGCGTGAACGCAACCGATAAGTCCATAGAAAATATCTTATCGCAAGCACTACGCAACACGAGTTTGAAATATTCGATCGAAGGACGAAATATCAATGTATTTAATAAAAACATTGTTGCCCAACAGACTAAGAAACGCATCACCGGTGTCGTTAAAGACCCGGAAGGAAACGCTATTATCGGTGCTAACGTAGTCGAGAAAGGCACGACCAACGGCACGATTACAGATCTGGATGGTAAATACGTTATGGAAGTATCCTCAAACGCGACCCTTGAGTTCTCCTATATCGGTTACATGACACAGTTGCAACCGGTAGGCGGCAAAAACGAGATCAATGTAAACTTGAAAGAGGACACTCAAAAACTGGATGAGGTAGTCGTAGTGGGTTACGGTACGCAGACGAAACGTGAGATTACCGGTTCTATCACCAACGTGACCGCTGAGGATTTCAACCAAGGTCTGACTCGTAACGCAGCGGATTTGTTGCAAGGTAAGGTGGCCGGTTTAACGATCAATACAGGTTCCGGCGACGTAACGGGCAACTCGACGATTCAATTAAGAGGTCTATCCACTTTGCAAAACGACCAAGGCCCGTTAATCGTTATCGATAACGTGCCGGGCATGGACATGTCTACGGTTAATCCGCAGGACATCGAATCTATCTCTATCTTGAAAGATGCCTCTTCAGCCGCTATCTACGGTTCCCGTTCAGCGGATGGTGTTATCCTTATCACGACTAAGAAAGGTTACGCCAGCAAACCGACCATCGCTTATAATGGAGCGTTCGGTGTATCTACCTTGGCTAACAAGCCGAATCTGCTAACAGCGGACCAATGGCGTAGCTATACTTCCTCTACCCCGGGTAAGGACGGTAAGGATTTTGACATGGGAGCGAACACGGATTGGTTCGACGAGATCACGAGAATCGGTTTCCAACAGGATCATGCCGTGTCTTTATCAGGAGGTGGTTCACACCATAACTATAGAGGTTCCCTTTCTTATATGCAACGTGAAGGTATCGCACGCGATAACTCCATGAACCGTTACAACGCCCGTTTCCAATTCTCCCAACGTGCTCTGGAGGATCGTTTGAAAGTAAGCATCACCGGCGTGGCTACCGTTACAGATAACGCGCCGACCAATGCGACCAATTTCTTACTTGCCTACAATATGATTCCCGTTCGCCCGGTTAAGCTAGAGGATGGATCTTGGTTCGACACACGTGAATACGACCAAGGAAACCCGGTACGTAACCAGAAAGAGAATACACATAAGAACCGCATCAATAATTTCTATGGAACCGCTGATGTCGGTTATACGATTATCGATGGCTTAGAGGCTAAAGTTCTTTTAGCTAAAAGCCGGAATACGGAAGATGAGAGCAAATACAACAGTATCGAGTCTCAAGCCGGTTACAACGATGGCGGTAAGGCCGAACGTTGGTCCAGACTACGTGATAAAGACTTGATGGAATGGACCGCCAATTATTCAGCTGAGTTCAATAAGCATAAGATCAATGCCTTGATCGGTTACTCTTGGGAAGAAGAGAATTATGAGGAGACTCACGTACAGACCCGTGGTTTCGTCACTGATTTATTAGGTGCTAACAATTTAGCCGCGGGACAAAATCTGAATCCGGGAGACGCAGAGTCTCAAAAATGGCAAAGTCGCCTGATCTCTTTATACGCAAGAGCCAATTATAGCTTCAATGAGAAATATATGTTGACAGCTACCGTACGCCGGGATGGTTCTTCTAAATTTGGAACGAATAACAAATGGGGTACCTTCCCTTCCGTTTCCGTGGGTTGGAATATCACCCAAGAGTCATTCATGGAAAAAGTAAACTGGCTTAACGACTTAAAGTTAAGTGTCGGTTATGGTATCACTGGTAATCAAACAGGATTGGACCCCTACAAAACCCTCGAGCTTTACGGCACAGATGGTGTATATTATGATACCGGTTCTTGGCTACCTTCTTATAAAATCAGCCAAAACGCAAACCCAGACTTAAAATGGGAACAGACAGCGATGTTGAACATCGGACTTGATTTCTCCGTATTGGATAGCCGCCTAGGTGGTCGTATCGAATGGTATAACAAAAAGACCTCTGACATGCTTTATACCTATCCGGTGCCAACCCCTCCTTACCTATATAGCGAGATCATGGCTAACGTGGGCGATATGCGTAATACGGGTATCGAGTTGAGTTTGAACGCAGACGCTATCCGCACGAAGGATTTCGATTGGAACATCTCCTTAAACTTGGCTCATAATGAGAATGAAGTGACTCGTCTATCCAACGACGTATTTACAATGGATAAGATCTTATTAGGTGACGTATTCATCCGGGGTGGAAGCTCCAGCGGTACACACGTATTGGAAGAGGGACGCCCTATCGGACAATTCTATGGCTTGGTTTGCAACGGTATCGATGAGAACGGCAGATATATCATGGTAGATAAAGACGGTGACGGCGAGATTTCCGATCCGGCGGATTATGACTACATCGGATCCGCTCAACCGAAACTGACATATGGTATCACCAATACTTTCCGCTACAAGAATTTTGATTTGTCATTCTTCTTGCGTGGAACGATCGGTAATGATATATTGAACGCGACCCGCATGGCATACGCTCAATCCGGATTCTTGCCGGGAACAAACGCATTGGATGATCCATTGACCTATACGTTAAGCGAAACTCCAAGATTCTCCAACTATTACTTAGAGAAAGGTTCTTTTATGCGTCTCGACAACTTGACTTTAGGTTATAAGATCAAAGCATTGAATGGTATCCGTGTTTATTTCACGGCGCAAAACCTATTCGTTATCACGAAATATAAAGGTCTTGATCCCGAAGTTCCTATGGATTCAGGAGACGGTTTGACCCCGGGTGTAGAACCTCGTGAATTTTATCCGAAGGCACGCACATTCTCTGTTGGATTAAACTTGAATTTCTAATACACAAACAGTAACGATCATGAAAAGATTATTCAAAAATATAATATGTGCCGTACTCGCTCCGGTAGCACTTGTCTCTTGCATGGATTTGGACGAGAACGTATACGACAAGCTTCCTACCGACGAATTCGGGACAACAGAAAAGCAGATTAATGCGATCATGGCTCCGGCATACCAATCCCTAAAGAACATGCTGGCTTATGACGGTCCTTGGGGAGCGGCCGATATGACAGCCGATATCTTGATAGCACCGACACGTGTAGGTGGCGACTGGTGGGACGGCGGACAATACATGGAACAATGTATGCACAGTTGGAAACCGAACTCTTACTCCGTAGAGAATTGCTGGACATATTGTACGGAAGGTTTAACCACAGTTAATTCCGTATATAATATTATAGAGAAAAGCGAGGCGATGAGCGATGAACTTAAGCTTCAATACTTGTCTGAGCTAAGAGGATTACGCGCTTTCTGGTATTATGTAATCGTAGATATTTTCGGTAACGCTCCATTAGTGACAGATTTTGAGGATACCTCCTTGCCCTCCATCACGAGCCGTGCGGATCTGTATAAATACGTGGTGAAGGAATTAACCGAGATCATCCCGAACCTACGCTCCGATGTATCAGACGCCAGCTACGGTAAGTTCACGCAAGGGGCTGCCCGTATGGTATTGGCAAAGATGTACCTCAACGCCGAGGAATGGATCGGCGAGCCGAACTGGAAAGGTGTAGTGGAGCAGTGCGACGAGATCATGAAACTCGAATATATCATCGAGCCGAATTGGAAAACCAATTTCGAGGTTCATAACGAGGTATCACGAGAGATTATTTTCCCGATCTGCTACAAGGCATCTGATGCTTGGGGTAACTCCATTCATCTTTGGACATTGCATTATCTGGATCCCGATGTATTAGGTTTCACCGGCGGTATGTGGAATGGTATCAACGCCCAGCCGGATTTTGTCCGCACATTTGATACGGAAGATCCTCGTTACGAAGGTTCGTTCTTGATTGGCCCGATGATCGACCCTAGCACGGGAGAGATTTTGAAAACGACCCTAGGACATGACTTGATCCATACGATCGACTTAAATGTGGTACCGGGAACTGAGAAAACCGATGCGGATGGTAACTTAACCCCGTGGGGCGAGGTTCACCAAGAAGACGGCGCACGTATCAATAAGTGGGTATATGAGAAAGGCATGCAAAATACCAATATGGAGAACGATATCGCTATCTTCCGTCTGGCCGATGTATACCTGATGAAAGCGGAAGCCTTGGTTCGTATGGGCGGGGATCTCGGTGAAGCTACTCGTCTGGTAAACGCTATCCGGGAAAGGGCTTACGGCAATTCCGATCATAATTACACGAGCGTGACATTGGACGATATCTATAACGAGCGTGGTTATGAGTTGGCATTCGAATTTGTCCGCCGCCAAGATATGATCCGCTTCGGGACTTATCTGAAACCGAGATATATGAAGCCGAAACAGACTCCGGAATATCGTAAGATCTTCCCGATCCCGTTCAAGGCTTGGCAGAAGAATAATAATTTGGTTCAGAACCCGGGATATCCGGCATTCTAATCATATCAGTCTGTTTTTAATATCAATTCTTTAGACCCCAATTCAATTATTAATCATAATATGAACAAATTTATGAAAGAGGTAAATAAACAATCCTGTCCGACTGGAATCTCGAGAAGGGAATTCCTTGGGATGGCAGCCACAGGTGCTGCCGCCCTTACGATCCTGCCCAGTTTTACCGTAGCGGGATTAGGACACGTAGCTCCCAGCGATAAGCTTTATATCGCGAAAATAGGCTGTGGCGGTATGGGAGCCGCCGATTTGGGTAGCTTGATGAATACGCCGCACAAAAACGCAGCGATCACCTGTCTGTGCGACGTAGACGACCGTCAGTCTGCCGACGCTCGTAAGAAATACCCGAAGGCGAAGTATTTCAACGACTTCCGTGAGATGTACGACAAGGAAGGCAAGAACTTCGATGCCGTATGTATCTCCACCCCGGATCATAACCATGCGATCCAAGCTTTCGGCGCTATGCGGATGGGTAAGCACGTATATCTGCAAAAACCGATCGCGCACGATATTTACGAGGCACGTATCCTTACCGAGGCCGCCAAGAAATACAAGGTCGTGACCCAAATGGGCGACCAAGGTAACTCTTGCGACGGTATGCGTACCCTTCGTGAATGGTTCGAGGCAGATCTGTTAGGTGACATCCAGAAGGTATATTGCTGGACCAACCGTCCTGTATGGCCGCAAGGTATTCCTTGGCCGAGCCAGAAGCCTGAGGTTCCCAAGGAATTAAATTGGGACTTATGGGTAGGTACCGCCGAGTATGTGGATTATATCGATAATCTTGTTCCGTTCAACTGGCGTGGTTGGTGGCGTTTCGGTACAGGCGCTCTTGGAGATATGGGTTGCCACATCATCGGCCCTCCATTCAAATTGCTTCAATTAGGTTATCCGACTGAGGTTTCTTGCAGCACGACCAATGTCTACTCCGGTATCTTCGAGGAGGCTTATTATCCTGAGAGTTGCCCGGTAGCCAGCTCGATCCGTTATAAATTCAAGAAGAAAGACGGAAGCGACCTGAATCTCTATTGGATGGACGGTGGTATCATGCCGGAGCGTTTCGAGGAGATCGATCCGGATGCAGACATGACCTGCACGATGGGAGACTTGGATATGATGGACGTAGAAGGCGCAACCGTATTCGTAGGTACGAAAGGTATGGCTTCTTGCGGCTGGGGCGGTTCCGACCCGAGATTCTGGCCAAAGGGACAGAAGGCGAACAAGAAACCGCTGTTCGACAAGGACGTGAACATTCCTCATAAATACAAACGTATCGAAGGCGGCACGAACGGTCATTACTGGGCGTGGATCGACTCTTGTATCGCAGGATACGACAAGGCGGACGTAGAATCACCATTCGAAGGTTACGCCGGTCCGTTGACGGAGACCGTATTGATGGGTAACCTGATCTTACGCAGCTATAATATCCGGGAACAAGTGAAACATAACGACTCGATCTACGGAGAACGCGAGGGCTTTATCTATCCGGGAAGAAACAAAACTTTCCAGTGGGACGGAGCGAACATGCGTATCACCAACTTCGAGCAAGCGAACCAATTCATCAAGCGGAAATACCGCGATGGATGGGAAGATCTCAAGTTATAAAAGCGAACAACAATGGGATGAGACGGGGCACACCCCGTCTCTACAACTAGATAATTTACTTAAATAACTATACAAAGATGAAAAAGATTTATAGCAGTATTATGGCCGTAGCCTTATTCGCATCGGCTCTATCATGTACCTCTGGCAACAATAACAATACGAACAATGCCGGAACGCAAACCGCCCAAACCCAAGCCCTCGATAGCGATGGTATCCCTACGGGAGGCGAGTGGATCACCATGTTCGACGGGAAAACCTTGAACGGATGGCGCGGCTATTGCCGTCAGGATGTACCCCAAGGTTGGGTGGTTGAAGACGGATCGATCACCTATAAAGGTAGCGACAATAAGGCAGACACGGGCTTCGGCGACTTGATCTACGACAAGAAGTTCAAAAATTTCGTTTTCGAGATCGAATGGAAGATCGACAAGGCCGGTAATAGCGGTATCTTCTATACTGCGCAAGAAATTGAGGGTACACCTATTTATTACTCCAGCCCAGAATATCAGTTACTCGACAACGAGAATATGCCGGACGCATGGGAAGGTTGCGATGGTAACCGTCAGGCCGGTGCCGTATATGACATGATTATGCCGGATCCACAACCCGTAAAACCGTACGGAAACTGGAACAAGACGAGAATCGTTGTCTATAACCAACGCGTGATCCATTACATGAACGACGTGAAAGTGCTGGAATTCCAGTTCGGTACACCGGTATGGCGCGCGTTAGTGGATCATAGTAAGTTCAGCAAGTTCAGCACGAGTCCGGAGAAATGCCCGGAAGCTTACGACTTGATGCTACAATGCGGAAAACAACCGGGTTACATCGGTATGCAAGACCACGGTTATGGTGTTTGTTTCCGCAATATCCGAATCAAAGAGCTCTAAAATCGTATGAGAATAGAGATTTGTCAATCTTATGAGGCATTAAGCCTTAAGGCAAAAGAGATTGTTACCTCAGAGTTAGGGCAGCACAAGGCACTTACGCTTTGTGCCGCCACTGGGGGCTCTCCTACCCGGATGTATGAGTTGCTGGTAGAGGAAGCCGGTCGCCAACCGGAATTATTCTCCCAATTCACGGTACTAAAGCTTGATGAATGGGGAGGAATCCCGATGGACCACCCGGGTACGTGCGAGTCGTATCTACGGAACTATTTCGTAGGTCCGCTTCAAATCCCGGAAGACCGGTATATAGCGTTCCAAAGCGATCCGGAGAACCCTGAGGCGGAATGTGAGCGGATCCAACAGATACTGGATCAAAAAGGCCCTATCGACATTTGTATATTAGGAATAGGGATGAACGGCCATATCGCCTTGAACGAGCCGGCTCCTTCCTTACATACGAATTGCCATGTGGCTCATCTGTCCCAGAAATCATTGCAACATCCCATGATCGCCGGGGATACGGAAAAACCGGGATACGGACTGACATTGGGCATGGCGAATATCTTTCAGTCACGCCTGATTATCCTTCTTATCAACGGGATAAAGAAAAGGGAGATTACTCAAGCTTTCCTTGAACAGAAGATCTCGACGGAGTTGCCGGCCTCCTTATTGTGGCTGCACCCGAACGTGATTTGCCTGATCGACAGGGAAGCGGCGCATAGTTCTAATTAAGCTTTTACAATTATCATGAAATACGCTATCGCATTAGACATTGGAGGAACAAGCATAAAATATACTCTTGTGAACCAGAATGGCGACATTCTTTACGAATCGTCGGAAACCACACAATCAAAAGAGAATCCACGCCCATTATCCGATATCATAAAAAGTATCGTACGGAAAATGACAGACTACGCCCGTTCCCGGGACTGGGGGATTTACGGAATTGGCATAGGTGTACCTTCCGTAGTAGATAAGGGGGTGGTTCTCTTTGCCAATAATCTTCCTGAACTGGACAACCAACAATTGGATCTTGCGTTAGCGGAATTTAATCTACCGGTATTCATCGACAACGACGCAAACCTTATGGGGTTGGGCGAGGTGATATATGGGGCGGCTAAGGGCCTCTCCGATATCGTTTTCTTGACGGTGGGTACCGGCATAGGGGGCGCCTTGTTCTTGAACGGCCGGCTTTATGGCGGCTACCGGAACCGGGGCACCGAACTTGGGCACTTAATTATTCATGGTCTGAATGGGAATCAATGTACTTGCGGAGCGTCCGGTTGCCTAGAGGCACACGCTTCCGTAAGTGCGTTGATCGCCTTATATCGGCAATTATTGGAGAAGAACGGACGGGAGATACCTTCCCGTATCGATGGAAAATATATAGTAGAGCGCTATAAAGCTCAAGAGAAAGAGGCCGTACTCGCTATGGAGGATCATTTCCGGAATCTGTCCCTAGGCGTAGCGAGCCTTATCAACATTTTCGCTCCGCAAAAGGTGATTATCGGCGGAGGCATTTCGGAATCCGGAGATTTCTACATTAATAATATACGGGAACAGGTCTGGAAATTCGTGATGAAGGAAACCTCGTACTTCACGACTATCGAACTTGCCCGATTAGGAAATAAGGCCGGATGCCTCGGGGCGGCGGCATTGGTGTTTAATCATTGAATCTATCTATCATGAATAAGAATAATTGGATCGTACTCCTCATCTTGTGTATTTGGTTTGTCATTTCTTTTGTTACCAATATATTAGGCCCTATGCTACCGATGATTATCGATAGTTTTGGGCTGAGCCTGACATTGGCCGCATTCTTGCCGTTCTCGTTTTTCTTGGCATATGGCATCATGTCCATCCCGGCAGGAATGATCATCGAGCGTTTCGGGGGAAAGATTTCCTTATTGGTCGCTTTCAGTCTGACGTTTTTGGGTGCGGGGCTTTTCGTCATGTTCCCGACCTACCCTATCGTATTGACCTCCCTTTTCGCTATCGGTCTGGGCATGGCGATGCTACAGGTGATTATATTGCCCTTGATGCGTGAGGCGGGCGGAGAGAAAAAATATGCCTTTAATCAGGTATTGGCCCAGATCGTATTCGGGGCCGCTTCTTTCATGAGCCCGTTCGTCTTGGCCGGGCTTATGCGGAAATTAACCGGTGAGGATCCGGCGAACGACTTCTTCATCCGTTTCCTCAAAGGGATAACGCCGGAGAGCTTACCTTGGAGCTCGCTCTATTTTATCTTTACGATTGTTTTTGTCATCATGTTAGTGGTTATCTCTTATGTCAAATTCCCGAAAGTAGAATTAAAGGAAGATGAGAAGGCGGGAACGGTACAGAATTATAAAGAATTACTCAAGCAAAAACAAGTTATATTCTATTTCTTGGGGATTATCGCTTATGTGGGAACCGAGCAAGGATTGGCGAATTGGATGAGTCTTTTCCTGAATATGTATCATGGGGTCAGCCCGGAAGGAGCCGGGGCTACTACGGTTGCTTGGTTCTGGGGATTGATGTCCATCGGCTGCTTGTTGGGATTGGTGATCGTAAAGTTAATCGACTCAAAGCTGATGTTACGTATTTTCTCGATGATAGCGATCCTTAATTTATCGATAGCGCTCTTCGGTCCTACGCAAGTAGCGATTATCGCTTTCGCTTGTTGCGGCTTCTCGATCTCGATCATGTTTTCGGTGATATTCGCCTTAGCCCTTAACTCCGTGGATAAGCATCATGGGGCTTTTTCCGGTATCTTGTGTACGGGTATTTTCGGTGGGGCATTGATTCCGTTCATCATTGGTGGACTTGGAGATCTGATCGGGTTGCGCTATTCCATGTTTTTCCTATTTATCACGCTGGGCTATATCTTGAGTATTTCCTATTGGGCAAAACCATTGGTCAAGAATGAGACCGTCAGCCTTAAAGAATTGTTGAAGCAGTTAAACCGTACAAAATAAATATGTATATCTTTGGCCTATAAAATTATCATCCATGAAAAAAGAATCAATCTACCTCATTCTGGCATTTTTTATACTTTGCGCTCACTCTTTATACGCAAATAAAAGCGTGCGATTGTCTTCTCCAAACGGAAAGATCAAGTTCTCCTTGGTTTTGGATAAGAATAGCCCGGTATACAGCGTAGCGTTTAATAAACAAACCCTGATCCAAGACTCTCCGCTAACGTTGACTTTCGATAATGGGGCGTTCGGGGAAAATGTAAAGATCAACAAACCCGTGTTCAGTACGAAGGAAGAGACCTACGAATTGATCGTTGGTAAGGCGAAACATATACATAGCCTTTCCAAAGAGGTAATCATCCCGCTAGAGGAAACCGTTCAGCCTTTTCGCAAGATTAATCTGGTCTTGAGGGCTTTCGATGACGGTATCGCCTTCCGCTATGAGTTTCCGAAGCAAAAAGGATGGGATTCGTATATCATGTATGACGAGGGAACCACCTTCAACCTACAAGGGAATCCGAACGTAACTACTTTATTCCTCCCCAACTACCAAAGTTCCCACGAAGGTAAATATACGGTCACAGATTATGCCGACATGGATAATAAACGATTGATGGATATGCCCGCCCTATTCTCTTTCCCGAACCATGTTTATATGGCGATTACCGAGGCGGCGGTTCGTGACTACGCCGGTATGTACCTATGGAAAGAAAACGGGACTCTTCTCGGGAAACTATCACCTAAACTGGGACAAGAGCGTATCAAGGTAGAGGCATCCCTACCCCATCAATCTCCTTGGCGGGTCTTGATGATCAGTGATCAAATCGGTTCCTTGATAGCGTCCAATATCCTTACGAATCTCAATGAGCCTTGTAAGATAGAGGATACGTCTTGGATTAAGCCGGGTAAGACTACTTTTACGTGGTGGAACGGAAATGTCGTTCCGGATACGACTTTCCTTGGCGGAAACAATTTCCCCACGAATAAATATTACATTGATTTCGTAGCCCGTAACGGATTGGATTATCACTCGATCTACGGGAACGCCGAGCAAGCTTGGTATGACGAGGATGGAGCCGGATTCGGTTCTCCGGGTCCTAAAGCGGACATCTTGAAAGTCGTTCCGAGCCTCAATATGCAGGAGATTTGCGATTACGCCAAGAGTCAAGGCGTACGTATCCATTTATGGACCAACTGGAAACCTCTGTACGCAAAGATAGACGAGGCTTTCGCCCAATTCGAGAAATGGGGAATCGCCGGCATGATGATCGATTTCATGGATCGAGACGATCAGGAGATGATCCGCATCCAAGAAGAGTTCTTGGCGAAGGCGGCTAAGCATCATCTATTCGTGCAATTCCACGGAGCTTGCAAGCCGTCTGGATTGAGCCGTACCTATCCCAACGAGTTCACCCGCGAGGGTACGCTTAATTACGAGCATTGCAAATGGGATAAGGATACCGACGCAGATCATGACATCCATATGCCTTTTACCCGTTTATTAGCGGGAGCGACTGATTATCATTTAGGAGGTTTCCGCTCTTTGCCAAGGGATAAGTTCAAGAACCAAGAACGTAACCCTTACGTAATGAGTACCCGCTGCCATATGTTAGCGATGTACGTGGTATTAGAGAGCTATCTCGGCATGATTTGCGATACGCCGGAGGCTTACGAAGGACAACCGGGATTCGAGTTCCTGAAAGCCGTGCCTACGACTTGGGACCAAACAGTCGTTCCGAACGCTTCCGTCAATGAATACGTAACGATCGCCCGCAAAAAGGGAGAGGATTGGTTTGTCGGTACGATCAATAACAGCCAAGCACGCAGTATCGATGTAGACCTCAAGTTCTTGGATAAGGACAAGAAATATAAGATAACGATCTATAAAGATGCTGAAGATACGAATATAGACTCGAACAAACTCGTAAAAGAGGTTGAGGAGATCACCTACAGGGATAAAATCACCCTTCCGCTGGCCTCCGACGGAGGATCAGTCTTTCATATTCAACCCATCTGACGTAACTCATCCACTGCAACCTGGGTTGCGGTGGTACTGCAAGGCTGATGCAGTAATACTGCAACGCCCATACAGTAACGCTGCAACGCCCGTGCAGTAACAAGACACAAAGCTTTCGGATAAAAGCAAGTATTGGAGGAACCGGAACAATTGATTACTTTTGTGCTCAAAAATAGATAAATGAGTTACAATTGGAATACACGGACGGAACTTTTGTTCGGAGCGGAGCATATGGAGCGCTTATCCCGTAGCCATGTATTGGTAGTTGGCCTAGGAGGTGTGGGAGCTTATGCCGCCGAGCAGATTTGTCGGGCCGGAGTAGGAAAGATGACGATCATAGACGCCGATACGGTAAACGAGAGTAATATCAACCGCCAATTGCCCGCCCTTCATTCCACCCTAGGGATGCCGAAAGCCGAGGTCGTGGCCAAGCGTTTGCTTGATATCAATCCCCAGTTGCAACTAACCGTCCTGAATGAATTCCTGCGAGACGAACGGACGGAGGAGGTACTCTTATCGGCCCCTCTCGATTTCGTGGTAGATGCCATCGATTCCCTAAGTCCCAAGGTATACCTGATGTACCAAGCATATATCCATAAGATCCCCATCGTGTCCTCCATGGGGGCGGGCGCTAAGGTAGACCCATCCTTGGTACGGATAGCGGATATCTCCAAGACAATCAATTGCGCCCTCGCGAAAGCGGTGCGGAAACGGTTGCGTCCTCTAGGCGTAAGCAAGGGGATTCCCGTCGTATTTTCCACCGAGTTCGCCGATCCGGACGCCGTGATCGAAGTTGAAAACGAAACATGTAAACGTACGACCACGGGAACGGTCTCTTATATGCCGGCAACGTTCGGTTGTTTCCTTGCCTCGCACGTCCTAAGAAACTTGATATGATACAAACCGAAGGAATAACGAAAAGTTTCGGTGCCTTACAAGTATTGAAAGGCATCGACCTCACGATAAACAAGGGCGAGGTTGTCGCTATCGTAGGCCCCAGCGGGGCGGGTAAGACAACCTTGTTGCAAATCATCGGCACGCTCGACGCACCGGATAGCGGGCGACTGGTTATCAATGGCACGGAGACAAGACGATTGGGCGATAAGGAATTGGCGGCTTTCCGCAACCGGAATATCGGCTTCGTCTTCCAGTTCCATCAATTATTGCCGGAGTTCACGGCCTTGGAAAACGTGATGATCCCAGCCCTGATCGCCAAGGAGAAATCGGCCATAGCCGAGAAGCGGGCGAAAGAGATGCTGGACTTCTTGAAACTCTCCGATCGTATGGCACACAAGCCCGCCGAGCTATCCGGCGGAGAAAAGCAACGGGTAGCGGTAGCCCGTGCGCTTATCAATAACCCGGCGGTTATCCTCGCCGACGAACCTTCGGGAAGCCTCGATACCAAGAACAAGGAAGAATTGCACGCCCTCTTTTTCGAGTTAAGAGACCAGATGAACCAGACGTTCGTCATCGTGACGCATGACGAACAGCTGGCCACAAACACGGATCGGGTGATCCATATCAAGGATGGAGTGGTAGAAACGAACTAACAACAAGGGGGTTTATTTACAATACCCGTAGTTTCACCGTCTTTTGGTCGTGGGCGATCTCCGTGCGGATAATGTAGATGCCTGCCGGGAGATCGAACGTATAAGTCGGACGGGCGGGATATAAGGTACGTACCAAACGACCCATCGGCGTAAACACCTGTATCCGCTTCAACGCCTCGCTAGCACTGGCCACTATCCTACCCGATACGGCGGAATAGACAGAGATAGATTCTACGTTGTCCACCCCCTCATTACCGGTAGGCGAGCCCGCACTTAGGAAGTAACGTCCATGGCTGCTGCCGTCCAAACGCAAGGTATACGTATTGTCCGACAACTCCGTACTTTTACGGGTCACGGCATCGTACAGGTAAAGCGTCTCCGCCCAATCGCCGATACCCTCTATCGTCAGTGTAACCTCCCCCTTACCCTCGCCGGCATATACGCCAAGGGGCACTTGGTCGATCCGTCGTACTACGTTCACACCCACGGCACGAGTCCCGGCGATAGTGTACACCTGCGGGATCTCCTCCAGTTCCGTATCCAGCAAGATTACGGCATCCTTATCTGCCTCATAGCTATTCGCGGCATCATCCTGCCGCGTCAACAAGGCCGTGCTACGATATGCATCCCGCTCTGCTGTCAGCCTCAATACCGGTTTTTTGGCCGTAGCGGTACGTAAGGAAGAAGAGACCTTCTCCGACTCTCCTTGCATCATGGAGGGATCGAAATGAACCACCTTCAGATCGGTACCGGTTGCCGTACCTTCCGCTTTCGTTTGAGCCGCATCTTTCAGCTCTACGAAGAAGGCTTGCATGGAGGCGATAACGGCTCCGGATGTAGCATCAGTAACATTTCCACCTTCCCATGCCACATCAGGTGTACCGACAACAAGCCCCTCCTTCACATCCAATGTCCAATATTTTTGCTCTAAGATAGCCTCATTCTCTTTCAAGAAACGAACGATATCCAACGGATACATATAAGGATTACCCAACAGGAAGTGCTTGCCGTCACCATCAGCAATAACACGGACGGTTCCATTATCCGTATTCCACCAATCTTCCGTTCCATTCACATCTGTCAATACCACCTTGATCGACTTGTTATCTGCCAGTTTACCAGCATTGATCCGATTTGCTAAAGTCGGGGCTTTGGTCATGGCGGCTCTCAATGTAGCGCTTTTCGTATCCGGTTTCCACGGTTCATATTTGTAGGAGTCATCCGCTTTCGGCAGGCGTACCAATACTTTCTCACCTAAGCCGGTCGCATTCTTCTTTTCTACGCTGGCATAGAATCCCTTTCCTAAAGCGTAGGGCACATTCACATCGTTATATTCACGGCTCCAGTTGGATTGGACTACCTCGTAATGAGTTGTATCCAAACCATTCTCCGGAAAAGAAACTATTTGATCTGCTTCGCTCTTCGGCACGTACATCGTGATCGCCTTGTCCCAAGCTTTCTGGTAGAAGGCTGGGGCTTGGCGGTCGTTGTCAGCCGTGCTGTAGGTGATATCGGCGAAAGCATAGGTGTTCTGACGGCCCGTGTTCTTCACGGTGTACATATCGCCGGCGAATACGCTTTGCAGGGGCGATGCCATCCAATATTTCGCGTCAGGTGTCATCTCGAATTCCACATGGGCAGTGTCGTACGTCAGGAATTGCTGACGGCGTAACTGCGCCTCGGGTTTGAAATAGATAGCCTTTACCTTATTTATATAGTACGGGGTTACGATCGTATTATCTCCGTCTTTGTCTACCGCCATATCATATTGGATATACTCGGTAGCCTTTGATGAGTTCGCTTCGGGAATCTGTAACAAATGATCTTTCGTCTCCAAGCCTTCCAATTCCAGCATCTGCTTTTCCGGGATCGTGATACGGGTGAAATGAAGCGGGGCGAAGGCGGCGGTCAAGTCTGCATCATTGCCATTGGCGTCTGTTTTATCTTCTCCGTTTGGATCTATGTACAATTCCCCTTTCGTAGACTGATGCCAGTTTGCGTCATTATACCATGCCTCAGCGTCCTCACCGGTGTTCGTACCCTTCCAAGTCAGATATTCCGGCACGATCTTGATAAGTAAGGTAGCGTATCCTTCGCAAGAGCCTTTTACGAAAGCTTCGTCCTTATATTCACCGAATGGGATATAGAGGGCATAAATCTGGCCTTCGTCAAAATTTGTATAAGCTTTATCGTCAAAAGTCATGGAGAATAATCCACCGCCATAGTCAGTTTCACCTGCCTCATTTTCACTTTTAGCTTTCGCAGACAACTTTGTCAAATTACCCACCTTTGTATAAGTAGCCCCTTGCCGCAAGAAGATATCCGTAGTATTGCTTTCGGGCAGACCTAATTGATTGGATTCTGTCATACCCATCTTTAGGCCATTGCTTTGGATAGGAATATCGGTTATGCTTTTCTCCATGATATTCGGCAAGCCAATACGCAGGGGAACATTGGGATAATGCTCCATTCCTTCCGGATACTTCACGTCCGGGAAACCAACAAGTAGTTTCGGGGCGGGAGCGGCTTCCAGTGATCGTTCTTGAGGTCTATCGCAGAAAAGCCAAAGTCTGTCCTCCTCGGGAATACTCTCCGGTAGATAAGGAATCGCTACCACTTTTTTTACCCAACGAAACTCCGCATATCCCAATTTCCCGCCAATCACCAATTTCGGCTCTGTATCTACATCACCTAAAAGCAATGTCTTCAATTTCGCAATAAGCCCAGGCTTATCTTTATATGCGTCTAATTTTTCATAATACTCAATCAAATTTTTCGCGGGGAAAGACGAAGCTTTCTCGCCATCGGGAAGGGTATTTCTATAAGACTTCAATATATCTTCTAAAGCGAATCCATATTCATCATAGAACGCAGCAAATTCCAGCGAGTCTCCCAAGAACCAGTCGAACGTATATGAATAACCCTCATATTTATCTACAAACTTATCTGTCTCTCCGGTCATCAAGTTGTTGTTCTCATCATATCTTTCAACCCACATGGTTGCCTCCTCAATCTGACTGATCCGTCCCTCGCAAGCGATCATGCCCTCCGGCAAATCTGTCTTGGTCTTTGCCACGATCGTGAAGGAAGGGAGTACGGTGAAAGGGGTAGTCAGCAAGCAAGGATCGTTGAAACTATCTCCCGCATGGGCATTCGGGAAATTCACGATTTCATCACTAGTAACTGTCGCGGCCGCACTAAAGATTACCACATCATACCTACCGGAGGCGGCATTCTCTTTACTTCCGAAATTTTGCTCCCCTTTATATTTCAACTCAGTCTTGTCCACATCAATGGCACTCAAATGGATGGTATTGCTATTTCCTTCATCCCACCAAGGCACACGAGGACGAGAAATACCCATTACCGAACAAACGGCCCGTATCAGTTCTTCGTACAGATTATTGTCATTCCCCTCCATTATTCTATCTATCTGGTTAGATAGGTCTTTCGGTTCCGGAATCTTATAGTCCCACTCTGAATCCGATTTGCCACAGAGTACACTCAAATTTTGTTTCAAGTACGCAATATACTCTTCTTCCGGGAATTTATCCCCATTTGTTTTTTGGGCATGATCTAGTATGTCTTTTTGCCAAATTTTATGCTCAGCGGCATCATATAAGAAATCATTGATCATACGCAGGTTTACGACAATTTGTCGTCGCATCGCAGTTTCATGATTTGTCAGATCCTCAAATCCTTGATGCTTCAACCCTTCTTTAGTCGGAACGATAATACGATACACCTTGCTTCGGTTGTTATAGCGCTCATTACTATAATCCTTCAAATCCGTATTTAATGTAATCCAATCTTCAGGCTTCTTTATATCCCCATTTTCCTTTTTATCGGTAGCTCCAATATAAACATTTCCGATCGTTTTATTAAGATTCTCATTTCTTTTCCTTGGATCTCCACCCATCAAACCATAGCGGTATTTCCATATATGCTTTGAATCTTCCGTTATGCTATTCCCCATATTCAGATCGGACAATACATCCGGATTAATGCTCCAACCCATATTCTTGAGCAGAAGTTCGTAATCCGTGGCAACGGTCAGGCTGGCAGAAGAACACACGTCTACTCGCTTTACGTCGATTTGCGGTATGGAGCGATAAATACGCAGACCATCGATGGCGTAGTCCGCACCATATGAATGAGCTGTATTGTTTTGTACCTCCAGATAATATCCTACATAATCATCAAGCGATTGTGACAAGGAAAATGAGTACATTAATTGCTGCCATTTACCAATATTGTTATTAGCCGGCCGCCCTTCCGAAGTCGAGGTATAATCAGTCAGTGCATCCCCTGAAGTAAAACGATGTAAAACAACTTCTGTACCATCTGCTTTTAATCCGATAAAATTCATGTTTACATTAGGAGGTAGAGGTTTTCCTTCGGCTTGAGTATCTTTCCATGTCGTCATATCATTCACCCAAAAGTTCACTAAAATACCCGTATGCGCACAGATATTACCATCCAACGGAATTTTCACCAAACGTCCCGGCAAATTGGCCGCATCCACATAAAAGAAATATCCCAATGATTTTTTCCCCGTATTGTAATAAGTCCGGTCATAGATTGCCACTTTGGGCTTACTTTGGGCACTTGCAAACCAAAAATAAGTCTTTCCCTCAACCTTTTCATTATTCGTTGATACTTTTTCCACATCCGCTGTTCGAAACAAACCATATTGGTTTTGTAAGGTCTGAATCCGATTATCCTTATTTGGTTGAATTTGATAATTAAATGGAGCATATCCCGTGATCTCCGGATCCAACCATTTACCTTTATCCTCTTTATTATCAGAAAAACCAATCTTTGCCATATTATTAACAGAGTTCAAATCGTCTACAGATATCGAATCATTCCGGTCAAAATTTATATATCCTATTCTTTCATAAAACTCCGGATAGTTATCCGGATTACGCCTTGGGTCAGAATCTTTTTCTTGCTTTTCCTGTAACATGAAACCATGATCACCAGGGATAAGATTATATCGCACCAACAGAGGACTCGCTTTCGTCTTATCTTTACCCACCGCCCGAATTTCTAATTTTACAGGTTGTGTTCCAACCGTTATCAAATTATTTATAATCTGTGTCCAGCGATTACCCAAATCTTTCCATTCGCCATTGTCTTTCTTATATTGATAAGTTTCTCCCTGTACTATTTGATCTCCGTCATACCACGCATAATTATTAGCGATCCTACCCAATTGTATATTAATCGTTCCATTATTTTGCGGGACATATATGGTTTCATCCATAAAAGGAGTGGTTTCATCCGCTTTAGAATCTTTTATGCGATTCGCAATTTCGCTTGCCGGACGAATCACAAATTTATAACGTATGGACAAAGTAGGTTCAGTGAATGTAGTCCCATCCACCTTATAATTGTTATTTAAACTCACATCACAAACAACAAGATCTTCTTTTACATTCACCGCTGAATATTCAACCGTAGAGGCTCCGAGAGGGACAGAGCTATTTATAGCAGTTGTACCTTCTATCTTATAAAAGTCTTTATAAAAAAATAAAGAAGTACCTGCGTCTCTCAACGAGCTTGGATAGAGATTTATAAGATCCTGTAAGGCACCACCCTGTACAAAAGAACCATCTAACTTAGGATTTATAGCCTTACCTTTTATATTTTCGCAACTTAAATTACCTTCATTAAGCTGATACCAACGTACATACCACCGATAGTTCGCATTATAAAAGCCATCATTATTCCTCAACTCAGGAATAAACAACTCCCTCTCTTCCCCATCTGCCACATACACCGTATCCACACGTTCGGTAATACCGGTTTGGGGTGAACCATTCTTATAATTGATCGTGTACGTCTGCCCCCACGCCGGCACAGCCACACCAGCGGAAAAAATTAACAAGCAAGTTAATAACAAGGATTTATATCGTAGGTTGATTGATGGTTTCATCCGTCAGGTCCTCCTTTTTTAGTTTATTGTTGTTATATTATGGTTGTTATTTGTAGTTTCTGATCTTGATGGTGTAGGGGATTTGCATCTCTTGCTTCTCCTGACCCACATAATAGTTTATAATGAGCGTGAGGATGACTGTAGCATCCACGTTTCCACCCAGTTCCCGAGTGCGGATCGTGAAGGAACCTTTCTTTCCTTCCTTGATCGAAGCCTCGGGAAGGTAGAAACGCTGTTTCTTGTCACAATCCTCTCCGTTTACGGCCGTAATGAGACGTTTCTCGTCGCTTTTTACTTGGATCGAACTGATTTTCGCTGTTTCCGTAACCGTTCCCTCCTGCGGGAGACCTTTGATCGTGAAATCTCCTGTCACGCCTTCTATGCTAGATATCTCGAAACGGATCGACAAGTCGCCGGCGGCTTGCAAGGTATGCTCAACAGGCGTCAGTATTTGCACGCCCGTCTTCTCACCATAGACCAAGGCGGTCGGGTAGACCCCGATGGGGAGGCGTTGCTCGGCTACTTCCAAATTCGTCGTGATGTTGGTTATCAAGACAGGGATGACCAGCAGGTCATTGCGGCGTACGAAGTCGAAGCCCGTGAGGTGCTCCGTACGAGGGCGGCCTTCGATCTCTACACCGAGGTGGATGCCACCGCCGTTCTCTCCGACGGCTGCATTGGTCTCAGGAATGTAGCGAATATAAGCTCGTTTACTACCGTTCTCGCCGTCCACAGGTTTGGCTTGTATTTCTTTTTCATTATCACCGGGTTTGATAGATTCAGTATAAAGATCCTCTAGACTTACTACAGGAGGATTCGCATCTTTCGGAAAAGATGGAGCCAAAGGCTCTTCCAAGTCCTTGTTATCCTTAAACTCCAAATAATTCTCATTTCCCCAAGGCAAGAGCCAGATCGGCAGGCTTCCCTTGCGGAGGTTCATGATGTCCAATTGGTTTACGGTTATGGATTTATCTAAGTTATTGGTTATCTCCACTTGCACCTTGCCGATCATGCGGATCAAGGGAATCTCGAATTTGTTCTCTGCCGGAGCGGGCAATACCGTATGCTTTTGGGCGTAGCTGCTCATAGGAATACGCTTTCGAGACGCTTCCTCGCCTCCGAATTTACCTTTTTTCTCCTCATTCCTTGTATCAATACTCGTTCCCGAGTCCAATATCTTCACCTCCGACAGTTCCGCCAAGGAATGGGCTTCGGTAATTTTTTGATACAACGATGTACCGTCTTCCAACGATTGTAAATTGGCGAACGCATAAAAATGGTATGTGCCAAAGGGTAGTTTCATCTCCACCGTAGTACGAGAATCCTCATTACTGATATCCGGAGTCCATGTTCCATCTTTGCCGGATATATATCCGGCAAAATCCGCATTCTCATCATAGGCCACCACCAGCCAGTTCGTGATGTCTCGCTCGTATTCTTCATCTTTTGCCCAGAAATCCGTCTCAGTAGTTTCATCCGCCTTCGTCATCATCCCTCCGGCCTTCGTCTGCGGCGGGCGTACCGAACGGGATGTCCGCAAAGTGATAGTTACAACACAATGGTTCGGGTCGTCATCCGGGAGATCGCCCCCCCGGTCTTCACCACAAGCCATAAAAAGCCAACAGAGGCAAAGACCAGCGGCGACCGCCGTCAATCGGTTATATATGGTATAGCGTCTCATCATTAGCGATATTTAATAAATCTCTGTTTACAATATGCCATCGTTGATACGAATCACCCAATCCTTCACCTGTATCTTGAAGCAGGCGTACCCCACGATCGTAGGGTCTTCCGGATCGGGACCATCGGGATTATCCGGGTTATCAGGATTGTCAGGATTATCAGGATTGTCAGGTCCCGAAGGATCCGGAGGCGTAGGCTTATCCGGACAATCGGGGCATACCTTCGGTGTAAGGAAGAAGATGATAGAATACTCGTCCTGCCGGTCCAGATACTCCTGCGGGGAGATACGGTGCCCCTCCATCTTGGTGAGAAGGAGGTAATCGTTGAGGTTCACGTTCAGCACATCCTTCTCCCATCCGTGATGACGGATGATGAGGCGGTAGTTACGGCCCGCCATCAGGCGCATGGTGTTCATCTCGGCCACGGCCACGTATTGCCCGCCTACGGTAGCGCCGGGGGTCGGGTCGGCTCCCAACTCCACGTTCTCCGTATAATAAGGCAGGTAGTGGATGGTGGGATCTTGCAGCAGGGAATTGTCGTAATCCATATACCCGTTGTCGGCCACGATCCGGAAGGAGAAGTTGTTCACGTCCATGTCCTCACCCATCACGTTTTGCAGCACGACCCGCAGCTTGTTGGTATTCTTGGCGAGTGAGATGGTGTCGGCCTCGGGCATGTCGCGCGTCACGGTGAAGGTATCGAGGCTATGCCAAAGCGGGTGCAGTTCGTTGGGTTGTGTCGTATCGTCCTCACGCAAGGTACGTACCTTGACGCCTTGCGCCCTCTCGACAGCCTGCGACGTCTCGGCAGGGTCGTTCCATGCGTAACTGCCCTTGTCCAGCCCGGCCCAAGTGACTACCTGATAGGTACCCGGCTCCATGTCGAAGGCGATGGAGTTCCGCTCGTCCAGCTCGCTCTTCTCGATCCGCCGCTGGAAAAGGAAGTTCCCTTCTTGGTCGCAGACGAAGAGCGTAACGAAGTCTACCTCATGCTGGAAAGCGTCGGCGAATTTCATATTATAGTCGTACTTGAAATACAGGCGGAACTCGCAAAGCGGCAGCGAGTCGTCGTGTATCCAATCGCAAGCGTATAGCTCCACGGACAAGGCGGCTATGCCAATCAACTGTTTGCAGGTATGAAATAAACGGTTCATAATCATTTTATTAAGATACACAGTAATCCTCCGCCCGTACTACCGGAGATGGAGGTAAACCATGATGCCCATTATAAGGTTTTTATGATGGGCATCGTAAGGTTGCTTGGATGGGCAGCATAAAGTGCTTACAATGCCCATCGTAAGAATCCCCCGAAGGGTAAAGTTATAGGATAATGTCTTTGTTCGTACGTTTTACCCAATCCTTCACGTAGATAGTCACGTCGATAGTGACATCATCACTCTCATCCGGCGTACCGGGATCATCCTTACCCGGGGTATAAGGTAACGGATCGCCCAAGCCACGAATACCTTTCACATACAACTGGTACACGTTATTGCGTACGATACAGAATTCCATCACGCCCATCAGACCATCGTTTCCGTTATCGTTATGACGGATCCAAAACTTGTGATAGCTTCTTCCGCTTTTGTATAGGGAAACATTATAGTATTGGTATAAATTGCCGATCTGCTCTGAGCTGAATTGAGATACAGGGGTAATATTAGAAGGAAGATGCGAAGCTTGTCTCCTAAAAGCCGCATAAGTCAATTTCTGTTTAAGATCCTCATCAAGAGTTGCTTTACCAGTCAAAATCCCATCCAAATATTCCTTAAACGCGCTTTCTAATCCATTTTGAGAAGACATATCTTGAACCGCCTTCTTCACAGCATTGACATCCGCAGTTATATCGTCCCAACCATCCATAAAGCCTTTCAATAAATTTTTCTTGTCGTTTTCCAAATTGAACGCACGGGCGGCAACGCTCTTCACATCTTTATAAACAAGACGTGACACAGAACCATTACTATTATAATGAGCCGCGGAAAGAAACGTTTTATCACCATTAGGCAAATTCACAGACTTGATCTCCCCATTTTCATAGGAACTCACCTTAAAGTCGTTACTCGGAGTAAATTCAGACTCGAAGATTACACCAGTAGTATAGCCATGTACCTGCGAGTTCAGATCCAACGTATTTTCCTTGGTATAAACAACCGGGTAATATGTCCGACTATCACCACTTACTTCCTGTGTATAGCTTAATCCAGAAGTAGGCATAGACACCATCTTATCCAAGTTATTCAAATCAGTTGAATTGCTCGGATTAAAATAATTAACATATGAATCTTTAAATTGATCCCAAGAAGAACTTTCCCCTTCCGGCAATTTCTTTTCCCGGATCTTCGGATCTAACACATAATTGTACGATCCGGCACCAGTGTCATTATTCTTCCATATCCATTTCTCATCACCTAAATATCGAACAGGATCGTTGGTACCATCTGCCGGCAATACCGCATTAGCACCATAGTTATACTGTACCGTAGGAGAAACTTGCTTAAAAAGATAACTTTCGCCCTTCCACTGATTCACTACCTTATACCTCTTCAACGTGAACGTACCCTTATTCTTTACAGGAGAAGTTCCCGGTATATTAGTCAGATCTAAATTCGAGGAGTATGCCAAATCAATACGAGCGGCTAAACGTTCTACGAACACCGTTGTCCGAGCCGGATATGTCTCATCCATATTCGCAGCAGAAAGTTCAACGATAGAACTGCCGTTAGAAGGAATAGCACCACTTATCATCTTATGTGTAGACATTACAAAATGATGGTACTCCGCCATATTACTAGCAGGAGTCCACAATGCCCTATCGTTTGCGGCAACTCTATCGCGCAAGTCTGCCAACGTACTAATACCAGTCAACCTTCCTCCCGCATTAATAACGGCAAATACCTGATAATTGCTCTTATCTTGTGTCAGAGGATTCTTCATGGTTACTTTCATCGTAACCTTTCCGTCACCATGACCAGGCTCAGTTCCACCTAAACTCGCATCAATACCTTCCAGATTCGAATAATAACCTTGGCCTGCGATCTGTATACTACTACCATTGTCAGTATTTAGTAACTCTAGCTGATTGCCATCCCCCAAAGACTCTTCATCTGTTGGCACCAAGAATATATTAACATCATATACCATACCCTCCTTAGAGCCGGAAAGCTCACCAAGAGAACCATTACCATCCTCGCCCCAACCGGCTCCCCCCTGATTAGGATTAGAAGGAGTAGTATCTGCTTTCGTTAGCGTTCCTTGCGAAACCGTAGAGACGTTCACCGTCATATAGACCTTCTCGCCATCCTCTTCCGCCCCGGTGTTATTTTTTCCGTTGTCGAGATCATCGGAACAACCGGCCGCCAATAAAAGTGCCGTTGCCATCGCTACGTACCATTTTTTCTTTTTCATAATATTAAAATTTTTGTCTGTTATCTTATCCTATTTTTACTCTTGCCGTTTCTCTGCGATCTGCCTCAAGTTCTCCTCCACCTGCGAGGCCATGGAAGGATTGTCCGACAACTTACCCAGCAGGGCCTCCGCCTCGTCCAAGCGGTTCTCCAGCATGGCGATGGCCGCCTCCGCCAAGGTACGCTCCGCGGAATTGGAAGTCTTCGCCAAATAACGGCGGGCCGATTCCAAGCGACCCGCGTCGATCGCCGTAAGGGCGGCGTTCAGATTCGACACCGGATCCTCCGGATACATACGCACGGCAATCTCGAACACCTCGCGGTAAGCGTCGCTACCCGGTTCCATCGTCTGCGCCACCCGGAACATCTCGTTTAGACTCAACTGCCTAGGGTCCGAATAGATCAACTCACGGGCCTCTTCTACCGTAAACGAACGGATCGTGTAGCGCACCGCGTAATCCGAATGGCGCAAGGCTGGATAAATATCGCGCAAGAGCACCCGATACGAGGCCCCCCCGTTCAACGCCTTTAGCTTCGCCTCGCGGCGGTCGTAATCCTTCGGCTCGTCCGCACGGATGATGGCCAGCAACTCCTCCTTGTCCGCAAGCGAGGAGTTCTCCACCCGTTTCTCCAATCCGGCCCAGTCCTCCGGCTCGAAATCCACCGTGAAACGGGCCTGCTCAAAGTGGTAAAGGCCCTTCACATATTCGATCAACGCCTTGGCGCGATGCTCGGCCAAATAAGTGTTATGCTTATAGGTACCTTCCGGCGATGCGAAACCCTTGATATATACCTCCGTGATGGTAGCGTAAGGATCCTCCTTCACTGACGACACGGTCTCAAGGATCTTGCGCAGCTCCGAGGGATTGTCGCGATACTCAGGATATATCTCCGTGCGGTTTACCGGGAAGTCGAGGAAGGCGCTTCCTTCCTTCACACGCTCTTTCACACGCTCCGCCTCCGGCGTGACGTAGGCCAAAAGCGGCCGCAATACCACAGGCTCCGCGATTCGGATCGGGAAAAGCGGCGACTTGTCATTACTCAACGCCTCCCAACCGCAACCGCAAAAATCGGCTACCAGCGACACCTCCGAACGCTCCATCCACTTGGCGAAAGGAATAGAGGCATGGTAATCGAACGTCTGCTCCTTCCCATTGTGACGGCGTAAGACAAACTCTCCGTTCGCCGTCGCATCGCGCCCAGACCGGTCGTACTGGATCTGGCGGTTACGCCCGTTCACGATCACGGGAGGCAAAGCCCTTACGCTATCGCCCCGCTCGATCAGCGGCGTACAGACCAAACTCCGGTTGGCCGATAGCGACAACTCATCCAGCGCTAGTTTCATATCAATTATCAAGCGATCGCCCACATGCTCCACCAACCGCTCCTTCACGACGATGGCGGTAGCCGTCTGCTGCGCCTGTACGGGAATCGTAGTACCCACACAACCGGCCAAACAGGCGATCCCAAGTATCATCCATCCTTGTAGATTCTTCATTTTTCAGTCCTCCATCGATTTAAAATTGGTAAATCAGATTGATCGCCGCCTGCGTAGGCCCGAAGTAATGCTTCTTGATCCCTTCTTGCTTGCGACCGCAATTCGCGCAGGGATACTTGTCCGACTTCAAGTACAGATAGCCCACGCCCACCGTGGCCTCCAAGTTCCAATGGCGAGACAGCAGCCACGAGTATCCATAACTGATACCGGCTCCCGCGCCCCATCCCTGGTGACGCTCGCCCTCTGTACCCAGCCATTTGATATCGGCTACATTATATAATAGGTACGGAGTATGCACGCCGAGGAAATGACCGTTAAACGTCTCGCAAAACCAATACCTCAACTCCGGGTGCAGACGCAAATGCTTCAGTGAACGGCCATAACTCCCATCATCGTTCTTGCCGCTGAACGGATTCAAGCCTGCCTCCAACTCAAGTGTCCAATGACGGGCGAGATAAACTTCAGCCCCCAAATTAAACGTGGCAGTAGCCCAATAAGGAATTTAGGGGAAGCTATGTCTTTAAAATGAACCATATTCACCTTTATTGATTCACTCTCTCAACTAAAGAGGAATTTCTATACTCTACAAATTCCTCCTGAATATCAAAAACAAATAATACAATAAGCTCGTTTGGATAGGCCTATATGTAAGCCATTGATTGGCAGCTGTATAGAAACACCATAATATTTATTGGATTTCATGTACGTGTTTTCCAAAAAACATGTACGTCTTTTCAGGAAAACATGTACATGTTTTTCTGAAACGTTCCGTGTGGTCTATTGATATACTATATAAACGACAATAAAATGTTGTTTAACGTTTATTCTCCGCTGACGTTTTTGAAACGCTAAACCTTATTCCATAAATAAGTTCACAAACCATCCATCCTTTTCTCTAAAATCCGATTTACAGAGCCTATCACCTTCATGTTCGCATGAGCCAAACGTGATATATCCAATTCTTCCAGATAAAAACGAGTCGTTTTCTCCGACGAGTGCCCCAACGCCTGGCTGATCAAGGCCATCGGCATATCGCAACGTAAAGCTTCTGATGCCCAGCTATGGCGAACAACATACGACGTAAACGGATTCGGTAACCGTAAAGTTTGCCCAATCCGTTTCAGCCGGGCATTATGCCGAGCCAAGCTACGCTTATACCTCAAATGGTCCGGATTCCCGGGCGGAAGAATCGGGAACAAATACGACGATCCGGTCGCTCGCTGCCGATCCGCGTATTTCCGGATCAATTGCAACATACTACTGGTTATCTCCAACCGGATCATACGTCCTGTCTTATGACGGTGATATACCAACTCATTCCCCCGGATATTCTGCCTCGTCAAGTACGCTATATCCACAAAAGGCATCCCGCAAGCCATAAAACTGAATAGGGAAAGATCTATCGATAATTCCACTTGCGGGTCATCCACCACCTTGATCTGAGCGATTTGCTGGAACAAAGATGCGGGAATCGCACGCCTCGCCGTCATCGCACGCCGGAGTTTCAAATTCTCAAACGGATAATATGACGCAGGAACCAACGACTCTTGGCAAGCCATATTATAAAGCGCCCGCAAACTACTGATATACGTATTTACCGTATTAGTAGCTAATCCTTTTCCCTGAAGATACGTGATGAAATCTATCACCAACGCACGATTCAAATCGGCCAAACAGAACCCCGGGTTCTTCACGAATCTTAAAAAATGCCTTACGGCCACCTCATACAACTCAGCTGTCCCTTCTTTCTTTAACTGCCGTTTCATGTCTCTTCGTTTTCCCATATAATCCATCAATGAGATTGCTAACTTTTTCTTACGTCCTCGTTTCATACTCCTTTCACTAAATTATTTATACTTTACACGAACAAATTAATTCAAATTATTACTTTTGCTCCCGAAAATAAGAAAATAGGTAACAATTAAAAGCATAAAAGCAACAATAAATAATATGGCAAACAATCGAGTCACATTCGGTAGTAAATTGGGCGTAGTACTAGCTACCGTAGGATGCGCCGTCGGATTGGGAAGCGTATGGCGCTTCCCGTATATGCTGGGAGCGAACGGAGGTGCGGCCTTCCTACTGGTCTACATACTTTTCATGATATTCTTGGGCATTCCGGTGATGGTAACCGAGTTTTTCATTGGCCGGTATTCCCGTAGTAATACGGTGGGTTCTTTCAAGAAGATGGCTCCCGGAACAAAATGGTGCTGGATCGGGTACAACGGGATCTTGGCCGCATTTTTGATATTAAGTTATTACTCGGTTGTCTCCGGTTGGACGCTTGAATATGTTTGGCAAACGCTAAGTGGCCGTTTGTATGGACAGCCGGATATAGACTATACGGCCGATTTTCAGGATTTCGCCTCCAATGTCTTCCGTCCGATCTTTTGGATGGGCGCTTTTATCGGGTTAACTCACTTCGTGATTGTCTCGGGTGTAGAAAAAGGTATCGAACGGGCCTCTAAGATCATGATGCCGCTTTTATTCTTGATCTTGCTGATCATGTGCGTACGTTCCGTGACCTTACCGAACGCTGAGGCCGGATTGCTTTTCCTTTTCAAGCCAGACTTTAGCAAATTGACTTCCTCAGTGGTCTTAAGCGCACTAGGACAGGCTTTCTTCTCTTTGAGTTTGGGTATGGGCTGCCTGATCACTTACTCCTCTTACTTCGGGAAAGATACGAATATGCAGGCCACCGCTTGGCAGGTGACAATCATTAATACGCTTGTCGCCGTATTGGCCGGTATCATGATATTCCCGGCGGTATTCAGTTTCGGCATCACCCCTTCCGCTGGTGCGGAACTCGTGTTTATCACGTTACCGAACGTATTTGGGCAATTACCGCTGAGTGGCTTGTGGTCCTGTATTTTTTATATCTTGCTAGCGATGGCGGCACTGACTTCCACGATCTCTTTACATGAGGTAGCTACGGCCTACGTTCTTGAGGAGTTCCATATGACACGCAAGAAAGCGGCTTTGATCGTTTCCTTAGGAGTCTTTTTCTTAGGTATTTTCAGTTCACTCTCATTCGGGGTGATGAAAGGATTCACGATTGGAGGCTTGGCCTTTTTCGACGCGCTGGATTACTTGACCGCCAAGATCATGCTACCGCTGGGAGGTATGCTCACTTGTATTTTCGTAGGTACACGTGTCGATAAAAAAGTATTGAAAGCCGAGTTGACCAATGAGGGGACTCTTAAGTTCCGTCTTTTCGGCGCTTACGTATTCTTTATGAAATACGTGGCCCCAATCGCCATCGGTATCGTATTTTTGAACGAATTAGGGATCTTGAAATGGATTACCGGTAAATAATACCGAGAATTCCTTGTCAATAGAAACGGAACTTCTACCTTTGTCGGTGGAAGTTCCACAAATCAAAACATAAGACTATGAAATGGCGTGATTTACTTTATTTCTCCAAGGGGGAAAGGCAGGCTCTTACCCTACTCCTTTCCTTAATAGCGATGGCATGGATCGCAATTATCGGGACGGATTTCTACCGTTCCCAATTTCAAACAGTCCCATTGGCAAACACCGGAATCAAACAAGATTCCTCACGGATCTATTCGAATAAAACACCTTCAAATTCCATTCGGAAAGAAAAAGAATCCCATTCGAACGAAACTAAAATCCCTTCCGAATGGAAATCCAAACGCATCCGAAGGGAATCAAAGCCCCATTTTCCCTCTTATCCCAAAGCAGAAAAATGGCCGCAAGGAACGGTTGTCGAATTAAACTCGGCTGATACCACCGCCCTTAAAATGGTTCCGGGAATTGGTAGCGTTTTTGCCAAGCGGATCATTAAATACAGGGACTTATTAGGAGGATTTTATTCCGTAGAACAACTAGGAGAAGTATATGGTATTGACGAGGATCGTTATGAAGCGATGAAATCGTGGTTTTCCGTGGACCCGTCAGTTATTAGTCATCTATTTGTCAACCAACTGTCAGCTAAAAAACTAGCCAGTCACCCATATGTCAGTTATAAACAAGCTAGGATCATCGAAAAAATGATCCGGAAAAAAGGGAAATTACAAGGTTGGGAGGATTTATCCCTATTGGAAGAGTTTCCGGAGCACGAACAACAACGATTACGATATTATCTTTCATTCCATTGATATTTTCACTATGTTTGTAACAAAACATATTCTGTATGATCTATCTGAAGCAAGTAAAATTACTGGACCCGGACTTGGTAGCCGGCGATCCCGAGGAGCTAAAGTATCCTTATAAAGCTCCGGCAGTACGTTTCACGGAATCATTCATTTTCCGCAAGCCGGTCACTTTCCTTGTCGGGGAGAACGGGGCGGGAAAATCCACCCTGCTGGAAGCGATGATGAGTAAATATGAGGAAAGGGATGAGGAAGAACCGGGTATGCTATATGACGGAACCGAGGCATACAAGATTTACGCCAATGTCTTACCCGAGCATATTAAACTGATCGAGACCCAAAAACCGGAAAAGCATTTCTTCTTCCGGGCAGAATCCTTTTTTAACCATGCGGCCGAATTGGATAGGCAAGCCCAACTGGAATTACGTAAGTACAGCCGGATCTACGCCTATAAAGCTTACGGTGGCAGGAGTTTATTGGAGCAATCGCACGGCGAGAGCTTTCTCTGCGCTTTTCTGAATTATGCCAGCCGCAATACATTATTTATATTAGACGAACCGGAAGCCGCACTCTCCCCACAACGGCAGCTGGCCCTTTTAGTGCGTATCCACGAACTGGTGAATAACGGTTGCCAACTGATTATCTCCACGCATTCCCCGATCCTGATGGCTTATCCGAACGCGGACATTTACGCCATCGATGATACCGGAGCGCATGTCACCCCGTATGAGGAAACCGAGCATTACCAACTCACTAAATATTTCCTCACGCATACGGAGCAAATGATGAAAGAACTGCTTGGGTGATATTATTTCTCCCAAGCATTCAAGATCTCGGCAATGTAAACGATATGCGCATTACCGTTCTTCTCATCATACCAACGAGGGAAAACGGTAGGATCTAAAAACTTGGCCTCCTCGATCTCGGACTTATAGACCACTTTGCATTCCAACGTAAGGCGAGCTTCCTCGAATACCGGGTTGCCGGCCTCCGTAAAGAGCGGCGTCAACCCCGTAGCGGCCACTTTATCAATCTCCCGTCCGGATTTAGAGCCACAAATGCTATGGGCTTTCCGGTGCTCCGGTCCTAGGAAAGTAATCGTGAATTCATTCCTAGCATCGATAAACTCACGGGTATAACGCTCCGGACGAATAAAGGCAAACACCACCGGACGGTTCCATAACACTCCCACGCCGCCCCAACTGGCAGTCATCATATTAAACTTCTCCTTATCACCGGCGCTTACCAGCATCCACTCCTTACCAATCAACTCGATAAAGTTGTCTTTGATCTCATTCGGATTAATCGCTTTCATATCTCATTTTATTTTTCCTCAAAGATATAAAATATTCCCTTACTTACCGGTACTCATCACACCGGAGTCATTATCAGCGTTATTCACCTTCTTCTGGCCGGCGCTGAACTTACGGCCGAAGGAGAAATTATAGGAGATCGTCGCGATGAATAAGCGAGAACTTTCCTTGATATAATTTGAACGGCGGAAAGAGGCGTATTGGTTCCAGTTCTCCGTCTCCTGCTTATAATTATCCGTAAACGGATTGATGACACGCAGGCCAACCATCAAGTCCTTATGCCGATAACCGAGTTGAATTCCTTGGATATTCTCACCCCCACTCATCGTCTCGCCCTTAAACCAGTTCCAATTTGTCATTACCATATACCAAAGCGACCATTTCTTCCATGTAGCGGAAACATTCGCCTCGCACCACCAGTTCGTATATCGATGCGTGTAGGTATTACCGTTACTCATATAATGGTTCATACCACCATTGACAGAAAATTGCAAGATGTCCTTGATCGGACCGACCCGCAAATTGGCAGACGCGACAACCCGTTGCCAGTTTTTCTGATTATCCCAAGTCTGGATGATCTTATTTCCTTCCAGATATTTCTCGTCCATGATAGCGTCCGGCTGATACTCATAAGCGCCCAAGGCATTCACGTAAAACAGACCTTTGCGAAACTCGTAATTCAATTCCGTATAATAACTCATATAAGACTTCAGGTTGGGATTACCCCGCTGTATTTGCAAGGAATCGATCACTTGGTCAATCGCACTCAACTCACCCAAAGAAGGAGTCACATTCCCCATCGTTGATTTCAAACGGATGGAAGACTCCCCGGGCAAAGCATAAAACAAGGTCAACCGGGGACTCACCGTATAACGTTCATAATCCGCATCCTCACCCCGTTGACTATAAGACGAGCGATTCACGGTCACACCCAACGAGTAATCCAGTTTTTTCACCTTTCCCTTGAACTCCGCATATACGGAACTCTCCATCTGTTCCATATGCGTCTTATAGTTATGCCCATTGATATAACTGTTATCCGAGAAAGATTGGTTATGGCGTAAACCGCCGCTCAACCGATTACCATTCGTTAATTTCTTCTCATAGATAGCCTCGCCGATAATCGAGTATTTATCACCATCCACCACATTATTTACATCAGTCAACAATTGTTCATGTTTACTCTCTTGATAGATACGGGTCGATTTCGTTTGGTTATAAGTCCCTACCACGTTAAACACCAAGGTCTGGTTATGCTTCAAATCCCGTTGGTAATATAAATCCAGCGCAGGAGCTTGATAGGCTGATCCCGATAGATCGATCATATCCACTTTATCCTCCGGATTCGCCTTATTCATCAAGACTCCTTGATAATCCCAATGCGGTTGATGATTATTCCGGTAGCGGAACGTGGCGTTAAACATATACTTATCCGGCTTTTGATAGCTATAGTTCACATTCAGGTTATGCATGAACAAACGAGCGCGCGAAGGTTCGCCTATTTCCACACGGTTCAAGGTCGTTCCATTCGCTAAATGGAACTCTTCCTCGTTATTCCGTTTCATTCCATAGAAATCACGAGGACCGATCCGATAAGAAGCGCCCCATTCCGAGTTCTTATGATTGATCTTTCCCCAAGCATTATGTTCACCCCACATGGAATTGATACCTTGCGCCATGTCCAGACCAAAACTACCTCCCGTATCCGGCCGGCGAACAATATAATCCAGCACGATATCGGCATTGCCGTAACGTAAGCCCGGGTTATCATGATATTCTATACGGATGATATCCGAGGGATTCAAGGCCTTGATCTCATCCTGTTCCACCTTCACGCCATTGATACGCACTTGGACTACCCCATTTCCCGTGGCCTTGATCTCGTTGTTCAACAAATCCACCTGCACTCTCGGTAGCATCATCTGCTGCAACAAATCCATACCGTTTCCCGAAGCCTTCATCTGGCGATCCGATGGGAAGACCACTTTTTTATCGGCATGGCTCGTCTGGGCAGAGGCGCTAACCGTCACCCCGTCTAAGGATACCGCATCATCATTTAAGGATATTTCTCCCAAAGAAATATTCTTGGACAAGCCTTCCAAGGAAATATACTCCGTCTTAAAGCCTAGACTAGAGACAGATAGAATATAACTCCCTTTTTTAATCTTATTTAATAAAAAATGCCCCTTCATATCCGTAGTCGTACCCGCTACAAAAGAAGAGTCCATTGTTTGCAATACCACATTTGCAAATTCCAAGATTTCTTTGTTGCGAGCGTCCCGCACCATTCCCTTTATCTCCAAGTTCTGAGCAAAAGCTCCCTGTACCATACCGCCTAGCAGTATGATCCAAATCATCATCCGTTTCATTTTTATCGTATTTTTTCCGAATATAGCAGGGTGGCCTTTCCCGCTTATCATTTGTTTCTAACTATAAGACGACAGCCGTTTGGAAAACGTTACAAGAAAATGATAAAAAAATAATATTTCGATGAATTTGCTTCGTAGATACGTATCTTTGTAACCAAACAACAGATTATAAATCATGGAGCTATTGAATAATTGGATCAACGGAGTCAACGATATATTATGGTCATACATCCTTATTATCATGTTATTGGGATGCGCCGTATGGTTTACGATAAAAAGTAGGTTCGTGCAATTCCGCATGATTGGCGAGATGATCCGATTATTAGGCGATTCTGCCGGGAAAGGAGAAAAAGGGGAAAAGCATATCTCCTCTTTCCAAGCCTTCGCCGTATCTTTAGCCAGCCGTGTAGGGACCGGAAACCTAGCCGGTGTAGCGACAGCCGTAGCGATCGGCGGACCCGGATCCGTATTCTGGATGTGGCTGATCGCTTTACTTGGTTCTTCCAGCGCATTCGTGGAGTCTACGTTAGCTCAATTATATAAAGAAAAAGGGAAAGACTCGTTCATTGGCGGTCCCGCTTACTATATGCTACATGGTTTGGGGTTACGATGGATGGGGGTATTATTTGCCGTATTGATTTCGATAACCTTTGGCTTTGCCTTTAATTCCGTACAAAGCAATACGATCTGCGCAGCTTGGGAAGGCGCTTTTGGCATCGATCATGCTTGGATCGGAGCGATTCTTACGGTACTTACGTTAATCGTCATATTCGGAGGTATTCAGCGCATCGCAAGAGTAAGCAGTATTGTCGTACCGGTCATGGCATTAGGATATATAGCATTGGCGTTGGGAATCGTACTGTTTAATATTACCCGCCTACCCGCTGTTATAGAAACCATTCTGTCAAACGCTTTTGGTTGGGAACAGGCGATAGGCGGTAGTGTCGGAGCGGCGTTGATGCAAGGGATTAAACGAGGTCTATTCAGTAATGAGGCCGGTATGGGATCGGCACCGAATGTAGCGGCTACGGCGCATGTCTCCCATCCAGTCAAACAAGGATTGATCCAAGCATTAGGCGTATTTACCGACACGCTGATTATCTGTACCTGCACGGCGTTCATCATCTTGTTTAGCGGAGCGCCATTAGACGGCTCCATCAATGGAGTCCAGCTCACGCAACAAGCTTTGAGTAACGAGGTGGGTAGCATCGGTAGTACGTTTGTCGCTTTAGCGATCCTTTTATTCGCGTTCAGTAGTATTATCGGTAATTACTATTACGGAGAAGCGAATATTCGTTTTATCACGTCCAAGAGAAGTGTCTTATTTATTTATCGTATATTAGTCGGTGGAATGGTCATGTTCGGTGCGTTGGCTAGTTTAGACTTGGCTTGGAGCCTAGCGGACGTGACCATGGGACTGATGACGATCTGCAATTTGATCGCGATCTCATTGTTGAGCCGTCAAGCGTTCCTATTATTACAGGATTACGTAGCCCAAAAGAAAGCGGGTATTAAAAGCCCTGTATTCGATAAGAACAAGATACCCGAGTTGAAAGACAAAGCGCAGTGTTGGTGATCAGACAAACGTATTGAAGTATGATAAAAAGCAAGATGATAAGCTTTTACATAGCGGTCATGATGATATGGACCTGTACGGTAAAAGCTCAAGATGATGATAAATCCATTATCCACAAAATAGGATTCGACGTACGTCCCTCGTATGTCGCCCCTACTAGTAAATTCCTCAAAGATGACGGCTATGGAAACGGGCTTACTTTACGTAAGGCGGCTTCATTCCATTTGAAATACGGATTCCAACTGAATCCTAACTCTAAGGAGGGCCAGCTTTATCCGCACACTTACCAAGGAATAGGCGTCTCTTATAATACCTTTGGAAACCGGCAGGAAGTTGGTAATCCTTGGGCGGCGTATGTTTTCCAAAGCTCCCGCATCGCCAAAATTTCTTCCCGGCTATCCTTCGATTATGAGTGGAATTTCGGAGCCTCATTTGGTTGGCATCCGTATGATGATAACAATAATTACCGCAATAAGATCATCGGTTCTAAGATCAATGCCTATATCAATCTGGGCTTTTTCCTCAACGCGAAACTATCCCGTTATTGCAACCTGCTTGTCGGGGCGGATTTAACGCACTACTCAAACGGAAATACTCATCTTCCGAATGCGGGATTGAATACGATTGGTGGCCGGATCGGACTCGTCTACACGCTCAATCCTATCGAGGAAAGCCATCATGAGATAGGTACCGCACGTTCCTTACCGGCAAATCAATTATACCTCTCCAGCTTTTGGCAACGTGTCAGTTACGATGTCATCCTATATGGTGCGACCCGTGCTAAGGGGGTTATGCTAGGTGATGAGGCCCATATTTTTCCAGGTCAGTTCGGCATCCTCGGATTCAACCTCAACCCGATGTACAAATTCAACCGGTTCCTAAAAGCAGGTATCTCCCTAGACGGCCAATATGACGAAAGCGCAAATATTTATTCCGACGAGATCATCCAAGTCGGCGAAGAACCCCGATTCTACCGCCCGCCCCTCCATGAGCAAATCGGTATCGGCCTCTCTGCCCGTGGCGAATTCACCATGCCATTCTTCTCGATCAATATAGGAGTCGGACATAATTTATTTTACAACAAGGGCGACCTGAAAGGATTATACCAGATCCTAGCCCTCAAGGTATCGGTTACACGAAATTTATTCCTGCATGTCGGATACCAACTGCACAAATTTCATAATCCGAATAACTTGATGTTGGGGGTTGGGTATAGGTTCCATAATTAGCCTCACTCATAAATCAAGCAAAACAACCGTTCCGGAGCGAACACCTCATTCGCCACGTCTAGGATTTGCCCGGCGGTTATTTTCTCGATCTGGGCGAATACTTCAGGGAGGGTGTCGTAACGGTTGTAATGGAGGTAGCTTTTTCCTAAGCCAAGGAAAAGACCCTCCCGGTTATCGCCCGACACGCCCAGTTGACCGATTACCTGCTTCTTGGCGGCGGCTAATTGAGTGGCGGACAGCTTTACGTCACGTAAACGGGCCAATTCCTTATGCACCAAACGCATCGCTTTCTCACGGTTCTTCGGGTCTGTCCCGAAATAGATACTGGCTAGTCCGGTATCGGTATAAGAGGTTATATTGGATTCTACGTTATAGACCAAGCCATGCTTTTCCCGCAAGGAGACATTCAAGCGGTTATTCATGCCCGGACCACCTAAGATATTGTTCAACAAGAACAAAGGGATACGTTTTTTGTCGTGCATACTGAAAGCCCGGCCACCGATCAGTACATGGGCTTGATGGGTATCTTTATGGATCTGGCGTACGCAAGCCTCGATGGGGTCCGGAGCTTTCCGGATCCGTTCAGCCATCGGGAAAGAGATATCGCTTAAAGCGGATTCCGCTGATTTCAAGATATTCTTGAAGTCTTTTCGTCCCATCGAGAAGAACACCATATTCTCCGGGGCGTAGAAACGACGCATGAAAGAACGACCGGACTCGGAGTCAAAGCGAAGAAGAGATCCCTCATCCCCTAAGATATTATGCCCGAGGGCATGACCCTTATAAAGCAAGTTCTCAAACTCGTCGAATATAAGTTCCGAAGGACTATCCTCATACGAATTGATCTCATCCAAGATGACATCTACCTCCTTCTCGATCTCCTGTTTGGGGAATTGGGAATGGAAAACCAGATCGGTCAATAGCTCAAACGCCCGGCCAAAATCCTCCTCCATAAAAATGGAATAAACAAAGGTCTCTTCCTTCGTAGTATAGGCATTCAACTCCCCTCCTACGTTCTCCATACGATTCAGGATATGCCACGCTTTCCGTTTCTCCGTACCTTTGAAGATCATGTGTTCAACGAAATGCGCCAAGCCAAATTCATCCTCGTTCTCATCCCGTGTACCGGCGTTCACGGCGAAACCGCAGTAAGAGACCGGGGAATTAACCGGGAGATGTACCATGCGAAGTCCATTCGGCAATGTATGAGCGATATAATCCATTTTCCTTCTTGTTTGTATCAGCCCGCAAAGGTACGAAAGACTTTCCGGAAAAACATGTACGTCTTTTTCAAAAAACATGTACGTGTTTCCGGAAAAAGACGTACGTGTTTTTTTCGATCTATTTGCCTCCTTGGAAAAAATACCTACATTTGTGTAAATTAAACAGATAAGGCTATGGGAAATATCGTCCGAAAATTACCGATAGGCATACAGAGTTTTGACAAACTACGTACAGAGAACTATTTGTATGTTGACAAGACCGAGTTCATTTATCAAATGGCATACCAAGGTGTCCCTTATTTCCTGAGCCGCCCCCGGCGATTCGGGAAAAGCTTGCTGCTATCGACATTCAAGGCATATTTCGAGGGGAAGAAAGAATTGTTCCGGGGATTAGCCATAGAGAAACTAGAGACCGAGTGGAAAGAGCATCCGGTACTTCATTTCAGCCTCAACGCCGAGTTGTACGATAGCCGCAAGGCATTGGAGAATATGCTGGAACGCCAGTTGAGGGAATGGGAAAAAATATATGATACCGGAGGAGAGGGTATCACCTATTCCGGACGGTTCATGACCATCATACGAAGGGCGGCGGAGATAACCGGAAGGAAGGTGGTCGTACTGATCGACGAGTACGATAAGCCATTACTTAGGAACCTGCACAACGAAGAGCTACAGAACGAGTTCCGGGAATTATTGACCGCTTTCTATACGGTCCTCAAAGATGCCGATCCTTGGCTGCGCTTCGTATTCATAACCGGTGTCACCAAGTTCGCGCAAGTCGGTATTTTCAGCAACCTAAATCATTTGAACGACATCAGCCTAGCCCCGCAATACGCGGCCCTTTGTGGCATGACATTGCCCGAGATCGAGGCGACTTTCCAGCCGGAGCTTTATGCCTTGGCCGAGGCGAATAAGCTTTCATACGAAGATACCATCGAGAAAATTACACGCCGATACGACGGCTACCATTTTGATTTCCGCAGCGGTATCGCCCTTTATAACCCGTTTAGCGTATTGAACGTGTTGAGTAAACAGGTCTTTTACGACTATTGGTTTGCTTCCGGTACCCCGACATTCTTGGCGGAGATGTTACGGAAAACGAATTACGATATACGGGAGCTGGACGGGATAGAGGTATCCGAGGTATCCCTTTCGGACGATCGGGCGAACATCAATAATCCCGTGCCCATGATTTATCAAAGCGGATATTTGACAATCAAAAGCTACGATGAACGTTTTCGGTTATATACGTTAGGATACCCGAATGAGGAAGTTAAATATGGATTTTTGAATTTTGTTGCCTCCATGTATGCGCATTTACCGGAAACCGAGACTCCCTTTTATATCGGAAAGTTCATTCAAGAGCTGGAAAGCGGAAACACCGAGGCTTTCCTCACCCGCCTAAAGGCTTTCTTCGCCGACATACCCTACGAGCTGAATGACCGGACCGAGCGTCATTACCAAGTGGTTTTCTACATCGTATTCAAGCTACTAGGGCAATTCACCGAGGCCGAGGTACGTTCGGCCCAAGGACGTGCCGATGCCATTGTAAAAACTCCTCGCTACATCTACGTATTCGAGTTTAAGCTGAGAGGTACGGCGGAAGAGGCGATTCGGCAAATCGACGATCGAGGCTATCCGATTCCTTATACGGCCGACGAACGGGAAGTAGTCAAAGTGGGGGTCGCTTTCGACGCAGCCACTCGCAACTTAGGTGAATGGCTGATTGAAAAAACATTGTAATTCTATGAGAAACATGAAAATAATAACCTGTTTACTAACAATCACTTCCTTGGTTTTTACCGCTTGTGGAGGAGGAAGTAATGATATAGAGAAAGCGAAAAGCGTAGCGACCACGGAACATTTAAAGCGATACACCGAGGCCATCTCGCATGACTCCTGCCAAGGCCGTAAACCATTCTCGGAAGGGGCCGACCGTGCGGTGAACTATATCGCTCACCAAATGAAAGAGGTTGGGCTGAAACCCATCAACGGCGATTCTTATTTCCAACAGGTTAATATCATATCCTCACGCACACGATGCCCGGACCCGATGGTCCTAAAGACCCCGAAAGGGAAAATCCCCTTAGATTGGTTGGAAGGTTACACCGCTTTCTCCGCACGGATCGAGCCGGAGATCGATATAGACAACGCAGAACTGGTATTCGCCGGCTATGGGATCGTAGCCCCCGAGTATGGGAAAAATGATTTCGAGGGAATCGAGAACCCGCAGGATAAAGTAGCGGTCGTTATCGTAAATGACCCGGGACTCGGAAGCGACAACACGGATTATTTTAACGGTGATATCATGACCTATTACGGTCGTTGGATGTATAAATTCGAGGAGGGCGCCCGACAGGGATTAAAAGGAGTTTTGATCATCCATGAAGACCGGGGAGCGGGCTATCCTTGGTCGGTCGTACGAGCTTCCGCCCAATCTAAGATGTATGTGGACAGCGATAGCGATGCCTATCATTGCCCGCTAAACGGCTGGATCCAATTCAATGCCGCCAAGCAATTGCTGGCCGATAATGGCTACGACATTGACCAACTAATCGAGCAATCTAAATCGCCAGACTTCAAGCCCATCTCCTTGAAATCTACGGTAACCGTCTCGATGAGGAACACCTTCGACCGCCAGCAAAGCCCCAACGTAATCGGTTATATTCCCGGTAGCGGGAACACGGATGAGAGTGTTATTTATCTAGGCCATTGGGACCATCTAGGCTATGGAGCACCGATCAACGGCGACAGTATCATCAACGGCGCTACCGATAACGCCGTAGCCATCGCATGGATGCTCGAGATGGCACGTTGTTTCAATGCCTTGAAAGAGAAACCCCGCCGGAATATCGTCTTCCTCTCCCCTACTTGCGAGGAGACCGGATTCCTCGGTACGAAATACTATGTGGAGCACCCGTTGTTCCCGATTGATAAGATAGCCGCCGTAATCAATCTGGATGTCTTCCCGCTATGGGGCGAGAACAACGATGTCACGATCACCGGATACGGCAACTCCGAGCTGGATGATACCCTAGCCGAGCTAGCGAAGAAATACAACCGTTACATCATGCCCGACCCCGACGCTTATAACGGGATGTTCTATCGCTCCGACCATTTCCCTTTCGTACAAAAAGGCATCCCGGCCATGTTCGCCAAAGGTTGGAACGACAACCGCAAACAGGGTAAGGAGTGGGCCAAAGAGCATATCGCACATTATTGGGCGGAAACTTACCACAAACCGACCGACCAGACCCATCCCGACACGGATGATTACAGTGGTCTGTTACAAGAAGTACAATTATTCTTCGACCTCGGTTATAAACTGGCACAAGATACCGGATACCCGAAATGGAAGCCGAAGTCCGAATTCGCAAACGTCTTAAAAAGATAAATTGTCTGAAATAGATGATGCCAATATCAGTAAATATAAATACTTTCGCGATCGTTATTCAGGCAGGAATGCCGTAAAACAATCAATCAACAATATGGTAAACGAAAATATCACCTCTTTATTGGAGCAGGAAGCGGAAGCGGTTCGCAACATACCCGTTACACCCGGATATGAGGAAGCGGTATCGCTTATAGTGAAACATGTACACGACCTAGGTGGAAAACTGATCATGAGTGGAATGGGTAAAGCCGGGCAAATCGCCTTGAATATCGCTACCACCTTTAGCTCGACCGGTACACCTGCTTTTTTCTTACATCCCAGCGAGGCACAACACGGAGATCTGGGAATCGTATGCAAGAACGATATCATGTTATTGATCTCCAACTCAGGAAAGACACGTGAACTGGTGGAATTGGTAGATCTCACGAGGGGTTTGGTGCCAGACATGAAATTTATCGTTATCACCAGTAACCCGGATAGTCCTCTAGCCGCCGAGGCGAACGTATGCCTGTTGACCGGCGCTCCCAAGGAAGTTTGCCCGTTAGGCCTTACGCCGACTACCTCCACGACCGTCATGACGGTAATAGGCGATATCCTCGTGGTCGGAACCATGAAGCGTATCCATTTCACCAACAAGGATTACGCCAAGCGCCATCACGGGGGCTACTTAGGCTCCAAGAGCCGTGAGCTAAGCAAGAACGAATAACAAACCAGTATATAGTCATGAGAAAAGTCTTTGGTATAGGAGAAACCATCCTCGATATCATTTTCAGGAACGACCAACCACAGAAGGCCGTTCCCGGTGGCTCCGTCTTCAACGGATTGATATCATTAGGTCGATTGAATGTCCCCGTATCCTTTATCAGCGAGCTGGGCAACGACCGGGTTGGCGACATGATTCGGGATTTCATGGAAGATAACCACATCACGACCGAGTTCGTAGACCGTTTCCCCGATGGGAAAAGTCCTATATCACTCGCTTTTCTGGACGACGATAAGAACGCTAATTATATCTTCTACAAGGATTACCCGGCGCAACGGCTGGAGGTGCCCCTGCCTAAGATCGAGAAAGACGATATTTTCGTGTTTGGCTCTTATTATTCCCTGAACCCGGTCTTGCGGACTCGTATGGTAGAATTTCTGCAATACGCCCAAGAACGGAAAGCGATCATCTATTACGATCCCAATTTCCGCAAGGCACACGCTCATGAGGCGATCCGCCTCATGCCTACCGTACTGGAAAATCTGGAATTCGCCGACATCGTCCGGGGCTCGGACGAGGACTTCCAGAACCTTTATGGCAAGAGCGACGCACAGGAGGTTTACAAAGAGCATATTCAGTTTTATTGTGATCGTTTCTTAACAACTCACGGGGCAAACGGAGTCAATCTCCACACCCGTAATTTCACACGACATTTCGATTCCCCGCAAATCCAGCCGCTTAGTACCATCGGCGCCGGCGACAATTTTAACGCGGGTATTATCTACGGACTTCTAAAGTATGACGTACGCCATGCCGACCTTCCCTCTCTGGATCAGGATACTTGGAGAAAAATCATCCGCTGCGGAATGGACCTCGCCTCCGAGGTTTGCCAAAGCTATGATAATTATATATCCAAGGAGTTCGCGGCGAAGTATGTTAGTCAGTCTTAAATATCATTAATGAAGAAGCGGGAAAAACTTGTTTTACTATCTTTGTAAGGAAAGCTTATTATCATAGAAGACAATGTTAGGAAAGATTCTCTCTCTATTCGCCAGTGTGATCCTGTTAGTGGGTTGTTCCTCTAACGCACCCGACATACGAGCTATTTGCCTACGTGATGACATCGGAAATTACGTGATAAAATGGGAAACCGATCCGGTAATGGAGGGGATTGTCAAGATGACCGTGTCCGACAACCCGGATCTTTTCACCAACGAGTCCCCGATCATTTACGCCAACATCAAGGATGGCGTAGCTACTTACATCACGAACGATAATATATCACGTAAGTATTTCCGCCTTTCTTTTAATGATAAATACCCACGGATCATCGGGGCACGCTCGGCGGTTATGGATAGCGTACAGAATTTCCGGGATCTAGGCGGTTATACCTCTACAAACGGGAAGACGGTGAAATGGGGCAAGGTATTTCGCTCCGGCGAGTTAAGCAGCTTGAGCGAATGGGACTCCATCCGATTGGATAATCTAGGGATCAAGACCATCATCGACCTCCGTACGAACCAAGAAACCCTCACCGCCCCTATCAAATATACGAAAGCAAATATCCTGCAAATCCCCATCTCGGTCGGCAAGATCGCCGATGCCCCCCAACGTGTTATCGAGGGACGAATGCGGAAAGGAGACGCCGGGGTATATATGGAAGACGAGTACCTGCAATTCGTGACAGATAATACCGATCAGTTCGCCAAGGTACTGGAACAGTTCCAGAACGAGGATAATTACCCCATTCTCATCAGTTGTTCCTACGGAAAGGATCGTACCGGGTTTCTCACCGCCATGTTACTCGCCGCCTTGGATATTCCCCGGGATGCCATCATGGAGGACTACTTGACTTCCAATCAATATATCGATACGAGTCATTTAGCTGATATCGTGAAACATCTCTCCACAGACGCCCAAGAAAGCATTACGGTATTCCTTACGGCCAACGAGGGGCTCATGGACCTAGCTTTCCATAAAATCAAGAAAGAGTACGGTTCCACCGAGAAATATTTGTCGAAAGGATTACGTCTTACTGATAAGAAACGTGAAAGGCTAAAAGATATATTACTTTATTGATATGAATCCGAATTATTTACGTACCTTTGCGGCCACTGAATATTATCATATATACACAATCGCATTTTGAAAACATTTGAAGAATTAGGAGTTGCCGCACCGATATTAAAGGCAATCCAAGAGATGGGCTACGAATCGCCCATGCCCGTACAGGAAGAAGTGATTCCTTTCTTACTGGGAGAAGATAACGACGTAATCGCATTGGCACAAACAGGAACCGGCAAGACAGCCGCTTACGGCCTGCCGATCCTGCAAAAGATCAATGTCTCTCAATATCAGCCTCAAGCGCTTATTCTTTGTCCGACACGCGAGCTTTGCCTACAGATAGCGGACGATTTGAACGATTATTCTAAATACATCGATAACCTGAAGGTTCTCCCTGTATACGGAGGTTCCAGTATAGAGAGCCAGATCAAGACACTGAAGAGAGGCGTACACGTGGTAGTGGCTACCCCGGGACGTTTGATCGACTTGATGAACCGCAAGACGGTTGACTTAAGCAACGTAAAGAACGTCATTCTTGATGAGGCGGACGAGATGTTGAACATGGGTTTCACCGACAGTATCAACGAGATCTTGGCGGCTATACCGGAAAACCGCAATATGCTGCTCTTCTCCGCTACCATGCCGAAAGAGATTGCCTCTATCACCAAGAAATACATGAAGGACCCGAAAGAGATCGTCATTGGCAGGAAGAACGAGGGAAACAAGAATATCCGCGATATCTATTACATGGTTCGTGCGCAGGATAAATATCTCGCGTTGAAACGTCTAGCCGATTATTACCCGAACATCTACGGTATCATCTTCTGCCGTACCCGTAAGGAGACACAGGAGATCGCCGATAAATTGATTCAAGACGGCTATAACGCCGACTCCTTGCACGGCGAGCTGAGCCAAGCGCAACGTGATTACGTGATGCAGAAGTTCCGTATCAAGAATATCCAGTTATTGGTCGCTACGGACGTAGCCGCACGTGGTTTGGACGTGGATGACTTAACCCATGTAATCAATTACGGTCTGCCGGATGAGGTAGAATCTTATACCCACCGCCGCGGACGTACGGGCCGTGCGGGAAAAACGGGTATCGCTATCTCTATCTGCCACGTAAGGGAAAAAGGCAAGATCCGCGAGATCGAACGAATCATTAACAAGAAATTCGATAAAGGCAAGATGCCTACCGGTGAGCAAATCTGTGAGAAGCAATTGTTCAACTTGGTGGACCAGATCGAGAAAGTGAAAGTGAACGAGGAGGAAATCGCTAGTTTGATGCCTTCTATCTACCGTAAATTGGAATGGCTGGATAAGGAAGATATCATCAAGCGTGTCGTATCCTTGGAGTTCAACCGGATGATCGACTATTATAAAGATAACGATGATATCGAGGTTGTAGACGAGAGCGCCCCAAGAGAAAGAGGCAAACGTGGTGGTAGAGGCGAAGCGGAAGAAGGCTACACCCGTTTCTTTATCAACTTTGGAAAGACAGACGAGCTTACACCTCCTCAACTTATAGAGTTGGTTAATAAGTGTGTACCGGGTAAGGTTCGTATCGGTCGTATCGACTTACGTGATAATTTCTCATTCTTCGAGGTAGAAGAGGGAGAAGCCAACCGTGTCATGGACTCGATGAACGGCTTCGAGGTAGACGGACGACGTATCTCCGTAGAACCGGCGCAAGCGAAAGGCGAAGGTGGTAAAGGCAGTCGTGGTAGCCGTGGAGGTAGCCGTAGCGGAAACGGTTTCAGAGACCGACGGGATAGCGGTAGAGGAGGCAGAGACAGCCGCCGGGAAAGCGACCGTGGCGGCAGACGTTCCAGCCGTAGCGATGACAAGCCGAAGCGTAAATTCTACGATGACGCTCCTCGTAGCAGGAAGAAACGTAAGTAACATACAACTTATACATAATTTATCAAAGAAGCGTGGTTCGTTTATTACGGATCACGCTTCTTTTATTGTATATTTACAGCCAGAAAATCACAGTCAATCACAAATTCAAAGATAAGTCACATGAAGACACTGCTTAAACATCTTTCCTGCTTTTGCCTCTTCTTTATATTCGGAACAAACTATGCCATAGCGCAAAACTACCAACATGATTTTGACCAAGTCGTAAAGAAGGTAGATGACCTCCTATGGTACGAGAAAGTGGGCGACATCGCCCATATCGACAAAGTCTACCTTTGCGGTCCCGCCCGTTGGAAAGAAACGAATCCTACCGGGATGAGCGCCGGAAACGAACTGAAGTTCTGGACTTATATCTTCATCCCTAAAAATGTGGATCCCGACAAGAAATATCCTTTGATCGTTCTCCCGCACAGTGGCGTACACGCTGATTTCAATACGTATTACGCCCATATCGTCCGTGAACTGATCACCCAAGAATACATCGTGGTCTCCGCCGAATACCGGGGTAGCACGGGGTATGGCAAGGCTACTTACGATAATATCGATTACGGAGGATTAGAAAACGAGGATGTCTACGTCAGCCGCAATTACATGGTAGAGAATTTCGATATCGTAGATGCCAATCGTATCGGCATCATGGGATGGAGCCACGGGGGAATGATCACACTGATGAACCTCTTCACCTACCCCGGTAAATATAAATGCGGTTTCGCCGGAGTACCGGTAAGCGACGTGATCATGCGCATGGGATATTCCACCGATGATTATCGGAAAATCTTCTCCGACGAGGGCCATATCGGGAAGACTCCCCGGGAGGATATGGCGGAATACAAACGCCGCTCACCGGTCTGGCACGCGGAAAAACTACAAGATCCCCTGCTCATCCATACCAATACTAGCGATGATGACGTGAACGTAGTGGAAGTAGAGCATATGATACGTGCTCTCAAGGCCGAAGGAAAGAAGTTCGACTACAAAATATTCGACCGTGCTCCCGGTGCCCATAGCTTCGACCGGACCGACACGAAACAAGCTTCCGAGATACGACTCGGCATCTACCAGTTCCTCGCCAAGCATCTAAAACCCAATAAGCCATTCAAATCCGTAAAAGACGTACGAAAAGCTGCCTACAAATTTAATTGATACAAACATCTAAATAACACAAGAAATATGAAGAAACTTTTTACCTATGTTCTTATGCTTTGCGCCAGCCTATCTGTTTCGGTGGCGCAACAAATCCAGTATCCGGAGCCGATCTTGAACCCGGAGAGTTGTACGAGTATCATGGTCGGCAAAAAAGCCTCGGCAGATGGCTCCGTGATGACTAGCCACACCTGCGATAGCAATTACCGCACTTGGATGGATATCGTACCTTCCGCCTCGTACGATCACGATACGACAACCACGGTCTATACCGGACGTATGCATACCGAATACGCCGAGGGAACCCGGGGGATGATCGCGAAAGGAACGCTGCCCGAAGCGCGGTCTACGTATCAATTCCTCAACACCGCCTATCCCTGCCTCAACGAGAAGCAGTTGGGTATCGGCGAGACAACGATCACCGGCCGGAAAGCCCTTGTCAACAAGAAAGGTATGTTCATGATCGAGGAACTTCAGCGAATCGCCTTGCAACGTTGCACGACCGCCCGTGACGCGATCCGCTTAATGGGCGAGTTGATCGAGAAATACGGATATGGCGACTGGGGCGAGTGCCTTACGATAGCGGATCCGAAAGAGGTATGGCATTTCGAGGTCTTCGGCGAGGGTCCGGATAAGATCGGTGGCGTATGGGCGGCGATCCGCATCCCCGACGATCATGTGGGCGTATCGGCCAATATCCCCCGTATCTCCAAGGTAGATCCGAGCGACAAGGAGAATTGCATGGCTTCCGCCAACGTATTCGAGGTAGCCAAGCGCATGGGCTTCTGGGACGGGAAGAAACCGTTCCGCTTCTGGGAGGCCTATGGCGGCGGGAACTATTCGGGAGAATTGAAATCCTTCAGCATCCGCGAGTTTTTCATTTTGAATAAGCTGGCGCCATCCTTGCATCTTTCTTATGATGCCGAGGAACTTCCGATCAGCGTAAAACCGGAAAAACCGGTTGACGTGACCGACGTGATGGCCCTTCTCTCCGAGACGTATGAGGGGACGGAATATGATATGACGAAGAACCTGAAAGTCGCCGTCAAGAAAAAAGATAGTAACGAGACAGATACCATTATCAGCCCGGTAGCGAATCCGTGGATGACTACGGATATGGTAAACATGTTAAACGGACTCAGACCGGATGCCGTGAAACGCTACCGCCTTGTAGCCGTGCCGCAATGCTCCTACTCTACCGTGATCCAATTGCGTGACTGGCTGCCCGACGCGGTAGGCGGCGTGGTTTGGATGGCCTATGATAATCCCGGACAAAGCCCCCGCATCCCCATCTTCTGTGGGACGAAAGATCTCCCGGCTTGCTTCAAGGTTTGCGGACAGCACCGTTACCGGGAAGATGCCGCCGTATGGGCTTTCCGTCGTGCCAACAAACTCGCCACCGTACGTTGGGGAGCGACTAAAGATCGTATGAAAGCATCTATCGCCCATTTTACGGAGAAAGGGCAGACAGAACTTCCTTTCGTAGAGAGCCGTTACAAAGAGATTCTTACCCAACAAGGTGAGGAGGCCGCAAAAGAATACCTAACCGGATATACCGCCGATTTCGCCGGAGCCACGATGCTACGCTGGAGAGAAATGGGAGACTCATTCTGGACCCAATTCGAAAGAGGCTTCTAATCACCACATCCGATAGTAAAGACGAGGCACGCCCCGTCTCTACAATAATAATATAAACTTAAATTCATATACAATGAGAACATTCATTCTATCATGCGCCTTAGCGTTAGGTTCCTTGAGCACATTCGCCCAAGGCTACCAATTTACGGATGTAGTAAAGGTACCCGCCACGCCAGTCAAGAATCAAGCATCCACGGGAACCTGCTGGTGTTTCGCCACGACCTCTTTCATGGAGTCCGAATTACTCCGTATGGGAAAAGGGACGTACGATCTCTCCGAGATGTTTATCGTCCGCCAGAAATACATGAACCAGTTGCAGGATAATTATGTCCGCCAAGGTAGAGGTAATATCGGTCAAGGAAGTCTCTCCCACACCTTCATGAACGCTTTCAACCAAGTAGGTATCGTTCCTGAAGAGGTGTACTCGGGTATCAACTACGATTCCGACCGGCACAATCATGCCGAGATGGTAAAATACATCAAGGCAATCGCAACGACCGCCGTGGATATGAAAAAACGGAGCCCGGAATATTACAAACTAATCGATAACCTATTCGATACCTACCTAGGCAAGCTTCCGGAGAAATTCACCTATCAAGGCAAGGAATATACCCCGAAGACATTCGCCGCCTCCCTAGGGTTGAATATGGACGATTATATCGAGCTGACAAGCTTCACGCATCATCCGTATTACCAGAAATTCGAGGTAGAGGTTCCCGATAACTGGGAGCATGCGCAAATGTATAACCTACCATTGAATGAAATGATGGAAGTAGCGGATTATGCGTTGAATAACGGTTACACGGTATGCTGGGATGGCGACGTGAGCGAGAAAGGCTTCTCTTTCAAGAATGGCGTGGCGATCAACCCGGAGGTAAAGAAGGTGGAAGATTACTCGACTACCGACCGTGCCCGCTTCGAGAAAATGGACGAGAAGGAACGTCTGGAGGAAGTCTACAAATTCGAGAAACCTTTCCCGGAAGTAAACGTCACCCCGCAGGTCCGTCAAGAAGGCTTCGAGGCGTTCGTCACGACCGATGACCATTTGATGCACCTTACCGGCATCGCCAAGGATCAAAACGGCACGAAATATTATATCACGAAGAACTCTTGGGGAACCGAACGTAATACATTCGGCGGTTACCTCAACATGTCAGATAGCTTTGTCCGTGCCAAGACGATTTACATCATGGTGCATAAGGACGCAATACCGAAAGCAATCAAGTCTAAATTAGGCATTTAGTACAATGCCCATCGTAAGGCGCTTACAATAGGCATTCAAAGCACCTTACGATGGGCATTATAAGCTCCTTAGAATGGGCATCCGCGGAAATCACGGATGCCCATCTCTTTTTTCTCTCATCGAACCAGTTTCAACTCCTCAATCAACCTCGGGCATTTACCCCATTTATCGATCATGAAAAGGACATAGCGGATATCTACGCCGATGCAACGTTGCAAATCCGGTTCAAAAGCGATATCACCACTCATCGCCTCCCAGTTACCGTCGAAAGCAAGTCCAATCAAACGGGCGTTCTTATCGAATACCGGGCTACCGGAATTACCACCCGTGATATCATTGTTCGAGAGGAAGCACAGCTGCAATTCCCCTTTTTCATTCGCGTAAGGTCCGAAATCACGGCTACGAACCAGATCCAGTATCTCCGGTTGTACCCAGAACTCATCGCTCGTCGGGTCCTCTTTCTCTAGGATACCTTTATCCGTTGAGTAATAATTGTACCATGCGGCATCATAAGGACGATACCCTCCGATAGAACCATAGCTCAAACGCATCGTGAAATTAGCGTCGGAAGACAAGGCTTTCTCCGGATACATCTCCTTCAAGCCCGCGAAATACAAACGTTCTCCCTTAGCGATATCATACTCCGCATCACCCATCAACTGCTGTAACTGGAAGATAGACACCAATACGGACAAGCTCAGTTCCGCCGCCGGATCTTTTCTCAATTTCTCATATTGCTTCGGATTTCTCAACATCTCGGCGATCTTGTCGTACGACAATAAGGAAGTCTTCTTAAATACATCCGCCGCATATTTCTCATAATTTCCTTTATACTTCTTATCAACGCTCGTATAAATATCCGGCAAGAACTCCGGAGATACACGTTCTTTCGCGATCTTCATCATCGCGGCCAGTACCTTCTGATCCAAAGACGGCTCGTAATCCTTGAAGAACGGTTGGATACGATCCTCTAAAAAGACAGTAATCTCTTCCGGGGTAGCTCCTTCAATATCCACCGATTGCACCATACGGGCCAAACGAATAATCTCCGCTCCACTAGAAAACGCCTCATTCAAATAGGTCAAAGCCTCTCTATATTTATTGGTCGAGGTATATCCTTTTTCCAGCAAATTCAAGACCTCGCCATATTTAGCGCCCCGGGCCTGATCTTTCGCTACCCAATCAGCGAAGGCCGTCTCCTCCGCACGTTTACGTTCGATCACGTTTAGATTCGCCAATCCTTTATTCATACCGATCGAGTTCTTCCAATAATTGGAGCTTCCCGCATACTTAGAGGCATATTTGATACGTACGGCGTCGCTAGCCAACATCGCCTCTTTCCAGATGCCCTGCTTGATGCCACGCACCTCGATACGGGGCTTATTACTATTCTCGATACGCTGTTGCACGCCCCAAGAGCACAAATAACGATCCGTGCTTCCCGGAAAACCGATTGTCATGGCATAATCTTTATCTTGATAGCCTTGCATAGACACCTCCGCTACATATCTCGGGGTATAAGGCTTATTATCCGCATTGTATTCCGCCGGTTTATTATCCGCGTTGGCGTACACACGGAATACGGAAAAATCACCGGTATGCCGAGGCCACATCCAGTTATCCGTATCGCCACCGAACTTACCGATAGAGCTAGGCGGAGCGAAAACCATACGCACGTCACGATAAACATCGTACACCACCAAGAAATATTTATTATTGCTATAGAAAGGAACAACATCAGCCGCTAGGAACTCATTATTTCCCACGGAATCACAAATCACACGACCGATAGAATCAGCCGCCGACAAACGCTGGAACTCATCCTCGATACCGGAGATCTGGCTGTTGATACGATCGCTCACGTCTACGGTCTCTTTCAGGTAACGTACTGTCAAGCCTGGAACCGGAAGTTCTTCCTGTTTACTTTGAGAGACAAAACCATCTTTCAGATAGTCGTGCTCCACACTACTCAACTGCTGGATGGCTCCGAAACCACAATGGTGATTCGTGAAGATCAATCCCTCGTTAGAGACCGTAATACCGGTACATCCCCCACCGAAGATTACCACGGCGTTCGCCACGCAAGGATCCGTCTCACTATACAACTGATCATAGGATGGGGTAAAACCCAACTCGGCCATTCTCGCCAAATTCTGCTTATTTAATTCCTTCAACACCCACATGCCCTCATCGGCATATAACTGGCCGGAAGCGGCTAAAAGCAACAAAGCCGCCCACACTCTTTTCATCAACTTCATTCTACTCTGATTAGTCTAAATTATTCGATTAGTAATTTAATATTTTTCATTTCCACACGAGCCGACAGCCATTCCTTGATCTTCTTACGTTCCGCATCTTTAATGATCGTCTTACTTTTCAGATAAACCAGCATAACCGTATCCGGCTTCGCCGTCTCCGTATTCACGATATAGGTATTCGAGCAAGAAGCCTCGACTACATAGGGGAAAAGAACCTTCATCTCCGGGATCAACTCGGATGTCAAACGCCTATAACTCTGATATTTGTCAACCTGTCGTTTTAACGAATCTATCTGGATGGTCTGCGCACGTAGCACCTCCTCGCTATTCTTATATAAATCCTGCATCAAGAGGCTTTTCAACTCATTGATATCCGTGGCCTCTTGTCCGAAGCCTTGTTGCACGACTAAATGCACATCTTTCAATCCATACTTAGGCAATTTAGCCCGGGCGTTAGCGATCATCTCATCCGGTACCGTCTGGCCGATCAAGACTACTTTCACCTCCTTTTTCTCGCTCGTATCCGTAACGACCTTATTCAAGATTTGCGTATTCGGGAAAGTCAACTCCTCCGATACGAAGTTACGTACCCGATCATTGAAATAACTACTCCGGATCAAGTTATAACTCAAGAAAAGGCTCGGCACGATCGTGAAAAAAACAATGATACCCACGTAACGAGTCACGATCTTTTCCCGTTGTTTATCCAAGAAAACTTTCTTCGGATATTTCAACAAACGAACGACAACAAACGTAGCCAAACTGATAAAAACCGTATTGATAAAATACAGATAAAAAGCACCGAAAAAGTAATACAAATTGCCACTCGCCAACCCGAATCCAGCCGTACAAAGCGGAGGCATCAAAGCCGTAGCGATAGCTACACCCGGAATCACGTTACCCTTACTCTTTGTCGAGCTCGCCACGATTCCGGCCAGACCGCCGAAGAAAGCGATCAATACATCGTATACCGTAGGTTGCGTACGGGCAAGCAACTCGCTTTGCGCCTCGCTGATCGGTGAGATCAAGAAATATAAGGTGGAGGTAATCACGCTAAAAATAGTAGCGGTAGCGAAATTACGGAACGAACGCTTGATCAACTCGAAATCGGAGATTCCCAATCCCAAGCCGAATCCCATGATCGGTCCCATCAACGGCGAGATCAGCATGGCGCCGATAATCACGGCCGTAGAGTTCGTATTCAATCCGAGAGAGGCCACAAATGTAGCGAAAATAAGTACCCATAAATTTGTCCCCTTAAATTCGACTCCCTTCTTAATAGATTCTATCGTGTCCAGTTCATCCTCTTTGTCCTGCCTGACGTCGAAATTACGGACAAAAAAATCCATAATCTGTTTATGTAGCAATCCTTTTTCCATGCGGTATTAATCTTGTCCCATATTTATGCAAAGATATTTCAATTGTTTGTTTTTCTAACTATTTAATAGCTTTTTTATGGTGAGATTACGTATATTTGCATTTGTAATACAATAAACACAACAAGAGATTCTATTTGTATGAAACGATATCTAATACATTTATGCTTATTATTTATGTCCTTTGTCGTTTCATCTCAAACGACTACACCAGACTCGCTTAAAAGCGCCTTGCAAAAAACGACCTCCGAGCGCACAAGGCTGGAAATCCTCGCCAACTTGATGGATATCTCACGAAACGATGACATATTAGTAAACGCTAAACAACTCTATCAGGAAGCCTTAAAAGCGAATGACAATTACTATAAGGAAGCGGCATTGACCGAGATTCTCCGGCATTATATCAACACGGACCAAACCGATAGCGCAAATGTCTATATCGCCAAAGCCGAGCAGGAGCTAAAAGGAGAAGCCAGAACCAGCCTCGTATCGTTCATGAAAATGATCCAAGATACGCGCGTCATATTCTACACATCCGGTGAACCAAGAAGGAAAGTCCTCATGAATTGCCTATTCAAGCTGGAGGAACCCGACAAATTGTCTCCCTATGAGAAAATAGCCTGCAATTATGTACTTGGTATGGCTGTCAGCAACAGCGTCATGGAGGAGAACATGCTTAAGGAGGACTTCAAGCAAGGGAAAGAATATTTCGACAACGTCTTGACCGAGGCTGAAAAACTGCCCCTACGATACGCATACAATTTCTTGCCTAACACCTATTTCATGCTATGCGCCTACGCTGCCGACCCTTGGGAGAGAGGGAAATACGCAACCCGCTATCTCAATACGATCTTAGGATACTCCAATATCCCGGAGATGAGCAAACGTCCTTACGCGACTAACAAGCGCCACTTGCTAAGCGCCTACTCCAACCTCGCCATCAGCGCCGAGGCTATCGGGAAGGATTTGGCCACTTCCTATTTCCATGAGTTCCAAAAGTTATTGAAGGCTTATCCGGAGGCGGCTAGCACCACCCCGGAATACGAGCTATACTATACTTCCGCCAATTATTACCTAAACATCAAGGACTACATGAAATTCATTGAGTTCAGCGACTCCTTGATCAATTTCTCCAAACAAATACCGCTTTACAAGGAGCATGTAATCGCCTATGTATCCGCAAAAGCCGCCGCCTACGACAGCCTCCGGATGTACAAGGAGGCCTATGAGACATCCAAAGAGTATGCGGTATTGCTAGATACCTTGCGTATGCAAGAACTCCGGAAGAAAATGGAGAATCTCGAGATCGAGAAAGGGGCGAACAAGTTGGTGATCGAAAAGAAATCATTGGAATTGGAATTGCAGAAAAGCAAGAAGGAGAATTACCTATATATATCCCTATTGCTTCTAGCCTTATGCGCCGTGTTCTATATCTTTTTCCGGTTAGGCAAGATGAGATCTCTTTATCAAGCATTACAGAAATCCAACGAGCAGGTCCTGATAGCGAACCAGAAGGCACAAGAGAGCGAGGAGATGAAGACCGCCTTCATCCGGAATATGTCGCATGAGATACGGACTCCCTTAAACGCGATCAACGGTTTCTCGGAACTCATCACCAACGACGATATCTCCATGGACGAGAAACAGGCTTTCAGCCGTATTATCTATGAAAACTGTTACCACTTGACTTCCATGCTGAACAATCTCCTTGAGATCGCCCAGCTCGATAGCGGCAATGATTCCCTTCCTCTTGTTCCCACACGAATCCATGAGCTTTGTTTACATGAGATGCAACAGGTAAAGAAATATCAAGAGAAGCCGGAGATCAACTATGTGGTGGAAGGCGATAAGGAGAATGATATGATCTTGACCAACCGCGCTTATTTCAGCTTGATCATCTCACATCTGCTGGCAAACGCAAATAAATTCACGGAGAAAGGAAGCATTACGCTTTCATACCATCTGGATAGCGGAGCCAATTTAGTGACCCTGTCGGTAACAGATACGGGTTGCGGCATCCCCCAAGACAAACAGGAATGGATATTCGAGCGTTTCACGAAGACCAATGATTTCATTCCCGGCTCTGGCCTAGGGCTTTACCTATGTCGCTTGATCGTTAACCGGCTAAACGGTAAGATAAAGACAGATCCGTCTTATACGAAAGGCTCACGCTTCGTTATCACGATGCCAATCGCCACGCCGTCCAAACCGTCCGAACCTACCGATTAACGAAAGAAACGTCCTACGTACGGGAGTTCTCGTAAAGGTAAATCCCTTTTAACCATAAACGCGATGAATACGCCTAATAAGATCGTACGGTATCCCAACCGGAGCCATTCAGACTGTATCGGCAGTGCCATGCCTGCCACGTATAACACCGTCGCCACTCCGAAATAAAGAAACGCGGATTTCAAGTCGTACTCGATCGGGAATTTCTTTTGTCCTACAAAATAGGATAAAAGCATCATCAATAAATTACAAAAGAACGATGCCCACGCACAAGCCATATAACCGTACGAGGGACCGAACAGCAAGATGATAGAGACCGTGGCCACACATCCGATCGTGGAGAAATAGGCGCCCCATCGTGTCTGGTCGATCAGCTTATACCATAAGGAGAGGTTGAAATAAATACCGAAGAACAACTCGCCCAACATCACGATCGGCACCACCCGTAATCCGGGATAATAGGCCGGCCCGACAAAGTACTTCAAGATATCGATATAGAACATTACCCCGAGGAAGATAAACAAGGCGAATATGATGAAATATTTCATCGCTTCCGAGTAGGCTTTCTTATTATCATCGCTCTTGTTTTTAGCGAAAATAAACGGCTCATAGGCATACCGGAAAGCCTGCGTGAACATCACCATCACCACGGCGATCTTGAAGCATGCGCCGTATATACCCAATTGCTCATTCGCATACTCCTTATCATCAAACAAGAATGGAAACAGGATCTTATCTGCCGTCTGGTTAAAGATACCGGCAATACCTAGAATGAGGATCGGGAAGGAATAACGCAAGATTTGTTTCAATACCGTTCCGTCTACTCTCGCCCGTATGCCCGGCAAGATATCCGGGATCAAAAGCAATAAGGTTATCAGTGTCGTAAACACGTTCGCCACGAATACATAGCCTACCCCATAATCCGGACGATAGAACCAGCTTATCGCCTCCGGATAGTGCGTATGCAACCACGGACAAGTGATCAAGAAGAATATATTCAAGATAATATTCAAGAAAATACTCAGCAACTTAATCCCGGCGAAACGCCATGCTTTCCCCTTATACCGAAGATAAGCGAACGGAATGCAACAAAAAGCGTCTACCGCCACGATACCCGCCATCATCCCGATATACTCCGGATGGTCGCCATATCCCAAGCCGGCGCTAATAGATGGCAATAAGGCGAAAACCGCTACGCTAAACAGCGCCGAACTTCCCAGCAAGCAATACAGCACGGAAGCATACACCCGCATCGGCTCTTGCTCCTCTTTCTTATTGATGAAACGGAAGAACCCCGTCTCCATGCCATAAGTAAGCAAGACCAGCAACAGGGCTGTCCAACCATATAAATTCGTCACGATCCCATAATCCCCTGTTCCGGCCAACACACGTGTGTACATCGGCACCAACATCCAATTCAGGAAACGCCCCACTATACTACTCAATCCATAAACGGCTGTCTCTTTAGCGAGCCGCTTCATTCCTCCTGCCATATCTATCTGTCTAATCAAATAAAAAACCTTGTTCCCCCACCCGGCTACGTCCCAGATGGGTATAAGCTAAATCGGTGACCTCACGGCCACGGGGCGTGCGTTTGATAAAGCCCTCTTTGATCAAGAAAGGCTCGTACACTTCTTCTAGCGTTCCGGGGTCCTCGCCCAAAGCCGTGGCGATCGTCGTTAATCCGACCGGGCCTCCCTGGAATTTATCAATGATCGTCGTCAGCAACTTATTATCGATCTGATCCAAGCCATACCGATCTATATTCAACGCCTCCAAAGAGAAGCAAGCGATCGCCTTATCGATATCTCCGTTCCCCTTCACTTGAGCGAAATCACGCACACGGCGCAATAAAGCGTTGGCGATACGAGGCGTACCCCGGCTACGGGAAGCGATCTCCCTAGCGGCGTTCAACTCACATTTTACATTCAAAATATTAGCACTACGGAGCACGATCTTCGTCAGCGTCTCCATATCATAATACTCCAAGTGCATATTGATACCGAAACGGGCACGCAGCGGACTAGTCAGCAAGCCGCTACGGGTCGTAGCGCCAATCAATGTAAACGGAGCCAAATCGATCTGTATCGAGCGGGCGCTCGGTCCTTTATCGATCACGATATCGATCCGGTAATCCTCCATAGCGGAATACAGGTATTCCTCCACGATCGGGCTCAGCCGGTGAATCTCATCGATAAAAAGCACGTCGTTCTTCTCCAGCGAGGTCAATACCCCGGCCAGATCTCCCGGCTTATCCAGCACCGGCCCCGACGTGACCTTGAAACCAACCCCCAACTCGTTCGCTATAATATTCGACAACGTCGTCTTTCCCAACCCGGGAGGTCCATGCAAAAGCACATGATCCAGCGCCTCCTTACGCATGCGGGCAGCCATGACGAACACCTTCAGGTTCTCCACCACCTTCGCCTGCCCGCTGAAGTCACGGAGCGAAAGCGGCCGAAGCACGTTCTCGTACTCTCGCTCGTTTTCCGGCATCCGGGCATCCCTTATATCAAAATCATCTTCCATATTCACGTTCATTGACTTGCAAAGATAATGTTAAACAACACATTCACGAAAATAGATGTATAAAATATTTTTCTGACAGTGAGAAAAGCATATGTTTGCCAAAAGAACACCTTTAAAAACATACTACCATGAAACTTATACTCACAATCTCTGCGATGATCCTGTTCCTGATAACGGGATGCGAAAGTGGTAAGCAACCGGCTAACGACTTTTTAACCGTGGATATCACGGCAAATTATCCGAAGAAGGAACTGATTCTTCAAGACTTTTTGGATGTGGAATACATCCCATTAGAAACGAATGAGGAGTTCATAACCTCAGCCAGCATGCAAGCCATCGGCAAAAATCTCATAATCCTTAGAAACAAGAACGGACAAGACGGAGATATATTTATCTTCGACCGGACCGGAAAAGGCCAGAGAAAAATCAACCGCAGCGGCCAAGGTAGCCAAGAATACACGAATATCGGGTCTATTGCCCTCGATGAGGAGAAAGGTGAGCTGTTTATCAACAACTACTACTCGAGCCAGTTTATCGTATACGACCTGTCCGGAAACTTTAAGCGAACTTTAAAGTACGATAAAGATTTTAATTTCAATAGCGGGAAGACATACAATTTCGATCAAGACAACTTAATCTGCTACGATGAGATTGGCAATTATATAAATCTGAGAAAAAGCGCATTTTGGCTCCTGTCCAAACAAGACGGGAGCATTGTCAAGGAAATCGAACTCCCTTATGAGCATAAGATATCACCGTTTTTATCGAAAGGAGGTTGGGCCGCGGGACCTCGTAATACCGAATTAATTTCCCAAAATGGAAGTTGGGTTTTAGTAGAGCCATCTACAGATACGATTTATAGTTATTCGCAAGATCACTCTATCAAACCCTTTATCGTAAGGACTCCACCTATCCGCTCTATGGCCCCGGAAGTATTTCTTTATCCAAGTATTCTTACCGACCGGTATTATTTCATGCAAACAACAAAGAAACAATGGGATTTTGAGAAAGAAACCGGATTCCCCAGAACCGACTTGGTATATGATAAACAAGAGGACGCTATCTTTGAGTGTGTCGTATATAATAACGATTTCGTAGATCAGACACCCGTTAATATGTGGTACGAACACGGAATACTAAAGATCATCAATAACGATGGGATCGCTTTCATAAAGAAACTAGAAGCCAATGAGTTGGTGGAAGCCTACGAGAAAGGTAAGCTGAAAGGCCGATTGAATGAGATCGCAGCGGGATTGAATGAGGAATCCAACCCCGTGATTATGGTGGCTAAGTATAAGGAGTAAAAAACTTCTTACTTATTGTCTATTTTTCCAGACTTGTTTTTTATTCGTACATGTTTTTCGGAAAACACGTACGTGAATTCCCAAAAACACGTACGTGAATCCGTGAAAACATGTACGTGTTTTTACGGAAATCCGACAAGCACATTTATCTATCTTATTATCAGCGAATTGTAAATCAACTTCATAGTAAGATATTATTGTTGAAAATTTACTTCTAAAGATACGGTTCCTCTCCTATATTTTATGTAACTTTGCTTATAAGTCGCATAAAATATAGGACGATATGAACCAGACAATTTATCCCATCGGCATACAGAACTTCGAGAAAATTCGCAAGGACGGCTATCTCTATATTGACAAGACAGCCTTGGTCTATCAATTGGTTACTACCGGACAGTATTACTTCCTCAGCCGCCCCCGACGCTTCGGGAAAAGCCTGTTGCTGTCCACGCTGGAGGCCTATTTCCAAGGGAAAAAGGAGCTGTTCGAGGGACTGGCCATGGAGAAACTGGAAAAGGACTGGAAAGAATACCCGATCCTCCATTTTGACCTGAATATCTCCCAATACGACTCTCCGGATAGCTTATACAAGATATTAAACGACATCCTGTCCCGGTACGAAGACGAATATGGGACACGTCCCTCGGAAGTGACCCTGCCCCTCCGTTTCGCCGGAATCATCGACCGGGCCTACCGCAAAACCGGACAAAGGGCCGTGATCCTGATAGACGAGTACGACAAGCCCTTGCTACAGAACTTGCACGACGAGGAGATGCAAAACCGGCTCCGGAACATGCTCAAACCCTTCTACGGCGTATTGAAGACCATGGATAGGGCCATCCGCTTCGCCCTGCTCACAGGTGTGACCAAGTTCGGCAAGATAAGCGTGTTCAGCGACCTCAACAACCTCATGGACCTGTCGATGGATAATCGGTACGTCGAGATATGCGGCATCACAGAGAAAGAGATACATGCCTATCTGGAAGACGAAGTGAAGGAACTGGCTGATACCCAAATGACGACCTACGAGGAAACCTGCCTAAAACTCAAGCAACGCTATGACGGATACCATTTCACCGCCAAGTCCGAGGGTATATACAATCCATTCAGCCTATTGAATACCTTCGCTAAGATGGAATTCGGAGACTACTGGTTCGAGACCGGAACACCCTCCTACCTCGTGGAGCTGCTCAAGCACACCCATTACGACCTCTACGAGATGGCCAACACGGAGACCGACGCCGATGTGCTGAACAGCATCGACTCCGCCTCGAACAATCCCATACCCGTCATCTACCAAAGCGGATACCTGACCATCAAGGGCTATGAACCCGAGTTCGGGATCTACCGCCTAGGTTTTCCGAATCGGGAGGTGGAAGAGGGTTTCGTCAAATACTTGTTACCCTTTTATACCAGCGTCAGAGCCTCTAAGACCCCCTTCGAGATCGGACAGTTCGTTCGGGAGATACGGTCTGGCAATTACGACGCTTTCTTCCACCGCCTCCAAAGCTTCTTCGCCGACACACCCTACGAGGTGATCGCCGGGCAAAAGCCGGAACGAGACACGGAGCTGCATTACCGGAACGTCCTCTTCATCGTTTTCAAGCTGGTCGGCCTGTACACGCAAGTGGAGTACCATACCTCGAACGGGCGTATCGACCTCGTATTGCAAACCGATCGCTATGTATATATCATGGAGTTCAAGCTGAACGGAACCGCCGAGGAGGCCCTGCGGCAAATCGAGGAGAAAGGCTACGCCCTACCCTTCGCCGGAGACAATCGGGAGGTCTTCAAGATCGGCGTGAACTTCTCTTCCGAGACCCGCAATATAGAAAAGTGGCTGGTTGAGCCCACGCGATAGCTGTGGAAAGGCAAAACGCTCACGGCACGCGCCATCCACGGATCGTACCGTACAGAAAAAAGCGCCGTTACTTGCCCTTTTGGGAGAAAGAATTACCTTTGTATATAAGTCACATAAATACACAAAGCCATGAGCCAGACAATTTATCCAATCGGCATACAGAACTTCGAGAAAATTCGCAAGGACGGCTATCTCTATATTGACAAGACAGCCTTGGTCTATCAATTGGTTACTACCGGACAGTATTACTTCCTCAGCCGCCCCCGGCGCTTCGGGAAAAGCTTGCTGCTGTCCACGCTGGAGGCCTATTTCCAAGGAAAGAAGGAGCTGTTCGAGGGACTGGCCATGGAGAAATTGGAAAAAGACTGGATAAGATACCCCATCTTACATTTGGATTTAAATGCGGAGAGATATTCTGACCCTGGGGCATTAGAGAGTATATTACGACGTTATCTGAACCTTTGGGAAGACCTGTGGGGGAAAGACGAGAGAGAGATAACACCATCCGATCGTTTCACCGGCGTGATACGCCGTGCCTATGAGAGAACAGGACGGAGAGTGGTCATACTGGTAGACGAGTATGACAAGCCTTTGCTACAGGCGATCGGGAATCCGGAGTTACAGGAGGCCTACCGCTCTATACTGAAAGCGTTTTACGGCGTTCTGAAGAGCATGGACGGATATATCCGCCTAGCGTTCCTGACCGGCGTGACCAAGTTCGGCAAGGTGAGCGTGTTCAGCGACCTCAACAACCTAATGGATATATCAATGGATAACCGGTACATAGAAATATGCGGCATCACCGAGAAAGAGATACATACTTATTTGGAAAACGAATTGAGGGTATTGGCTGATGCGCAAGCCATGACCTATGAGGCTACCTGTCTAAAGCTGAAGCAGCGATACGACGGATACCATTTCACCGCTAACTCAGCAGGAATGTACAATCCTTTCAGTCTCTTGAACACCTTCGCCAAGATGGAATTCGGAGACTACTGGTTTGAGACCGGTACCCCCTCTTATCTGGTGGAGTTGCTCAAGCACACCCATTACGACCTCTACGAGATGGCCAACACGGAAACCGACGCCGATGTGCTGAACAGCATCGATTCCGCCTCTAATAATCCTATACCCGTCATCTACCAAAGCGGATACCTAACCATCAAGGGCTATGATCCCCGTTTTGGGATTTATAAACTAGGTTTTCCAAACTTGGAGGTAGAGGAAGGTTTTGTTAAATACCTCCTGCCTTTCTACACGAGCATAAGCGCCGCAAAGACACCCTTCGAGATAGGACGTTTTGTTCAAGAAGTGGAAAGCGGCAATTACGACGCATTCTTCCGCCGCCTGCAAAGCTTCTTTGCCGACACACCCTACGAGGTGATCGCCGGGCAAAAGCCGGAGCGAGACACGGAGCTGCATTACCAGAACGTCCTCTTCATCGTCTTCAAGCTGGTCGGCCTGTACACGCAAGTGGAATACCATACCTCGAACGGGCGTATAGACCTCGTATTGCAAACCAACCAATACATCTATATCATGGAGTTCAAGCTCAACGGAACCGCCGAGGAAGCCCTGCGGCAGATCGAGGAGAAAGGCTACGCCCTACCCTTCTCCGGAGACAATCGGGAGGTCTTCAAGATCGGCGTGAACTTCTCCTCTGAGACCCGGAATATAGAACGATGGCTGGTTGGATAAAAAAGCCTGTTTTATCCATATATACTTACTTTGCGGATGAAGTATATATCCTATGCCCGGAGAAGATATACTTCATCGGCAAAGTAAGTATATCTTCTCTGGGAAAAGGCTTCTCAAGTGAATAACTGATCACTTCCCAAGCCGTTAACTGACGGCTACCCCTACTCGTTAGTTATTCACTTGACAAGCCGTTAGTTATTCACTTGTCAAGCCATAAGCGGATGACTTGCTTCTAGCGTAACCATCTGTTATTCAAGATATTTGTAATGGAAATAAAAAATAGATCCAAAAAGTCGGGATTTCCAGCCAAGATATTCTCGTCTTTTTGTATTATTTTTACCCCCAACAAATAACACGCAGATGAAGAAAAACATTGTTTTCCTGTTAATTCTAATACCTATTATATGGATCTCTTGCGATGGAATGGGCCATCAAACCATAGACTTCCGAAAAATAGAGAACCTTATGCCCCAACATCCGGATAGCGCCTTAATGCTCCTTGAACAAATAGAGAACAAAGAAAACCTATCCCGAAAAGATAAGGCACATTATTATTTGCTGTTAACAGAAGCACAAGACAAGACTTTTGTTAAGTATGAAACCGACTCGCTGATCACGATTGCGACGGATTATTATGAGGAAACAGACGATCTGGAACGAAAAGCGAAAGCTTGGTTCTATAAGGGACGGATCAATCAAAACCTAAATCATCCATTGAAAGCGCAAGAGTGTCTCTTAAATGCCTTACAGAATGAGGAGCAGATTGAAGACCACGCATTACTGGGGAGGATTAATAACGGTATCGGGATGCTTTATACCCAACAAGACGTATATGAGCGAGCCTTACCTTATCAGCAAAAAGCGGTCATGCATTTCAAGGCAATAGCAGATTCTATCGGTCAAGTCTATGCGCTTCGAGATCTAGGACGTATTTATAAGATACTCCATCAAAAAGATAGCGCTATCGCCTGTTATTCTAAAACTCTCGATTTGATGGAGAGCAGGAAGGTACTCTCTGTTTATTCAGAATTATCGAGTCTGTATATAGAAACAAAGACCTACCCGGAAGCGGAGTGTCTACTTCGTGAGGTCATGGCAAACAAGCAGGCATTGGGAAATAACATTTATCCGTTCTATTTGACACTAGGCAAATATTATTATCATTGCGGCCAATTAGATTCAGCAAAAATCTATTTGGAACAATGCACGGAAAAAGCGGTGCGATTGGACACGAGAGCAGGGGCTGTTTATCATCTATCCAAAATAGCCCTATCGACAAAACAATGGATCCTTTATGCGGAGTTGAATCAACGATATGAAATGATGCGTGATACACTCGACCAGATAGAAGTCACGAATACGATTAGAGGCAGACAAGTCCTTTACGATGAACAGGATAAACAAAAATCCTTAGCGGAGGAACGAGTAAGAACGGCCTATGCGAACCTACGGATGGCCGTAATCAGTCTTATTGCTCTCTGCATAATTCTACCAACCACTTATCTTTTGTTTAAGTACAAGAAAAGACAAAAAGACCTATTGAAAATCCAAAAAGAAAACCGGGAAAAGATTTTCTCTTATGATAAAACAGTCCTAGCATATGAAAAACAGATAGAGCATAATGAACAAATCATAGAGACATTAAACAAATCTTTACAAGAGAAAGATCGAGAACAGGAAGAACTCAAGAAAGAGCTACGGCAGGAGTTCGAACAAAAGAACCAAGCATTATATGCCCAAAAAGAGCATCAGATTGAATCATTACAGAATTTGAAGAATTCATCTGTATATAAAAACTTTCATGAAAACGAGGATTGGAAACCATCTACCGAGGATTGGGAAGAGTTGTTTCATCTTATAAACGCTATTTATCCGTCTTTTGCACAAAAACTTCAAGAAGCTTACCCTAAAATACCGATACAGATGGAACGGTTATGCTATTTAGTGAGAATCCATGTGAAACCCTCACGTCTTTCTATGTTATTAAACCATAGTAATATATCAGTCTTACGAAAAAGACTTTATCTGAAGATGAGCGGCAAAACAGGAAAAGCCTCCGATTTCGATCTATATATCAATGACCTATAATCAGTGTTAGAAAATGAACAAAAACGAAAATGCCAATTGTTCATCCATGTTCATTGTTATTAGAGAATAAAGCTTTTCTTTGCAAAAAGAAAAACAAAATATTATGAAAACAAAATTATTAACCTTATTGATGCTATTTGGCCTCTTTTCGCCACTGTCTGTTTATGGAGATAATGTACCGACCAAAGGCGAATGGCATGACGATTATTATCGCTCTGTCACTCCTGCTCCTCCAACAGTATCCATCGACGGAAATCTATTGAGCATACATTTTATCGATGCTCTAGATGATTTGACTGTCCAAGTTGTAAATGAGCAAGGAGCTATCCTATATAACGAAGTAGTCTCCGGCGAAGCAGGTGAATGTGTATCCATCTCTTTAGATCAGGCTGGCACAGGATGCTTTTATCTAGTGTTAGAACATCGCCTAGGGCAGCTTACGGGAGATTTCATCATACAAAATAATTAGGTATTATTCTTTATCATATGCAAGCTTCAGGATTAAACAGTATCATATAGTTGATCTATCACTATTAACCAAAAAAGATCGTTAAACGTGATAATCACTGTACAGTGCCCCCAATGATACGTTTTTCCTGGATGCTTGCATTGAATTATGTTATTAGGAATTCTAAGCGTAACCTAACAAAAATACTAAGTTTGTCATTAATCAAGAACTAATACATATTATGATAATCTACGACCCCAAAATAGCGATTCTCCTTATAGCCTTTAATCGATCAAATATAAAGCAAGTATTTGATCGTATCAAAGAGGTGAAACCGAGAAGACTATATATAGCAGTAGATGGATCAACTAATGACACACAGTGTAAAATATGTAAGGAAACAACGTCCATTGTTTCCCACATTGATTGGGAATGCCAAGTATTTAAACTATATCAGGGAAAAAATCAAGGATACGACAAACACTGTTTTCATTCGATTTCTTGGTTCTTCGAGCAAGAGCCCGAAGGAATCATACTAGAAGATGACTGTGTACCCTCTCTTTCATTCTTTGGTTTTTGTACGACATTACTAAAAAAATTCAGAAATGACGAACGCATCGGACATATATCCGGAAGTAATTATCAATTCGGTAAAAACAGGGGAGACGGAACTTACTATTATTCTAACCTAACCCACGTATCCGGATGGGCTGGTTGGAGACGAGTTTGGCAAGAGCATTGCCTTAACGAAATTTTTAATCAACTGAATTACTTATCAAATCTACCTTCTCACGCTCCATTCCAATATCGTTGGAACAGACTCTTTAATATAGCGAATCACAGCAATGCAGTCTGCATGAGTAAACTAAAAAATTAACCTAAAAATAATCTGATTATGAATACCATTGAAGATATTTTTTCCGAATATGCAGAAAGAATAACAGATAGCGCCAAAGAACAAAAGTCTACATTTATTCAATATTGTAAAGGAATCTCTTCCCTTATCCCCGATAGCTTCTATGTATTGGATATCGTTCAAAAGCAATTCATCCACATCAAGCCCGACAATCTTTTTCTGTGCGGCCATTCCGTGAAAGAGGCGATGGAATTAGGATATGATTTCTTTTCTAGGGTGATTCATCCCGAAGATTGGCTGTTGTGGAAAAGTTTCTTGGAGAATTTGCCACAAAAATTACATCGCCTGCGAGAAGACACAAATGAGCGGGGAGAGTTTTTCTGCCTGTTCCGGTTGTCACGAAAATATCCTTTCCTAAAAGAGCCGGTGGAGCTACATACTTACCACCGACTCATCCCCATCTGCGAAGATTCGAACCCGATTTATCTAATAGACATCATCTCATATACAAACTGCAAAAAAATAGGATGTTACCTAAACGGTTACGACCACCTCATATACCAAACTTATGATCCAATGAAATGCGATTGGCAAATATTGCCCATTCCCCAATTGAGTAAACGAGAAATGGAAATCTTAACGATCGCCAAAGGAGAACAGGATATAACTACCATCGCAGACAAGCTCTACATAAGTTATCATACAGCAAGAGGACATATCAACTCCATCAAGAAAAAACTACAACTCCAAGACTTGCGAGAAGCAACCGACTGGATCTCTTATCTCCATATCTTACAATCTCCACAAGAGAAATATGCGAAAGGAACCTATTGCTCAACAGCAAATCCCACTTTCAATAAAGAATTGAATGATATACAAGCCTTATTGGACAAAAAACAAAGTGTCCGATCAATCGCACTCGCTACAGGAAGATCTGAAAGTACAATTCGTAGCTGGATTCAGAAAGGATTTTTGAAGAAATAAGCCAATACACAAAAAAACAGTCAGATTGGCTATAAAATATACGCATAGAAAAGTATATATTTGAAACATACAATCCATCAGGTGATGGATATTGTCTAATTTTAAAACGAAAAGGCCATGAGCGAAAAGAAGCAACAAGTGCTGAAAAGCTTAAAGCTGAATAAGCTTAGTGAGAACCACCTTGAGAAACGTGAGATGAAGGTGCTAAAGGGTGGGTGTGGTTGCCAAAACCATGATCCTAATCTATCAGCAAGTTATGGAGGAAATTAGGTCTTAGAAGAAAAAGAGGCTGCCTATTAAGTTTAAATTTGAATTTATATGACAGTCCTCTTTTTTATTATACTAAAATTATTCAATATGGAAAGCACCATAATATCTTATTCTAATAAAAAGAACATATATCTTTATGATATAAACCTTTCATTATCTATATTGATTCATCCTAAATTAGAGAAAGTTATCAAAAATAGAGGTTTGGAAGAGTCGTTTGATCCATATTATTTTAAGAAATATCAATATCTAAAGAGTCATGGTTTATTCTCAGATACAAACAAAATAGATTTTGAAGATATTGAAGACGTGTCAATCGAAGATAATATCAAAAATATCGAACAAATAGTATTTGAAACGACAGACCACTGCAATTTAAATTGCACTTATTGCTCGCTAGGAGATCTTTACACTTTTAGCAAAAAAGAACGAAGAAATATAAATAAAGAATATGCCATAACTTTTCTGAGGTATATCTTTAGCATAAAAAAAACAGGAAGCGAACTTACTATTGGATTTTTTGGAGGAGAGCCTCTAATGAATACGGATTTTATAGAAACAATAGTAAATGAATCAAAAAAAATGAATATAGATAAATGTTTAAATTTACATTTCAATCTAACAACAAATGCAACACTAATTCAAAAAAACTTAGAATTCATAATTAATAATGATTTTCAACTATTAATCAGTTTGGATGGAGATTGTAAAGCGCAAGGCCATAGAATATTTACTCATAGCAATAAGAATTCGTTTTCTAAAGCTATTGAAAATATCGACTATTTATATAAGAAACATCCCGTTTTCTTTGACAAGAATATAAGATTCAACTCTGTTCTCCATAATTTGAACTCTGTAAAAGAAATCTATGAATTTATTTACAATCGTTACCACAAGATCCCAATGATCGCACAATTGAATACAGATCATGTAAATTCTAAAAACAAAGAAAATTTAGACAAGATGTTTCATTCTAGAACACAAAGCGATATTGAATTTACACAAAGTGATTCTAAATTGGTTCCAATCATGCATCAAGAGCTATTGAATTTCAAAAAAACAAAAAAGTTTTTAGCAAATTATTCTATTAATTTTTATCTAAACAATGCACTTAATTTATTATATGAAAATGTATCCATAATTCCAACAGGAACATGTTCTCCTTTTCAACGTAAAATATATATGAATACCTATAACGACTTACTCCCTTGCGAAAAAGTAAGCTACAAACATTCTTTAGGAAAAGTAAATGACAAAGTAATTATTGATATTGATCTGATTTCTAAAAAATATCAATATTACTACAATTACTTCAAGCGCATATGTGCTAATTGTTATGCAGGTAGACATTGTTCCATTTGCATTTTTACATTGGATAATTTAGATAAATTGGGTACGCACGAATTTGAATGCCCAGAATTCCAGAAAAAAGAAGATCTTGAAAAACATATAGATAACATTTTTTCTTTTTTGGAGAAATATCCTTTTGATTATTTCAATATTATTAAATCTCTAATAATTTAATAAAGTTATGAAAATAAATTATTGGTTTACAATAGAACCTTATGTATATATAAATATAGTAAACAAACAAGCTTTACTCTATAATACATTAGATGGCAAATATATAAAAACTTGCAATTTAAAAATTATCCAAATTTTAAAAGAAATTCTATGCGAAAAAAATTGTGGTGTAGTATTATTGCCACAACATATATATGATGATATAGAGATTAAAACATTCATAAATGAACTACAGTCTAAATTTATGGGAGATATCATAGAAGTATCTTTGTCCGAAGGAAAACCAGTGCAAATATTACCATATTTAAATTATAAAGACTTACACAAAAATAAACATCAGTTTTCTTCACTTGAGAACTTGTTGCAAACACTCTGTGAAATAACTATTTATTTAGACAACACAGTTAATATAAAAACATTAATAGAATACCTGCGTTCTTTTTCTCTTAATTTAACTTATAATATTATAGGTGACTGGAAGGATATACCACATGGGTCTTTATTAATAGACTATTTGGGGCAAATGTCTTACTCAAATTATATACAATGTTCTTACACTCATATTCCATTGTTAGAATCATCACTCAAGAAAAATTTTTCATATCAAGTATATGTCTCTTTGCCAGTAGATCATTCTCTTATGAATAACACTTGTATATTTCTTGACCAGCAAAAAATCCCTTTTCAGTATATATTTCAAGTTACTTCTTTAGAGGATTGTAATGAAGCAGTAACCTTAATTGAGAAATATGATATTGATAAATATCAGTTAAGACCATTATATACCAAAGATAATATCTCTTTTTTAGCAAAAAACACTTTCTTAACAGAAGAAGATATTCTATCAACAAAGATAAGCATGAAAGATATTTTTCGGAAACATATCATAAATAAAGATAATTTCGGAAAGCTTTTCATACTTTCAAATGGAGATATTTATGCGAATATATTGCACAAAAAATTGGGAAATATCAAAACAGATTCAATTTATCAAATCGTAAAAAAAGAAATAGAAATAGGGGAGTCTTGGTTGCGTATACGTAACCAAAAACCATGCTGCGATTGTTTGTATCAATATATTTGTCCTTCACCTTCTGACTTAGATCTTATGATTGGGCAATTGAATCTTTGTACAGTTAATAATAAATAATCTTTTATATATTCGAATATGAGAAAAACAGAATGGAGCTATACGCTTATTTTTCTACTTTTATTAGCATGTAATAATAAAAATGTTCAAGAGCAAGATCTTATCACAGTAGACGTTACGATAAGTTACCCTAAGAAAATACTGATACTGCAAGATCTTTTTGACATTGAGTATGTATCACTGGAAACATCAGATGAATATATCACATCTGGCACTCCCAATGATATAGAAGGAGATTGTCTTCTCATATCAGATGCCATCCGTAACAATACCGGAAATATATTTCTTTTTGGGAAAGACGGGAAAGGTATTAAAAAGATCAGCCGGCTCGGACAAGGAGCTGAGGAGTACACGATCAATTTGGGGTGTATATTTGATCTAAAAGAAAAAGAATTATTTGTCAACAATTATGTTTCAAGAAAAATTATGGTTTATGATCAAGATGGGAATTTCAAGCGATCACTAAATCAAAAAGAAAATTTCTATTATGATAAGCTGGAGAATTTCAATCAAGACTATCTACTTTGTCATGACGGTTATCTTAGCTTGAAAGATGAAGTTGTGGCAACACGGAACTATTTCATGCTTGTTTCTAAAAAAGACGGAAGTATCAAGGAAATCTCGATACCTTACAAAAAAAATATTTATCCACTGGTAACCGCAGAAGCAGCGGAAGGAGAGATTATATATTGTATTTATAACAGCCCACAAATACCTTATCAAGATAAGGGCTTTTTATTGATGGAAGCATCATCTGATACGATCTACCATTATACCTCAAATCAACAACTGATACCCCGAATCGTAAGAACCCCATCAATTCAAGACATGGAAACCAAGATTTTTCTTTATCCGGGTGTCCAAACGGATCGCTATTGTTTCATGCAAACGGTAGAAAATATTTTTAATGCCCAAAAGGAAGTCGGTTTCCCTGTTGTAGAATTGGTATATGACAGACAAAAAGAAACTATTTACGAATGCGAGATGTATAATAATGATTTTCTAAAAATGGAGCCAATGACTATGGTTTACAATTTTCATGACCGTCTATACTTCCAGAACAGCAAGGATGTTGCATTCATGAAAAAACTGGAAGCCGCAGACTTAGTAGAGGCTTATGAAGATGGAAAGCTGAAAGATGGCCCACTAAAAGAAATTGCCTCAACACTTGATGAAGAAGATAATCCGATTATCATGATAGCCAAATATAAGAAGTAAAATCGAAAATCCACATAATGCCATGGAAAAGGAAGAGGAATTGAGTCTGATTTCCAATCAACTCTTATTGAACGGCACATTAACAAAATGCCCGAGCTTATTACACGGAAAGATGGGGATTTCCATTTTCTTTTTCCATTATGCCCGATATGTACAAGACGATTTGTATTCGGAATACGCCATGGATCTGATCAGGGGATTGTTGGAACAGCTACATGCCAATTATCGGGCGGATTACGAGAAAGGGATAGCAGGCATAGGGGTTGGATTTTCTTACCTGCTCGAAAAAAGGTTCCTGGATTTGGAAGAGGAGGCGTTCGATGATTTTGACGAACGAATGTACCGAGCCGTATGGTATGATCCTTGTCCTAATTTCAGCCGTTATGAGGGAATGTGTGGATATGGGGAATATTGGCTCGCTAGATTACGGCGAAATTTCTCTTCCAAGCGGGCATTGGATAGTTTGTCGCAAATCGTGGAACGGATCGAGATGGCATCGGAAGAACTAGACTGGGATGAATGGCAAGACGCATATAGGTTCTTCCAAGGATTGCGGGTTTGTCCCGCTTTAAATATACCGCCAGTATTGCTAAAACGGTCTGCTCTTGCGATGGAGCATGGATCAAGAGAGGATAATTCGGATTTATCTCAAGCAAAAGAGACGGTTTCTATGGGGCTCCTTTCTGGTTACGCTGGAAAAGGGTTGGCTTTATTAACCGAACTGGGGGCGATGGATTCCTCATGGAAAACTTTTATCTAAAGAATTGTGCCATGAATCTATATATCATAAGCCAGAAAAGCAGAGGTACGGTATTTGGTGTCGGTACCTATATCCATGAGTTGACAACCGCCCTAAAAAGCAGTGGTATACGGATTTTCCTTGTAAACATACTTTGTGACGGGAAGTGTGTACGGAAAGAGGAAATGGAAGGAATTACCCAATGGTATTTCCCAACTCCCTGCTCAGAACAATGGAATTTTTTGGATAAGGAACAAAGGAAGTTGTACTTCCATAACCTTGTTTATTTGCTACGGGTTCATATCCGCGACCGAAAGGAGTTGGTTTTCCACCTGAATCATTATCAAAACGAGGATCTCGCAACGGAACTGAGAGAGGCTTTTGATTGTAAGGTCATATCCGTATCGCACTCATCGGACTGGACTGCGGGAATCCATGATAACCCACAACGGCTACGGGCAATCTTAAAGGGAAACCGTTCAGATGTATGGAGTGAGGATGTACGATACGCCTTTGAGGAGGAAAAAGCGGACTATATGAAGATGGATCGCGTGATCTGTTTATCCAGCTATATGCAAGACTTATTATCGCATGATTATGGACTTGATCCGGACAAGATAGTGATTGTCCCTAATGGATTGAATGATGCTACGACAGGCCAGTCTGTCGATCAAAAGACTTTGAAAAAGAAATGGCATATAATGGAAAAAGAACGAATCATTCTTTTTGTCGGGCGTATGGAAGATATTAAAGGTGGGCATTTTTTGGTTAGAACCTTTATGAAGGTATTGGAGGATTATCCGGAAAGCCGCTTGATGATAATAGGAGATGGAAATTATGATCTTTTTTTGCGAAATGCTAAACCGTTCTTCACCAAGATCACGTTCACGGGACTTTTAAATAAAGAAGATTTATATGAGTTATATCGTTTAGCCGATGTTGGTGTCGTCCCCTCCTTGTTCGAACCATTTGGTTATGTCCCTGTGGAGATGATGATGCATGAATTGCCCATTATAGCGACCGCTACCTCCGGATTAAACGAGGTAGTAGACGAATCTTGCGCATTAAAAATACCTCTTATCGTATCTTCTGATAGCGTAGAGATAGACGTCTCCTTGTTGGCAGAAAAGATCTTGTACCTGCTGCAAAACCCGGAGGAAGCGAAACGTCTCGGTAAAAACGGCCGCAAGCGATACTTGGAAAAATATTCCTCTGAGGTATTTAGGGAGAACATGTTGACGTTCTATAAGTCTTTATGGCCATGAGTAAGCCAGATAATAAAATAGAGGTTTCGGTCATCATCCCGGTATATAACGTGGAAAAATATTTGGTTGCATGCATAGATTCCTTGATGTGTCAAGGTGATTTGAGCATGGAATTTATCCTAGTGGATGATGGATCGACCGACTTGTCCGGAAAGATCGCTGACGAATACGCAAAAAAAGAGGATCGTATCAAGGTGATCCATCAAGAGAACGGGGGAGCGTCTGCTGCCCGTAATGCGGGTTTGGATGTTGCCCAAGGTGAGTATATCGCTTTTTTAGATAGCGATGACTGGATAAAAGAAAGCTCATTATCTCTATTATACCATGAGGCAATCAAATATCAGGCCGACGTAGTGATGGGGAATATGTGGTTATGTGATCAAGATGGAAGTATAAATGAACCCTTCAAATGGATTTCCGGCGAATCGCCCCATAAGGTACTTTCCGGGAAAGAGGGTTTCATCTGGCTCGTCAGAACTTGTTTTTACCTTCCTACCCCTGTTAAATATATATACAATCGAAAATATCTGCATAAAATGCAGGCTCGTTTTGAGGAAGGCATCATGCATGAGGATGAGTTATGGTGTCCCATCGTCCTTTGCCAAGCGGAGAGGATGGTTATCACCAACATTGAGTTTTATTATTACCGCCAGAACGAAGAATCGGTCATGCATACGACAAGCCTAGCCCGAAGGCTGAAATCATTATTTCAAGTTACTGAGGGATTGATTAAATTCTCTGATCAATTTGTTTCCTCTAAGACGAGCGTTGACTTGAGAAGCTGGTGGTATGTAAACATCCTCAGGCTTTATTCCATGGCCTTCACACTACTTCCCAACATGAAAGATTCCTCATACATAGTACACAAACATTATCTGGATCGATTTTGGAGGGATTGCGGGCAAATGATTCCGGAATCTATACAAAGATGCAGAAATTATTACTACAAGGCAGAAGCCGGGCTGAAAGAATATACGGATTGGCGTGTGTCTGATTAGGTAGCAGGCGTAGATTGCCAAGTAAAGGCTGGTAAAAAAGTGATGCTCGTATTCAACACGATAAATGGGGAAGATCTACAGTTGAAAATAGAGGATGTACCCGTTGATTGGGTGATAACCACCGACAGGAAATATTTCCAACAGGCGACTATAGTCGTTTTCCACCTTCCCACATTGCATTATGAGCTAGAGAATGATCTGGATAAGTTGGAAGGACAAACATGGGTCAGCTGGCATCTGGAGTCCGAAAAGGATGATCCGGGAATCAACGACCCGGAAATAAGCGAACTATTCGATCTTTCGATAAGTGACCCACAAGATAGCGAGAGGAAACAACATCCATTGCTAAGCCTTTGCCTAAATTATGTAAATAACGGATAGAATTCCATTCACCGCTATAAGTTTTGAGCAAAAAGAAGAGATGTCGAGAAAAAATAACCTATTTTTGTAATTAGCATGATTGAGCGAACGTATCGCCCTAAGTGTTTAACCTTAAATCGTAAGAATAATGAAATGGATAATCACAATACCAGCGATCCTCCTCTTTGCGTTAGCGGGATGTGGAAAAGATAAGCAATCGACAAATGAACTCATCATAGTTGATGTTACAAAGAATTATCCTGAAAAGGAATTGATATTACAGGATTTCATGGATGTAGAATACATCCCGTTGGAAACAAATGATGAGTTTGTTACCCAAGGCAAAGTAATGGCCATTGGTGCAGAAGTTATATTAATAACCAACTGGGCCAACGACGGGAATTTGTTTGTTTTTAACCGAAAAACCGGCAAAGCCTTGAAGAAGATTAACAGGAAAGGGCAAGGTGGCGAGGAATATGTAGGTATTACGGAGGTTGTTCTGGATGAAGCAAACAAGGAAATATTTGTTATAGCCTATACCGGAAGTAAAATCTCTGTATATGATCTATACGGAAATTTTAAAAGGAGTTTCAAAGCCGAAGGTACGGAATCTCATATAAATACATTTAATTACGACCGGGATAATTTGATCTCTTATGTACCAGATAATAGTCTGGAAAACCCGTCAAACGCCATACCTCCATATTATTTAATCTTTTCCAAGCAGGATGGAAGTATCACCCGGAAAATATCAATTCCTTTTGATGAAGTTAAAAGCCCGGTCGCAAGAGACGGGGAAGCTTGGGCTGTTCCAGTTCCAACCGCTGTGTACCAAATAGTTCCAGATCATACCAATTGGGTACTTATGGAGACATCATCCGATACCATATACCACTATTTGCCGGATGCTAATACGACAATCCCCCTTATCGTAAGAACCCCCTCCATACACTCCATGGATCCTCCTGAAGTATTTCTTATACCAACCGTTTTTACCGACCGTTATTATTTCATGAGCCTGTTGAAAGCGGAATTTAATTTTGAAACAGGGAGAGGGTTTCCAATTTCCGGATTGATGTACGATAGACTGGAAAATTCTTTATTCATACCTAAAATATACAATGGTGATTATACCAGCAAAAGAGAAGTGGATATGACGTCGAGACCTTTAGATGAGGAGTTCGTAATCGGACAGTCATTGCAAGCCCACGAACTTGCCGAGGCTTACGGGAGAGGAGTACTGAAGGGCAAACTGAAAGAGATTGCGGCTAAATTGGATGAAGAGTCCAATCCGGTGATTATGCTGATAAAACACAAGAAAAATAAATACTAGCATGAAAGTAAATTTAATTTCAGCAGTCCTCCTCTTTGCCTTAGCGGGATGTGGAAAAGATAAGCAATCGACAGACGAGTTTGTCACGATCAATGTTAGCAAAGATTACCCAGAAAAGGAGCTAATCCTTCAGGATATTATGGATGTAGAATATATTGCGCTGGAAACGACTGACGAATTTATCACACATGGTAATGTCATGGATATCGGCGAAAAATTTATAATAGTAAAAAACAACACAAACGACGGGAACATATTCATTTTAGACCGGAAAACGGGGAAAGCTATACGGAAAATAAACCGTTTAGGACAAGGTGTCGAAGAATATCCGGGGATTGCAGGAATTACACTAGATGAGGAAAACAATGAGCTATTTGTTACACATACAGGGAAAATATCAGTATATGATTTAGACGGGGACTTTAAAAGAAGCTTTAATTTCCTAGACCCCGAGAGTGACTACCTTAAGGTTTTTAATTATGACAAGGATAATCTGATCACTTATGATAACAAAGGCTATGGAATGGTGGCAGACCAACAGCCTTATCATTTGATTATCTCAAAGTATGACGGAAGTATTATCCAGAAAATTACAATTCCTTCTAAAGAACAGAAAACACTGGTTATATTCGGAGATAATGATCAAAAAGTAATTCCTACTTTTTTTGCTACAACCGCCACTTCCGATAATTGGATACTTATGAATCTCTCATCCGATACCCTATATTCCTATTCGCCAAATGGTCATATTAAACCTTTTATCGTGAGGACACCCTCTATATATTCCATGGATACAGAAATATTTCTTTTTGTAGAGGAGGTGACAAGCCGTTATTATTTTATGAGAACCGTAGAAAAAAAACTCGATATTAAAACGAGAAAAATACCGGTGAGTAGGTTGGTATACGACAAACAGGAAGATTCTATATTCAAATATCAAATATATAATACTGATTTTTTATATCAAAGACCGATCTATTGGATTTCATCTATTAATCAAGATATCGCGAACTGGTATCCCTTTGATGCGCCTGAACTGATTGAGGCTTATAAAGAAGGGAAGCTCAAAGGTAGGCTAAACGAAATCGCGACGAAATTGAATGAGGATTCCAATCCCGTCATAATGCTGATCAAGTATAAGAAATAAGAACTAAATCATGTCTATATCCTAATGTTTTAATTTATGCTAAGATCGTTTCCACATTATCAGCAATTGGATTCTATGGACTGTGGTCCTAGCTGCCTCCGTATGATCGCCAAGTTCTATGGTCGTGTGTACTCGATCCAGAACTTACGGGAGAAAGCCTTCATCACACGGGAAGGAGTCTCCATGCTGGGTATCAGCGAGGCGGCGGAAGCGATCGGGTTCCGAACACAGGGCGTGCGGATCACGGTGGAGGAATTGGAAAAGGAATGTCCCCTACCCTGCATACTGCACTGGAACCAATGGCATTTCGTGGTTTGCTACAAGATAAGGAAAGGGAAGTTCTACATAGCGGACCCGGCGGCGGGACTTATCACCTATACGAGGGAGGAGTTCAAGCGGTGCTGGGTCAGTACCAAGGTGGACGGGCAGGATACCGGGACGGTGCTCTTGCTGGAACCGGGGCAGGAGTTCTACGGGATGGAGGACGAGGAGAGAGACAGGAAACGTAACCTCGGATTCTTTTTCCGATATATATCGCCCTACAGGCGGGAGATGGCACAGCTCGTGCTGGGCATGGTGACAGCCAGCGTACTGCAACTCATCCTGCCTTTCCTCACGCAGAGCTTGGTAGATACCGGTATACGGGACAACAACCTAGGTTTCATAACCTTGATCCTTATATCGCAATTGGTGATCTTTATCGCCAAGCTATCCGTGGACTTCATACGGAGCTGGATATTGCTGCACGTAAACACGAGGATCAATATCGCCTTGATCTCCGATTTCCTCGCCAAGCTGATGCGCCTGCCCCTGCATTTCTTCGATACCAAGATGGTGGGCGATATCATGCAGCGCATCGGAGACCATGACCGCGTCGAGGCTTTCATGACCGGGACATCCATCAATACGCTCTTCTCTTTTGTCAACTTCATCGTGTTCGGGTTCGTGCTCGCCTACTATGACTGGACCATACTGGGACTCTTCTTGGCGGGTAACGGCTTATACGTGGCGTGGGTACTCGCCTTCATGAGATGGAGGAGGGAGCTGGACGTAAAGCGTTTCTCGCAAGCGGCCGGGGAGCAAAGCAACCTATTCCAGCTCATCACCGGAATGCAGGAGATCAAGCTCAATAATTGCGAGACCAAGATGCGATGGAAATGGGAACGGATACAGGTAAAACTTTTCAAGATAGGGATCAAGGGGTTGGCGTTACAACAATATCAGCAACTCGGGGCGGTCTTTTTCAACCAGACCACGAACATACTCATCTCCTTCATCGCGGCGCGGGCCGTCGTGCAAGGGGATATGACGCTGGGTATGATGATGTCGGTGACCTACATCGTGGGGCAGCTCTCTTCGCCTATCGAGCAATTGATCGATTTCTCACGGTCCCTACAGGACGCGAAGATCAGTCTGGAGCGGCTCGGCGAGATACACGGGAAGGAGGACGAGGAACAGGCAGGCGGGATAAGGCTGAATGTTCTTCCCGATGACAGGACGCTACGGCTGGAAAACCTCAGCTTCAGCTATGACGGCGCAGACCGGGATTACGTGCTGGAGGATATCAACCTGACGATACCCCATAACAGGGTGACCGCCATCGTGGGGGCCAGCGGGAGCGGAAAAACGACGATCGTGAAACTCCTGCTCGGTTTTTACAACCCCAACAAGGGGGACGTGAGGATCGGCGATACCTCCCTCAAGAACTTGAATCCTCACGTATGGCGTAGCAAGACCGGTTCGGTTATGCAGGATGGTTTTATCTTCTCGGATACGATCGCCAACAACATCGCCCCCGGCGAAGAGGTGGTGGACAAGGAACGCCTGCTGCATGCCGTGACGGTGGCGAATATCCGGGATTTCATCGATTCTCTCCCGTTGGGCTATAATACGAAGATCGGCATGGAGGGAAACGGAGTGAGCCAAGGGCAGAGACAGCGTATCCTGATCGCCCGGGCGGTGTACAAGAATCCCGACTTCATCTTCCTTGACGAGGCCACGAACGCTTTGGACGCCAACAACGAGCGGGAGATCATGGAGCAGTTGCACGCCTTCTACAAAGGACGGACGGTGGTGGTCGTGGCGCATCGGCTAAGCACGGTACGTGACGCGGACAAGATCGTGGTGCTGGACAAGGGACGCGTCGTGGAGGAAGGGACGCATCAGGAGCTCACGGCCTTGCGGGGGACTTATTATAAGTTGGTGAAGAACCAGTTGGAGTTGGGGAATTAATCACTTAACAATCTAAATATGCAAATACCATGAAAATATCAATGTACACATTCCTATTTGAGATAGACAGTAAATTTTATGCATATAATACATTGTCTAATGCCTTGATCGAAATAGCAGAGGATACATATAAGATTTTATTAGTCAACAAGAATAGACATACACCTTTACAAGAGAAAGACTTGGGATGTGATGAACTTTATCAAACTTTGAAAGAAAACCATATGATCACTGAAAATGATCGGGATGAGTTCTTACTGTATAAAAGTATTATCCTAGCAGGACGCTCCATCAATATCTTAAATCTAACGATAGCTCCAACCATGGATTGCAATTACTCGTGTTCTTACTGTTTTGAAAATTGCAAACGTAATATTTATATGACAGAAAAGGTCATAAGCTCAATTATTAAATTCATAGAACAATATGAAAACATTAAAAATATTCACGTAGTTTGGTTTGGAGGAGAACCTCTTCTAGGCATTAAGCAAATAGAATCACTTTATCGTAAGATGATTCTGATTCCCGATAAAAATTATTCTTTCTCAATAATCTCTAATGGGTTCTTGATATCACCGGATATTATAAAACTCTTTAAGGAGATGAAGTTACAACACATACAAATTACGCTAGATGGATTAAAAGAGACTCACAACAAGATAAAATTCACAAAAAATGAAAACGATACTTTTTCTAGAACTATAAAGAATATAGACTTGCTAGCATCTTCTGCCCCAGAAATACGAATTAGTATACGAGTAAATATGAATAAAGAGAATTCTTCTGAATTTATAACTTTATATTCTTTCATATTACAACGATATAAGAGCAACCCATTGATTGGAATTTATCCTGCTTTTATAACATCTACTTCTTCTAAATCAAGTTCTTCTTGTTCTTTACTTTTCAATAGACAAGAGAAATCTGAGTTTATACAACAGCTCTACTATGACAGAGGTATCGTAACCAATTTATGTGGATATCCAGATTCCTCTTTTACAGAATGTTCTATTCGAAATAAACACACATTTACAATAGATCCAGAAGGATACTTATATAAATGTTGGGAAATTATAGGCGATCAAAAATATGCCATAGCAAAATTGGATTCAGAAGGAACTATTCAATCCATAGATCAGAAAATTCTTAACCGATACCTCTATGCCGCAGATCCACTGGAAGATAAAACATGTTCTAAATGTCCTTATCTTCCTATTTGTTTTGGAGGTTGCCCCCATAAACGGATAGAAAATATATTTAAAGATAAACATTATGATACATGTACATACCTTAAGGATTCTCTCAAAGAATTTATAAAAATTCATTTGTCACAAAATAGCTGAATAAGATTATAATAAAAAGGCTATTTATTTAAAAACTTAATATCATTGCGTTATGAAAAATTTTAAAGTGATTGAAAAAAGCCGTCTAAATGAATTTACAATGGCTAAACTTATAGGAGGACGGCCTTGTAACGAGCGTAATACAAATTGTGGAGCAACAGGATACTCATGTAATGCGGCTTTTGGCATTTCTGATCCATGTGGAAATTTTCGAGATGGTACTAATTGCCCTAGAAACTATGGAACTTGTTCTCCCAACATAGAAGTGTGCCCTGAACGTCGCTTACCTGATTTGCCGGTACTAATGAATATATAAATTTATGAAATCTATTATCATTAGTATTATCCAAATTCTTTTTTTGGTATCTCCCGTTTCTGCATCGGAACGGGAGACCGACTATATTGTTACGTTTTATCCTGAAAGTGGATCTATTCTTCAAAATATCTCATGTAAAATAGTTTTTACAGCGGAAGGAATTGACAAGAAAAAGATATCCATCACTGGAGTAATTATAAATGAGAGAGGGGATACGGTTCAATCCGTGAAAACGCTATTGCCCGGAATAGGCTACTTTCATATTTATGCAAATCCAGGAGAAAGATATATCTTAAAATGCGAAAATCGAGATAGAATCCGTAAGAATTTTTATTTGCCAATGATGAGTGAAAATGGCTTTGGTCTTAAAATAATTGAAAATAAAGAACAATGGTTCTTATCCGTTATCAACTCTTCGAGGGAAGTGCCAATGAAATTATTATATTTAGTGGCCCAATCGGAAGATTCTATTTTTTTCCAAAAAGTCTGGAATCCTAAAGATTCTTATTTAGTTTTTGACAAAAAACATTTTCCAAAAGGGATATCCTCGTTCGCTTTAGTAGATTCTATGAAGAATCTATTGTGTGGCCGTGTCGTACTAAACATACAAGAACAGACTGATTTCCAGTCATTGCCTCCAGACTTCCGAATGGGATTGCTTCCACTTAAGAACCAAATAGATTCAGATCCCTCACGATTGAGTTTGGCCTGGGATTTAATAGCTATGACATTAGAGGTTACTCCCATTAAAAACTTATCACAACCAAATCCGGATATATGGAAAACCGTAAATCTCGATGAAGTTTCTATTATCGCAAGCATGAGAAGAAAACAAAAATATAATGGATTGTATTCTGGATCTTTGCCATCCAGTCGTGTAATCTATCGACAAAACATAGAACAATGGCATATACAGGATATGAGGTCCTTACTTTATCTATTGGGGAGTGTTAACATTTCGTGGTATGTAGTAGATCATGTGTATAAGGAATGTGTGTTTATTCAAGATTATGGAGCCATTTCATTCCAAACGGATCCTGTAAAAAATTATGAGCCACCTTTATTTGTCGTTGATGACGTTCCATATCAAAATTATGATATACTTTCGTTTCCTGTGACCGAAATAGAAGAAATTTTTATCCTAAAAGGTGTTGATGCTGCTATATACGGTCCAAAAGGGAAAAGAGGGATTATCGTAGTTACCACCAAACGAAATAAACCACCTTATGAAAAATAATAAAGATATAGAGTTACGTAGCGAGGAGGTACAGGAGGTGATGGGGCAAGTGCCGGCCTGGATCGTACGGTGGGGGATAACGCTGTTATTCCTCGTGGTCGTAGCGTTGCTGGTGGGGAGCTGTTTCTTCAAGTATCCTGACGTGATCACGGCTGACATGACATTGACGGGGCAACATCCCGCAACGGCGGTGGTGACACGGGCGGCGGGAAAGATACAGGAGCTGCTCGTCAGGGATAATCGTCCGGTAAGGCAGGGGGATTGGCTGGCGGTCATAGAGAATCACGCCGACACGGACGATGCCATCTATCTGGATAAGGCGTTGGAACGATCCGGAAGCGACGTGGATAGCTTGGACAAGGCATTATCAAAGTACAAGGAGCTATCGCTGGGTGATATGCAAGCGGCTTACTCGGGACTACTCTCGGCGCTCCATGCCTGTATCAATTACAGGGAGATCGATTATTATCCGCAAAAAATGACCTCCATCCGCAAACAGATAGCGTTGTATAAGGCTTACTATAACGAGACCGAACGGCAGCGGAAGACCCTCTCGGAGCAATTCGCCTTGACAAGGCGGCAATACGCCCGGGATTCATTATTGTATAGCCGGTCCGTGATTTCCTCCTACGAGCATGAGACCGCACGGGCTTCCCTGCTGCAAAGCCGTTATTCGCTGGAAGGGGCGTCAGCCTCGGCCGAGAATCTCCGGATACAGATCGGGGAGCAAGAGCAATCCTTGCTGGATCTGACGCTGGAGCGGAGCGAGAAAGAATTTACGCTACGGCAGGAATTACAGACCGCCCGGGAACAATTGCTGAACAGCATGAACGAGTGGAGGTTGCGTTATTGCCTCATCGCCCCGGTAGGGGGTGTCGTGACTTTCACCAAGTACTGGAATGAGAACCAATATATCCCATCCGGAGAGGTGGCTTTCACCGTCGTGCCGCAAGGCGAGGGCCGGCTGGTGGGGAAAGTGCGCATACCGATAGCACGCTCGGGAAAAGTCCGGAGAGGCCAGCGGGCGATCGTCCGTTTCTCCAATTTCCCGGATCAGGAGTTTGGAGTGGTAAACGGAGTGGTATCGAATATCTCATTGGTCCCCACCGACGAGTACTATACGGCGGATATCGATTTTCCAGAGGGCCTGAGAACCAATTACGGTATCGACCTGCCCGTCTCGCCCGAGACGCAAGCCTCTGCGGAGATCGTAACGGAAGAATTACGCCTGATCGAACGATTCTTCCTCCCGATCAAACGGATCGTGAAAGAAGGATTTTAGTGTAATATTATCCTTTCTTTCCTATGCGTTTATCACAGATGTCACGAGTGACAGAGTCCGCCGCAGACTATGGTATTCAACTTCTATTACAAATTCTTACAATTAAGATAGCTCCTTATGAAAAAATTTTATTTTATTACGCTTAGTTTTTGAAAAAACTTATTGTACCTTTGCCCTAATCACTCAATAAAGGTATAACCATGACAACTAAGTTCTTGCTCTCGTCCGATGACAATACTCGCAGTGGCCTTCTGAAAAAGAAGATCATACATTATTATATGGCCAATGGAGACGCTACTATAGCGGAGGTATGTAAAGAAATGAATCTCAGTATCCCCACCGTCACTAAGCTAATTAGCGAATTACAAGAGGACGGTTATATACTCGACTTTGGAAAACAAGAGACTAGCGGAGGGCGTAAACCTAGTATTTACGGGCTCAATCCCGTATCCGGCTATTTTGTGGGCGTAGATATACTGAAAGATCAACTGAATCTAGCCATATTAGATTTTAAAGGAGATAAGATCCGCATTGAGCAGAATATCCCTTATACACTCGAAAACACACCAGCCGCTTTAGACCATCTTTGCGAATGCATCAATGAATTTATAAACTCGTTGCCGATCCCAAGGGAAAAGATATTAAGCATTGGCATTAATATATCCGGACGGGTAAATCCTTTCGCCGGATATAGCTATAGCATTTTTTACTTTGAGGAGAAGCCCTTGTCTCAAATCCTTGAGGAAAAACTACATATAAAGATCTATATAGAGAATGACACCCGTTCCATGGCTTACGGCGAATATCTTCAAGGAGTCGTAAAAGGAGAGAAAAATATCCTATTCATCAATATATCTTGGGGATTAGGTATCGGTATCATCATAGACGGCAAGGTTTATTTCGGGAAATCAGGTTTCTCCGGAGAATTTGGGCACTTCAGCTTCTTCGAGAATGAGATTCTTTGCCATTGCGGTAAAAAAGGATGCCTCGAGACTGGAGCTTCCGGTTCTGCCCTATACCGTACCCTCCTTGAGCGGTATAAAGAGGGTAGCAACACCATATTGGCCAGTAAAATCGATGCCGGGGAATACATCGGGCTCTCTGACTTGATCGACGCCATTCACAAAGAGGATATGCTATCCATTGAGATACTGGAGGAGATCGGTTTTAATCTAGGTAAAGGAATAGCCGGATTGATGAACATTTTCAATCCGGAACTGGTCGTACTGGGCGGCCCCTTGTCGCAGACGGGAGAATATTTAAGCCTACCTATTAAAAGTGCCGTCAGGAAGTACTCTTTGAACTTGGTAACCCGTGATACTCAGATCAAAGTATCCAAATTAGGTGAAAGAGCGGGTATATTAGGAGCCTGCCTGCTATCTCGATCTAAAATTCTAGGTATGATTTAATATGTATTTCAAAGGAATTAAATAAAAAATAAATAATTATTTCATTTTCTCGATAAAGCACCATTATATTATTAAAATATTTTATTTATATTTGCAGCATAATTAAAATCAGAGGTTAAAACTCATAAAAATAACGCAGATATGGATAAAATTAAAGGATTGATCGATGCTCCCTTTACTCCGTTCTACGAGAACGGGGAAGTTAATTACGAGCCCATTGAAGATTATGCGAAACTTCTTGTGAAAAACGGGCTGAAAGGCGTATTCATCAATGGTTCTTCCGGAGAAGGTTATATGCTGACAGAGGAAGAACGCATGAAATTGGCCGAGAAATGGATGGAAGCAGCTCCGGAAGGCTTTAAGGTAATCGTGCACGTAGGTAGCACATGCGTTAAGTCTAGCCGTAATTTAGCGGAACATGCTCAAAAGATCGGCGCTTGGGGTATTGGCGCTATGGCTACCCCTTTCCCTCGTATCGGTCGAATTGAGGAATTGGTAAAGTACTGCGAGGAGATCGCTTGCGGCGCTCCTGCCTTACCGTTTTACTACTATCATATCCCTGCGTTTAACAACGCTTTCCTCCCTATGCTGGATTTCTTAAAAGCAGTAGACGGGCGTATCCCTAATTTCGCCGGTATCAAATATACATACGAGAGCTTATACGAATACAATCAATGTCGTTTATACAAGGATGGTAAATTCGACATGTTGCACGGACAGGATGAAACGATTCTTCCTTGCCTTGCGATGGGTGGAGCGCAAGGAGGTATCGGTGGTACCACAAACTATAACGGAAAAGAATTAACCGGTATCCTAGAGGCTTGGGCAGCCGGTGACTTAGAGACAGCTCGCGAGAGACAAAACTTCTCTCAGGAGGTTATTAACGTTATCTGCAATTACCGTGGTAATATCGTCGGAGGAAAACGCATCATGAAATTGATCGGATTAGATCTCGGCAAGAACCGTACCCCGTTCCGGAATATGACGGACGAAGAAGAGGCCGCAATGAAAGCGGAATTAGAGGCTATCAATTTCTTTGAAAGATGTAATAAATTCTAAGGTATGGCAGCGTTTGACAATTTATCTAATCCATCGGAATATCTAGCTTATTGGGGCAAGACCTATCGGAATGAGCTTCTTTCCAATATTCTTCCTTTTTGGATGAAATACGGACTGGACAAAGAGAACGGCGGTTACTTTACTTGCGTAGACCGGGATGGTACTCTGATGGACTCCACTAAATCCGTTTGGTTCCAAGGACGATTCGCCTTTATCTTGGCATATGCCTATAATCACATTGAGAAGAACGAAGAATGGCTGAGAGCCTGTAAAAACGGTATCGATTTCATCGAGAAACATTGTTTTGATACGGACGGACGTATGTTCTTCGAGGTGACAGCGACAGGCATCCCTGTACGTAAACGCCGTTACGTATTCTCCGAGACTTTTGCGGCGATCGCTATGGCCCACTATGCATTGGCATCAGGCGACAAAGGCTATGCTGAGAAGGCCGTGAACTTATTCAAGCAAGTATTACACTATAAGAATACCCCGGGATTATTGGAGCCTAAATTTCGTGAAGGTCTCGTGGCGAAAGGCCATTCTTTCTGCATGATACTGATCGATACGGCGGCACGCATCCGTGAGGCCATAAACGATCCCATACTTACACAACAAATCGATGATTCCATAGCCGAGCTACGCCGTGATTTCATGCATCCCGAATTCAAGGCTATCTTGGAGACAGTAGGACCCAACGGTGAGTTTATCGACTCTATCGCCGGGCGTACCATCAATCCCGGCCACTCCATCGAGACCGCATGGTTTATCTTGGAAGAGGCCAAATACCGAGGATGGGACCCTCAACTGAAAGAGATGGGCTTACAAATCCTCAACTGGTCTTGGGACTGGGGCTGGGATAAGACGTACGGCGGAATCAACTATTTCAAGGATTGCAAAAACTTCCCTCCCCAAGAGTATTGGCACGACATGAAGTTCTGGTGGCCACAATGCGAGGCGGTTATCGCTACGCTTTACGCCTACCAAGCGACTGGCGACGCCAAATATCTCGAAATGCACAAACTAATAAACGATTACACATTTAATCATCTCCCCGACAAAGAATATGGGGAATGGTATGGCTACCTACACTTCGATGGTAGTCTCTCTCAATCTGCCAAAGGCAATCTATTCAAAGGTCCGTTCCACATTCCTAGAATGCTTCTCAAATGTAGTTTACTCTGCGACGAAATTCTTTCTAAATAACTTTATCTAAAATACTGAAAATTGGTCAATTGACATCAGGGGTCACAACCGTGGCTCCTGATGTTTCTAAGGCTTTGTTTTCCTTTTTATTTTCCTCAATCAAATGAAAAATAAGAAATTATATCCTTGGATCGTAGTCGGTTTACTATGGGTTGTCGCCTTACTGAACTATATGGATCGCCAGATGCTATCAACCATGAAATCAGCTATGATGGTGGATATCGTGGAACTAGAGTCTGCGGCGAACTTCGGACGTTTGATGGCGGTCTTCCTCTGGATCTACGGATTCATGAGCCCTGTGGCCGGTATGGTGGCAGACAGGGTAAACAGGAAGTGGCTAATCGTGGGTAGCTTATTTGTCTGGTCCTTCGTGACTTTGATGATGGGGTATTGCACGGATTTCAATCAGATCTATTACCTACGTGCCTTGATGGGGGTCAGTGAGGCCCTGTATATTCCTGCCGGATTATCGCTTATCACAGATTATCACCAAGAGAAAACACGCTCATTAGCCGTAGGTATCCATATGACAGGTCTATACGTAGGCCAAGCCTTGGGGGGATTCGGAGCTACGGTGGCCAGTGCTTATACGTGGGAAACGACTTTCCATTGGTTTGGTATCATCGGCATCGCTTATAGCGTGGTCTTGATCATCTTCTTACACGATAAGAAAGATCATGTGGAACAAGCCGTAAAACTGGAAAATTATCCGAAAGAGAATCCGATTTCCGGTACGTTTAAAGGATTAGGGATGTTATTCACGAACATCGCTTTTTGGATCATTCTTCTTTATTTCGCCACGCCGAGCTTACCGGGTTGGGCGACAAAGAACTGGCTCCCTACCCTATTCGCTGAAAATCTCTCGTTGGATATGTCCGAGGCCGGTCCGTTATCTACATTCACGATCGCTATCTCTTCCTTTATAGGGGTAATCGCCGGAGGTATTTTATCCGATAAATGGATCCAGCGGAATGTCCGGGGACGTGTATACACAGGCGCCATCGGTTTGGCATTAACGATACCCTCTCTCCTATTACTAGGATTTGGGCACAACTTCCCGATGATTATCGGCGGTGGTCTTTGCTTCGGTATCGGTTATGGTATATTCGACGCCAATAATATGCCTATCCTTTGCCAATTCATCTCCCCCCGTTATCGGGCTACAGCCTATGGAATTATGAATATGACCGGTGTATTTGCCGGAGCCGCCATCACGGATATACTAGGAAAATCTACCGACGCTGGTAATCTTGGCCATGACTTCGCCATGCTAGCCGGATTGGTACTCATCGCACTTTTAATCCAAGTGATCTTCTTACGTCCGAAAGTCGCTAATATGACCGACGAATGCTAATTAATCTCATCCAATAAACTAAATAAACAACAAAAAAGTAATTCATTATGAAGAAGAATCTACTGCTCTTAATGCTTGCGCTCCTACTTCCGGCATTTATGTACGGACAAGAGCAGACAGTCTCCGGAACAGTGCTGGATACCTATAACATGGGTGTCCCCGGTGCGTCTATCGTTGAAAAAGGCACGACAAATGGAACGATTACCGATTTCGACGGTAATTACACTCTCACCGTATCCAACAAAAACGCCACATTAGTATTTTCTTTCATTGGGTACAAGACACAAGAAATTCCAGTAGCTGGGAAAGCCAAAGTAGACGTGATCCTACAAGAAAACGCCGAACAGCTAGACGAAGTAGTGGTAACCGGTTACGGTGGCTCACAAAAGAGAGCGACCTTGACAACCTCTATCTCTAAATTGGATAACGCCGTACTGGAAAACGCAGCGATGTCTAACGCCGGACAATCCTTGCAAGGAACCGTATCTGGTTTGCGCGTCGTAAACACGACCGGTCAGCCGGGAGCAAACCCAAATATCGTACTTCGTGGCGGAGCTACCATAACAGGTAAGGATAATGGCGCATTGGTCGTTGTAGATGGTATCGTGCGCAACTCATTGGCCGACATCAACCCCTCCGACATCGAGTCTATCCAAGTATTGAAAGACGCAGCCTCAACCGCTATCTACGGTGCCCGTGCCAATGGTGGCGTAATCTTGGTTACCACGAAACGTGGTAAAGAAGGATCCGCTTCCGTCTCTTACAAGTTCAAGGGAGGTGCCAACTTTGCTCGCACAGGTTATGATTACTTAAACGCTCACGATTATATTTACTACAATCGCTTAGGATACCAAAGAACAGGACGTTCAGGCATGGATAACCAAATGGGATACGGTATCGGGAATGACCTATTTGATATCCGTTATTTGGATGACAGTACCAAAGGCCTCTTGGCAGAAGGTTGGCAACAAATGCAAGACCCAACCGATCCGAATAAACAAATCTTATTCAAGGATTACTCAGGGCAAATGAAAGACGCAGCCTTCCAAGACCCTTCTTTCACGCAAGATCATTATATCAATATCACAGGAGGTAACGACAAAGGTACATTCGCAGCCAGCTTAGGTTACTACAAAGAAGACGGTCTCATTAAGGGAACCAGCTACGAGCGTTTCTCCGGGACATTCAATGGATCCTATAAGATATTTCCGATCTTGACAGTCAACGCTGGAACGACTTATACATGGTCTCGCCAGCCGGGTCTTTGGATCGGATCATATGAGTTCTTCTATCGCACAATGAGCCAACGCCCTACATGGAACCCATACATGGAAGACGGATCTCCCGCTTCAGGCTTCGGCACGGGTGATGGAAACCCTCTTTACTACAAAGATAAATTAACGAATACGAATGGAACCCGCCGCTCTACCTATAATATCGGTTTTGATCTAGAGATCATCCCGAAGAAATTAATCTTGAAAGAGAATAGCGCCCTATACCACGTAGACGATCAAACAGATAAGTTCGAGAAATCTTACCAACAACAAAACGCCACTAGCCCGAATCTTACCCGTAAGGCTGAGGCCAAATATATAAAGCAGAACCAACAGCAACATAGTGTTACTTTGACGTACACAGACACATTCAAAGAAAAACACAATCTGGAGGCAATGCTTGGTGGCGAGTATTTCAATTGGCATCAATATACGCTGAACGCAAGGACCGAAAATTCTCCGTCGGATGACATCCCTACTTTGAACGCTGGTAGTAATCGTACCTATACCTATAGCTACAAGGAAGGCTATCGTATCCTTTCTGGCTTTGCCCGTGTAAACTATAACTACAATTACAAATACCTATTATCGGTCGTAGCTCGTTATGACGGAATCTCCAAGTTGAGCGATAACCGTTGGGGCTTCTTCCCGGGTATCTCCGCTGGTTGGAATATCATGGAAGAGGAGTTCTTTAAGGAATCGAAGTTGGTAGATGTGATCTCTAACCTGAAGCCTCGTATCAGCTACGGCGTGAACGGTAACGTAAACGGATTAGGATACTACGACGTATATGGCAGCTATGGGCAGAAAGACGCGAACGGATCGATCATAACAAACTATGATGGCTCTGTAGGTTTCTATAATGACAAATTGGTAAACGGTGGATTACGTTGGGAGCAAAGTAAATCTTTCGAAGTAGGTTTGGATATAGGATTCTTCAACAATCGCCTGAGCTTTATCCTAGACTATTATAATCGTACGACTTCCGATTTGTTGACAGATTTGGATTTACCCAATTACACTGGTTTCAACAGCATCAAAACCAACTTGGGAACTTTACGTAACCAAGGTTTCGAGATGGAAGTAAAAGCGAATATCCTAAACAACGTAAACGGATTCAGTTGGGATGTATCAGCAAACTTATCTACGGTAGCGAACAAGATTGTCAAGCTTCCGGCCAATGGGAACGAAAATAACCGCCAAGGAGGTTACCAAGTATACGACCCGCAAAAGGGTGAAGTCGTATGGGTTGGCGGAAAACAAGAAGGTGGTAAGCTGGGTGATTTATTTGCCTTCAAGCAAGATCATATCTTCAAGGATTGGGATGACGTGAAAGCGAATGCCAATAACCGCTACGACGCAATTGGAGAATTGTATGGCCCCGCCGCATGGGAAGCTTTAAAGGATAAGGCAGGTAAGCAACCGATCGAGCCGGGTGACGTTTGTTGGGCCGACTTGAACAATGATGGCGTAATCAACAATCTAGACCGCGTGAAAGTAGGTAATCTTTTCCCGACAGTAACCGGTGGTTTCTCCACGACATTAGGCTATAAAGATTTCTCTTTATACGCTCGTTTTGATTATGCGTTAGGGCATACGCTGTATAACGACTTAGCCGCACGTTCACTTGGACAATATCAAGGTTCGTTTAACATCATCGATATGGTGAAAGACAGTTGGTCGGAGACAAACCAGAATACGGATATACCTAAGTTCTACTATGCCGATCAGTTGAGTAAGAAGAATATTACTCGCTCCAACAATGGTTTGACAGCAGTTGACAACAACAGCTCCCGCTTCTACGAAAAGGGTGATTATCTAGCTTTACGTGAAATCACATTGACTTGGAACCTACCAAAGAAATGGATTAACAAAGCCTTGATGAGCAATGCCTCTGTTTATGTAACCGGACAAAACTTGTTCTACATCACAGGATATACCGGTGTATCTCCGGAACCGGCGGTAGATACTACCTATGGTCAAGGTCTTGATAACGGTAGATACCCAACTCCTAAAACGGTTCTTCTTGGTTTATCCGTAACATTTTAGTCAAACCCATTAAAAAAGACAGACATTTATGAAAAAGATAATTATAGCCATGATGGCAGCAGTCTCATTACTGAATTTCAGCGGATGCGACTCCTTGGACATGGAACCCGTAAGTAGTATTTCCGACGCAAACTATTGGAAATCCCCGGACCAGTTTAAGGCATTCAACATAGGTTTACACGGATTGCTCCGTTCACAATCCAGTTATAACATATTCGTATTGGGCGAACCTCGCTCAGACATCTACGGAGATCAGCCGTTCGGAGGCGAGGCTACCCAAGGCGTAGAGCGTTTCTCATACAACACGATCAACGCAGAGTTTACAGGTATCAGCAACTTCGCTAATTTTTATACGACACTGAACCAAATCAACTTGATGATCCGTAGAACGAACGAGACCGATTTATTAGGCGAGGCCGAAAAGAACTATTACTTAGGGCAGGCTTACGGTTTACGCGCCTATATCTATTTCCATTTGTTACGCTCTTGGGGAGACGTTATCATTACTACGGAGCCAACCTTAGGTAGCGAATTGGATATCTCTCACCTTGATAAGGCCGCTTCTCCAGCGAGTGAGGTGATGGATCTGATCAAGAAGGATATCGATGCCTCGGAAAAAGCTTTTGGCGGAGATTATTCTTATAAACAAGGAAAGTGTTATTGGTCTAAAACCGCTACCTTGATGCTGAAAGGTGAGGTTTATCTATGGAGCGGACGCCAGATGGGTGGCGGCACGGGCGATTATACCGTAGCCAAGACAGCCTTGCAAGATCTTCAACAAAACGGCAACTTAAAGCTGCAAGAGAAATTCACGGACGTTTTCTCTTTCAACAATAAGGAGAACAGCGAGATGATCTTCGCGCTCCATAGTGGTAAGGAGGATGATTTCATGATGTGGAGAGACTATAACTGGCGTAACAATATGGTACCTCAACGTGAGTACATGGCAGGCTACTGTGACGAGACAGGAACTCCATTCCTTGAAATACCGGGATACAACCTACAAGGCTTAATGCGCTACCAAGTAAAGAAAGATCATTACCTAAAATCATTTCGCGAAGGTGATACCCGCTTGAAAGGTACCTTGAAGGCGGTTTACAAAAAGCACGAAGACGGAACCTTGGAATATATCGCACCAATCCAATACAAGTTCCAAGGAACCACCTTGGAAGGTAGCAACGAAAGAAGTTGGTACGATGATTATCCTATCTATCGCTATGCGGATGCCTTGCTATTATTAGCCGAGGCTAAGGCCTTGCTCGGAGAAGATCCTTCTACAGAGATCAACGCCGTTCGCAAGCGTGCTTACGGTTCCGAATATTTTAACGCACATAAGAACGAGGTGGCTTATCCGAATGACAAAGGAAGTTTCTATAACGATAACCCGTTTGAGGCGGGCGACGAGAATGTGATGGAAGCTATCCTTAAAGAGAGACTTCGCGAGTTCTTCTTTGAGGGTAAACGTTGGTACGACTTGAGACGCTTCGGTAAGGATTATGTATTAAAATATACCACAGCACAAGAATCACGTTTATTATGGCCGATCAATGAAGGGGCATTGACAAACAACCCCGCATTGAAACAGACTCCCGGATACTAATCGTACATAGGTTTAAGGCGATTGGATATAACTAGGTTTTTGGCACGAATTCCAAAGGGGCTTTGTTCATATGAATGAATATCGCTACCTTTGGAATTCACATATCTATTAATTTCAACCTACAAACAAAAAACATCATGAAAAAAACTTTCCTGTATTTCTGCCTTCTTTTCATCGTACAAACGGCTTTTGCGGCAGACAGTCTTTATGTGCGAGAGCAACAAATCCCCATCTTGATAGACCGGATCGACAATGTACTTTACGAGATGCGGATACCGGCCCAAAAAGGGGATGTATTAAACGAGATCACGATACAGATCGGAGACAATGTCGACCTGTCGGACATCCAAGCGATACGTCTATTTTATAGCGGAGTGGAAGCTCCATCCCGCAAAGGGGAACATTTCAGTCCCGTTACGTACATATCCAGCCATATACCGGGAAATACCCGTAAGGCTCTTGAATCTTATTCCGTACGGCAAGATGAGGTTACCGCCCCCTTGTCGCGCACGGTAAAACTAACCTCTAAGCAACCGATGCTTAAAGGCATCAACTATTTCTGGGTAAGTATCCAGATGAAGCCAGAGACTTCCTTATTGGCAAAAGTAGCGACCACGATGCCTAACGCACAGATCAACAACAAACCGATCGACATCACTTGGAAAGGAAAGGTGGACGAACGCCATGTAGGTATCGGCGTACGCCAAGCCGGGGATGACGGATCGGCGGCCTTCCGCATCCCGGGATTAGTGACGACGAATAACGGAACATTACTTGGAGTCTACGATATTCGCTATAATAGCAGCGTGGACCTGCAAGAGAAAATCGATATCGGAGTAAGCCGCAGTACCGATAAGGGACAAACTTGGGAACCGATGCGAGTAGCCATGACTTTCAAACAAACGGATGGCCTGCCCCACGGACAAAACGGCGTGGGAGACCCATCGATCTTGGTAGACGAAAAGACCAATACGATCTGGGTAGTAGCCGCATGGACGCATGGTATGGGTAACGAACGGGCTTGGTGGAACTCCATGCCGGGAATGACACCGGACGAGACCGCCCAACTTATGCTCGTGAAAAGTGAGGACGATGGTAAGACGTGGAGCGAACCGATCAATATCACCTCCCAAGTAAAAGACCCGTCTTGGTATTTCCTATTGCAAGGCCCGGGACGAGGCATCACGATGCAAGACGGTACCTTGGTCTTCCCGATCCAGTTTATCGACGCTACCCGTGTGCCCAACGCCGGCATTATGTATAGCAAAGACCGCGGGAAAACATGGCACCTGCATAACTTAGCCCGCACGAATACCACAGAGGCGCAAGTTGCCGAGGTAGAGCCGGGCGTATTGATGTTAAATATGCGTGATAACCGGGGCGGTAGCCGTGCCGTGGCCACCACAAAGGATTTAGGCAAGACATGGACAGAGCATCCTTCCAGCCGTAGCGCCTTACAGGAATCCGTTTGTATGGCCAGCTTGATCAAGGTAAACGCCAAGGATAACATCACCGGCAAGGACCTTCTACTCTTCTCCAATCCGAACACGACGAAAGGGCGTAATCATATCACGATCAAGGCGAGTCTGGACGGTGGACTTACATGGCCCACGGAGCATCAAGTCTTATTAGACGAGGCCGAGGGGTGGGGATATTCCTGTCTTTCGATGATCGATAAGGAAACGGTAGGAATCTTCTACGAGTCAAGCGTAGCACATATGACCTTCCAAGCTATCAAATTACAGGATATCATTCATCAATAATCTAAGTATATGCGATATATACTGCATTTTGCAATTGTTTTAAGTTTCTTGTATTCCGGGCCTCTGATGGCCCGGAATCCTGTTTTATTGCCCTTGCCCCAAAAATACGTCCGGACAAACGCTTCGTTCCATCCGAAGGAAATCGCAGTTTCTTCCGAAGGGAAACTCCGTTCCATCCTAATGGAATTCTTGGAGGAGCTGCCGGTAAGCGTCCAACCGGACAGCCGATACAAGATAGAGGTTTCCTTGGTTGACAAATTGGACGGAATCCCCCTCAACTCCGAGGAGGCTTATCAACTAAGCGTCTCTTCCCGGGGGATAACCATCCGGGCGGTATCCGAGCAAGGAGCTTATTGGGCGATACAAACCTTGCGCCAACTGACCGAGCGGCAAGGGAAGCGATATTCCATCCAAGGTTGCGAGATCACCGACTGGCCTGCTTTCCGCATACGAGGATTCATGCAAGACGTAGGGCGGAGCTATATCTCCATGGAAGAACTGAAACGGGAGATCGAGGTACTTTCCCGCTACAAGATGAACGTATTTCATTGGCATCTCACGGAGAACCAAGCTTGGCGTCTGGAGAGCAAGATCTTTCCGATGCTGAACGACAGCTGCAATATGAGCCGTATGCCCGGAAAATATTACACGATCGAGGAGGCAAAGGAGCTGGTTCGCTTTTGTAAAGAACATAACGTACTACTCATCCCGGAGGTAGATATGCCGGGACATAGCGCCGCTTTCATACGGGCCTTCCGTCATGATATGCAGAGCAAGGAGGGTATGGCGATCTTAAAACTATTGATGGATGAGGTTTGCGAGGTATTCGAGGAGGTTCCTTACTTACATATCGGTACGGACGAGGTAAAGTTTACCAATCCGAAGTTCGTACCCGAGATGGTCGCTTATATCCGTGCGAAAGGGAAACAAGTGATCTCTTGGAACCCGGGATGGAAGTACAAACCGGGTGAGATCGACATGGAGCAAATGTGGAGTTACCGGGGAAAAGCGCGACCGGGCATTCCTGCGATCGACTCCCGTTTCCATTATATCAACCATTTTGATACGTTCGCCGACTTGATCGGCTTATACAAAAGCCGTATTTACAATGAACCGCAAGGAAGCCATGATTTGGCGGGTACGATCCTTGCCGTATGGCACGACCGGGTCGTACAGCCGGAGGACAAATTGATCCGGGAGAATAATTTGTATCCGAATCTATTAGCGATCGCCGAACGTTCTTGGTTGGGCGGCGGCTATCAATATTTCGATAAGAACGGAACGATGCTGCCTATCGATCCCGATAACGAGGAACATAAGGCATTTGTCGATTTTGAGCGGCGGATGTTATGGCATAAAGAACATCATTTCCAAGGATACCCGTTCGCCTACGTCAAGCAAACCAACGTGAGATGGCGTATCACCGACCCTTTCCCGAATGATGGGGAACTGACCCGTTCTTTCCCTCCGGAAAAGTCGCTTCAAGCGCAATATACCTATGAAGGGAAAAATTACGGTACGCACGACGCCATCGGTGCCGGTATCTACCTGCGCCATGTCTGGGGACCGCTGGTTCCCGGTGCCTATAAAGACCCGCAACCGAACCATACCGCTTACGCATGGACTTGGATCTATTCGCCCAAGGCGCAAGAGGTAGGTACGTGGATCGAATTTCAAAATTATAGCCGTTCTGAAATGGATCTACCTCCAATGCAAGGAAAATGGGATTATAAAGAAAGCCGTATCTGGGTAAATGATCAAGAGATAACGCCCCCCGTATGGACCGCTACCCACCGGGAGAAGTCCAATGAGATCCCACTGGGGAACGAGAACTGCGTAAGCCGTAAACCAACCCCGGTCCATCTGGAAAAAGGCTGGAACAAGGTGTTCATGAAGCTTCCGGTCGGTACGTTCAATACCCCCGAGGTCCGTCTGGTGAAATGGATGTTTACGTTCGTTTGCGTCACCCCGGATGGAGAGAAAGCGGTGGAAGGACTGGTTTACTCTCCGGATAAACAACTTAAATAACGTCTAATTCGGTTGAATGAAATGAGAAAAATAATAGGAATCTTATCCATCTTCCTCGCTTTCGCATTTATGAGCCAAGCGCAAAAGATCAAGGTGGCTTGCGTAGGTAATAGCGTGACCTACGGCTACGGAATCAAGAACAGGGAAACAAACTGCTACCCGGCCCAATTGCAACAGATGCTTGGAGATGCCTACGAAGTGGAGAACTTCGGGCATAGCGGGGCTACTTTATTAAACAAGGGATATCGTCCTTATACCCAACAAGAAGCGTATCAAAAGGCACTGAGGTTTGCCGGGGATTACGTGATCATCCATCTGGGATTGAACGATACGGACCCTCGGGCATGGCCGAATTACCGGGACGATTTCGTTCGGGATTATCTTTCCTTGATCGAATCCTTCCGGAAAGCCAATCCGAGATGCAAGGTATGGGTTTGCCGTATGACTCCGATATCTCACCGCCATTCTCGTTTTAAATCCGGTACAAGAGACTGGTACTGGATGGAGCAAGCGCTTATCGAAGAAATCGCCCGGATAGCCGGCGCAACCTTGATCGATTTGCAGGAAGGATTATATGACCGTCCGGATCTATTGCCCGACGCATTGCATCCCAACGCTGAAGGTGCCGGTATCTTGGCCCGCACCGTTTATGGGGCGCTAACCGGCGATTACGGAGGATTACAGCTTCCTGCCATCTATTCGGACCGGATGGTCTTGCAACGGGATCAACCGCTTCCTATATCTGGTATCGCCAACCAAGGGGAGAAAGTAACCGTTACCCTCGCCGGACAAAGGAAGGAGACCGTAGCCGGTACGAACGGGAAATGGACTGTCACGCTCGACCCCTTACGGGTAAGCGGGAAATCCTATACCTTAACGGTTTCTACCCCCAGCCGCACGCTGAACTATCGGGATGTAGTAGCCGGGGAAGTCTGGCTATGCTCCGGACAATCCAACATGGCGTTCCGGGTAAACGAGAGCGTAAAGGAAGAACAACAGCAACAATTGGATTACGTGAAACAACACTCGCAAATCCGTTTATTCGACCTAAAGCCCCGCTGGGAGACCTACGCCGTGGAATGGGACGCTTCCGTACTGGATTCATTGAACCGCCTGCAATATTACCACGACACCCAATGGGAAGTATGCGACACGCGGAATACCGCACGCTTCTCGGCCATAGGATTTGCCTTCGGGCGTATGCTGGCCGATAGCTTACAAGTACCCGTAGGATTGATATTGAACGCTGTTGGCGGCTCGCCTACAGAGGCATGGATCGACCGGAAAACACTGGAATTCGAGTTTCCGGATATCTTACAGGATTGGACGAAGAACGACTTTATCCAAGATTGGGTACGTGAACGGGCGGCCTTAAACATCAAGCAAGCATCCAACCCGCTCCAACGCCATCCGTATGAGCCTTGTTATCTGTTCGAGGCGGGTATCCAACCCCTTCATCAATATCCCATCAAAGGGATTATTTGGTACCAAGGAGAATCGAACGCCCATAATATGGAAGTACACGAACGATTATTCCCGCTATTGGTGAACAGCTGGCGCCAGAATTGGAACGCAGACCTGCCTTTCTACTATGTCCAACTATCCAGCATAGACCGCCCGAGTTGGACTTGGTTCAGGGACAGCCAACGCCGCCTGGCGCAAACCGTATCGAATACGGGTATGGCCGTTAGTAGCGATCGCGGGGATTCTTTAAACGTTCACCCTACCCGAAAAAAAGAGATTGGCGAACGACTGGCACATTGGGCCTTGAACAAGACCTACGGACATAACGTAATCCCATCCGGCCCTTTGTTCCGCAGCGCAACGTTTACCGATAACGCCGCCTATATCACTTTCGATTACGCAAAGGGCTTGACAACCTCCGATGGGGACCCCATCCGTACATTCGAGATCGCCGAGCAGGAAGGACTTTACTATCCGGCGCAAGCCGTGGTAGAGAACGGGAAAGTAAAGGTGTGGAACGATCAAGTGACTCACCCGAAGCTGGTACGCTACGGCTGGCAACCCTTCACGAGAGCGAATCTTATAAACGAGGCGGGCATGCCGGCCTCTACGTTCCGGGCAATAAAAGAATAAGCTATGCATAATAAACAACAAATCACCGGCTGGTTGTTCCTCCTGCTACTCTGCGTAGCGGGATGCGGCCAGCCTGTATCTAAAAAACAGAACACCATGATAAACTGGACAAAATTACCGGATCTACCGGGAGCAGCCGATACGGCTTCCCTTGGCGTTTCCGCCCCGTTCGCCGGCATCCATAACGGCGTATTGATCGTTGCCGGAGGTTGCAACTTTCCGGACAAACCCGTCACCGAGGGAGGAGCCAAGCGATATTATAGCGAGATATTCGTCCTTCTTCCCGAAGGCTGGAAAGAGATCGACCGACTGCCTCGTCCCGTCGCCTACGGCGCTACGGTTTCCACCCCGGAAGGTATCGTTTGCATCGGAGGAAACAACAGTGATTCTTCCTTGGTCGAGGTCTCCCGCATCTCCTATAACCCCACGAAAGGAGAGGTAGCGGTTTGCGCCTTACCCCCCTTACCGTCTCCAATGGATAATCTCTCGGCCGCTTTTACCGGACAGGAGATTTACGTAGCAGGGGGAAATGAGAACGGACAGCCCTGCCATACCTTCTTACGCCTCAACCTCGCGAATATCGAAAAGGGATGGGAACAACTACCGGACTTCCCGGGAGCAGCCCGTGTACAACCGGTATTAGCGGCCGGAGAAAGTCCCAACGGCACACGTATTTATCTAGCCGGAGGCTTCCAGCCCATCCTAAACGAAGAGGAACCGATCGTCCCGACGGATGTATTGGTATTCGACCCGGCAACTTTTACCTGGCAACAAGAGACCGTTCTTCCCCCGTTTAAGGACGGAACGAACCGTACCCTAACAGGAGGCTGTGCCGTGACTTTCCAAACGGATAAAATCTTATTTATGGGAGGTGTGAACTACGATTGTTTCTTAGCCGCCATCGCCCGACCGATCCATTTAGCGAAAGCGGAGGCGGCGCGAGATTCAGCGGCCATTACCCGCCTGCAAGCCGAAGCCAAGGCCTATATGCACCATCCGGTAGAATGGTACCGATTCAATACCACCTTACTTCAATACGACCTATCCACGAAAGCATGGAGCGATCTGGGCGAATATGAGCAGTTGGCCCGTGCCGGAGCGGGAGCGGTTATCCAAGATGGCCGGTTAACTATCATCAACGGAGAATTGAAACCGGGTATCCGCACGCCGCAAGTGAATCAAGCGAAATTATAATAGGGATTTAGTGGGATCGCTGGTAAGTTTGCCAACGATCCCTGTTTACTTTTCCCACCCGATTTTCAGTATCCGGAGTCTATTTAGAGCATACGTATCCCAAGGCAAATCCTAGACAATAAGCACGTAAATAATGTTCTTATATAAATCATTGAACATAAACATCTTAAAAAGACGATTATACTTTCCGCGAAACACGTACGTGTTTTTGGAAAAAGTCGTACATGTTTTTTCGGAAAACACGTACATGTTTTTACTGAATCACACGACAGAAAACAAGAGCGTATATGGAAATATACAATAAGCCTACCTTATCATCAGATCTGAACAGTATTTCTTCCTAATCTCTATTTCATAGATATTTTGGTGCAGTTACCTTGAATAAATCTTGATTATCCAGCTTTTAGCATTATCTTTGTTCTTAGAATATATTAACATAACCAGCTAAACATACTAAACACATGAAAACCAACATCGCATTATTAATAGAGCAATCCGTTAACGTTATAGACTCCTTAAATAAAGGACTACGATTAACACCCGAAGAACAACAACTTTTTTGTGAACACTTCGAACGTGAAGAAATCAAGAAAAACGAGTTTACCATAAGAATCGGTGATTACGAAAAATATCTTTATTTCATAGAAAGTGGTATCCTACGCTATTGGACTGCACAAGAATATGGTGATCCGGACAAAGAAATCACCTTTTGGTTTTCTTTCCCGGGCGAATTCGCCAACTCGTACTTTTCCCTTAAAGAAAATCAGCCATCACTCATACATATACAAGCATTGACAGACTGTGTAATCTGGAAATTATCGAAGCTAGACTTAGCTGATTTATATCAAACCTCCCTAAACATAAATAAGATTGCAAGAATTGTTCTCGAAGATGCTTTATGCCGGAAAATAACAAGAGAGACCTTGCTACTTGGTTCCTCCGCCGAAGCTATTTATGAGGATCTTATAACCAAAGAAAAAGAACTAATTAATAATATACCATTAAAATATTTGGCATCTTACATAGGAGTCACCCCCCAAAGATTAAGTCAAATAAGGAGAAAAGTTCATTAATAAGGCAACTTATTTTTCGTTCCACTTTTGCGTTAGAGAATGATAATGGAGAATCTGTTATGTTTAATCTTCTTTATAAAGTAAGAAACCTAAGTAAATAATTAAAATAGTTTCATTTCATAATATAATAACTGTCAATAATTTTGTCAAATTAAAAGAGAGGGGTTTATATGCAAAACGAATTTGACAACATGACATTAAAAGACTTCGAAAATAGAGGTCAAGACTTATTAACCAGAGCAAAACAGGTTGATGATTATATATCATATAGACATAAAATCCAGCACTTACCTTATCGTGTCATCTCTTTGACCGGTTCTAGTGCCCATATGAAAGTGGTCGATCCATATTCAAATAAAGAAAAAGAAATGATCAGTTTCGTATCTAATGACTATCTAGGTCTATCGCATCACCCGGAAGTAATAAAAGCAGGTATTGACGCACTTGAACAATATGGAGCTGGAGCTGGGGCCAGTCCTTTGATCGGAGGACACAATTTCTTGCATGAGCAGTTAGAACAAGAGATCGCTCATTTCTTGAAAAATGAGTATGCGATAACCTATACATCCGGATACGCCGCAAATTGCAGCACATTACTGGCCATGATGGATAAAGAAGATATCGCAATCATGGATATGTTTACTCATGCGAGTGTATTTGACGGTTGTTTATGTACCAATACAAAGAGATTCCTTCACAACAACATTGATTCTTTAGTACATGTCTTAAACAACTCAAAGAACTTCAAAAATCGCTTTGTAATTATTGATGGCGTTTACTCCCAAGATGGGGATATCGCCTTTCTTGATCAAATTTATGCCGTATGTAAAGAGCATGACGCATTTCTCATTGTTGATGACGCTCATGGTATTGGTGTATTAGGCAAAACAGGCCGAGGAATTATTGAAGATTATGGTCTTCTCGACAAAGTAGACATGATAACCGGAACATTCAGTAAAGCTTTCGGATGCGTGGGAGGTTATGCCATAGCAAGAAAAGAGATCATAACTTTACTCAGATATTATTCAAGACAAAATATATTTTCCGCCGCCGCTACACCTCAAACCGCCGCATCCGCAATAAAAGCCATCCAACTGATTGACCAAGAACCCCAATGGAGAAATACATTAGCCGAAAATATCGAATATTTTAAAACCGGACTTGAAACCCTAGGTCTTGATTATGGTAATACCGAATCAGCTATATTCCCCGTAATGGTACGTAATGAACACAATGTGAAAGAAGCAGCTCGCATACTATTTGAGCAAGGAATATATGTAAACCCAATCAGTTATCCAGCTGTACCGGAAAAATTATCCCGTCTTCGCTTCAGCTTAACAGCTATGCATACGAAGGAGGAGTTGGATAAGACATTTAGTATCCTTGAAAACATTAGGAAGAAATACAAACTAGCACAAATATAATCACATTTATAAATTATATAAAGATTAGTAGCTTTGTTATTTACAGCAAAAATCAATAATTTAGAAACCTTCACTTTTACAAAGAAAACAATCATGATAAAAATTATCATTTATTCATACGGCATCTCAAGTAGTTAATATATATTCATCACTATAAAATCAATAAATATCTACTTTAGCAAAGTAAATATTTACACAAATATACATAAAATTCAATATATGAAAACTAGACATTTATTAAATATATTATTATTAGCACTTTATACAAGCAGCTGTAATAAAGAAGACACCCCTCTAATCAAAACAGAAACTGTCAAAATATTTCTTTTATCAGAAACAAATAGAATCCAAAATGAAGATATTGAAAATCATGAATATATACTAGCAAAAGAAGAAAATCAAGTCGATTTTCAAGAAATAAATATTTCTGCGATCGAGGGTTTCCATTATGAAAAAGGGTATGAGTATGAATTACTAGTTGAAAAAAAGACCCTCGTTAATACTAATTTTGACAATAATCAGACTAAATACAAATTAATTGAGTTAATCTCAAAAAACAAAGTAGATTTTAAATATTTGATTATAACTAAAGAAAATCCCTTCATACTACATTCAGCCGGAGGCAGATTCGAAATACCTCTGCAATGTATAAAAGAAAAATATATTAACAACAAATTATCAGAAAAAGAGCACCATCCTTTAAAAGGATTAAAATATAAGATTGGAACTAATTATGGAGGTATTACTAATATAGTAAAAGAAGGGAAAGAAATCGGTTTTTACAAAATAATTATCGAGAGATATGGAGCATACAACATGAATGGAATTCCTGAATGGTTTTGTGCTTTTTACACTAAAAATGCAAATTTAAATTTTGACCTAAAACCATCTCCAATCTATGAGCAAATATTTGAGCAACCACAAACTAAAGGAGAGCAGTATCTTATCCTTCCGATCATAAATATTTCAATTGGAACATTTGATATATAAAGATCCTATATTAAAATGCAACAAAATTAACACAGCAATTATTCACCTTATAAATATATATTATCATGAAAAAAGAAATCTTTATCTTACTAACTGCTTCACTTGTAGTTTCTTCATGCGTTGACAATGAAGATATATACAAAAATCCAGACAATAGTAAAAAGGATCAAGTCTTAACACTATCCAAATATCCTCAGAAAGTCATAGACATTGAAACTGGCAGTAAAGAACACTTAGCTCTTTTAAATGCAACCACACGATCTACCTTTCTCATTAAGGATAGTGTTTGGCCGGATAAAAAAGGTCATTCACTCATATATGAAACAAATGAACACGGTACAACAGCCAATACAATGAGATACATCTATTTGGGATCATTACTGAAAGGTGGCTCGCTAGAAGAACAGCGTTTTCAACGCTTAACAAACGAATTAGACCCTCTTTATATATCCTACTCTTTTCCTGCTAAGATTGTAGGAGATATAATAGAGAAGCCCAGCTTGCAGTCGCAAAGAACATCTTTAAGTAAAATAATGAATCAAGAAGGGATGACAGGCAAACAGATTGTTTCATTTATCTATGACATGAATCAGTTCACCTATTATAATGAATTAAAATTAGCATTTAATTGCAATATAGACGTTGCAAGTGTTTTTAACATATCTACAAGTGTTGCGCAAGGAAAGATCAGGAAGAAATGTGGATTAGTAGCTAAATTTATACAAAAAAATTTCACAGTTGATTTAGATTTACCAGCAGATGGATGCCTTTTAAAAAACAATAATGAATTATCAAATGTTGGTCCATACGATCCTGTTTATATAAGTTCAATAACCTATGGAAGAATGGGAGTAATGATGTTCGATTCTAGTTATGCATATGATTCATTAAGAGTAGCAGTAAAAGCAGCCTTTGATGCAAAAATAATAAATGGGAAATTAGAGCTAACAAGTGAACAAACGAAAATAATTAGTGAAGCAGACTTAAAAATTGCAATCATAAGTGGTGATGGTAGCTATTCTGTGAAAACAGTGGATGGAATTAATGGATTTAAGGAATTTATTATAGCTGGAGGAGAATTTAGTAAGGATGTTCCTGGAGATCCTATATTTTATTCAGCAAGCTACTTAAGTGATGATTCTCCATTCTACGCAAAATTCAGAGTAAACATACCTTATAAATAATTATACTATGAGAATTACATCAATATTTTTATTTACAATCATCATATTTGGAGGATTATCATGTTCAAATGATGATAGCCTTATTCATAATAAGACTAAAGGAATCTTAGAGAAATATCCTGAACCCACTGTCACAATAACAGCTCATAATCATATACCTTTTCTTGCTAAAAATATTTTAGAAGAAAAAGCGATTACAAAAAGTGTAAATATTATCTCCGATATTGCATGGGCAAATGGATTTGGAAGAACAATTACAGCCCGATCGGATGAAATGGTAATACCAGACAATATGAATAGATACATATACCCGGGATCAATATTGGAAGCATCTAGCATTGCAGAGACACGATTTACTCCAATACCTGTAAAAAACAATCCGGTCCATGTCTCTGTCTCTTTTCCTGCTAAAAAAGTAGGAGGAACTATAAAAGAGCCTTCTTTATTGAATATCAGACAATTTGTCATGGATCTAATGCAACAAAATAATATAGGAAAACAAAGTGCAACATTAAGTTTTGATGTTCAAAAATTTGTATCATATGATGAATTAAAAATGACTTTTGGCTCTAATGAAAATACAGGATTATTGTTTTGGGGAACTTCTTCTGCGCAATATCAAAATAAATATAGAATCATACGCAGCTCTGGACTTTGCATAAAATTTATTCAGAAATATTTCACATTAGACATGGATATTCCTAGTAATGGTCTAATTTCAGGAACTATGCCAGGAGGATACTCACCTGTATACGTTAGCTCTATTGCCTATGGAAGAATAGGTATTCTCACACTAGAAACAAATTACGATTATGAAAAAGCTAACAAATTAGTGAAAGAAACTTTTAATTCGCTATTTATTAACAAGAATAATACACTCACAAAGGAGCAAGAAGCCTTTTTCAATAGCGCAGAAATGAAAGTTTTCATAGCAGGAGGATCAGGGGTCACAGGAGTTAAAACTATAGGAGGTATTAAAGAATTCACAAATTATATTACAGAGGGAGGAGAGTTTTCAGCATCCTCACCAGGTAAACCAATTTTTTGTTCTTTTGCAAACTATAGTGACGATTCTCCATATCGCATTAATTTCAAAATAGATATAGACAGTGATCCTGTTTATGCAAGACTTGAATATGATATAACCAAAGATGTATCAGGTGGAAATGTTAAATCATGGTATACTGATGCTAATGTTTATTTAAGGTTTTATGCAGATAAAGCCTGTTCAATCAAAACGATAGCCCAAAACTATATTGGATTTAATATAAATCGCCTTATATTACAACAATATGTTGGACCTAATTATAGTGTTAGTAAAGCAAGAGAGGTAAAACTAGATCAAAACCTCACTTTTCATAATCAAACAAAAGGCATAGAGTATCCAATTGCATATGGTCATCGCATGACAGAAACAATAGGCACTACATATTTAGATCGAGGAAATTGGACTAATGACCATTTTTACCTAAGAGCAGGTAAATTTTATCAAGTACGACCTCCTATAAATATGAAATATACATGTTTCATAGATTATCATAATCAAAATGAATATGACTGTTCGGATTTTGAATAATTAATATTCCAAAATAAAATACCCCTAGAGTTAAATAGACAACTTTGGGGGTATTTCTATCATAGGAGCTTGAACCTCTGTATATATTAAGATTAATATATGCTAAATCTACTTGTTCTCATATTTATTTCATACTCTCCTTCTTATAATTTATACGAACCCCATACTTCGTGTATACTCGGTCTAGCCCCAACATACCTTGTGGGTTAGGCTCGCCTTGTGCTTTGCCGGACAGGATATCCTCGCTCATCGTGATCATGTCTTTTACACGTTGAGGGGTTTCCTTGTTCATTCCGAAATAATGTCCGGGGTAGAGGTATTTGATATCATATTTCTCGATCACCGCACTCATCTTCTTACAAGTAGATATTAGCGTAGAGAAGTCAACTCCCAGCAATAGATTACCGGAGCCGAACGAATCGCCGCTAAAACCATAAGCGGCATCCTTATCCACAAAAGTGGTCGATCCGGGAGTATGCCCGGGAGTAAAGACAACTTCGAGGGTACGCCCACCCAAATCTAGAATTTCGCCATCTGTGAGGAAACAGACCTTGCCTTTATAATTCGGCATAAATTCCGGTATACCTATCGTATCAGCCGGATTGATATAAATCTCCGGGAAATAATCGATAGCCGAGCCTGTATGGTCCGGATGCACATGCGTGGCGACCAGCGTAACCGGCTTGTCCGTGATGGAAGCCACTAGCTTATCCAAATCCTTGATCTTTGTTCCTGCATCAATCAAGATCGCTTTCGTTTCTCCCTCGACCAGATACAGGCTCTCGTTCGCCATTAAATGACCTGTTCCAAACCATGTATGCTCATCAATCTGATGGAAAATCACATCTTCATTCCTAAGCACTTCCTTCTCCTCGATACCCGCCGTCTGTGCCTGGCAGAACAAAGCGATCCTTGACAGGAGCAACAACATCATTAATAAACCTAGTTTTTTCATTATCATATTCATTTTTAAGATTTAAATCGCCGCGATCTTCCGAAGGCTTGCGTCCCATTTCGGCTCGGCGTAGATGAGACGGATAGCTTCTTCCGGCGTGTCGGCTACCGCCCACATCTTGGCGTGCTGGGGACGCATGAAATTCTCGTTCATGGCGTTCCTCAAAAGTTCCAACAAGGGATCATAGTAATGATTAATATTGAGGATTACGATCGGATTGAGGTAGAGACCGAGTTGTTTCCAAGTGATGATCTCCAGAAGTTCCTCTAATGTACCGCATCCACCGGGAAGGGCGATCACCGCATCCGAGAGGTTTGCCATGAGCTGTTTACGTTCGTGCATCGTCTCGACCTCAATCAACTCGGTCAAGCCTTTATGATACCAATCCTGCTCCACCATAAAATGGGGGATAACGCCCGTTACCGTTCCACCAGCCGCTAACGCAGCGTCGGAGACAGTGCACATCAAACCGATATTCCCGGCACCATTGACTACCCGTAGTTTTCGCTCTCCCAAAAGACACCCCAATTCCTTGGCGGCGTCAAAATAAATCGGGGGAATCTTCGTGCTGGACGCGCAATACACACAAACAGACGAGATGTTATTTATCTTCTTTTCTTCCATATCTTTTTATTCTTGATTTATATCGTAGCCAAATAAGGCGAAATCCCCCAGACAAGGATCATCGGGGAAGACTTTCGCCAATGCGTCCGTTATCTCACGGGCCGTACGAAGGGTAGCGGTTTTTTGGCCTGTCAAGCCCAAGCGCAAGGAGATCTGGTGCACATGCGTATCCAACGGGATGATTAATTGGCGGGGATGCACGGCTGTTCTCCAGATACCGAGATCGACGATACCATCCGTACGCACCATCCAACGCAAGAACATCGCCAGACGCTTACAAGCGGAAGTCCCGTGCAAGACCGGAATGCCATTGAGATCAGCAAAAAGTTGTTGCAACCGCAAGATAGGATCTTCGCAAGGACCGGCGGCGGCCATAGCGTCTTCCATACAGTCGTAGGTATCGTATATATCCTTTAGGCGACAACAAAGGAGATGCAGATCATGATAGGTATAAAAACGGTAAAAGGTATCCCGCCTGCGAACCGGGCGGTTCCGTAGGGGAGCGAAAGAAGTCTCTCCGGTACGGATAAACTCGTAAGGACTTTCGCCCATCAGCCGGTGTAGCTCTTCCGCTTTTTGGAGAATATGCGCCCTGCGACCGTAAGAGATCCACGCCGTCAGGAAAGCCGATATCTCAATATCCCGTTTCTCCGTAAACCGATGGGGGAATCGAACCGGATCATCCTTGATAAACGATTCCGTATTGTACGTTTTCGCCCATTCACGAAGTAAAGAGATGGTCTTTGTATCCATGTTATTTCTTCTTTAGAAAATATTGCCGCTCGGGTTCCGGATAATGCTCGATAGCGTAACGAAGCGCCGTACGAGGAAGACGAGTAGCGTTGCGTTCCAAGAAATCGGTAAGCGTCTGCCGCTCCTTTTTGCCGACCTCACGCAGCATCCACCCAACCGCCTTATGCATCAAATCGTGTTTATGACCGATCAACCGTTCGGATAACTCCAAGGTATCCCCAAAATCATTCCGACGGATAAATGCCCACGTAGAGACGATCGAGATCCGTTGTTCCCATAAATTCTCGCTTTCCGCCAAACGGTAGAGGAGGGAACGATCTTTGTCCACCAAATATTCGCCGACGATATCCCGACAGGTCAAATCTACCAAATCCCAGTTATTGCAACGCCGCATATTCTTCAGATAGAATCGGAAGATGGCTTCCCGCTCTTCCGGCATCGCTTTCCGATCCTGGAAACGATAGACCAAAATCAGCAAGGCACATAGACGTGCCTCATGCCACGGACTATCCAGCAACAGCTGCAGCTCATCGAAAGGAGTCGCCTTATTAGCCTTCGCTATGCTGCGGGTTTGCGGGACAACCACTCCGAGAAACTGATCGCCCTCGCCATATTGACCGGGACCAGTCTTGAAAAAGCGGCTCAAATGAACCGCCTTCTCGGGTGTACCGACCGACTGTAGCTCGGATAGGATAAACGCCGCCGTCATGGCCGGAGTACCCGTGATACGGGACGATTGCCCTCCAAGAACCCGATCACGTTGTTGCATACCGTGCGTGCCATAATGATACGGGTTTCCATCGTCTGGGTGCCGATATGAGGGGTTAATACCACGTTGTCCATTTCCAATAACTCGGGGAGAGGATAGTCTCCAAACTCGAATACATCCAAACCGGCACCATGAATCGTACCTTCTCGCAAGGCTTTTACCAAGGCATGCTCATCCACCAACGGGCCACGGGCCGTGTTGATCAGGATGGCGGAAGGCTTCATCTGCTTGAACTCTTCCTCGCCGAGGATATGATAGGTATCGGGGGTATAAGGGGCGTTCAAGGATACGAAATCGGCTTTCGCCAGAAGCTCTTCCTTGGAGACGTAGGTAACATTCAATTTGGTCTCGTCCTCGATGCAAAGCTGACGGCGATTGTGGTAGATCACATCCATGCCCAAAGCATTCGCCCGTTTCGCCAAGGCCTTGCCGATACGTCCCATACCGATAATGCCCAAGGTCTGTCCGGTAACCGGCATACCGAGGTTCTCCAGTACACCGACCTTCATGTCCTTACCAAGCGTACGCAGCTTACGATCACATTCCGTGATACGCCGGGCGGTATCCAGCATCAAGCCTAAAGCGATATTGGCGGTAGGGGCCGTGACAGGATCAGGCGTATTCGCCACCGTCAAACCTTTCTCGAGGGCGTAGGCCACATCGATATTATTATAACCAACGGCGTAGTTAGCGATCAGCCGCAATTTCGACGCATGGTCGATCAACTCTTTGTTTACCGGGAAATCGAACATGGAGCAGAGCACATCGTACTCCGGTATCATCTCGAAAACCTCCTCATACGTAAAATCTCTTCCTTCGGGAAAGGTTACCTCGTACTTACTTTCCAACTCGGTAAATCCCTTGCGGAACATGTCGTATGTCACTAATATCTTCATCTTGGATCTATTTGTTATTCAAAAAGCAAAAATACAAATCAATTGGCAATTAATTCCTAAATTTGTGACCAATATATATTTATTATGGTACTAAACTATATTTGGATCGCTTTTTTCTTAATCGCTTTTGTAGTGGCTATCGGTAAATTGGTCATAGGTGGGGATACCGCTGTTTTTACCGAGATTATCAACGCTTCTTTCGCCTCGGCCAAGACGGGTTTCGAGATTTCGTTAGGATTAACGGGGATTTTGTCGCTTTGGCTGGGCATCATGAAGATCGGCGAGAAGGGGGGGGTGATACAAGCGTTCGCACGATTGGCGGCTCCCGTATTCAGCAAGCTTTTTCCGGATATCCCAAGAGACCATCCCGTGACCGGTTCTATCTTCATGAACCTATCGGCAAATTTACTGGGACTGGATAATGCCGCCACGCCAATGGGATTGAAAGCCATGCAACAGTTACAGGAATTAAACCCGAATAAAGAATCCGCCAGCAACTCCATGGTGATGTTCTTATGCATCAATGCCTCGGGACTGACCTTGATCCCGATCACCATCATGATGTACCGGGCGCAGTTAGGAGCGGCGAATCCATCAGACGTATTCCTGCCGATCATGCTCGCTACATTCACATCAACCTTAGTCGCTATTTTAGCGGTTTGCGTACGGCAGAAGATCAATATCCTCCAACGGAACCTAATCCTGTTTTTCGGGGGACTGGGATTATTTATCGGAGGCCTGGTATGGCTATTTAACTCGATGGAACAGGAGCAAGTTTCCTTGTATTCGACTTTATTCGCCAACACGCTTCTTTTTACCATTATCTGCGGATTTATCATCAGCGGCATGCGTAAAAAGATCAATGTATATGATGCTTTTATAGAAGGGGCGAAAGAAGGTTTCCAGACTGCTATAACGATTATTCCTTATCTGGTAGCTATCCTAGTAGGTATCGGTGTCTTCCGGGCTTCCGGAGCGATGGATTTCATCATACAAGGCGTTCGTTTCGGCATTGCTTCGATAGGGCTCAACACGGATTTCGTGGAAGCGCTACCTACCATGTTGATGAAACCGTTAAGCGGGAGCGGGGCTAGGGGCATGATGCTGGACGCCATGAACACGTATGGAGCGGACTCTTTCGTCGGTCGCCTGTCATCCATCGTTCAGGGCTCTTGCGATACGACATTCTATGTAGTTGCTCTTTACTACGGTAGCGTAGGTATCCGTAATACCCGCTATACGGTGCAATGCGCCTTGTTAGCGGATCTGGCCGGGGCGATAGCGGCGATAGCGATGGCTTACCTGTTCTTTTAACATTCTATACAATCAATAGATTTGAAATGAATCTATTTAAAATCGAATGATTACATTTGTAACGAAATTTCAATACGATAAATAGACCTTATGGCAATAGCATATTACGCCGAGGATATCCAGCTCCCGGCAATCAAGAAAAAAGCGGTCAGCGGATGGATCAAGGCGGTGGCCGAGACCTACGGGAAGAAGACAGGCGATATCAGTTACATCTTCTGCTCGGACGAGAAGATCTTGGAGGTAAACCGCCAATATCTCCAACACGATTATTACACGGATATCATCACCTTTGATTATACGGAAGGAAATAAGATCTCGGGTGACCTGTTCATCAGCCTCGATACGGTCAGGACAAACGCCGAGACATTCCACACGGATTATAACGAGGAACTCCACCGTACCATCATCCACGGCATCCTGCACCTTTGCGGTATCAACGACAAAGGCCCCGGCGAGCGGGAGATCATGGAGGAGAACGAGAACAGAGCGTTAGCGATCTTGCCGGAGGAATGTCGGTAAAGAGATGTTAACCAGAAACAAATTTATACTACAAATCTTATCTGAAGAAAATTATGGAGAAAATCACAGTCCAAAATACAAGTGTCATGATCATATCTATAAATAAGAATGACTATATCTCACTTACCGACATCGCAAAGTACAAAAGCGATGATCCGACAGCAGTAATTGGCAATTGGATGCGTAATCGTAATACCATTGAATATTTAGGTATATGGGAAAGTTTATATAATCCTAATTTTAAACCCCTCGAATTCGAGGGGTTTAAAAAGGAAGCAGGGTTAAATGCTTTTACCCTTTCTCCACAAAAATGGATAAATACAACAGCGGCAATTGGTATTATCTCCAAATCCGGAAGATATGGAGGCACCTTTGCTCATAAGGATATAGCTTTCAAATTCGCAAGTTGGATCTCTGTTGAATTTGAATTATATATCGTTAAAGAGTTTCAACGCCTAAAAGAAGAGGAACAGAAACAAATCGGCTGGACTGCCAAACGAGAACTCTCCAAAATAAACTATCACATCCATACCGACGCTATCAAGCATAATCTCATCCCCATAGAGTTAACCCCGCAACAGGTAAGCTTTATATACGCAAACGAAGCCGATATTCTTAATGTCGCTCTATTCGGCACAACCGCTAAACAATGGCGGGAAGCCAATCCCGAATTAAAAGGTAACATTCGTGACTATGCGACTATTAATGAACTTATCTGTTTATCGAATATGGAAAGCCTGAATGCTGTATTTATTGATGAAGGACTTACCCAGCGTGAACGACTAATAAAGCTTAATCAAATAGCGATCCAGCAAATGAAGATATTAGAGGCGGTTGAGAGCAGACTATTGTTGAAATAAATAAAAATAATACAGACAACATGAAAACAGAAGACATACCTTACGATTACACGTATTGCTACGCCACGGACGAGCAATGCCCGAAAGCAGTCCATTGCCTGTGTAGCCATGCCGCAAGGCTGAACGAGGAACAAGCGATCTCTCTTAATTCACGATTTACTGGAGATCAGAAACGCCATCCTAGATTGAATTGAATAACCCCATTATGATCTTTTCCCCTAAAATGATTGCTTCCACCGAATGAGTATTCCGGCTCCTTAAAGAAATGAGTACATCCTAAATTATAATTGGCGGAGATAACTAATCCCATGTCAAAGGTATAGCCAAGCCCCATTGAAACGGAGAAATCACAATTTCGGATCTCTTCTTTTTTATCACCGGAAAAATCGTACTCGCTCTGGTGCACCGGAGTAGGACCCGAGACGAAAATATAATTCGAAGCTTTCGCCCTTATATTAAAGCCAACTTGTGGGCCCGCGAAAAGATGGAATCCCCGATACAAATAAAATTTAGCGTAAATAGGAATATTTAAATAATCCGCCTTTAGCCGGGCTGTCTCGCCTTTAGCGTTTTCTTTTTGATAACCTTGCATAGAATAATAAACACCCGGTTCTAAAGCAAACAGTTTGCTAAAACGTATTTCCTCCGCCACACCAATATTTAACCCCGGACGCATGTCCGCAAAACTTTCGGGATAAGTATTTGCCAAATTCAAGCCAATCCTAGGAATAAAATGGAACTCTTGAGCATCAGCTTGCGACAAAGAGAAAACAAACAAGATAAACAGTAATACAACTTTTTTCATAACTCCTACATTTAAAACATATCTATATTTATAGATGATTTAAGATACATAAAAGTTGCACTCCCTATCTCATTAGTTCACATTAGGGGAGGCACTTCTTCCTCTACCATGATGGTAGCAGTCGTGACAGCTCAAGCACCAAATATTACTCGGTTAATAACGGCTCTTGTTTTCCGGAATCATATACGACAAACATAGAACCGTCTTTCTCGATCATGACACCACGGCCTCGTTCCTTCTCCTTGTTTTCTTGATTATCAACATTCACGGCAATCACTTTATAATGATAGAAAGTCGTGATATCATCGAAAATGGTATGACCTACAAAGATGCGGTTCACATTATATTTCTCTAATATTTTCCGCAAATCATCCCGGTCTAGCGGATGATACTTATCTGCGCTACGTACCATACCCCGATACCAGATCGGTCCATACGTAGCGAACATAAAAGAAAGATCGGAGCCTTTATCTGCATTACGTTCTTTTTTCGTTAAGAAGAGACCATCGCTCACGATCTCATTCACGGTAGGGATATCGTAATTCCGGTCTAAAAACTCCTTGCTCAACCCAGCATGGACAAACAGGTTATCTCCGACCACTTGTATAGAGTTACGAGTTTTCAACCAATGTCCCAACTCGCTTTTCTGCCAAAGCTCCGGATAGGTCATTCCTAAAGTATCCGCCAATTGAGTATATTTCTTCTTCGTATATCGCAAATCATTTCCCAGAACCATGGTCTCATGATTTCCGATTAAGAAAGTCACTTTTCCACCGGCATCTTCCGCTTCTTTCTCCAATTTGTAGATCAACCAATAGATAGGGAGTACATCCACGCCCCGGTCAAAGACGTCACCGATTATCACCAATTGGTTAGTCCCAAAAATCCAATTATAGTCCGCATCGATCACTTTTCCCGCCTTTAACAGGGAGGCGAAACAAGACCAGTTCGCATGTGGATCTGAAAGAACAAACGTCTTCTCAGGTTGCACATCTTTCCATTCCGGACGAGAGACGGAGTGTATGGTTACCGGAAACAATCTCTCCCCGTTATCGGAAAACACCTCGAATGAAAAGGTGGTAGGTATACTTTTATAATGCTTATCCAATAACCGGCTTTTCCCATCTACAGATATCGCACGCATACTACCATCATCCGCTTTCAATAGATAGGGACCATCGATCGATAACTTCTCGATCGCTTGACGAGGTTTCTTATCTTTCCCACAAACCGGACTGAAGCAAGAGGTCAGTAAAACAAGGAAAACAAGGATACGGCATTGAATAGAATTCATAGCAGCTTAAATCTTTAGTTCGTTAAACCTGAAAACAATGTATGTATTTATTATACAAATATAAACGAATTCTTTCACGAACACTCACTATCTTCGCGTAAAATAAAAGGGAATAAAAATGACTTTCAATTACGACGTAATAGTAGTAGGCGCAGGACATGCCGGCTGTGAAGCCGCCGCCGCCGCGGCGAATCTAGGATCAAAGACGCTTTTGATCACGATGGACATGAACAAGATCGCCCAGATGAGTTGTAACCCGGCAGTCGGGGGAATCGCCAAAGGACAGATCGTACGAGAGATCGACGCGCTAGGCGGATATATGGGAATCGTGACCGACCAGACCGCTATCCAATTCCGTATGTTAAACCGTAGCAAAGGACCGGCCATGTGGAGCCCGCGTGCCCAAAGCGACCGTGCCCGTTTTATCGATTGCTGGCGGGGCATGCTGGAGAATATGCCGAATCTATCCATCTGGCAGGACATGGTTCAAGAACTGATTATCGAGCATGGACAAGTCTGCGGCGTTCGTACGGGAATGAATGTCGTATTCCGTGCCGGAGCGGTGGTGCTTACGAACGGGACCTTCCTAAACGGCCTGCTTCATATCGGAAGAACCCAGATACGGGGCGGACGTATCGCCGAGCCTGCGGCGACCGGACTTACCGAGCAACTCATCTCTTTAGGTATCCAAACAGATCGTATGAAAACCGGAACACCGGTCCGTATCGATGGCCGGAGCGTTCACTTCGATGAAATGGAGGAACAACCGGGGGAGAACGATTTCCATAAGTTCTCCTACATGGATACCAGTCATCGTAAATTAAAACAATTGAGTTGCTGGACTACCTTTACGAACGAGGCTTGCCACGATATATTACGGGAAGGTCTCCCCGACTCTCCTCTTTATAATGGACAGATCAAAAGTATCGGTCCCCGTTATTGTCCTAGTATCGAAACGAAAATCGTGACGTTCGCCGACAAGACGCAGCATCAACTATTCCTAGAGCCGGAAGGCGAGACCACGCAGGAATACTACCTAAATGGCTTCTCCTCTTCCCTACCCTTGGATATCCAGCTTCGTGCGCTCCAAGCGATCCCCGCTTTCCGTGACGTGCAAATCTATCGTCCCGGATATGCGATTGAATACGATTTCTTCGACCCGACTCAGCTAAGACACAATTTGGAGACCAAACAAATCCGAAATCTTTTCTTCGCCGGACAGATCAACGGGACTACCGGATACGAGGAAGCCGGCGGACAAGGTTTGGTAGCGGGTATCAACGCCCACATCAATTGCCACGGCGGACAACCTTTTATCCTCGGAAGGGATGAGGCTTATATCGGTGTCCTTATCGATGATTTGGTAACAAAAGGCGTAGACGAGCCTTACCGTATGTTTACCTCTCGTGCGGAGTACCGCATCTTACTGCGCCAAGACGACGCAGATATGCGACTCACCGAGAAATCCTACCAAATGGGATTGGCCAAACAAGACCGCTACGATTTACTGCGAGAGAAAAAAGAGAGCCGTGACGCTATCATCCGTTTCGCGGAGACCTACTCCGTAAAGCCTCAATATATAAATAGCGGTTTGGAAAAACTGGGCACAGCCCCCCTATCCCATGGTTGCAAATTATTCGATGTCGTACTCCGTCCGCAGACTACATTGGAAAACCTCGCAGATCTAGTTCCGGCCCTTCGTGCGGAGCTGGACAAAGTCCCGGCCTCCCGTAAGGAAGAGATCATCGAGGCCGCTGAGATATTGATTAAGTATAGCGGCTACATCAAGCGAGAACAAATCATAGCGGATAAGATAAACCGTTTAGAGAATATCCGGATCAAGGGTAAATTCGATTACAACTCGATCCAGTCTTTATCTACGGAAGCCCGCCAGAAATTGACCCGGATAGATCCCGACACGATCGCTCAAGCGAGCCGCATCCCGGGTATTTCCCCTAGCGACATCAACATCCTTTTGGTACTACTCGGAAGATAAAACACGAAATGTTCCACGTGAAACATATTAAAGGAGATATTCAAATGAATGAAGCTAAAACACTGGTTATACGAGGAAATCTGGTAGATATAATCAACAGGCGCACCTTCGGGGCAGAGATTTCAATCCTAAACGGGCATATCGGAAAGGTAACCCCTACCGGACAAGATGAGGGATATTACCTCCTCCCCGGCTTTATTGACGCACATGTCCATATAGAGAGTAGCATGGTAACCCCTACGGCATTCATTCACGCAGCCGTACGCCATGGCAGTATCGGTGCCGTGGCGGACCCTCATGAGATAGCGAATGTAATGGGTACCGAAGGAGTCGAATATATGCTCGACAATGCGAAAGGGATTCCTTTCTACACATGGTTCGGTGTCCCATCTTGCGTACCGGCTACGATTATGGAAACCTCCGGTGCGATCATAGACGCAGACAAAACCGCTCGTTTGTTGGAACGAGAGGATCTACACTTCTTGGCAGAGATGATGAATTACCCCGGAGTCTTAAATAAAGATCCGGAAGTTATGCGCAAAATAGAAGCCGCGAAACAAGCGGGTAAACCCATAGACGGACATTATCCCCTAGCGACAGGTCCCAAGCTAAAGGCATATATCGAGTCTGGTATTTCCACCGATCATGAAACCATCTATCTAGAAAAAGGCCGTGAGAAATGTGAGCTTGGGATGCATGTTCTTATTCGGGAAGGAAGCGCGGCGAAAAACTTTGACGCACTTCATCCGCTATTGAAAGAGTATCCCGAACAAATCATGTTCTGTACGGATGACGCACATCCTTCGTTTTTAAACAAAGGACACATAAATAGGATGGTAAAAAAATCGCTGGATTTAGGATATGATCTATATGATGTATTACGGGCCGCTTCCTATAATCCGGCCATGCACTATAAAATCCCCGCAGGTTTCTTACGAGAGGGAGACACCGCCGATTTTATCCAAGTAAACAATTTAAAGGATCTAACCATACAGGCAACCTATATACAAGGAACCTGTGTATACGATGGAGAGAAATGCACGCTTCCACTCCAAAAGCCTATACATCGTAATAATTTCCACACGAAACCGATCACATTAGAAAAGCTAGCGGTAAAAGCGAAAGGGGAACAGATGCGTGTCATTGTTTGCGAAGACAGCGAATTAATCACGAAAGAAGAACTATATCCTGTACATACATTCGATGGATTTGTAGAATCAGATACAGAACGAGACATTTTAAAACTCGTTATTCTAAATCGCTATCAAACGGCTCCTCCCGCTATTACCTTTATAAAAGGAACAGGGCTCAAGCTCGGTGCCATCGCTCAAAGTATCTCCCACGATAGCCATAACATCATCGCTATAGGCGTAACCGATTTCGAGCTTATGCAAGCGATCAATGTGGTCATAAAAGCGAAAGGAGGAATCGCCGTGAGCTGCATGGACGAAGTCACTCTCCTGTCCTTGCCGGTAGCGGGATTGATGAGCGACGAATCATTGGAAGAGACGAGCCGCCGTTACGAAGAGATCGAGGAAAAGATCAAGCGATTAAAATCCCCGATGGATTCATTACAAATGACGCTTTCTTTTATGGGATTGCTGGCGATCCCATCCTTAAAACTTAGCAACAAAGGTTTGTTCAATAGCGAGACATTCCAATTTACTTCCCTATTCGTATGATAGCCGATAAAGACGAACATATCAAGACGATCCTATCGGTCATTCCGGAAAAGCCGGGATGCTACCAGTATTTCGATGAAAACGGAACGATTATATACGTCGGCAAGGCGAAGAACCTAAAACGACGGGTATCCTCTTATTTCAACAAGGTACATGACAGCAATAAGACCCGTGTGTTAGTCAAGCAAATCCGGGATATCAAATATATAGTCGTCGATACGGAAGAAGACGCGTTACTACTGGAAAACAACCTCATCAAACAGTATCGTCCCCGCTATAACGTATTATTGAAGGACGACAAAACCTACCCTTCCATCGTGGTAAAGAACGAGTACTTTCCCCGGGTTTTCCAAACCCGGAACATCGTTCGGGACGGATCACAATATTACGGTCCTTATCCCTCTTTGTTCACGGCGAAAGTGATGCTACAAATGCTAAAGGAACTTTACCCTTTACGCACTTGTAAATATCCCCTCACTCCCGAATCCATCGCACAAGGACGCTATAAGGTTTGTCTGGAATACCATATCAAGCGTTGTAAAGGGCCTTGTGAAGGCTTGCAATCATTGGAAGAATACCAGCAAAATATTTCCGAGATCAAAGAGATTCTGCGAGGCAACATCTCGCAAATCAGCAAACACCTCTATGAGGAGATGCAATCGCTCGCTGCCGAGCTCAAGTTTGAGGAAGCGCAAAAGATCAAGGAAAAATACGAAGTCATCGAGAACTACCGTTCTAAATCTACGGTCGTAACCCCGATGCTACATAATATAGATGTATTCACGATCATAGAGAATGACCATTCCGCTTATGTGAACTTTATGCATATCGGAAACGGGGCGATCGTACAAGCCTATACATTCGAGTATAAAAAACGACTGGACGAAAGCAAGGAGGAATTGTTAAGCCTAGGCATTATCGAGATGCGGAATCGTTTTAAAAGCACCGCCCGGGAGATTATCGTACCCTTCAAGCTGGACATGCAGCTAGAGAATGTCACTTTCACCATTCCCCAAAGAGGGGATAAAAAGAAACTGCTCGATTTATCCGAGATGAACGTCAAGCAGTTTAAGGTTGACCGCTTGAAGCAAGCGGAAAAGTTGAATCCGGAACAACGGAATACCCGTATCTTGAAAGAGATCCAAGAGGCCTTGCATCTGGAGAAATTGCCTGCTCATATCGAATGTTTCGATAATTCAAACATACAGGGAAGCGATGCGGTAGCGGCTTGCGTGGTATTCAAGATGGGAAAACCGTCCAAGCAGGAGTATCGTAAATACAATATAAAGACCGTAGTCGGTCCGGATGATTACGCCTCTATGAAAGAAGTTGTCCGTAGGCGTTACGGGCGGGCAATCGAGGAGCGATCTCCCCTACCCGACTTGATTATAACAGACGGTGGAAAGGGGCAAATGGAAGTGGTTCGCTCAGTAGTAGAAGATGAATTAGGCTTGTCCATTCCAATCGCCGGACTAGCGAAAGATGGTAAGCACCGGACCTCGGAGTTATTATTCGGGTTCCCACCCGTAACCGTTGGCATGCGTTTGGACAGTCCGCTATTCCATCTGCTTACCCGGATACAAGACGAGGTACACCGTTTCGCCATCACTTTCCACAAGGATAAACGAAGTAAGACCCAGACAAAATCCGAATTAGACACCATTAAGGGTATCGGTGAAAAGACAAAAGTATTACTTTTACGTCACTTTAAAAGCGTAAAACGAATCAAGGAAGCAAGCTTCGAGGAACTGAAATCCGTGATTGGCGAGGCGAAAGCCAAGGCACTACAAGAGGGACTGGATGGAAAGCGAACAGAAAGCGAACAAAAATAGAACAAAAGCGAACAAGATGAGAACAGTTACACAACGTGTGCAGCACGCTTCCGTCACGATAGACGGACAGCTTAAGTCCAAAATTGGAAAGGGGCTATTGGTATTAGTCGGTATCGAGGACAAGGATACGCAAGAAGACATTGAATGGTTGGCAAAAAAGATCACCAACCTACGCATATTTGACGATGAAAACGGGGTCATGAACCGCTCGGTTATCGAAGCGGGAGGCGAGATCATGGTTGTCAGCCAATTTACCTTACACGCCTCTACGAAAAAAGGGAACCGCCCCTCCTACTTAAAAGCGTCTAAACCGGATATCGCCATTCCGATGTATAAAGCTTTTTGCGAAGAGGTAGGGCTTCAACTCGGAAAACCTGTACAAACCGGAACATTCGGAGCTGATATGAAAATTGAACTTTTAAACGACGGGCCGGTTACTATTATTATCGACTCTCAAAATAAAGAATAAGTATGGCAGATATAACCTTACAACAAGCCCAGCAAATGGTAGACTCTTGGATCAAGACCTATGGGGTCCGTTATTTCAATGAGCTTACCAATATGACCATCCTCACCGAGGAAGTGGGCGAGCTAGCCCGGATCATGGCACGTACCTACGGTGAGCAGTCTTTCAAGGAAAGTGACAAACACCGGGATTTAGGCGATGAAATGGCGGATGTGTTATGGGTATTGCTCTGTCTGGCCAACCAGACCGGAGTAGACCTTACCGCCGCTTTCGAGAAGAATCTCCAAAAGAAAACAGACCGAGATAAAGAACGACATATAAACAATCAAAAACTATAAGCATATGGCACATCATCACGATTGCGAATGTGGACATGATCATCATCATGAACATGAACACGAATCAAATTCCGTACAGATAGACCGTTATCATGAAGCTTTCAATAAGTTTGAGCCGGCCCTGCCGGATACCCAGGCCACTGAGACTGTAAACGCTCTTTTAGAGAAACATTTCCAAGAAAACTTTACACCGGAAGTATTGAAAACGATTCATGGTTGCATCGACTTGACCTCATTAACCAGTCTGGATACCAAAGAAAGTATCTGGAAGATGGTAGACACGGTAAATGATTTCGAGGGAACTCGTCCGGATGTCCCGAACGTAGCCGCTATTTGCGTCTATCCCCTATTCGTGGAAACGGTTAAGCAGGCACTTACTGCACAAGAGGTTAAGATCGCGTCGGTTGCCGGAGGTTTTCCTTCCTCACAGACATTTACGGAAGTCAAGATCGCCGAAACGGCCATGGCCGTCATGCAAGGAGCCGATGAAATCGACGTTGTCATGAACCTAGGCTATTTCATGGAAGACAATTTCGAGGAACTGACGGAAGAATTACAAGAGATCAAAGAGAGCTGTCGCCACGCCCATTTAAAGGTAATCCTAGAGACCGGAGCTTTAGTCACAGCGGAGAACATCCAAAAAGCATCCATCCTAGCCATGTATTCCGGTGCGGACTTCATCAAGACCTCCACGGGTAAAGGATACCCGGGAGCCACTTTCGAGGCCGCCTATACCATGTGCAAGGCCATCAAAACCTACCATTCCATCACCGGAAACAAGGTTGGCATCAAGATCTCCGGAGGCGTACGCACGGCGGAAGACGCAGTTCGATATTATACGATCGTAAAGGAGATACTAGGCGATGAATGGCTTAACAAAGATTTGTTCCGTATAGGAGCGAGCAGTCTGGTCGGTGATATAGAAAAACGACTCGGGAAATAGTCCATTCTAATAAACCGGGCGCAGATGACTTAGAATCCTGTGTCCGGTAAGCACTCTCAAAGTCAGTTAACTTACCTTGACATCGAAGTTAACTGACTTCGTCAAGCAAGTTAACTTCATTGGCTATTGAAGCATACTTACTTTTTTACTAACAAGAGCCATCTCTCTACAACTAATAGATAAAGGAATTTCTATTTGGAGCGAGTCATGATATAATCGGCCAGCTGGATCAAGGATGTCCGTGCCCCGGATTCTGGTAATCTCAAAAGAACATCGACCGCCTTATCATGATATTCCTTCATGCGGGCCTCGGCATATTCGATTCCACCATTCGCCTTGGCGAACTCGATCAAGGAATCGACATTCTCCGCCGCGAAATCTTTCCGTAAAATCATATCCAAATAACGGGCGGCCTCCTCTTCCCTACCCTGCCGCAAGGCATATAATAATGGAAGCGTAACCTTACCCTCACGAATGTCATTTCCCGTCGGCTTACCGATATTCGCCTCCTTGAAATAATCAAAGATATCATCCTTGATCTGGAAGCAATACCCCAGATACTCGCCAAACTCACGGCAAAGAGCGATCACCTCCGCAGAGGCGCCCGATGAAATAGCCCCAATCTCCGTGCAAGCGGAAAGCAAGGTAGCCGTCTTCTTCTTGATAACTTGCAGATAACAATTCTCGTCTAAAATACTCTCCTCGGCGGTCTCCAATTGCTTGATCTCACCTTCGGACAAGTCTCTGCCTAAATTAGAGATAATCCCGACAATCCGCAAATCGCCGGTTTGTATGGAACGGATCAAAGCGGTAGAAAGCACATAATCACCTACCAACACGGAAATACGGTTATCGAAGATAGCGTTCAATGAGGGAACGCCACGACGTTGCTTCGTCTCATCGATCACGTCATCGTGAATCAACGTGGCGGTATGCAAAAGCTCCAGCAAAACAGCGGAATTGATCGTGTTATCCGTAACCTGTCCACAGACCTTGGCGGTAAGGAGCACCAATAACGGACGCACATGCTTCCCGGTAGAATTCAGTATAACGTCGATAGCCGATTGTAACCGGGTCGTCTCGCTGCGTAGAGATGCCTCGAAATCCTTATTGAAACGTTCAAATTCAGCGGAAACCGGTTCTTCTATTTTCCTTCTTTCATCCATAATTCCATGCAAAGATTCGCAAAAGTAACAAAAACTATCGAGTAAGCGAGTTTTTTCGTACATTTACCCAGATTTTGTCCCACTAAAACGTGTTAAAAGTAATGAAGTTATTCCTTATAGATGCGTATGCGTTAATTTATCGCTCCTATTACGCCTTCATCAAGAATCCGCGTATCAACTCCAAGGGTGTGAATACCTCCGCCATTTTCGGTTTTATTAACAGTCTGGAGGATGTATTAAAACGTGAGAACCCGACTCATATAGCGGTGGCCTTTGACCCGAAGGGACCGACCTTCCGCCATGAGGCCTTCGAGCAATACAAGGCACAACGGGAAGAGACGCCGGAAGTGATCCGTCAATCCGTCCCTATCATTAAAGAAATCATAGAGGCTTACAATATTCCGATTCTGGAAGTACCCCGCTACGAGGCGGACGATGTGATCGGCACCGTATCCAAACAGGCGGAGAAGGAAGGCTTCGAGGTGTACATGATGACGCCGGATAAAGATTACGGCCAATTGGTGTCCGAACATATATTTATGTATCGTCCGAAATTCGGAGGCGATTACGAGATCATGGGCGTGCCCGAGGTCTTAAACAAGTACGGCCTCACGAGTACGGAGCAAGTGATCGACTTGCTGGGACTGATGGGCGACGCTTCCGATAATATCCCCGGCTGTCCGGGTGTCGGCGAGAAGACCGCTCAAAAACTACTGACCGAATTCGGAAGTATCGAGAACCTGTTAGCGAACACTGATAAGTTGAAAGGCGCACAAAAGAAGAAGGTGGAGGAGAACGCCGAGCAAATCCGTTTCTCCAAATTCTTGGCGACGATCAAGACGGATGTCCCTATCGAGTTCGATGCCGCCCGTTGCGTTCGTGAAAAGCCAAACGAAGAGCGCCTGACTGAGATTTACACAGAATTGGAATTTAGAACATTTATTAACAAGCTAAGTTCTGAGCCGGTCAAAGCCGCTCCGAAAGGTCCCGTTCAAGGCGATTTGTTCGCGATTTTTACGCCCGAGAGTACGGAAGAGCCCAAAAAATCGATTCTCACGGACTTAAAGTCCACCCCCCATAACTATTATTTAACTGATACAGAGGAAAAACAAGCCGATTTAGCCCGCTTTTTATTGGGTCAAGAATTTTTCGCTTTTGACACGGAAACCGATGGCATCGATCCCTTGAAAGCCGGATTGGTCGGAATGTCGTTCGCCGTGAAAGAAAACGAGGCTTGGTATGTCCCTGTTCCCGCCAACTCAGTAGAGGCGGCGAAAGTAGTGGAACGCTTCTCCCCTGCCCTGCAAAATCCGAAATCATTAAAGATCGGGCAAAACATCAAATTCGATATTTTGGTACTTCGTAAATACAACGTAAAGGTAGCCGGTCCTCTGTTCGATACGATGATCGCCCATTACCTGCTGAATCCGGAATTACGGCACGGAATGGATTACCTAGCGGAGACCTACCTCAAGTACCAGACCGTCCACATCGAGGAACTGATCGGCCCAAAAGGAAAGAACCAGTTATCGATGCGAAACGTACCCGTGGAGCAAATCGCCGAATACGCCGCCGAGGACGCAGACGTCACGCTCAAGCTAAAGAATTATTTCGCGCCCGAGTTGAAGAAAGAAGGACTGGAATCCCTCTTCACCACGATCGAGATGCCATTAATATATGTATTAGTGGAAATGGAGGCTACCGGCGTCACGCTGGATACAGTAGCGCTTAAGCAATCTTCGGGCGAACTTACCGCCTCCATGAACAAACTGGAGCAAGAGGTTTACGAGCTGGCCGGCACGGAATTCAACATCAACTCCACGAAACAGGTCGGCGAAATCCTTTTCGACCGCTTGAAGCTGGACGAGAAAGCGAAGAAGACCAAAACAGGCGGTTACAGTACCAGCGAGGATGTATTGGAGAAACTTCGCAACAAGCATCCCATCATCGGCAAGCTTCTTGAATACCGCGGACTTAAAAAGTTATTAAGTACCTATATCGACGCTCTACCCGAGTTGATCAATCCGCAGACCGGAAAGATACATACCTCTTTCAACCAAGCGGTAACATCTACCGGACGCCTCAGCTCTACCAATCCGAACCTGCAAAACATTCCGGTACGGGACGATCTGGGCCGTGAGATCCGTAAGGCATTTATCCCGGACAATACGGATTGCCTCTTCTTCTCGGCCGACTACTCCCAGATCGAGCTTCGTATCATGGCCCACCTGAGCGGTGACCCGCATATGATCGAGGCTTTCCAAAGCGGAGCGGATATCCACGCCGCCACAGCCGCCAAGATCTACGGAATCCCGGTAGAAGAAGTAACCAGCGATATGCGCCGGAAGGCGAAAACCGCCAACTTCGGTATCATTTACGGCATCTCCGTCTTCGGGCTCGCCGAGCGTCTGGGCATCCCTCGTTCTGAGTCCAAGGAACTGATAGACGGTTATTTCAGCACCTACCCCCGCATCAAGGAATACATGGAGGAGAGCATCAAGGTAGCCAAGGAAAAAGGATACGTAGAGACCATTTTCAAGCGCAAGCGTTTCCTTCCGGATATCAACTCACACAACGCCGTCGTACGCGGTTATGCCGAGCGAAACGCGATCAATGCCCCTATCCAAGGGAGCGCCGCCGATATCATCAAACTAGCGATGGTACGCATTTACGAACGCTTTGAGGAAGAGGGATTGAAAAGCAAGATGATCCTCCAAGTACACGATGAGTTAAACTTCAATGTCTACAAAGAGGAAGCCGAGGAGGTAAAGAAAATCGTGCTGGAGGAAATGGAAAACGTCATGAAACTACAAGTCCCCTTGATCGCCGATTGCGGCGAGGGAGAGAACTGGTTGGAGGCGCATTAAAATAATGCCGGAATTCCCCTTAAAAAAACATGTACGTGTTTTCCTGAAAACACGTACGACTTTTTCTTGAAAGACGTACATGTTTTTTTAAGACCCTAACAGCCCATCACGAAACGCAAAACTTTCCCCTAAAAACATTCCGAAAAGCAAATAATAATGTATACTATACACTATATTTGCGCTCGAAAAGATTGTTGAGCATTTTAGGTTATGAAAAAAAGTTTGATCGCTTTAGCTTTCGGTACCCTTGGGCTGGGGATTGCCGAGTTCGTAATGATGGGTATCCTACCCGACATCGCGAAAGATTTACACATCAGCATTGCTACAGCCGGGCATCTGATCTCAGCTTATGCACTAGGGGTTTGCGTAGGCGCTCCCATGTTGATTATCGCCCGTAGATATCCATTAAAACACATTTTGCTTGTTTTAGTAGGGATTATGATGATCGGTAATTTATGCGCCGCATTAGCGTCTAATTACTGGGTATTGATGATAGCCCGCTTCATCTCTGGATTGCCTCACGGAGCTTACTTCGGTGTTGGCTCCATCGTAGCCGAAAAGCTTGCTGATAAAGGAAGAGGCTCCGAGGCTGTCTCTATCATGATAGCGGGGATGACGATCGCCAACCTATTCGGTGTCCCGTTGGGGACGGCCCTCAGCACCATGCTCTCGTGGCGTCTGACTTTCTTACTGGTTGGTTGCTGGGGCATAGCCATCTTATATTACATCTGGAGATGGGTACCTATGGTAGAGAACCTTCCGGATACTGGCTTTAAAGGACAATTTCGTTTTCTTAAGACTCAAGCGCCATGGTTAATCCTAGGGGCGACAATGCTAGGTAACGGAGGTGTATTTTGCTGGTATAGCTATATCAGCCCGCTATTGACACAAGTATCCGGCTTCTCGGCCGAAAGCCTTACTGTTCTAATGGTATTGGCAGGTTTCGGTATGGTAGCGGGCAACTTGATCAGTGGCCGCCTATCCGATAAATATATGCCCGGACGGGTAGCGGCCATAGCGCAAGGCATGATTTGCGTAGCCCTACTGCTCGTCTTCTTCTTGGCACAAATATCTTGGTTAAATGTCTTGCTGATGTGTCTGTGTACGGCGGGATTATTCGCCGTCTCAAGCCCTCAACAAGTATTATTGATCCGTTACTCCAAAGGTGGAGAGATGCTGGGAGCCGCCAGCGTACAAGTTGCGTTCAATTTAGGAAATGCTATCGGAGCTTATTGTGGTGGGTTACCATTGGAGGTCGGCCTTGGTTATAAATATCCGGCCTTGATAGGTTCCGGATTCGCTTTTATCGGATTCTTGTTATTGACTTTCTTTTACCGGAAATATGAGAGAACAACCTAAGTAAAAAATAACATTAATAAAGAAGCCTATGAACAAACTCGTTAAAACATTATTAAACAAACAATCGATGAGGCAACCGGTTAAGCATGAAGAGAAAGCCTAAGAAAATAACCGTATCAGCCTAAAATTGATTATCTTTGCGAACTCAAAACAAGTCGCTTGGAGCGACTATATAACAGATTGATAATAAAAAATACGATAATAATATGGCATTACAATGTGGCATTGTGGGACTTCCGAACGTAGGAAAGTCTACCCTTTTCAATTGCCTATCCAACGCGAAGGCACAATCAGCGAACTTTCCGTTCTGTACGATCGAACCGAATGTAGGCGTGATCACCGTACCCGACGAGCGACTGAATAAACTAGCGGAAATCGAACATCCGCAGCGAGTGATCCCCACCACCGTAGAGATCGTGGATATCGCCGGATTGGTGAAAGGAGCGAGTAAAGGCGAGGGATTAGGCAATAAGTTCTTGGCTAATATCCGTGAGACAGACGCTATCTTGCACGTATTGCGTTGCTTCGACGACGATAATATCGTGCACGTGGACGGACGTGTAGACCCGGTCCGTGATAAGGAGATCATTGACTATGAGCTTCAGATCAAGGATTTGGAAACGATAGACAGCCGTATCGCCAAGGTGCAAAAACAAGCGCAAACCGGAGGTGATAAGCAAGCCAAGATCGCTTACGAGGTACTTTGTAAATACAAAGAGGCTTTAGAACAAGGAAAAAGCGCACGTACCGTTTCTTTTGATACGAAAGACGAGGAACGCATTGCCCACGATTTATTCTTGCTGACGGATAAACCTGTCATGTATGTTTGTAACGTGGATGAGGCTAGCGCCGTAAACGGCAATAAATATGTAGATGCCGTACGCGAGGCGGTTAAAGACGAGGATGCCCAGATTCTAGTAGTCGCCGCTAAGATCGAGAGCGAGATCGCTGAGTTCGATACCTATGAGGAACGCCAGATGTTCTTACAAGAGATCGGATTGGAAGAGTCTGGCGTAAGCCGTTTGATTAAATCGGCTTACAAATTATTGAATCTGCAAACCTTCTTGACCGCCGGATCGGACGAATGTCGTGCGTGGACGTTCCATAAAGGCTGGAAAGCTCCTCAATGCGCCGGTGTTATCCATACGGACTTCGAAAAAGGATTTATCCGTGCCGAGGTGATCAAGTACGAGGATTATATCGCTTATGGCTCCGAGGCTGCTGTTAAAGAGGCCGGAAAGATGAGCGTTGAAGGTAAGGAATATGTTGTGCAAGATGGAGATATCATGCATTTCCGTTTCAATGTATAAGGAGTAATCGAAATAAATTATATCTTTGAAACCGGGTAAAATAGCGTAAAGCTAATTTTACCCGGTTTTCTTATATCCTTTAAATCTATATGTATATGAAACGTTTTCTCAATTCTGTACTTTGTATGTGTATCGCTGTTTTTTGTACGCATGCCCAAAAAAAGAATGTGACTAGTGTGCTGGAAGTGATGGACATTACGACCGGGCAACGTTCCGTTGTCAAGGAATTCCCTTTTTTGATCGAGGCACCTAACTGGACTCCGGATGGTAATTGGCTTGTATATAATAGTGGAGGAAAATTATATAAGCTCTCTCCGGAATCTCCGGGAGAGCCGCAATTAATCAATAGCGACTACGCGACCCGTTGCAACAACGACCATGTGATCTCCGCGGATGGGAAGCAAATAGCGATCAGTAACGGAACGAAAGAAGATGGCCGGTCGCGTATCTATACCCTGCCTTTCGAAGGAGGTGTTCCCCGATTGATTACCCCACTCGGTCCTAGCTACCTACACGGGTGGAGCCCCGACGGAAAACAACTCGCTTATTGCGCCGAGAGAAACGGTAATTTTGATGTTTACGTCATTCCTGCCCTAGGCGGAGAAGAAAAACGTCTTACGACAGCCGAAGGTTTGGACGATGGCCCCGAATACTCACCTTGCGGACAATATATCTGGTTCAACTCCGTACGTACCGGGCTTATGCAAGTCTGGCGCATGAAGGCGGATGGTTCCGAACAAACCCAGATGACATTCGATGAGACCCGAAATTCTTGGTTTCCCCACATCTCTCCGGATGGAAAACAAATCGTTTTCATCACCTATACAAAAGGTGATCTGGAACCCGGACAACACCTCGCCAATAAAAACGTAGAGTTACGCCTTATGCCAGCCGAGGGCGGAGAACCTAAGACTTTAGTCAAACTATTCGGCGGGCAAGGTACGATAAACGTAAACTCTTGGGCACCCGATAGCAAGCGATTCGCTTTCGTCAGTTACCGGTTAAATTGACTCGTTCCCGTCTCTCCTGTATTCGGAAGGAATAACCCCTGTCTGCTTAATAAACGCACGACGGAACGTACTGATAGAATGGAAGCCCGAACGTTCGGCTATCTCTTGTATACTGGCCAGAGGTTCGGCTTCCAATAAACGTTTGCTTTCCTCTACCCTGAAATGGTTTACGTAATCCGAGAAGGAACAACCTAATTCTTTATTAAACAATTGGGATAGATAAGAGCGGCTCATCGGGAAGATCCGCTGTAAATCCGTTAAGCGTAAATCTTCCCGTAGATAGGGCTTTTCACGTTCAAACCACGCCTGTACTTCCTCAACATACCTTTGGCGTATGATGCCTTTCTGTTCCTCACTACCTTGATCATCATCCGTATCCTCCTCCAAATCGGGTAATCCCCATCCGCTCTCGAATGTGTGATCCAAATGGATAACCTTTAGGAACAAGGCCTTATAAAAGAAATAGTACCATAAAACCAATAAAAACGTTTTGTCGATTACATATAGGCTAACCCGATCCGTAAACAACAATACCAAATAAAAAATATACATAGAAGAAAGGATCAGCATGGTCTTTTTCAACCAGTCCAGATCATAATCTTCCGGGTCCGATACATTTTCCCTTAAATACACCTTAAATCCCTCACTATAGCGCAAGATCAGATAAATAGGAACGATCATATACAGAAGCGTGAAAAATAAAATCAAAAGCCTTATAACCACATCCAGATTCAAGGTATCGAATACCTCGCCAAAAGAGTTATAACGATGAATATTTCCACCGGATAGCCGGTAAATCAAAAAAGAAATACCCAATACCCATATCGGACTGGTAAAAATAAAGAAACGGCGAACGGTCATATAGCAAGGTCGTAACACTTCTATCACGTAACAAGCTAATGTAGCTACCACAATACATCCCATAATCAGCACATCCGGATGAAATATCTCTTTTGAATCCTCTAAATACAGGTTAACCGATACTCGTACCGCCGCTAAAAACGCCCATAATAACATACTCCACCCCAAAATCTGTTTTGCCCTATTCTCACGGGCCCGTAGTAGCAGGGTAATACCACCAAAAACACAAAAGCCTAATATCTGTAAGCTTAGTAGAAACTGAATTTTATCCAACATAATAACACTACCTCCTATCTATTAAACAATACGCCCCCCCGAATGTTCTTTTTGACCCCTCAGTTAACAATATGAACGCCTTAGACAATTTGAACGATCTAATTTTATACGATTTCACCGACGTTTTAGACCGTATGCACCTCCCTTTCCCCTTAACCACCCGATATTTGCATCCAGAAGTTTCACACAAAAATAAGTAAAATAATGAGAAATTTAGTACTCTTTACCAGTATGATTTTAAGCTTTTGGGGTTGCTCCAACGACAAAGACTTCGGAGGTCTTGAGAATATCGGCTGGAATGAAAAACCACTCCAAATAACGACTCGTATCCTAACTACAAAATCCACCAATTTTATACAAGAATTTAAAGAAGGCTCTATGCTCGGACTACAAATCACGTCCGGTACAGTCGACGATTTATACAATGGCATATCCACTTATAAAAACGTAAGCGTAAAAGCTTATAGAGTGAATGGAAAAATCCGGTGGCAACAGAGTCCGGAAGTGATCCTTGACTCTAATGAAGCTACGATATACGCATATTATCCATATCAAGAAGATATAAATTTTAACGCCCGGCAGATACCTGTTAAACTGGCCCCGAACGCATTGGAGACCGATGATTATATGTATGGAACCCATGCGATCGGACAAAAAGCGGTCAACAGTACCTCGCCACTTGTATTACTCAGCATGAATCATGCCCTATCGCTTATATCTTTCCAGCTGAACCTAAGCAAAGGCAAGACAGGTGCCTTTATTATAAGTTCCGTTCAAGTAGGAAATAAGCCCGGTGGAACAACTTTAGTCAGCGAAGGAACCCTCGATATCACGACGGGCGATATCATCGGTTCTACCGCCCGTAGCACGTCCGCATCCACGGTATTATCCTTGACGAATCCGGTTACCCTCATCAACGAGAAATATTGTGATCCTATGCGGCTCATGGTAATTCCACCTTCCGGCACGATCGGAACCGGAGACGTGGAGACCTTATTCACGATCAACGGAGAAACCTACAAATTTGACATACCCGCTAACACCCAATGGGAAAAAGGGAAAAAATATTTATATAAGCTAAGCTTTAACGGAAGGTCGTTACAATTGCGAGACGTCTCTATCACAGACTGGTTACCGGGTAACGACGAAGGATTGATTGGCAATATCATGTAAGTTTTTTATGTTGTGGTTATTAAGGTGTAATGCCGTGGCAAGCTTTGATCCGTTTGCCACCGGCAACTACACTGAAAATAACAATTGGCTCTATCATTCCGGCGAATTAGACCATCGGGGTCACTACCCGTACGATGTGTTTTTCATTCAGCCGACTCTATATATTCTCTCAATAAGAGAAACAACGGGTCTCGTCCAAATACCCTTTTACATTCAAGGGTTATCATTCCCTCTCAACTTATCGCCAAAAACACTCTTCTATTTGACTATTACAAGGACGAGACCCGTTTAATAATAACTTTATATCTCTTGGATATATTGATTATTATAGTATACAATAAAGCAGATTACTTTGCGTATTAAGAGGATAAAACAATCGTTACTATATAATATATAAAAATATCATTTTATAACAGGAATAATAATTAATAGTAATAGAATAATAAACTATATTGGCTCAAATGTTTATTGTTTGAAAGGTTCCATTAAAACATTAGACAAAATGAACAAATTATTATTAATTACGATCTTGTTAATCATCTTTACCGGATGTCATGAAAATCAGCAGTGGATGTCCAAAGAGAAATCAACCGCACGAAAGTCAGTTCTTGAAATGACCACCCGGTCCTATACGGCAGGTTCTTCAGTATTCACCGAAATTCTGCCCGAAGGGTCCGAAATAGGATTATTTATAACCTATGGTAATCAAGACAGTTTATATAAAGGCGCATCTCTTTATAAAAACGTAAAATCAAAGGCTGTAGGCTCATCAAAAGGTTCTTTAAAATGGAAACAAACACCGCAGGTATTCCTTAGATCTAATCGACCAGTCATGATCTACGCTTACTCACCTTATAAAGTACAAATACCGTTAGATCCTACCTCCATACCGATCAAAATATCCCCAATCGCGGCGGAACCCCCCTCTTATGAATATGGGAGGCTCTCGCAAGGCCAAAAAGAGGTCAACCGTAAATCTCCGCTCGCGAAACTCTCCATGAATTATGCATTATCACTTCTCTCATTCGAAATATATCAAGATTCGGACATCAACGGGCTATTCAAGCTAACCTCCATACAGATCGGTAACCGTGCGGGAGGTAATACCTTGCAATATACCGGGACAATGGATATCGTAACCGGAAATATCAAAGGAACTCCCGGGGCATATAAAGCCACTTTACTTACAATAGATCCATCCGTAACTTTACGACACGCGAAAGCGGAGGAGCAAAATATCCGTATAGTCCCTACCTACTCTCCTATCCGGGAAAAAGAAGTTGAGGCGATCTTTACTATCAATGGAAGAACTTACAAATACATCATTCCGGAAGGCACCTGCTGGAATAAAGGATATAAATATTCCTATAAGTTATATTTCGATGGTAAAGATATCAGGTTACACGATTCCGTCGCCTATATATGGACACCTAAACTGAAGAAAAAATAATCAGTATATAAAATAAGAGTACTAATCTATGGAACTTTTCATTCTTACCGTAAAGCCTATCGAGAATAAATACGCCCGGACTCTAATCTTTTTTGCCTATTTTTGTAACAAACAAATCCCTTATCCCGTCTTCTTTGTGAAAGCCCCCACTCTAAGGCGCACGGACGAAGGGCGATCCAAAAACATAGTATTAACGAAAAAGTCAATTACAATGAAAAGATTACTAGTGTTACTGGCCATCCTCCTTATCAGCCAAGTAGGATACGGGCAGCAGAAGATGGATCAATTATTCAATGCTTTCCGGGGTGAAAGCGATGTTACTTCCGTAAATATCGGAAACATAACGATGAAGCTAGCCAGCCTGTTCACCGAGACAATGGGAGTAAACGGTATAGAGATCCTTGAATTTGATAATTGTGCCCAAGAGGTGAAAGACCGACTGTCTACCGCCATACGGAACCTGAGAGATCCTGATTATGAGACGATGGTCACGGCAAATGAAAGGGACAGTCGCACGAAAGTTCTTGTCAAAATAAAAGAGGATATGATCCGTGAACTGGTCATATTCACGACAGGAAGCGACAATGCGTTAATCCGTATCAAAGGAAAGATCAGCCCGTCCGATCTAGACCGGGTAATCAATGAGCACAAAACTGGAAATTATTAAGGGCGATACTGATGGACGTTGATGTTTTTAAACAACGGTTCCTACCCTTTCATCCTAAACTCTATCGGATCGCTTATGCCTTATTAGACAATAAAGCGGATGCGGAAGACATATTTCAAGATGCCTATTGCAAATTATGGAATAAAAGGGATGAGCTGGGAGATATCCAGAATCCGGAAGCATTTTCCATAACATTGGTCAAAAATCTTTGTCTGGATTTCCTGCGCTCGCCCAAAGCAAGCCGAAGAGACAACGAAGAGGCATTGGAGACCGTTCTATTAACGACCGACTCCTCGCCGGAAAAGGAATTGGAAGAAAAAGAGGATATCCGGCGTATACAAGAACTGATAGAACAGCTCCCCGAGAACCAGAGGCAGGTAATCCGCCTGCGTGGTATTGAGGATTGTTCCTATGAGGACATTGAACAGATTACAGGGCTTAGCTCCTCTAATATAAGAACATTACTTTCCCGGGCACGCAAATTGATCCGGGAGAAACTAGAAAAAGCAAGTTGTCATGGATGATAAAAAGATAGATGAACTAATAAACAAGGCACTCCAAGAGGATTTAGCCTTACCGGAGGGACTTTCCGAAAGGCTGGAACGACAAATCGACTTCCTAGCCCAAGAAGAGATATCTCCCCGAGTCTCACGAAGACGTTCCTTCTATTGGATAAGCGGAATCGCCTCCGCTATTCTTGGCGCCCTATTCCTCATCTTCACGGAGACAAATCGTCCGGCTCCCGTTATGGCCGATACCTTTACCGATCCTGAAGAGGCAGCTGTCGTAGCCCAAAATGCCTTGGCGTTCATGTCTAGGAATTTAAACAAAGGTCTCGGGCAGGTCAATGAAGCCAGTCAAGAGATCACAAAAATAAACAAGATCGTAAATAAACATTTAAATGATTAATACAATGAGACTCAAACAACTATATACAATACTGCTTCTCTGCTGCGTGAATATCTGTTTTGCCCAGAACAAGCTTTTCGACAAATATGCGGATATGGATGATGTTACTTCCGTATATATCTCCAAAAAGATGTTTCAGATGATGCCGGTCATGGAAACCGCCGGACTCAACCTTGCCAACCTGAAAGGGAAAATAGAATCCCTGCAAATACTCACCACCCAAAAAGCGGATTTAAGGGAACGAATGCGAGGTGAGTTCAAAGCCTTGATCGGAAAGGATCATGAAGAACTCATGCGAGTAAAAGATGGAAAGACCAAAGCCAATTTCTACGTCAAGCAACAAGGAGAACTGATACAGGAGTTGATCATGATAGCCGACATGGACGACGGGAGCTTCAGCGTCATGCAATTGTTAGGGCGTTTTACGCTCCAAGATGTGCAAGAAATTACCAGTGAGATCAACAAATAATAGGATAATTTCGTGAAAACCATCGGCTTTTTATAGTATCTTCACCACCATAAGTTAAACAAAAATCATACGCATATGAAAAGATTCATTTTTACAGGGATAATCATCCTGTTTGTAATGGCTGGATGTGGAGGCGACCATTCATCGACCGATGGTCTTATAACCGTGGATGTAAACGATAGTTATTCAACCAAAAAAGAGTTGGTCCTTCAAGACTTCATGGATGTGGAGTATATTCCGCTGGAAACAAACGATGAGTTTATCAATCGGGCATGCGTGCAGGCGGTTGGCGAGAAATACATAATCGTGACAAACTTTTACGATGATGGCAATATTTTCGTATATGGCCGGAACGGAAAAGCTATTCGCAAAATAAATCGCAAGGGACAAGGTGGAGAAGAATACGTGTCTATGAGATCGGTTTCGTTAGATGAAGAAAACGAAGAGATTTTCGTAAATGATTTTCATGCGAAAAAGATAAGGGTCTATGATTTGGAAGGAAATTTCAAACGAAGTCTGAATCAAAGAAGCGAGAAAAGTTCGTTTTACGTGGAAATGCTTGATTATGACAAGGACAACTTGATTTGCTATGATAAGTTTAATTTTGAGGTACCGTTCTTGCTTGTGTCGAAGCAAGATGGAAGTATAACGAAAGAAATCACGGTTCCATATAAAGAGAAGCAATTATTCCATATCGTTGAAAGACTTTATGATAAAGGAGAAACAAGAGCAGCTGGACCAGGTCCGTATAACAGTATAATTCCTTTTAAGGGTAATTGGATTCTATTTGAGGCCTCTTCAGATACGGTATACACCTTAATGCCTGATTACAGTTTGCGCCCGCTTATCGCACGAACACCCCCTATCCACACCATGGATCCGGGCGTTTTCGTCGTCTTAAGATTGATTTCCGATCGTTATTATTTCATGGAAAGCGTAACGAATATATATGATTTTAACACCGGAGAAGGTTTCCCGAGAAAGTACTTCGCATACGATACGCAAGAAAAGAAATTTTTCAACTATATCACATACAACGATGATTATTCTTATAAGAAAGAAATCTATATGGTGACATTTCCTCCCATCAATTCAAAAGGCGAATTGTGCTCTACCATCAATGCTTCCGAACTTTGCCAGGACTATAAAAGGGGAAAGCTGAAAGGCAAACTAAAAGAGGTGGCCGCGACATTGGAAGAGGATGACAACCGGGTGGTAGTGTTGGTGAGACCTAAAAAGTAAACGATTACCAATCATCGGTAATACGATCAAGCGGATTATTACGGGGAAATAATCCGCTTGATCTCACTCAGTTTGTTCAAGGCTTCTAAGGGGGTAAGATTATTCACGTCCAAGTTCTTGATCTCATCCCGTACTTGGCTCAACACCGGATCATCCAACTGGAAGAAACTCAGCTGATACCCCTCGGCGGCAGAGGCGATCGCTTTTACAGGCTTACCGCCGATGCCTTCCTGACGATTCTCGGACTCCAACTGCTTCAAGATCTCATTCGAACGCTTCACGATGCTTTTAGGCATACCGGCCATTTTCGCCACGTGGATACCAAAGCTATGCTCGCTTCCTCCCGGTATCAACTTACGCAAAAATATCACCTTATTCCCTACTTCCTTGACCGATACGTTATAGTTCTTGATCCGCTTAAAGGCACGCTCCATCTCGTTCAGCTCGTGGTAATGGGTAGCGAACAGCGTTTTCGCCTTCGCATTCGGGTGCTCATGAATATATTCCACGATCGCCCAAGCGATTGATATGCCATCGTAGGTACTGGTACCCCGCCCTAACTCGTCGAAAAGCACCAAGCTCCGGGAAGTCATATTATTTAATATATCGGAAGCCTCATTCATCTCGACCATAAAAGTAGACTCACCCACCGAGATATTATCCGAGGCGCCTACACGAGTAAATATCTTATCCACGATACCTATATGGGCGCTCTCGGCCGGAACAAAGCAACCGATTTGCGCCATGAGCGTAATCAAGGCTGTCTGACGCAATAAGGCGGACTTACCGGCCATATTCGGACCCGTGATAATGATGATCTGTTGTTTCTCGTCATCCAGATAGACATCATTGGCGATATAAGGTTCTCCCAAGGGCAGTTGTTTCTCGATTACCGGGTGGCGACCTCCCTTTATGTCGATCTTGTCGGAATCACTCACGATCGGACGGATATACTTATTCGCCTCCGCGGCCTTGGCGAAAGATAAAAGGCAATCGATACGCCCGATCAAGTTCGCGTTCATTTGGATAGGCGGAATATACTCCGTCAAGGCCAATACCAGCTCATTGAAAAGGCGGGTCTCCAGAGCAAGGCTCTTTTCTTCCGCCCCTAATATCTTCTCCTCGTATTCCTTCAACTCCTCGGTAATATAGCGCTCGGCGTTCACCAAGGTCTGTTTACGGATCCAATTCGCCGGGACTTTATCCTTATGGGTATTACGTACCTCTATATAATAGCCGAAGACGTTGTTGAAAGCGATCTTCAAGCTTGGGATACCCGTCAATTCGATCTCGCGCTGCTGTACCTTCAACAAATAATCCTTGCCGGAATAAGCGATGGCACGCAAGTCATCCAATTCCTCGTTGACCCCCTTCGCTATAATTCCTCCCTTATTGACCAACGAAGGGGGATCGTTATTAATCTCTTTCTCAATCCGGTCGCGGATCAAGGCGCAAGCGTTTAATTGCTCCCCGATCCGGCATAAGCTGGGTTCCCCGCTCGCCATACATGCCTCCTTGATCGGCTCGATCGCACGAAGCGCGACCTTTAGCTGAACCACCTCACGAGGAGATACACGGCCGACAGCCACCTTGGAGATAATACGTTCCAAATCGCCGATCTGCTCCAACTGCGTATCCAGCAACTCCTTTGTCTCCGGTTCACGGAAGAAATAATCCACGACCTCTTGGCGTTCTTGGATCGGTTTTACATCCTTTAGCGGGAATAGTATCCACCGGCGAAGCATACGAGAGCCCATCGGCGAGATCGTCTTATCGATCACGTCCAACAAGCTTGTTCCCTCATCGTTCATCGTACCCACCAGTTCCAAGCTGCGTACCGTAAACTTATCCAAGCGGACGTATCGATCCTCCTCGATACGGGATAAAGCGGTGATATGGGAAATATGCGTATGCTGGGTCTGGTCCAGATAATACAGAATCGCCCCGGAAGCGATAATACCTAATTTCAAGTGTTGTACGCCAAAACCCTTCAAGTTCTTCGTCTCGAAATGCTTCAACAGGCGATCCTCGGCGGCCGAGGTCGTAAAGATCCAGTCATCCAGCTCAAAGATAAAGAAACGAGGATCGAAAGCCTCCTCGAAACGCTTCTTGTTTCCCCGTTCGATCAACACTTCCTTCGGGGAAAAATTATTGAGTAATTTGTCGATATAATCGATGGAACCCTCCGCTGTCATGAACTCGCCGGTAGAGATATCCAAGAAAGAAATACCACATACCTCCTTGGCGAAATGGATAGAGGCCAAGAAATTATTCTCTTTATGATTCAGTATATTATCATTGATGGAAACACCGGGAGTCACCAATTCCGTAATACCCCGCTTCACCAGTTTCTTCGTCAACTTAGGGTCTTCCAGCTGGTCGCAAATAGCCACACGCTTTCCGGCCCGCACCAACTTCGGCAGATAAGAATCCAAGGCATGATGTGGAAATCCCGCCATCTCAACATGCTGCCCTACGCCATTCGCACGTTTGGTCTGTACGATACCCAGTATTTCCGCGCCAATCACGGCGTCCTCGCCATACATCTCGTAAAAGTCTCCAACCCGGAATAAAAGGATAGCGTCCGGATGTTTCGCTTTTATATCGAAATACTGCTTCATCAAAGGGGTTTCCACAACTTTTGCCACGATAGTAATCTTTTAAATGCGTTTACGAATTAATCCGCACAAAGGTACTATTTTTTTTCTATCCGTTTACTTTCTTATAATCCGCTAGAAAAGTAGCTAGCCCACTATCCGTTAACGGGTGTTTCAATAAGCCTTTAATGGCGGACAAAGGACAAGTAGCCACATCCGCCCCGGCCTCCACGCATTGGATGATATGCTGGGTGCTACGGATAGAAGCCGCTAAAACTTGGGTATCATAATCATAATAATCATACATTTCCACGATCTTACGTACCAGCTCTATCCCGTCGCTGGCAATATCATCCAAACGCCCGACAAAGGGCGATACATACGTAGCCCCGGCCTTAGCCGCCAATAACGCCTGACCGACAGAGAAAACCAGCGTACAATTCGTACGGATGCCTTTTCTGGTGAAATATTTTATCGCTTTAATCCCCGCTTCGATACAAGGTACTTTAACGACTATATTAGGATGTAAAGCTGCCAACTCCTCCCCTTCTTTTATCATGCCCTCTAAGTCGGTAGCGATTACCTCGGCGCTTACATCCCCGCCCACGATCTCGCAAATTTCCAAATAGTGTTTCCGTTGATTTTCCACCCCCCGGATTCCCTCTTTCGCCATTAAGGACGGATTAGTCGTCACGCCATCCAATACTCCCAATTCATTCGCTTCCCGGATCTGGTCCAGATTCGCCGTGTCAATAAAAAACTTCATAGCTTTAAACTTTAATGTTACGTATTTGTATAACCCTTCTGATTCGCTATTAGTTCTAAATCAACCGTCTCAATCCCCTACTAATTCCATATACAAGTCGTTAAGCCGTTTGTGGAGATATAAAACAGCGTATTTTTCCGGGATAGGTATGCTTCTTGATACGATCTATGATCTTAGGGAGACGATCGAGAAGAAGATATATTTTATTTTACAGACAAAGTATATTTCCTATCGATCCATTCGGCCAATGAAATACCGCCCAATTCTTCGATAGTCTCTTTCCTTTTATAAGGTTTTAGTTGATGAATACGTTTCCAAATATCATTAAGCCAGACCTCATATCGGTTAGGCAACATAAGTTCTGGACGGAATTCCGATATATCTAAGTCTAAATCATCACTATTAAGAAGATAGTTCTTTATTAAAGTCGCAGATTCTAACAACTCACCAACCACATGCGGTAAAGGAAAAGGCAGAAGTTCATCATTCAGTTTCAATTGTTGGCCCCCTGCGGAAAAAGTGTCCCGCATATGAAAATTAACAACAGACCGGCGCGTACATAACCATAAGGCAGCATTCTCATAATTCCCACTCACTACTTCCGGGAATAAAATAAATATCTCCGCTTTTAGTCTCTTATTCCTTTCCGGATCCGCATATTCTCCATTATCCACCCACAGGCTTATATTCATATCCGTATGCTCCTCCAAACTTTCCTCAGCGGAAGTGCCCAACCACCAAGGCATAGCTTTCTTTTTGGCTTTAATGGCTTTTTCCCTATAATATTTTCGAACGATCTCTATAGAATCCGGAGCATTCCTTAATTGATCATAAGCAACTCCCATCTTACTAAAAATAGTCTGCTCTTTCGTTAATTCCATATTAATCAAATAACGGGGAGAATGGGTAACAGCTATATCGGAGAGACAATCCTCATAAGGACGGCACTTAAACTCCGCCGTCTTACCTCCCAGTTTGCCGAAGAGCATATAGATATTTTCTACATTCTTATCACGTGTAGACTCCACGATGCTACTTCCCGTAGATGTCCAATGGTTCTCTTTTGTAGATTTTACCTCAACCCCATAATATTTCTCCGCGATAATATCTGGAAAATATTGGGCGGAAACCAAGCGTATCTCCTCCACACGGAAAGGAGTTCTACCGCAAAGTTCTTTCATCACGTTCACTACTACATTTTCCAGTTCCTTACTCTTACAATCGCAATACGTACCCGGAATAGCAGCTGCTTTTTCATTCAAGTATGATTCCAGCATAAACATAAAATCCGCAAAAGCCTCATCCGCTTTTTGAAGATTTCTATTACGCACAGTAATAATATTCTCCTCTTCCATATTATCTCTTTTTAAAATACAACGGCCATAAAGTCTGTATGCGATTCGCTATATGATACGCTAATACTGGAGGAACCGCGTTACCGATCACCTTATAAGCGCCTGAGGCACTTAACTCAAAACGTGTACTGTTCTTTTTATGGGAGACAAACGTATAATCCGGCGGAAACGTCTGTATCAAAGCACATTCTCGAGGAGTTAAGCGACGTTCTTGTAAACCGGCGTCTAATTCTTCCGTAATAACGCCCCCATGCTCCCGGGATAAACGACGGTATTCTATATTTCCATGATGCTCGGAACGAATCGTCGGGCCAATATTATCCAGCGCGATCTCCTTTTGACCTTGACAATGAGCTCCCATATATTTCGCCTGTGAATAATACCGCTGGGATGGATCTTCTGTCCTATCCGGTTCCTCCAATCCTACAAATACATCCCGACAAACCACCGGTGGCAATAGTTTCTTATCTTCCACGGTGCAAGCATGTGTCGGACTCGGATAAGGATCGTAAGCTTTGGGTATCTTCTCCTCTTGAAGCGCTCTTAAAGCCTTAACCTTTAACGCGGACTTACGTATCCCGATAAAAATCACACGCTCTCTAGACTCCGGAACCCCATAATTGCCCGCATGTAAAACTTGAGGATCTAAAACAATATATCCATCCCCAGCCGCATGGGCGAAGTCTCTCTGAATAATACTTTTCACGTCTCCCAGATTCACCAGTCCCTTCACGTTCTCCGCGATAAATATCTTGGGTCTCGTAATATCGATCACCTGCTTCATCCAATAGTAAAGTTTACCCCTCGTCTCTTCCGAGGCCTCATCGTCCTCACGCAATTTCCCGGTATGATCCTTATTCGACTCAAATCCCAGACGTTTACCAGAGACACTGAAATCCTGGCAAGGAAAACCTCCCGTGACGACATCTATATTTTTAGGGAAAACTTTTTTCCCCGCTCGATGCTCTTTCACCAAGTCTACGATACTCTTTGTATTATAAACGTTTTTATCATATCCGAATCGATCCATATATTGAAGCCAAGCGGTTTGTGCCTCTTTCAATATATCATTCGCAAAGACCGTTCGAAAACGATTCTTCTGTAAACGAACCCAGTGTTCATCGATAACCTCTTGAACCCAGGTACTTTGAGGAGATATAGACTTACGATGACATATAAAATCCCCCTCGAATCCTAAATCCATGCCCCCACATCCAGAGAACAGGGACAAGACCCGTAGTTCATTTGATGTATCAACCTCCTTTTCACTCATTTTCATATTCGATCCTTACTATAAGATATGCTTAAAGAACCACAAATTTACGAAGAATTTCAATTTTTTTGTTTTCATAGTCAATTGATTTTGATTCGGCATCCACTATTGGATAGTTTGTCAAAGATAGTTCTTAATCACGAGAGAGACAATATCGCAAACAAAAAATGCCTCAATAATTCTTGAGAATCTATATACATTATACAAGCAAAAGCCATGCATAGAATTATCTCTCTACACATGGCTCTTTTCACGTACTCTTTTCTTATAGGCAGTTATTCATCTTTGTTTTGGTTCCAAATAAAACATTATGTGTTTCTATACTTTATTATTCTATCATTTCAAAACAAAAGGAACATATACAGAGAGCATCAAATCCGAAAGATGTCCACGACGGCCATTAGCCGGTCCGTTATTGAAATGCTTCAAGGTATTGAAACAGCCATACTGATAAGAAAGGCCGAACTCACAATGCTTGCTTAAACGATATCCCACCTTCGCCATCACGGACAGGTCAAACACGGCTTGTGGCTGTACATAAAGCGTAGGAGCGATACCGACACCTAAATGGAATTTCTTGGTAAAACGCCAATTCCAACTAGCGGCTACGGAGATAGGCATCACAAACTCATCGAAAACATCAGCTTTCTTAGAAACATATATACCATCCTCTATACTTTCATAATAAGGAAAATACTTCGTCGTTTCCATCTTCTGAAATCCCATCGTAATATCCAAATCATAAAAGAATTTCTGTTCCGGAAGGAATCGAAAGCGATAACCGATCATACTATTTAACTTATAATCGTGCCGATAAGACCAATTTGATTCATCACCCCAAGTAGTTCGTTTCCAACTATCTTGTAAAGGAAATCCAACACCGGCACCTACTAATAAGCCATGCTCAATTTGGGCGAAAGTAGAAGTAGAAACCAATAACAGTAAAAATAAAATTTTTTTCATAAATTATCACCAGTCTTCTTTTAAACTTATTTTTGCAGTCCCTTTATTACTTTCAGGCATTTCATCTGACCAAATTTCCATTCGTCCAGAAAACTCAAATCGAGGAGGAGTTACGATTGTAACTGAGTTTCTTGGATTTTCACCAACATGCCCTAACATACCTCCTTGATCCTTAGCTAAAAGTTTATTATATACATCTGTATGTAAAAGAATTGTTACCCCATTTTTATTCTGATAATTTTTAATTGAAACATTATATACTTCAAAACCACTTCCTGACCCTGAAGCTGTAAGACGTAGTATAATCATTGTACGGTGTTTTTTCCATAAAACTTTCTTTTTTTGACTAAGATAATCAAAGCCCAATGACAAATAATTTTTATTTTCAATAGTTTGTAACTCTATAAATCTTGGAATAGCTCGAACCTTTACATAATCACCACCTGGTATTTGATATTTACTTTCAGCTAGGTTTATATCATTCTTTTCATTTGTAGCTTCATTATTACCATACAATGATATCCCTGATCCGAAATATTCCTCTAAAGCCTTATATACAGGAGCATGTGCTACACTATCTCCTATCAAAAACACCCCCCTTCTATTCACAAAAGAACTATATGTAGAACCTTTTAATTTATAATGCGCAATAAAATCTGTAGAATCATAAGGTTCAAACATGAAAACATCATCATATTTTTGTTTGAATTCTTTGATTTGATGAGCAGGCCAAGGTTGGCTAAGATCTTTCTCATAATTGTCTACAATAAGCTCCTGTTCTTGATCTGCTTCTTGCATAAGTTGCCATTGACTTACGAAACCTGCCCCCGAGAAAATATTATTTCTCTCTTCTTCTGACATATCATTCATCTCCCAAAGCATCGCATTAAAGACGGAATCATTCTTGAACTGAATACATTTATCTCCCGCATAATCTACAATTTGGAAATCTGCTTCACCAACAAAAGCCTTTGTTTGTAATCCTGTCGTTTCAGCAACATTAATCAATTCCGCATCATTACTACATGATATCATCAATAAAGTACATGCAGATGCTAAAAGCACTGTCTTTTTGTCCATACTTCTAAAATTTGAATTATTTATAAATTAAAAAAACCTTCTGCGTAGTTTTCTGAATCTGATATATAAAGTCCATAAGATCCAGAAGTACATTCATCTAATGAGATAATACTAGAAGAAACATCTTGTGTATCCACTATCTCCTCATAAACGATATTTCCATTCGCATCCACAACAGATACTCGTACCTCTCCTATATATTCTAAAAACTCCAAAGACAAAACTTTTGAAGTTTCATCTATGTCTGCTTTTATAGGTACATCCAAATTTACAGATCGCTGTTTTTTCTTAAGATGACCATGTAAAGGCACATGACCTGCAAAAGATGGAATACAAATTGAAAAAATAAACAACACTGTTAGTAGCCATTTTACATTTTTCATAATCTCTCTTTTTTTGTTATGTTTCGGTTGCAAATCTAGAGATTATATATGATCTAAAGGGGTTAAATTATGTAATCCACATAGACAAAGAAAAAAACGTAAACACTTGACAATCAAATACTATAAAAACAAATACATAGACAAACAATCGTAGAGCCCCTTAAATGAAGGTTTATTACATACTAAATATTAACAAGAGATTCATACAATCCTTGTTTACCTTCCCAATTTAATTTCTTTCGTACTCGCAAACGTGTACGATCGACGGAAGTAGGAATAATATTTAAAAGGATAGATATAGCTGTTGAATCAAGTTTAAATAATGTAAGGAAACAAAGATGCATCTCCGATGGTGACAAGCCTGCATCCTTCAGTACCTTTATAACACTAGGGTAAACTTCCATCATCAAAACTTCAATATCAATCCACATTTTTTCGGAAACGGGTGCTTCAGAATGATTAGGCTGCACAGTTTGAGATATTTTCTTTATTTTTTTAGCTAAATTACTATTGAGAATTTTAGATTCTCTTAATTCGAATAATCGAGATCTCAAGCTATCTACCTCTTTCTGTACATTTTCATATTCCACTTGCATTTTCACCGAAGAATACTGAGTATTTTGCAATTGGATTAGTTCATCACTCTTTCTCCGAAGTTCTGCATATAATTGATATATGCTTTGATTCAAAGTATTAATTTTTTCTTGTTGTTTTAAAAGTGAACGATTCTTTCTTCTTATCGTAGCTAAATAGACAATAATGAGTAAAGCACATAAAAATAACAATATCAATATAAAAGTATAATTCCTTTGCCCCTTTAATAGTAATCTTATATTTTCATTATGCAATTTCAAATGTTCATATTTTTGTTCTGTATCATATATATCGACAGATTTACTTATATTCATAAGGGAATCCTCTGCTGCTACATATTCTTCATAAAAAGACAAAGCTCTTTTATAATCATCTCTTTCTTTATTTATTTTATAATAATGATAAGCAATAGTAGCCGGTACAAAATCATTATCTATGGATACACTATTAGCCTTTTGAAGATAATTTTCCGCTTGTTCTAAATTTCCACGCTTTTGCTCAAGATCTGATAAGGTCAAATAATCCGAAGCAGTATCACTCGAATCCTCTTTTATGCTCTTCAATAAATATTTTTCAGCTAAATCATATTTTTCCAAAACATTAAATATATTACCTAGACCATTGTATACATAATTTCTAACCTCATCTACTCTCAAGGAATCTATTATCACTTCTGCTCGCTTCAATATAGTTAAAGCTAAATAATTAGAATCAACATCCATATAACTCCTTCCCTCATTCACAAACGAACGCACATAGCTTTTCATATTACCGGCCAATCGAAAATACCGTCCGCTCTCCTTATATTTTTTTGCAGCTAACACATAACGATCATCCAGTTCATACAAATCCCCCATATAACTACAAATATACCCGGCACGATTATAGTTCTTAATCGCCAACGCTACCTCCAGCGCATCGGAGTAAGCCCTCATTGCCTTCTCGTACTCCTTATCCTCCACATACGAACGCCCCAGATAAAGGCCGATCTCAGCCTCCTCTTCCCGCATCTTTTTCTTTTGATAGTATTTCAAGGCGATCTCAAGCTGGTTCGTATAAGGCATTTCGTCCTCTATTTTATCGGCGGCACGTGCGTACAACATACACCAACGGGCTATCAGACGGGGACTCATCTCTTCCGGGAGCGGAATGGAATCCAATGTAGTGATTACGCTATCCGGATAGGCATCAAACAGGCGTTCCGCCTGATTGATCAAACGGATTTCCTCAGATTCATTTTGGCATCCTACCACAAGGAAAGTCAAGGAAGTTAATAGTATATATATAAATGACTTCATCCTTTATTATAGATAAGCAAAATTAAATATTTTTAATTCATAAACAAACGATAGAACAACAAAATAACAAATACAAGAAGAAAAAACACACAATAAGTCCATGCAAAGGTATCAAGTTATATATACATGAATATCAGTGATATAAAAACATCATCATGTTTTCCGGAAAACACGTACATGTTTTTCCAAAAAGTCGTACGTGTTTTTCATAAATCACGTACGTGTTTTTCCCGGAAATCTTATAAGGAAAATAAGAACACATAAAAAATAGACAATAAGCCGGATCAGCAATAATTCATTGTACAACTTACAAATGCAACCAATCATAAATATCCAACTAGCTTATTGCTTATCTCAATTATTTTACAAACCTTTGCGAACATAATATTAAACTAAAATCTTTACTATGGAATTACAAACGATACAAAACAAGATTCACGAGATCAGAGGGCAAAAAGTCATGCTGGATTTTGATCTGGCGGAAATGTATGGAATAGAGACAAGGGTACTTAAACAGGCAGTCAGGCGTAATCCTAAACGATTCGAGGGAAATGATTTTATGTTTGAATTGACCAAGGAGGAACTTTCAAGATCACAATTTGTGACCTTGAATAAAGGTAGAGGTAATAACTTTAAATATATGCCATTCGCTTTCACGGAACTAGGAGTCGCAATGCTAAGTAGTGTGCTGAACTCAGACATTGCGATCGAAATCAACAGAAACATTATGAGAGCCTTTGTCGCTATCCGGAATTATACCTTACAAACTACCACTAGTTCCATCGAAATTAAAGAACTACAAGAACGTATCAAATCTCTTGAAATGGCTAATGAGGAAACCCTTTGCGCTATCAATGATCTCAGTGAAGACACCCAAAAGTCTTTGGATAATATTTACATAGCTCTTTCCGAACTGGCTACAAAGAAAAAGAACAATGCTAAAAGACCTAAAATTGGTTATATCAAATAAAGTAAACTAATAAGTTCTTATACTATGGAATTACAAGCGATACAAAACAAGATTTATGAGATCAGAGGGCAAAAAGTCATGCTGGATTTTGATCTGGCGGAAATGTATGGAACAGAAACCGCCCAACTGAAACGTGCGGTCAGACGAAACATAGAACGCTTTCCTGATGATTTTATGTTCACATTAACAATTCAAGAATTTAACAACTTGAAAAACAATATGGTATGCCAAATTGGCATCTCAAAGAAAGGAGGTAACCAATATGCTCCATTCGCTTTCACGGAGCAAGGTATAGCAATGCTTTCTTCTGTACTCAGATCCGATACAGCCATTAAAGTCAATATCTCTATCATGCGTGCTTTCGTCGGCATACGACAAATAATAAGTTCTTCCTCCCCTTTGTTTGAACTCCAACAAGAAGTAAAGGAACTCAAAGCGTATATCGAAGAAGCATTTGCCGATTACAACGACATCAACGAAGATACCCGTACGCAACTTGAGCTAATCAATCTGTCACTCGCTGAGTTACAAGCGAAAAGAACCGAGAATCAATCTCGCCCCCGGATTGGTTACGTGAAATAAACAGTTCATGTAAATAACTCATATAAAATAAATAAATTCACTAACTTTGTGGCCTTAAATAGAAAACGATACAAAAACGATAAACGATCATGGAGTACAATTTCAGAGAGATTGAGAAGAAGTGGCACGACTACTGGATTGCCGAAAAGGTTTATAAAGTCGAAAAAGACACGAATAAGCCTAAATACTATGTATTGGACATGTTCCCCTATCCTTCCGGTGCGGGATTGCACGTTGGCCACCCGCTCGGTTATATAGCTTCTGATATTTATTCGCGTTTCAAACGTTTGCAAGGTTTTAACGTATTGCACCCGATGGGTTACGACGCTTACGGACTACCCGCCGAGCAATACGCTATCCAGACCGGACAACATCCGGAGATCACGACAAAGAACAATATAGCCCGTTATCGGGAGCAATTGGAAAAGATCGGTTTCTGCTACGATTGGAGCCGTGAGATCCGTACCTGCGATCCCGAATATTACAAATGGACGCAATGGGCCTTCATCCGGATGTTCAACAGCTACTACTGCAACGACGAGAAACAAGCCCGCCCGATCAGCGAGTTGATACAGGCTTTCGAGACCAGTGGTACGGAAGGTCTGAACGTAGCTTGCGGAGAGGAACTTAGTTTCACCGCCGAGGAATGGAAAGCCAAGAGCGATAAAGAAAAACAAGAGATATTACTCAACTACCGGATCGCTTATCGTGGCGAGACCATGGTAAACTGGTGTGCCGCCTTGGGTACCGTATTAGCGAATGATGAGGTCGTGAACGGTGTTTCCGAGCGTGGAGGCTATCCGGTGGAACAAAAGATCATGCGCCAATGGTGCTTACGTGTATCCGCTTACGCGCAACGCCTGTTGGACGGATTGGATACGATCGACTGGACGGATTCCTTGAAAGAGACCCAAAAGAACTGGATCGGACGCAGCGAAGGTGCCGAGGTTCGCTTCAAGGTAAAAGACAGCGACAAGGAATTCACGATCTTTACGACCCGTGCCGATACGATGTTTGGTGTTACCTTCATGGTATTAGCTCCGGAAAGCGAATTGGTTCAACAATTAACTACGGCAGACCAAAAAGCAGAAGTAGACGCTTACCTAGATCGTACCAAGAAACGTACCGAGCGCGAGCGCATCGCCGACCGTCAGGTAACCGGTGTATTCAGTGGTTCCTATGCTATTAACCCGTTTACGGGCGAGGCGGTTCCCATCTGGATCAGCGACTATGTATTGGCCGGCTACGGTACGGGAGCGATCATGGCGGTTCCGGCGCACGATAGTCGCGACTACGCTTTCGCGAAGCATTTCGGACTGGAAATCCGCCCCTTGGTGGAAGGTTGCGACGTAAGCGAGGAAAGTTTCGATGCCAAGGAAGGTATCGTATGCAATTCTCCGAGAGCCGGCGTTACTCCTTATTGCGATCTTTCCTTGAACGGACTGACGATCAAGGAAGCGATAGCCGCTACCAAGAAATACGTAAAAGATCACGATCTGGGACGTGTGAAGATAAACTACCGCTTGCGCGACGCTATTTTCAGCCGCCAGCGTTATTGGGGCGAACCGTTCCCGGTATATTACGACGCCGATGGCATGCCTCAGATGTTGCCGGAAGAATGTCTGCCCCTGTTGCTGCCGGAAGTAGATAAATTCTTGCCTACCGAGACGGGCGAGCCTCCATTAGGACACGCCGTTAAATGGGCTTGGGACACGGTAAACCAAAAAGTCACCGAGGTATCGAAGATCGATAACCAGACGATCTTCCCGCTAGAGCTTTGTACGATGCCGGGCTTCGCCGGTTCTTCCGCTTATTATTTGCGCTATATGGACCCGCATAATGATAAAGCCTTGGTAGCTAAAGACGTGGATGAATATTGGAGAAACGTGGATTTATATATCGGTGGTACGGAACACGCTACCGGCCACTTGATTTACAGCCGTTTCTGGAATAAGTTCTTGTTCGACTTGGGTATCGTTTGCGAGGAAGAGCCGTTCAAGAAATTGATCAACCAAGGTATGATCCAAGGACGCTCGAACTTCGTGTACCGCATCAACGGAACCAATAAATTCGTTTCCTTGAACTTGAAAGACCAATACGAGGTCACCCCTATCCATGTAGACGTAAATATCGTATCTAACGATCTGTTGGATATAGAGGCTTTCAAGAACTGGCGTCCGGAATACAACGACGCGGAGTTCGTATTGGAAGATGGTAAATATATCTGCGGATGGGCGGTCGAGAAGATGTCCAAATCCATGTTCAACGTAGTGAACCCGGATATGATCGTTGAGAAATATGGTGCCGATACCCTACGTTTGTACGAGATGTTCCTAGGCCCGTTGGAGCAATCCAAGCCTTGGGATACGAACGGTATCGATGGCGTACACCGTTTCTTAAAGAAGCTTTGGGGCTTGTTCTTCGGCAATACGGATACCCTGCAAGTTACCGATGCCGAGCCTACGGCCGACGAATTGAAATCCTTGCATAAGCTGATCAAGAAAGTAACGTTCGACATCGAGCATTTCTCATACAACACGTCCATTAGCGCCTTCATGATTTGCGTGAACGAGTTAACGAGCTTAAAATGCAGCAAGCGCGCCATCTTGGAGCCGCTGATCACTTTATTGGCTCCGTTCGCTCCTCATATAGTGGAAGAGCTATGGCATCAATTAGGACATGATACGACCATCTGCGATGCCCGGTGGCCGAAACACAACGAAGAATATCTCAAGGAGAAATCCGTTGTTTACGCGATCTCATTCAATGGTAAAGCTCGCTACAACCTAGAGCTACCGGCGGATATTTCTAAGGAGGACGCCGAGAAAGCGGCTTTGAATCATGAGAACTCAGCGAAGTGGATGGAAGGCAAGGCCGTTAAGAAAGTTATTGTCGTTCCCGGCAAAATCGTTAATATCGTAGTGGGATGAACTTAAAACTCACAAAAATCTATTTTTCCGTACAGGATTATCTAATGATCCTGTTCGGAACTTTATTATACGGATTCGGATTCAACGCCTTTATCCTTTCCAACGAGATCGTGACAGGTGGGGTAAGTGGTATCTGCGCATTGATCTTCTTTGCCTCCAATGGATTGATCCCGGTATCCGTATCTTATTTTGTCATCAACGTAGCCTTGTTGGTGGTAGCCTTAAAGATCCTTGGTCTAAAATTCTTGATAAAAACTATTTTCGGAGTTTTCTCACTCTCGGCTTCTCTCTCTCTCTTCGAGTGGCTGCTGAAAGGACAACCTATACTGCACGACCAGCCGTTTATGGCTATCATAATCGGAGCGTTTATGTGTGGTGCCGGACTAGGATTGGTATTCTCGGCGAACGGTAGTACCGGAGGTACGGATATTATCGGTGCGGTAATCAATAAATATAAGAATATATCGATCGGACGTATCCTTCTGTTTTGCGATTTCTTCATCATCAGTTCCTCTTTCTTCCTGTTCCATAACGTGGACAAGATCGTTTTCGGTTTCGTGGAGATGGTCATAAGCAATTACGTTCTCGACATGGTATTGAACGGTAACCGCCAATCCGTACAATTCCTCATCTTCTCCCAGAAGTACGACGAGATAGCGGATCGCATCATCCATGACTTAGGCCGTGGCTGTACGATACTGGACGGCGAGGGCGGTTATTCCCGCAAACCCGTCAAGGTAGTCGTACTACTCGCCAAGAAATCCGAATCCGTCTCCATCTTCCGGATCGTGAAACGGATAGACCACCAAGCGTTCATCTCCCAAAGCATTGTCCGAGGGGTATATGGTGAGGGGTTCGATCAGATAAAGACTTAAAAAAGAATATACAAACAATTTAAAGCATTTCCATACGTTATATATCTACCGTATAGAAATGCTTTCTTATTTAATAGATTACGAAATATGAAACTTGTATTCGCGACAAATAATCAACACAAACTGGACGAGGTCCGCAAGATAACCGCCGGATACGCGGAAATCATAAGTTTATCCGATATAGATTGCCATGACGATATCCCCGAGACGGCAGATACCTTAGAGGGAAATGCTTTGCTAAAAGCCCGCTATATCAAGGAGAAATTCGGATATGATTGTTTCGCTGACGACACGGGATTAGAAGTCGAGGTATTGAATAATGCTCCGGGAGTCTATTCGGCTCGTTACGCAGGAACAGGGCACGACTCGGAAGCTAATATGAACAAGCTGTTGTCCGAAATGAATCATAAAGAAAACAGAAAAGCACGTTTCCGCACGGTCATAGCTCTAGTCCTTGACGGAAAAGAATATACCTTCGACGGTATCGTGAATGGCTCTATCACTACCGAAAAACGCGGAGATAGCGGATTTGGATACGATCCTATATTCATGCCTGATACCTATACACAAACTTTCGCCGAGATGGGTAACGATACAAAAAACCAGATCAGCCATCGTGCGAAAGCCGTCATGAAGTTAACATCATTTTTATCTGATTACAATTGTTAATATGAGACATATACTTACTATCATTCTATTTTCATTTTTTTCATTCACTGTATTAGCCGCTAATTTTAATACAACCGGATGGAAAACGTATCTTTCTTACAATAACACAAACAGCGTAGAGGAATCGAACGACCAAGTATTTGTGGTAGCGGAAGGATCTCTTTATACGTATGGAAAAGATGATAATAGTATTAAGCAATATTATAAAGGAAACGGATTAAATGATAATACGATTTCTTTGATCCGCTATAATAAACAAACAAAATCACTCCTTATTATCTATGATAATTCAAATATAGATATACTTGAGGGAGGAGTGGCGACAAATCTACCTTATCTGTCGACCAGTACGTCCATAAGAGACAAACAAATCAATTCAGTATTGGTACATGATGAATATGCCTATTTATCGACAGCATTTGGTATCGTCGTGGTCAATATGGCCAAAAAGGAAATAAAAGATACCTACAAGCTTTCCTTAAATATAACATCGTGTGCCATACAGAATGGCAATATATATGCCTCTACAACCAATAAGGCAGAAGTATCTTCGGGGATTATATACGCCTCATTAAAAGAGAACCTACTGGATAAGGCAAACTGGAAGCCCTATGGATTATCAAACCTTTCCGATAGTCATACGATCTCAGCTATCGCTTCATTCAAGAATACTTTGTTCTACTTGGTCAGTCAGCAAGGTATCTTCTATGAAAACAATGGAGAGCTTTCCCGAATAATAAATAGCTCAACCCTAAAATACATGAAAGTAATAGGCGAAAAATTAGCATGTATAGATAACTCAAGGGTTTTCATCGTATCCGATACGCAAAAGTTTGACCAAATAAACTTAAGTATCAATGATATCAGTACCTATCAAACAGACAAATATTGGATAGCGGAAGGAAGCAAAGGGCTACGTTCTATCCAACGGAAAGGATCAAATAGTTTTGAGGCTCTTAATGAACCTATCATTTTAGACGGACCTTACAGCAATAGCGCATTCGATATTGTTTGTAAAAATGATAAAGTATATATGATCATAGGAGGTAAAGACCTCCTAAATGGTAAGCGCTTCGACAAAGGAGGTTATATTCTTACATACGATTATGATAAATGGTCTTTTATCGATCCTAAAGAAGCCCAAAAGAAACTCAATTTACCAAGAAATCCACGAGACTATACAAGTATAGCCGTAACGACCGATGATTCTAATGATGAGATCGTATACGCCTCTTCCATGGGTGATGGCGTTATCCAATATAAGAATGGAACTCCCGTCCAGTCATACAATGAAAAGAATGCCTTTAAAGAAACCGCAGGAGGCTATGGGTCCGGTTATTGTTATATAGATGGACTGGCCTTTGATAAAAATGGAAATTTGTGGATGACAAGCTCAGAGGTTAACCATGCGGTACTTGTTCTTGACAAAGCAGGAGCATGGCATCGTTTGGATATCGAGCAACTTAGAGGAGTTTATACAATAAACGATATACTTATAACCTCCACTAACGACAAATGGATTTATGTGCCTCGTAACACACCTAAACTTGTAATGATACCGAATAGCGAGTCTTTAGATGAAGTTTCCTCGTATGAGTTTACTACACTTATTGATACCGACGGAAAAGAATTGACTCCTAGTAATTATACATGCGTAGCCGAGGATAAGGATGGATATATCTGGGTTGGTACGAATCGGGGGGCCGTATATTTCACTAAACCTAGGATCTCTTCCGCTGAGGATAAAGCCGCTACACGTTGTACAAGGGTAAAATATACCAATGAGGAAACTGGTAATCTCGCTTATTTCTTAGATAACGTTGTTGTCACGACCCTAAAAGTAGACGCAGGTAATCGAAAATGGATTGGAACCAAAGGAAATGGCGTCTATGTTCTAGATAATGATAATGAGACAATCGTTTATCAATTTAATACGACCAATAGCCCGCTCCTTTCCGATAACATATACGATATAGAGATAAACGATAAGACCGGTGAGGTTTTTATCGGTACCGATAAAGGACTAAATTCCTATCAAGGAGAAGCTTCGGAAGGTAAATCTGATTACTCGGAGATCTATGCATATCCTAATCCGGTACGTCCCGAACATATGGATAAAGTAACGATTGTAGGATTAATGGATAATTCGAATGTAAAAATCACGGATTTAAACGGAAATATTATTTATCAAACTAAATCCTTGGGGGGGCAAGCTATCTGGAATTGCCGGAGCGCAAGCGGATCACGTGTAGCGACAGGCGTATATCTTGTACTAGCTTCCACAGAGGAAGCCTCAGAGAGCGTTGTAACAAAAATCATTGTAGTCAAATAGAACAATGAATCAATCAGAGAAAGTTTTACTCAACTCCAGATTAATAAATCAAGTAAAAGAAGCGAATAATTTTGATTTTATTCGCTTCTTTCTTGCGTATTCTGTCATGTTCAACCATTTCAGCACACTGACAGAGACAGATCCTTTTTGGTTTGTTAGCGGAGGATTTCGAGTGAAAGGTTTCTTTATTATTAGTGGATTTCTTGTTATGTTTAGCTTCTTACGTACGCCTAATACCCGGATTTTTTTCCGTAAACGTATTCAACGTATTATGCCCGCCTACAGCTTGACTATTTTATTATGTGCCTTAATCGGATTATTCCTTACTTCCTTATCCTGCAGGGAATACCTCACCTCTTCTAGCTTATACACCTATCTTATCTGTAATTTACTTACATTTAACTTTTTATCGCCGGATTTACCCGGCGTATTCGATACCAATCCTTTACAAGCGATGAATGGGTCTTTATGGACTATCAAGGTTGAATTCATGCTATATATCACCATACCCATTATCTATTGGTTACTGAAAAGATATAACAAATTAGTATGCCTACTTCTTATTTATATCTTATCTTTCATCTACTCGACAACGTGTAATTATTTAGATGATATGACACACAACCCTATTTATGAATTCATGAAAAGACAATTCCCCGGACAAATGATGTACTTTTGTTCTGGTATTATCATACTTGCCTATTTCCCTATTTTTCGAAAATATATGAGATATTTGTTCCCTGTCAGCCTATTTCTTTTATTGGGTAGAGAGTATCTGTTGCTGAGTATTTTCGAGCCTATCGCTCTAGCCTCTATCATTATCACGGTAGCTTATGGATTCAAGTGGTTACATGTATTCAATCGGATGGGAAATTTCTCGTATGGTATCTTCTTGATTCATTTCCCGATCATCCAGATATTCATTCATTACGGACTTGATCGGTATAGCTTTATATTGACATTGGCTCTTACCACTATCCTTAGCACCGGATTGGGTATGTTATCCTGGAAATACATAGAGAAACCCTGTTTATATCATCCTAAAAAGAAAGCCTAGAAGAACGCAATGACCGGATGATCTGATCTGTTATCTTCTCCGCTCCTTTCGCAGCGATTAATGCCAAGAACCAAATTCCACCATCCGTAAAAGAGGGAAACAACTACGACTGCAGAATTTATTTGCAATCGTAGTTGTTTCCCGAAGACAAACCAATATAGTAAAGATACAATATCAATGCTTTATACCCTCAAACATCTCCGAGCGATCTTCTTTCGCTTGGGTGGATTTAGCCTTGAAACTATTAAATGTCCAACTCAACGTCAACGTGATTTGTGGATATTTGGGTTTGATACGTGTCAGGGAGCGTAAATCTGCCGTTTGGATATCGCTGATATATTTGGCAGAACGGAAAATATCCCGGAAAGCTAAGGTGGCGGTTAGTTTTCGGTTACATAGTTGCTGACGGACGGCTACGTTCGCATACCAATAAGCGTCCGTACGGCCCTGCGTCGTTACGGAAGGGCCTACAAAACTACCATCCAATTGGATACGGGTGTATTTCCCCAGATTAAACAGGTTATTCCATAGGATATCGTAATTGGTGCTTGAGGTCGTATTTCCACCGGCGGCCTGTTCGTTCTTCACCTTATAGTGATAAACGTTTCCGTTGACCGTGGTATTCCACCAGCGCACCGGATGCAGGCTGACGCTTAGCTCGATACCCGTCGAGTAATCATGTCCTACATTCGCCATCGAATCCAAGGTTACACCAGCTGAATAGGGAACACGCAACCGCTCGATCTTATCCTTCCGATACCGATGAAAGGCGGTGGCGGATACCGTGTTTTCCCCGAAACTCTTCCGGTAGTTCAATTCAAAGGAGTTGATGTACTCCGGACGTATATCCGGATTACCGATCTCGGCCGTATAAAAGTCACGATACGTGATATAAGGCTCCATATAGAAAAGCTGCGGACGTGTGGTACGACGGGAATAGGAAGCCAACAAACGATGTTCATTCGGGAACGTATAGCCCAAATGCACCGATGGGAAAAACTCAAAACGATTCTTCGTACGATCCGCTCCCTCCACGGAACTTCGCAAGACCGTATGCGTATGCTCTCCCCGAACGCCGGCTTGCGCCTCTAAATTCTTCCACGTATGGGAAAGAATCGTATAGATAGAATTCACCCCTTCTTGAAAATAAAACGTGTTGTAGATATCGTCACGCCAAAAGAACGTTTGTCCCTTGGGGTCCCACCATTCCATATTGTAATCGCCGTCTTCCAGATAAGAATAATATTGGTAACCCGCCTCTAGCTTACCTCCTTTCCCGAAAGGCAAGGCGTAATCCAGATTGATACGCATCGTTTCCCGGTGCTCGGCCTCATAAGCACGGTGCCCCTGTTGGCGTTGCCCTTCCAAGGACATCAAGTCGTTAAAGAAATATTCCAAGGCATGGCCGCCATATTTGTAATAAGCACTACCGGAAAGCTCGTGTCCCTTATCGTTGAACTTATGCTGTACCGCCAGACTTCCCAAACCTATATTCTCATCATTATCATAATCATCTATGCTTCGATAATCTTCCGTCACCGGAGAGCCGCCCGCTACCGAACGGGTTTCCTTATAGTTCATTTCTCCCTTACGCTTATTTCCGCCATAGCCGCCCTCCAGATCCAACGCGATGGTTGTCTTGGGAAGATTCAGGCTCCAACCGCCTTTCATCGTATAATGATAGCTGTTTCCCGTACGAGGCCCGACGGAATGCGAGGTAGTGGTCTGATCGCCCACCACCGTCATCTTCTCTTGGTCGAAATCACTCTTGCGCAACCGGTCTGTCCACTGTCCGCCGATGTACCAACGGGAACGCTGATGTTGCTGTGCCAACAAGAAATCGACATGGCGGGAAAGCCACGTACTTCCCGAGAGATTCACCATCCCGCTCAATCCCCGCTGGGAATGCTTCTTCGTGATAATATTAATGATACCCACGTCGCCTTCCGTATCATGCTTGGCGGAGGGCGTCGTGATAATCTCTATATTCTCTATATGCCCGGCCGGGACTTGCTCCAAAGCCTGTGTACCCGAGAAGACACTCGGCTTACCATCTATGTAAACCAAAAAGCCGCTGCTTCCACGAAAAGTAACATCGCCTTCCGCGTCTACCCGTATGGAAGGCGTATTCTCTAATATATCCACGGCGGAACCGCCTCCTCCCATCATATTGGAAGAGGCCTCGACCACTTTCTTATCCAACTTATAAACCAATTGACGTTTCTCGGCCACTACCTCCACTTCGGCGATACCTACCTCCAAAGGACTCATCATCAACTTACCTAAATCCACCGGAGACGAGGCATCCAAGATGATATCATTCTTTGTAAACACATCATATCCCATCAGACGGACCATGACCACATAATTACCCGGAGCCACCTTAGTAAACGAGAAACGTCCTTGATCGTCCGGAAAAGTCTGTTGCAAAGGTTTTTCACTTCCCATCGTAAACAGAAAGATATCCGCATAATTAATCACTTGATTCGTAGAGGCATCTATTAACTGCCCCTTAATACGGGCATCCGGAGAAGAAGCCCACGAGAGCGCACAAATCACCCATAATAAGGCCAACATTAGTCCTATCTTTTTCATGATATTGAGAATTACAATTAGATTTCTACACAAAAGTAACTAAATTCAGAATGTTACGGTAATTAATAGCGATCATTCTTGATATATTCTTTCCCGGGATCGTCCGAGTTCGAGTAGCGAAGCAGATGGTTTCTTCCTAGCGAAACAAAAGTTTCTATATGGGAAAACAGAAGTTTCTTCAGTACAAAACTTTAGTTTTCTTCTATGAAAACAAATGTTTTCCATGTGTAAAACTTTTGTTTTATACCATAAAAAACCACAAATACTTATATATTAATATTTTATCTATATAAAGAAAGGAAGAAAAACGGACTGATTATATACGTAGAGTGTAGAAAATTCCTTTGACGGCATGGCAAAGACACTTACTAAAAGCGGGAAATGATGGTAGATAAAGACTTACTATTGTAGATGTTTTCCTATCTACAACAATAGGATAAATATTTTAAAATCAAATAATTATAAGGATAGTTGTAGATATTGTACATAATTTTGATTATTTACATATAATAGACCGGGCTTAGCTTTTATATCACTCAAGTCCGGCCTATCGGTTGAGACCTATCCCGTATTTGTTTGGATCAGAGTCCCAGCTTCTCAGAGATCTCCAACATCTTCTTGATCGGTTTGATGGCCTTCTTCTGTACCTCCTCGTCCACGAATATCTCCGGCATCTCGAACTTCAAGCAATTATATAGCTTCTCCATCGTGTTCAAGCGCATGAAATTACATTCGTTGCAAGCGCAAGTACTGTCGTTCGGAGGAGCCGGGATGAATTCCTTATCCGGACTCTGCTTGCGCATCTCGTGAATAACGCCACTTTCCGTCGCTACAATGAATTGTTTCGCGTCGGACTTAATGGTATGCTTCAGCAAAGCCGCGGTCGATCCTACGAAGTCTGAGACCTGTATAACCGGCTGCTTGCATTCCGGATGGGTGATTACTTCCGCATTCGGGTACTGTTTCTTCAAAGATAAGATCTTCTCCAATGAGAATTGCTCATGCACGTGGCAAGCGCCATCCCAAAGCAACATATTACGTCCCGTGATGCTATTGATATAATTACCTAAGTTACGATCCGGGCCGAAAATCATCGGTGTACCTTCCGGGAAGCTCTCCACGATCTGGCGGGCGTTCGTGGAAGTAACCACCACATCCGTGACCGCTTTCACGGCGGCGGTCGTATTCACGTAAGAGATTACCGTATGACCGGGATGTTGCTTGACGAACTCGGCGAACTCCGTAGCCGGACAACTATCCGCCAAGGAGCAACCGGCATTCAAGTCCGGTACCAGCACTTTCTTATCCGGACAGAGGATCTTCGCCGTCTCTCCCATAAAGTGAACCCCACAAAGCACGATGATATCCGCCTTCGTCTTAGCCGCCCATTGTGCCAAGGCCAGACTGTCTCCCACATAGTCCGCTATATCTTGTATATCGCCTGTTTGATAGTAATGCGCCAAAATAATCGCATTCTTCTCTTTACGTAACTTGTCGATCGCTTCCTTAAGGTCTAAATCCTTAGGAACGGGCGCATCCATGTACCCGATTGATTGGTTTGTCAACATAGCCTTATATATTAATGATTCCTGTTTCTACTGCTCCCAATAGGCTTTTCACTATATATAAACAATATTATCCACAGAAAGTATTACTGATAATCTTCATCTTATCTAGTTTATCAACCTATTGTTCACAAAGCACAAAGGTATAAACTTTCTTCATTTATAGAAATAACAAGAAAGATTCTTATCTTTGCCACCGATGGATGAGTTGCCCTCACCCCTCAAGAGTTATCCACAATCATTATATTATATTCTTATTAATCTTTAATTTTAAAAATAAATATGATGAATATAATAGGCTGTTGAAATGGTTAATACATTTTTGTTACAATCTTTGGTTATTGACTTATTAAAGTCTGTGAACGGTTTATCAAAAGGATACCAACAGCATGGATGTCTATCTATAGATTGTAATTCTTATAGTTATAGACTTTATGAATATTTAGCTGTTTATTGTTGATAACCTTGATTGTGAAAAAATAGATCCTCCAGCAAGGCTGTCAATAGGTGTATAAGGGCTGTTGATAGTGCGTAGTAAATAAGTGGCTTATTCATTTGCTAATTTGAGAAAGGGGGGTGTATGGACAAGTATTTGAATAAAGCAAGAAATATTTTTCATTTTATGTCCACTACTTATTAATAGCTTTTCAACGGCATATCCACGGATATTCGCTACTTTCGCGGTCAAAGATATTTGTTATGCGAAAATTAAAAGTAACCGAATTGAACCGCCTGACTCCCGAGGCTTTTAAGGAAAGTAAGAAGATACCTTTAATCGTTGTTTTAGACCATGTTAGAAGTCTAAACAACGTGGGTTCCGTGTTTCGTACCTCCGATGCTTTCCGGGTAGAGGCTATTTATCTTTGTGGTATTACGGCTTGCCCTCCGAACGCGGAGATCCATAAGACCGCTTTAGGAGCGGAAGAAACCGTAGATTGGGAATATTTCAAGGATACCCCGGAGGCTGTTGATAAACTGCGCCAAGAGGGGTATACGGTATGTGCCGTAGAGCAAGCGGAAGGTAGTGTCATGTTAGATAACTTGCAGTTAGACAAGACAAAGAAATACGCTATCGTCATGGGTAACGAGGTAAAAGGCGTTCAACAAAATGTGGTTGATAACTGTGATATATGTATTGAAATACCTCAATACGGTACAAAGCATTCCTTGAACGTATCGGTTACTACCGGTATCGTGATCTGGGATTTCTTCAAGCAACTATCAGATTAAACCATTCTCAACCAATACGACGACCCGTTCGGTCATGGCATCTTTACCTTTCGGGTCGTATTCCGATTTCAGACTGGCTCCAAACATTCCGGCGAAGAAATTCCAAAAGCCCGCACGGAAACTTCCTAGATAGGCTTTCAATAAATTGTAACTGGATTGATTACATTCCCTATCGATCAGTTTGATAAGTAGCTTACCTTGCGAGAAGGATAATTTTTTTAGTTCCGGTTTATATTGGGCGAACAACTCTTTCTCCATCCGTTTCAAGTGGGCTTGGCGGGCCTTGTCATTCGGTAAGGTTTCCATGTATTCGTAGGTCTCTATCAACGTATCATACACCATCTTGGCATAGGGCAAAGTACGCTTTACGTCTCGTACCAACTTATTGTACTTCGCTTGTTCACGCTTATTCTTAAACTTAACTTGAGGATATATGAAAACTTCCCGAAGGTTGACGACAGCCATTGTATCACCTTCATACAGTTGAGCTTTCTGATAACCTTCCGGAACAATATTTGTCTTTACCGCCTGCGCCATCCCTTTAAAGCTACAGAGAGCGAGTAGAGCCAAAATACAATATATCCCTTTTCGTATCATATACCGCGAAAATATAAATACTGCGTGACTCTCAGCATCATTTATCTGTTAATAACTTGCTAAATGAATATAAAACATTACATTTGCGCAATTGACAACAACTTAAGAATATATTAACTATGAAGAAAGAAGAAATTACCGCCCTATTCGGAAAATTCGAATCCATTTCATGTGAGGTAGAAGGCATAGAATGCTGGAGTGCCAGAGAGTTGCAACCCCTATTAGGATATGCCAAATGGGATAACTTTATCAATAATGTAGTGGTGAAAGCCAAAGAAGCGTGCCGGAATGCGGGAGAAAATATAGAGGATCACTTTCCCGACGTCGGGAAAGTGATTATTGTGGGGCATGGTGCTGAGCAACAAATAAATGACATCTTATTAACACGCTACGCATGCTACTTAATCGCACAAAATGGTGATAGTCGTAAACCGCAAGTAGCTTTTGCACAGACTTATTTTGCGGTACAAACCCGTAAGGCCGAGGTGATTGAACAACGCCTATTGGATTGTGAACGCTTAAAGGCTAGAGAAAAATTAAGTCAGACTGAAAAGCAACTATCTGGTATTTTATACGAAAGAGGCATTGATAATAAAGGATTCGCTATTATCCGTTCTAAGGGAGATCAAGCCTTATTCAATTTAAGTACACAGATGTTGAAAAAGAGAATGAACGTCCCCACGAATAGACCTATCGCTGATTTTTTACCGACTATAAGTATAAAAGCTAAAGACCTAGCGGCGGAAATGACAAACGTAAATGTGCAAACGAAGGATCTATATGGACAATCTCCTATTGAGAAAGAACATATTGATAACAACACCGCTGTTCGTGATATGCTATTGCAAAGGGGAATTAAGCCTGAACAACTTTCCCCGGATGAGGATATTAAAAAGGTACAGCGTAGAGTAAATAAGGATAATGAGAAAACCTTGAAGAATAAATAGAAACCATACAAAATCTTAACTATGAAATATCTATTGCTATCCCTGTTTGCGGGGGTATTTTCATTGTATGTACATGGTGTTGATAACTTACGCTTACCGGATGTCCGTAGCGTGGGAATGGGAGGGAATGTGGCGACGCAATCTATTTTATTCAATTCGGCCCTTATTGTCGATAAAGAGAAAAAGTCCATTCATTTAGAATACTTTAATCGGTACATGTTGAAAGAACTGGGTACGATGTCCGGTAGTTTTTATTATCCGAATCAACTATTATCCGTAGGTGTTGATATCTCTGTTTTCGGGTTTGATAAATACAGGGAGATGATGGTTCGTGTGCTGGGAGGAAAACGCTTGGGGGATCAATGGGCGTTAGGGCTTGGAGTTCACTATAGTTTCTTGCAAACTGATCTATTGGAAAATACAAGATCCAGACTGTCAACAGATTTTGGAATCACTTTCTCTCCTATTGATAAGTTGTTAATAGGAATGTTAATAATGAATTTACCATCTGTTTCTATAGGAGATAAAGATATTGAAATAGAAGATTTTAATTATTACTTAATTCAAATAAGTTTTCAATGGGAGATTATAAACAGTCTGTTAATTACAGGAAGTGCAGGAACGGAAAATGAAAACCTAGTTGTTGGAAACTTAGGTCTTGAATACACCGCTTTCGATTCTTTTTTTATTCGTGCCGGAATACAGACCGCTCCTCTCCTGCCCTCTTTAGGAATTGGTTATAACTTTTCTTGCTTTACGATAGATGTAGCCTCTATTTACCATCCGATTTTAGGGATGAGTACTGGTCTTGGTTTATCATTCTCTTTTTAAATGATACTTAGCTATGAAACGATTGTTTATAATCTTGTCGATAATTCTGTTGATAAATAGTTATTACGCTAATTCTCAAATAGAATATTCTGTTGATAAGTGGATGGAGTATGTAGAGGAACTAGCCTTGGAAACCGAGGATACGGAGCGTATCGAAAGTTTGTATGCCGATTTATCTTATTTAATTGAGCATCCTTTTGATTTGAATGCCGTGACGGAAGAACAACTGAAGCGATTACCTTTTCTATCCGATCGCCAAATTGAGCAGCTCCTCTCCTATCGGAAACGATACGGAAATATGGTTAGCATCTATGAGTTGAAGAATATAGAGGATATCGATTTTCAGACGATATCTCTTCTCCTTCCATTTGTTTATATAGGTGATAATCTTGTTGAAAAACGGTTGCTTACGGTTAAGAACCTGTTGAAATATGGTCGTAATGAATTACAAATCAGGTATGATCAATGTTTTCAACAGAAAAAGGGATATGGTGAACAAACGGACAGCATACTTTTGTTATATCCGAATCGTAAATATAGAGGAGAACCCTTCTATCACTCCTTACGTTATTCCTATACTTTCGAGGATCGTTTACAAGCAGGCTTCGTAGCCGAGAAAGATGCGGGCGAACCTTTTTGGAACGCATATCATAAAGGATATGACTTTTATTCCGCACATCTATTCCTAAAAGATATCAACTGGTTAAAAAGCTTGGCTATAGGGGATTACAAGATGTCTTTCGGACAAGGTCTGGTGATTAGCAATGACTTTTCTCCTAGTCGTACGGCAGTAGTCGCTCAAGCGGAGCGAAGGACAAATGGCTTCCGTAGGCACTTCTCAACCAATGAACAGGATTTCTTCCGAGGGGTGGCTAGTACGATCACGATTAAAAATTTGGATATAAGTGTTTTCTATTCGTACCGAAAAATGGATGCGGCCGTAGATAGCTTGACATTCACCTCATTAAAAACGGATGGACTTCATCGTTTACAACGGGATTGGGAAAAGAGGAAAATGATAACGATGCAGGTATATGGAGGAAATATCCGCTATGCTACATCTCATTTTCATGTAGGTTTAACGGCTCTCTCCTATTCATTCGGTAAGTTTAAGATGGACCCCGATCCAAAACCTTATAATTTGTTCTATTTCAGAGGTTCCAACAATTTCAACATCGGTGTTGACTATATGTTGAAAAGTAACCGTATTAAGTTTTATGGCGAGACCGCTCTTTCGAAAAACGGAGCTATTTCTACCTTGAATGCCTTGCAGTTAACACCCGCTTCTTATATATCTTTCTTGGTATTATACCGCTATTACGATCGCCGTTATCAAGCTTTGTTTGGGAACGCTTTCTCGCAAGGCTCTACGGTTCAGAATGAGCAAGGGGTTTATATGGGATTGCAATTAACCCCGATCGCCCGCTGGAAATTATCCATTTATGCGGACTTATTCCGTTTTCCTTGGTTGAAATACGGGATAGACGCTCCTTCCGGAGGACAGGAATATATGGCTCAGATAGATTATACCCCTAGTAGAAACTATTCAGCTTATCTTCGTTATAAATACCGGCAAAAAGAAAAGAATAGAACTTTTGAAAATGATAATTTATTGAGAATCAATTCTTATAAACAACATCGTATTCGTTTTCAACAGGTTTATAACTTTTCTTCTCCTTTTATTTTTAAGACTTCCTTAGATGGTATTCTATTCGATGATCCTATAAAGAAACTTAATAAAGGAATTATGATCTCCCAAAGTATAGGCTGGAAGCCCACTACCCTACCTCTTCAAATGGATGGTTATCTAGCGTGGTTTCATACGGATGATTACAATAGCCGGGTCAGTTCGTATGAGAAGAATATATTGTATGCCTTTAATATGCCCTCTTTTTATGGGGATGGGATGCGGTTTGCCCTTACCTTTCGTCTGGATATTTGGAAACGTTTATCCTTATCTGCGAAACTGGCTTACACCCATTATTGGGACAGGGATTTGATAGGTACTGATACGGAGGAGATAAGCGGTTCTGATAAAACAGATCTTTATGCTTTGCTTCGCTGGAAATTTTAGAGTAGATTTGCGTGGGTAAAAACAAACAGCGCTATGTCTACAATTCTTTTTGATAAAATAGTATTTGGCCCGATACATAGTCGGCGTCTAGGTGTCTCTTTAGGGATGAATTTACTTCCTACAGACGGGAAATTATGCTCTTTTAATTGCATTTATTGCGAATGTGGATTGAATGAGAATCATAGGACCCATAGTAAACTGCCTACTCGTACGGAAGTGAGGGAAGCCTTAGAGCAAAAACTAAGTTCCATGAAAGCGGAAGGGATCGCTCCGGATGTAATTACATTCGCCGGAAACGGAGAGCCTACGATACACCCGGAATTCGGTGGAATCATTGATGATACGATCGCTACCCGGGATCGATTTTTCCCTGATGCTAAAATCGCCGTGCTTTCTAATTCTACGATGCTCCAGAAAGAGGAGGTCTTTCAAGCCTTGAATAAAATAGAGGATAACATATTGAAACTGGATTCTGTATTAGACAGTCGGATTCGGCAGATAGACGTACCTAATTCTCCGGCGTTTAATTTCGAGTCTTTATTAAAGCAATTATGTCGTTTTAACGGAAACTTGATTATACAGACCATGTTCTTGAAGGGGGAAGTGAATGGGAAATCGGTTAATAATATGACAGAAGAGGAGATAGCGGGCTGGATCTCCGCCTTAAAACAAATCCGTCCGAAACAAGTCATGATTTATACGATAGATAGGGAGACCCCGGTTAAAGCTTTGAAAAAAGCTACTAAAGAAGAATTAGATGCGATTGCAGAACGGGCCCGGAAGGAGGGTTTTGACGTGACGGTATCTTATTAAACTAACTAATTTAGAGAAACACAATAAGTAGTATGAGAACATTCAGTAAAAAGAAAAAATTGCCTCGACTCTTGACGCTTTGTGGAGCGGTAGCGGTCTCAGCATTGCTAGGAGGATGTGGGCAGAGCGGTGTTCCGGCGGAATCTTTCGATCGGTCGGATTATTATACCAGAGGTATCGGTTCGTATCCGGGAGATCCGGGGGAGGATTTTTCTCCTTCATTACGTCCGGATTATTCCACGTATCGTAACATAGCTCTTTTGCGTAGCGCTTACAACTCCTCCAGTTATGATTACAATCTAACGGCTCAACTGGTGACGGATGGTGTTATTAGCGATAAACAACCTCAGTATCTCGATCTCTCCACGCAAAATGGGGATATAGCTCGTCGTGAGCGTGAGTGGATGATCGATCAAGGTCCTTATTCTCGTAATGCGGTTACAGGCGAGGATGCCTATTTCCTGTTCACGCTGAATAACTGGAAAGAGAAAGCCGACAAGGTACAATTCCGCGGCAGCGTGGCTTATGATGAGAATAATATTAAGGATGGATATGAGATTGTTTGCGAGGGATCGAATGATGGAAATACTTGGACGGAATTGGCTGCCTTAAAGGGTAAAGGTATGCCGGGTAAGGCCAGCAAGTATAAGGCCCATTCAGACCCGAACAAGAATAGCTGGGATCCGGGTACGTTGCCCACCCGTATGTTGAATGAGACTTTGACATTCGATCAACCGGGTGAATATGCTTATTATCGGATGCGATTGAAAATGGAAGGTGCCGCTTATTGGGCATTCTTCGAGATGAATTTCTATAACCAAGATAAGTTGATAGATTTGCTTCCTTCCAAATTCTTTAATAGCGCTTGGATGAGTGCCACGACAGGAGAGGAGTGGGTCTATGTGGACTTGGGTAGCCAATCCGAATTCGACAAAGTAAAATTACATTGGATCAATAAAGCGATCAAGGGTAAGATTCAAGTTTCCGACGACGCTAAACAATGGGTTGACATAGCGAATCTTCCGGGTGGAGATGCTAATCTGGATGAGATCAAGCTAAAAGGAAAAGGCCGCTACGTACGGGTATGGATGGAGCAACCGGCTAATGACGGACGCTATATCTTAAGCGAGATAGAGGTGATGGGTAAAGGTGGCTTGCTTGCCCAACCGGCTGCTGCTCCGGCTGCTACAAAAGACGAGATCCGTTTATCGGGCGGAAACTGGAAAGTACAACGAGCTTCCGAGGTAACCGCTTCCGGCGAGGAAATATCGAAACCTTCTTTCTCTCCGGAAAATTGGATCGTGGCGACTGTGCCGGGAACGGTATTGAGTAGTTATAAGAATATCGGAGCTATCCCGAATCCGAATTACGCGGATAACCTGATGCAGATATCCGAGTCATTCTTCAACTCTAATTTCTGGTATAGGGATGAGTTTGAGGTACCCGAAGGATTCAAGCAAGATCGTTTGTTCTTGAATTTCGATGGTATCAACTGGAAAGCGAATGTATATTTAAACGGTAACAAGATCGGCCGTATCGAGGGAGCGTTTATCCGAGGTGTATTTGACGTTACAGACAGGGTCGTACCGGGTAAGAACGTTGTCGCAGTGGAGATCATCAAGAATGAGCATATCGGTGCTATCAAGGAGAAATGTGAGAAGAATACGGATTTCAACGGTGGTATCTTAGGCGCTGATAACCCAACCTTCCACGCTTCGATCGGTTGGGATTGGATCTCGACGATCCGTGGTCGTAATATAGGTATTTGGGATGATGTGTACTTGACTTCTACAGGCAAGGTAACGATTCAAGACCCGTTCGTACAGGTTGTATTACCGTTGCCGGATACGACTTCCGCTACCTTGACTCCGGAAGTGATCGTGAAGAACCATGATGCTGCTCCTGTAAAGGGTGTATTGACAGGGAAGATCGGCGATATCACTTTCGAGCAACCGGTAGAATTGGCCGCAAACGAGGAGAAGACGGTTACTTTCGATCCAAATAGCTTCAGCCAATTGAAGGTTCAGAACCCACGTCTGTGGTGGCCTAAAGGGTACGGATCTCCTTATTTATACGACGCTAATTTCACCTTTAAGGTAGGCGATAAGGTATCCGACTCTGAGGATTTCAAGGTAGGTATCCGACAAATGACCTTCAACGAGAATAATAGCATCTTGAGTCTCTTTATCAACGGGCGTCGTTTTATCGGCCGTGGCGGTAACTGGGGATTCGGTGAGTCTAACCTGAATTACCGGGGTCGTGAGTACGACATCGCCGTGGCTTACCATGCTGATATGAACTTTACGATGATGCGTAACTGGGTAGGACAAATCGGCGACAAGGAATTGTATGAGGCTTGCGACCGTCATGGTATCATGATCTGGCAAGATTTCTGGTTGGCGAATCCTTCCGACGGACCCGATCCTTATGATCCGGAGATGTTTATCGCCAATGCTGAGGATTATGTGAAACGTTTCCGTAACCATGCCTCTATCGGTATTTATTGCGGGCGCAACGAGGGCTTCCCGCCGGAGCAGATCGACAAGGCTTTACGCCGTATCGTGAAAGAGGATCATCCGGGCTTACATTATATCTCCAGCTCGGCGGATGAGGTGGTAAGTGGCCATGGCCCGTACCGTGCGCTTCCTGTTAAAGAATACTTTAGCTTGAAGAATGGTAGTGATAAGTTCCATAGTGAGCGGGGTATGCCCAACGTGATGAATTACGAGAGCTTGGTTCGTACTTTCTCTCCGGAAGCGCTTTGGCCGCAAAACGCTCAATGGGGACAACACGATTATACGATGGAAGGCGCCCAGTCTTGCGCTTCTTTCAACGCTATCATCGAAAAGGGCTTCGGTAAGCCGAACAACGCCAAGGAATTCGCCGATCTGGCTCAGTGGGTAAACTATGATGGTTACCGGGGTATGTTCGAATCAAGAAGCTTGAACCGTAAGGGATTATTGCTGTGGATGACGCATCCGGCATGGCCTTCTATGGTATGGCAGACTTACGATTATTATTTCGAGCCTACCGCCGCTTACTTTGGTTGCAAGAAGGCCTCCGAGCCTCTGCACATTCAATGGAATCCGGTTACGGACGAGATCGAGGTAGTGAACTATAGCGCCGGCGTACGTAATGGTTTGACGGCAAAGGCTCAAATCATCAATATGGACGGTTCTATTTCATGGGAAAACGAGGTTTCCGTGGATAGTAAAGAAGATACTACCAACAAATGTATGAAACTGGATTTCCCAGCTAGCGTATCCAGCGCTCATTTCGTCAAGTTGACGTTGACAGAGAATGGCAAGATCGTATCGGATAACTTCTATCTGCGTGGCGTAGAGGAAGGCAACTACCAAGCTTTGCGTGAGATGCCAAAGGTTACTTTACGATCCAACGTGGCAACCAATAAGGGTAATGACGGTACTTGGACCGCTACCGCTACCTTAGAGAATACTTCATCCACCCCGGCTCTGATGATCCGTGTGAATGTAGTGGGCGAGAAGGATGGCGAGCAATTCCTCCCGATGTTCTATAGCGACAACTATTTCTCCTTGCTTCCGGGCGAGAAGAAAGAGATCAACATCCATTGGAAAGATGTAGATACGAGAGGCGAGACCCCGAAGGTGGTTATCTCCGGTTATAACGTGAACTAGTCAGCTAGGCTGATACCTATAAAAAATCCAACCATTCTCCGATATGAATAGGAGAGTGGTTGGATTTTTTTTGCAATTCTAAATTTCAGATTTATCTTCGGTTTTATTGTTATTTTTAATACGTTTTACTGTATGTTTAAGTTTTACGGCCATAAGATTCAACTCTATGGTAGATTCCATTTCAGTTGTATCAGCATCATCTATCAACAGATCAGATAAGAGTTGGCCAGTTCGTTTCACAATACCTTTTTGTTTTATTAGGTCAGGTTCATTTTGAATCGCATCTACATTTCGGATAAGCTCACGTAGTTTTACGAAAGAATCTATTATAGCGATAGTTGTTTGTGTGGCTCTTGGACTTTTTAATATAGTAGCCAGCATATAAAGTCCTTTTTCAGTGAAAGCTTTAGGTTCTACTGTTGATTTTTTTAAGTTTTCCATCCGGTGGAAATTTTCCACCACATACTGTTTCTCAGAGGGTTTCAATGTGAAAAAATAACCACTGGGGAACTTTTCAGGATTATTTCTCACGGCTTTGTTTATATCCCTTGTTTCTGTTTTATATAATTCTGCTACATCTCTATCTAGTAGTATTTTTTGTCCTCTTAACTCAATAATACGTTCCTCTACTTCTTTCGTTCCAATAACTTGAAGTTCATTTTCCATAGTTAAATTATTAATTTGATTTTTGTATTTATGCTTTGTATATAGAGCAAATATAGTGATTTTTTGTTCTATATACAGAGCATAGATCATTTCTTTTTACAACTTGATATAAATCTTCTTCTTATACAAGAAATACCCCGGTATCCAGTTTAGTACCACGAAGAAGATAGCCCATGCTAATGAGCCTCCGAAATCGCCGAATATCGGCCTGAACAGATCCATATACATAAAGGCGGAGATACCGCTCATTCCCAGCAATACGGCGAATATATCCCCTTGTACATACAGATATAAGGGGTTGATACCGAACGACTCAAAGAATAACGTCCATTTCTTCTTCCCGTTTATGTCGATGATCCAGATTAATAAGGCGAGGAATAACGAGGCGAATCCGCAAGTTACCAATACGAACGTACTACTCCATATTTTCTTATTGATCGGGCAGCCGTAACTCAATAAGAAACCGGCAAAAAGAATAATCGTACCGAAAATGAAGATATTACGGATAATCAACTCATTGTTCTTTTTACAATCCTGTATTACCTTTCCTACGTAGAAACCAAGTAATACATGCGCTATGCTACCAATGCAGCTCAAGAGCCCTTCCGGATCAAAGGCGATCCGTGTACCATCTGCCATATCATCGTGATACATATGCGATGTACCGAATAAAGTTCTGTCCACGATCGCTATAATGCTATCCTCCGACATTTCCATACTATGCGTGAAACCTAGTAATGCCCAGTAAAATATCAATATACCAGCGGCTACCTGCAAAATATACTTATGATTAATCGCTAATCCTATCAACGAGCCGAAGCCATATGCCAGCGCCAACCTTTGCATCACCCCAAGGATACGTAAATTCTGGAAATCGGTAAATCCATTGTAGCAAACATGCCCGAACAGATTCAGCCCTAATCCCACGAGGAATATCAATACCGTGCGTCTCAATACTTTCGTCACGCTCTCTTTGGACAGCTTGAAGTTATATTTCCGAAGTGAGAAAAACATGGAGACCCCCATGATGAACATAAAGAACGGAAATACCAAATCGGTGGGAGTGAGGCCGTTCCAACGTGCATGCTCTAAAGGCGTATATACATACTTCCATGACCCGGGGTTGTTTACCAAAATCATCCCTGCGATCGTAATTCCCCTCATCACGTCGAGGGATAGCAATCTTCCGGATTGTTGTGCCATATTGATAGTAGATTAAAAAGTTACCAATGAAAGTCCAAAGATAATGGAATTTCCTACAATATCCCTGCCTTTGGGAATACTGTTTTTAGTATATTGAAAATCAGATGTATAAAAAGATGTACATGTTTTAGGAAAAACACGTACATCTTTTTTCGGAAACACGTACGAGAATTTATGAAAACACGTACGTGTTTTTCCAAAAGATGATGGAGATATCCAAGCGATAATAATTTTATACAATAAGCCTAATAATCAATTATTCTTTAAGGTTTGATAAAAAATATGCCTATCTTGCGCATAGAATCTAAAGATAGGAACCGATGAGGCATTTGCTTATTCTGATATTACTATTATCCACGCTCTCTTTTATAGGTTGTAAAGATGAGAGCGAGGCTACATACCTAATCGATCGTGCGGAATCCTTGTTGAAATCTGATCCGGATAGTTCCCTTATCCTATTGGATAGCATAGCCGTGCCCGATAATTTGAGCGATAAATTATTGGCTCGTTGGTGTATGCTATCCGGTAAAGTGGCGGACACGTTATATACGGATCTGCCCTACGTACAGCAATTGCGGCGTGCGCAAGCCTATTACGAGTCGCACGGAACGGGGCAGGAGCAAGCGAGGATCGGTTTGTACTTGGGGCGTTCGTATGTGGAGGATAAGGATAACGAGCTGGCTATGAAGGCTTATTTACAGGCGTTGGATATCGCTTTACGTTGTCAAGACTATAATCAAGCCGGGTATATTTGTAGCTATATGGGAGACTTGTATCATTTTGACGGTGATTATTTATTAGGAAAAGATAAATATAAAAAAGCGGAACAGTACTTTCGAAAGGTCGGAAATATGCGGAGCGCAGCTTTCGCTTTGCGAGATGTGGGACGTATGTATGTTTTTGCGGATTCGTCAGAGGTCGGGTTGAGATATTTGCTAGAAGCTGATACTATTATAGCGGAACTAGGGGATTCTTCTGATATAGGATATATATCCAATGGGATAGGAAATGTTTATAGTGTGTTAGGCAATATAGAACTCGCTAAGCAATACTTATGGAAATCAATAAATGTTTCTGAATTGGATAATGCTCCAGACTATTCCGCTTTAGCCGGTGTCTATATAGAAGAAGGAGATTTCAAGAATGCTCGCCTATGTTTAGAGCAAGCGAACATCATACCAACCCTAAATGAAAATACGCATATCTCCATAATTTATAATTATTATGAACTGGAAAAAGCAGAAGGTAATATAGAAAATGCTTTAACCTATTTAGAGCAATATAATGAAGCCGCAGATTCTATCTTAGCATTACAAAATAAAGCGAATATCGTAAAGACAGAAAAAGCGTATAATCATTTAAAAATATCGTTAGAAAATACCCAATTAAAGATGGATAAACAATGGACTTTTATACTTCTTGTTACTTCTATTACTGTTTGTCTATTATTGTTATTCGTTTATCAGTTGCAAATGAATAAGAAAAATAAGAGAATATATGTCCAGCAAATCGATATTGAGCAAAAGAATATTGAATTATTGAAACTGCAGAATAGCTTGAATATAAAACAACGTGAGCTTCAGGATTTATTCGATAAGTTATCAAAAAAAGATGAATTGCTCAATATATCTTATTCTAGAGCGAAGTTAGAGGAGCGATATGAACGAACGAAACAAGAAGAAAAATCCATTATCCAGAGAATCGCAGAACAGCGTAATAATCTGTTTTTATCATCTATGATAGCAAGGAAAGTGATTAAACTATCCCAAAAAGTAATTCCTGGTACGACAAAATCCCCTCTTTCAGAAAAATATTGGCGAAATATTATTACTCAAGCAAATGAGGTCTACCCATCTTTAGAAAAGAAATTCTCTGAGTTCAATATGACTCTTGCGGATTTACGCTATTGTTATTTAGTTTTATTTCATTTAGATACGATCAGTGAGGCTATTCTATTAAACATTCAGCCGGATTCTGTAAATAAGCGTCGCCAACGTGTACGTCAGAAGCTAGGAATTATAGGGGAGGAGCTAGATTTGTATACCTATATTATTAATATGATGTAACTTTTTGTTTATTAGATAGATATATGTATATATCCATGAAATGTTTGTCCTATCCATGAATTTATAATTTATTAATTATCAGTAAATTATAAATTGAGTTTGTCCGTCACTTATTAGCCCTTTTTCTTTGTTATTCGAGCTATTAGCCTGTTCTTCGCATCCAAATCAAAAAATGAGATGAGAAATGAAATTATTTAAATTTTTATTTGTAGTAATGGCTTTGTTAAGTGCTATTCCCTGTTTTGGTAGGCGGGTTCACTTAGATGGTAACTGGAAGCATTCAAAAAAATCTATTCTCGTAGATTTGCCTATGGACGCTTCTATTGAAGAAGCTAGTGGAGAACTGATAGTGAACTTCTATGAAAATGTAGGTAATGTGCGTGTTATCGTTACTAGTTCTACGGGAGAAGTGATCTATAATGAAATGGTACAAACGAGTACTATGCCATCTTTAGTAATACCTTTAAAAGATCAAGAAAAAGGTGTGTTGCAAATAACAGATGGTTATAACAATGTATATGGATTCTTATTTCTATAGATTTTATTAATTAAAATATTAATTATAAATAATAGTTATTATGAAAAAAATAATTAAAATAATGTTTTCCTTATCAGTATTATTATTAATGTCTTGTGTAGAGGAAATAGATTATAGTTTACCAAGAAATGAAGTAAGCCGTAATATTACCACTGTTAGTAATGATACAATAACAAATCATGAATTATTAGAAGAATTTAGTAAGGCATTAGCTTATAGTTTAGATTCTTCAATAGAATTAAGGCGTATTATTAAAAATGAAGCTTTAAAGATGTTTGATTATGATTATGATGTATTATATTTATCTATTAATTCTTATAGATTAACTTCTGGAAAAACGGTTGATGAATTAATGAGCTTGTATATGGATATAACTAGATTAGAAAAAATAAAACAATTATTTTCAACCTTAACTATATTTGTACCAGAATTGCCTGATAACAGTTTTTCTGCTGAACTTTGGAATGTGGAGAGTGAAGTTCCATATACAGCTTTAAGAGTTAAAAATAGTAATGATGTAATGGGCTATGGAGTAAATAAAGAATTCTTAATACCATCAAATGAAATTCCTAAATATCCTATTGTAGTAGTGAAGTTAAATGAAAGAGTGGTTTCTGTAAATAAGGCTCAAAGGAATTTGTCACCGATGAGTATTATAAATCCTGATATTGTATTCTTTAGTGATGTATTTGATAATACAGAGAATGCTTCTTCAGTCATACAGAATAGAAATTTTTCTAGTGGTGATACTAGAGATCGCACAGGATCAATACCTGAAAATATGAAAAAGGTTTATGAAGCCTACGACGTATTTGCTGCAACAAATGAATGGCCGAGAGATTATATATATTATGGCTTGACTCCTCAACAGCCAAAAGGACCTTTCAATCGAGATTTTAAGGAAAGTTTGGTGTATTTTAAATTATTAGGAGATCCACGTACAGTTATGAACAAAATTTGTGATCAAAGTGAAGATCCTAGAATTGATGGAAATACTCATCAAGAAACAGGAGGTGGTCGTCCCGGAGGTAGTACTATTCTTACACCATGGACAGACGGATCACTTGAATTTATAGTAAAAGTGTATGTTGCAAATCAAGCTGGTATAGGTAATGAATATATTAACAATTTTATAGTTAAACCATCTGCATTGTTTAAAATAACACCAAAAGATCCGCTTAGTAGTAAATTCGAAGTTAAATCAATAGAGTTAACAGATGGAATAGCTTTGGACCTTCCATTATTCGAATGGAATATAGAGAATTATGGTGCAATAATAAAAATAGCGATAGAAGAACTAGATATTAGTGAAACTATTCAAAGTGTAGAATCTTCAACAGCTACATTTGCAACTAATTTTGGATTTGATCCATCTTTTGGAGAAAAAGTAAAGATTGGTTTAAAATTTGGAGCTACAGCAACTACATCAAAAACAGTTTCATATACAGTTACTAAAAGTTTAGCTAGTGATGAATTAGGTCAAGTTATTGTTAATTTTGAAGATAAAATCCTAAAATCAAAGAAGAATTTATCAACTGGAAGGGATTGGAAACCTGACTATACAGATAAATATAGGACTGGATGGTATCAATTAGCACTAAGTCCATTAAAATATAATTAATTTTTGTGGTTTGATATTTTTTTGACTGTAATATGTAGAGATAATCTTAAAAATAATATCTATATTTAAGATAGAATGTACGAACTGATTCTGTTAAAGTATGTAATTGATAAATAAGAATTATATTTATATAAAATTATTGTAATATGAAACAGGTAATCTATTTTTTATTTAGTATGTTATTATTTTTGTCTATATCTTGTAATAAAGGTGAAGATATTTCTTTTGAAGAAACTCCTTACTATTTGGGGTACTTTGAAGGAAAGGTGAATAGTCAAGATATTTCTATAGCTAATCAGTCGAACTCTCATTCTTTTATTGATCATGGAAATTTTTGGCAGGAGGTAAATACCGATTTAAGCGGTTTCTATTGGGAGATACCATTAGGAGTGCATATCTCTGACTATCCTTATCCTATGCTGAGGATCTCATTGATTCCATTGAGAGAAGGAGAATATCTGATCGATAAGGGTAAATTATTGAATGAAGAGATAGAATCTACTGTTAGGATCACGAAAGATGACGCTAAAATAGTGTATCATCCACTGAAATCTTCATTTCGGATACAAGTGGATAGTATTCGTTTTCATGAGGGAAGTGGTACCCCTTATATTGAAGGGAAGATGGAAGGCATCCTATATAATATAGAGAATTCGGAAGATTCGATCGTCATAAAAGATGCTATATTCGGAATACACTAACTTGGAGCCGAATAATGATATAGAAGCAATATTTAGATTGAATGGGAGTTCTATATCATGATATGTCGAACTTTTATTCAATCTAAATATTAAATTAATACCTTGTAAGTAATGAAGAAGTTGTTTGTTCTGTTAATATTGCTTTTATCTTTTGGTCGATCGCAGGCCGCTGATATAGAAGCTCGTACCGGAATACTAGGAGGAGATGGATGGGGGCTTCAGACGGGGGCGTATATAAACTTTCCACAATCACGGTTGTTTTCTATACAAACGGGATTGTTGCTGCATACCGCAGGGAATTCGTTTTCATATGGAGATGATTGGAATATTGATTTTTTTGTACCCGTGTATGCTTCTTTTCATATTCCGTTGAGCGATAAAGTGAATCTCCGATTAAATGCGGGTGCTTACACCGGTAGTGGTGAATATTGGAATCTGGGAGCTACGGCGGCGGCCGGTATAGAGGTAAAAAGATTTTATGTGGGAGTGAACTATTTCCAGAATTGTGTCAATGACCGGGATTTGAAATTGGGGTTGTCGGTTGGATATAAATTCACATTATTTTAATCTTTTATATATTTTGAGGATAGGGGTATTTGAGCGTTTCCTGTCTTACGATAAAAACAACGAGAATTATGGAGTCAACAAGTAAAAAACAGAATACCCCTAAACTTTGGTACTGGGGGGAACCTAAAGGAGGAATGAGCCTTGAGGATTGTGAGAAAATAGTAAAAGATATCCCGCATTTTGACAGGAAAACCCGGCTTGCGGATATGTATATAGCTTTTGTTTGACAGCAAGGGTTTCATTGTGGCATTTAACATAAGGAAGAGAGCCTGTTTTTATACATCGCTCTCTTTTTTTTATAACTTAGCCCCCAATTACTAAATCGAAGAACATGAAAAAGACTTTTTTATTAGCGATAGCCTTGTTGTGCTTTTGTGCCCCGATGAGCTTATTCGCACAAAAACAGCTTGCTTTCAAGGATGGGAAATTCAAGATCGTCCAATTTACAGACATTCATTGGGATCAGAAATCATCTAAATGCGCTAAGACAGTCGCTACGATACAATCCGTATTAAAGGCGGAAAATCCGGATGTGGCGATGCTGACGGGCGACGTGGTGACAGCAAATCCCGGTTTGGAAGGATGGAAGTCAGTGATCGGGATCTTTGAGGAGGCCAAGATACCGTTTACGGTGATGATGGGAAATCATGACGCAGAGATCGTTCCCAAGGACGAGATTTATGCCCTACTCAGTCAATCACCTTATTTTATGGGTGAGAAGGGACCGGGTGATATTCATGGAGCCGGAAACTATGTGGTACCGGTCTACAGTTCAGACGGAAAGAAACCGGCGGCCTTATTGTATTGTATCGACTCCAACGATTATCCTACGCTAAAAGATTACGGTACGTATGATTGGATTCATTTCGACCAGATCAATTGGTATCGTGAGCAAAGTATGCGCTATACCAAGGAAAATGGTGGCAAACCGTTGCCAGCCTTGGCCTTTTTTCATATTCCTTTGCTGGAATATAATGAGATCGTTGGGGCGGAGACTACATTAGGACAGAAAGAAGAGGGAATCGCCTCTCCCAAGATCAACACGGGCTTCTTCGCTTCCTTGGTGGAAATGAAGGATGTGATGGCTACTTTTGCCGGGCACGATCATGATAATGATTATATAGGAATGTTATATAACGTGGGACTAGCTTTCGGGCGTGTATCCGGATGGGACGCTTATGGAGATTTCGAGCGGGGTGGCCGTATCATTGAATTGCGTGAGGGCAAGTTTGAGTTTGATTCATGGATTCGTACCTCGTCCGGAAAGGAATATACGTATTATTATCCGTCTGGCCTGACCTCTAAGGATGAGGAAACGATGGAATTCTTACCCGCCAAAACGGTAAAACCTAAAAAGCACGGGGTAGCTTATACCTATTATGAAGGCAAGTTTAAACATACGGATCAGATCGCTTCCGGGACAAAAGTGAAAGAGGGTACGATGAAAAATATCTCCATTCAGGAGGCTCCGGCCAAGGATCATTTCGCTTATGAGTTCCGTACGTTGATAAATATCCCTGAAAAAGGTGTATATCGCTTTTATACGTATTCGGATGATGGTTCCAAGCTATTTATAGACGGTAAAGCTATTGTTGATAATGATGGCTCTCATAATGCTCGTATAGCGAAAGGAAAGGTAGCGTTAGACGCTGGTTTCCACGAATTACGTGTTTTGTATTTCGAGGATTATATGGGCGAGGCCTTGGAGGTCGGGGTTTCCAGCCGTAAAATAAAGGAAGCTGTCTTACCAGAGGACTGGTATTATTTACCGGAATAAATATCCAGTTGTAGAGACGCAGCATGCTGCGTCTCCCACTGTCTGATAGTATCTTAGTCTTGTACGGCAGCTTTCGCTTTCTCTACCGCCTCATTGATATTACTGCAAATATTTTCTGCGCCAATCTTCTTATCGAATCCGGATTTTGTCAATACACGGTGTACATGTTCATTGACCCCGGAAAGTATCATATGGATATGCTCTGCCTCGGAAAGACGGAAAAGACTTTCCAAGTTATGCAGACCGGTAGAATCTATGAACGAAACCTTACGCATACGGATGATGCGGACTTTCGGTTTATCTCCCATACTTTTCATGATGCCGTCGAACTTATTCGCTACGCCGAAAAAGAACGGACCATCGATCTCGTATACCTCTACACCTTTAGGCAGGGAGAGGACTTCCTCGTCATGATGAATCTCGCCCTCGTCGGAAAGATCGATCTCATCCGTGGTGACGGATACATGCGTGGTCTCAGCCACACGGCGCATAAAAAATAACATGGCGATCAGAAGGCCGATCTCGATAGCGATCGTAAGATCAAAGATAACCGTCAGGAAGAAAGTCACCAACAAGACGGATACGTCGCTTTTCGGGTTTTTCATCAAGGAACGGAACGTACGCCACTCACTCATATTATAGGATACGATGATCAATACGCCAGCCAGACAAGCCATTGGAATGTGTTTGGTAAGCGGTCCGAGGAAAAGCAAAATCAATAATAATACGATGGCGTGAATAATACCGGCAACCGGAGTTCGTCCACCATTATTTATATTAGTCATTGTACGGGCGATGGCGCCGGTCACGGGAATACCGCCAAAAATAGGAACGATGATATTCGCCGCACCTTGGGCGATTAGTTCCGTATTTGAATTATGCTTGTCGCCTGTCACACCATCCGCTACCGTAGCGGATAATAAAGACTCGATAGCCCCAAGGATAGCGATCGTAAAGGCGGAGGGAAGCAATAAGTTGATTGTCTCCATATTAAACGTGATCGGAGCCGGGGCTGGCAAGGAAGCGTTAATAGTAAACCGATCTCCAATCGTCTCGATACCTGTAATACCCAAATGATTACGCATAATGTAAACAACGATCGTCATGATGACGATAGCGATCAAGGAACCCGGAATTTTCTTCGTTAGCCTCGGGCTTAACGTAATGATCAGGATACTAATGATACCGATAACGAATGCCCAAGGGTTAACCGTATCGAACGCCCCGAAATATGCGATCCATTTAGAGATGAAATCGGCGGGGACTTTATCCATAGTCAATCCAAATAAGTCTTTCATTTGTGTCGTGAAGATAGTGATAGCGATACCACTCGTGAAACCTACGACAATCGGGTAGGGGATAAACTTAATCACGGTACCGAGCTTCAGCACGCCCATCAATACCAGAATAATACCCGCTATGACGGTAGCGATGGCAAGCCCTTCGATACCGAAGTTCTGTATAATGCCATAAACGATCACGATAAACGCTCCGGTAGGTCCGCCGATCTGTACGTTGCAGCCTCCTAAAAGGGAGACAATGAATCCACCGATAATAGCCGTGATCAATCCTTTCTCCGGACTTACCCCGGAGGCGATACCAAAAGCGATGGCGAGTGGTAGGGCAACTATGCCGACAATTATACCCGCCATGAGATCCGTCATGAATCTCTCTTTGGAATAATTTCTCAGCGCCGTAAAGAGTTTGGGCTGAAAATCAAATTTGTTCTTCATTTTTCTTCTTGCCTGTTTGATTTGAGGATGCAAAGTTAATAAAATAAAGAAGATGCAAAAAATCTAAAGACGCATTCCGGTTTTGTGTAAACAATTTAGGAGGATTTGTTGTTTCATTGTATAAAGGAGGAGAAGTTTTTCCTTGATAAATAAGTGATATCTATTGAGAGATAGATATTATTTAATGTTTGCGTAATCGATATCTGGAAACAAATTCTTACTTTTGATCGGTCATGAGAAAAACGATATACAAAACAGACTCATTAATTTACTACATAAAATTAGCATTATGGAAAAAAGTATTAAAGGTACACGTACCGAGCAGAATTTATTGAAATCATTCGCCGGAGAATCTCAGGCAAGAAGTCGTTACACATTTTTCGCTAGCGTAGCCAAGAAAGAAGGTTACGAGCAAATCGCAGGTGTTTTCATGGAAACAGCCGAGCAAGAGAAGGAACACGCTAAACGTTTCTTTAAATTCTTGGAAGGTGGAATGGTTGAGATTACCGCTTCTTATCCTGCAGGCGTAATCGGAACAACCGCTGAGAACTTGGCAGCCGCAGCAGCTGGTGAGAATGAGGAGTGGGCTGAATTGTATCCTGAGTTCGCTAAGATTGCGGAGGAAGAAGGTTTTCCCGCTATTGCCGTAGCTTTCAAGATGATCGCAAAGGTAGAGGCTGAACACGAGAAACGTTATCGTAAATTGTTGGCTAACGTAGAGGAAGGTAAAGTATTCGAGAAAGATGAGGCTATCTTCTGGCAATGCCGTAACTGTGGTTTCGTATTCGAGGGTAAGAAGGCTCCGGTTAATTGTCCGGCATGCGCTCATCCGCAAGCTTACTTTGAACCGATGAAACAGAACTATTGATAATTAAAAGTTGAGAATTGAGAATTAACATAGCTAGTAATTCTCAATTCTCAATTTTCAATTATTTAATCGGTGGGTAATCAATCGTATAATGTAATCCCCGGCTCTCTTTCCGTTCCATCGCTTGACGAGTGATCAAATAACCTACATTGATCATATTACGCAACTCACATAATTCACGGGATGCCTTACAACGTTTGAAAAGGCTCTCTGTCTCCTCATATAAAATATCCAAACGGTTCCACGCACGGATCAAACGTGTGTTACTACGAACGATACCTACATACGCTTCCATGATCTGGTTTACCTCTTTCATGCTTTGGGTGATCAATACACGCTCTTCATTGGTGATCGTTCCCTCATCGTTCCATTCCGGTACATCCTGGTTGAACTCATAGCGATCCATGACGCTTAATGAGTGTTTCGCCGCGGCATCGGCATATACAACTGCCTCGATCAATGAGTTTGAGGCCAATCGGTTACCACCGTGCAAGCCGGTACAAGAACATTCTCCGATTGCGTATAGCCGGCGGATGCTGGATTGCCCGTTTAAGTCTACCTTGATACCTCCGCATAAATAATGGGCGGCAGGGGCTACCGGGATGTAATCTTTCGTGATATCGATCCCTAAGCTGAGGCATTTTTTATAGATATTGGGGAAATGTTTCTTCGTCTCTTCCGGATCTTTGTGCGTCACGTCCAAATAGACATGGTCTTCACCCCGTTGTTTCATCTCGCTATCGATCGCACGGGCTACGATATCACGGGGAGCCAAGGAAAGACGGGGATCATATTTATGCATGAACTCCTCTCCGCCAAGGTTTCTCAATACAGCTCCATATCCGCGCATCGCCTCGGTGATGAGGAAAGAGGGACGGTCGCCCGGATGATACAAGGCGGTCGGGTGGAACTGGATGAACTCCATATCTTTTACGGAGCCTTTCGCACGGTAAACCATGGCGATACCGTCTCCGGTAGCTACCAGCGGGTTTGTCGTATTCCGGTAAACGGCCTCGCAACCGCCTGTCGCCATAACGGTTATCTTTGACAAGAAAGTATGTACCTCGCCCGTATCCTCGTTCAATACATAGGCACCGAAACATTTGATACCGGGGGTATGGCGGGTGACGATAATGTCCATATGGTGCTGGGTGATAATCTCTACCGCATAATGGTTCGTGAATACGGCGATGTTGGGATGGTTGTTTACCGTTTCTATCAAGCTCGTCTGTATCTCGGCTCCTGTATTGTCGGCATGGTGCAGGATACGAAACTCGGAGTGTCCTCCTTCTTTATGCAGATCGAATTCTCCGCTTTCTTTCTTATCGAAATTAACTCCCCATCGGATAAGCGCCTCGATCTGGGCAGGGGCCTCGCGCACGACTTTCTCCACGGCTGCCCGGTCACTGATCCAGTCGCCGGCGATCATCGTGTCTTCTATGTGCTTCTCGAAATTATCTACTTTCAAGTTGGTTACGGAAGCGATACCTCCTTGCGCGAAATATGTGTTGGCTTCTTCTTGTCCGGCTTTACAGATAAGTGCTACGCTCTTGCCTTCATTGGCTACTTTCAGAGCGAAACTCATACCGGCGATTCCTGAGCCTATCACTAAGTAATCGAATCTTTGTACCATGTTTTCTACTGTTTAGGCTCACAAAGTTAGGGATTAACTGATTAGGTTGTTCCTTTTGCGCTTGCTTTTCGTACAAAATAAATATAGACTACAGGTTTTCCGGATAGAGCCTTGCGGGTTGTGTTACTGCAACCCGGCTTGCAGTGGAGGTCTTTAGAATTGGACGGATAATCCCAGCGTGAAGGTACGGGCTACAGGATAGATGGAAGTGGTCTCGATACCGGGTTCTACGCCATTCACGTTGATATTAGCGGGATCGCCTCCGGTATATCCGGTAAGTGTAAATACATTATTTACCGAGAAATAGCAGCGTAACGATTGAATCCATTTATTGTCTGGGAGAGGGGACAAAAATATCATTATACGGGATTTAGCGCCGGTGCCCGTGGCTTTGAGACGGATTACTTCGGTTATAACAACCTGAAAGCGGGTGGTACAGTGAAATACGGAGACGTGACTTCTTTCCAAAACGAGAATCGTCTGGCCTCATTCATGGGTCGTTTCAATTATATGTATGACAACCGTTTTATCGCCACCGTGAACTTACGTGCGGACGGTTCCTCTAAATTGGGTATGAATAATAAATGGGGCTTCTTCCCTTCCGCTTCCGCCGCTTGGGTGTTGAATGAGGAGGCTTTCTTGAAAGACGTGGATTGGCTGAGCCAGTTGAAACTACGTGCGGGTTATGGTCTGACTGGTAACCAAGATGCTATCGAGGCTTATAACTCGTTGGCTTTGATGAGCCCGAACGGTGTGACTTCCGTCAATGGAAATTCTACCGCTACCTATGGCTTTACACGTAACTCGAACCCGGACTTGCGTTGGGAGGTGAAAAAGACATTCGATGTGGGTGTGGACGCTGGTATCCTCGATGGCCGCTTTACGTTGACCGCCGATTGGTATACTTCCAAGACTACGGATCTGTTGTATAAATACGCGGTTCCGGTTCCTCCGTTCGTATATCCGGAATTATTGGCGAACTTGGGAGAGATGACCAACTCCGGCGTGGAATTGGCTGTAAGCGGTGGTATCGTGAAGACAAAGGACTTCGATTTCAACATGGGCGTGAATTTCTCTTACCAGAAGAATAAATTGAACTCCTTGAGCGGTTCTTATATGGGACAAGAGTTGCAGGCGAAACAATATATGGATCTGTCCAGTATGAGTGGTGCCGGTTTCGTAGGAAACAACCGTGTGGTTTATCAGATGGTAGGCCAGCCTGTCGGAGTGTTCTACATTCCTCGTTGCTTGGGCTTGACTCCGGCTTTGGATGAGAATGGAAACGCTATCGAAGGCCGTTATGTCTATAACTTGGATCAGACGATCGATGGAAAAGAGGGTTTGGATACCAATGATGGTGGCGACCGTTATATCGCCGGACAAGCCATGCCGAAATATTATCTGGGAATGAACTTCAGCTTCCGCTACAAACGCTTCGACTTGATGACGCAGATGAACGGCGCTTTCGGTCATAAGATCTTCAATGGTACATCGCTAGCTTATATGAACCTGAGTCAGTTCCCTACATACAACGCGTTGGCTGAGGCTCCGGAAAGCAAGATCTACGACCAGTCGATCTCCGATTATTGGTTGGAGAAGGGTAATTATTTGAATATCGATTATATTACGTTGGGTTACAACATCGATTGCAAGAAGATCGAGAAATACGTGAAGAATATCCGTGTGACATTCTCGGTGAACAACGTAGCTACGATCACGGGTTACTCCGGTTTGTCTCCGATGATTAACAGTACGACGGTCGATAAAGATAATAATGACCTAGGTATGGATAACAAACGTTTCTATCCGTTATCCCGTACGTATTCATTAGGTTTGAGTGTTAACTTCTAAATCCATTTAAAGAGTCATGAAAAAGAAATTTATATATAGCTTTATGATAGCCGCTGCCGCCGCGGCATTTTCTTCCTGTTCTAATTTTTTGGAAGAGCGTCCTACGGATGCGTTTGATGAGGAGACCGCGTTCCAAAGCCCTACGTTGGTCTATGTAAACACGGTTGCGAGCCTGTACAATAATATGTTCAAGATCATGGGTAACGACCGTCATGTATATGACTTGAATACTTTCTCCAGCGATGAGGCTATGCTTCCTTGCCGTATTGGCGACTGGGAAGATGGCGGTTTATGGCAGAATATTTTCTTACACCGTTGGGGCACGATGAATGATTTGACCAAGAACTCTTGGGATTTCTTGTATGAGCAGATTGGAAAATGCAACCAGAGTGTTGATAAGTTGCAAGCCTTTGCCGAGGAACAACCGGACGTGGAATATTTCAAGGTTTATCTGGAAGAGGTCCGTGCGGTCCGTGCGTTTTTCTATTATGAGTTGTTGGATTTGTTCGCTCGTGTTCCGTTGGTAACTTCCTCTACGACACCGATGTCTGAGGTAAAGCAATCTGAGCGTAGCGTTGTATTTAACTTTGTCCGTTCGGAGTTGGAGGAGGCGTTGCCTTATCTTTCAGATAACCGCAGTAACCAAAAGGGCGAGTATTACGGGCGTATTACCAAGCCGGTGGCTTATATGATCTTGGCTAAGTTGGCGTTGAACGCGGAGGTTTATGCGGACGACAATTGGACGGACGGCAATCGTCCGGATGGAAAGAACATCAAGTTTACCGTTGGCGGTAAAGAGATGAACGCTTGGGAAGCTACGATCGCCTATGTGGATAAGCTGGAGGCTTTGGGCTATAAATTGCAGGGAAACTTCTCGGAGAATTTCGCCGTAGCGAACGAGACCTCGGTTGAGAATATTTTCACGGTTCCTATGGACCCGGTCGCTTATCCGGACGCAAAGGACTACAATTTGGTACGTACCCGCCATTATGATCATGCAACCGCTTACGGCCAATCCGGATGGAATGGCTCTTGCGCTACGGTGAAGGCGATGAACGTGTTTAAGTTCGGTACGGCGGATGAGGATCCTCGTTGTAAGCTTACTTATTTTACGGGCGAGGTAACCGGTCCGGACGGAAAGACGATCTATACGGAATGGGACGGACAGAAAGTTCCTTTGAAATATGAGCCGAACGCCCCGAAGGTATATATGGATGCCTCCGATGGTTTGTTGGTGAAGACCGCCGGAGCTCGTATGGCTAAATATGAGTTCGACCAGAATGCTCAGGATGGTGGAAACTTGCATGGAAATGACTGCGTGATCTTCCGTTTCGCCGACGCGTTGCTGATGAAGGCGGAAGCCAAGATTCGTCTGGGACAGAATGGAGACGATGAGGTGAACCAAGTTCGTAACCGTGTAGGCGCCAAACCGCTACAAAACGTAACGCTGGATACGCTATTAGACGAGCGTATGCTTGAATTAGCTTGGGAAGGCGTACGCCGGCAGGATTTGATCCGTTTCGGCAAGTTTACCGAGGCTACGGTAGACCGCTATGTAGGCGTGAAACATTCCGCCAGCTCGCTGGATTATCAAGAGGATAAGACGGGATATACAACGGTATTCTCCATCTATGCCGATATCCTTAGCCTGAATCCTAACTTGACACAGAATCCGGGATATTAATACGATTCATTTTAATCTTTAAGGCTTTATCAGGGGGCTGTCCGTTATTGGGCAGCCCTTTCTTCTTTTTTCTTGATTTTCCCTAGTATCTTCGGGAATTTCCATATAAATAACAACGTACAGCAAATAGCGGCCGTGGCATCCGATACGGCTTCTGCCGCGTATACGCCGGTTACCCCCATAAAATGAGGTAATAGTAATGCCAAAGGAATCAAGAGGATTACTTTACGAAGCAAGGCGATAAAGATAGATATCTTAGCTTGTCCCAACGCTACGAACATATTCTGGCAAGCTCGTTGTAAGCCAAAAATCGTCATACCCGCCAAGAAGATGGGCATGACCCAACGGACGGTATCGATCAACTCCTCGTCGCTTGTAAAAGCGGAGGCTACGGTTGAGGGGAATAAGATCATGAATAGCATGAGTATCAAGTTGAAAGAGAACATAACGATTAGCACGATACGAAAACAATCTTTTACCCGCTGTTTGTCTCCATGTCCGTAATTATAGCTTATGATCGGTACGAATCCTTGGGCGAAACCGGTCAGCGGTACGCTAGCGAATTGCATGGCACTCTGTAAGATAGCCAATGCGCTCACATAGATATCGCCAAAATTTTTCAAACTACTATTCAAGACGAAACCCACCAGACTCTCCGTACTGGCCATGATGAACGGAGAAATTCCCAAAGCGAACATCGAGAGTACGATTCTTCGGTCCAGTCTCATATACCGCCTTTCCAAAGGCAAGGAGGCACGTCTTGAGAAAAGGAAGCTCAATACCCATATGGCACTGCAAGCTTGCGATAGGATCGTGGCGAGCGCGGCGCCTTTTACCCCCATATCCAACCAGAAAATGAAGATAGGGTCTAATACGATATTCAATAAAGCCCCGATCAAAACCGAGCACATAGCGATAGACGGACGCCCTTGCGCGTTGATAAAGGCATTCAAGCCCGTGGATATCTCGACAAACAGAGTGCCCAGTAAATAAATAGAGAGATAATCCACCGCATATCCTAACGTATATTTTGATGCTCCTGTAAAAAGCAGGATCGGTTCCATGAAGGTATAGGTGATGAGGGAAGTGAATATAGTAAATAGGATAAGCAATATAAATCCATTTCCCACTATTTTTCCGGCCCGTTCCCGGTCGCCCTGCCCGAGAGCGATAGCCGCTAACGGCGAACCGCCCGCTCCCACGATAGCGGAGAAAGAAGAGATCAAGATCACGATGGAGGTGGTCACCCCTATACCGGCCAAAGCGTTTGTCCCGATCTCGGGAATATGCCCGATATAGATACGATCTACGATATTGTAAAGTAGGTTGACAAATTGGGCCGCTACCGCCGGAAGCGCCATTTTGAAAACCAGCGGTAGCATACGTTCCGTACCTAGCCTAGCCTCGTATTTGTTCTTCATATTCAATCGGGATTTCAATTAAAATGGCTGCAAAGTTACAAGAACTTGTTGGATTATATAATCGAGTTCCATAAATTACCAGTTAATAAAAAACACTTAATATCTACCACATCTACAATTCCTTCTTATATGCCTTATAAATAAACATCTTATATAGTGGTTGTAGATAGAAAATATCTACAATTATCATTCTTTATCTACCATGTTTTGATAGAAAACGCAAGAAACCAAATTATCGTTTAGGTTCGTGTGTCGTAGTGCCTATATATGTAAAAGTAGTTTCTATTAGGGAAAACAAAAGTTTCGTGCTGAAGAAACTTTAGTTTCTATATATGGAAACAAAAGTTTTCTGCTTGATAAACTTTTGTTTTTTACCATAAAAAACTGCAAATGCTTATATGCTAATATTTTAAATACATAATACAACTAGTGGATACGTAGTGTGCCGCATCTCCCTGCTGGCTGATCGTATCTCAAAATCACTATTGAAAAACAAATATTTTAGTGGTATTTATAAAATAAATTTTATAACTTGCGTTTAAGTTGTAAACTGTAATCTAAATGAAGAGAACACTAGGACTGACTTTGCTACTTTTCGCTACCCTTTTTTCTTGTATGCGCCAAGAAAAACCATTACCAGCGGAATTATCTCGTGCGGAATCTGTTATGTGGGAGCATCCGGATAGCGCATTACTCTGTCTTTCCTCTTTGGATAGCTCAATCATGAATGAGCCGGAAAATATACGTATGTACCATGCTTTGCTTAAGATTAAAGCTAAAGATAAGCTGTATATTCCTCATGAATCAGACTCTTTGATTAAATCAATAGTTCAGTATTATGAGGACTATGGGACTCCAGATCAATTAATGGAGGCATATTATTATCTAGGAAGTACATACCGGGATATGGGAGATGCCCCAAGAGCGGTGAGAGCTTTTCAAGATGCTGCGGACATAGGGAAAGATAGTAAGCGATATGATATATTAGGACGGGTTTATGAGCAGATGGGATATCGACTGGCATATCAAGGTTTGTATGATGAGGCTCTCGAAGCTTATAGGAAATCGTATGAATACAAGATGTATGATAAAGGAAAAGGAGAGGTGATCGCATTGAGGAATATTGCTCGGATCTATAACGCCAAGCAAGATACAGACAGTGCTATATACTACTATCAATCTGCTTATGAGAAGGCATTGTTATTAAATGATCAATCGAGAATAGATAATGTACTAAGGGAATTGAGTAGCATCTATATAGATATGGGAAAATATGATTTGGCTAAAGATTTGTTCAGTAAGGTTTCAAGTATGAAGAATCAAGCAAATATATATTTTGGATTAGGTTGTATATATGAAAGCTATAAGCAAATAGATTCAGCTCTATATTATTTTGAGAAAGCAAATGAGTATGGGAATATCTATATGAAAAAAAATACGTATAGAATCTTATCTAAAATAAAAAACCAAGAAGGAGACCGTAAATTAGCCTTGAATTATGCGTATAAATGTATAGAACTGTCTGATTCAATTAAGAATCAAACAAAAACGGAAGCTGTAGCAAAAGTTAACTCATTATATAAGTATCAGCATACAGAAAAGGAGAATGTTCAATTGAAAATAGATAATGAAAAAAGAAAAATTCGCAATTATCAATTTGCATTATTTGTTGTTTTAATTATTTTCTTTAGTCTATGTTATATATATGTGTTAGAAAAGAAGAAAAAAGCAGCGATTGAAAAGGAGAAAAAAATACGTCTATTGAAAGAGAATCAATATGCGGAAAGTTTGGATTGTATTGAATATAATAATAAGAAAATTTCATATCTAGAGGAACTTTTGCAGCAATCGGAGTGTCAAAGAGATAATTTTAAAAAGCAACTTGTGCAATCTCAAAAGGAATTATTAGAACTATCAAACCGAAAGATTCTTACTTCTCAAAATGAAAAAAGTTTGCTTGAAATAGCTTTTCGAAAATCCGAAGTCTATCGGTTATTTCATGAAACAAGTAATAATACTGATACGGAAATTCAGAATAAGGATTGGAAGGAGTTGAGAAAAGAGATTGATACAACCTATTCAAATTTCACCGCTCAATTATATGCTTTATACCCGCAAATCTCAGAGTTAGAACTCCATATTTGTTATTTGATAAAAATATCCATGCCTGTGAAGGACATTGCAAGGTTAGTTGGACGCTCAACTCCTGCAATAACAGCATCCCGGATTCGTCTCTATAAAAAGATTCATGGAACAGAAGGTACCGCAGAAATGATGGATAAATTTATCGCTGATTTATAATAACTTAATCGCTGTAAACAAAAAGTAAATAAGAAGTAAATCCTATTTTGCTTATAGATTTCTCATAGAGACTATTTTTGTTTATAAAAATAGATAATGAAAAAGAGAAGTTTTATATTGGGATTAGTATTTCTGATGTTTGTTTCTTCAGTTGTGTATCCGAATAGAGTGAAGGATACTGAACAATCTTGGGAAGAAGAGGAAGATCGTTCTATAATATCTTCTCCTACATTATCAATAGATGAAAATAATATTTACATCCATTCTAATAAATTATTGGATGGACTTAATGTGAAAATTATAAATATAAAAGGAAATGTACTTTATAATGACATCATAACTGTTTCTTCTGAGATAGAATATCCTATTTCTATAGATTTTTTGCTGAATGGTGATTATAAGATATTTATATCAAAAGGAAATAATTATTTGATTGGATATTTTGATGTGTTAAAATAGATATTATCAACTTAAATCTTTAAATCATGAAAAGATCTGTATCTTTATTAGGCATACTATGCCTATTCGTATCGTTTAGTGTCCAAGCCCAGTACACGAACATACAAACGTGGGGACAAAAATTGTATTATAACGGGAGTGATTATCCGGGTACATTCTTGAAATTAAAAGTTGCGGTCGCTAATCCTCGTATCTCAGGAACAGGAGGAAAGGTCGTTTTCTATGATTCAGAAAGCTCCCAGTATAATTATATAGAAGTAAAGGGGGTTTATCAATCTTCGGATGCTCGGTTGAAAACCAATATCACTCCCTTAAATAGTGGATTAGGAACCATATTGGGGTTAAAACCGGTATCTTACAATTGGAAAAGTGAGACATCGCAATTGAGATCAGCAGAAGCCGTACCTTCTAAAGCTTTTGGTTTCTTGGCACAGGAGGTAGCTGAGGTTATGCCAGAGATTGTGACGTTAAGTTCCACAGGTGATAGCTTGGTGGATTACACGGCTGTTATACCCGTTTTAGTACAGGCTGTAAAAGAATTGGACGCTACTATCCAACAACTGGAATTGCAATTGGATGAAAAAGCTAATTTGTCTGATTTGCAGAATAACAAGAATTTGACGAGTAAGTCTTTGCTCTCGAATGCGGTAATGAATCAAAATACGCCGAATCCGTTTAATTCTACCACGAATATATCCTTTACGATCCCTACATCCGCACGTTCTGCTTTTATCTCTATTTGCAATTTGCAAGGAACTCAAGTTAAGAAATTCGATATCGCTACCCGGGGAGAAGGTAGTATAATGGTAAGCTTTTCTGATCTAGGTGTCGCAGGTATGTATATGTATTCTTTGGTAGTAGACGGACAGTTGATCTCAACGAAACGTATGCTATTGGTACAATAATATTTATTTCTATTGAAGCTATAGTTTTTTTGATAAGATTGAGTGATACTGTCTGTTGAGGGTATCCTCAATCTTTTTTATACAAAAGATATGCGATTATACTCCATTATAATTCCTGTTTATAACAGGCCGGATGAGCTTGATGATCTGTTATCAAGCCTTTGCAAGCAAACCTATGTCCATTTTGAGGTTATCGTGGTGGAGGATGGTTCGGAGATACCGGCGAAAGAGATTGTTGGGCGATACCAAGGGCGGTTGGATCTTCATTATTATGTGATCTCGAACTCCGGCCCGGGTATGGCGCGTAATCATGGCGCTAGGCAAGCGCGTGGCGAGTATCTGCTCATACTGGATTCTGACGTGGTACTACCCTCCACGTGGCTTGAGCATATACACGAATCGTTGAATCATTATCCGGTGGATGCGTTCGGTGGCCCGGATAAGGCGCATGCCTCGTTTTCCCCGATCCAGAAGGCGATCAATTACGCCATGACCTCATTCCTGACGACCGGTGGTATCCGCGGCGGGAAGAAAAAGTTGGATAAATTTTATCCCCGTAGTTTTAATATGGGAATAAGGCGGGATGTATATGAGCGTCTGGGCGGTTTTTCCGGCATGCGATATGGTGAGGACATTGATTTTAGCATACGGATCATGGAGGCTGGTTATCGGACCCGGCTATTTCCTTCAGCATGGGTTTATCATAAAAGGCGGACGGATCTCACGCAGTTCTTCCGTCAGGTACGTCATTCGGGGGAGGCCCGGATCGCGTTGAACCGGAAACATCCCGGCTCATTGAAGCTGGTACATTGCTTACCGGCATTATTCACGTTTTCAGTCTGTCTATTGGTTATCGGCTCATTCTTTTGCCGCTTGTTTCTGGTGCCTCTTATTATTTATGCCCTTTTATTGTTTGTAGACGCAATGTTCCGCAATAAATGTGATTTACGTGTAGGATCGCTATCCGTAATAGCCTCTTTTACGCAATTGTTTGGATATGGTACTGGGTTCCTTAGAAGTATTATTTGAATGTTTATCTATTTATATTTTAGAACAACTTATATGAAAACAACAAGACTTTTTTCTTTCTTAATTTTAATTAGTTTAGTATCAAACGCAAATGCTCAACTCCGGGTTCTTTCAAATGGACGAGTACAAGCAGGCCTTTTAAAAGACAATAATGAGGACTTAGGAAATGTAACCTCTATGCAGATATATGGTCGGATAGGGGATGCACGCGCAGGTTCGAAATTAACATTTGGTGATTTTGGACAATATGCAAATCAAGGTTGGAATGTGTTTGCTGGAGAATATGGAACCACGGATACGGATCAACTTTGGTTGCATGGGAAATTGGGTATTTATATGACTACAAATGGTTATGCTAACAATGTCGTGGCGTATTACAATCCGGCTAGTAATACTAATTTCGTGTTCAATACGAATCTTCGTGTGAATGGAGTGAATATAACTTCAGACGCTCGCTTGAAGGAAAATGTAGAGTCGCTGCAAAATCCATTAGCTCTTTTAGAGCAAGTGAATGGGGTCTCTTATTCATACAACCTCTCTACACTTGAGGAGAATAGGGAGCAGGATGAGTCTAAGTTCTCTGCCACATTGGATAATGGGATATCGGGAAGTTCCTCCGATTCAGAGGAGATTATGGATGCCGCTACTATCGCAAAGATAAATAGAGACAAACAAATCCAAGCAGAGATAGATCGAAGAGAGGCAGCGGAGGCTAGTCGTAAACGAATTGGTTTTTTGGCTCAAGACATACAAAAGGTATTACCCGAACTTGTACAAACGGATGAAAACGGGATGATGTCTATAGATTATATAGGTTTTATTCCGCTTATCGTAGAAAGTATCAAGGAGATGCAACAAACGATCCAACAACAGAATGAGGTGATTGATAATTTGCAAGCTCTACTATCGCCGGAGGTACAATCTCAATTACGTTCGAGCACGACTTCCACAAGTAATATAAGTGCTGTGGATAGCGCAAAATTATATAATAGGGAAGGTGCTTCTGTCTCTTATACCTTACCGGCGACGTTTGTGTCTGCTAGTCTACAGATATTTGATGTCACAGGTAAACCCGTGAAAGTTATTAAGTTGGATAATGGAAGTAGTAATGTGGTAGAAGTAAGCCGTTCGGAACTTGGTTATGGAACGTTTATTTATACGTTGTTTGTGGATGGGAAGAAAGCGGATACTTTGAAGAAGTATGTAAGTCTGTAATCTCAAGGAATTAAAAATAGAAATAACAGAATCATAAATTCTTTGATATGAAAGAGAGAATCGTCTTTTTTACATGTATCGTATTGACTTGCTTATTTTCCCCGTTATCATCACAAGAGGTTGACACGAGAAGCTGTGTGAGTACTTATACAAATCAGACAGTTTCATCAAGTGTATCAGTTTTGGGCTGTAATACGTTGGCTGTCCAAAATGTAACCGTGGCAAGTAATGGTAATTTATCTCTTTCCGCTCCGGCGCAAATTACGATTAATGGGCCTTTTGAGGTAAAGTCTGGCGGAATTTTGAATATTAGGCAATCCCAACAAATGATATTTACTTATACTTATGATGCGTCAGGAAATAGAACAACACGGCAATTTAGTGCGATGGCTTCATCTTTGGAGGCCGTTCCCGTAGACCAAGAGGAGGATTGATCAAAATATAATTTAAGTATACTTATAGATGAAATTAATATATTTATATACGATAGGGATATTTATCATGTTTATGTCCCCATCTTCTTATTTATGTGCCCAAGGAGTTGCTGAGAATAATCAATTTTTCGATTGGAAGGAAAGTGATTACAAGGCTTATGAGGATTCTTTATTGAAGGCTTTATATCCTCCGGTTATAGCGAAAACTGCAGAAAATCCGGAAAGGTTTTCACAGCAACCTCAGGCTTTTGTTCCTAAAGCCATATCTGATAATACTTACGTTCCGACTACAGTTACAATAGATAAATCGAAAGCTGTAGGAGAGATACCGATACAAACAGGTGTTTCCCCGACTGGAGCTAAAACCTATACGGTTCCCATACAGGTTTATCCGGGTATAAATGGATTTGAACCCCAATTATCATTGGCTTATAATAGCCAGCAAGGAAATGGCATCGTTGGTATTGGATGGGGTATTGGCGGTGTGCAATCGATCATGCGTACGAGTAGGAATATTTATTATGATGGTAAGCCCCAAGGAGCTTTACGTACGAAAGCGGATGCGTTCGTGTTAGACGGGATGCGTCTTATAAAGATCTCAGAGAATGCGACAACTATTAATTATGAGTCCGAGCAAGGCAATATAAAAGTAAAAGCTTTTTTGTCCGGCGATGTCGTGAAATATTTTGAGGTATTTTATCCTAATGGAACCAAGGGCATATTTGGATATGCCTCAAATACAAGCAATAAGATCTTTTATCCGATAGTTTCTTTGTCTGACTTGCGAAATAATCAGATCCTATATACTTATGTCGAGCAAGAAAACCATTACAGATTGACAAAAGTTGCTTATAATGGTGCCTCTGTGGAATTTCAGTATCAAGCCTCACGACCGGACCCCTTGGTCTCTTTTATAGGGGGGCTTAAGACAGGGGAAAGCTACTTGCTGGCTAAAATCATCAGTAAATTAGGCTCTACTGCGCTTTGTACGTATAGCTTGAGCTATAAAAACCAGAACAATAGCTCAGTTTTAAGCCAGATAGATTATTCCGCCTCCGGGCAATCTCTGAACCCTATAAAGCTTTACTATGGAGAAGGCATAACAGATGGGTCTTATGATAATGGTTCTGTCACACAGCTATATAATTGGTATGAATCAACGGATCCTGCTCGTATCAAGGTAGTGAAAGGAAGGTATGATTATGCGTCGGGGGCAGATGGTTTGATCTCTTTGCCTAATGAGAATCCCTATTGGGAGCATTACAGACATTCGACGGCTTTTCAGCATTCCCAGAATAGATATGACAATAAATTCACCGGAGAAGAGAAAATCTATCTTTATGCCGGATTGAATAGCGAGTACGCTTCCCCCATGCCCAATCTTACGACCGGAGCTAATTTTATCGATATCTTTTGTGCGGATTTGGAGGGAAAGCAAGAAGAGCATATCATAAAAGTAAACAATGGCGTTTCCGGTGATAATGATCAAGTGACTTTCCGTGTATATAGGGCCAGTTTGACTGTGGGATTGGTATCTAAATATACACGGACTTTTAATTTCCCGACCGTATTGACCGATGCGGATGGGGCAAAGAGCATACATCCTAAGTTTTATTATACAGGGGATTTCAATGGGGATGGAAAACAGGAAGTACTAGCGGTCTCTTGCCATCATCCTTTTGGAGAGACCAGTAAGACCTCTAAATGCTATATATTTGATTTGGAAAGTGGTAAGGTCTTATATCAGAGTTACTTGTTTCCCTATAACGTTAATTTTGTAGGCACGGAGCAGCCTGATCCTGAGGACGCATTTCAGAAAACAGATAGACTTCTGGTATTAGATTATGATGGAGACGGGAAAAGTGACATCGCTCTTATTAATGACTCCGGGGTAAATATATATACTTTTGATGTTTCCGGTAGTACTTGGACGGGCCGAAAAGTCTCTACTTATACCGGATTAAAAAAGGTGGATCTAAAAGATCGCTCGTTGTTGCTGGGGGAGATCAACGGAGATGGGCTTATGGATTTGCTGGTATCTCCGAAAAAAAAGGATCCAGTCTATACGTGGGCCGCTTATAACTCGATGGGAGATGGACAATTTTATAAATCCACGTTTGCCGGTACTCAAAACTCGGGGATTTCTACGGATGGCTTTTTGCTACAAGATGTAAACGGGGATGGTATGACAGACTTGATCCGGTATCATAGCTCCGGTTTCTTCACTTACCTCGCTAAGAAAAATAACGTGGGTTCGGTTGAATGTGCCCAAGATTATACATCGAAATCAATCTTGATCCCGACTAATATAAACAGTCATAATTATTTTAGTCAATTGGTCAGCTTGAAGAATGGAGTGGTTACAAAATATTCATTCAAGAGGAATGACAATAAAGGCGTTTTGGCCACGGGTATGGCGAATAGTTTGGGAGTGGTCGAAAAGAACACATACCTGTTGATGAATGAGGAGGCCATATCTTCCGGTACTTATGCTAAGGGTGTGAACGCTGTTTTCCCGTATGTGGACATTCAAGAGTCTATTCCTGTCATAGCCTTTTCCAGTACTTATATGAAAGGTAACCGGGTTGATAATTTCACTTTCACGTACCGAGGTGGTGTTATTCACCGCCAAGGATTGGGGTTTAGGGGATTTGAGAGTATATTCCGTACGAATTTGAAAGGGCAGCTTACGGAGCAATATTTTGATCCTTATAAATATGGCGTATTGAAGAGTGAGGTTTCACCTGAGGCGAAATTGACCTATAATTTTGCCGTTAATGTTCAAGCCAATAAAACGGTCAAGATACGTTTAAGCAATAAGACAGAGCAGGACTTGCTTAAGGGTATTACGGCTACTACCGCTTTTGTATATGATACTTATGGAAATGCGACGCAAGAGACTATCACTTACACTGGGGGTATTACGGTAAAAAAGGCGAACACATTTTATAACAATACGGCAGAGAGTGGATATCTTATTGGTTTCTTGACCGATCAGAGCGTGACTACTACTCGTAATAGCAGTACTTATACCGAGCGAATGAATATTCCTTCGCATACGAACGGCTATGCGAATAGCAAGGTGTTCTATAAGAATGGAAATAAAGCGAAAACTTACGAGTATGTTTATGATACTCCGGGTAATATCACAAAAGAGACGCTATTCTTGTATGGTTCGGATAAAGGGCTGAAGACCGAATATGCTTATGATACGAACGGTCGATTGAAAAAGGTGACAAACCCATTAGGACTTGCAAATGAGTTTTCTTATAATACGGAGGGGCGTATGTCTTCTGAGAAGGACCACCGGGGAAAGTCTACGGCGCATACGTATGATCCATTTGGTCGGGAGACAAGTGTCACGTTCCCTGATAATACTACCGCTACTGTATCTTACGGATGGTCGGAGGAAGGGACAAACGCTTTGTATGCCATAACCCGTTCTGTGACGGGTAAACCTACTACTAAAAGTGTATATGATGCGTTGAATAGAGAGGTAAGAACGGCCGAGACTCGTTTTAATGGCAGTTTTCTAAAAACGGATAAAATTTATGATAGTTATGGAAGGGTGCAAAAAGTCTCTCGTCCGTTTGCCGGTAGTTCGGCTACGGCTTGGAATATCTATAGTTATGATACGTATGATCGCTTAACCGCTATATCGGAACCTTCCGGAAGAAAAACGACTCATGGTTATAGCGGCAATAGTATAACAACGGTGGAGGATGGAATCTCTGTCAAGCGGACGTATGATGCGTTGGGCAATCTTATATCTGTGGTAGACCCAGCAGGAACGATTACCTATAATCTGCGTCCGGATGGACAACCTTCTTCTATCGTCGCACCGGGTAACGTGACTACTTCATTTGGTTATGATGGTTTCGGCCGTCGGACTAGCTTGGGCGATCCTAGCTCTGGTACGACAACTTATGCTTATGACGCATCCGGCAACCTATTGAAAGAGACGAACGCAAATAATAAGGTTATCAATTACACGTATGATACGTATAATCGCCTTAAAACGGCGACTTTACCAGAGTTTACGACTACATATACTTATAATGGCTACGATGAGTTGACGAAGGTCTCTTCTTCTGTCGGAACTTCCATTGATTATGTATATGATGCGTTGGGTCGTCTGTCGAGCCAGACAGAGACGGCGGTAGACAATAAATATTTACGAAAGGATTATACCTATAACGGAGGAAATGTAAGCTCTATTAAGTATACGTCTCAATCCGGAGTTTTGACAACCGAGAATTATAATTATGCGAATGGTCATTTAGTTGAGACCAAGCTGAATAACCAAACATCCATATTTAAGCTCACGAAAGAGAATGACATGGGGTTACCTACCGAGGTACGCTCCGGTGCCTTATCTCGTACCTATGGATATGACAGTTATGGATTCCCTACTTCCAGGAAGATACAGAAAACAGGGGTGACCACATTCCTCCAGAATATGGAGTATGTTTTTGATCCTGTTAAACGGAACTTGACTTACCGGAAAGACATTAATGTATCCCAAGAAGAGAAATTCTCTTATGATAATCTTAATCGTCTGACTTCCTACAAAGGGCTTATGGCAACTTATGATGCGAAAGGAAATATCTTAACCAAAGGGGATGTCAGTGGTACATTCGCATATAATACAAGTGGCAAGCCTTACGCCATATCTTCCTCTAGCGTGGCAAATGGTATTATGTCTTCCGCCACACAGGTTATTAGCTATACCTCTTTCAAGCGTCCGAACGCTATTACGCAAGATGGTAACGTGGCCTCGTTTACCTATAACGGCAATCAGCAGCGTGTGAAGATGCAGGTGGCTAAAGGGGGTAGCCGTTTGTTGACCCGCTATTATTTGGGGGATTGCTATGAGATCGATGAGACTCCCTCGGGTAATAAGGAGAAGCTGTATTTGGCGGGAGAGAATTACTACGACGCTTCGGCGGTATTGGTGAAGGATCATACGAATAGCTGGAAACTTTATTATATAGGTCGTGATTATCTGGGAAGTATCACGGATATCATCACCGAGGCAGGGACGAAATACGCGAGTTATAATTTTGACGCATGGGGTCGCCAACGTAACTCATCCAGTCACGTTTACATCCCTTCGGGGCAGGAGGTAGAGTTGTTCCTTGGTCGTGGCTACAGTGGCCATGAACATCTTAAGGAGTTTGGTCTGGTAAATATGAACGCCCGCCTGTATGACCCGGCTCTGGGTCGTTTCCTCGCTCCTGATCCGTTTGTCCAGATGCCGGACTTGTCCCAGAACTTCAATCGTTACAGCTATGCCATGAACAACCCGTTGAGGTATGTGGACGAGGATGGAGAGTTTATCCATATTATAATAGGTGCGGTTATCGGAGGAACAGCAAATTTGATCTATAAGGCTGTATCGGGTCAACTTCATAGTTTCAAGGATGGATTTGCCGCATTTGGTATTGGAGCCGCCGCCGGAGGTTTGGGGGCTGCGACTGGTGGGTTGGCCTTTGCCGCTGCTGGAGGTGCCGCCGGGGGAATCGGAGGCTTTTTGGCTGGAGCCGCCGCAGGTTCGGCGAGTACGGCGGTGATGATGCCTGTCCAAAGTGCGGGTAACTCGTTGTATTTCGGGGACCCGTTTATGAGCTTGAAGGATTATGGCTTGGGTATTTTGGGTGGTGCCTTGACAGGTGGAATCGGAAACGGTATGGTTGCCGCCTTGAAAGGTAATAACTTCTGGACAGGTAAGGACGTTAAATTCGGACGGACAATCTTCTCGTTCAAGAACACGGCAACAAGACCGGCACCGGAGATGAGGTTGATGGAGGCTCCAGGAAGTGGGCTAAATGTGACGCAACCGGATATTAGTAATACCCCTAAATTAAATCCGGTAGAGACATCATCTCAGGTCGCTTCTTCTAGTCAATCTTCGGGTACGACTCGTTTTGTGACAACTCCAGATGGGGTAACTCATGATTTACAACCGACTATTGATAGAATACGGTCTGGAAAGTTGTTTACGTTTCGTCATGATGGGGCGATCTATTATAATAATGAAGGAAAGTTGCCAAATTTATCAAATGGTGTTTATAAAGAGTATGTTCATCCTACGCCTGGTTTGACAAGAGGAGCAGGGCCTATGAGAGTTATCACAGGAGGAAGTAAGATGTGGTTTACTCCAGATCATTATGGAACAATGATTCAAATCAAATTTTGAAAAAAGTTCGTTATAAGTATGTGAATATATAATATTATTCTTTCATTTGTATTCTAAAACTACTATTAGATGGAGAATATATTTTTTGTAAAGTATCCTAGAATGTATCTAGTGGAGGATACATTTATTGGATATGTATATAAAGTACGAGACAAAATGGATTTATTCCTTAACTTATCAAAAGCTCTAGTGTTTCCTAATTATTTTGGAGAAAATTGGGATGCTCTTTGTGAAGTTTATAGGGATTTTGACTGGATATCTAATAATGATATTGTAATAATACATGAAGATTTATCATTGTTAGATGAGTATGACTTAAGAATGTATTTGAAAATAATTAAAATAACTCTTTCATTTTGGGCTGGTTTTAATGATCATTCTGTATGTTTTATTTTTTCAGAGAAAGATAAAAAACGAATAATGGATGTCGTTGATTTAATGAAATAAATTTTGTGTTAACTTAATTTATCGAATGTGCTTTATATGTTTGAAGTATTTTTAAAAGAATAAATGCTATGAAGAAACAGATAGAAGACTGGCTTTTGGAATTAAGCCATAATGAAGTGATACCAGAAAATATAGTAGCACTGAATTTTGGTATTTTTGAGTCTGAAAATGGATATTGTGTTTATTTGATAGGCTCTGAAAGTTATGATGTGGACGATGATGATTGGGCTTGTGATGTTGATTATGAGCCGGTCGATAAGTATCTAAATATTGAAGGTGTTGATGTGGATCCGGATAAGTTCTTAAATGAGGTAATTACGATCTTATTGGACATTATTTCATTGGAGAAGGTTAGTGCTTGGTTATTACATACTAAGTATATAACTGTAGGATTTGATGATGGAGTGTTGGAGAAAATTAGATAGATGTGATTTATGGTTAATTTTATAAAGCAAGGTGATATATTCAATCTGAATGGAGTTCGCAGTTACGCTCATGGTTGTAATTGCGCCGGAGCGATGGGAAAAGGCATAGCGTTGCAATTTCGGGAGCGCTACCTCAAAATGTATGCAGAGTTATTCTCTTGATTTTAAGCGGTAATAAGAAGGGGTTTATTTAAAAATAGGCTGTTTCGTGATGGAAAATGAGACAGCCTATTTTTTGTTTGAACTTTTGTATATTGATATGTTGGTTTCATACAGCAAAAGGTAAGGGCTTGTTCAATGGTTTGGATAGAATGGTTTGTGATAAATAATTTTTTGTGGCTAAGCACGTTTTATTATTAAATCTAGGTACTTAGAAAGAATGAGGAGTTTAGAAAGTGGATGTTGAACTTATAAATGAAAAATGAAAATGATTAAATGTTTGTCTGTCTTATTTGTCTCTTTTCTGTTTCTAATGACAGGATGTGCGCCCAAAGTCATTACAAATATCTCTAAAAGTTACCCGGCAAGCGTAACTGCGGATAAGGTTCGTTTGTATGAGCTGGGGGAGGCTGTTCCTGCCTCGGCAGAGAGGATCGGCAATGTTTCTGTAGTGGATAACGGAGTGTCTACTAAATGTAATTATGATCAGGTTGTTTGGTTGGCGAAACAAGAAACGGCAAAAGCGGGAGGTAACGCATTGGCGTTGACAGACCATCGGAAACCTTCATTATTGGGTAGTAGTTGCCATCAGATAGCCGGTAGTATGCTTTTAGTGTCGGACACGGCGGCGTTTCGGGCCGCTCCTCTATCGAAAGCTTTGGATTTGGAGGAAGAGGCTGTCGTGGAGAAGTCTTCATTTGAGCATAACACGATTTATGCGAATATAGGTTACGCTTTTGTGACCAGTAAATTTTATTTGCCACCGGGTGGGTCTGGCCATCCTAAAAACGGATTGGATTGGCAAGTTGGGTATGATTGGATATCAAGGAGCGGTTTCGGTGCTGGCTTATTGTATTCGGGATATAAATCGTCTTATACTTATTCGGGAATAGATATTAACGTGGGGCTTACTTATGTCGCTCCTCAATTTGTGATGAAACAAATCATAAACCGATGGATCGTGGAAGAGAAAATAGGTATAGGATATTTTAGTTACCGGGAATCGGCGAGGGGGATAAGCGAGTCCTTATCCGGTGTAGGATATAATTTCTCATTAGGCGCAGAATATCTTTTGTCAAAGCATGTGGGAGTGGGCTTGAATATCGGTTATGTAGGAGGTTCCTTACCCAAGCAAGAGAATGTCTCTTACGATAAAGGAGATTACTCTGGCTTATTTCGTTTGACTTTTGATGCGGGGGTACGATTCCATTTCTAGTATTGACGAAAAAATGTTATCAAGATGTTGAAAATAGGATGTTTATGGATGATGTTGTCTATCAGTGTAACTGCATTTGCTCAAGACACTTCTTCTGATTGTGATAAAGAATATTACGATAGGTATGGAAGATGGATGGAAAATCATCTAGTGACATGGTGGGGTGTCCCACCAGTTTTGATGAGATCGTCCGGTAAATATGCGGATTTGATTTGTGAGAAGTTATCGGAGATTAATTATGAGGATACCCATTTTTTTATAACATTTTTGATAGATGAGAATGGGATACCTTATTGTAGCTCGTCTTCTTGGGAGAAAGGTATGGATGGAGAGGATAGGAATACTATACAGGAATTGTCAAAATCATTTAGGTTCATCTCAGCAAAAAATGGAGATTTGGCCGCTAAAAGTTTCTATAATTTTGTTCTTAAAAGAAGCAAGGACAGTGGACAATGGCATTATTCGGAGTCATTGATGTTTGAGAAAGAACAAGATAAATTATTGCCGGATGGGAATATCGTAGAAAATATGAGCCTTGTGATTGCAACTGATCGAGACACTGTTTTGATGGGTGATACTGTAAGGGTAAGCTTGCGATTTAAGAATATATCGGATAAGGATAAGCTGTTTTATCCGGGAGGAGTGATTATGATATACGAAAAATCTATGCGAATGAGTTCTAGTATAATGCCTCCTAGTTTCATATTGTCGAAGGGAAAATCGGATCAGTTACAAAATATACCGTCCGGTTTAGTCTATGAGATTAACTACCCCGTAATTGTATCATCCCCATTGTTTAAGGAAGGCGAGAATAGGTTAATGTTTAGATATCATTGGGGATTGAATTTATCTAAGAAAAATGTAACTGATAATATAATATATGGAAACTTGTATAGTAAAGAGGTTCGTACATATGTAGGAAGTGATTTGTGTGTATTTGGTTTATAGAACTTCAATTCTACGTCTTTTTAGTTTGAAATCCGGATAAAGTTTGTATCTTTGGAAATAGCTCTGAATATAAGTGTCTTACTTCTAAAATATATGCGTTATGAGATACCTAATTTATTTTTCACTATTTCTTTTGCAGTTGGCGTTTATCTCTTGCGAGAAAGAAGAGATAATAGAGGATACACCTAAAGAAACACCCTATTATCTGGGATATTTTGAGGGGGCGGTAAACGGACAGGATATTTCTATTAGGAATAAGTCGGCTTCATGGAGATATATAGATGCTGGATTTTATTCGGAAGTAAGGAGGGGAGAATGGGAGGTCTTGAGATGTTCGCATTGGACGATTCCACTGGATCGCGAACATTCAAGCCGTTATGCGATGAAGGTGGTATTGCTCCCATTACAAGAAGGAGAATATAATATAGAGAAGGGGATTCGGACACAAGAGGAGATAACGTCTTATATCCGGATAACGGATTCACTAAATAAGGTGGAATATTGTCCTTTAAAAAAACCGTTTAAGGTCTATGTGGATAGTGTTCGTTACCATGAATCGTCCATGATGCCATATATTGAGGGAAAGATGGAAGGGACTTTATATAATAGGTACGATGTAAATGATTCTATCGTCGTAAAAGATGCTATATTCGGTATCCATTGATAGTGGATGATATACCGCTGCCTTACGATATTTTGGCTATTTTTAATTTTTACCTTCTGAACATTTAGGGGTTCACTCTGTTCTAACAAAGCATTGGATATCCGGCATGTATTTAGTAGTGAATTAATTAAACGTCAAAATTATGAAGGTGAAAATATTATACACGGCTTTAATCTCATTGATCGCGGGAGGAGCGATGGCGCAAGATTGTACGTTCTTCTTTCCGCAAACAGAGGGAACGGTATGGGTCCGTAAAGGATATGACGCGAAGGGAAACTTACAATCTGTTATGAGTTATCAAGTGGATGAGGTGGAAACATTGCCTTCCGGCCAAGAGGTGGAAGCGGACTACGTATATACTAATCCCTCCGGTACGATCGTGAACAAAGGAGATATCAAGGCATACTGCCAGAATGGAGAATTTTTCCTCGACTCGAAAGAGACACTCTCTTATCCGGGAGTGGTATCGGAAATGAATACGAATGTGGATATCACGGAGAACTTTATAAATTACCCAAATCCGTATGCGGCTAATTTCGATAAGAATAACGTGTATTTCGACGAGGCTTCCGTAAAGATCTACGATAAGAAGAATCGGAAGAATCGTAAGGATATGGCCATTAAGGACCGTGAGTTTATTAAAACGGAAAGCATAACAACTCCTGCCGGTACGTTCGATTGCGCTAAGGTAAAATATAATATCGCTACACGTTCCCCTAAATCAAAGGAGACAATCACTGGGTATGGCTATGAGTGGTACAGCCCGAATGTAGGCTTAGTGCGTACGGAACAATATGATAAGAATAACGTATTACAATCCTATACGGTATTGGAAGAATTAAAATAAAAAAGGCGACTACAATCTTATGATTTGTATTAACCGGTTTAAGTGGATACGCTGTTGCTGAGAAGTGACAGCGTATTTTCTTTTATAGGAAAGATTGGGCAATTTTCTTTTTGTTTGACGTTTTTCGTTAACTTGCGGCAAATTTCGGAAAATGGAAAGAGAATATAAATCAAAAGTGGGATGGTGGTATCATCTGGTGATTATCATGGTGGTAATTGGTTGTGTGGCTGCGTTTTTGCGTACCAATATATCGGCTATAGTGGGTATGATGGTCGCTGCGTTGGGGGTGCTTCATGTTTTCTTTAATACGTATTACCGGATAACGGAAGATGATGTGTTGATAGCGCATTGTAGTATTTTCCCGGAGAAGAAGATCGCTATCGCTGATATAGAGGCGTTGGAATCTACCGTGATGCCGGTGTCCAGCTACGCCCTTTCGTTGGATCGGCTGATCATATGGAGCAATGGGAAACCTTGGATGCTCATATCTCCGACCAACCGGGCTGATTTTATCAAACAGTTGAGAAAGATAAATCCTAATATACAACTTAAATAGATCTAATAGTATGAAATACGATGTCGCTATAATCGGTGGAGGTCCTGCCGGTTATACTGCCGCGGAGAGAGCGGCGCAGGGTGGGCTTTCCACGATTCTTTTTGAGAAAAACGCATTGGGCGGGGTTTGTTTGAATGAGGGATGCGTGCCGACAAAGACGCTTCTTTATTCCGCTAAGACGTATGATAATATCAAGCATGCTTCCAAGTATGCGGTGAAAGCGGAGAATCCTTCTTTTGATCTCCCGAAAATCATCGCCCGTAAGAATAAGGTCGTGAAAAAGCTGACAGCCGGTATCCGTATGAAAATGACGGAGCATGGCGTGGTGATGGTTACGGCGGAAGCTTGTATCCAAGGGCGTGCGGCCGACGGGACGATTACGATCGCCGCCGGAGAAGAGCTATACGAGGCTGCGAACCTTTTGATCTGTACGGGATCAGAAACGATAATTCCTCCTATACCCGGATTGGCGGAGACGGAATATTGGACGAGCCGGGAGGCGTTGCAATCGAAGGAGCTTCCGGCCTCTTTGGTGATAATCGGTGGAGGCGTGATCGGTATGGAGTTCGCTTCTTTCTTCAATAGCCTTGGGGTAGAGGTACATGTCGTGGAGATGTTGGATAAGATATTAGGCCCGATGGATCGTGAGCTGTCCGAAATGTTGCAAGCGGAATACACTAAACGGGGGATCAAGTTCTATCTAAGTCATAAAGTGACCGGGGTGCATGGAACCGAGGTTTCTGTAGAGAAAGACGGGGAGACATTCACGTTGCATGGCGATAAAGTCCTTTTGAGTGTAGGGCGTCGTCCGGTTACGAAAGGTTTTGGCTTGGAGACACTGGCTCCGGAGCCTTTCCGTAATGGGGTGAAGGTGAATGAGTACATGCAGACTTCCCTGCCAAATGTATATGCTTGCGGTGATATTACCGCTTTTTCCTTACTGGCGCATACGGCAGTTAGCGAGGCGGAGGTGGCCGTGGATCATCTCTTGGGCAAATCGCGCCCGATGAGTTATAAGGCTATTCCGGGTGTCGTTTATACGAATCCAGAGATCGCCGGTGTCGGGAAGACAGAGGAGGAGTTGCAGGCAGAAGGTATTTCGTATACCGTGAAGAAAATACCGATGGCATTCTCTGGGCGTTTTGTCGCGGAGAATGAGATGGGGAATGGTGTTTGTAAGTTGATCTTGTCGGAGGATGAGACGCTGATCGGTGCCCATATGTTGGGTAATCCGGCCTCGGAGTTGATCGTGATCGCCGGAATCGCTATTGAGAAGGGGATGAAATCGGATGAGTTAAAGTCGTTTGTGTTCCCGCATCCTACGGTAGGAGAGATTATTAAGGAAGCGCTTTATTGAAATAATTATGTACCTTTGTGCCGATAATAGCGGCACATGGGTACATTTGAAGGATATGTAGGGATTCGTTTGTGGGACGGACAATTGGTGGACGATGTGGTCTTTAGCCTTTTGTTCGTCTTATTTATGTGTTTTGCGTTGGTGTTCCGTACCAATTATCGTTTATTCCTGAAGATGATGCGTGATGTGGTATATGTGAAAGAACGTCAAAATTTATTTGAGGTAACGAGGGGGAGCGAATGGCTCTTCCGGAATTTCATGACGTTTCAAGCCTTGTTTCTTTGTAGCGTTTGTCTTTTTGCTATCGCTAAGGCATATGGGTATTTCAACCATTTGCTAGAAAATACGGTGTTGATATCTATTGGGTTGATAATGATGGTATTGATGCTGTTTTATTGGTGTAAGCGCTGTTTCTATTATTTATTGGGGGTTGTTTTTACGGACGCTCCGAAATACAAGTTTTGGAAGACTAATTATAACGCTATTATAGGAGCGTGGGGGATCTGTTTATACATTCCGGCACTTTGGTTGGTATTCGTGGGGAGCAGTATACAAATTCCTGTTTTGTTGTTTGTATTTTTTTATATTCTGTGTCGTTTTGTGATAATTTATAAGACCATACGGATATTTCACAGGAAAAATAGCAGTTTTTTATATATTAGTTTGTACCTTTGCGGCCAAGAAATATTGCCTTTAGTTTTTCTGTATGAAGGCATTATTTATTTGTATAACTTTATCGAGTCAAGTACTCTATGGCATTGAATATTAAAAAATTATTGGTATCACAACCGAAGCCTGCATCGGAGAAATCACCATATTTCGATATTGCAGAAAAATACGGTGTGGAAATAGATTTCCGCCCGTTCATCAAGGTTGAACCTTTATCTTCCAAGGAGTTCAGGCAGCAACGAATCTCGGTTTTGGATCATACCGCCGTTATTTTTACGGCTCGTACGGCTATCGATCATTTCTTTCATTTATGCGAGGAATTGCGTGTGGCTATCCCGGAAACGATGAAGTATTTCTGTATGACAGAGGCGATCGCTGTTTATCTCCAGAAGTATATCGTTTATAGAAAACGTAAGATTTTTTATGGTCAGACCGGTAAGGCAGATGATTTGGTGACTGTTATCGCCAAACATGCGAAGGAGAAATACCTAGTACCTGTTTCCGATGTACATAAAGATGATCTATTCGCTTTGTTAGATGCGAAGAAAATCAACTATACGAAAGCGGTGATGTTCCGTACGGTGAGCAATGATTTCGCGAAGGACGAGAAATTCGATTATGATATGTTGGTTTTCTTTAGTCCGTCGGGTATCTCTTCTTTATTGAAGAACTTCCCGGATTTCAAACAAGACGATATAAAGATCGGCTGTTTTGGCCCTACTACGGCAAAGGCTGTTAAAGATGCGGGTCTGCGTTTGGACGTTGAGGCTCCCACGGTGGAAGCCCCTTCTATGACTGCTGCTTTGGATTTATATCTGAAAAAACAGCAAGACGGTAAAAAATAATGACGACAAAAAGGTATACCCTTTCAAAAGAAGAACGCCTGTCGTGGAAACGTTACATTGACCTATTATTCGAAAAAGGACAATCGTTCGTGGCGTTTCCACTGCGGGTCGTTTATTTACCGATGGAGGAAGAGATGCCTGCCCGTGCTTCCTTCTTAGTGAGTGTACCGAAGAAAAGATTTAAGAGAGCCGTAAAACGTAACTTGATCAAACGACAGGTACGTGAGGCTTACCGGGTTCGTAAATATGATTTACTGGAACCGTTGGAAGCGAAGAATAAGGGCATGTTAATCGCTTTCCTGTACCTCGATAAAGAGATCCATCCGTACGCTGTGATGGAAAAGGCAATGAAGAAAGCGATCCATATCCTTCGGGATAAAGAATAATGAGACGCTTTTTTACCACATTACTCTTATTGCCGGTTTATTTCTACAAATATTGTATCTCTCCTATGACACCGGCTTCGTGCAGGTATACGCCCACTTGTTCCGAATATGCGGTGCAAGCCTTGAAGAAATATGGCCCTGTGAAAGGATTGTATCTTGCGGTTAAACGAATACTTCGTTGCCATCCTTGGGGTGGGAGCGGTTATGATCCGGTTCCGTAACGCCATGGGTTATTATGATATACATACGCATCAGATGCCTTTCCATAAGGAGGATATCGCGATTATAAATAGGATCGTGAGTCCAATGGGTGATATGCAGCCGGGTTCACTTCCTGATACGGTTATTCGCTCATATGGTATTCATCCGTGGTATATATATAATGTAAAGGAGCAGATAGATCTACTTAGGGTATTGGTGTCTGGTTCGGGAGTCGTGGCGATCGGAGAGGCTGGACTTGATACACTGGCCGAATCTCCAATGGATTTGCAAAAAGAGGTGTTTCTGGCACAAGCCAATTTAGCGGAGGAAACACATAAGCCATTAATCATCCATTGCGTAAAAGCGTGGGCGGATCTCATTGCCTGTAAAAAGGCCGTGAAACCGGAGATGCCTTGGATTATCCATGGCTTTCGAGGTAATGGTGAACTTGCCTCCCAATTGGTTCGCTTGGGGTTTTATCTCTCTTTTGGAGATCGTTTTAATCCGTCGGCTTTGCGTGCCGCATGGCCTGATTTCCTTTTCTTGGAGACCGATGATAAATCGATTGATATCCGCGGGGTCTACCAAAATGTAGCGGAAGCGTTGGATATTCCGGAAGAAAAGCTGCGGATTCAAATCGCTAAAAACGTTTCTATCTTCCACCTAAACGGATAATTATCAATTATCAATTTTCGATTCTCAATTAAAAAGTCGTACCTTTGCCTCGTATGAGATAAAGTGACAAATATATTAATGTAATACGATATAAATTAATACGATGAATTTTGTAGAAGAATTAAGATGGAGGGGCATGATCGCTGATATGATGCCCGGGACGGAAGAGCAATTGCAGAAAGAGTTGACATCGGCCTATGTGGGGATTGACCCAACGGCAGACTCTTTGCATATCGGACACTTAGTAAGTGTGATGATGCTGAAGCATTTCCAACGTGCCGGTCATCGTCCTATCGCTTTAGTGGGTGGCGCTACCGGTATGATCGGTGACCCGTCTATGAAGTCTGCCGAGCGTAATTTGCTGGACGAGGCTACTCTTCGTCACAATCAGGATTGCATCAAGAAACAATTGGCTAAGTTCCTTGATTTTGACTCCGACGCTCCTAATGCCGCTAAGTTGGTGAACAACTATGACTGGATGAAGGGTTATTCTTTCTTGAATTTTATCCGTGATATCGGTAAGCATATTACCGTGAACTACATGATGGCTAAGGATTCAGTGAAGAAACGTTTGAGCCGCGAATCTAGTGTAGGTATGTCTTTCACCGAGTTTTCTTATCAATTGCTACAAGGCTACGATTATTTGTATTTGTATGAGCATGAGGGTTGCCGTCTACAGATGGGTGGTACCGATCAATGGGGTAATATCACGACTGGTACGGAATTGATCCGTCGTACGTTGGGAGGGGAGGCTTATGCCTTGACTTGCCCGTTGATCACGAAGGCCGACGGTGGTAAGTTCGGAAAGACGGAATCCGGTAATATCTGGTTGGATCGTCGCTATACTTCTCCGTATAAATTCTATCAATTCTGGTTGAACGTAAGCGACGCTGACGCCGCCAAGTATATCAAGATCTTCACGGACTTGAGCCAAGAAGAGATCGCCGCTTTGGAGGCGGAGCAAGAGGCCGCTCCTCATTTGCGTCCGTTGCAGAAACGTTTGGCGAAAGAAGTGACTGTTATGGTTCACTCTTTGGAAGATTATGAGGCCGCTGTCGAGGCTTCCAATATCTTGTTTGGTAACTCCACTCACGAGGCTTTGTTGAAATTGGATGAGGACACATTACTAGCCGTATTCGAGGGTGTTCCTCATTTCGATATCTCCCGTGATGAATTGGCCGCAGGAATCAAGGCTGTTGATTTGTGTACTGAAAAAGCCGCTATCTTCCCTTCAAAAGGTGAGATGCGTAAATTGGTACAAAGTGGTGGCGTAAGTTTTAACAAAGAGAAATTAGCGGAGGTTGATACTGTAATCGACTGTTCCTCACTGCTTGACGATAAGTATTTATTGGTTCAAAGAGGTAAGAAAAATTATTATTTGTTGATCGCAAAGTAAAAAAATAATCAAAAAAATTTGCAAGGTAAGATTTTATTCTTACCTTTGCATCGCTTTAGTAAAGCAATCGGATTGTCTCATGGTGTAATGGTAGCACTACAGTTTTTGGTTCTGTCTGTCGAGGTTCGAATCCTCGTGAGACAACTCAACAATCCAGAGAGAGATGTCAATTTTGACATCTCTTTTTTTATTATATAATGCCCTAGCGGATATAAGCAAGTAGGGGTCATGATCTCTTAATAAACCCTAAATGCGAATTTATTCAATCTGCTTCTTTAGGCATACTTCACTCTTTTTTTCTCTTCATCATAAAATAGATATTTACATCACATCCATTGGAAGAAACAATTAATATACGATCTCTATTTAAACAGATTGCGAATGATGACCCAAGGGCTTTCCAACTGTTTTTTGATTATACCTATATGAAATTGTATAGATACACAAGCTATTTTCTTGTGGAGAAAGGTGTATGTAAAGATGTGATTTCTGATGTTTATTTGTATTTGTGGCAAAACCGAAAGCAATTGCCAGAAATACAGAATTATGAGAACTATCTATTTATCTGTGCCCGGAATCATGCTCTTAAATATAAGAGTGAGAGCGATAAGTACCAGAAAATACGGTTGGAAGACGCTGATTTAGGAGGTCTGTCTGAGAAATCAACACCGGAACAAGAGATCTTGGACAATGAATTAAAGAAAATCATTGAGTTAGCGATAAACTCTTTGCCTGAGAAGTGTCGTTTAATTTTCTTTATGGTGAGAGAAGAAAATATGACCTACAAGGAAGTGGCTCAGATCCTTTCGATATCGGATCGGACGGTACACGCACAGATGTGCATAGCAATAAGGAAAATTGGAATAGTCATACAGGAGTATCGCACAGGTAAAAAAATTAAATGAAATATGAAGGTTAAGGTTGAAAAAGAATGGCAAAAACTAGCAAGTCTATTAAACCGGGAAAACGATGATCTTCCATCTGATGCGCTAGATGTGCTGGATGAGGAGAAAAAAAAGATTTTCAAGATAATAGATCATATCTCGCTTGACTGTGATTATGGGCATGCCTCAGAAATAAAAGAAGGTGTGCGGGAGGAGCTATATCATAAGATGTTTAAGGATAAGGGAAGTAAGCAGGGTTCCATAAAAAATATATATCTGTTTTTGTCTATAGCGGCCAGTATCACTTTATTAATAGGCTTTTTTCTCTTTGAATCGATAAAACCTCGGTCTGATGTAAAAGAGGAATGGATTGTTTTTAATTCTCAAAATGGCGTATCTGAAGTGGTATTGCCAGATAGTTCTGTGGTAACCCTTAATCATGGGAGCAGGCTTTCTTATTCTACGGATTATAATAAAAGTTCCCGTGATGTGAGACTGGTAGGAGAAGCTTGTTTTCAGGTTGCATGTAATGAACATGTCCCGTTTATTGTCAAAACGAGGCAAATAGATGTTAAGGTATTAGGGACTGTTTTTAATGTATCGGCTTATGGAGAGGAAGAAGAGGTAGTGACAAGCTTGATATCCGGATCTGTCGAGATAAAGAATAATATGGATAATAAACATTATCATCTTACGCCTAGTACCTCTGCTGTATATGATAAGAACACGAAGGTGGTTCAGTTAGAGCCATTCGAAAGGGAATATGCTATAGGATGGACTGAGGGGAAATTGTTTTTTAAGAAGAAATCGTTCGGTAATATTTGTAAGAGTTTGGAAAGAAAGTTCAATTGTAAGATCACGATTGAGAAGGTTGGTTTGGAACATAAGGTATTTACCGGTAAGTTTATTAATAATGAAACGCTTCCACAAATTTTCAATATAATACGGATTAATGTACCTTTTCAATATACAATAGTTGATAATCAAGTAACAATTTATTAAAAGAATACGATTCAATGAATAGCATGAAAACACATTCTCTATTTTTTCTTTTATTTTGGATGATTAGTCATTCTATGGTCGCTCAAAAAAGGCAAGTTGTCGATGGGTATCCGATCGCTAACTTTGCGTTAACTGTTAATGCCTCAGTATCTGGAGACTTCTTCGGACAGATTATGCAAAATCCCGGGACATTAGGGGATTGGTTAACTAACAGAGGTGCCGTAATGTTCTCGATTGAGAAAGATGGTAGGCGACAGTTATTTTCTGAATTTCCTAAAAAGAATATCATAAGGGAATTTCCGTTTGTAAAAAATGATTATAAAGGATCGTCCCTCACAAAAGTGACTTTTACTACAGAGGCTTTTTGCCCATTGGGGGTTAATGATGCGGAAACTTCTGCTCTCCCTGTTTTGATGTTAGAGATTTGTTGTTCTAATCCGACTTCTAAAGAAGAGCATTTTACACTGGTCGCTCAACCGGACGAGAATTTAGCGAAAGATATGAGCTTCAGTGAGAATGATGAATATACGGGCATTAGTAACAAAAATAATTGCCAAATTACGACTGATCAAACCGAAAGTTTGTGGGCTGGACAAAAACTTTCTATCCCAGTTTCTTTGTTGGCTGGCGAGAAAAAGAAAATCAAGGTCTTATTTACTTTTCGGGATGATAACTGGATCAGTAGTATTAATTTCCGGACACTTGATGATCTTTCGGCCTATGCATATAAAATGTGGTCGGCTTTTAAAGATAAAACAACAGCTTTTAGTTTAGCGATTCCCAAAACAGGCGATAAAGAATTGGATACTTACGTGCGATGGTATATGATTCCGGGCGTATCACTTACGAAATGGACAAAAAAAGGGGAACTTGTTACAATGGGATATCGTGAGTTAAATCAACGCGATAGTTATTGGACAAGTTGGCTGCATTTGGTATTTTATAAAGATTTAGAGAGAAAGATGATTGAGGAAAGTATCGAGTGGCAACAACCGTCCGGGAAGATTCCGACTACGATCCTTCCTCTAATTGAGCGGGAGGATGATTTGGATATCAATGCTTTCTTTATTTTGCGTATTGCTAGATTCTATCGGTATTATCATAATAAACAAGACTTGATCAACTACTGGCCAGCTATGAAAAATGCCATGAACTGGTTGATTTCTAGAGATACGGATAAGATTGGACTTCCTGCTCAGGTTTCTTTTTGGGGAGATTGGAAAGATGTGAAGGGGATCGAGGGAAGAAAATATTCTCCTTTTACCTGTTTGATTTATTTATCTGCTTTAAAGGAAATGGTTTATTTGGCGGAAGAGTGTGGTGATCAAGCGGGAGCTAACTATTACCAATCTGCCTATCAAAAAGGATATAAGACTATGAATAAAGATGTAAGAGAAGGAGGCTTGTGGAATGGAAACTATTATTGTCAGATATGGAAAGATGGGAGCGTAAATGATAGGATTTTACAGGATCAAACGATCGGTATCTTATTTGATGTTGTTCCCCGGGAACGAGCCTTGAAAATCATAGAGACTTTAAATACGAAAAGTATGACACCTTACGGGATTGCCGAGACTTTTCCTTATTATGATGATAGTTTTGGTTATCCTTCGGCTACTTATCACAATGGAGGTGTATGGCCGTGGGTAAGTTTTATGGACTGTTGGGCACGTATTAATATGGGACAACAAGAGGAAGCTATTGATATTATTAAGAAAGTAGGACGTGCGGATTTAGTAAACTCAGGGGATTGGTCACCTAATGAACATATAAATAGTCTGACAGGAGAGAATTTAGGTTATCATATCCAAGGCTGGAATACCGGTTTGTTTGGCTTAGTTTATTTCGGTTTGGTTAATACAGAGATCATGTACTGATTTTTTTTAATTTTCTTTTAGGCGTATCGAATCCTTTTTGTCTCTTTACTATGAATGGAGATAACAATATTCTGAGTGACCTTAAATAGAAAGATCCGGATCTAATATTAAATAAGTCAATGAGAGGAATGGAATTATCAAAAGCATAATTAATAAATTAAATCATTAACAAATGAAAAAACATTTCTTCAAGGTATTTATGCTAAGTCTGGGGTTAACCGGGGCAACGTCGATGTTCGCCGCTAGCTATATGGATACGGCTGCAATCAACCTCAATTTGCGAAATGTAACGATTGAACAGGCATTTAAGGCGATTGAGGAGCAAAGTGAATTTTCTTTCTTTTATAATGAGGAGGAAGTAAGCTCGGACCAAAGGATTAGTATCCATGTTAAGGATAAGGGAATTACGGAGGTATTAAACCAATTATTAAATCGTAATGATATCGCTTATAAGATAACGGACCGGCATATTGTTCTTTATCGAAAAACGGATAAGGCAGAAACAAACCAGTCCTCCCAGATTTCACAAAAACATATTACAGTCAAAGGTGTCGTGACTGATGAAAATGGTTTGCCGATCATCGGGGTTACTATCATTACCGCTTCTAAAAATGGTACGACCACCGATATAGATGGCAATTATACTTTAGAGGCAACGGAGGGGGAATTAATAACATTCTCCTATATCGGATACTCAGAGCAATCGGTGGAAGCTAAATCACAGTTGAATATCCAATTGAAACCGACTTCTATCGGTTTGGATGAGGTAACGGTTGTCGCTATCGGTTATGGTGTTTCTCGTAAATCGGATTTAACAGGCTCTATCGCTTCTGTTTCGGCCAAGGATTTTAAGCAAGGCGTGATTTCTTCTGCGGAGCAGTTGTTACAAGGTAAGGTCGCTGGTTTGGTAGTCTCACAAGGTGGTGGTGATCCGACGAAAAGTTCTTCCATGCGTTTACGTGGGGGTACCTCTTTGTCTGCCAGTAATGCGCCACTGGTTGTGGTGGATGGTATTCCCGGGGTTGATCTCAGTACGGTCCAACCCAATGAAATCCTGTCTATGGATGTACTGAAAGATGCCTCGGCTACGGCTATTTATGGTTCACGCGGAGCGAATGGTGTGATTATCGTTACGACCAATCGAGAGAAAAAAGGGCGTAGTATTGAATACAATGGATATGTAGCGATAGGAAAGAGCGCTAATAATTTGGATGTATTGACTGCTGGAGAATGGCGTCAATATGTAAGTGATCATAATTTGACCGATGCCGTAGATTATGGTGCCAATACCGATTGGCAGAAAGCGATCCAGCAAACCGCTATTTCTCATTCCCATACGCTTTCCTTCTCTTCCGGTGGAGAAGATAATGGGCTACGTGCATCCGTGAATTATTTAAGGAACGAGGGTATTATTAAGTTTAGTGATTTGGATCGTATGAGTGCTAGTTTGACCGCTTATCAATATGGACTTAATAACCGGTTGAAAGTTGAGTTGAGTTTACAGGCTAATGCAGATAAACGGCATAATGTGGATAAGGGCATTTATAGTACGATTTATAATATGAACCCGACAGCCCCTATTTATGATGAGAATGGGAATTATTTGGAGCAGGTCGGTGGACGATTGACTGAAAATAATCCGGTGGAGAGCCATACGGAACGAAATGATGAGACAACCCGTAAGCATTTACTCGGTTACGGTAAGGTAGAACTATCCATTATTGACGGACTGAAAGCAACCACCAATTTATCTTATGAATATAATTCAAATCAAGATTATTATTACCGTCCGTCTTATGTTTATAAAGTTACAGATGGTGGATACGCTAAGAGATATAACGAGGAATATACGAATAAGCAGTTAGAGGTTTTTTTAAACTATGACAAGACATTCAATAAGATACATCGTATAGGCGCTATGGTTGGTTATTCTTATCTGGATTATTCGTTTGAGACTCTGAAAGCCGAAAGACGAAAATTCGACACGGATGATTTTTTATGGAATAATTTGGGAGCGGGGCAGGATAACCGATTGGAGGACGTAGCATCTTCTAAGAGCCAAGCGAAATTGATCTCATTCTTTGCCCGTGCTAATTATACGTTGAAAGACCGATATATGCTTACGGCCACGATTCGTCGTGACGGTTCCTCACGTTTCGGTACTAATCATAAATGGGGTACATTCCCGTCTGTATCGGCAGCTTGGCGTATTTCGGAGGAAGCTTTTATGGAGGACTTACAGAGTTGGGTCGCTAATTTAAAGTTACGTGCCGGTTATGGTGTGACGGGAAATCAATCCGGGATCGGAGAATATAAATCGGCTATGCTGATGGGTACGGGAGGCGGTGCTTATTTTGATAGCGAGAGTAATTCTTGGAAACAATCGTATGGGGTTACTCAGAACCCGAACCCGGATCTGAAATGGGAATCTACCGCCCAAACGAATGTGGGTGTCGATATGTTCTTGTTCAATCGTTTAAACTTAACGTTCGATTGGTATTTGAAAAAGACTAGTGATTTATTATATACGTATCAAGTACCTAATCCTCCTTATTTGTATTCTAGCATTTTAGCGAATGTAGGTGATTTGACCAATAAGGGTGTAGAGTTGACTTTGGGGGCAAACCTTATCAATCATAAGGATTTCACTTGGGACGCTAATTTGACGTTGGCACATAACAAACAGACAATTGATAAACTATCTAATCAAGTTTATCAAACCGATCGAATATTAAGTGGTTCGCTACAAGGTATTTTGGGAATGTCTAATCGTTATTCGCAGGTTATAGAGGAAGGTTATCCTGTAGGAACATTTTATGGGCCTCATTGCGAGGGTATTGTAGATGGTAAATTCGTGTTGGCAAATGATGGAGAAGACGAGATCTTGGGTAACGCCCAACCAAAATTGACGATGGGCTTATCATTTAATTTTACGTATAAAGATTTTGATTTGGGTATCTCTGGTTATGGTATGTATGGTCAGAAGGTACTGAATGTAGCGGGAATGGAAAGAGGTTATACGGCCCATATGCCAAATTATAATATCACTTCCTCTTTCGCTGAAAGTGGTATCTCTGATGAGAATATGCCGGTTTACTCTGATTTCTGGTTGGAAAATGGTTCGTTCTTCCGTTTGCAAAGTGTAACCTTGGGTTATACGCTCCCTGCTCGTCTCCTGAAGAATTTTGGGGTTAACCGTTTACGTTTCTATGCTACAGGAGAGAATTTGTTTGTATTAACTGGTTATACGGGGATAGATCCGGAAGTTAGTACTTCAGATTTAAAGGAAGTTGGACTGGATAAAGGTAATATTTATCCGATGCCGAGGACATTTTCTATCGGTCTTAATCTATCATTCTAATCATTTATAAAAACAGGAGAATTATGAAAATACAATCAATATTAGCGGCTGGGTTACTTATGATGTTTGGGGCGTGTACCGATTTGTCCGAGAATCTGTATGATAAGATAAATGCAAATGAATATGGGCAAACGGACTCGGAAATCGCTTCTATCATGGGACGTGCGTATGCTTCCCTCCGTGGAGGCAGTTTTGATGGTGCGAATGGATATGCTTTTAGTGAGTATGTCTATTTTATTTCGGCGATTAGCTCGGATGAGGCGGTACTTCCGGCTCGGAATGGAGGTGCCGATTGGTATGATGGCGGAAGATATGTTCAGTTGAAACGTCATGAGTGGGATAATCAGAATGTGGCTATCACTGGGGCATGGAGATATTGTTATAATGGAATCTCGACGGTTAATGCTATTATCTCACAAATAGAAGGGTCTTCTTTAAAGGATGAACAGAAAAATAAGATGTTTGCTGAATTACGGGCTATACGTGCTTATTTCTATTACCGCTTGATCGATTGGTTCGGAAATGTACCATTGATTACGGACTATAAGGATCTGACATTACCGACGAACTCAACGAGGGCTGAGATTTTTGATTTTACGGAAAAAGAGTTATTAGCTATTATTGACCAATTGCCTGAATCCGGCTATGGCAAAATGACTAAGAACGCAGGGTATTGTTTATTAGCTCGTTTGTATTTGAATGCCGAGATCTTTTCTGGAAAATCCCGTTGGGAGGATTGCCTTAAAGCTTGTCAGCAAATATCTGGCTCATTGGAAACAAATTATTTTACTAATTTCCAGACAGAGAATGAGGTTTCTAAGGAAATCTTATTAGCTATACCTTATGACCATAAAATGGGTACAAGTGGCAATTTCTTGAATTGGGCCTTAACGCATAATGAGCAAAGATGGGCAATCTCATCAACTGGAGCTTTTGAGGGAGGTGGTAATAGTATTGTGGCTCAACCCGGATTATACTATAGCTTCGATGAGAAAGACATACGCCGTAATACAATGTTGATCGGTGATCAGATCGATCTTCGTACTGGGGAAGTTGTTGATCGAGATCCGAATCAGGAGGGACTTCAACCGTTAAGTTTTACGGATGAGATTGGTGATATCATGGACGCAAAAGATTATGAGGGAGTGCATTGGTGTAAATATGAGCAAAAAGATGGTGAGGAATGGGAACGTGATCATGATTTAGTAGTTATGCGTTATGCGGAGGTGTTATTGATGCAAGTTGAGTGTTATGTGCGCTTAAATCAGCCGGAGAAGGCGCGTCCTTTCTTAGAACAGATTCGTTCCCGTGCCGGTATTACCGGAACCCCAGAAACAATAACCTTACAAACAATTGAGGATGAGTTGAAAAAAGAGTTTGTTTTTGAGGATCATCGCCGTACGGATATGATACGCTTTGGGACTTTCTTTACAGGAACTTGGTGGGAGAAAAATAAAATAACTCCAGCCTATAAAGGAATATTTCCTATTCCAGCGTTAGAAATGCAGAAAAATAATAAATTGCAACAAAATCCGGGATATTGATTCATTTATAGCCTTAAAAGACTATTTGTAAAAGGTCATAAGGATAAAGTCTTTTACACTTTATCCTTATGACCTTTTATTGATGTGATTTTTATACATTTGCGGAAATTCTGTTTTATATCTTAATCTATATTGTTATGTCACGTTCATTTCTTTTGTTTGGTTTTATCCTATATAGTGTTTTCTTGAGCAGTCTGGCGAATGCTAGTGATATCGATTTGTCTGCACCCATGGATAAAGGCGGGTGGAAATTGATATGGAGTGAGGAGTTTGACTATACGGGATTTCCTGATTCTACGAAATGGTCTTATGATACGGAAGGTAATGTATATCAATGGGGAAATAACGAGGCTCAATATTATACATCCGGCAGAAAGGAGAACGCTTGGGTCTCGGATGGGGTATTGAGGATTACGGCCTTGAAAGAACCGATGGAAGGTCGTTCATATACATCGGCTCGTCTGATTACGAAAGGAAAAGGGGATTGGTTGTACGGACGTTTTGAGATTCGGGCGAAACTCCCGACCGGACGAGGGACATGGCCGGCCATCTGGATGCTTCCAACGGATTGGGAATACGGGGATTGGCCAAAAAGCGGGGAAATAGATATTATGGAAAATGTGGGCTATGATCCCGATACGATCGTAGGTTCTTCGCATACGGAAAAATATAATCATGCGATCGGAACTCAAAAAAATGCTAAAATTGCGTGTCCGGATTGTTATAAAGCGTTTCACGTGTATGCCTTGGAATGGGAGGAAGATGAGTACCGGCTTTATGTAGATGATCAATTATACTTTACATTTAAGAACGAGGGGACAGGCTATGAGGTTTGGCCTTACGATAAACGCTTTCATATCTTGCTGAATCTGGCGATCGGTGGGAATTGGGGAGGCCAAAAGGGTATTGATGATTCTCTTTTTCCACATGTGTTTGAGATTGATTATGTGAGAGTTTATAAGAAGTAGGGTGTAACGTGATGTTTTTTTATTTACTTTTGTGGTACATAACATTCTGTACTATATAGTGAAGGAGATACTTAAGAGGACGTTGGTTCGTATGTTGATTTGTTGCGTTATTGCCTTGTTGTTTTGTATAACGGGGAATGCGAAGGTACCCTATATTCCTAAAATCATCAATTATTCCGTAAGCGATTACAAAGCGGGAAACCAGAATTGGGCCGTCTCCCAAGGTCCGGGAGGAAAGATGTATATTGGGAATAACCGGGGGCTTTTGGTTTTTGACGGTATTCACTGGGATCTTGTGAAATTACCGAATAATCTAGGTGTCCGTGCTTTGTATATATCGAAGGACGGACGTATTTATGTCGGCTCTTTCGAGGAGTTCGGGTATTTTGAGATGGATGACGAGAATGATCTGATTTATCATTCACTCAGTTCGTCTGAGATGAACGTCTATCTTAATAATGATGAGTTCTGGACGATTAATGAATATAAGGGTGAGATTTATTTTCAATCATTCCGGAGCTTTTTTATTTATGACGGGGAAAAAGTAAGAAAAGGTGTATCCGACCTGTCTCCATTGTATATTTTCACATTAGACGATCATCTATACGTTCAGTTCATGGAGGGAGGAAGCTTTTGTCGAATGGATGACGGCCAGTTTACAGAGTTACTATCGAAAAAGGTTTTGGAGGATGATGTGGTTTCGGTCTTGCCATTTGATCATCAGCTATTATTGGTCTCGGCTCGTAGTGGATGTTTTATCTATGATGAGGTGCGTAAAAAATTGTCTGTGTGGAATACACCAGCCAATGAGATATTAAAGGAAGGGATCGCAAACCGGGGAGTCATGATGAAAGATTCTACTTTTATTGTGGGTACGATTTCTAATGGGGTTGTAGCGATTAATAAGCAGGGGGAAACTTTGTGGCATATCAACCGGGAGAATGGCTTGATTAATAATACGGTATTGAGAGTATTTGCTGATAATTCGGATAATTTATGGGTTACATTGGATAATGGTATCGCGCAGATACATGTGAATTCTCCGATCTATTTTTATGAACCGCTTGAGGCCCAGATTGGTATGGTGCATGATATGGTGATAGAGAAGGGTATTGTTTATTTAGCTACGAACCAAGGTCTTTATGCGTTATCTGAGAATGATAGTTATCCAACCTTGATTCCCGGTACTCAAGAACAGACATGGTATATCTCCGATGTCGGAAATCAACTGATTGCCGGACATAATATAGGTACCTTACAGCTAGAGGGCCGAAAAGCTACTCAGATACCGGGGCCCAATGGAGGGGGTACCGCATTACGTAAGACAATTATCCATGGAAAGGAAGTTTTACTCCAGATGTCTTACCGTCCACTCAGTGTTTTCACCCGGGATATGGTTACTAATCGTTGGAAATTTAGCCATAATGTAGAAGGATTCTCTAATTTGATCAAATCGTTTGAGGTTGACCCTACCGGCAATATATGGGCTAGCCATATGTATAAAGGTATCTATCGTCTTCGCTTGAATGAGGATTTGAGGAGCGTGAAAGAGATGGAGTATATCGGAAAACTGGAGGAAGGTAATGAGAGTGGTACGATTAATGTAATGAAATTACGCGGACGTATTGTTTTCTCGGATGGGAGTAAGTTTTATACTTATGAGGATTTGACTGGAAAGATCGTTCCTTATGATTTGTTGAATGAGGATTTTCCCGAGTTAAGCGATACCTATCGGGTTGTTTCCTTGAATAATGATTTATATTGGTTTATCCGGAATTCGGAATATGTATTGTTAGGATATGAGTCTGGGCGATTCCAGTTAAAACAGCGTATTCCTTTTACTTTGTTTGATAATCCGACCATAGAGGATAGGGGAAATATTTATGTGGCTTCCGACGGGACGTCTTATTTTTGTCTAAACGGGGGGATCGCTCGTTATGACAGATACCGGAATTATGTGGATACGACTCGAGTTCCATTAAGTTTGTCGCAGGTAAGGGCCTATAATCGGCATGAAAATGAGTTCGCTCCGCTCCCTTGCAAGGGAGCGGACGCACCGGCTTCCGGTGCGTCCGTATTGAGTTATAGCTATAATACGATTCTTTTTAAGTTTTCGTATCCGGATTTTACGGGGCGCCGTTTCCTGATCTATTATAAACTGGACGGGTTTGATAATGAATGGATAGAAGGCACCAGTAATTTTCAACGGACTTATTCTAATTTACCGTATGGTAATTTTGTGTTACATGCGGTTGTGAAAGACGATCGAGGAAAAGAGCTATCTTCTCTGTCTTATCCATTCAAGATCGAACGTCCATTTTATAGCTCTTGGTGGGCGCTGATCATCTATTTTGCTTTGTTTTTATGTATACTGGTCGTATTAGTGAGAATGTATACGATGTGGATTGTCATGCGTGAGAAAAAAGTTAACGAGGAGCAAAAGAGATTGCAAGAAGAGCAATTGAGGGCGCAAGAGCAATTAATTGTCAAGCTAGAGAATGAAAAATTAGAAAATGACCTTACTTATAAGAGTAAGGAATTAGCCAGTGCTACTTTGTCTGTTATCTCTCATAATGATTTCCTTGAAGGTCTAAAAAAGGAAATACAAGCTCAACAATTATCGGGAAGTTATACGAAACGATTCTTCGATAAGCTCATCCGCATGATCGAAGAGAATATATCAGGCGAGGATGAATGGGCCATTTTCCAGACTAATTTCGATCGTATCCACGAAAAGTTCTTTACGAATCTAAAAGAGCGGTATCCCGATTTGACTCCGGGCGATTTACGATTATGCGCTTTATTACGTTTGAATATGCCAACTAAGGATATGGCTCGTATGCAAAATCTTTCCGTACGTGGTATCGAGGCGGCGCGCTATCGATTGCGTAAAAAACTAAATCTACCGGAGGGGCAAAGCTTGGTAGATTTCATGATCCAGTTCCACTAAGAAATTTCATAGTTATGAATGAAAAATATCATAACTATGAAATAAGAAAATCATAACTATGAGTTTTCCTTGTCATTTTTGTGTTCCCATATTTAGTGAGATGTGTTTAATAACATATAATGTTCTCCTTTTGAATTAACAAATGTATTATAACTGAAAATAAGATAATTAATATGTATTGCAGTAGTATAAAAGTAGTAATTTTCTGCTTGCGCAAGGCTTGCAGTAGTGTTGAAGTATACAAAAATTTGCCCTTTTTTAGGTTTGGGTGTTCATTTGCTTCAAATTTAATAATGAGTGTAAAAACAAATGTTCAACTTTAAAACTAGAATGAATGAAAGCTAAATTAATGCTTTGTTTATGCCTGTTACTTGCCGCGACAACAATGTTTGCGCAGAATCTGACAGTTACCGGTGTGGTAACTGAAAAGGCCACAGGATACCCAGCTATCGGGGTGAGTGTTTTGGTTAAGGGTACGACTAACGGTACCATAACCTCTATGGATGGAGACTATACTTTGAGTAATGTTCCCAAGAATGCGACTTTAGTATTTAGTTATGTAGGTATGACTACACAAGAAGTTCCGGTTAACGGACAGACTGTAGTAAATGTTCTTATGAGTGAGGATACGCAAAACTTGGAAGAGGTTGTCGTTATCGGTTATGGTACGAGTAAGGCTAAGGATTTGACAGCTCCAATTGCCGTGATCAAGGCTGATGAGATTACGAAACATGCGACATCATCTCCGATGAGTGCTTTGCAAGGAAAAGTGCCGGGTGTGCAGATTACGAATAGTGGCCAGCCAGGTTCCGGTCCTTCCGTACGTATTCGTGGTATCGGTTCTATGAATACGGATAGCCAACCTTTGTATGTTGTAGATGGAATGTTCTTTGATAATATTGATTTCTTGAATAATAGTGATATTCAAGATTTGTCTATTTTGAAAGATGCTTCTGCCGCTTCTATTTATGGCGTACGTGCGGCGAATGGCGTAGTCTTGGTTACGACAAAGAAAGGTGCGTTGAATCGTCCTGCTACGGTTACTTATGATGGTTATGTTGGCTTTCAAAAGGCTACGAATGTATTGAAAATGGCTAATAGTGAGCAATATGCGACTATGATCAGTGAGATGGGTAATGAAACCTTACAGGCTGTTGTAAATAACGCTAAAAATGTTTGGGGAACACTTCCTAATACAAACTGGTATGATGAGATCTTACATACAGCTTTAACTCACAACCATTCTTTAGACATTTCTGGAGGTACTGAAAAAGCTACTTATTCTGTGGGTACCTCTTATTTGTATCAAGATGGTATCTTGGATTCTAAAAATGATTACTCTCGTTTCAATTTGCGTACGAAAGCGGATTATAAGGCTTTTGATTGGTTGAAAGTAGGAGCTAACGTTGTTTTGAGCAACTCTACGCAAAACTTGCCAAACGGCGAGGTTTGGTTAGCAGCTTTCCGTACACCGGGTATTATTCCTGTATATGATGAAAATAGCTCCTTGAATCCGTATCCTACGAAATATGGTTCTCCTGCCCAAATCGGTTTGAGTGAGTATTACTACAATCCGGTTGCTCAAGCGGAGTATTATGATTCTAAAAATTCAATGTTGCGCGTAATGCCTTCTTTCTATGCGCAATTCGACTTCTTGCCGGAGAATAAGTTATTCTTTAAAACGGCTTATAGTCAAGATATCAATGTTATCCAGACAAGAGCTTATACTCCAGAATTTTTGGTTGGTGGAACTCAGTTGAATTCGACTCCCCTTTTGAATAAGAAGAATGATATTTATCACAGTTGGATTTTAGATAATACATTGACCTATACAGATACGTTCGGTGATCATGGTTTAACTGCGATGTTGGGTCAATCCGTACGTGAAGAGAACTGGCGTAACCTATGGGGAGAAGCTACAGGTGTTCCGGGCGGACACGAGGAATATTACTATTTGAATCAAGGTAATGCGGATGGACGTAAAACTGGCGATGACGGTACGACTTATCGTGGTGTTTCTTGGTTCGGTCGTGTATCTTATGATTATAAAGGCAAATATTTATTGTCTGCTACAATGCGTGCTGATGGTTCTTCCAAATACCAAGAGAAATGGGGTTATTTCCCTTCTGTAGGTGCTGCTTGGAATATTTCAGAAGAAGGATTCATGAAAGATCAGAAATGGGTTGATTATCTGAAATTACGTGCGAGCTGGGGTAAGTTAGGTAACGATAAGGTTGCGGCTAGTGATGGTTTCGCTTCCATTACGCAAGATATGGGTACCTCTGGTATATTTGGAGGAAGCGCTGTTCCTGGTTATACGAACTTGGTTTATTTTAGTTGGTTAGGTTGGGAAGTCGTGAATGAGACGAACGTCGGTTTAGATTTTCGTACGTTGAATAGCCGTTTGACAATAGAGGCAGACTGGTATTATCGTTTGACTCAAAATGCCGTGATCGACGCTCCTCTGCCAATGGGTGCCGGTAACTTATTAGGTAACAGAGGTGAGATTTTGAATACAGGTGTTGAGTTGTCTTTTAACTGGGCTGATAAGATCGGTAAAGATTTCTCTTACTACATTGGAGCAAACTTGACAACCTTGCACAATGAGGTAAAAGATTTGAATGGTTTATCTTATTTATATGGTGGTTCTGCGGAGTTCCGTACGATTTCTCAAGTTGGTGGTGAGTTGAATGCTTACTATGGATATGATATTGAGGGTGTTTATCAGAATGCCGCAGAGATCGCTGCTGATCCGATTGCTGTAGCAAATGGTTTGGAGCCCGGAGATTTCAAGTATGTTGACCAAAATAAGGATGGTAAGATTGATAATAAAGACCGTGTAACATTGGGTTCTTATATCCCGAACTTCAATTACGGTATCAACTTAGGATTCTCTTACAAGAATTTCGATTTCTCTATGGTTATGCAAGGTGTAGCTGGAAACCAGATCGTAAACCGTAAACGTGGTGACCGCCGTTGGCACTCTGAATTGAACTATGACTTAGATCAGTTCGAGAATCGTTGGACAGGTGAGGGCTCTACTAACGAATATATGTCTGCGAAAGGTTCTGTAAAACCTTGGAATATCTCTAACTTTAACTCATTCTATGTAGAAGATGGTTCTTATTTCCGTATTCAGAATGTACAAGTTGCTTATACATTCCCGAAGAAAGACTTTGGAAAATTCAAGATGCCGAGCATTCGTTTGAGCTTGACTGCTGATCGTCCTTTGACTGTTTTCAAGGCAAACAGCTTCAGCCCAGAGTTGGGTAGTAAGAACGAGAAAGGTGAGATAGCATCTTCTTCTTATGGATTTGATGAGCGTGTATATCCTTTAGCATCTTCTTATACGTTAGGTCTTCGTATTATTTATTAATCTTTAAATGCTAATCAGAAGTATATGAAAAATATATTAAAAAAACAGATTTTATGGGCTATCCCTTTAGCCTTTTCATTGCTGACATCCAGTTGTAGTGATTACTTGGATAAGCTTCCAGAGAATACTGTAGAGGTAGAGGGTATTGATTATACGAATAAATCGAATATGTATATGCCTGTTTCCGGTGTATATGCGACCGCTCGTGGTTATCTGGGGTCTTGGTCCTCGTATGGATGTATCATAGTTCGCGGTGACGATGTGAATAAAGGAGGATCTCCTACGGACCAGATTGAGTATGAGTATGCTAGTAAATTCCAGTATGATCGTTTGACTACTTTCTGGGCATTAAGTGGCCTTTGGGGAAACTGCTATTATGTTGTCTCTACTTCTAATTCAGCATTGGAGTCTTTAGAGAATTATGCTAAACATTTGACGAGTGAGTCAGACAAGCAATTAAACGCTCAATATGCTGCTGAAGTTCGCTTTTTCCGAGCATATGCTTATTTCCAGTTGGTAAATTTATTTGGCGATGTGCCTCTTTTGTTAGACAATCAAGAACTGAATGTATTCAAGAATACGAAAGAGGATGTAAAGAAGTACATTTATGACGAGTTGGATTATTGTATAGCAAACTTACCGGCTATTCGTCCGAATGAGTCTGAGCATCCGGGAGCGGTTACAAAATATACCGCTGAGATGTTGAAAGCGAAACAGAAGATGTATGATAATGAATGGGATGAGGTATTGGCCTTGACCGAGGATATCGTCAATAGCGGAAAGTTTGAGTTGTATAATGATTTCTATGAGTTGTTTAAGATTCCGGGAAAATTGTGTAATGAGTCTTTGCTAGAGTATCAATTTACTGACTTTGGAAATGGAAGTGGTGATATCGTTTCTTCTGACAACTGGTTTGCGTTCCAAGGTCCTCGTGGAGAGGCTCCTATCTCTGGATGGGCATTTATTGAGCCGACTGAGAAAATCCGTAATTTATTCTCTAAACGTGGTGAAGCGGTTCGTGCGGAAACAACGTTCCTCATGACGGATGCCACTACTCGTGACGGTGATTATATTCCTGTCGCTCAACCGGGTGAACCGACTGCTTATAATGGAAAGGCTTATACACCGGCTAATCAAATGACTCCGGGACGTACTGGATATGGCGATAATAATAATATCCGTGTATTCCGTTATGCTGATGTGTTGTTAATGAACGCTGAGGCTAAAGTTCGTAAGGGACAAAATGGAGACGCTCCATTAAACTTGGTTCGCGAACGTGCTGGTTTAGCTCCGATTGCAAATGCGACTTTGGATCAAATTCTGGAAGAGCGTCAAGTTGAGTTGGCATTGGAATGGGGCGAACGTTTCTTCGATTTAGTCCGTACGGACAGAGCCACTCAAGAACTTCCGGGTTTTGTGAAAGGAGAAAGCGAATATTATCCGATACCACAGGATCAAATTGACTTGAATCCTAACTTAGAAGCTGAGCCTGTGCCTTTTGAGCCGGAAGTAACAGAGTAATATAAGATTCTCATTATTTACTAGACCTTTGTAGTTTGGCAAGGCGGTGTCAACCCGTTTGGCACCGCCTATTTTATCTCAAATCATATCGTTTATTTATATAAATATCAACATCATGAAACACATCGCATTACTAACTACTCTCTTATTATCCGCCAGCTTGCAAGCGGTGGAGAAACCTTACGACTATGTTTTCTTCGAGAATAGCTTGATGAAAGGGGATTACTTTTATTCTCAAGCGAAATATACCTCACCTTCTTGGATTAAAAATGCGAGACATCATCTTCCGGTTGCCGGCTCTGTCGCTTTTACACCCGGCAATTCCTTGGAGCTTACCTATGTATCCGCTCCCGGTGGAGATTGGTATAGCGAGATACAATATTGCCCGGTCCGTGGCAATGACTTCTTTCGTGAGCCCTCTACGCTCTCTTTACAAGTACAACTGAGAGAGAGCATGGATGCTGCCGCTCTTCCCAATATCGCTATTCGTTATGCGGACAGCACGTATACCCAATACCTAAACCTGAGAAATTATCTGAAAGATACACGTCCCGGCGTATGGCATTCCGTATCCATTCCTTTGAAGGATTTCGGATTAAACGCCGTGAACGATACGAACATCAAGAAATTAGCGGCCGTAGCCCTTCGTCCCGGTACGGCCGATGGAAACGAATATACGATTTATTTGGACGATATAGAGCTTTTGCCGGCTTCCCTTCCGTCGGTAAGTACCTTAAACGCTCCGGTCTTGCAGGAAGCTAAGGCTTATGAGCGTCATATCTATATCAAATGGATTCCTCAATCAAAGGAGGATATAAAATACTATCGCATTTACCGTTCTTTCGACGGGATCACTTACCAGCCGGTCGCTGTCCGCCGCCCTTGGATGAATCGTTATACCGATTTCTTGGGAGAGGTTGGTAAAAAGGCTTATTATAAGGTGACGGCCGTGGATTATGCGCTGAATGAATCCAATGATTCCCAGACAGTCTCGGCCACTACCTATCCAATGACGGACGAGCAATTGCTGGATATGGTACAGGAAGCGAACTTCCGTTACTATTGGGAGGGAGCGGAGCCAAACAGCGGTCTTGCCCGTGAGAATATTCCCGGACGGAATGATATGATCGCTACCGGGGCTTCCGGCTTCGGTATCATGGCGATCGTGGCGGGTATCGAACGGGGATTTATCACCCGGGAAGAGGGCGTACAGCGTTTCTTGAAAATCACTTCTTTCTTGGAGAAAGCGGATAAATTCCATGGGGCGGTCTCTCACTTTATCGATGGGACAACCGGGAAGACGGTTGCTTTCTTCGGCCCGAAAGATAATGGAGGTGATTTGGTGGAGACCTCTTTCTTATTCCAAGGGCTGTTAACGGCTCGTCAATATTTCAACCAAGAGAATGACAAGGAGAAACAAATCCGTAAGAGCATCGATAATCTATGGAAAAACGTGGAATGGAGCTGGTATAAGCAATTTAAGGACAGCCCATATCTATATTGGCACTGGTCTCCAGATCAGGCGTGGGTGATCAATCATAAATTGATCGGCTGGAATGAGACCATGATTACCTATATGTTGGCTATCATGGGGCCGAAATACGGAATCTCTCCGGAGATGTATTATAGCGGCTGGGCCAGCCAAGAGGAGTATGCGCAAGAATACCGTGCCGATTGGGGGCGTGTAGAAGATGGTAAGATGTATACGAATGGCAATACTTATTATGGGGAGAACTTGCAAGTAGGTGTCTCTAATGGAGGTCCTCTTTTCTTTATCCATTACTCCTATCTCGGGCTGGACCCACATAAGTTCACGGATAAGTATACGAATTATTTCGAGAACAACCAGAAAATGGCAAAGATCAATCAACGGTATTGTATCGAGAACCAAGGGGGGTATGTAGGTTATGGAGAAGATTGTTGGGGATTGACCGCCAGCGATTTCGCTTGGAACTATCAAGCTCAGGAGCCGATGCCGCACAGGGATAACGGAACGATGGCACCTACGGGCGCTCTGGCTTCTTTCCCTTATACGCCGGACGCTTCCATGAAAGCCTTGCGGAATTATTATCGTAACCATGGCAGCTTCTTATGGGGTGAGTACGGTTTCCGGGATGCTTTCAACTTGACTGTAAATTGGGTGTCTCCCTTATTTATGGGATTGAATCAAGCGCCTGTAACGGTTATGATCGAGAATTACCGTACGAATCTGTTGTGGAACCTTTTCATGAGCCATCCGGATGTCCAGAAAGGTATCCAAAAGATTCAATCCATAAAATAATAATGCGACAAAAAACAACAATAACTTATCTTGAACATAATATGCTGGCATGTAATAGAATAAATAGGGCTATCGCTTCTTGGAAAAAACATGTACGTGTTTTCTCGGAAACATGTACGTCTTTTTCGGAAAACACGTACATGTTTTTCCGGAAAGACGTAGGAGTTTCTAGCGCTTCCTTAAAAGCCTACAATAAGTGTATGCTCGTATCACTCCTTGCCTCTTTCTTCGCGGTCTCTACCGTAAACGCTCAAGTAAACGAGCGGGGAGATTCCGTGATCGTGATCAAGGGGCAGGTAAGCGATTACTATATTACCGTATCCCAAAAACATTTTCTGGAAGGTACGATTACCGGACCGGACGGCAAGCCCTTGGAAGGCGCTACGGTGATGTTCACGGCTAGCCCGGTTCATTATACCACCGATGCGACAGGCTATTATAAGATACAAGCAAGCCGCTACGATCATGAGTTATTCGTGTATTATCCGGGGATGAAGTACGCTTATCGCACGTTTGGCGATAACGATACGAAAATAGATATCCGGATGGAAGCGGATCCTCGTGATGTACGGGTAAAAGCTCCTCAGCAAGCCACCCGCTGGTTCGACGCTACGGCCGATCATCCCTCTACCTATTGCAACCCGATGAATTTGAGCTACTGCTTCCGGGCGAATCTGCCGGATTTGGTGAAGAATGGCTCTTTCCGCTCTACGGCCGATCCGATGATGGTCATGTATAAAGGGGAATATTTCCTTTTCGCCACGAACCAAGCCGGATTCTATTATTCCAAGGATTTAAGCAATTGGGAGTTTGTATTCGCCGGTTTCCAACGTTATCCGGAAGATGACGACTTGTGCGCTCCGGCCGCTTTCGTAAGTGAAGATACCTTGTTCTATACCGGTTCTACCTATGCGGGATTGCCTATTTGGTATAGTACGAACCCGAAAAGCGGAAAGTTCAAGCGGTATGTGGAGAAAACGGCTCTTCCTAGCTGGGACCCGGCATTTTTGCTGGATGATGACGGACGTTTGTATATGTACTATGGTTCAAGTAATGAGTTTGCTTTGAAGGGAGTGGAATTGGATCGCCGTGATTTCCACCCGATCAGCAAGATCCAAGAGATCATGATGCTGCGCCCGGAAGAACACGGATGGGAACGTTTCGGGATGAACAATGACGATAGTACGACTTTAGCGCCTTTTACGGAAGGAGCTTTCGTGACCAAGCATAACGGTAAATATTATTTCCAATACGGTGCGCCGGGAACGGAGTTCAAGGTCTATGCGGATGGTGTCTATGTATCCGACAAGCCGATGGGCCCGTTCACCTACCAGAAACATAACCCGATGAGCTATAAGCCGGGAGGTTTCGTACAAGGTGCCGGTCATGGTGGTACTTTCGAGGATGCGTATGGCAATTACTGGCATGTGGCTACTTGCATGCTTTCTTTGAAATATAAGTTTGAGCGTCGTATTGGTTTGTACCCTACGGCATTTGATAAGGATGGCGTGATGTATTCGAACACCGCTTTCGGGGACTATCCTTTGCTTACGCCGAAAGGGAAGGTAGATGATATCGCGAATACGTTTTCCGGCTGGATGTTGCTATCGTATGGAAAACCGGTGATGGCCTCTTCCATGGATAGTACGTTAGTACCAGAGAATGTAACGGATGAGAGCATGCGTACTTTCTGGTCCGCCCGCTCGGGAGAGCCGGGTGAATGGCTCCAGATCTCTTTAGAGGGATTGAAAGAGGTACGTGCGATCCAGTTGAACTATTACGAGCATAGAGCCGTACAGCATAATAAGGCGATGGACTTGTATCATCAATATCGTATTTATCATTCTATAGATGGACAAAATTGGGAATTGGTAGTCGATAAGAGCGATAACGACAAGGACGTTCCGCACGACTATATCGAGTTGCGTGAGCCTTTGAAAACCCGTTATTTGAAAATAGTGAACGAACATGTGCCTTCGGGCAACTTCGCTATGTCCGGATTTCGTATTTTTGGAAATGGTTTGGGAGAAGCTCCCGCCGCCGTTAAGAATTTAAAGGTGGAACGCTCAAAAGCGGATAAGCGGAATGCGCTGATCACTTGGGAGCCGGTAAAAGAGGCGTACGCTTACAATATCTATTATGGTATAACGCCGGATAAATTGTACAACAGTATCACGGTACTGGGAGATACGATGTACGATTTCAGGGGCTTGGATAAGGATACGGACTATTATTTCTCGATCGAGGCATTGGGAGAGAGCGGCCGTTCACCGATGAGTAAAGTATTGAGACGATAACTATTTTAAATGTATATATCTATGAATACCTATTTCCGTACAGGCGTTGTTACCCTGTTGCTTGGCTTTTCGTTGACCGCTTGTCATGAGGCCAAGAAAAGTGACACATCCGCAGAGTCTACGCCCAATGAGCGTAAGTTGGATTTTCAGTCGGATGATGAATTCTTGACCTATATACAAAAGGCTCACTTTAATTATATGTGGGAAGGTGCGGAGCCTACCTCCGGACTGGCCTGTGAGCGTATCCATACGGATGGCGTGTATCCTGAGAACGACGCTGATATCGTGACCACCGGAGGTAGTGGTTTTGGTATCGCCGGGCTGTTGGTAGGTATTGAGCGTGGCTTTATCACCCGTGAGGAAGGTGTGGCCCGTTTTCATCAAATCGCTGATTACTTGGCGAAGGCCGATCGTTTCCACGGGGTCTGGCCTCACTGGATGCATGGACCTACGGGTAAGGTAAAGCCTTTCGGCCAGAAGGATAACGGAGGCGATTTGGTAGAGAGCGCTTTCTTAATGCAAGGTCTCTTATGCGTACGCCAATATTTCAAGGATGGTAATGAGAGCGAGAAAGCGTTGGCTGCGAAGATTGACCAGCTATGGCGTGAGATGGAATGGACCTGGTATTTGAACGGGCAGGATGTATTGTATTGGCATTGGAGCCCGGATTACGCATGGGAGATGAATTTTCCTTTGGAAGGTTATAATGAATGCTTGATCACTTATATTCTGGCGGCGTCTTCGCCTACGTATCCGATCCCGGCTTCCGCTTATCATAACGGATGGGCTCGTAAAGGGGGGATCAAGAGCGATGCGGTCGCTTACGATTTACCTTTGATCTTGAAACATAATTATGCCGAGGAGTACGGCGGCCCGTTGTTTTGGGCGCATTATTCTTATATCGGCCTATGTCCGGTAGGCTTGTCGGATCGATACGCTAACTACTGGGACTTGAACCGGAATCACGTCTTGATCGATTACCGTTATTGCGCGGAGAATCCGAAGGGTTTCAAGGGATATAGCGACGCTTGCTGGGGATTGACCGCCAGCTATTCCGTGAAAGGCTATAACGCGCATATGCCCTCCAACGATCATGGGGTAATTACGCCGACAGCCACCTTGAGCAGTTATCCGTATACACCGGAGGAATCCTCGAAGGCATTGAAGCATTTCTATTTCAATCTGGGAGATAGCATCTGGGGTAAGTATGGTTTTTACGACGCTTTCAGTGAAGGCGAGAATTGGTATCCGCATCGTTATCTGGCGATAGACCAATGTACGATCGCACCGATGATCGAGAATTACCGTACGGGCCTTCTGTGGCGTTTGTTTATGAGCTGTCCGGAAATCCAGGACGGTTTGAAGAAATTGGGTTTCACGATCCATAATGCGAGAGAATCTTAATATTTAAATAACATGAGAAAGATTATATTATCATTCGCCGCTTGTTTGGCACTTGCGGCATACGGACAAAAGCCCGTTCAAGATACGAGAGCGATGGATACGTTTATCGATCAGTTGATGGGTAAAATGACTTTGGATGAGAAGATCGGACAGCTGAACTTGTCCGGTGGTGGTGTTCCCGGCATCTTGAGTGGCTCGGAAGGTGCGGACGAGACGATTCGTCGGGGCTGGCTGGGTGCTACGGGAGGCTCGGAGCTGGAGACGTTCCGTAAATTGCAGGAGATAGCGGTTAAGGAATCTCGCTTAGGAATTCCGCTTTTGTTCGGACTGGATGTGATTCATGGATATCATACGATCTTCCCGATCCCGTTGGCTTTGTCTTGTAGCTGGGATACGACGTTGATCGAGCAAAGTGCCCGTATCGCCGCTATCGAGGCCAGCTCAAACGGTGTGACATGGACGTATTCCCCGATGGTGGATATCGCCCGTGACGCTCGTTGGGGACGTATCGCCGAGGGTAGTGGAGAGGACCCTTGGTGGGGTGGAAAGATCGCCGCCGCCATGGTGAGAGGCTATCAAGGAGATGACTTGACGAAAGAGAACACGATCTTGTCTTGCTTAAAGCACTTTGCCTTGTATGGCGCTTCCGAGGCCGGTCGTGATTATAATACGGTGGATATGAGCCGTATCAAGATGTTTAATGAGTATTTCCCGCCTTATAAAGCGGCTGTAGAGGCTGGTTGTGCCACGGTCATGTCTTCCTTTAATTTGGTGGAGGCGATTCCGGCTACGGGTAACCGCTGGTTATTGACCGATTTGCTTCGTGATCAATGGGGATTCAATGGGTTTGTCGTTTCCGATTATAATTCGATCGGCGAGATGACTAATCATGGTTTGGGTGATACGCAGACCGTATCGGCCTTGGCTTTGCATGCCGGCTTGGATATGGATATGATGACAAATGGTTATATCACGACCTTGAAGAAGTCGTTGGAAGAGGGCCGTGTGTCTCAAGCGGATATCGATCAGGCTTGCCGCCGTGTATTGGAGGCGAAATATAAATTAGGTTTGTTCGAGGACCCTTATCGCTACTTGGACGCGGATCGTGCGAAAAAGAATACGTTCACGGATGAGCATATGAATACGGCTCGCCATATCGCCGGCAAATCCATTGTCTTGTTGAAGAATGACAAGGGTTTGTTGCCTTTGCGAAAGACAGGGACGATCGCCGTGGTAGGCCCGTTGGCGGATAAGAAGGTTGAGTTGTTCGGGACATGGTGTGGTATCGATACGGCGAAGTCGGCTTCCGTAGTGCAGGCTGTGAAAGAAATGGTTGGCAATAAGGCCCGTGTGATCTTCGCCAAGGGATGTAATTTGACGAACGAGCCGATGTTGGCGAAAGCCAGTGGCTTGAAGGTTGATCCGGTGGAGAATACCCGTTTGGTGAAGGAATCGGTTGAGAAAGTGAAAGATGCGGATCGTATCATTGCCGTAGTGGGTGAGCCGAATAACTGGTCCGGAGAGGCTTGCAGCCGTGCGGATATTAGTTTGCCGGAGAGCCAGAAAGAGCTGTTGAGAGCTTTGCTGGAGACCGGTAAACCGGTAGTATTGGTCTTGGCGAACGGCCGTCCGTTGACCTTGGAGTGGGAGGATAGCCAATTCTCCGCGATCGTTGAGGCTTGGCATGGAGGTTCCGCCGCGGCTCGCGGATTGGTGGACGTATTGTTCGGCGACGTGAATCCTTCCGGTAAATTGACGACTACATTCCCTCGTAGCGTAGGCCAGATTCCTTTGTATTACAATGCTAAGAAAACAGGCCGCCCAATGAATCCGGATGATCATTTCACTTCTAAATATCTGGATATCACGAACGATCCTTTGTATCCGTTTGGCTATGGCTTGAGTTATACGACTTTCTCTTACGGTGATCTTCAGCTGGATAAGACGAGTGTGCAAGGAGAGAACGGTGTATTGACCGCCAGCGTACAGGTGACGAATACGGGCAAGCTAGAGGGCGAGGAAGTCGTACAGTTATATATCGGCGATCCGGCTGCCAGCATCTCCCGTCCGATGAAAGAGTTGAAGAACTTCCAGAAGATCTCCTTGAAACCGGGTGAGAGCCGAAAAGTCTCTTTTACGATTACGCCGGAAGACTTGAAATTTTATAACAGCGCGTTGGAATACATCTGGGAACCGGGCTTATTCAATATTTACGTAGGTACGAACTCCCGGGACGTGAAATCGGCGCAGGTAACTTGGAACAAATAATACAGATACGAATAATGAAAAGGTTAACGACTTTTATCGCTGGTGCGGCCGTTGCCGCTACCTTAGGTGGATGCCAGCAACCCGCTGTAAGTGGCTGGAAAAGCTTCAGCGGCGACAAAAATATTGAACGCCGTGTAGATTCTGTGCTCCAATTAATGACCTTGGAGGAAAAGGTGGGGCAGATGGCCCAATACTCCTGTAACTGGGATGTAACCGGCCCGGTTATGACGGGGGATTATGAGACTTTGCTGAAACAAGGTCTTGTAGGAAGCTTGTTTAATGTATATACGGTAGATGGCGTACGTAAAATGCAAGAGATGGCTCTGTCCGAGAGCCGTTTGAAGATACCCGTATTGTTTGGTTATGATGTCGTGCACGGCTATCGTACGATTTTCCCGATGCCGTTGGCGGAATCCTGCTCTTGGGATTTGGAGCGGATGCGTAAAAGCGCGGCGATCGCGGCGGATGAGGCGAGCGCTTCCGGTATCGCTTGGACGTTCGCCCCGATGGTGGATATCTCCCGGGATGCCCGTTGGGGACGTGTAATGGAAGGTGCCGGTGAGGACCCGTATTTGGGAAGCTTGATCGCGAAGGCCCGTGTCGAGGGTTTCCAAGGAGGAAACGATTGGCGTTCGTTGGCCGACGTGAATACGGTCTTGGCTTGTTGCAAGCACTTTGCCGCTTATGGGGCCGCTGAGGCCGGACGTGATTATAATACGTCCGAGTTGTCGCAAAATACATTGATGAATTATTATATGCCGCCTTATTTAGCGGCTAAGGAAGCGGGAGTCGCTACGTTCATGGCCTCCTTCAATGAGATCAACGGAGTGCCCAGCACGGGTAATAAATGGTTGATGACCGATTTGTTACGTGAGGACTGGGGCTTCAATGGTTTCGTGGTTACCGATTATACCGGTATCAATGAGATGGTAGCCCATAGTATCGTGCGAAATGACAAGGAGGCTGGGGAACTGGCTGCGAACGCCGGTATCGATATGGATATGACGGGTGGCATCTACAGCCAATATCTTGTACAATCCGTGAAAGAGGGTAAAGTCTCGGAAGAGAATATCGACCGTGCCGTGGCGAGCATCTTGGAGATGAAGTTCCTCTTGGGCTTGTTCGATGATCCGTATCGTTACTTGGACAATGAGCGTGAGAAGAATACGATCATGAAGCCGGAGTTCTTGCAAGAGGCTCGTGAGACTTCCGCTCGCTCGATCGTCCTTTTGAAGAATGATAATAACTTCTTTCCGATCTCGAAGGATAAGCATATTACGGTAGCCTTGATCGGCCCGATGGTAAAAGATAAGATCAACCAGAATGGCGAGTGGGCCGGCCGGGGTGAGCGTGAGGAGAGTATCTCTTTGTTCGAGGGCCTGACCGAGAAATATGCCGGTACGAACGTGAAGTTCATTTATGCCGAGGGATGTGATCTCTTGACTGATGATTCATCTAAATTCGCTGAGGCGATCGCTACGGCTCGCCGTGCGGATATCGTATTGGCGGCTATGGGCGAGGATTTCAACTGGAGTGGTGAGGCCGCTTGCCGTACGGACTTGAAATTGCCGGGCGCTCAACAAGCCTTGTTGAAAGAATTGAAAAAGACGGGTAAACCTCTAGGTTTGATCTTGGTGAACGGACGTCCTTTGGATCTTTCTTGGGAGGATCAGCATGTCGACGGTATCTTGGAGGCTTGGTATCTGGGAACGATGGCGGGTCATGGTATGGCTGATGTGATCAGTGGCGATTATAATCCGTCCGCTCGCTTGACGATGTCTTTCCCTCGTACGGTAGGTCAATTGCCTCTGTATTACAATCAGAAACCGACAGGCCGCCCGGTTCCTCCGGAAGCTCCGGATACGGATTATAAATCCAGATATATGGATGTGCCTAACACACCGTTGTATCCGTTCGGTTATGGCTTGAGCTATACGACTTTCGCCGTGAACTCTATGAAGCTGGATCAGAACTCTTTCACGAAAGGGGGTAAGATCACGGTAACGGCTGAGGTAGAGAATACGGGTAAGGTGGATGGCGAGACGGTCATCCAGATGTATATCCGCGACTTGGCGGGTAGCGTGACCCGTCCGGTTAAAGAGCTGAAAGGTTTCGAGAAGGTGACTTTGAAAGCGGGCGAGAAGAAGCAAGTCTCTTTCACGATTGACGAAGCTTTGCTGGCTTTCTATGGTATCGATATGCAGAAGAAAGCCGAGCCGGGTGATTTCACGGTTTGGGTAGGCTTGAATTCTGCCGACGAGGCGAATCAGTCTTCTTTCTCTCTGCGGTAAAAATTAATACATATCAACATGAAACTATTATCAAAATATATCTTTTCGGCTCTGTTCTTGGCTGCTTCCGGAGGTTCCGCCACCGCTCAATCCATGCGGGCGAATACGTATTGTAATCCGCTTAATGTGGATTATACGTATATGATTTATAACTCGTCGAACAACCTGTCGTACCGTTCGGGGGCCGATCCCGCCGTGGTGGAGTTCCGGGGCGAGTATTATATGTTCGTAACCCGCTCGCATGGCTACTGGCATTCGACAGACTTATTGAACTGGGATTTTATCACTCCCGGTAAAAACTGGTATCCTCAGGGTTCCAACGCTCCCGCCGCTCATAATTATAAGGATTCCGTGCTTTATGTGATGGGTGATCCGTCCGGCTCCATGAGCGTTCTTTATACCGATGATCCGAAATCCGGTAATTGGAACGCTACTCCTGCTATACTCCACGACCTACAAGACCCGGATTTATTCATCGATGATGACGGGCAAGCTTATTTATTCTGGGGCTCTTCCAATGTTTATCCGCTTCGGGGCAAGAAACTGAATAAGGATGACCGTTTCTTGATCGAGGGTGAGACGGTCGAGCTTTTCGGCTTGGATATGCCGAAGCATGGCTGGGAACGTTTTGGCGAGAACCATACCGATACGGTATTGGGAGGCTATATGGAAGGGGCTTGGCTGACCAAGCACGACGGTAAATATTATATGCAGTATGCCGCCCCCGGTACGGAATTCAACGTATATGCCGATGGTGTTTATGTGGCGGACTCCCCATTAGGTCCGTATAAGTATCAATCGCATAACCCGGTAAGCTATAAGCCCGGTGGTTTCATGAATGGTGCCGGACACGGAAGTACCTTGGTGGGGCCGGGAGGTAATTATTGGCATTTCGCCTCTATGTCTCTCTCGGCTACGGTGAATTGGGAGCGTCGCCTCTGCATGTATCCTACTTTCTTCGATAAGGAGGGCATTATGTATTGTGATAATAACTTCGGTGATTATCCGCATTACGCTCCCGCCGAGCCGGGAAAGAAAGGAGAGTTTACGGGGTGGATGTTGCTTTCTTATAAAAAGCCGGTGAAAGCTTCCTCGTATGCGGAGGGTTCCGCTCCCGCCGCGCAAGGATTCACGGAATCGAACCGTCCCAAGACCTCCGCCAATTTCCTTCCGGCCAACTTGACGGATGAGGAATGTAAGACATTCTGGATGGCTCGCACGAATGGAGATACCGAATGGGTAGAGATCGATCTGGAGGCTCCCGCTATGGTATATGCCGTGCAAGTGAATTATCACGATCATCAATCGAATATGTATGGACGTATTCCCGGTTTACGCCACCGTTATGCGGTGGAAGGCTCTTTGGACGGGCAGGATTGGGTAACGTTGGTGGATCGCCGGAATAATTATAAGGATGTCCCGAATGATTACGTACAAGTGGATAATCCGGCTCGTGTCCGTTATGTCCGTTATAAGAATATAGAGGTCCCGACGCCTCATCTGGCGATCTCGGACTTGCGTGTGTTCGGTATCGGTGAGGGCAAGAAGCCTGCGACGGTGAAGAACTTCAAGGTCGTTCGCCAAGCGGACCGCCGTGACGCGATGATTACTTGGGACGCAGCCAAGAACAGCCAAGGCTACAACATCCGTTGGGGTATCGCTCCCGATAAACTATACAATTCATGGCTCCTATACGGAAAGAATGAATTACTATTAAAGAGTCTGTCCACCGACCAGCCTTATTATTTCACCATCGAGGCATTCAACGAGAACGGTGTATCAGAAGCGACAAAACCAATCATCCAGTTGTAGAGACGGGGCGTGCCCCGTCTTACACAGGCTGATAGTAATTTAGAATACCATTTTGTTGGAAAGAGACGGGGCACACCCCGTCTCTACAACTAGATATTTTTTATTATATTCTTTCGCTTCAGAATATATGCTATATTTGTACCTATAAAGAACAATTAACTAAGACACATAACTATGGCAAACCTATATCAAAATCGTTTCCGTATCGAATCTGCCCGTGCCACTTGGCACGATTACAATGGAGGTATTTATTTTATCACGATCTGTACAGCACATAAACAATGTTATTTTGGTTGTGTACTTGGCGGGCAAATGTCGCTGAATCCATTAGGTCACTTCACTCATGATAATTTAGAGCATGCAAATAACCATTATCCATACCTTGAAATCCCTCTATTTGTTGTGATGCCTAATCATGTACATGCCGTGGTCTTTGTGGCGGGAGATGAGGCGTTAGTACCATTGGGGAATAAAGGATTGCTGTCGATAGGGATTGGAGGCATTAAATCTGCTGTCACGGTATATGCACATCAAAATAATCGTATTTTTGCATGGCAACCACGTTTCCATGATCACATTATTCGTGATCATGCTGAAATGAATCGTATAGCAGATTACATTGAAAACAATCCCCTAAACTGGGCAAGTGATTGTTTCTATATATAATCTCCTTAGTTGTAGAGACGGGGCGTGCCCCGTCTTCCACCGTCTGATGGTATCTTAAAGTTACTGTTTTACTGGGATGAGACGGGGCACGCCCCGTCTCTACAACTAAATAATAATGTGTGATTTATTAATAACTTAAATATAATGTTGTATGAAAACACTTAGAAGTATCTTTTTTTTGTCTCTTTGCCTTCTTCTCTCCATTGCTGGATATGCTGGTGATAAGGCTAGTTTTTTGAAAAAGCAGTTTACGGCTCGTGATGGTTATCAATTGAATTATCGGGTTCTGTATCCCCGAGATTATAATCCGGCGCAGAAATACCCAGTAATCCTGTTCCTGCACGGAGCGGGCGAACGAGGGTCGGATAATGAGGCCCAATTAGTACATGGTGGCGATATGTTCGCTTCTTTCGAGAATCAAACCAAATATCCGGCTATCATCATAGCGCCTCAATGCCCGGCAGAGAAGACTTGGTCTGAATATAAGGGATTGAACGCCGGAAAAGAAGGGAAGCGTTTTTATCCGTTGAATGCCCCGGCCACGCAATCAATGGCCGCAGTCAAGGAATTATTGGATAGTTATATAGCGGAAGGTAAGGTCGATACGAAACGCATTTACGTAACCGGCCTATCGATGGGAGGTATGGGCACGTTCGATATCGTGATGCGTTACCCGAACCTGTTTGCCGCTGCCACCCCGATCTGTGGTGGAGCGAATTTGCAACGTTTGGCAAACTTTAAGGGCAAGACGGCTTTCAGTATTTATCATGGCGGCTCCGATAGCGTAGTCGATGTACAATTCTCCCGTGACGCTAATGAGGCATTGAAGAAAGCAGGAGCTGATGTCCGTTATAAGGAATTTCCCGGTGTAGACCATAACAGTTGGGATAACGCTTTCGCCGAACCGGATTATCTGGCTTGGATGTTCCAGCATAGCTTATAGTTAGTAAGTCTTGTATCTTTTATAGGCCTTATCATATATAAGTGCTTCCCTCTTATTAAGAAGAAGCTAAATATTTGATAAGGCTTTTTGTTTATAAGTTTTTTATTACTTTTGCCACAAAAGGAGAGAGATGAGTCCATCTGTTATGAAAGACAATGGATTTGACTAATCGTAATGAAAAACGAATTCATATTAAAAACTCTACTGTCTCGTGTCGCGAAAGGAGATTATGCCTCTTTTCGTGAGTTGTTTGACATACAATATGCCACGGTCAATCGTTTTGTGGGATATTTTCTGCCAAATAAGGAAGATCGTGAGGAAGTCGTATCCGAGGTATTCTGTATCCTATGGAAAAGAAGGGAAGAATTGATTGATATAGAAGACCTGAACGCTTGGTTATTTATCATCAGTAGAAACGAATCTTTCCATTACTTGAAACAGAAAGAGCATCAACGCCAAAACATATCCATTGATGAGCTACCGATAGATTTGTATATAGATACGAATGAGGTAGATAGTGATCTGCTTGACGCCGAGATGACAGAGGTATATAATAAAGCCCTTTCCGAACTCCCCGAACGCTGCAAATTAATCTTCTTATTGGCTCGTGAAGAGCGAATGAAGCATAAAGAGATCGCTCAAGCCTTGTCAATAACGGAAGGAACCGTGGAGCAACAAATGAATATCGCAATCCGGAAAATGTTGGATGCGGTGAGCCGATATTACAATGTCGTTAAAAGGAGAATTCATCTGTTGTTTTAATGAATGTTAAACTCGTGATACCCTTTATAGGTAAAAAAGACTTCCATACTCTTTATTTATAGAATCATTAATCAAATGTAGGTGGCTCCTACAAGTAAAAAGTGTATGATTGTGGATAATCAAAAGAATCAAGAAAAAGAGATAAAGCTGATTTTACAGCTTTTAAATGCGATAAAAGCGAAACACACTTTATCCGTTCAAGAAGCGGAGGAGGGAAAAGAGGCTGTTTTCAAACGGGTGGAAGAGAAGTTGGGACGTCGTTATAATCTGATGGCAACTAGAAGAACCCGTCTATTCCGTTATTGGCCGGTGGCCGCTTCTATCGCAATCTTGATTCTTTCTTCTGTAATCGTTTCTATCGGAATCATCAATAGTCGGCAGCTCTTAACGGCTCAAGCGCCTATTGTCGTGGAAGTTCCGGAGGGTGCTATCACGCATCTCACCCTTTCTGATGGTACTCAAGTTACGTTGAATGGAGGATCTAGCTTGACATATCCGGCCGAATTTTCCGATAACCGTGAAGTGTGCTTACAGGGTGAAGGATTCTTTGATGTCAGGAAGAAGATGGAGAGCCCGTTCATCGTACATACGAAGCAATTCTCGGCGAAAGTATTGGGTACCCGTTTTAGTTTCAAGGCTTATGATACTGATCGCCAAGCCGTGTTGACCTTGGAAAGAGGTTCCGTGCAAGTATTGACGGATCATGGCAAGGAGAATATGATATTATCTCCTAATCAGCAGGTAATTAAAGATAGCCATACAGGTAAACTCTATTGCCATGAGGTGGATGCGGAAGATTATACGTGCTGGAAGGACGGTATTCTGGTGTTTAAGGATCAGACGTTGGCAGAAATCTCTACCATATTGGAAAGGCGGTTCAACGTGAGGATCGAGATAGACTCCGAGTCGATAAAGTATGATAAATATGTCGCAAGTTTCCGGAAACACGTGAGTTTGGATGATATTCTTAAAAAGTTATCTTACCAACGCTCATGGACATATATTCAGAAGGATGGAAAAATCAAGCTAGTCAAGAACGTTTAATACTTAAATTCATTTGCCTATGAAGTGAAATCTGGAAAAGAGTGTAGGAGCCAAGCTATTTGAAATGACCTCTAGTTATTGTTAATATTTAAATTTATCTATCATGAAGAAAGACACAGGAATTCGTGTAAAGTATGGTGTTCCATACTTTATAGTTCGTGTTATGGCAATCGGCATGTTATTTTTAATACTAAATACGAGTAATATATTAGCTGCCACAGAGTCTCCGGTTGTTCTTGATTTATCTCTGAATCAGACTACTTTAGAACAAGTGTTCCGTGAGTTGGAAAAACAATCTGGTTATTCTATTATCTATAAAAGTAGTGAAGTCAATTTGAAAGAGGTTTTGTCTGTTGATGTCAGCAAAGAGCCACTCGAGAATGTCTTGAATAAGGTTCTGAGAAAACAGGGATTGACGTATGAGATAAAAGATGAGCATATTATAATCTACAAAGCGAAGGCGAACAAAGAGATCCATGCGGTAATAAAGCAACAAAATAAGAAAATTAGCGGGGTTGTAAAAGATGCCCAAGGAGAACCGATGATCGGTGTCAGCGTGCTGGAGGAAGGTACCCAAAACGGGACGATAACCGACTTTAACGGGAATTATGTGCTGGAAGTACAAAATGGAAAAGCGGCATTAGTCTTCTCTTATATTGGCTATGTAAGTAAGAAGGTGAGTATAGGGAATCTTTCGGTGGTTAATGTTGCATTGGATGAAGACGTTCAAAGGCTGGATGATGTTGTTGTTGTGGGTTACGCCATAGGAAACAAGCGTTCCGTATCTGGTGCTGTGGAGAAAGTAAAGAAAGAGGATATGAACTCGGGTGTCGTTACGGAGCCTTTGGATGCGGTAAAGGGTAAGGTCGCTGGTGTTGTTATCAGTAATGTAGGTGGAGACCCTACGAGTGATATGAATATCCGTATCCGGGGTACTACCTCTCTATCCGGAGGCAATGATCCGTTGGTTATCATCGATGGGGTATTTGGAGATTTAAGTATGTTGAACGCCATCTCTCCTTCCGATATAGAGTCTTTGACTATCTTGAAAGATGCTTCGGAGACGGCTCAGTATGGTTCACGGGGTGCGTCCGGGGTAATTGTCGTTACGACTGCCAAGGGTAGAGCCGGTTTCGCTCAAATTGAATATAATGGTTTATTCGGTGTTAATAAGGTTTATAAGAACTTGGGAATGTTAACGGCCGATGAATGGCGTGCCGGTGCGGTGGCTATGGGATTGAGTACGAATGATATGGGAGCGAGTACGAATTGGTTTGAGGAGGTGGAACGTTCTGCCAGTCTTACCCAGACCCATAATCTCTCATTTACGAGCGGTAATGATAATTCCAATCTAAGGGCCTCTCTCGGTGTGATCCGCCGTCCGGGTTTGTTGAAGAATTCTTCTTCCAATAGTTATACGGCCAAAGTGGACGCAAGCCAGTATGCTTTCCAGAAACGGGTGAAGTTTGATTTAGGCATGTTTGGATCACGTAGGGAAGGCGATCATCAATTTGATATGTACCGTACGATTTATTCGGCGGCAGCTTACAATCCTACGTATCCGAACTATAAGAATCCGGAAACGGGTATCTGGGATGAGGATAAGACCGCGATCGAGGTATATAACCCCTTAGGTATGTTGGAGATCACAAATAAGAAAATAGCCTCTCATGTGAACGTGAACGGACGTGTAAACGTGGAGATCATCAAGGGATTGAACTTGACGGGATTCGGTTCGTATACTTACTATAGCTTGAATGACCGGCGTTATATCCCGAATGATATCCAACAGGGTTCGATGAACGGGAATGGACAGGCCTATTTGAAATATGCGGAACGAAATGACTTGATGGGAAATCTCCAATTGAATTACGCAAGGGAATTCGGACGGCATAGCATTAACGCTTTGGCTTTATTGGAGGCGCAGACACAGTCTTTGTTCGAGTCTTCCACGAAAACCAGCGGTTACGAGACGAATTATTTTACCTATAATAACTTGAAAGCCGGTGCTAACATAAGTTGGGGTGACGCTACCTCTAATGCTACCCGTTTCGCTTTATTATCTTATATGGCACGCTTTAATTATATGTATGATAGCCGTTACGTAGTTACGGCGAATGTCCGTCGCGACGGTTCTTCTAAATTAGGTTATGGTAATAAATGGGGATTCTTCCCGTCGGCTTCTGTCGCTTGGATCGCCTCGAACGAGGCTTTTATGAAGTCCTTGACTTTTATCGATAACTTGAAAGTGAGAGCCGGATATGGCGTGACCGGTAATCAAGATGCGATCGATCCGTATCAATCCCTCTCCTTGATGGCTCCGAATGGAACGACCTTGGTGGATGGATCGGCTACGACTACTTTCTATATCGATTCAAATCCAAATCCGGATTTGCGTTGGGAAAAGAAGTATACGTTTGATGTGGGCGTGGATTTAGCGATGTTCCAATCCCGTCTTCGCTTGACAATGGATTATTATGCGTCTACTACGAAAGATATGTTGTACACTTATACCGTTCCGGTTCCTCCGTTCGTATATACGTCTATGCTTGCGAACTTAGGAGAAATGACCAATAACGGCTTTGAGGTAGCGATCAGCGGCGATATCATCAAGAAAAAAGATTTCTCATTAACCGTGGGTACGAATCTGTCTTTCCAGAAGAATAAGCTTAAATCATTAAGTGGTACATATATGGGGTCAGAGTTTACGACTAGTAAATATATCCAAGTATCGGCGGTGAACGCTCCTAGCTTAACCCAGTATGCGGGTGTTACTTACTTGACGGAGGGACAACCCTTAGGCGTATTCTATATTCCTCATTGCAACGGATTGGTAGAGAAGGAAGATGGTAAGTTTGTTTATGATATCGCGGATCTGGATGGCGATGGCAAAGTGGACTTATCGGATAGCGGTGACCGTTATATAGCGGGTCAAGCGTTACCAAAGGTATATATGGGTGGCTTTGTTAATATGCGATATAAAGATTTTGATCTGGCGGTTCAATTAAATGGGGCGTTCGGGCATAAAATCTATAATGGTACAAGTTTGACGTTTAATAATTTATCATTGTATCCAACCTATAATATATTGGATGGGGCGTTGGATAAGCGGATATACGACATCAAGATTTCTGATTATTATCTGGAAAATGGTAACTATGTTAATATCGAGTATATTACGTTAGGTTATAATATTCCCGTCAAGAAACTGAAGATTGAGAAGTATTTAAAATCCTTGCGTTTGGCGTTCTCTGTTAACAATGTCGCGACCATCACAGGTTATTCTGGTATGACGCCGCTTATCAACTCGGCGAATGTGGCGTCTAAATCTTCTGTTTCGGGTACGTTGGGTGTGGATGATAAATTGATTTATCCGTTGAGCCGTACTTATTCACTCTCACTGGGTGTTAAATTCTAATTGTTAATCTTTTAATACGTATTGTCATGAAAAAAGTATTGGTGAGCTCCATGCTGATTTTAGGTGGTTTATTCTCCGCTTGTTCCGGATTTTTGGATGAGGATCCCAAGAGTAAGATACCGGAAGAAGAAGCTTATAAAAGTGAGAAATTGGTGTATGTAAATACGATCGCTACGATTTATACCTCATTTGGGAATCGGTTATATGGAAGTACGGATAATGTGCATACTTTACAAGAGTTTTCTTCCGATGCTTGGATATTGCCGGGAAGACAAGGCGACTGGGTAGATGGAGGTAAATGGCAATCCTTGTTTTTGCATAATTATGGTCCGGGTAACGCTACGATAAAGAGTACTTGGAATGCGCTATATACGATTATCGGTAACTGTAATACCTCGATCGATAATCTGGAGACCTTCATTCAAGCGGGTGGGGAGAGCTATCTGCAAGATTATCAATATGAGGCTCGTGCCGTGCGTGCGATTCTGTATTATCATTTGGTCGATTTATTCGGTCGTGTACCTCTGGTTACTTCTTCGAAGACTGTGATGGCGGATGTGAATCAATCTTCGAGAAGCGAGGTCTATCAGTTTATTGTGGATGAGTTGACGGATTGCATTCCCCATTTGCCCAGTGGAAAATGCCAGAATATGGGCAAGTATTATGGCCGGGTGACCAAGGCTGTGGGGTATATGGCGATGGCGAAAGTCGCTATTAATAGTCCTATCTTGTCAAAAGATGATTGGAATGATGGTTCTTTGGTGGGTGGTATCGCTAAAGTTGCGCCGTATGTAAACCAAGCGGGCAAAAATATTAAGATCGCGTTGGATGGTACGACTCGTGACGCTTGGGAGACGGTTCTTTATTGTCAGAAACAGATAGAGAAGGAGGGATATAGTCTACAACCCAACTTCTCCCAGAATTTTTCCAAGACAAACGATAGTTCGGTAGAAAATATCTGGACTCAACCGAGTGATGGTACTACCTATAAAGTGAGCGATTATAATCCGACTCGTACATTATATGCGGCCCACGCATCCGCTTATGGCTTGCAAGGTTGGAATGGTGCCTGCGCTACCGTAGAACAGATGAAAGTTTTCAAGTACGGTACGGATGAACAAGATCCCCGTATGGATATGACGTTCTTTTATGGACCGGTGTTCGTGGATGGCAAGCCGATAGATGCGGGTTTAGGCGATGGAGCTCAGTTATGCTATAACCCAATGGATGTGGTTGTTGATTTTAAGGAGGATGTACCGAACCAGATATTAAAATTTGCGGGAGCCCGTATGTCTAAATATGAGGTGGATAATACGACTTCTTCTTATTTGAATCATAATAATGATAAGGTGTTCTGGAGGTATGCAGATGCCTTGTTATTGGCGGCTGAGGCGAAAGTCCGTATGGGACAAAGCGGTGATGCGGAAGTGAATGAGATTCGTGACCGTGTACAAGCCGGACAGAAAAGTAACGTGACTTTGCAAGATATCTTGGATGAACGCATGTTGGAATTCTCTTATGAGGGGATGCGCCGTCAGGATCAAATACGTTTCGGGACTTATACGGAACCTACGACTGATCGTTATGCGGGAGTGCATCATAATGTCGCCACTGGCGATTACGTAGTGGATAATACCGGTTTTACAACCGTTTTCCCGATCCCTACTTCTGTGCTTGAGTTAAATACGAAATTAACACAAAATCCGGGTTATTAATTCTTTAAATTTAGAGGATATGAGATGTAAGTATTTATTGTTATATGGGCTATTGGCTGTCTTACCATTCTCGGCGCAGGCCGGATATAAAAAGATAGCGAATGGTATATTGGTCAGCTTGCCGGAAGGCGAGCTGAACCAATCGAAAACGGTTCGTTTGTTGGTTGTGAATGATGAGGTTCTTCAAGTGACGGCAAGCCCGGAGGCTAAGATTCAGGATAAGCAGAGCTTAGTCCGTGTCGCTCCGGTAAAGGCCCCGGTAAAATGGAATGTCGAATCGACTTCGGATTCCGTATTTCTGAATACCGGCAAATTACGTGCGGCCGTCAGTCTTGTTACGGGAGAAGTGACATTCTATGATATGTCGGGTAAGCTAATATTGCGAGAAAGTAACGGTGGACGGCAGTTTACGCCGATAGAGGTAGAAGGTCGCAAAGGCTATACGACTCGCCAGCAATTTAATTCACCGGAAGACGAGGCTTTCTATGGATTGGGGCAGCACCAGTCGGATGAATTTAATTATAAATCGAAAAATGAGGAGTTGTATCAGTATAATACCAAGATATCGGTGCCTTTCGTGGTTTCTTCCAAGAATTATGGTGTCTTATTCGATAACTATTCTTATTCCCGGTACGGTGATCCACGCCCTTATTCGAACTTGGATATCTTTAAGTTGTACGATAAGAATGGGAAAGAGGGAGGTTTGACCGCTACTTATTATAAAAATAATGGATTGGAGGTCTTTGCGGAACGTCAAGAGTCCAGAATTGATTACGAGACCCTGTTTACGCACCAACCTCTTCCGAAGACGTTTGATTTTAAGGGAGAGACGTTTGATAAATTCCCGGAAGGATTCCGTTTCAGGAACAGCTTGGTCGTTTGGGAAGGTGAGATCGAACCGAAAGAAAGTGGTGTTTATCATTTTAAGTTATTCTATGGAGCGTATACGAAAGTCTTCTTGGATAATAAACTGGTGGTAGAAGAACGTTGGCGGCCCTCTTGGAATCCTAATAGCGTGAAATTCACGGCCGATTTGCAAGCGGGAAAGAAAGTCCCGGTGCGTATCGAATGGCGTGAGGGAGCCGGCTCTTATATTGGGTTGAAAGTATTGTCTCCTCGTCCGGAAGAAGAAGTAGGGCGATTGTCTATGTGGTCGGAGATGGGAAATGATATAGATTATTATTTTATTCATGGTGATTCGATGGACGAGGTAATCTCAGGTTATCGGTATGTCACCGGTAAATCGCCGATCATGCCTGCTTGGGCGATGGGCTTTTGGCAAAGCCGTGAACGGTATAAAACGCAAGATGAGATATTGACGGCCTTGCGTGAGCTCCGAAAACGTAAAATGGGTGTGGATAATATTGTCATGGACTGGCAGTACTGGAAAACTGATTCATGGGGAAGCCATGAGTTTGATCCGGCACGTTTCTCTGATCCGAAAGGTATGGTTGATGCGATTCATGATTTGAATGCCCGTTTCATGATCTCTGTTTGGCCGAAATTTTATCCTACCACAAAGAATTATAAAGAATTGGCAGCTAACGGATGGGTTTACCTGCAAGCGGTTAAGGATAGCATCCTTGATTTTGTTCCACCTGGATTCGTGGCTACATTTTATGATGCTTATGCCCCCGGTGCCCGTAAGTTATTCTGGAAACAAATGAATGATAACCTATATCGTTTGGGAGTGGACGCTTGGTGGATGGACGCTTCCGAACCGAATATTAAGGATTGTACACCGATGTCTTACCAAAAGGCGTTGACCGGCCCGACAGCTTTAGGCCCTTCAGCTCAATATTATAATACGTATGCGTTGGTGAATGCGCAGGCTATTTATGAGGGGCAATTGAAGGAAAATCCGGATGATCGCGTATTTTTGTTGACTCGTTCCGGATTCGCTGGCCTACAAAGGTATTCCACCGCTTCTTGGAGCGGAGATATCGGTACTCGTTGGGAGGAATTGAAAGCTCAGATTTCTGCGGGGTTGAACTTCTCAATCTCCGGTATACCTTATTGGACAATGGATATCGGTGGCTTCTGCGTGGAGAACCGTTATCGTACAGGACAGCTTATTTATGACAAGACCGGTGTTGAGAATGACGACTTGAAGGAATGGCGGGAACTGAATGCCCGTTGGTATCAGTTTGGCACATTTACCCCTTTGTACCGTGCGCATGGACAGTTTCCATTGCGTGAGATTTATAATATCGCCCCAGAAGATCATCCGGCCTATCAGACGATCTTGTATTATAATCAATTGCGTTACCGCTTGATGCCTTATATTTATTCGTTGGCAGGTAAGACGTATTTTGATGATTATACGATTATGCGTCCATTGGTGATGGATTATGCCTCCGACTTGGCTGTCCGGGATAATTCTACCCAATATATGTTCGGCCCCTCTATGATGATCGCCCCGGTATATACCTATAAAGCGACTTCCCGTGAGGTGTATTTCCCGAAAGGAACGGATTGGTATGATCTATATACGGGTAAACGTTATAAAGGTGGCCAAAAGCAGGAGGTTGAGGCTCCATTCGAACGTATGCCGATATTTGCTCCGTCAGGTGGTATCTTATTATATGGTCCGGAGATCACTTATGTAAATGAGAAAAAACCGGAAGTGATAGATGTCTATATTTATGCCGGAAAGGATGGCTCCTTCTATCTATATGAAGATGAAGGTACGAACAATAATTACCAGAAAGGAACTTATTCGAAGATCGATTTTAATTATAGCGATGCGACGAATACTTTGACAATCGGTAGTCGTGAAGGCTCTTATCCCGGGATGTTATCAGAGAGAACTTTCAATATTATTTACGTAAGCCCGAATGCTCCTGCGGGATGGGATAATAAGGGTAAGCCTGCAAAGGTAATTGAGTACAAAGGTGAACAAATTTCTGTCAAGTTATAAGATTCTTTAGACTGAAACGGCCTCCTCCGCAATTTCCATGATAGTATAGCGTGAGGGGGCTCTATTTATAGTCTCAACGCATACTTAATCCTTCTTATGCATAATTGGTGATTTCCCCGTGTATCGAAATAATCGTGTTTTTAAGGAGAAATGTGCGGATAGAATGGGAAAATAATTATCTTTGCTACAATAACTTGAAAAAATATATATGGCAACAATCACTTTAAATATAGATGACTCTTTGTTACATAGATATAGTAACAAGATGAGATTGGAAGGAAAGGCTTTGAGTAAGTGGTTAGAAACAATGTTGACCCGGGAGCTTATACGGGCAAAAGATGGGGAAAACGATGTGTTTTCGACTGACTTAATTATAGACAGCTTCCATTTGAAGGGGCCACATAAAGAAGTGCCTGCTGATGATATGGGAAAAGGAGCAATAGCATCCGCAAAATTCATTTAAAGGGAACAAATCGGATGAGAGTGTTTGTAGATACCAATGTGTTGCTAGACATGATATGTCAGCGGGAAGGCTTCAAAGAGGATGCTGATACTATCTTTAGATATTGTATAGAGGATAAACTAAAGATTGTCATGAGTGCTCTCACCTTAATCAATGCGAATTATACGGCTCATAAATACGGTTATTCTTGGGATGAACTTCTTGAGGTCTTGAAGCGTATATGCGGTTATGTTGAGATATCAACGATAGACGATGGAATATTTATGAATGCTTTGTATTCCAATAGCTCGGATTTGGAGGATGCCGTTCAATACTACTCCGCAAAAATGTCGGGGGCGGATTATATTATTACGCGGGATGTGAAAGGGTTTGTAAATTCAACTATAACAGTATTGACCCCTAAAGACTTTCTATCTGTTCTTTAATCGTAGATTTAGCGTTGAATTCCCGTATAGTACAGATCTTATTTTTCATGCTTGCCTAGCCCCATCAAGAATTTAAATAGACGAGAGAAACTTTTCTCTTCTAGGGTATAGGTATCAGCTCCGGATTTTTTACTTACTAGACATTATTTATCCTCTATAGGTTGGATATCCGGAAAAAGAAGTATATTTGCAATGCTAAACATTTTAAAACCAGAAAGCAGAGTAGAATACCTGCTTCTATTCGGTTGCAGGCATTTTTTTGCCTGTAACCGATCCGATATGACGGTTCCGTACCCCCGTGGAGTGCATTAATGTGCCTCCAGCTTTCTGGTAAAGTGTTTAGCAACGGGTCAGGCGGGACCGTTCTTTTTTCCGCCTGCTTAATGCTAATATATTATGGAAGTGGAAAACATTTATCCCGTAACTGAACCTGTCGGTTCAGAGCAAGACGCTCCGGTTTCGAACATGGAAATGTTGAGTGATGTATTTTTTAAGGAAGAGGCACGACGCTTGAAAGAAGCTTTCTGTTTTGAGAGAGATGCGGATGATTTCGATTATCTGAACCATCAGTTACAAAGCGTGAAAAATCTGTTGGTAGGCCTAAAACTGCCGTGGATACAAATAGCACCAATTTTGTACAGATGTATGGCCGTTTATCTGCAGCGTCCCGATCAACATGTAAGTAATATGAAAGTTCGCTACCTGTCAACGCAATTGATGGATGGGGTTTTGCTTTTATCCCAGAACGGACGGCTCATCAATGACTTGCTCATGTTTTTCGACCGCCAGCTTAAGGATATTCAACGCTTGCGGGAAGAGAAGTGTGAGGAAATGGAGAATGTGAGATTGTAAGTCTATATTTGCAGCTCATACATACTTGGTTGTAGAGACGGGGCACGCCCCGTCTCTACAATTGGATGAAAGGGCTTATGCGTGTTCTGGTTAGAATATCAATGTGACAATTTGTAAACTGAAGTCCTTGAGAATCGATTATTTCGGGCCAAAGTACGTCTCGCTCCTAAAAACGAAAGAAAAAAACAGCAATCGTCTATCCGCTAGTGACTTGTTGAAAAACGGCCTTTTATTCTAGCGAAATAAATTCATCCTATCTCATATCTTATGCCTTATGGCCCAGTCGTTAGGGGGCAACAATGCCCATTATAAGGTAGTCATATCGCCCATTATGACCATATGTGTAGCCTATCGTGACTATATGTGTGGGTTTACGCCTGTACAGGCGTGGGTGAACGGGACTATATGTGTAATCTAACGAGGGTATTCTTATCGAAAAACGGGTCTTTTTGTGTGGAAAAGGCGTATAAATGCCTGCTTTCTCCTTCATGTTCTCGTTTATAGAGCTTTTCTAAATAAAGGTGATGTTATATAAAAGGGGTTATTACTGATAAATAGTTAACATTCCTTGGCTTTTGCTTACGTCTCTGTAAATAGGGGAAAGTGAACCATTATATTTCCGGCTAAATATAAGGTGAAGCATTTCCTATCAATAACTTTCATTACCTTTGCGCCCGCTAAAAATAAACAAATGAGATGAAATCTACTTTATCAATTTCTTCCTTATCCAGACAAGTCCTGCTTCGGGAGACACGGGACTATTTAATGATCGCTCTTGGGATGATCCTTTACGGTATCGGATGGACCGTTTTCCTTTTGCCGAATGACATTACGACAGGTGGAGTGCCGGGTATCGCTTCCATTGTTTTCTGGGCTACGGGATTTCCCGTTCAGTACACTTACTTCCTCATTAATGCCGTCTTGCTGATGCTTGCCTTGAAAATATTAGGTTTTAAGTTCAGTATCAAGACGATCTTCGCCGTGTTTACGCTTACTTTTTTCTTGTCCCTTATCCAGGAGCTGACAGCCGGGATGCATTTATTACAAGATCAACCGTTTATGGCATGTGTGCTGGGAGCCTCCTTCTGCGGAAGTGGTATCGGTATCGCTTTCTCCTCGAACGGTAGTACGGGTGGAACGGATATTATTGCCGCTATCATCAATAAATACCGGGATATAACGCTGGGACGGGTCATGATGATCTGCGATATGATTATTATCACCTCCAGTTATTTCGTGCTAAAGGATTGGGAGAAAGTGGTATATGGTTTCGTAACGTTATATGTTTGTAGTTTCGTGCTGGATCAGATCGTGAACAGTGCCCGCCAGTCCGTGCAATTCTTTATCATCTCGAAGAAGTATCAAGAGATTGGTAAGGAGATTAATGCGTTGCACCGAGGGGTTACGGTGATCGATGCTACCGGGTTATATACGGGGCAAGAACAGAAGATGATGTTCGTGCTCGCTAAAAAACGGCAATCCACTACGATTTTCCGTATCATTAATGATATTGATCCGACCGCCTTTGTATCCCAAAGCGCCGTAATCGGGGTTTATGGGGAAGGATTCGATCATTTTAAACTAAAGAAATCAAAGTAGAGACGGGGCACGCCCCGTCTCATCCCCTCAAAATAGTAACTAGGGTTGCATGATAACTTCTACCCGGTTACCCTGTCCCAAAAGCTTTTGGGCGAATGCCTTTATCTTCTCGGGAGTCAGCGCCTTAACAATCGACTCATAATCCGTATCGGTATCAAATCCTTTATAATAATAATCATCCAATACGTTCAACCAATAGCTGTTCTCCTGCAAGACTTCCGCATGACGTTTCAGCAGGTTATCCTGTGTTTTCTTGAAATCTTCTTGACGAGGGCCTACCTCGGAAAGCCGTTTCAACTCATTGCGGACAATTGTGTTCATCTGCTCCCACTTAGCCGGGTCCGTATCGAAGAATATCTGTAATGTCGTTCTTCCTTCCGGGAAAGGTGAGATTCTAGCGGATACACCGACGCCATACGTTCCTCCTTCTTTCTCGCGTACCTTCTCGTAATATACCAAGTCCATAACTTGTTTCAATGCGGTAGCGGTGATGATATTCTCCAGATTGTACTCCATTTGTCCGGTATAGAGGTTGGCTACCGTTACTTTCGGGATTTCCATGGAGCGGTTGAATCGATTCATATAGTCTCCCTTACGCATCGATGGAACCTCCGCCGGATTTCCCTTCTCAATTTTTCCTTGAGATGGCAATGTCGCTAAATACTGCTCTATATACGGACGGATACTATCGATCTGGATATTACCTACAAACGTGAATACGAAACCGGAAGCATCCGAGAAGCGTTCCTTGCGCATCTCCATGATACGAGGATAACTGATATGTTCGAAATCTTGTGGACGAAGACGTGACGCACGAGGATTATCTCCGTAAACCGCTTTAGACAAAGAGTCGCTGAAAGCGACCATGGGATTTAACTCCATATTCTGCAATTGCGCTTTTGTCCGTGTCTCGAAAGATGCGTAGGCCTCCTCGTCCATGCGGGGAGCCGTGAAGCTAAGGTAAATTAACTCGAATAAGGTTCGCAAATCGGAAGGAGCGGCCATTCCGTTCACGTTCTCACTATCTTGACTGAGCGATAGGGCGCAAGATACCTTCTTTCCGGCCAGACGCTTACTTAGATCCGTGGCGGAGAAATTACCCAATCCACCGATCTCGATCACGTCATTGAAAACTTTTAAGTTATCAATATCCTTCGTGCCGAATAAAGTGCTTCCTCCCGGGCTGGTAGCGGTCATGATGATCTCGTCCTTCTTGAATTCGGTAGGCTTCAATACCACCTTGATACCATTGCTTAAGGTAAATACTGTCGCTCCGAAGTGCTGGCCGGTCTTTGTCTCCGTGATCTGGCCCGGGGTCGGCAAGGTCGGGACTAAAGGCTCGTTGGAGACAGTTTCCTTATAAGGCTCTACCGGCATCTGTCGTGCTTTGAGGAATGTACGGAGCAGGTTCTCCTCGGTCGGATATTTTATACCTTCTTTATCCGGTCCGGTTAACCCGATCACGATATTATCCTCTCCGATCATATCTTGGATATATTGGTTGACTTGCTCTACCGGGATATTCTGGGCGATCTGGTTCAATAGCGTGTATTCCATCTCAATGCCCGGGATATAACCGCCGTTGGTGAAATGATTCACATATTCACGAACATAAGCGTCGTTTTTTTGGTTATTCCGCTCGTTGTAAGCGGACTCGTATTGTTTCAACACGTTGATGCGTGCCCGTTCATACTCGGATGGCGTAAGGCCATATTGTTTTACCCGTTGGGTCTCTTTGACAAGCGTGGTCAGTGTGGAATCGATCTCGCCTTCCTTGGCAAGAGCGGCTACGGTCCATGCTCCCTTGCTCTTCGCGATCATGAAATTATCATCGTCGTAGGCTTGGGCATAGATAAACGGAGGATTCGCTTGATGTAAGATATCATCGAAACGCTCGTCCATGATCGACGCGCATATTTGCTGGATATAGTCCTTTACCAATCCGGCAATCGTACGATTCAAGTCGTTGGGTAATTTATCGTGTTTATAGAAGATATAAAGGATCGTATTGGATGCCTCCTTGTCTTTGGCGATCGAGATCAGAGGTAGATCATTGTCGGGAACCGATACTTGTTCCCGTTTTGCCGGGTTGACCGGGGCAGGGACATCGGCGAACATCTTTTTGATCGTTGCCTCCACTTGATCTACATTTACGTCTCCCACGACGATAATCGCTTGCAAGTCCGGACGATACCATTTTTTGTAGTAAGCCCGCAACTCGTCCGGCTTGAAGTTCTCGATCACGTCGATCGAACCGATCGGCATCCGGTTTGCGTAACGGCTTCCCGGGTACATCTTGGGTAGTTGCTGCTCCCATAGACGAGTCTGGGCATCCTGTCGGGTACGCCATTCCTCACGGATGACCCCACGTTCTTTCTGGATAGCCGAGTCGGTCAAGGCTAGGAACCCGGACCAATCGTGAAGGATCAATAAGCAAGAATCAACCACGCCGCTTTTGTTGACAGGGGCGTTGGTAATCATGTAGACGGTCTCATCAAAGGAGGTATAGGCGTTGAAGTTTTCCCCGCTGCGCATACCTACACTCTCGATATATTCGTCCATCCCGTTATTCGGGAAGTTCCTACTGCCGTCGAAAGCCATATGTTCCAAGAAGTGAGCCAAACCTCGTTGATTCTCTTCCTCTAAGATGGAGCCTACGTTTTGGGCGATGTAAAAGTCTGCCCGGTCTTTGGGCTGATCGTTGTGACGGATGTAGTAGGTCAATCTGTTACTCAATTTCCCGTATCGAACCTTTGGGTCGATCGGAAGCGGTTCGGGTTCCTGCATCTCTTGTGCCATCACTTGTGTGAAAGCGACGAAACAAAGCAGGATTGCCGTTAAGATAGAATGTCTTTTTATCATATTTGTTTCATTGATAGTGAATCTAGATCACAAAACTAGCAAAAAATCATAGAAAGAGGTCCTTATGGCGAAAAAAGGAGTATCCGATACGGAATACTCCTTTCTATCAAGATGAGACAGGCGGGGGGGCCTCATTTCACCTCTTTATTCATTCGGTATGTCAACGCGCCAGACGGACATTGCTTGATTTGGGCAATTAATTCCGCGGTTGTCGCGTTCTCTATCTGTATCCAGGGTCTCTCCTTCGGCTTATAGACACCGGGAAGAGTCTTTACACAGATACCGGCATGTTGACATAACTCCGGTTGCCAGATAATGGTGAGTTCACCATTCGTATATTCGATCTTCTTGCCCATATAATTTTGTTATAAATATTAAACATGTATACCACTCATTACGATGCGTTTCCAATCCGGATGCTTCTGGATATATCCAGCTACGAACGGACATAACGGAACGAGACGTAAGTCTTTCTTCTCGATATCCAAGAGCACTTTCTCCACCAATTGGCTACCAATTCCTTTACCTCCAAGCTCCATGGGAACCTCAGTGTGGGTGAGATAAATTACCCCATCCTTATTTTTTATATACTCTATTCTGGGAACGTATCGCTCTATATGAAATTCATATTGGTGGCGTTCTTCATTATCAATTAGTTCATAATTTTCTTTCATCTCCCTATAATTTTAATACTCAACTATTCTATTAACACTTGAGTGATAAGGTTTGTTTAATATAATTCTAATCTATTCTATATAATTTATAGGGGAATGGAACGTTAGGTATTAAACGTAAATGATTACCTTTGCGGCCGACTGCCCGTGTGGGTATGCAAGTAGAAACAATTAATTATCACACTTATACAAAGTATGGGAAAGTACAAACTAATCAACAACGTGTTGGGGTGGGTCGTTTTTTTGATCGCTTCTACCGTTTATCTGATGACAATGGAACCCACCGCCAGTTTCTGGGATTGTGGTGAGTTTATCTCTTCGGCATACAAATTGGAAGTAGGGCATCCGCCCGGAGCTCCTTTCTTCATGTTAACAGCCAATTTATTTACGCAGTTCGCCTCGGACCCTTCCAAGGTGGCGGTAATGGTCAATACGATGTCCGCCCTCTTTAGCGGCCTGACGATCTTATTCCTTTTCTGGAGTATTACTCATTTGGCTCGTAAGATTATCGTGGAAGACGATAAGACGATGTCTCTGGGACAGATGATTACGATCATGGGTTGCGGTTTGGTAGGTTCTTTGGCTTATACGTTTAGCGATACATTCTGGTTTAGCGCCGTGGAGGGCGAGGTATATGCTTATTCTTCCTTGTTTACCGCCTTGGTATTCTGGTTGATCCTGAAATGGGAAGAAGCCGCCGATCGTCCGCATGCCGATCGTTGGATCGTGCTGATCGCTTATTTGATGGGTCTGAGTATCGGTGTCCATTTGCTGAACTTATTGTGTATCCCGGCTATCGTGCTGGTATATTATTATAAGAAATTCCCGAATCCTACGATGAAGGGGACGCTGATCGCTTTATTGGTGTCGTTCGCTATCGTGGGCTTGATGATGTATGGTGTCGTACAAGGCTTGGTTGAGGTTTGCGGTTATTTCGAGCTGTTGTTTGTCAATACGTTCGGTATGCCGTATAACTCGGGTGTATATGCGTTCGTAATTATATTGGCGGCTTCCTTGATCTGGGCGATCTGGGAGACGATGCAAGACGAGATCCATCCGGTGCGGATGAAGATATCCTTTATTCTCTCGATCGTATTGTTGGGTATTCCGTTTATCGGTAGTGGTTACGTGATCGCCGTGATCCTCACGGCTGCCTTGACGGCTTATTTGTTCATGAGCAAGAAGGTAAATATCAAGATGCTGAATACGATCTTGGTCTGCTTGATGGTAATTGTAGTGGGTTATTCATCCTATGCCTTGACATTGATCCGTGCGACAGCCGATACGCCTATGAACCAAAACGCTCCGCAAGATATCTTTACCTTGCGTACTTATTTGGCTCGCGAGCAATACGGTAAGACTCCGTTGATCTACGGTCAGACCTATGTTTCTGAGGTGAAGCGTGAGAACCAAGGCGGCACTTGTGTACCTGTATCGAAAGAGGGTGAGCCGACTTGGAGCCGTGTCATTAAGAAAGATAAAAACGAGAAGGATCATTATTATATCTCTCGTTACGATACGGAATACGAATACGTGGATGAGTTGAGTATGCTTTTCCCCCGTATGTATAGTAGCGACGGACGTCATGTGGCTGCTTATAAGGAGTGGGCACAAGTGAAAGGTACACCGGTGAAGTTCAACCGTTGCGGTGAGATGGTGACGGTGATGAAACCTACATTTGCCGAGAATTTGCGTTATTTCTTCGCTTATCAGCTGAATTTCATGTACTGGCGTTATTTCATGTGGAACTTCTCCGGACGGCAGAACGATATACAAGGTAACGGTGAGGTTTCGAATGGTAACTGGATAACCGGTATTCCGTTTATTGATGAGGCTTTAGTGGGCCCGCAAGAGGATATGCCGTTCGATATTATCAACAATAAGGGGCATAACGTATATTATATGTTACCGCTTCTGTTGGGTATCTTGGGGCTTCTATTCCAAGCTTATGCCGGAAAGAAGGGCATTCAGGGATTCTGGATCACGTTCTTCTTGTTTTTTATGACGGGTATCGCGATCGTGCTTTACTTGAACCAGACGCCGTATCAACCTCGTGAGCGAGACTATGCGTATGCCGGATCATTCTATGCGTTCTGTATATGGATCGGTTTCGGTGTGGCGGCCTTGGCGAAAGGATTGCAGAAGTATGGCAAGTTATCTCCGGTGATAGCGGGTTCTGTCGCTACGGTACTCTGCTTGTTGGTTCCTATCCAGATGGGTGCGCAGAACTGGGACGACCATGATCGCTCGAACCGTTATGTTTGCCGTGATTTCGGTGCGAACTATTTGGAATCTTGCGAGCCGAACGCTGTCATATTTACGAATGGTGATAATGACACGTTCCCGTTGTGGTACGCACAGGAGGTGGAAGGTATCCGTACGGATGTACGTGTATGTAATACGAGCTATTTGCAAACCGACTGGTATATCAACCAAATGAAGAAGCAAGCATACGAATCCGATCCGCTTCCAATCTCTTGGCAACCGGAGGATTATGTGCAAGGTACTCGTGATGCCGCTTATGTATTCCCGATGACGGATAAGTCGATCGATCTGAAGACCGCTCTTGATTTCGTTCGTAGTAACGATCCGAAGTTTAAGAAGATCCCGGGTATCAATCAAGAATTAGATTATATTCCTGCGCAGACATTGACGATGGGGGTAGATTCCGCCGCGGTTATGGCTGCTGGCGTGATCGATACCGTTAACTTGCCGTATTTGCAGAAAGAGATGAAGATTGACTTGAAAGGCAAGGATGTCTTGGGTAAGCAAGAGTTGATTATCTTGGATATGTTGCAGACGAATGACTGGAACCGTCCGATCTATTACGCGATTACCGTAAGCCCGGATCAGTTCGTGAAATTGGATCCGTACTTCCAGCAGACCGGTATGGCTTATCAGATCGTTCCGATGGAGACGCAGGGAACTGTTCGTTCGATCAATACGGAGAAGATGTATGACAACGTGATGAATAAGTTCAAATGGGGTGGTGTCAATACGCCGGGTGTGTACTTGGATGAGAATGTAATGCGAATGTGCAAGAGCTATCGTATCGCATTGTTCAGCAAGCTGGCTGCCGCTTTGGTTGCGGAAGGTAAGAATGAGAAGGCACTGAACGTATTGGATAAGGCGATGGAAGTATTGCCTCCCGAGAATGTTCCGTTGGATTATAGCGCTCTTTCTTTAGGTGAGCTGTATTACGAGTTGGGCCAGAAGGAGAAGGCGGAGATGGTTTATAAAGGTATAGCGGACAATGCGTTGCGCAGTATAAACTGGTATTTCCGTTTGCGTCCGGGGCAATTATCATCTGTCGAGAGTGATTTAGGTCATAACTTGGCGGTTCTCCAAGAGGTATTGCGTGTGAGCAAACAATACAATCCGGAGTTCGCTAAGCCTTATCAAGAGGAATTTGATAATTACCGTATGGCGTACGGATCAGTGGCAAAAGACTAACAAAGTATGTTTATAGAACAACCGCCTTGGTTTTACAGGGCACTGTTCCCGGGGGTAACTTGGCGAATACCGGCAGAGAAGAAGTGTGTGTATCTCACCTTCGACGACGGCCCGATTCCCGAGGTTACCCCTTGGGTTTTAGATATATTGGATACGTATGGGATCAAGGCTACCTTTTTTATGGTAGGGGATAATGTACGTAAGCATCCCGAGGTCTTCCAGATGGTGATAGATCGTGGGCACCGTGTCGGTAACCATACGTTCAATCATATCCAAGGCATCAAGTTCTGGACGAAGAATTATTTGGCGAATGTGGAGAAGGCGGCCGAATATATTCCCAGCAATTTATTTCGGCCTCCTCATGGGCATATGCGTTTTCCGCAGGTAGTATGGCTTCGCCGCCATTATCATATCGTGATGTGGGACGTGGTCACCCGTGACTATAGCCCTCATATGACTCCGAACGGTGTCTTCAACGTGGTAAAGAACTATACCCGTAATGGTTCCGTTATCGTCTTCCACGATTCCTTGAAAGCCGAGCGCAATATGCGTGAGGCAATGCCCCGGGCTGTCGAATGGCTCTTAAAGGAAGGCTACGAGTTTAAAGTTTTTGAATAATGGGTATCTCCCAGTTTATAAAAGATAAAGCTATGGAATTAGGCTTCTCCGCTTGCGGTATCGCTGAAGTAGCGAAGGCCGGGAGCGAGGAGGCTTATTTTGACCAATGGATCGCGGAAGGCTACCATGCTGGAATGAAATACATGGAGAATCATCGGGAAATCCGTCTCAATCCGGATGGCTTGGTGGAAGGTGCCAAATCAGTTATCTCAGTAGCCTTGAATTATTATCCGAAAGTTCTCCGGAATCCGGCGGAACCTTATATCTCGTATTATGCGTACGGAGAAGATTATCACGGGGTCGTAAAGGATAAACTTCGCCAATTATGGAAAGCGATAACCGAGCATCATCCCTCCAACAATGAGGCCCGTGTATTCACGGACTCCGCCCCTCTGTTAGAGCGTTATTGGGCTTGGAAAGCCGGTTTGGGATGGATCGGAAAGAATACGAATCTAATCATCCCGGGCAAAGGCTCTTTCTTTTTCCTTGGGGAGATCGTGACAACTTTGGTAGTCGATACCTATGATTCCCCCAAAAAGAATCACTGCGGTTCCTGCATCCGCTGTTTGGACGCTTGTCCTACCGGAGCCTTGGAAGGGCCGAAACGTTTGAATGCCCGTAAATGTATCTCTTATCTTACGATCGAGCATCGTGGAGAAATCCCTGTTGAGCAAGCCGTCCTTTTAGGTAACCGTATCTATGGATGCGACACCTGCCAAGCCGTTTGTCCTTGGAACCGCTTCGCTATGCCTACGGCAGTAGCAGCCTTTCATCCCACCCCTTCTTTGCTCTCCCTTAAAAAAGACGACCTCAAGGCATTGAGCCGTGAGGATTATAATCGTATCTTTGCGCATTCGGCGGTGAAACGCGCCAAATATGAGGGATTATTACGAACAATACAATATCTAAAAGACTAAATTACCATGAGAAGAACATTTAACTTCTTGCTTCTTTTCTTCCTGTCGGTGATGACGGTAATGGCCGCTCCCGGAGATTTACAAGAGAAGCTTGCCGCTCTAAAAGGAATTAGTGGCATTGAAAAACTTCAATCCGATTATTATCCGGAGAAATATGTAGTACGTATTACTCAGCAGGTCGATCCGAAAGACCCCGCCGCCGGAACATTTACGCAACGGGTTATCGTAGGCCATGTAGGTTATGATCGTCCTACCATTATCGTGACCGAAGGATATGGAGCGGCTTATGCGCTCAATCCGAAATATCAAGAAGAACTATCTAAACTATTGAATGCGAACTTAGTATTCGTGGAGTACCGTTATTTCTTGGAGTCGACGCCGGAACCTAAAAACTGGGATTATCTGACCGCCGAGAACTCTGCGTACGATTTACATAACGTCCGCAATACATTCAAGCAGATCTATCCGGGAAAATGGATCAGTACCGGTATCAGTAAGGGGGGGCAGACTACAATGCTTTACCGTGCCTTTTTCCCGGACGACGTGGATTTCTCCGTTCCTTATGTCGGTCCGTTATGTAAAGGTGTAGAGGATGGCCGCCACGAACCTTTCTTACGTAAGGTAGGTACGAAAGCGGAACGCGAGAGGATACAGGATTTTCAATTGGAAGTCTTGAAGCGTAAGTCCGATATGCTTCCTTTATTGGAGAGCTATTGTAAGAATAAAAACCTGACATTCCGTATCCCGATGCCCGAGGTATTGGATTATTGCGTACTGGAATATTCATTCGCTCTTTGGCAGTGGGGAACTTCGGTAAGTACGATCCCTTCCAAGTCTGCCGACGATCAGGCGCTCTTCGATCATTTGATGGAAATCAGCGGTCCTGATTATTTCGCCGAGAACCAGCCGAATATCTCTTTCTTCGTACAAGCTGCCCGTGAGCTCGGTTATTATGGCTATGACGTAAAACCTTTCAAGAAATACCTTACGATCGATAGCGCCCATGGATACCTAAACCGTATCATGCTTCCCGAGGAACTGGTCGGTAAAGTAGACTTCCGTCCGGCTCTGTACCACAAGATCTATAACTTCTTGAAAGACAACGATCCGAAAATGATCTTCATCTATGGCGAGATCGACCCGTGGAGCGCGGCCATGGTTCCCGCTTTCAAAGGCAAGAAGAACGAGCAAATCTATATCCAGCCCCGAGGCAGCCATCGTGCCCGTATCGGCAATATGCCGGAGGATATGAAGGAGCGGATCCTTACACAGATGAATAAATGGCTGGCCGAGTAAAAATAGAGTAGCCTATTTTTTCCCTATAAAATCCCCGTATTATTACTTATCGGTTGTAATACGGGGATTTTGTCAGACTGCTTCCTGATAACTTTGAATCGTCTCCTTGCTGCCTTATTACCCGATATTCGTTACCTTTGCGAAAATATATATGTGGTATGAAAGAATTTAAGGTATTGATATCAGCTCTTTTCGTCTTGATACTTATGGCCTGCGGCGATAAGCGGGCAGATGAGAGGATCGTTTCCGTGACGATTGAGCCGCAACGGTATTTTGCGGAGAAGATAGCCGGAGATAAATTTAAGATTAATTGTGTGGTTCCGGCAGGGCAAAGTCCGGAGACGTATGATCCTACACCGCAGCAAATGGTGCAGGTGGGTAAAAGCCAAGGCTATTTAAGGATCGGATCGATCGGGTTCGAACAGGCTTGGATGGATAATATCCGGAATAATAATCCGGGACTCAAGGTTTTTGACCTGTCCGAAGGAATTGATTTACTTAAAAGCCCCGAGGAAGAAGAGGAACATGATCACCACCACCATCATCATCCCGGAGGCGTCGATCCGCATACGTGGAGCTCTATCTCTGGAGCGAAGGTGATCGCCAAGAACACTTTGGATGCCTTTGTGTCTTTGGACCCGGAGAATAAGGAATATTACCAAGCGAATTATGAACAACTGACGAAAGAAATCGGAGAGACGGAAAAGACCGTTTCCGGTTTGTTACATTCTCTTGACAATAAGACATTTATTATTTACCATCCGGCCCTGACCTATTTGGCTAACGAATATGGCTTGACCCAGCTTTGCATCGAGATGGACGGAAAAGAACCGTCTCCCGCACAATTAAAGGAACTGGTCGAGACCGCACGGGAACATAATGCGAAAGTCGTGTTTATCCAGCGGGAGTTTGACCAGAAGAACGCCGAGTTGATCGCTAAAGAAACAGGTTGCCGTCTGATCCCGATCAATCCGCTGGATTACGATTGGAGTAAGGAAATGATTCATATCGCAAAATCGTTAGCCGATGGACAAGCTGATTGAGTTGAGAGAGGTTACCGCCGGATACGGTAATAAGATCGCCTTACGTAACGTAACGCTGGATGTGTGGAAAAATGATTTCTTGGGAATTATCGGACCGAATGGCGGCGGGAAAACGACGCTTTTAAAGGTGATACTAGGTCTATTGCCTCCTATTTCCGGAACGATTCGTTTTTACGATGAAAATGTAGAGGTTCCTTCCTTGAAGATCGGTTATCTACCCCAAATGAGCCAGATCGATAAGAAGTTTCCGATCTCGGTACGGGAAGTGATCTCTTCCGGTTTATCCGCGGAGAAACCTTTGTTCCGTCCATTCAATAGATCCCAGAGAGAGCGTGTAGACGAGGTGATCGTACAGATGGGATTGGAGGAGTTGGCGGGCAGGGCCATCGGTGAGCTTTCCGGCGGCCAGTTGCAGCGGGTCTTATTGGGGCGTTCTATTGTCTCCCGTCCGCAGGTATTGATCTTGGATGAGCCTAATTCGTATGTGGATAAACGATTCGAGTCTCGTTTTTATCAGCTCTTGGAAGATATCAATAAAGAGAGCGCTATCATCTTGGTTTCCCATGATATCGGTACGGTTTTGACGATGGTGAAAAATATCGCTTGCGTAAACGAGACTTTGCATTATCACCCGGGAGCGAATGTCTCTGAGGAATGGTTGGGCGAGAAATACGCTTGTCCGATCGAGTTGGTGGGGCATGGTGACTTGCCGCACCGAGTCTTGAAGAAACACCAACACGAATAATTCTTTTTCACGAATAACTCTATTTTTATGATACCACAAATCATTTGCTGGATAAGCTTGCCGGAGATCGGTTATATCGTAGGTATTGCCGTAATCCTGTTCGGATGTAAGGCCGTATCGCAAAACCCTTTCATCAGTAAGAAACAAAAGATTCTTTGGATGCTGACGATCCTGTTCTTGAATTGGATCGGGTTGTTGTGGTATTATTATACATTTTATATGAAAGAAAAATGAAGGATATGAAGATATTGATAACCGGAGCGAGTGGTTTTATCGGCGGTTTCTTGGTAGAGGAGGCGCTTCGCCGTGGCTATGAGACGTGGGCGGGTATCCGTGCGGGTAGCAGTAAAGCGCATCTGCAAGATAAGCGGATTCATTTCATCGACTTGAAATATGGCGATCAGGAAGCGCTTACGGCTCAACTCTCAGACTTTGCCCGTGAGCATGGGGCATGGGATTATGTGATCCATAACGCCGGGTTGACGAAGACATTGGATAAGCGAAACTTTTTCCGTGTGAACGCCGAGAATACGCATCGATTTATCGAGGCTTTAGCCGCCGCCGGCTGCAAACCGAAGAAATTCCTCTTGATGAGCAGCCTAAGCAGCTATGGGCGAGGCGACGAGAAGACTTTCCGCCCGATACACTTGGACGATCCGCAGCGGCCGGACACGGCTTATGGCCAAAGTAAGCTAGAGGCGGAGAACTACATCCGTAAACAAACCTATTTTCCTTACGTGATCTTGCGGCCTACAGGAGTATACGGGCCGGGTGAGAAGGATTATTTCATGGAAATACAAAGCGTAAAGTCGGGACTCGATTTCGCCGTAGGCGCTATTCCCCAGCGAATCACGTTTATCTATGTAAAAGATTTAGCGACCGTGGCCTTCCTTTCCCTTGAGAAAGAGGAGATAGAGAACCGGCATTATTTTGTAGCCGACGGAGATGTCTACACGGATGAGTCTTTTGCCCGTATGATACAAGATATCTTAGGAAAGAAGCGGGTATTGCATGCCCGTATACCGCTGGGATTGGTGCGTATCGCTTGCCACTGTTCAGAATGGATCGGTAAGTTGTTGAAGAAAAGTATGACGCTAAATAGTGATAAATACATCATCTTGAAGCAGCGTAACTGGATTTGCGATGTCACGCCTCTTCAAGATGATTTAGGTTTTATCCCGGCCTATCCTTTACGTAAAGGCTTGGAAGAAAGTATCGAATGGTATAAAAAGGAGGGGTGGTTGTAAGAATCACTCCACCTTCTCGATCTTACCGGAGCCCATTACTTTTTTTTGGATATCTTGGGGATCTCCTTTGTATTTTACGGAACCGCTACCGGCTATCTCTGCCTTGATTTTGTTTACGACAAAGGCTTCTATGTCTCCACTACCGGCAATCTTGCACTCAAGCTCATCCATGGTACAATCGAAAGCACGTACTGTACCGCTACCGGCGATCGAGAATTCAGCTATGCCTACGGTTCCCCCTAGAACGATCGTGTTAGACCCGGCCATATCCCCGTTTAATTCCTCACAATACACTTTATGGCCAACGAAATCTCCGCTACCGGCGATCTCTATCTTTAGGTTTGTAAAAGAGGCCGTGTCGTGGAATTGGATAATCCCGCTACCGGCTAATCCTGCCTCGAACTCCTCGGCTTGTAGAGGGGAATTTATATTTACATGGGTACTGCCTGCCGCCGCTAGTTTCTTTAGATTGCGGGAGTTGGCCGTAACCATGAACTCGGTCGGACGGAAATTCGTATGTTTCCTGAATTCTTTTTTCGGACGGATCTTAAGCTTATGGTTCTCTACATTAAACTCATATTTCTCGAAGATATTCCGGTCTGTCTTTATTTCCAAACCTTCAGGAGCGTCGGATTGCGTGTAATTCACGACCATGCCTCCTCCCTCTAACTCAAGACAGTCATACTCGGAAACCGGGATGTTTTCCGTGGTGATATTGCCGTCTCCTTTTATGGTTTGTGTAGGGATACAGCTGCTTACTAGAAATAAGCCACATATAAGGAATAAAAGTGATATCTTTTTCATCTAATTGATTTTTGGGATGATTAATCTGCTTGTTTGATTTTTCCGACACCGGAGGCGGATTTCTGCGTATGCTCCGGATTGCCTTTATATTTAACGCTTCCCACACCAGAAGTGCTAGCGTCTAATTTCTGGGTAGCGTTCACTTCCATTCCTCCTACACCTGAAACTTCGCATTCCAGATCCTCAACGGGGCAATCGAACGCATATACGTGCCCTACACCCGATACGGAGTATTTGCCTTTCTTGATGTTTCCATTCAAGTAAATATTGCCGACTCCGGATATAGCTACCTTGAAAGTATCACAAGATAAATCAGCTAATTTCACGTCGCCTACGCCACTGATATAAAAAGACGTATTTGTCAGTTGTAGCGGTTGATCGGCGATAAAGTCGATGCTGCCACTGATCCCCGCTTCCTTCAGGTTCTTGGAACTTGTGTTCAATACCAGATGGGTCGGACAGATCTTCTTGCCGGATTTAGCCTTGATGATTAATTTGTGATCCTTATTCTCTATATCCAATAAGTCAAACAAATTCTCGTCCATGCTGATCTCCAACGAGGAGGCGCCATCTGTTTGGGTGTAATTACATATCGCACGGTTCTTCTTGTTGAACGGATTGATGCTTTTCGCCGATTCGATATTGGACCCTAGATGTATTTCCTCGAAATCATCTACTTGAATGGTGCGGGTAACAATATTCTTGTTCCCATTGATACCTTTTCGAGCATTCTTACTGATACAACCTGTCGTAGAAAAGATCACCAGCAGACATAGGTATATAATTCTTGTTTTCATTCTTTTACTTCTTCTACGGTACCTTTACCGATTATTCTCTGTTGAACTGCTGTCGGGCCTTTATAACGGATATTTCCTTTACCGACTACGTTGGCCTTTAAATTATCGGTAGCATGTACTTCCGCTAAGCCATTGCCTGTTACTTTGCAACTTAGCTGAGGAACCGCTAACCCAAAAGCGTGTATATCACCACTGCTGACGATACTGTAGTCTCCTTCTTTCGCATTACCTTTCTTGATCGTTATAGAGCCAGAGCCATCGATATCACATTCGATCTTGTCGGCTTCCAGATGATTGACAACCATATTTGCGCTACCGGATACATTCAAATCCAGTTTACCGACCGTAACTGTCTCTTTCAGTTGCACCAAGCTATTGGCGTTCGCCTTAATAACGGTCTCGTCTCCGGTAAGCGGACTGTTTACCATGAAGTTGGCATTTCCGGAAACTTTTGCGGCGGCAAGCCATTTAGAATTCGTCTTTACGATAAACTTCGTGAAATGATCTACCTTCGCTCCTTTGAAAGCGATGGTTAAGACACGATCCTTCACCTCGATATTGACATAGGGATGAAGATTCTGGTCTACGGTAACCTCCACGGTGGAAGGATCATCGGATTGCTCGTAATTGAAATCAATTACGCCATCCACCTTAATCTCGTTATAATCGGTGACAGAAATCTTTTTCGAGGTCAATTTACCATCGCCTTTTACATGATCTGCGGCCCAACCGGTAGTGACCCATCCTAGGAAAAATACCATTAATAAGATAGCCTTTGTTTTCATAAGTATCGTTTTTTATGATTCTACTTTTTAATTTAGACTCTATAAATAAAGAGTTGGTTACAAAAATAGCAAGAAAAAGCTACCGGATATCACATCTAGTAGCTTTTTTAAATTTGATAATGTGTGTATTAAAAAAAATGTGTGTGTTCGATCAATTTGCGCCTTGAATGGATCCAGAGCCGGACTTTGATTTATTCACGTTCGCCGGGCCTTTATAGCGGATGTCTCCACTGCCCGAAACCGATAGGTTCATGTTATCTTTGGCATAAACACGGGCATCTCCGCTACCGCTTACCGAGCAACTCAAATCATTGACAGATAAGTCGTATGCTTTTATATCTCCACTGCCCGATACGGAATAGCGGGCCTCGTCCGCCTTACCTTTCAAGGTGATGTCTCCGGAGCCTGAAACCTTGCTGGTAAGATTCTTGCAGTCCAAATCTTCAAAAACCAGATCGCCGGAGCCGGATACCGAGAACTCACCTAATCGTAATTTCACGTTATGTGGGAACTTTACGTCGCTGGAGCCGGAAATCTTGATTTCCAGTTGATCCTCGGAAAAAGCGTTCTGCGCCTCAAAATCCATCGGGCCGGAAGTCTTTAAGTATTTCAGAGTCTTCGAGCTTCCTTCGATTACATACTGGGTCGGTTTGATACGGGTCCCGTCTTGTATGCGGATAGCTAACCGTCCGTTATTGGATTTGATCGAGAGGAGTGGGAATAGATTCTCGTCGATCGTAATTTTCAAGGAAGCGCTTCGTCCATGCGTATATTTGAATACCGGGAATTTCTTGTTGCTTCTATTTCCCCAAAAATTATTGCCGGAATATTCGATATTTCCACCCAGTTCGATCTCGCTATAGTTATCTACCGATATCTCTTTCGTAATAATATTCCCATTACCTTCTACTTTACTAGCCTCTGCCATGAAGGCACAAAAGATGAGGGCTATTACCGCTACTAATTTTGTTTTCATCGTTCGTATGTATTAAATGTTTATTTGACTTTGTTGATCGAGCCGGAACCCATGATAGACTTACTGATCTCCGGATCTCCTTTGTAATGAATCTCACCACTACCTACGATATTGGCATCCAAGATTTGCGTGGCATATACGCTGATCTCGCCGCTGCTGGCGATATTACACTCTGCTTTACGTGCTTGGCAGTCAAAGGCTTTAATCTCACCACTTCCCGCTACATTGAATGAGGCACGATCTACGGTTCCTATTACCTCGATTTCCCCGCTGCTGGCGAGGCTGCAAGATAGGTTGTCCAGCTGTATATCCTTGGCGATGATATTTCCGCTACCGGCCATGTTACATTCAAGCTTGTAACCTTTTACGGGGCCTCTCAACTCAACGTTTCCACTACCGGCCATATTGATCTCCATCCGGTTTACTTTCGTCGGTTTGCTGATAATGAAACTGCCGGAACCTACCGTATTCAACTCTTTTAGTTCCTTGGAGTTGGATTTTATCTTGTAGACGGTCGGCCTCAAGTCGTAGGAGTTATTATTAAAACCTTTCTTGATAGATTTCGGATAGATCTTTAACGTACCGCCTTCTACTTCGGTCACGAGGTAATCAAATAAGTTCTCATCGATCGTTACGGATAGATAAGGCGCTTTATCCGACTGTTCATACTCGAAATCAGCGGAGCCAACGAACGTGATCTCGTCGTAATCGCTAATCTTTATCTCCCGGGTTTCCGGGTTCCCATTTCCATCGATACGTTTGTCGGCTGCGAATCCGCAAACCGCGATCATCTGTATGCAGAATATAAAAAGTGATACTCTCGTCTTCATCGTCTTTAATTTTTTAGGTTCTTTTCTTAATAGACGAGTGCGGGTTATAAAGGGTTGCAGAAACAGATGATTTTTTTAATTTTGCATCAAGTTAGATTTAAACATAAGGAATATGAAGACACTTATACACACGGACAAGGAACAGATCGAATCGATTATCCGCCAGAGCGATGTTTGCTTCGTTGGCATGGCGGATACAGATGGAACGCCTTATGTATTGCCGATGAATTTCGGTTATAAGGATGGCGTGATTTATTTACACTCGGCGCAGGATGGACGAAGCATCTCTATATTGGAACGTAATCCGAAAGTCTGTATTACGTTTAGTATTGACCATGCCTTGGTTTTCCAGCATCCGGAGGTAGCTTGTAGCTACCGTATGCGTTCGAAGAGCGTGATCGCTTGGGGAAAGGTCGCTTACGAAGAGGATTTCGACAAGAAGGTGGAAGCCTTGGATATTATCATGAAGCAATATTCCGATAAGACTTTCCGTTATAGCGATCCGGCGGTCCGTAACGTGAAGATTTGGACGGTAGATATAGACGAGGTCAGCTGTAAGGAATTTGGCGCTCCTCATAAGAAATCTTATTAAATCAATAAATGATATGAAAAAACTACTTCTTTTATTTGTTCTATGTCTTTGTTTTCCGGTGGTTGACAAGGCTTGTACCTCCATTATAATCACTGGAAAGGCTACTCCCGATGGCCGTCCGTTGATGTGGAAACACCGGGATACCGGCGCTCCGTATAACCATATCGGTTATTTTGACGAAGGTGGTTATCGTTTTCTGGGGCTGGTAAATAGCGATGATCCGGAGGGAGCCGTGTGGACCGGAAGCAATGAGACGGGCTTCTCTATCATGAATACGGCTTCTTATAACTTGAAAGACGATGATATAAAGGAGATGGATCAAGAGGGAAACTTGATGCGAAAAGCCTTGAGAGTCTGTAAGACGGTGCAGGATTTCGAGCATTTCTTGGATACCTTGCCTCGCCCGATGCGTGTGGAGGCTAATTTCGGAGTGATCGATGCTTATGGTGGTGCGGCTTATTATGAGACGAATAATGAGCGATATTATAAGAAAGACGCGAATGATCCGAATCTGGCGCCGGAAGGTTACTTGATTTATACGAATTTCTCTTTCGAGGGGCGTACGGATGAAGGCAAAGGATATGTACGTTATGAGAATGCGAAAAAGATCTTTAAGGAAATGCGGAACGAAGGATTTACTCCTCAGCGTATCTTTCAGCAGGCTTCCCGCTCTTTTTATAATAGCTTGCTGGATATCGATTTGATGGACAAGGGACAAAGTCCGAACAATCGTACAGGCTGGTTTGTGGAGCAGGATTTCATCCCCCGTCTAGAAAGTACGGCTTCTATCGTAATCCAAGGCGTAAAATCCGGTATGAATCCGGAATTGACAACGATGTGGACTGCCTTGGGATATCCTCCTACCTCTGTCGCTATTCCTCTTTGGGTGAAAATGGGAAAGGAGCAAAGTGCTTTAGTTACTTACGACGCATCCTATAAAACAGCCCTATTAGATTGGTATTCCGTTCAATTACAGAAGAATGTCTACTCCATACATCGTGGCAACGGCCAAAAGTATTTGCATTGGCAACTGTTATGGAATGATGACCAATCTGGTTATATCCAACAGCTTCGTGCGGTAGAGAACCGGATTTTCGATTTATTCGACGCTCATAAGACGGAGTGGGAACAAAATGGATTGGATACAAAGGAAATACAACGGCTGTATAAGGAAGTCGATAAGCTCGTAAATAAAGCCTTCTTGGGGCTTCAAAAATCATAACCATAAGGTGTTTTGTTGATAGTGAAAAATACAGTAAGTATTTAAAATATACGTATTGATAATGTCTTTATAATCAGATTGATAAAAAGTTGATGATGTTTCCGGAAAAACATGTACGTGTTTTTCCGGAAACATGTACGAGAATTTGTGAAAACACGTACGTGTTTTGGGAAACAGATAATGAGGTTTTAAATGCATTTGGAAAAATGTACAATAACTATGTGGAAAATAAGCACTGTATCCCTAAGAGATATACTTCATAGGCCAAGGAAGTAGTACTTCTCGTGAATTCCGATTGTGCGCTTAGGAAAACTTGTGCAGTTGGCGTATTTCAAAAAGTTACGTATATTAGTGGTCTGAATCTAATATGAAAAACATGAGAAAACTATATTATTTAGTGATGATAAGTCTGGCTTCCATTTTGATCGCATGCGAGAATCGATCGGAAGAGTGGGACGTGGTGGATTTCGGAAACGATTGTACGGTTGGCTTGCAGGAACATTTGGAATGCAGATTCATTCCTTTGGAGACGAAGGATAGCGTGCTGTTAAAAGATCTCTACCGGGTTTGCTGGGTGGACGATCGTATTTTTGTATTCGATAGAAGTGATGAGATAAATGCGCTTTTTGTATTCAGTGATCAAGGAAATTTTATTACTCGTGTAGGCTTGCGGGGACAAGGGCCGGAAGAGTATCTTTATCTAACTCACTTTTTCGTGGATGAGAAAGAGCGAATCTTGACATTGGTGGATTTTGGTGGGACGGCCTTATTGCGTTATGATCTGGATACCTATCAATATATATCCACGCAAGATGTAGCTGATTATTTTGTGGACTGCGCCCCTTTGGATAAGGAGAATTGGATTTGGTATTATCCTTTGGGATTTGCGACACCGCAAAGGGAAAACTTCTATCTGAAAGCCACGGACAGGAAAGGAGAGCAAGACGCATTGTTGGGACCGGCTTATTTCACGTCCGGCCATACGATCAATGGGAGCAAGACGTTGCATGCCTTTGCTGGGGATTGGTATGCGCATTTCCCCTTTACCCCCGAAGTGTGGAAAGTGAAGGACGGGATGTTGGAGCCTGCTTATAAAGTTCGCTTCGGAGATAAAAGTATGCCTCCTATCGAGTATGTCAAGGAGAAAGGGAGAGGCGGGAGAGATTTCTCTGGCGATCTGTTTCGCTCCGGCTATGTAAATTCTTTTGGGCTGCTGGAGACCGAACAGATCCTGCATGCGACCTATATGTGCGATAAGGTAACTTACTTCGGATTTTATGACAAGGATAGGAAAGAGGCATTCTCGTATGCGTTCCCCAACTTCATAAGGGCTACGGGGTTGACAGGCTTTTACGGTATTTGCGGAGTGTATAAAGATTATTTTATCGGGAAGATCAGTTCGACGGTGCTGTTGCGTAATCAGATACATTATGAGGATTTGAGACGGATAGCGGAGAATCGTACACAGGACGATAATCCGATCTTATGTTTATTTAAAATAGAAAGGTCATGAGAGTATTGTATGGGATTATTGTATTCTTCGCTTTGTTTCTTCTCGCTTGTTCCGATGCGGAAAGAGAAGAAAAACGGCTGGAGGGAAATTTGTTAATGAAAGGGGATTCTGGTGTATGCTATGATGGGATTGGTCTTACCGAGTCTTATTTGGTGTTGTTGGCTCGTGGGTGTGATACGATCATTCAAGTATTCGACAAAGATGATTTGTCGCACCTGCATGCGTTTGCGTTGAAAGGATATGGTGCCACTTATTTCTCTAATCCGGAGTTTATGAAGTCAAATACAAAAGAACCCGCCGGAAAGGATGAGTTCTGGATCGTGGATAACCAACTTACATTTAATAAGATGCAGGTGCTGGCGGATTCTTTGCGTTTTGATCGGAAATATATACTAATACCCGAACTTGTTCCCTCTACGCATTATAATGTCACCACGAAAGAAGTTTATGCGGTTCCGATCGTAGAGAAAAATGTTTATGGTCCTTTCTGCTATGCGAATCGGGAAGAGGGAATTTATTGGGTGGAGCCACCAAAAGTAGCAAGAACGTATCGTTCTTGTAAGCACGTCGCTTATTTGCCTAATCTTTGTGTGAATGAGCGGCAAAACAGTGTGGTTGCTGCCTTGCGTTTCTTCAACCAAATTGATTTTTACGATTTGAAGGGAACTTATCAAAGGAGCTTTACGTATGGGAAGGAGCCTATCGTGCCTTTACTGAAGAAGAATGATACCCAAGTGGATGTTCTTGGAACGACAAAATGCTTTATCGATATATTCGGTACGGATCAGTATGTATATTGCTTGTACGATGGTTCTGCGGATTTTTCGAATTTATCCACATTGCTGGTTCTTTCTTGGGACGGCCAATTAAAGAAACGATTGAATTTTGATCGTTCAATAAAGAGGATTGCCGTAGACCCTTCCGATCGTTTTCTGGTCGCCTTGGCTCTTGATGAAAGTGGAGCATTGGATGTGGTAAAGTATTCGATATGAAGATTATTTATTTGTAACTCTATCAGGCGGATGGGCGTAAGTTGATAAAGGTTGGCGTGGAATTTAGCGCTATAGAACGTAATATTAGTCGTTGGCTGTATTTTTGATGCCTCTTCGTGAAGGTGTTCTCAAATAAAATACTATTTTTGCGCATTATAAAGAATATTCCGCAAATAATGGATATACAGAGGCATAGTAGCGTATTGGGCGATACGGTGGAGAAGCTATCGGATGAGGCATCGTATAAACAATTGTTCCATGCGTACAGGGATGAGGAGGCGTTGCCCTCGGGCGAGGTGCTGAAAGAGATCATCGATCTATGCCGTGCGATCCTGTTCCCCGGTTATTATGGGAATGCCCGTATCAGTAAACAGACGATCCGTTTTCATACGGGCGTAAATGTTGAGACTCTTCATTCTTTATTATCCAAGCAGGTTTATGCGGGACTTTGTTTCGCGGATACATCTTGCGTGACTTGCCCGGAAGAAAAGATCTCCGCTGAGGCAGAGGCTATTTCGGAGGCTTTCATCTCTACGCTTCCGGAGATTCGCGGTCTGCTGGCTACGGATGTGGAGGCGACTTTCAATGGCGATCCCGCCGCTCAAAATCTAGGTGAGGTCATATTTTGTTATCCCGGTTTCCGGGCGATCGGTAATTACCGGATCGCCCATCAATTGTATAAGCTCGGGGTTCCTTATATTCCTCGTATGATTACGGAGATGGCACATTCCGAGACCGGTATCGATATCCATCCGGGCGCGAAGATCGGTCATCATTTCTCGATAGACCACGGGACGGGTACGGTGATCGGCGAGACGAGCGTGATCGGCAATTACGTCCGAATCTTTCAGGGCGTCAGCTTGGCGGGAGAGAAACTTCCCCCCGATGAGAACGGTAACGCTATCCGTGGCGTAGCCCGTCATCCTATCTTGGAAGATCATGTGACAGTATATTCTAATTCCACCTTAATCGGTAAAATCCGGATTGGCAGAGGGGCTACGATATGTGGTAACGTCTGGATAGCGGAGGATGTACCGGCAGGGAGTACGGTTACACAATTGAAAATTGAGAATTGAAAATTATCAAGAGGGTAGCTGGAAGGAGATCGAAGCATGTCAGAGAGCGAAATGAGAATAATTAATAATAAACAACGTAATACGCAATTGGGAATAATTTTCAATTCTCAATTCTCAATTTTCAATTAAAATGAGCGAGACATTTGAAATGGTGGCCAAAACCCTATACGGGTTGGAAGAGATCTTGGCCGAGGAGTTATTAGCTTTAGGTGCCAACGACTTGCAGATCGGTCGTCGTATGGTTTCCTTTACGGGTGATAAGGAATTGCTTTATAAAGCGAATTTCCACTGCCGTACTGCCCTGCGCATTCTGAAACCGATTTATCATTTCAAGGCCAAAGATGCTGATACCGTTTATAAAGAGGTGAAAAAGGTAGAGTGGGAGAAGTATTTGTCGCTGGACAAGACGTTCGCGATCGACTCGGTGATCTATTCCGAGGATTTCAATCACTCGAAGTTTGTCGCTTACCGTACGAAAGACGCTATCGTGGATTATTTCATCGAGAAGTTCAAGAAGCGTCCGTCCGTTCGTGTCAATAACCCGGACTTATATATCAATATCCATATTTCGCATAACGATTGTACCTTATCTATCGATAGCTCCGGCGAGTCTTTGCACAAGCGTGGTTATCGGGTGGATCAAACGGAAGCTCCGTTGAATGAGGTGTTGGCTGCCGGCATGATCCTAAAAACCGGTTGGAAAGGAGAATCTAATTTCGTAGATCCGATGTGTGGTTCCGGTACATTGTTGATCGAGGCTGCCATGATCGCCTTGAATATCGCTCCGGGTATCCATCGGAAAGAGTTCGCTTTCCAGAAATGGGTGGACTATGATGAGGAATTGTTCGATCGTATTTATAATGATGAGAGCGGGGAGCGTGAGTTCGCTTTCCATTGCTATGGCTCCGATATTTCCCAAGCCGCTATCGATATCGCCTTGGAGAATATCCGTAGCGCTGGCTTGATGAAATATATCGATCTGAAGGTGAAACCGTTCCAACAATATACAGAGGCTCCGAAGCCGGGTATATTGGTGACGAACCCACCTTATGGAGAGCGTATATCATCTCGTGATCTATTGGGATTGTATAATATGATCGGCGAGCGTTTGAAACATGTGTTCATGGGATATAAGGCTTGGATTTTGAGCTATAAAGATGAATGTTTCGATAAGATCGGCTTGCGCCCGAGCGAGAAGATCAAATTGATGAATGGTTCCTTGGAGTGCGAATACCGTTGCTATGAGTTATTTGAGGGAACCAATAAGGACTTCAAAAAGGCATTGAATGAGGATGGAAAGGAGCGTCCGCACAGATCGGAAGGCTCTTTCGAACGTAGAGGCAATGATCGTCCAAACTTCCGTACGGGTCGTGTGGATCGTCCGGAGCGTCGTTTCGCCGCTGCCCATAGCGAGGATGATGAGGAGCGTTTCGCTTCCATTCCGGGGAAACGTATCTTTGGAGAGGATCGGGGAGAGGACCGTCCGGTCCGCAAGAAATTCGTGGATGCCCCGGTTCGTAAGCCGATCAAGCCAAAAGGAGAACGTCCTGTGAAAATGCGTTATCGGGATGAGGATGACCGTAAGAAAGGGTTTGGCGATCATAAGAGGGATGGAAAGCGCCCATTTAGCAAACCTATAAAGCCTATAAAACGGAGAGGGTATGATGATTATGAGGATTAAATCATCTTTATTCATAAGCCTATGTCTGATTTTATTAACGATGTCGATTACCGCCCAAGATAAGCAACTCTCCTTGCACGACTTGATTCATGGAGGGAAGACGTATAGCCGCTTCGTACCTCGTGACTTGAAACAGTTACGATGGTGCGGGGACGAGTACTTATATGTTAAGGGAGATAGCGTGTTAGGAGCTAAGCCGGGGAAAAAAGAAGAGGTCCTTTTTTCGTTGGAAAGACTGAATGGGGCCTTGACGGCGGCAAATCTGCAGACGGTTGGTTCCTTGCCTAGCTTTTCGGTACCCTATGAAAGAGGTTCGGTCTTGGCTTTTACTAGCAAACAGCACCGGATTCATTATGACTATAAGAAGAATAAGGTAGTCGCTGATTATGCTTTGAAGAATAACTGGGCGAATTATGACTTTTGCCCGGCTACGAATAACTTAGCTTTTACGGAGGGAAACAATGTGCATATTTTATCCCCGGATGGACGAAATACGATTGTTACACGTGAAACACAGGATGGAATCGTATGCGGACAGGCTGTCCATCAACGGGAGTTCGGGATTACGAAAGGTATGTTTTGGTCTCCTAAAGGCTCGGCTCTAGCGTTTTATCGTATGGATGAGCGTATGGTGACCGCTTACCCGCTGGTGAATATCGATACTCGTTGCGCTACGCCGGTTCCTCATAAATATCCGATGGCTGGAATGAAGAGCCATGAGGTTACGGTGGGTGTCTATCAGGTAGCTACCGGGCAGACGGTTTGGTTGGAGACAGGCTTGCCGAAAGAGAAATATTTAACAAATATCGCTTGGAGTCCGGATGAGAAGAGTATTTATATCGCTGAGTTGAATCGTGAGCAGAACGAGATGCATTTGGTGCGGTACTCTGCCTTGACGGGAAAGAAAGAGGCTGATCTGTTTACCGAGACGGATCGTTGTTATGTGGAGCCGCAGCATCCCGTGCTTTTCTTGCCGAACGATCCGGATAAGTTTATCTGGCAGAGTGAGGCGGATGGCTATAACCATCTATATCTGTATGATACGACTGGAAAGGAATTAAGGAAGCTAACCGGTGGGGAATGGGTGGTTACCAAGGTGCTAGGCTTTAGCAAAGACGGAAATAAGGTGATTTTCGAGGGAACGGCACCTCATCCCGTATCTCCGAATATGCAAGGAACGGGGATGCAACGTTATATTTGGGAGACGGATTTGAGAACGGGTGATATCATGAATTGCTTGAGTTGGAAAGTGGGCGTGCACCGTTGGTTGCTGAGTCCCTCCGGCGAATATGCGATTGATTATGTAAGTTCTCCTTCTACCCCGAGGGATATCGATTTAGTCCGTATAAAGGACGCTAAGGTGATTTCTACCTTACTTTCTGCTCCGGATCCCTTTAAATCGTATCGGATGCCGCGGATCAAGGTTGGACATATCCTTGCTGCCGATGGTAAGACTCGCTTGAATTACCGGTTGACTTTACCGCCGGATTTGGATGAGACGAAGAAGTATCCTACGATTGTCTATGTATATGGAGGCCCTAAAGTACAGCTTGTTACGGGCGACTGGCAAAACGGGGCTCGTGGTTGGGACCTCTATATGGCACAGAGAGGTTATGTGATGTTTACCGTGGATAGCCGCGGCTCGGCAAATCGTGGACATGCTTTTGAGAGCGTGATTCATCGTAATTTGGGTATCAATGAGATGGCGGACCAAGTGAAGGGTGTCGAGTTCCTGAAATCTTTGTCTTATGTGGATGCCGACCGTATCGGGGTACATGGCTGGAGTTATGGCGGTTTTATGACAACGAACTTGATGCTGACTTATCCGGAGATCTTTAAGGTGGGCGTGGCCGGAGGGCCGGTTATCGACTGGAGCAATTACGAGATTATGTATGGCGAGCGTTATATGGATCGCCCGCAGGATAATCCGGAAGGTTATAAGAACGCGAACCTAAAACTGAAGGCCGGTAATCTGAAAGGCCATCTGTTGATGATACATGGGGATATCGATCCGGTGGTAGTGTGGCAACACAGCCTTGGTTTCTTAAAGGCTTGCGTAGAGGCTGATACGTATCCGGATTACTTTGTGTATCCTCGCCATGAGCATAATGTGACCGGTAAGGACCGTCCGCATTTGCATGAGAAGATTACGAGGTATTTCGATGACTACCTTGGGAATTGAAAATGGAGAATTGAGAATTGAAAATTAGAAGAGATATGAATATATTGTTATTAGGCTCTGGTGGGCGTGAGCATGCGATCGCTTGGAAGATCGCTCAAAGCCCGAAAGTTGATAAGTTATTTATCGCTCCCGGTAATGCGGGAACAGCGTTGGTAGGAACCAATGTGGATATTAAAGCGGATGATTTTGCCGCTATCAAGGATTTTGCGTTGGCGAACCAAGTGAATATGGTCGTGGTAGGTCCCGAGGATCCATTGGTGAAGGGTGTTTATGATTATTTCAAGAAGGATGAGGCATTAAGCTCCATCCCCGTGATCGGCCCGAGTGGGGAAGGTGCCCAATTGGAAGGTAGCAAGGATTTCGCCAAGGCGTTTATGATGCGTCATCATATCCCGACCGCTCGTTATAAGAGTATTTCCACTGAAAACCTAGAGGAAGGCTATGCGTTCTTGGAATCTCTTTCCGCTCCTTATGTATTGAAAGCGGATGGATTGGCTGCCGGTAAAGGGGTACTGATTATCGATAACTTGGAGGAAGCCAAGAAAGAGTTGGGAGATATGCTGGGCGGAATGTTTGGCGACGCGAGCAAGACGGTCGTGATCGAGGAGTTCTTGGATGGTATCGAATGCTCCGTATTCGTCTTGACGGATGGCAACGATTACAAGGTGCTTCCGGTAGCGAAAGATTATAAGCGTATCGGCGAGGGCAATACGGGCTTGAATACCGGTGGCATGGGAGCCGTTTCCCCGGTTCCTTTTGCGGATGAGGTATTTATGGCGAAGGTGGACGAGCGTATTATCCGTCCTACCGTAGAGGGATTGAAAGCGGAGCATATCGATTATAAAGGTTTCATCTTCTTGGGTCTGATCAATGTGAAGAATGAGCCGATGGTGATAGAATACAATTGTCGTATGGGCGATCCGGAGACAGAGGTAGTCATGCTTCGTATCCAAAGCGATTTGGTTGATTTGCTGGAAGGGGTAGCGGAAGGCGATTTAGCGGCTCGTACATTGGTACAGGACCCTCGTGCGGCGGTTACGGTTATGTTGGTAAGCGGCGGTTACCCGGAGGCTTACGAGAAGAATAAGGTAATCACGGGATTGGATGGCGTATCCTCGAACAATATAGTGTTCCATGCCGGAACGAAGCTGGTAGACGGCCAGATCCTGACGAATGGCGGCCGTGTGATCGCGGTCAGTTCGTATGGGGCTACTAAGGAAGAGGCTTTGGCCCAATCTTTCGCCGGAGCTAAGCAGATCGATTTCGATAAGAAGTATTTCCGTCGGGATATCGGGTTTGATTTATAATTGCGTTTATCGAGAACGCCGGTCGGCATTTGCAGTGAACGTCAGTCGGCGTTTACGGTGAGTACCGGTCGGCGTTCACTACGAACGTCGCTCCGGTGCTTGCACTAACGCAGGTACCGTATTTTCACACTAAGATAAGATTATGGCAAGAGGAACAACTTCATATTACGGACGTAGATATACTATAGCGACACCTATGACCCATTTGTACATGCTTTGCGCTTGTATTTTTTGTTGGATCGTGGGGTATGTGGATTCGGTAGGCTATCCCGTGTATGGAGAGGTGACGGCTCCTCCTTTATGGAATGCCCTCTGTCTGGTTCTTCCGGGTAAGTTGTTTACCTATTTGATCGGTTTTTTGCTGATGGCCGGTGGTGCGTTTCTGGTGCATCGGGTAAACTATGCGTTGATGTTGATTCGTGAGAAGACATTGCTTCCCTTTCTCTTCTATGCCTTGTTGACAAGTACAAACCCGGATTTCTTTCCCTTGAAATCAACATCTGTCGGGGTGTTTTGTTTGATATTGGCCCTTTATCAGTTATTTACCTCTTATCATGACCCGGACGCTACGGATAAGGCTTATAACGCATCCTTGATTATCAGTATCGGAAGTCTGTTGTGGATACACATCCTTTGGTTCTTGCCGCTGTTTTGGTTGGGAATGTATAATTTCAGGACATTGAATATCCGGACATTTGTCGCTTCCTTGTTCGGAATCTTGACGGTTTATTGGTTTGTTTTCGGATGGTGTGTCTGGGAATGGGATTTCACGGTATTTACCATACCTTTCACCTCCTTATTCAAGATCCGTTTCCTTGCGGTACTAGGGACGGGAATTATAGATTGGATACAGATTGTTTTAGTGGCGGGATTAACGATCATTGCTTCATTAAACATCGTTACACATGAGTATGAGGATAATTTGCGTACTCGTCAGTTTCTTTCTTTTCTGATTGTCATGGCCATTTGGTCGTTTGGATTGTTCTTTATCTATGAGCAGTCGTCCGAGGAATTTCTGGAAATGGCCTGTGTACCGGCGTCTATCCTGATCGCCCATTTTTTTACGGTGAACCGGGGGAAATATATCTTTTGGCTGTTCCATTTCTCGGTAGTTATGTTTATCGCATTATTAATGATACGTATATGGAATTTCTTATAGCCTACGGGTATATCGGGGTGTTTATCGCCTCTTTCTTAGCGGCCACGATCTTACCGTTTAGCAGCGAGGTCGTATTGACGGGTGTATTATTGGCGGGTTCGGCATATTGGCCTTGCATGATCGCTGCTACGCTTGGTAATTTCTTAGGTGGAATGAGCTGCTATTGGCTGGGGATGCTGGGAAAGGTAGAGTGGATCGAGAAATACCTCAAACTCGATCCGGTAAAACTACAGAAGGTGCAGGATTGGATCAAGGGAAAAGGCTCTTGGATGGGCTTCTTTGTTTTTCTTCCCGGTATCGGTGATTTTATCGCTGTCGCTCTAGGTTTCTTGCGGGCTAATATATGGGTCGTGGCGATCTCCATGTTCTTAGGAAAAGCGATCCGTTATTGGGTTTGGATGGAGTTTGTTTATAAGGTACAGTCCATGTTTTGATAACCCGAGACCTGTATCTTGCACGAAATCATTTCAAGCGTAATTGTCCCCTTTTCCGTGAACTTGATGGCGTTATCGATAAAATTCGTGATAGAATTACAAGGATTTTTGTATATGAATTCTGCAAGCTTGGAAGTCTTTTTTGTTCGGAAGGAACTCATTCCAGCGTGTAAGTGTTTGCCGGGAGAAGACCGTCAATGAGAAAACCAGCATAGAGGTAAAGGCGATACTGGTCGTGATAGCGGAACCTACGACCCCGTAAGACGGGATGAGTAAAAAGCCGGAGATTAATAAGGCAATAAGCCCTACGCACGAGCTTGCCGTACTGTACCGGATCTTTCCGCTGCCGATGAAATAATGGCTGATGATGCTGTTGCAGCCTAACGCTACGATTCCGATCGATAATCCGCCTATCACTTTACGTATGCCTTTGAACTCGGCGCTGAAAAGATAATCCGTATATATCCATTCCGGTACCAATAGGATACATCCCATCACGAGGGCTAAAGCGCAAAAGGTCAATTTGAAAAGCTGTAAGGTAATACGTTTTTGTTCCGTTGCCTCTGAGGTCTTGGCCACGCTACTGTATTCGATGAAACTTACGCTGCGACTAATATTCCATACACTCTCGGAGATCTTGGTCCCAGCATCTAGCAAGCCTACGCTTCCCAACCCGGCGAAACGTTGTATCAAGAAATAATTGAGTCGGGTAGTACAGGTTTCCGCCAACCCGTCCGCACCGGCCCACAGGCCGTAGGCAAACATTTCTTTTAATAGACCGTAGAGTGATTTGCCGGAAGACCGGGATGTCTCCTTTAAGAAATAAGGAACAAGCATCGATAGGCTGGCAATAAAGGCTATGCCGTTCGTGACATATAATCCCCAGACATACGACCGTACGTCCGGGCGCTTCAATATATAATAGAAATAGAGTAAGACGAAAAATAGCAGTCCTCCTTGCAATATAAACGTGAGATTAAACCCTTTGATATTGTCTTTACCCAACAAGAAGCGGGCATTGGCGTTTACCGTAGAGCTCAAGATCGCCAACAAGAAGATATCCAGCCGATAGCCGGTGGGTAAAAGCCCGGTAAGATACATGAAGCCGCAAGCTAGGGAAGAGCCGATAGGTGTCCACAGATATGCGGGAAGGAAAATTGTCCGCATGGAGTAACGATTCATGAAATAGACAATCGTATTCCCGCATAAAATCCCATTGACGATTACCGCTATATTTACCGAGGCCACGATCAACCCGATCATCCCCACGCCCTCGATTCCCAGCACCTTCGCATTAATGAAGATCAGCGCTAGGTTAAGGAAAGCTATCAGATAACGCGAGCCTATTGTCCCCAGTATCTTTTTTAACATAAGCTATAGTTGTAATCCATTCAGTAACCTTACATAGGTATCGATCGCTTCCCGGATCTCCGGTCCCTTGATGTATTCGTCTGCGGAATGGGAACGTGCCGAGTTTCCCGGTCCTATCTTTACGGAGGGGAAACGCATCAAGGCTTGGTCGCTAAGCGTAGGAGAGCCGAAAGGCTCTTTTCCCATCAAGATCGCCCGTCGCACAAAAGGATGATCCAGATCCGTGCGGGTGGAGCTAAGGCGGAAGCTGCGGGCCTTGATCTCGCAATGAACCTTTTCCTTGATTAGCTCGAATAACTGTTCGTTCGTATAAAATTCGTTGGTGCGGATATCTACCGTGAATTCGCATTTATTGGGAACGACATTGTGTTGTGTACCGGCATGGATGATGGTGACAGTCATTTTCACCGGTCCGAGGAAGTCGCTTTTCTCCGGGAATTGATAGGTGCTGAACCATTCTATATCCTTCATCGCTAAAGTGATGGCATTGATGCCCTCATTACGTGCGGCATGTCCGGCCTTTCCGATAGCGGTGCAATCCAGTACCATTAGCCCTTTCTCGGCTACGGCGGGTTGCATACCCGTAGGTTCACCTACGACAGCGAAGGAGATAGGAGGAAGCTCGGCCAATGCGCTTTCAATGCCATTCTTCCCGGATACCTCTTCCTCACAAGACGCAAGGAAGATTAGATTATAAGGTTGTTCTTTCTCGCTTAAGATACAGAAGGCTTCATAGAGGGAGACTACGCTCGCCCCGGCATCGTTACTGCCCAGTCCATATAATTGATCATCCTCGGTCTCTTCGGGAGTGAACGGGTCTTTGGTCCAACCGGAAGCGGGCTTGACGGTGTCTATATGGGAGTTGAGTAAAAGGGTCGGTTTACCGAAATCGAAATCCGGGGCGATGATCCACAGGTTGTTGCCTTTGCGGAACACCTTTTGTCCGGCCTTTTGCCATTCTGCTTGCAGGAAATCCGCTACGGCGGTCTCGTCCCGGCTGAAAGACGGACGGGAGATCATGCCTTTTAATAAATCAATCGCTTCGTAATATCTTTCCATATTATAATAAATTATTTACGGTGCATCTGTCTTTCTCCAGTTGGGCTTTCAATTCTTCTAAGGAATCGAATTTGATGTCTCCGCGTACGTATTGAACGAATGAGACACGAATGCTATCATTGTAGATATCTCCGGAGAAATCCAGAATATTGACCTCCATGGATATGTCCTTCCCATTATTGAGTGTCGGACGGTCACCGATATAAAGCATTCCCTTATATCGTTCGCCTTCCACCTCCACCCATACGGCATATACGCCAATACCCGGAATGACTTTAAAAGGTTCATCTACCCGTATATTCGCCGTGGGAAATCCTAGCGTGCGTCCCACTTTATAGCCACTGACGATATGGCCCAGCAATTGATAGGGATAGGTCAGTAAATAAGCGGCTTCAGCTACATTTCCGGCTTGAAGTAATTTCCGGATTTCGGAAGAGCTGACGGCCGTATTTCCTTCGTCATAGGGAGATGCCTTCAGCACCTCGATACCACATTCGGTGCCATAAACGACATATTGCTCGAAGCCATCCGTCCGATCGTGCCCGAAACGATGGTCATATCCGATCAATAAGGTCTTTACATGCAGGCTCTTCGCTAAAATAGAGGTAATGAATTCCTTGGCCGAGAGCCGGGATAGCTCGATCGTAAAATCCAATACGATGCAATAATCTACTCCGGTAGTCTCTAATTGCTGTAACTTTTCCTCGGAAGAATTTAATAGCTTCGGTTGGTAATCCGCATGCAATACGGCCCGGGGATGTTCCGGGAAGGTGATTACGGCCGATGGCAGGTTACGTGCTTTGGCAATCTCTTTCATCTCGTCGATTAAGAAACGGTGTCCTAGATGCACACCATCGAAAAATCCGATCGTAGCCACCAGTTCCTTTCCTTTCAGTCTGTCAAAATCTCTTACAACAATCATTGCGCCTTATTCATTTCTATTCCAATCGAAAGACAAATGTACGGGATAATTTTTAATAATCATGTTCTTATATATGGATACTTTACGTGTATGTTTACTGCAACCCGCATTGCAGCAGAATTAGATACCGGTTGGTTTGGTTCGTTTTCGGGAAATATCTATATTTGCTAAGTATGAAAACGAAAACTCTACTCTGTATCATAATGATCCTGTCTTGGGGAATATTGGGATCCGGACTTGCGGCGGAAGATATTCTTTTCAACCGTCTGGGAGTACAGGACGGTCTGTCTTCCAATGAGATCACTTGTATCCTGAAAGACCGGAAGGGGTTTATGTGGTTGGGTACCACTTCTGGGGTAAACCGTTTTGATGGGTATGAGTTTAAGCATTATAAATACAAGGAAAGCGGGTTGCCTTTTAGGGAGGAGCATGTCTCCGAACTTCAAGAAACCGCTGATGGGCGTATTTGGATTACCTATAATACGAACCAACTTTGCGTATATGAGCCCGGTAATGACCGTTTTATTCCGGAGAAGGAAATATTAGATAGCTTACGTCTAGAGAATCCTCCCGCTAAGATATTCGTCGACAATGATAAACAACTCTATTTCGCTACCTATACGAATGAATTTTGTCGTTATGATCAAGCGAGGGGAAAGATTTATTCGTATCCACTAAATAAAGAGGATGGCCGGGTTTGTGATATGAGTGACGTGGGCGATCGTCTATATGTAGTCCATACCTCGGGAGTGGTAGAGGGGATCGATAAAGCATCCGGAGAATCTGTCTATCGGGATGAGTATCTGACTCAATATGCGAATGCCCAGTTATTCTATGTGTTCGCCGATAGTGACGGGGATCTGTGGTTTTTCTTAAATCCCGGATATAGTAGAGGTCTCTTTCGCCTAAATCCCAAAAGCAAGGAGTGGAAACATTATACGACCGAAACCTCGGTCGCTTTATCCTCTATAATGGTGCGTGACGTGGCGGAGGATATGAACGGTAATATCTGGATCGCTACCGATCATGGCGGTATCAATATCTTGGATAAACGTCTGAACCGGATGCGTTATATACGAAATAACCCGTTTAACCAAACGAGTTTGAGCCAGAATAGCGTGATCTGCTTGTATCGGGATGATACGGGGATTATGTGGGCCGGCACTTATAAAAACGGCATCAACTATTATCATGAGAGCATTTTTAAATTCCAGACTATCCGGTACCCTTTGGAGTTGATGCGGGATATCTTTAACAATGACTTTAATTGTATCGTAGAAGATAAAGAAGGGGATCTGTGGATCGGTACTAGCGGAAACGGCCTATTACGTTACGATCGGGAAACCGGGGAGTATGTCCGCTACCGGGCGGGACGGGAAAGCGAGAACGCTATCTCCGGCGATGTCGTGATTAGTATGGCGAAAGATTTGGATGGCAAGTTATGGCTGGGTACTTATATGGAGGGGTTGACCGGTTTTGACGGGAAACGTTTCAAGCATTATCGGGATATCCCGGGCAGTAAGGACGGCTTATCCAATAATAGCGTGTATAGTTTGTATGTCGATGCCAAGAATCGTTTGTGGATCGGTACGTTGGAAGGCGGCCTGGATTGCTTGGATCAATCTACCGGGAAATGGACGTATTATCGCATGGGGGATAAGGAGAATGCGATTAACTCGGATATCGTATATAGCCTTTCCGGGGATGAGAAGGGGAATATTGTCGTTGGAACTTCTTTAGGAGTGAACTGGATCAACCCGGAGACGGGGGCTGTTACTTCTTTTAACGGCACGAAGGATGGACGTTCCGTGTTTGAGGATCAAATCATCAATGTCGTATTTTGTGATAGCCGCCAATGGGTATGGATCGGGAGTAATCATGGGCTACATATATATGATAGGTTGAATGATAAGATGTATCGGTTGAACCATTCTTCCGGATTACCGGATAACAGCATCATGTCTATCTTGGAGGATAAATATCATACGGTTTGGGTGGGGACGAAGAACGGCTTATTGAATATCGTTCCGAATCGGGATACGGATAATAATTATACGTTCGATTGGAATAGCTATGATGAGAATGAGGGCGTTCAAGGACGTGTGTTTAATGTGAATAGCGCTTGTGGGCTGGAAACGGGTGAGTTGGCGTTTGGTGGGACAAACGGTCTTACCTTCGTTGAGCCTGCCCGGATACGTTATAATAGCTATGCTCCACCGGCGGTGATAACCGGACTTATGGTGAATAATGTCCCGATAACGGCGAGAGAGGCGTATGACGGGCATGTGATTTTGGATAAAGATATCACCTGTACCAAGCAATTGAAACTGAATTATACGGAACGTAATTTCTCCTTTACCATCTCTTCTTGTTGCTATTTCCTTCCTTTGAAGAATAAATATGCTTTTAAGATGGAGGGCTTCGACTCGGAATGGACTACCGTAAGCGCCTTGGAACGTCGTATTACCTATACGAACTTGAACCCGGGAACTTACACTTTCAAGGTAAAGGCGATGAATAACGACCGGATTTGGAGCAAGGAGATCACGAGCTTGCAGATCACGATCCTGCCTCCGTTCTGGGCTACCGGATGGGCAATAGCGTTGTATATCATAGCTGGTATATTATTGGCGTATGGCGTGATACGTTTTATTTTCCGTATCCAGCAAAAGAAGTTGGAGGAGGAGCAAGAACGGGCTACTGTGCGTCAGCAGCATGAGGTGGACGAGATGAAGCTTCGTTTCTTTACGAACGTAAGCCATGAGTTCCGTACGCCGCTAACATTGATCATGACTCCTTTGGAGAAGTTGATGAAAACGGAGAAAGACATGGAATCCCAGCAAATATTGAAGTTGATCTATCGGAACGCCGACCGGTTGCTTAAATTGGTGAACCAGTTATTGGATTTCCGCAAGATCGATATGCAAGGGGATAGCTTGGTCTTGTCTACCGGCGATATTGTCCCGTTTGTGCGTGACGTGGCTTATTCCTTCAAGGAGCTTTCGGAGCAAAAGCGGATTCATTTCTCTTTTTCCTCGGTCTTCACGTCTCTCCCGATGAAGTTTGACACGGATAAGGTCTTCAAGATCGTCTCTAATCTACTGAGTAACGCTTTTAAGTTTACGCCGGAGGGAGGTACTATCTCGGTGACGCTTAGATTGCGGTTGGAGAAGGAGGGAGAGAACAAACTGGTTATCGAGGTGTCGGATAGCGGTATCGGTATTCCTGCGGATAAACAAGGAGCTATCTTCGATCGCTTTTATCAGGTGGCTTCCCCGGATAAGGGAAATCCCGTGGTAGGTACGGGTATCGGCCTGCACCTATGCCGGGAATTCGTGCGGATGCATCATGGGACGATAACCGTGAAAAGCGAGCCGGGAGCGGGTAGTACGTTTACGGTTACGCTGCCGGTGATCCCCTTGGACAACCAAGATATTATCTCGGCTCCGGAAGGAATTGCCGAAGGGGATATCTTGCCTCCGGTTGAGGAGCATCCGGAGATCGCTGATAAGGATGCGTCTCCGGCGGAAAGACCTACGTTGCTGGTCGTAGACGATAACACGGATTTCCGGGAATTTATGAAGTTAAGCTTGAGTGGCGTTTATTCGGTACTCACGGCGGCGGATGGAGAAGATGCGTGGAAACTCATTCCGGAGGAGCTGCCGGATATGGTGATCAGCGACGTGATGATGCCTATCACCGACGGTATTACTTTATGCCGCCGGATCAAGGGAGACATTCGGACTTCCCACATCCCGGTGATCCTGTTGACGGCTAAGTCCGCAAAAGATAGCCAACTGGTCGGTCTGGAAGCCGGTGCGGATGATTATATCAGCAAGCCATTCAATATGGAGATGCTTCTCTTGAAGGTGCGGCATTTGATCGAGATGAAGAAGAAGATGCAAAAGGCCTTTATGCAGTCCTCTACCATGGGCATCGCCTTGACGGAAGTACAAGCTAGCTCCATGGATGAGGAGTTGATGCGTAAGGCCATCGGCTATATCGAGGAGCAGATCGCCAATCCGGAGTTGTCTGTAGAACGGTTGAGCCGGGAGATGGGCATGAGTCGTGTGAACTTCTACAAGAAATGCCTTTCCATCACGGGTAAGACTCCGGTGGAGTTGATCCGTACGGTGCGCTTGAAGCGTGCGGCACAGTTATTGGAGAAGAGCCAGATGCGGGTCAACGAGGTTGCGCTGGAGTGCGGTTTCAATGATGTGAAGCTATTCCGGAAGTATTTTAAGGATGAGTTCGGAAGGCTTCCCTCTGACTATCATAAATAAACTTTTTCTAAATAAATGCCACGTAATTAGGGGATATAACAAAATATCCCCTTAAAATAAACATTCTTCCCCTACCTTTTTACGGTTCTCCCCGTAACCCAAAACATTTATGGCTTCCTGTCCGCCGCGAACCCTTTAATTTTGCCAACGAATGAAGAACCATTTTTCTTGTATGGAAAAACCTGTTCGAAGTCATTGCTGATCGGAAATAATTAAAGAATCTATAGAATATGAAACAACACATCGCGGTATTCACGTTAGGGCTTTCCCTGCTGACTTCCTGCATGACTGATTCCGCTTACCGGAAGGTCGAGAATGGCTTGGTCGCCGATATCCGTTCCGGACAGGCGAAGGCTGTCAAATTGGAAGTAATCTCTGATGATATTATCCGGGTAATCGCCTCTCCGGATGGTAAGTTTTCCAACCAAGTGAACTTGATCAAAGACACGAAATCGTTGCCCGCCCCATCGTTTCAGATAACGACCTCGGGGGATACGATCATCGTAAGTACGCAAACCACACAGGCCCGTCTTTCCCGGGAGACCGGAGAGGTTCGTTTTACCGACGCCAACGGACGCACGATCCTTCGGGAGAAGGCAAACGGCGGCAAGGAGTTTACGCCGATCGAGGTGGAAGGAACCAAAGGCTATACCTTATGTCAGGTATTTGAGAGCGAGGACGAGGAAGGGCTTTACGGCCTAGGACAGCATCAGAGCGATGAGTTCAACTACAAAGGCAAGAACGAGGAGCTTTTCCAATATAACACGAAGGTGAGCGTGCCGTTTATCGTTTCCTCAAAAGGGTATGGTGTACTTTGGCATAACTATTCCTTGAGTCGTTTCGGCGACAAGCGTCCATACGCCGATTTGGGCGATGTCTTTGGCCTATACGGGAAAGACGGGAAGGCAGGGGCGTTGACCGCTACTTACTATACGGATAAGACGAAGCATTCCGTTTTAATCCGACGGGATGAGGATAAGGTGGATTATGAGAATCTGAAAACCATCAAGAACCTGCCGGCAGACTTCCCGAAGCCGAGCGCTTCCGCTACTTGGGAGGGCGAGATCGAGGCAAAGGAGACCGGTACGTACCATTTCAAACTGCATTACGCCGGTTATACCAAGGTCTTTGTGGATAATAAGGAGATCATCCCGGAACGCTGGCGTGCGGCTTGGAACCCGAATGATTATAAAGCCACGGCTCATCTGGAAAAGGGCAAACGTTATCCGATCCGTATCGAATGGTTGCCGGATGGCGATGTCTCTTATATCGGCTTGAAGGTATTATCTCCGTTACCGGAGGAGGAGCGGGAGCGGTTGGCTTTCTGGTCGGAAATGGGGGATGATATCGATTACTACTTCATCAATGGAGAGTCTTCCATGGATAAGGTGATCAGCGGTTACCGTACGGTTACGGGCAAGAGCCAGATCATGCCGAAATGGGCGATGGGATTCTGGTTGAGCCGCGAGCGTTATAAGACGCAAGAGGAGCTACTGGGTGCCTTGGACGAGTACCGCCGGCGGCAGGTCCCCTTGGATGTGATCGTACAGGACTGGAGCTATTGGCCGGTAGATGCGTGGGGCAGCCATGAGTTTGATAAGGAACGCTTCCCGGACCCGAAAGGCATGATTCGGGAAATCCACGATAAGGATGCCCGTATCATGATCTCCGTATGGCCGAAGTTTTATTATACGACAGAGCATTATAAAGAGTTGGACGCGCTGGGTGCCATGTATCAGCAGGCGATTAAGGATAGTATCCGCGACTGGATTTATCCGGGTTATATCGGTTCTTTCTATGATGCGTACAACCCGGAAGCCCGCAAGCTTTTCTGGGAACAGATGAACGAGCATCTGTATTCCTTGGGCATTGACGCTTGGTGGATGGACGCTTCCGAGCCGAACGTACAGGATAATACGGACATCGAATACCGGAAGGCGCTTTGCGGACCGACTTATCTGGGCCCGTCCACGAAATACTTCAACGCGTATGCCTTGGAGAACGCCGAGGCGATCTACGACGGACAACGTAGCGTAAACCCGGATGACCGTGTATTCTTGTTGACCCGTTCCGGTTTCGCCGGCCAGCAACGTTACTCTACCGCTACATGGAGTGGTGATATCGGTACTCGCTGGGAGGATATGAAAGCGCAGATCAGCGCCGGCTTGAACTTCGCCATGTCCGGTATCCCTTACTGGACGATGGATATCGGTGGCTTCAGCGTGGAGAACCGTTATATGGCTGCTAAGGAAGGTAGCGAGGATTTGAGGGAATGGAGGGAGTTGAACAACCGTTGGTATCAGTTCGGAGCTTTCTGTCCGTTGTTCCGTAGCCACGGGCAATATCCTTGCCGCGAGATCTATAATATCGCTCCGGAAGGATCGCCTACGTACCAATCGATGAAGTATTATACCGAGTTGCGTTATCAATTGATGCCGTATATCTATAGCTTGGCCTCCAAGACGCATTTTGAGGATTATACGATCATGCGTGCCATGGTGATGGATTATTCGGACGATGAGAAGACTTACGATATAGACGACCAGTTTATGTTTGGCCCGGCCTTCATGGCATGCCCGGTGTATGAGTATAAGGCTCGCGACCGTGAGGTGTACTTCCCGGCCGGCATTTGGTACGATTTTTACAACGGCAAGCCTGTGCAAGGCGGAACGACAATGGACGTGGATGCTCCTTACGAGCGTATGCCTTTGTTCGTGAGAGCCGGTTCTATCGTACCGACCGGAAAGGTAATCCAGTCTACGAAAGAGGAGCAGAAAGACTTAACCGTCTCTGTTTACGCCGGTGCCGACGGCTCCTTCACCTTATATGAGGATAATGGCGTGACCTACGATTACGAGAAAGGAAATTACGCTACCATCCCGTTTGTTTATGATGATGCGAGGCGAACGCTCACGATCGGCGCGCGGGAGGGCGATTATCCGGGCATGATCCGCGAGCGTCAGATCACGGTACGTCTCATCACGCCGGAGAACCCCGCTGGCAAGGACGTGACAATATCTTACCAAGGTAAACCTCTAGTTGTAGAGACAGGGCACGCCCCGTCTCTACAACTGGGTAATATCAATTAAACTATATAATCACTAATGATATCACTGATGAATCGGCCATTCGCGTGGCTTCTGGGCCTATTGCTCACCGCCTGTTCCCCCACCGGGGAGCAGGTGCGTGAACGTAGCTCATGGAATGACGATTGGAAATTTGCCTTGTCGGATAGCGTTCAGGATTATTCATCCCCGGACAGCGATGATTCCACTTGGCGTATCTTATCTTTACCGCATGATTGGAGTATCGAGGGGGATTTCTCCCTCGATAACCCGTCTACCCCGGGCGGCGGTGCGCTACCGGGCGGGATTGGCTGGTATCGAAAGACATTTACCCTTCCGGAGACGGATCGGGGTAAGGTTGTTTATGTTGATTTCGACGGGGTTTACCGGAATAGCGAGGTTTGGATCAATGGTCATTCGCTGGGATTCCGCCCGAATGGTTATGTATCGTTTCGTTATGACTTGACGCCTTATTTGAGGTATGGAAGCCAACCGAACGTAATTGTAGTGAAGGCGGATAATAGCGAGCAGCCGAACTCCCGCTGGTATTCCGGCTCCGGTATCTACCGTAACGTATGGCTGGTGAAGGTGAATCCGGTACATGTGGACAACTGGGGCACTTTCGTGCATGATATGAAGATCTCACCGGAGGAGGCTACCTTCTCCTTGGAGGCGAGAATAAGGAATAGCTCGGAGGCGGATAGGGAGGCCGAAGTCTCTACCTCTATTTACGATGACCGTAACAGAGTTGTTACGGCACCCGTAACAACTCTGTTACGGGTACCGTATACGCCCTGTTACGACACCCGTATGCGGGAGGCATCTGTCGATCATCAGTTCTCGATCTCAAATCCCAAGCTTTGGAGCCCCGATTCTCCCTCGCTCTACACGGCCGTCACGGAAGTGAAAGTGGCTGGTAAGGTGGTAGATCGTTACGAGACGGTATTCGGATTGCGTACGTTCCGTTGGGATTCCGCTACCGGCTTTTATTTGAATGATAAGCCTTTGAAGATAAAAGGGGTTTGCCTGCATCATGATTTAGGCTGTCTGGGTGCCGCCGTGAATACACGGGCTATCGAGCGCCAGCTACAGATCATGAAGGAGATGGGTGTGAACGCGATCCGTACCAGCCATAACGCCCCGGCACCCGAGTTGCTGGATCTTTGCGATCGTATGGGCCTTCTGGTACAGGATGAGTCTTTCGATATGTGGGAACGCCGTAAGTCCCCATACGATTACGCCCGGTATTTCGCGGAGTGGCATGAGCGGGATTTGACGGACGAGATCTTGCGTGACCGGAATCACGCCTCTGTTTTCATGTGGAGTATAGGCAATGAGGTACTTGAGCAATGGAGTCATGCCGACGCTACCGAGCTGGATCTGCAAGCGGCGAACCTGATCTTGAATGCGGGCCATGCCATTGATCCCGCTTTGCTGAAGGATACGACCCTTAGTCGTCAATCCTTGATCACCCGTCATCTGGCGGCTATCGTGAAACGGCTGGATACTTCCCGGGTCGTTACCGCCGGCTGTAACGAGGTAAACCCTGCGAATCATCTGTTCCGCTCGGATGCCTTGGACGTGCTGGGCTTCAACTACCATGAGCAATATCTTGAACCGTTTCTCCGGAATTTCCCCGGAAGGAAACTGATCGTGAGCGAATCTACCTCGGCCTTGATGACCCGTGGCTATTATGAGATGCCGTCCGATCATATTTATATCCGTCCGGAATCGTGGGACAAGCCTTTCGAGGCTCCCGAGCATGTTTGCTCCTCTTATGATAATTGCCATGTACCTTGGGGCTCTACGCACGAGAAGACTTGGCATCTGGTGAAGACGCTTCCGCATGTATCCGGCCTGTTCGTCTGGACGGGTTTCGATTACTTGGGAGAGCCTACCCCCTATTGGTGGCCCAGCCGGAGCAGCTTCTTCGGTATCGTGGATCTGGCGGGTTTCCCGAAGGATGTATATTATATGTATAAAAGCGAGTGGACGGATGAACCCGTATTGCACATTTTCCCGCATTGGAACTGGAAGGAAGGCGAACGGGTGGATATCTGGGCCTATTATAACAATGCCGATGAGGTGGAACTATACCTAAACGGAAAGAGCCTAGGCGTACGACAAAAAACGGACAGTACCTATCATGTCTCTTGGCGTGTGCCTTTTACGCCCGGAACCTTGAGAGCCGTCTCCCGCTTAGGGGGTAAGGAGGTCTTGGTGAAAGAGATCCATACGGCAGGAGAGCCGGCCCGTTTGGTCTTGACCCCGGATCGTAGCGTCATCCAAGCGGATGGCTCGGACCTATCGTTTGTAACCGTAGATGTATGCGATATCGATGGTAACCGGGTTCCCGACGCTACCCCGTTGATCCGTTTCTCCGTGGAGGGCCCGGGTGAGATCGCCGGAACGGATAACGGAGATCCGAACGATCCGAACAGCCTCCGTAAACCGAAACGGCAAGCCTACTACGGAAAAGCCTTGGTCGTGATCCGGAACAAGGGCGGACAAGGCGACATCCACTTAAAAGCCATAGCCGAGGGCTTACCCGAGGCGACGGTAACGATTCAAGCGCAATAATAAACCTATAAATAAAGAGGAAATGAAAAAGATAATAGGCGTGATCGCTTGCGGGCTATTCTTGAACGCGGCTGCCGCGAGCTCGCAGGTCACGGATAAAGAGAAGGTACAAATGGAGAAACGTATCGAGAAACTGATTAAGAAGATGACCTTGGAGGAAAAGGTCGGGTTGTTGCATGGTAACTCAAAATTCTATGTTGCCGGAGTAGAGCGTCTGGGGATTCCCGAGTGGAGCTTGAGCGACGGGCCTCACGGGGTACGTGCGGAGATCAATCGCCACGATTGGGCGTATGCGGGTTGGACAAATGATTCCGCCTCTTATTTCCCGACCGGCACGGCTTTCGCCGCCGCTTGGAACCCGGAGTTGGCTTATCGCCGGGGCGAGGTGCTGGGCGAGGAGGCTCGCTGGCGAAAGAAGGATGTGTTGCTGGGCCCGGGCGTGAATATCATTCGCTCCCCGCTTTGTGGCCGTAACTTCGAGTATATGAGCGAGGACCCTTATATGAACTCCGTATTGGCGGTCGCTTATATCAAAGGCTTGCAGAGCCGTGACGTGGCTTGTAGCGTAAAGCATTTCGCCGTGAATAACCAAGAGACAAACCGTACGACGGTCGATGTGGAATGTAGCGAGCGTGCCTTGCGTGAGATTTATTTACCCGCTTTCAAGGCGGCCGTACAGGAGGGAGGCGCCTTGACGGTAATGGCCGCTTATAATAAATTCCGTGGGGAGTTCTGCGCGGAGAATAACTACTTGGTTCGCAAGATCCTTCGGAATGAATGGGGATTCGATGGCGTATATGTAACTGATTGGGGAGCCGCTCATAGCACGGTTCCTTCTATGGAGGCCGGCTTGGATCTGGAGATGGGCACGCTGATTGATAAATATGAGGATTGGTATTATGCCAACCCCTTGATCGATGCTGTTAAGTCCGGTAAGGTTCCTATGAGCTTGGTGGACGAGAAGGTGGGCGATGTCTTACGTGTGATGATCAAGACGAATGTCTTGGACCCGAAAAAGCGTTTCGGCCCGGGCTCCATGAATACGAAAGAGCATCAGCAAGCCACTTACGACGCGGCTGCCGAAGCCATTGTCTTATTGAAGAACCAGAATAATCTTCTCCCGTTGGATTTCTCCTCGATCAAGAGTCTGGCGGTAATTGGCGATAACGCTACCCGCAAACATTCCAATGGTGGCTTGAGTTCCGAGATCAAGGCGGTTTACGAGGTAACTCCATTAGGGGCGCTTCGTGCGAAATGGGGCGATAAGGTGGATATCCGTTTTGCCCAAGGCTATGAGAAGTTATCTACTTTCGTGGAGGGAAGCAATAATGGGCAAAGCTCTGGTACTTTCTCTTCCAAGACACAGGAAAGCGACGCGTTATTGAAAGAGGCGGTAGAGGTTGCCCGCACGAGTGACGTGGCCCTTTTGGTTTGTGGTTTGAACCATGATTATGATACCGAGTCGTTCGACCGTCTGAATATGGATATCCCTTACGGACAGGTTGAGTTGATTCAAGAGGTGGTAAAGGCGAATCCTCGTACGATCGTGGTCATGATCGCCGGATCGCCGCTGAATATGGCCGCCGTGGATATTTGTTCCCCGGCTATCGTTTGGGCTTGGTTCAACGGCATGGAAGGAGGAAATGTCTTGGTGGACGTATTATCCGGCAAGGTGAATCCGAGCGGGAAGATGCCGTTCACCACTCCCGTGAGCTTGGATCAATCTCCGGCGCATGCGTTGGGCAACTTCCCCGGCAGGGATTTGAAAGTGAATTATGAGGAAGATATCTTGGTAGGTTACCGCTGGTTCGATACGAAGGGGCTTCCGGTCGTTTATCCGTTCGGTTACGGCTTATCCTATACGACATTCGACTATTCCAACCTGAATACGGATAAAGAGACGTACGATCAAGCGGATACGATCCAAGCGACTTTCACCCTAACCAATACCGGAGACCGTGAAGGAGCTGAGGTGGCCCAATTGTATGTAAGCGATCCGGTTTGCTCCGTGATGCGTCCGGTCAAGGAGTTAAAGGGCTTCAAGAAGGTATTCCTTAAACCCGGCGAGAGTCGGCGAATCACGTTGGACATCCCCGTATCCTCTTTAGCTTTCTATAGTGAGGCACAAAGCCAATTCGTCGTAGAACCCGGCGAGTTCATCCTCCAACTAGGAGCCTCCGCCTCAGATATCAAGCAGAAGATCAGCGTGGAGGTGAAATAACTACCCAGTTGTAGAGACGGGGTACGCCCCGTCTCTACAACTAGATATTGAAAAATAACCGCTAGGACATTTTTCGTTACATTTCCTTGAACAAGAGAGCATCTATAGAGTTATATCCATATAATAACAATATAATTAAAGATGTGCTATGAACTCTCTACAAAATCCATTGAACGCTAACTATCCGCAAGATGTTACCCAAAAACCGGGTGAGAATGCGGTTTTCATTGTCTATGCTCTAAAAGATCTCCCCGACACGATTGATAAGGTGAAGGACGTGTGCGCTAATTTCTCCGCTTTGATACGTAGTATGCGCAATCGCTATCCTGATATGCAATTCAGTTGTACGATAGGATTCGGGGCGGATGCTTGGAAACGCTTCTTCCCGGAGCAAGGAAACCCCAAAGAATTGCAACCGTTTGAAGAGATCAAAGGAGTTAAGCTTACGGCTGTTTCTACCCCCGGGGATTTACTGTTCCACATCCGCTGTAAGCAGATGGGACTGTGCTTTGAGTTCGCCTCCATTATAGACCAGAAACTGCGGGGTGTCGTGGAATCGATCGATGAGACCCACGGTTTTCGGTATAGAGACGGTAAGGCGATTATCGGTTTCGTGGACGGTACGGAGAACCCTGCCGTGGATGAAGACCCCTATCGTTTCGCAGTAATAGGCGATGAGGACCCCGAGTTTATGGGCGGAAGTTATGTATTTGTGCAAAAATACATTCATGATATGGTGGCATGGAATGCGCTTCCAGTGGAAGAGCAAGAGAAAGTCATCGGTCGACGTAAATTCAACGATGTCGAGCTATCAGATGAGGAAAAACCGAAGAACGCCCATAACGCCGTGACGAACATCGGAGACGATCTGAAAATAGTCCGTGCTAACATGCCATTCGCCCATACCTCCAAAGGTGAATACGGTACCTATTTTATCGCCTATGCCAGCACGTTCAGCACCACCCGACGAATGCTGGAGAATATGTTCGTCGGTGATCCCGTAGGCAATACGGATCGTCTGCTGGACTTCAGCACGCCGATAACGGGAACTCTTTTCTTCGTTCCGTCGTATGAGTTGCTTGATAAGTTAGGGGAATAATTATTTATCCATCCTTAACTGTCTAGTTAACAGACTTCCGCAGTGCCAATCATTTCCCATATCGTGGCACGGCAGTGCCATTGGCGTGGCATAGCTGTGCCTTCCTTATGGCAATGGTGTGCCACTAGGATGGCACAGTCGTGCCATTATGATGTGCTTATCTTTTAATGAAAGGCTTGTTGACTGATAAGGTTGGAGTTACGGATAACAGAAGTAAACCGCCTATTATCAATACTTCAAATATCCATAGCGGTTATATAGTGTTGGGAGTGTAGATGCGTGTTGTATGTCGTTTGCGGATTTCACCCCGGATTTATGAAGTTAACTTACTTGGTCATTTAAGTTAGCTTACTTTGCCGTTGAAGCTAACTTACTTTGAAATGTTAGTTAACTGGTAACTTTCTACCTAAAAAAGCCATTTGGCAATGTACCTAATCTTTTTTGCACTATAAAAGTGTTTTGTAAGGTCATTCCATAAACTTTAGGGTAGTAGTCTTCGTACTGTTTGATGGATTGCCATCTTGATTTCTTCCTTAATAATCAATTATAATTAAAGAATATATCATATATTTGCCTAGCTAGTAATTAAGACAGAAAAGCAAAAGGTAAAAGCATAGGTTTTTATCTACTTATTCTTTCTTTGTTGGTAGTAAAACAATGATAAAATAGAAAACGTATGGATTATTATAGACTAAAATATTTTTAAATACGTATATTTGCGACAATAAAAGGCTTTTAAGTTAGAAGCCTTGTGTTGCGTGCGATATTTGTGCGAGTTGACAGAATCCGCTAAATTTTTCAACTTTAGAGAAGCGCAAAGAAGGCCCCGCAACCCTTTACCGAATATACGTGTTATCTATGCTGTTAAAGTATGGATAAGATTATTGTATATAGATAAAGGGGGGCGTGCGGCTGACTTTACTCTAATGTGGGTTTTTAGCGGAACCTTTGTCAACGTAATGTTCAGCCAATCGCCCTTTCTTTATTTTATAATGAAAGGCCAGCTCTTCAATATAACGCCAAATAACGCCCTTTTTAAAGATAAATAGTATAAGTTTTACTTTAATCAAATAGTTATGCCTGAGTTTATTACTATTGAAGAAGCCGCTTGTATCACCGGCTTTCCATCTGAAGAAATCCAGCAATGGGCGATATCTAAAAAAATAACATCTTACGTCGTGAAGCAAGGTGTTCGCCTAGTCGATCTGACCAATTTACGTGAATTTATTTCCCATATCGAGCGTATGGGAATACAAAAGCTATACCTGCAACTTATCATCCAAGACAAGGAAGAAGAGATAAACGAGATCATCTCCCAATTCGATGATTACCTTTTCTGCCTGCGATCCCTTAAAAACATCTCTCCCCTACTTAAACTCATTATCGCCGAACTATCAACATTCATACACGACAAGAAAGACCGACTTATCTTTACGGAAATAACTTCCGGAGCCAAGATAGAAGACGTAGCCAAACGTTGTGGTATATCCTACGACGGAATCTGTCGCCGATATAAGGTCATATCGCTCCGCTTGCAAGAAAACATGGGCTTCCTGACCGAATACAAGAAAACAATCACGAATCAAGACCTTGAGATAGAACGTCTGTGGATAGAGAACAGGAACATGGAATACGAATTGAGAAGATTATATAAAAAGGCGCTCCAAAACGGTCTATGTATCGAATCTCCCCGATCACTTACTCCCGTTCCCTTAAATGCCGCGAAACGGATATGCCAACCCATTACCCGTCTCACCTTAGCGCCCTATATCCGTAAATGCCTTACAACCTTGAATATAGAAACCATAGAAGATATTCTACGTTACGCCCTCAAAAACGGACTCGATTCTTTATTAGACCTTCCCGGCTTTGGTGCTCTTGGTTTGGCCCAACTGAAATTCCAACTCGAAAAGCATAAGATAATCGATAAAACCGGACATTCCGACCTTTATCAATATATCATTTGCGAAGCGGATAATTAGTGAGGACATTCTTTGTCCTCAAGTAGAATTTAACTAGATTTCAAGGATACTCATACTGTATTTACATTTTTTTGTATATTTGCGATATGTAATGATGCTTGTTTATATTTGGATATTTATTAGTAACCTTGTACTTGGTTCTGATGAGACCATGTCTTGTTTATAATATAAATATCTAAATAACAACCATCTAGTTCGTTTTTTCTTTAGTTCTCCACTACCATCGGTAATTTTACTATTTAGTTATCCGCTGATTATCTTTATCTTATCATTCATATCATCTACACTAACCGACATAGTTTCATCAGAACTCATGTATATGAAAACTGCAAATATGCAGAAAGGAGATAAGATTTGTATGGCGTGGATATGTAATATATATGTAATATGAAAGTGGATGGACATTTGCTTATAGATCTGAAGAATGGAGATGAAAAGGCTTTTGAGACTCTATTCTGGAAATATAATGAGCATGTATATCATTTTATTTACTCATTACTATATGAAAAATCTATGGCAGAGGACTTGACCCAAAACGTTTTTCTTAAGATTTGGGAGAAGCATGAGACGATAGATGTGGAGCAAAACTTTGACGCCTATCTATTCACCATCGCCCGTAACTTAGTTTATAAAGAGACAGAGAATCGGCTACTCTCCGAGAAACTGACGGAAAGCCTACAACGACAGCTATCAGATGTTGATTCGCTTATGGAAGAGCGAATTGATGCGGAGTCTTTACGGGAATATATTAATAGCTTGATAGAAGAATTGCCGTTGTCCCGTCGGGAGATATTTCGTTTGAGCCGTCATGAGCATTTATCCTATAAAGAAATAGCGGAACGCCTCTCTATCTCTGAAAAGACTGTGGAGACACAGTTGAGTAGGGCTTTGCGTTTTTTGCGAGATCGACTTTCTTCTGATGGCTTTCTTTGCCTTATAACACTCTTTTTATAGTTAATAAGCATTAAATATCTTGTGGTTTGTAGGGGTAGATAGTTTTATCGGATATACGTATGTATATGATTGGAGTGGAAAATGTATTTGTCGATTGATTACGGATATAAGACTATTCAATATTTGCGTGACAAACGATGATAAAGAACTAATAGCCTTGGGCTGGGATGATGATTATCATCTGTATTGTTTTGATCAGTCAAAGGTTATGTCGGTTTGGTAGTGAAAAACATTTACTCTATTGAAAATCCTTTTCGTAACCGTACATGCGAAAAGGAACATCGACCGTTTACTTATGAAGGCGGAAAATAAGTATGATATTAATTTGTGTTAAATCACGGATCTCTCGATTTTTCCGTGTAAGGGTAAAGTTCTTTTTCGGGATATACTTATTACACGATGAGAAAAATGCATACACATATCGAATTATTGGATCGCTTCATGAGTGGTAAGACTTCACCGGAAGAAGAGCGAACTCTTTTGGCGTGGTTTAGAGATCCCGATCATAAGGAAGAGATCATGGCTTTTTATAAGTCTAGATGGGAAGAATCTTCCGGGAAAAAGCTTCCTCCTAAGCTACAAGGACAGATGTTTTGTGAGATTAAAAAGCGGATAAGACAAGAGAAGAAAACTTTGGAGATAAAGAAGAAACCGCATACCTTATGGAAGTGGCTTTCTTATGCGGCGGTGGCTTTAATATGTATAGGCCTTGGAATTGGCTCCCATTGGTATAATATGAGACAGGTTCCACCACCTGATCCATTGGATTATGTGGTGTTGGCAGATAATGGGCAACGTGCTAGCGTGGTTCTTCCTGATGGGACGAAAGTATGGTTAAATTCGCATACTAAACTTAATTATAAGAGTGATTATGGCGTGAAAGAAAGATCAGTTTCTTTATCTGGTGAGGCTTATTTTGAAGTTTCGAAAGATACATTGCGTCGTTTCTTGGTAAATGTGGGGGATATGGAAGTCGAGGCGCTAGGCACAGCTTTTAATGTGAAGGCGTATGAGGAAGATGACGAGGTGGTTACGACCTTGTTTGAAGGCAGTGTACGAACAGCGGTTGGAAAAGAGTTTGTGATTCTGTCTCCGGATGAGAGTGCGGTTTTTAATAAGTCTAGTCATATATTATCTGTTAATCACCCGACAAATGCTTCTTATGCCCGTCTTTGGCGTACGAATGAACTGGCCTTCTCTGGCGAGTCGTTGGAGGAGATCGCAGTATTGTTGAATCGAATGTATAATGTTGAAGTTCGTTTTTTGTCCAATAAGATTAAAGGCTACAGTTTCTCGGGGGTGATCCGGAATAATAGTCTGGATAATGTATTTGAAATAATAAGCCTTACGGCTCCGATTACGTATGTGTCGGTAGGTGATACTATTTATTTAAATGAGAAATAGGAAGTTGAGTGTTAACCTAATAAAGAAGAAGCCTATGAGATGAGCTAGATGATTGTAGTAAAAAAGAAGAAAGGCAAGGCCCTTCTTCCTCTTAAGCAAAATCACTTGTATATAATATCTTAAAGGAAATAACTAGCCGGTTATAAATAAGATAGAATATGTAAATGATTTGCTTGTAAAGTTACCTGTTTAAAATCTATGTATTATTAAAAAACTTTTAAAAATGAGTAATTTCAAGCACTCTTTTTTCCGGACACTTTTGTATGCCCAATTATTGTCGGGCTTTTCCGGAGTTGCGATTGCCGCCCAGATATCGTTGTCGGTAAAGGATAGACCGATGCGGGAGGTTATTAAAGAATTGGAGGAAACGACTGAATATCGTTTTTTCTATAATGATGGGATCAAAGGTCTGAATTCTCCGATCTCTGTTGACGTGGAAGATGCGGATATTAATGCTGTAATGGATGCGATAGCAAAGCAAGCGAATGTGGCTTATGTATTGAAATCGGGTCATCAGATCGTTTTATCATCGGTAAAAACTGTTCAGCAACAAGGTAATAAGAAAGTTACCGGTACGATTACAGACCCGAAAGGGGAGCCAATCATCGGGGCGAATGTGGTCGTGAAAGGATCTACCAATGGTACCATCACGGATATAGATGGTCATTTCTCTATTGAGGTAACTCCGAATGCGATACTTCAGGTTTCTTATATTGGTTATGTGGCTCAAGATGTTCCGGTAGGCAATAAAGATAATTTGGTTATATCTATTCATGAGGACACGCAGAAGCTGGATGAGGTAGTCGTGGTGGGTTATGGTTCCCAGAAAAAAGTGAATTTGACCGGTGCGGTAGAGCAAGTGACTAGTGATGTATTCGAGGGGCGTCCTACGGCTAACGCTACTCAGATGCTAGAAGGGGTTGTCCCGAACTTGAATATTTCCTTGTCTGATGGTAAACCGGGGCGTACGGCGGATTTTAACGTACGTGGCGCCGGTTCTATCAATGGGGGTAGTGCTTTGGTGTTGATTGATGGTGTGGAAGGAGACCCTTCTATGTTAAATCCGAATGATATTGAGAGTATTTCCGTATTGAAGGATGCTGCCGCTTCCGCTATTTATGGCGCACGTGCTCCATTTGGCGTGGTTTTGATCACGACGAAGAACGCTACGGAAGGTAAGCCGAAGGTGACATGGTCTTCTAGCTATTCATTACAATCACCACAGAATGTGCCGGATGTAGTTTCCGATGGTTATATTTGGGCAAAGCATTTTTATGACGCTTATTTTAATTACAATCAAGCGAATCCTTCCGGTATCAACAAGACACAGCAATTTTCCGTGGCTTGGCTGGATGAGTATAAGCGCCGTCATGAGACGGGCGATTTCGGGACGGTGATCTCTGATGGCTCTATCGGTACAAAAGGCCGTTATGTGTATTATCCGGAAGGAACCGACTATTATGATCTGATGTATAAGAAGAGTGTCTTCGCGCAGAATCAAAATCTTTCCATCTCGGGTTCCGACGGGAAGTTTGATTATTATTTGTCAGGACGTTTCTATAGTTACGATGGACTTTTCGATAGCGATGAGCAAACGGATAAGTTCAAGACCTATAACATGCGTTTCAAGGGAGGTTATCAGTTAACTCCTTGGTTGAAGATCAACAATAACTTTGAGTTTTCCCATAATAAATACTACAATCCGATTACCTATTCGGAAGGTTCTGGTGTGGTATGGAGAAATATCGCAGACGAGGGACACCCGTCATCGCCACTGTTCAACCCTGATGGTACGATGACTTATTCTGCCGTCTATACCGTAGGCGATTTGCTTTATGGACGTAGCGGTATTACGACAAAGAACTCCAACTTAAAGAATACTACGACATTCAATGCTAAGTTCTTGGGTGACCGTTTGCGTGTGAATGGTGATTTCACGTATCAACAGAAGACGCAAGAGAAGACCAAGAAACAAGTACGTTCACCGTATGCACGGTCGGTTGATGCAGATGGGGAAAGCCAGATCGAACATATTACGGGTACCTATTCCAATTTGGCAGAGACAACTGATCATACGAACTATCTAGCAACGAACCTTTTCGCAGAGTTTGAGGAAACTTTTGCCGAGAAACATTATTTCAAGGCCATGGCTGGATGGAATTACGAAAAATCTACTTTCAAACGCATCTATGCTTATAATGATGACTTGTTGACGGACGACGTGGACAACATGAATTTGGTGATGGGTACTGATAACCGGAGTATTACCTCACAATGGAAGGCTTATCAGTTTGGCGGCGCTTTCTTCCGTTTGAATTATGCCTTTGATGATCGTTATCTGTTGGAGGTAAACGGACGTTACGATGGTTCCTCCCGCTTCCCGAGTGATGAGCGTTGGGCTTTCTTCCCCTCGGCTTCCGTGGGTTGGCGAATCTCGCAAGAACCTTGGTGGAATGTTAAGTCCGAACATATCTCTAACGCTAAGGTCCGGTTTTCTTGGGGCTCTTTGGGCAATGCGGCCGGATTGAGTAATTATCAGTATATCCAGACATTGGGTATCAGCAAGTCTGATTATATTCTTGACGGTTTGCGGCAGAATTATATGTCATCTCCGGCGGCTCTTCCCGGCAACTTGACGTGGGAAACCGCTACGACGTATGATATAGGAGCGGATTTAGGATTCTTTGATAATCGTTTGACCGTAAGTGGAGATTATTATATCCGTAAAACAACAGATATGATCGTGAATGGTCCGACCGTGCCGGATGTGTTCGGTGCTTCTTCTCCGAAAGGTAATTATGCGGATATGTCTACTTATGGCTATGAGTTGTCTTTGGAATGGAGAGATGGATTTGATTTAGCTGGTAAGCGATTTAATTATAGCATCAAGGGTACATTGGCAGATTACTATTCAGTGATCGATAGGTTTAATAATGCGAATAAGTCATTGAGCGAGTATGCGAATCAATCACTCGACAAGAATTATTATGAGGGGATGCGTATCGGTGAGATTTGGGGATTTGTATCCAATGGTTTGTGGCAGGACCAAGCCAGTATCGATGCGGCTGAGGCTGCCGCGAAAGCTGCGGGACAATCCTATTATAATCCGCTCATGCAAACATCGAAAACCTATAAGTTGTATCCGGGTGATATTAAGTTTGAAGACTTAAATGGCAACGGTTATATTGATCGTGGACAGAATACGGTAGATGATCCGGGCGACCGTAAGATCATCGGTAACGAGGAGCCTCGTTATATTTATAGCTTTACGCTTTCTGCCGATTGGAACAATATCTGGGTGAGTGCTTTCTTCCAAGGAGTGGGTAAGCAGGATTGGTATCCGTCTAATGAAGCCTCTACGTTCTGGGGGCAATACAATCGCCCGTATAACCAGATGCCTTCTTGGCATGTGGGAAACTATTGGACTCCTGAGAACCCGGATGCATTCTTGCCTCGTTACGCTGGTTACTATGCGCCTTTCTATGGAGGTCATAAGAACGCTAACACGCGCTATTTGATGAATGCGGCCTATCTACGCTTGAAGAACATACAGGTTGGCTATAATTTACCGTCGGAATGGATTAAAAAATTGCATTTGACAAATGTGGGAATTTACCTTTCCGGGGAAAATCTCTTTACATGGTCTCCGCTTTACAAGTATTCCAAGGATGTCAATGTATCGAATATCGGTGAATCGGATAAGGACTTGACCTCCAGCAATAGTGGTGATGGATATAATTACCCGATGATGAAGTCGTTCAGCATCGGCCTGAATGTTACATTTTAAAGAATAGGAGATTATACGAAATGAAAAAGAATATACTATTAAGCGGTCTGGTGGCACTTTTGGCTGTATTTTCGGGGTGCGAGATGAATGAGGAACCAAAGTCGGAGGCTTCTGTGGATATGGTGTTTAGCTCCGAGAATGGTTTGAAGACGTATACGTACTCATTTTACAATGTCTTGCCTTCCCGAGGAAGCGCTTTCCGGCGTGATGCTACGGCAGATTATGGGGTGAAAAATTCCTTGGGTGGTATGGAGGTTGGCGCTTATACTACGAATAGCGCGACGAGTTGGTCATGGTCCGCTCTTCGTAATATAAATTTCTTTTTGGAGAATAACGTGAATGAGTCACTAAGCACGACTATCCGTGACAATTATAATGGTATCGCACGCTTGTTCCGTGCTCGCTTCTATTTTGATAAATTGGTACAATATGGCGAGGTACCTTGGATTGATAAGGTATTTAACGAGGCTGAAGACCCGGATCTTTATAACCTGCGTGATACACGTGATGTGATTATCGGGCATATCTTGGAGGATTTGGATTATGCGTATACGAATATATTGGAAGAGGATGTCACGCATAATTCAACGATCGTAAATAAATGGACAGCTGCCGCTTTCAAATCTCGTGTTTGCTTGTTTGAGGCTGCTTGGCGTAAATACCATGCCGCTGACCAATTGGATATCGCTCGTACGGGATGTACGGAATATTCGGCCAAAGATTTATATAAACTAGCGGCTGAGGCGGCTAAGGAAGTTATGGATAACGGACCGTACAAACTTTATACTTCGGGTGCTTATAGCGATGGCCGTGGAGCGTATCGCGAACTTTTCATTGCCGATAAGGCCGTTACCACGGAGGTAATGATGGCTATCGAGACTGACAAGGTGTTAGGACTGGGTGAGCAGAATTGGTGGTATAATTCCTCTACTTACGGACCACACTTATGCATGAGCCGTAAATTTATGCTGTCATACTTGAATGCGGATGGTACGCCTTATGTCGAGAAAAAAGCGGATGGAAGCTATAAGAATTTCGTGGAGGAGACAACAGGACGTGATACCCGCTTGAACCAGACGATCCGGGGAGCGGATTATACCCGTAAGAATGCTTCTGGTGTTTATGAGCCGACCGCGGCTAATTTTACGGGACATACATTGACGGGATATCAGTTTACGAAGTTTGCCATGGATGACGTGGCTTACGATGATGCGGCTACGAATGATAATGACATTCCTATCATGCGCTATGCTGAGGTTTTGTTGAACTATGCTGAGGCTAAGGCTGAATTAGGCGAACTGACTGATGCGGATTGGGCGGCTACGATAGGTGCGCTTCGTTCTCGTGCGGGAATTACGGGAGGCACACCACAGACAGGTACATTGACAACCCGTCCGTCATCCGCAGAGCCTTATATCGCTTCTTATTACCCGACGATCTCTGATCCTTCCTTGTTGGAGATCCGTCGCGAACGTGGTATTGAACTTTGTCTGGAAGGTTTGCGCCTAAATGATTTGAAACGTTGGAATTGTTGCGATCTTTGGGTGAACGATCCTTGGGAAGGTATCTTTATCCCATCACTTAACCAACCGTTGGATGTGAATGGCGATGGTAATTATGATGCCTATTTCTATGATACGGATAAGATCGCTGATGAGAAGTATGCTGCGATTGGTGTCTATGTGGGTACAAATAAGAGTAATGTGCTTAACGTGAAGCCGGTTCAAGGAGGTTATTTGATGGAGTATAATTACGCCGGACGTAGCTGGCCGGCTCGTCAGTACTTATATCCGATACCGGAGGTAGTAATTCAGTTCAATACGAATCTAAGCCAGAATCCGGGCTGGTAATCAAGGGGGTATCATGAGAAACTTAATTATAGTGTTTATCTCTTTATTTACTTTCTGCATAGGGATATCCGGACAACAGAAGTGTAAACTGAACGTGGGTAGTTTTAACCTGCGGTATGATAATGAGGGGGATAAGGATGATTCATGGGTACACCGCAAAGACATGGCGGTATCTTTGGTTCATTTCCATGATTTTGATGTCTTTGGGATTCAAGAAGGGTTGATTCACCAAGTGAAGGAATTAGTGAAAGATGATACGTACACGTATGTCGGCGTAGGCCGGGATGACGGAAAAGAGGCTGGGGAACATGCCGCGGTTTTATTTAAGAAAGATCGGTTTAAATTATTGGACTCGGGAAATTACTGGCTGTCGGAGACACAGGATAAGCCTTCTTTTGGCTGGGATGCGCAATGCCGGAGGGTTTGTTCTTGGGCGAAGTTGAAGGATAAGGTTTCGGGAAAGGAATTTTATTTCTTCAGCGTTCATTTTGACCATATCGGTAAGGTGGCACGTCATGAGTCTGCTTTGATAATGTTGGCTAATATTAAAAAGATAGCGGGGGATTCCCCTGCTATCTGTGTAGGTGATTTCAATGGTACGCCGGATTCTGAGCCTATACAAATACTGAAATCCGATGGTTTACTGTTGGACTCACGGGAAATCTCAAAAACACCACCCTATGGGACGGTAGGAACGACAAACCAATTCAATTTGAATGCCCCGATGAAAAACCGGATTGACTATATTTTCGTCACTAAAGGTATTCAGGTAAATAAATATGGGACTTTGAACGAGTGCCAGTATGGGCATTTCTCTTCGGATCATTTCCCGATAATGATAGAGGCAGAGTTCTAATTTATTGATGTGGATTTAATTTTATGATAAAAGGTATGAAGAAGCTAATTTATTCTTTTTTATTTGTCCTTTGTTCCGTATTTGCGTTACAAGCGGAGTCAATGGTAGTAGCCACCTATAATTTGCGTAATGCGAATGCGGGAGACTCGACGAATGGGAATGGCTGGGGACAACGTTATCCCTACATTGCCCAATTGGTGCAGTTCCATGGTTTTGATATCTTTGGGACTCAAGAAGGTAAATATCATCAGTTGCAAGATCTAAAGAATGCGATGCCCGGTTATGATTATATCGGGGTAGGACGTGATGATGGTAAGCAAGCTGGTGAATATTCTGCCATATTTTATCGTACGGGAAAGTTCGAGGTGCTCGATCATGGGGACTTTTGGTTGTCTACGATAACCGATCGCCCTAATAAGGGATGGGATGCCGTTCTTCCCCGTATTTGCACATGGGGTAAATTTCGGGATAAACAAACCGGCTTTACTTTCTTGTTCTTTAACTTACATATGGATCATATTGGTGTACAGGCCCGTGCGGAAAGCGCAAAACTTATCCTTAAGAAGTTGAAAGAATTTCCGGAGAAGCTACCGGCGATTCTAACAGGTGATTTTAATGTGGATCAACATAATGAATCCTACTTATTACTGGACAATTCCGGTATTATGCGGGATTCTTATCAGATAGCGGATTTCCGGTATGTACCCAACGGCACGTTTAATGCCTTCCATGCGGATCGCAAAACAGACAGTCGTATCGATCATTTATTCCTTACGAAAGAGTTTGATGTGAAAAAATATGGTGTCTTGACGGATACATATCGTTCGGAAGCGAAAGATGCGAAGAATGAGCAAAATGCGAATTTTCCGAAGGAGGTCTCCATGCAAAAACATGTAGCTCGTGTTCCATCTGATCATTTCCCTGTGATGATTGTAGTAGAAGTAAAATAATTCAAACATAAGATTCATGGTAAAAGGGAAGTGTCGTGAGATATTTCCCTTTTTATTTGCTGGGGAGTAAAAGGGAAGATGATCTTATATGAAAAGAATGATAAAATAATCAATCAAATAATAATTTTCCTACTTTTGCGTCACAGGAGATTTGTGGAAAGGCAGGATTAATTTCTTGTAAAATATCCTTCTGAGATCTATTTCAACTGAGTCTCGGCAAGACTATGGTTTTGTTGATAAACTGTAAATTATTCTACCACATATATTTATAATCCAGTTCTCCTTTTCCTGAAATCTCAGATCTCTTTACTAAGCATCTTTTTAAACTTCGGTTACAAACTGAATTTGTTCGCTTTATATCTTCGTTCTTCTTTTTGTTAGCCATAGTCTTGCCGAAACTCTTTTACCTGTAAAGACGATTGTGAATATTCATGATAAATGAAGATTATATGCAGGAAGTTCATGCCGATAAGGTCTTAATGCTAGCGATCGGAAATAATGATTATATCAGTTATAATAAACTGTTTGATCGTTATTACGGGCGTCTTTGTCAGTATGTGTATAGTCTATTGATGGATAGAAATGATGCGGAGGATGTTGTTCAAGAGCTTTTCTTGAATTTATGGAAAAATAGGGGGAGAATAGAGATAAAGGAAAATGTATCAGGATATTTATATCGGATGGCTAAACATCTGGCCTTGAACTTTATCCGATCAAAGGTGCAGACGGGAAGTTTATCAGAGAATCAAGACTTATTACTTCTATCCTATGAGGATAATCAACTGGAAACAGAAGAGTTTAGGATCGCTCTTTATGATTGTATAGACCATTTGCCGGATCGGAGTAGAGAAGTGTTACTTCTTCACAGGGTAAAAGGATTGAAGCAGAAAGAAATATCGGAGAAACTATCTATATCCGTGAAAACAATTAAAAATCAAATATGGATGTCTTTACAGAAGTTGAAGGAATGTCTGGAGATGAAGGAGGTATAAAATAATGAGAAAATTTTCAAGGTTCGTATAGGACCTTTTTTTATTTGTGGTGTCATTTAAATAAAGACTAGACTCATGGAGAAGAAAAAGCAAATAGGAGAACACATCGTTGACCATTTATCGGAGAGGATGAATGAAGAGATCGTGGATCCGGTTCTGGATGAATGGTTGGCTGAGGATGAGTCTAATCAAGAGGATTTTAAACGGTATAAAGAGATCTGGAAAGAAACAGGCTCTTATCTGGAGCAAGAAACTTTTAATGCTCAATACGCATGGGATAAGATCGATCGTATCAATAAGGAGAGAGATAATAAGCGGAAACGCTTGGTGAATATCGGATATATCATTTCAGGAGTGGCGGCTACTTTATTGCTTGTCCTCGGGTTTTCGAAAATGGGAGTATTTGATAAACAGCCGGAAATGCTGGTTCGAATGACCGCTGATTACGGAAGCCGATCGGAGGTGGTCTTGCCGGATGGTTCCGTTGTTAAGCTGAATTCTGGATCTGATATTACGTATTCCTATAACGCGAAGGAGAAGATCCGGGAAGTGAATTTCCAAGGAGAGGGCTTCTTCGATGTCTCGAAGAACAAGATACCGTTCGTGATCAAGATGAGCAATGGATTACGCTTAAAGGTACATGGAACTTCTTTTAATTTGCAAGCGTATACGGATGAAAAAACAGTTGAAGCCTCGTTGGTGGAAGGCTGTATCGAGTTGGATCATGGGAATGATAAGTTGTTAATGAACGCCGGTGACATGGCGATTTTCGATAAGCAAACCAACAAGATGAGACCGATATCGGGTGTGTTATCTCATTCGTACAGCTGGCTGGAGGATAAACTCTATATGGATCATATGTCGTTGGCTTCCGTCTGCAAATATCTGGAGAGGAGGTACGATGTAACCATCCATCTTCAAAAGGATTTGGAGAATAGTATACATTACGATGGAGTCATACAGGAGGAAACCATAACGGATATATTGGGCGTACTATCCCGATTGAGTGATATAAGTTATAACGTGAAAGGAAAAAATATAAGTATAACCTCTAAATAAAGTCTGCCTATGAAGTAAAGAACAGGAATCGCATGAATACACATGAAAAACGGGAAATGCTGGAACATTCCCCGTCATCTTTTTGATCATTAAAATTAGTGCTCGTAACACTAGTGTTAACAAACAATCGAATTACAAATATATGAATTTTTGGAATATAGCAAGGCCGGAAGAGTCTCCGGTCCTTAAAAAAACTTTGTCTATTATGAGATTGACGACATTATTCTCTATCGCATGTTCACTTCAGATCTCGGCCTCTGTCTATTCGCAAGAGACAAAGTTGTCTTTGGACGTTAATAACCAGACAATAAAGGAGGTTCTTTTCAAGATAGAGAAACAGTCTGGCTTCCGTTTTATCTACGAGAGCGAGAAGGTTAACCTGAATAAGAAAGTATCTGTACATGTGAAAGAGCAGACGGTGGAAACCATTTTAAAGCGTCTTTTCGCAGGGGAAGGCGTAAAGTATGAGATTACGGAGAATAATTTCATCTTGATTAATCCCTCTACAAAAAACGAGAAAGCCGCCCCTTCCTCACAAGCCGTTTTGCAAAAGAAGAATTTAGTGCAAGGTGTAGTGACCGACGAGAATGGTGAACCTATTATTGGCGCGAACGTAGTTGAGAAAGGTACTACCAACGGAACGGTTACGGACCTTGATGGAAAATTTACGATGGAGGTATCGGAAAACGGTGTCCTTCAAATCTCTTACATCGGATATGCCATGACGGAATTGCGTCCCGGCAAGGAAGCGAATTTGAACGTGAAGTTACGGGAAGATGCTTTGCAAATGGATGAGGTTGTAGTTGTCGGTTATGGTACGGTAAAAAGAGCGAACTTGGGTGGTGCCGTATCTACGGCCGACGCGAAAGCGTTTGAGTCTCGTCCGGTTCAGAATGCGGCTCAGGCTTTGCAGGGAGAGGTACCCGGTTTGACGATTACACGTGCCGGAGGCGCTCCGGGTTCGGACATGACCATGAAGGTTCGTGATGTCTCTTCTATCAACGGTGGTACTCCCCTTGTTTTGATTGATGGAGCGGAGGGAAACATTAATATGATCAATCCTTCCGATATCGAGAATATTTCCGTATTGAAAGATGGTACGGCCGCTATTTACGGTGCTCGTGCCTCGGATGGTGTTATTCTGGTGACAACGAAAAGTGGTAAGCGCAATCAGAAGACATCTGTTGCTTTTGATGCATATTACTCTATTAAGACTCCTGCGTTGTTAAGGAAACCGGCGAATCTATTACAACATGCGGAGATGGCCTTGGAGATCACGGATGGATCATTCACTCCGGAATACACGAGAGACCAATTGGAATTGATCCGGCAGAATAGTGATCTGGTATTGCCCGATGCGGAATGGGGGCGTTGGACCGGTTATCCGCAATTCTTCAAGGATCAAGACTGGAATGATATGCTTATTGGCAATGGTAATATGCAGAATTACAATGTCAATATCTCCGGCGGTGGAGAGAGATACTCGTATATGTTGTCTTTAGGCCATCAGCGGGAGGAAGGTATCCCTAAATTTGGTGAGGATGTGAACAAGCGTTACTTCGTACGTGCTAAATCGAGCGTCGAGATCTTCAAGAACTTGACTTACGATCTTAATTTAGCTTATGAGGCAAGCAACAGGGACTATTCCTCGGGTTTGACGGAAGGACAAAATATATGGGAACTGATTTATAAGACTCGCTCTTGGACTCCGATGTACAATCCGTCGGGAACTTTCTATACATTCGAGGGTTTCGATAATCCGGCTCAAGTATTGGAAGACGGGGGTATGGTGAATAAGACTACAGGTAATATAACGGTCAACAACCAATTACGCTGGAAAGTGATCGACGGATTACAATTGGTGGGGCAAGCCGTGATCCGTAAGTATGATCAGGATGAGAACGTGACGAACAAGAAAATCATCAATTACGATTGGGATAATAACGAGGTTCGGGAGAAACGTACGCCGAATAGTGCGGAGCGTCGTTACCAGAAAACTTTATCCAAGAACTTCACGCTCTATGCCGATTATAAAAAGAACTTCAATGACCGGCATGATTTAAGCGTGATGGTCGGTACTTCCCATGAGTCTGAGAACTATGATCGGTTCACGGCGAAGCGTATTAACTTCGACCAACAAGAAAATATGTCTTTGCAATTGGGTAGCGCCCAAGATCAAAACGCTTGGAGCGAGGGAAATCAGTGGACGATTAATTCTTTCTTTTCCAGAGTGAATTATACGTTTGCCAATAAATATGTCATCGAAGGAACGATCCGTGCGGATGGTAGTTCCCGCTTTGATCCGGATCACCGCTGGGGATGGTTCCCGGGTGTAAACGCGGCTTGGCGTGTCGGAGAAGAGGGCTTCATGAAACGGTTAGGTTGGTTCGAGGACTTGAAGGTAAGGGCTTCTTACGGAGAGATGGGTAATCAGTCCGGTATCGGATTGTATGATTATATTCAATTGATCTCTTTATCGAACGATTATTATCCTTTCGGGGCTGGCATGAAAGGACAGATGGCTACGTCTGGAAATATTATTTCTACCTCTCGTACATGGGAGACGATCCAGACAACCAATGTGGGATTTGATTTCTCGACGCTCAATAACCGTTTATATGGATCGTTCGACTACTTCTGGAAAGAGAATAAAAACATGCTTATCCCGAAGACATATCCTTCCATGTTAGGTGCGGACGCTCCGAGCACGAACAGCGGACATTTAAGTATTCATGGATGGGAAATCTCTCTAGGCTGGAGGGATCAGATCAAGGATTTCAGCTACTCGGTTCGCTTTAATATCAGTGACGCGAAAAACAAAGTCGTGGATCGGGTTGGAAGTAACCTGATCAAATTAGGTAATAACGAGACTCCGACCGGATATCCGTTGAATTCCTATTTCGGATATGAATTTGATGGAATCATCCAGAATGAGCAAGAATTGGAGGCGTATAAATCTCGTTTCTCGGAAGGGGGTATCCCGGGTGACTTGAGCGTAGGTGACGCTATGTACAAGGACTTGGATGGAGACGGGAAGCTATCCGTATTAGGTGATGGTAAAGAAGGCTCCGGTGACGTGAAATACTTGGGTGACAAGAACCCGCGTTATAATTTCGGCTTTAACTTGAGTATGGCTTGGAAGGGATTCGATTTGAGCGCTTTCATACAAGGAGTAGGCCGTAGGACGATGTTCTTGGAAGGGGAGAGCCGGTGCCCGATGCCAGAGGCATGGTATCAATCCGCCGAGTATTGGTATGGAAAAACTTGGACCCCGGAAAGAACGGATGCCCAGTATCCGGCGATCACGTTGAAGGATAAACGAAACTACAATTATTATGTATCTACGAACACGAAGTTTAACGTTGCGTATGCTCGTTTGAAAAACTTGCAGTTCGGTTATACGATCCCGCAGACTTTGACCTCGAAGGCCGGTTTGCAGAAGGTGCGGGTGTATTTTTCCGGCGAGGATTTATTTGAGGTACATAACACGCCAAATGGTTGGGACCCGGAGGAGAACAGCGGTAGCATTACTTCCTATCCGTTTACCCGTAATTATTCATTTGGTATAAATGTCGTATTTTAAAAATTAAAGCGAAAAGTCATGAAAAACTATCGGATAATATTGGGAAGCTTTATTGTTTCCGCTTTGTTCTTGTCAAGTTGCCAAGATATAGACCTGTTGCCAAAAGATAATATGCCGGACGAGCTATTCTGGAAAACCCCGGATGATTTCGAGAAAGAGGTCAATTGGCTCTACACACGTACCGAGACGTTCGGCACGAAGGATACGGATAGCGATATCGCCTATGAGTTGAACGAGAATACGACGAGTAACGGTACGTTGATCGCCCCGAATACGGATGCCCTATGGGACTCTACTTTCATAGACCTGCGTCAGAGCAATATGATTATCGAGAAGAGCCAGACGTACGAGGGCGATCCCTCGGAGATCGAGCGGTATGTGGCTGAGGCCCGTTTCTTCCGTGCTTACTCGCATTTTCGGTTGATGGCGAAATACAACGATATTCCTATCTTGACGAAGGTGCTTACCGTAGATTCCCCGGAGTTGTATGGTTCTAGGAATAAGCAACAGGAGGTGGAAGACTTCATCTTGTCGGAACTCAACGAGGTGTATGCTAAACTACCCTTGCAAAGTGAGTTAAGCTCGGATGAGGCGGGACGTGTAACCCAAGGCGCTGCCTTGGCGTTGAAAGCGAGGGTTGCCTTGTTTGCCGGGACGTGGGCGAAGTATCACCAGCACCGTTCGGACTATCAGCAGTTGTTGCAACAAGCGATCGATGCCGCTACAAAAGTGATCGATAGTGGTGAGTATGCTTTATATGAAGGCTCTGGTGAGGAGAGCTACCGCTACTTGTTTATCAATGCGGGCGATAATTCAAAAGAAGGTATCTTCGACAGTCGGTACGAGACGGATATCCGCCACCATAGCGACGCGTGCCCTGTATATTGGGGATGGCGAGGGACGCCTACCCGTAAGCTGGCAGATATGTATTTGTGTAAGAGTACGGGATTGCCAATTGAGAACGCTAATTCCGGATTTGAGGGATATGCCACGATCAAGAGCGAATACGAGAATCGTGATCCTCGTATGAAACAGACCTTCTTGATGCCCGGAACCGACTATATCAGTCCGCAAGACGGCGCCTTGACTTGCCCGCCGCAATTTACCATACGTCCCGAGACACGTACGGGTTATAAGTTGTGGAAATATATGGCGGAGACTTCCGTTCCTTCTGACAAGGATGTATATGATTATCACATCATCCGTTATCCGGAGGTATTGCTGATATTGGCTGAGGCCACTTACGAGAAAGACGGGGCGATCAGCGATGACATCTTGAACAAGACGATCAATGTGATCCGTTCCCGGAAAGGCGTGGAGATGCCTCCTCTGACCAACGCTTTCGTGAAGGGTAATGGGTTGGATATGCGGACGGAGATCCGTCGGGAACGTACGATCGAGTTAGCGTTCGAAGGCTTCCGCAGGGATGATTTGAGACGTTGGAAGACGGCTGAGACGGAATTGATAGGTGCCATAAAAGGTATTAAGCTGAAAGGTTCGGAATACGAGAACTTGGATGTCTTGAACGAGGGAAATCCCGGTTTGACAGACGAAAATGGTTTCTTGATTGTGGAACCGGCGGAGAATCGTAACTTTGTGACCCCGAAGCATTACTATTATTCCCTTCCGTTGGATGAGTTGTATCTGAACCCGAACTTGGCTCCGAACAATCCGGGGTGGTAGGGTAATGCCTTATATTCCGGTAAAAATGGCCTTGCACTGGTGTAAAATGCCTTTTTAGATCTAAGAAATGGCTTTTCACCCTCGCGAAGTACCTTTTAGATTTCTAAAAACGACTTTGCGCTTGTGAAATGCCATTTTTAGGTTTAAGAAATGGCTTTGCACCCTTGCGAAATGCTTTTTAGATCTCTAAAAATGATTTTACACCGGTGAAATGCCATTTCTAGAATATTTTATGAGAGTAAATGAATTTAAAATTGAATCGAATGTCATTCATAAAGAAGATAGGTCTTGTATGCTTTATCGTCTTCTGCTGTGCGGGATGCCGTAGCGCGGGAGAGAAACCGGTTGAGAGTGCGGCTGCTCCCCGTATTATCAACATCATCAATTTCATCCGCCAGACAGATTACCGGGTGGAGAACGCTGATAGTTTATTGTACGAGACGGTTTGTGAGCAAGTGAAATTGGTGAATAAATATGATTTACCGGCAACCTTCTTATTGCAGTACGATGCGTTGATCAACCCATTGTACCAAGATCTGTTGAAAAGTAAACTCAATGATCATTCCGAGATCGGCGCTTGGTGGGAACTTACGCAACCGCAGATCGAGGCCGCCGGGATCAAGTGGCGTGGCGAGCATTCTTGGGTCTCGCACGCGAATATCGCTTTCAGCACCGGATATACGAAAGAAGAACGGGAGCGATTGGTGGATGTCTATATGGCGAAGTTCAAGGAGATATTCGGCACGTACCCGAAATCGGTCGGCTCTTGGTTTATCGACGCGCATACCTTGGGGTATATGTACGATAAATATAAGATCGTGGCGTCGTGCAACTGCAAGGACCAAGTGGGGACGGATGGTTATACCCTATGGGGTGGTTACTGGAACCAAGCCTATTACCCAAGCCGGATAAACGCTTATATGCCGGCGCAGACCGAGGAGGGGCAAATCCCCGTTCCTATTTTCCGTATGCTGGGCAGTGATCCTATTTATCAGTATGATGATGGTCTGGGACAAGAGCGTCAAGGGGTGATCTCCTTGGAACCCGTGTATGAGAAGGCGGGCATGGATCGCCGCTGGGTGGATTATTTCTTGGAATCGATCGTGAACAAGCCTTGTCTGGCCTTCAATTATGCGCAAGCGGGACAGGAGAACTCTTTCACGTGGAGTAATATGAGCAAGGGACTGGAGATGCAGATCCCTATCTTGGACTCCTTGAGGAAGGAAAATAAGATCCGGGTGGAGACGCTGGGCGAATCCGGTGCGTGGTTCAAGGAATGCTTCAAGGTTACGCCGGCGACGGCTGTCACTACGTTGACGGATGTCCGTGGAGAAGGCAATAAGACGGTCTGGTTTAACAGCCGTTATTATCGGGCGAACTTATTGTGGGAGAAGGGAACGTTCCGCTTTAGGGATATCCATCTTTTCGACGAGAGCTATAAGTCGGTTTATCTGGAAAAGCCCGGAGACGGGAACCAGTTCCTATTCTATACGTTGCCGGTCGTGGACGGATTCATGTGGAGCGAGGGACTCGATCGTGCCGGGCTTCGGATCGTCCGATTAGACAAGGATGGAGATAAGGAGGAACTTTCCTTGGACCATCCGGTAGTGACGGAGATAGGCAAGGATACCTTGGTAGTTTCCGCCGAAGACTCAAAAGGCCATGCTTTCAAGATCACCTTCTATGAGACCCGCTTCGAGGTAGCCGCTCTGTCAAAGGAGGCGGATTTCTCATGGGCTTTAGAGCTAAAGGCTGCGGCAGGGAAGGAGCTACCTTTCACCGTTATAGAGGATAAGGCAGTCAACGCTAGCTTCGATGGTTTCAACTACGTGATCACCTGCGAGAAAGGCCATATAAGGAAACCTGAATCTGGTTCGGATTATGTCTTTAGGATATTTCCGTCGGATCAGGAAATAGTAATAGATTGTACAAATGCGAGAAAGTAATATGAATATATCAGTTTGGAGAAAATGGGTGATCGTATGGATGGTCGCTGTGCTCAGTGGTTTTCAATTAAGGGCGGCGGATCCTGTGGTCGTCCCGGCGAATACGGAACCGCTGACGATAGAAGGAAATCGTTTTGTCACCTTATGTATCATGATACGTACGACGCCTTGGGAAGTCTCCCGGGATGTCAAGTTACATCCCCGCGATGAGGTGGATTGGCATACGCTTGAGGGAGTACGTGCCTTGCGGGAGGCTTTCGCCACGAATAACCCGAACGGTCGTCTTACATGGGGATTCACGATGAATGCCTTGGAGGACGGACGGAAGAATTACCGGGAGATCCGTGATTATGTAGTGGAGTGCCAAAAGAAATATGGGGATGAGGTTACTTATTTCCCCGGTTATTTTCCTGCGATGTATCTACCCCGTGAGCGGGTAAACCGTGAGATGTCGGAGGCGATAGAGATCATTTCTAAAATGGTAGGAAATGGTTATCGTCCGCAGTCAATTATGGGAGGTTTCTTATCGGCCGATAATTTGAGATATTTGGCGGAGAAAGAGAACATCCATGTGGCGCACGCCGTGATCTGGAGCCAGCATAATATAGACGGTGGTGGTGCTGACGGTTCTCCTTCTTATCCTTTCTATCCCTCGACGGAACACTTCTGCAAGCCGGCGCAGGGAAAAAGCGATTTCATCGATTGCGTGAATCTGGATGGCTGGACGATGGACTTTATCTGTGCCCGCCGTAGCGGACAGACCGGACATGGTATCGATGGATACAACAGCCGTAGAGGTGTCGGCCCGATCGAGACGTACAAAGGTTGGGGGCTTGACTTGGGGCATCGTGAGGTGATGCACACGGAAGCGATTCACTTTGATAAAGGTCTTGAGTTGAATGGCTTTGGCTGGGTCGCCAATATCTGGGAGGCGCAGATGGTACATGAGTTCGGGAAGGATCTCATCTGTGATGCCATGAAGATGTGGGTAACGGGTACCAAGGAACGCTGGCCGGATACTCATTTCGTTACGTTCGGAGAATTTGGCGAACTTTGGAGAAAACAATATAAATCGAACGACGACTGGAACTATCGCTTCGTAGAACGTGGCTCTGGTTTGGGAGACTCTTATAATAATTTGGAGATAAAATGGTTTATGAATAAGGAATTCCGCTTGGCCTTATTACGTGATTGGCATACGAAAAATTCCCCGGCTTACGTCATCGACTTTACCCGCTATGATTTGCCGGCTCATGAACCTGCCGATCCGACCCCGACAAAACCGGCTAAGGATTGGAGCTTGATCAACAAAATCAACCAAAAAGGTCTCCGCCCGCAAGATAAGCCGGTCTTGATCGATAAGTTGGAGAAAGAAGATCAAGATTTGATTCGGAAATATTATCCGGAATTATTTAAATAGTTGGTTTATGAAAAAGATTACCGTTGTTTGTTTAGCTCTTTGCTCCTTTCTTTTTGGGGGAGATCTCTTCTCCGTAAAGGCGCAAATCCTAGAGAAGTTCACATTGCCTACTCCATGGACAGAGGAGGCATTGAAGGCTGAGATTCCTTTACCGGAATATCCGCGTCCACAGATGGTGCGTTCGGAATGGTTGAATCTGAATGGTATATGGGTGTGACCTGAAAAGTCACGTAATTGATTGTTAAACAGCAATGTATATTGCAAGATTTAACCCGCTGTTCCGTCAGCGGTAGCCTACTATAAGGTGCATCTCCAGTGATGGGTTGTGCTAAGCTTATAGGACAAAGTACACTTTCCGAAAGGACAAGACTGAACCGTGAGGGAACGTCAAGGGCGGTTAGTATCATACCGTCGAGTGGCGAGGCTGGATAGCATGGTTAACGTAATGTGAACTGACTTTAGCCGTCGTAAGGTTTGAAGGAGCGCAAGATACTTTAGCTCTCACCAAAAGGTAAGCAGTCGGATAACCCTCGCCCATGTTGGGGTTACACGGACATAGCACTGCCGGCGGACTTGGCAGAACCTAAACTATCCGTTTGTCAATTGCGTGGAACAGGGCAAGCCTGTATCTCTCTCGTAATAATGCGAGTAAGCGAACCGCAAGGCAAGCCGAATGGGGTGCAGGTATGAGATAACGAAGAAAGCGAATGCCGCCCTGTAATGGGGAGGATACGGATTGAACCAACATCACGAGTTAATGAGGGTAACATCATCCGACACGAAAGTGGGCAGACTTCCGTATATGGTAACTCTTTACAAGATAACTTTTAGAACTTTCAAAAGGAGGAAAGCAAATGAACGAGATTAAAACATCGTGTGCGCCTGCTGACAGCAGGAATCTGACTTGGGACGGTATGAACTGGTCTAAGTGTGAAACCTATGTCCGAAAGCTACAAGCGCGTATTGTAAAGGCTCAGAAAGAAGGCAGACATAACAAGGTGAAAACCTTGCAGTGGATGCTTACTCACTCTTTTTACGCCAAGGCATTGGCAGTAAAGAGGGTTACTTCCAACAAAGGGAAGAATACGTCTGGAGTAGATAAACAGCTTTGGGACTCTCCCAAGCGCAAGTACAAAGCAATCGGTGAACTTAGACGTCGTGGCTACCATCCACAGCCGCTCCGTAGGGTTCACATCAAGAAAAAGAACGGTAAACTCCGACCGTTGGGAATACCGACCATGAAAGACAGGGCGATGCAAGCATTATATCTCATGGCATTGGAACCGATAGCCGAAACGACAGGCGGCCGTTTTTCTTACGGCTTCCGAAAGAAGCGCAGGACAATGGACGCAATTCGTCAGATTGATACGGTTCTAAATCGCCAGCATTCCCCCGAATGGATTTTGGAGGGAGATATTAAGGGTTGCTTCGACCACATCAGTCACGACTGGCTTATTGAAAATATCCCTATGGATAAAACAATACTCAGAAAATGGCTGAAATGTGGAGCTGTATTCAATGGTAAACTGTTCCCGACAGAAGAGGGTACACCACAAGGAGGTATCATATCACCGACACTTGCAAATATGGCACTTGACGGACTTCAACCACTCTTGGCTGAAAGATTCAAAAGACGTTTCATCAACTATAAGACATTCCACTACAAAGTGAATCTTATCAGGTATGCGGACGACTTTATAATCACGGGTCGAGATAAGGAATTATTGGAAAACGAGGTCAAACCAATGGTGATAGAATTTCTCAAAGAAAGGGGTCTTACCTTATCCGAAGAGAAAACTACCATTACGAACATATACGATGGATTTGATTTCTTAGGTTTCAATGTAAGGAAGTTCGGCAAAAGGCTGTACACATCTCCGTCCAAAGATGCACAGAAACGCTTTAGGGCAAAAATCAGTGACATCGTTAAAGGACATAAAATGTGTAAGCAGGAATCGCTGATACGAATGCTCAATCCTGTGATAACAGGTTGGGGAAACTATTACCGATATGGTGCATCAACCAATGCTTTTCACGGTTGCGACAATCACATTTACAACCTCACAAAGAAATGGGCTTTACGTCGCCACCCAAAGAAACGCAAGTCTTGGGTTGCAGATAAGTATTGGCATGAAATTCGGGGGCGTAAATGGACGTTTGCATGGAAATATGAAACAAAAAGCAAGAAAGTGAACTACCTGACCCTTAAAAGGTTGTCGGATATACATTATACTCCGTACAAGCAAGTCAAGGGGGAGGCAAACCCTTTCGACCCGGAATACGATGATTATTTCTTTCAGCGAAAGGAGCAACAAATGCTGGAATCTCTCAAAGGACGTAAGTCACTCTTATATTTATGGAACAAGCAGAAGCGGACTTGTCCGTTATGCGGCAAGGAGATAGATTGTACAAAAGCATGGAACGTCAATGAAATATCTGTTGGTGGTTCAATTGTACGGCAACTTGTCCATAACAACTGCTACAAGCGAAATAAACGAAACTGTTGAAAGTATGAGCCGATTTCTAACAACAAATAGAAATATTGAGTTGCTTGAGCCGTATGAGGGGAAACTCTCACGTACGGTTCTTAGGGGAGAAGGGGGCAGTAATGCCCTTGACTTACCCGATGCCTGTTGATCTTTCTTTGATAACAAGGTTGGTAAGAAAGAGATTCCATCCGTCTTCTCGGGCAAAACCGTACCTGTAAGTTCTGCCAATGTCGGCATGACATCCCAGAATGCGCTTATATGATCCGATTGGGCTCCGGCCTTGATCGTACCCGGGCACCATGCCACCATAGGTATACGGATGCCTCCTTCATATACATCCCGTTTGATCCCCCTAAAAGGTCCGTAACTCTTGAAAAAATCGGGATCAGCTCCACCCTCATGATGCGGGCCGTTATCGCTGGTAAAAATCACGATCGTATTCTTATCCAAACCCAACTCTTTCAATTCAGCCATTACATCCCCCACGTATTTATCCAACCGGGAGACCATGGCGGCAAAGGAGGCCAAGGGCTTCTCCGAGGTGTTATAACCGCCATACACTTTATCAAACTTACCAATATAAGGAGTCTCCTCGAATGAGTTCTCGTACATCTTATAAATAGAATCATGCGGAAGATTCAATTCCGCATGAGGCAGCGTATAAGTAAGCATCGCAAAGAATGGTTGCTCCTTATGATCCCGGATGAACTTCAATGCTTGCTCATGAATCAAATCTTGTGAATATGTCTTGCAAGCATTGTTCTCGTTTTCAGGAAAAAGAACCTTCTCCTCATTATGCCATAAATGATCCGGATAGAAGGAATGCGACTGCCGTTGGCAATTATACCCATAAAACTCATCGAAGCCCATCTTATTGGGAATGGAGACAGAGCCCGGATTTCCCAATCCCCATTTACCAAAGATACCGGTCGTATAACCGGCCGATTTCATTAATTTACCCAACGTATAGGTATCTTCCCGCATCGGCTGTTGGCCTTCGGGCGTGATCTCCCGGTTTCCCCGGACTTGCGTATGTCCCGTATGCAATCCGGTCATCAAGGAGCAACGGGAAGGGGCACTCACCGTACATCCGGCATAATGCTGCGTGAACAACATTCCCTCCTTCGCCATCCGATCGATATTGGGCGTCTTGATAATCTGCTGGCCATAACAACCCACATCGCCATATCCTAAATCATCGGCAAGGATATATACCACGTTCATAGGACGCTCTGGAGTTTTTTCGCAACCGGACATTCCGACAAGCAGCAATGTCCCGGATATACATAAAGTCAATTGTGTTTTCATATACGTCATAAAATAAGAATATTAGAAACCTATCATGATCTTCTGATCCTGATTCGTAGACAAGCGGTTCGTCCGTACCTTAACCCTTCCCATACGATCCGAGGCATCGAAGTACCAGCCTTCTTGTCCGGCATTGAACGCTTCGGGGGAGATGGCAGATAGGGGCTTTTCGGCTACGGTTACGTTTGACGGGCTGGATTCTGAGCGGACATCCAATAGGTAAGTACGCTCTTGGTAACGTCCTTTATAATCTCCTTTCGCTTTCGCTATATCCACGGTGATCGTTCCTTTCTCACCTTTTGGGGAGGAAACAGAGATTAAGGTACGGGCAAACTCGCCTTTCTTATAATCACGGGTGAGACCGTCATCCTCATATAAATTGAAAGAGGTGTTTCCGTAGGGATATAAGTCCAAGGTCAAGACATCCGCAGGTTTCTCGCCTACATAATTCATATCCGGGTACATCGGGATAATGGCGCCTTGACGGATAAATACCGGGCAAATATCCAGTTTAGCCTCATATTTATCCAACCACTTGCCACCCTCGTATTTCTTTCCGGTCCAATAGTCGTACCATTCTCCGGCAGGGAAGTAGATACTGTCGCGTACGTTCTTCCGGGTATATACGGGGGCAACCATCATCCACTCACCACTCATGAACTGGTATTGGGTAGTCGTATCACGGGTAACCACGTCGTCCGGGAATTCCAATACCATCGCACGAGCCATCGGTACACCGGTCATATGCGCCTCATGGCAATAGGTATAGGCGTACGGGTTCAGACGCATCTTCAGCTTTAAGAATTTACGGTTGATATCCGTGTACGGATGCCCATATACCCAAGGCTGACGGTCGGCATCTGCCCAGCCACTCATGGTCATAAAGATCGGGGTGAAGACCTTCCATTGCAAGTCGCGGGTATAGGTTTTCGGGGAACCGCCGAAGATACCGTCCACATCGCTAGTAGCGGCGTTCATAGCGGAAAGGCCGGCACCCGTGATCGTCGGGATATGGTAACGGATATAATCCCAGTTGCTCACTTGGTCACCGCTCCATACCGTAGAATACCGTTGGGTTCCGGCCCAACCGCAAACAGCCCATACGAAACCCCGTTCATTCGTATTGTTCTCGATCCCCTCGAATGCGGATTTACAGCCGTTCAAGGCAAACTCATAGCCTTCTCCAACCCAAGCCACATCCAATTTACACAGGCGGGTACCACATTTACCTACCTCGTAGGCAATCTTATCCACACCATTCTCTGTCCACAAGCCCGTATGGAAACCTCGTTTGCCTAATTCCGTCACAACAGAATCCAATTTCACATAGCCGCAACCATAGCCATCGTTCGGCAAGATCCAGCCACGGGGCATATCATATTCCACATATTTATCGGCAACTTGGCTGATTACGTCCGGGGTGGATTGAGGCCATCCGGTGCGCTGTTCCCCTTTGTTATAGCAGTCGGCGTCTCCCATCGTAAGCATCCACATCGCCGGCATAAAAGGTTTTCCGGTGATATCCGTATAGTCGTTCAATAGGTCTTTCAAGGAAGGGCCGTAGAAGTAGAACGCGTCAAAGCGATTCTCGTTATGCGTCAACTGACTGGTGAAGCCCATCAGCTTAAAGCCATCATCATAGTTCTTGTCCAACATCTCCGTGCCGTTGAAGGCATAATGTCCCGGGGCAAACGTATTGCGGAATACGCCATATCCTTTCGTGGACATATAGAAGGGAGCCGGGTTAGAGGATTGATCCTCATCCCAACCGGTCACCTCGATATCCGCTTCCTTCCCAGCGTATGAGAAATTACCTTGTTGCATACCGCAACCGTAGAAATCCTCATCACCGCTACGGCGCATCGTTTGGGTCGTTTTTAGTCCGAAGGCAAGTGGTTCGGCCTCCTCGTAGATCACGGCACGGTTATTCTTGTCATACATGGCGAAACGAATAGGGTTCTTATAGACACGTACGACACATTGGGGAGTCGTGAACTTATAATAGCTGCCGTTGTCGGCCATGGAGACTCTCGGGTTCTTTACCCCATAATCCACGACGATCGAGTTTGCCGCCGGATTGGTATACTCCCCATCCGGTGCCAACCAGATACGGAAGATATCATCCCGATAAAACATCAACTTAACCTTAGCGTACCCGGAGACGAACTCATATTCCGTGTTGCTGATCTTATTGAACTTCGTCAACTTACCCAAGTTCATACGGGCGGCGAACAGGTTCGCTTTTAATACGTTGTTTGACGAACGCTCATCCTTCGGGTATTGGATAGCGAACTCTATTTTATAGGAACCCATCTGGGTTAGGTCGGTAGCGGGGAAAGCTACCTCATATTCCTCTTGTTTAGCGATCGGATGCCCGGAGGCGGTTACCGTGGCGGTTAGTTTCTGACCGTTGTTTAAAGAGGCGGTTACCGTGAAATCCTCGTCTACGGGCTGGGAGCCAACGTTCTTCAGCTTCACTTTCAACACGTCTTCCTTCGTGAACGTATTCCCGGTTTCTTGGTGTGAGGTCACTTTCTCCAAAGCCAAATCATGCGCAAAAGGCTCTGTCAGCTCAATATCATCGACCATCCAATACCAAGAGAAGATATCCCGCCAGAAGAAACGCAAGTAGACGGTTTTCTGGTTCGCGGCTACCTCGCTGATGTTGATCTCCTCGTTCACCGGGGCATGAAGCTGGGTAGCGGCGGGGATCTTATCCATCACGTTATACTCTTTCCAATTCACCCCGTCGTTGCTGACGCCTACCCAAAGGCCGGCACGTTTTCCGGTGAACCAATTATTCCAACGAAACAGGTGCTGGAATTTCAATACCACATCGTTCTTTCCCGCACAATCGATAGCGCTGGTCTGGAAATAGCCGTTCGGGTATTCCTCCCGTTGATTCCACTTCGTGATCTCCTCCCCGGTGACTACGCCCGGCCGGAATTGCATATGATAGCCACGACTCGTAGAGGCGATGGGAGGCGCTTGTTGCTCAAACTGGAAAGAACCGGGATAAGGCTGATCGGTAACAATCCATTCACACTTTGCCGATTTCGTCGAATCGACAATCATCCAGCCGTCGGGTAATTTCCCGGCAGAGAAATCTTCTTTCCAAAAACTTTGTTGTGCGGACAGGGAGGAAACGCAACCTGTCAGAAGCATGGATACAATTAGACTTTTTATCATTTGAATTAGTTGATTAGATTTAGGCAGTAAAGATAGTCTTAATTTACGAGGGTTCGCAAACGTTCGCGTGATTTTTATTCCCTTTTCGCCGGGCGAAAGCGTGTTATTATCAATGGAATCCTTCTATCTTCGCGTATGTACAACCTTGTCATATAAATCAATAAACATATATCATGAACAGACATTTATTCTTGAGCCTTTTACTGGCCCTTTTCGCTTCCAGTACGCTTTCAGCCGATAACCTTAGAATCGAGCCGACCTTCTGGTGGAGTGGTATGAAGAACCCGGAACTCCAGCTGATGGTATACGGTAAGGATATCGCCGGATATCTCCCTAGCGTGAAATATCCCGGCGTACAGTTGAAAAGCTCGGTAGCGTTGGAAAGCCCGAATTACCTATTGATCTATCTGGACGTGGAAAACGCCAAGCCCGGCAGGTTTGATATCACGTTCACGAAGGACAAAAAGAGTTTCAATTACTCGTATGAGTTGAAGGCCCGTAAACCGAACGCCGATCGGATCAAGGGGTTTGACTCTTCCGACGTGCTTTATCTCATCATGCCGGATCGTTTCGCAAACGGAGATCCCTCGAACGATCAAATCCCGATGCGTACCTCTTATAAGGTAGACCGTAACAGCCCGAACGCCCGTCACGGAGGCGACTTGGCCGGTATCGAGCAGCATTTGGATTATATCGAGGATCTGGGCGTTACCGCTATCTGGCTGAACCCGGTATTGGAGAATGACATGGAGGGAGGCTCTTATCACGGATATGCCACGACGGATTATTACCGGGTAGACCCACGCTTCGGCACGAACGAGGATTACGTCCGCTTGATCGAGAAGACGCACGAGCGGGGCATGCGTGTCGTAATGGATATGATCTTCAACCATTGTGGAAGCGATCATCCTTGGATGAAAGATATCCCTAGCCACGACTGGTTTAATAATCTCGATAACTACGTGCAGACCAACCACGATAAAGAGGCTTATTTCGATCCTTACGTGTCGGATTATGATAAGGAGACGATGCTGAACGGCTGGTTTGTCCCGAGCATGCCGGACTTGAACCAAAAGAACCCACATGTAGCCAAATACCTTATCCAGAACTCTATCTGGTGGATCGAGTATTGCGGCGTGGATGGTATCCGTCAAGATACGTATCCGTATGCCGACGTGGACATGATGCGGAATTGGTGCACGGAGGTCATGAACGAGTATCCGGAGTATAACATCGTAGGCGAGGCGTGGATGAACTACACAATCGGTTCCGCTTATTGGCAGAAAGGCAGCCGGTTGAACTTCGGGCAGGATACCGAGCTGAAATCGGTAATGGATTTCCGCTTGATGGGTATCGCGAGCAAGGCGTTCCATGAGGAGACTGGGTATTCCGGAGGCTTGCATACGATCTTCGAGCATATGTGTTATGATTATGTATATCCCGATATCTATAATGTATTGCGTTTCTTGGAGAACCATGATACGGATCGTTTTCTTCCCTCCATGCCTAAGTCTGTCGATGATTTGTACGCGTTCAAGCAAGGGGTGACATTCTTGTTGACGATCCCCGGTATTCCCCAGCTCTATTACGGGCAGGAGTTGTTAATGAACGGCACCAAGGAGAAGGGAGACGGATATATCCGCTTGGATGTTCCCGGTGGCTGGCCCGGCGACAAGGTGAATCAATTCGAGGCATCCGGTCGCAGCGAGGTGCAAAATGACGCATGGAATTTCCTCCGGACTTTATTGAAATGGCGCAAGGGCAACGATATCATCGCCAAGGGTAAGATGAAGCATTTCATGGTGAACCAAGGTGTCTATGTTTACGAGCGCAGTCTGGATGGCCGGAGCGTATTGGTCTTGATGAATGGCAGCGATAAGGAGGTGAACCTCCCGTTGGCCCGCTATGCGGAAGTATTGCGAGGTAAAACCTCCGGAAAAGAGATATTAACCGGAAAGGAGATTCCATTGGGAGACGAATTATCCTTGGCACCGAAAGGGATCTTCGTGCTGGAAATGTGATACCATTAGCCCCGATGATTTTTCATTCGAGGACCTATTTATAGATTACTAATAATTAAATCGGGAGGTCTCTTAAACCTCCCGATTTTCTTTTCACATATACTATTTTAATCTCTTTTCAAGAATCAATCGATGCCTGCATTGAATGCCGTTCTCCCAGATAGGCTCGGCATAGTTCCGCACGAAATAATCACGATCTACGGCTACCAAATCGAAGCCTTCCTGTTGATAAAGCATCATCGGGCCGACGGCTGAGGTTCCGGTACAAATACGCAAAAGCTCGACATCTTGAGCCGGAGCCCATTTATCAGATACATGCCGTAATAGTTTCCGGGCGATTCCTCGCCGACGGAAGATATCCGCCACGGCAAGATTCATGATCTCCGCCTTACCACCCTCCTCCTTGCGAACCACGATCACGCCGGCAACGGAATTTCGTACCGTAGCGATAAAGCAATCCGAATCCTTTAGGTAAACCTCTACTTTCTCCCGATCCGGATCGGCTTCCAGCAGTAACTCATAAGGAGGGAATAAAGCTGCTTGTATCTCCGGCTCCCCGTTAGCGACGATCTCTACGATATTTCCGTCAGGATCTCGGATCACGCCCTCATAGTAACCATCCCCAGAAGTGCGGGTCTCACCGGCGATCGTGTATCCATCCATCCGGAAACGTTCGATCATTTGATCCACTTGCTCCTTCGTATCCGCATGAAAAGCCAGATGAGCCAAGCCGATATGATCCTTGTCGTAAGCCTCATTAATATCTTGCCGTTGCATGATCTCCAAAGCGGGGCCACTCTCAAAAGAGACGAAATAAGAGGCGAATCCTTTCTTTGGATTCACATATTTCTCGTTACTCTTACCGTTGAAATACTTTACATAGAAATCCCGTAAACGTTCCAGATGATTCGTCCATAGGGCGATGTGTGTTAACTGCATAAGTTGGAGGTTTTAATTTGTCACTGCCAAAGATATAAAAAAATCAGACATGGTTCCCTACATGATCGTCGGGATAATCCATGTCTGATTACTGTTTTCTTCTTATTCGCGATTATTTACAAATCCGGCAACCGGCGCATTTAGCCAGCTCACCGCGGAAACGTTTCTCTACCAGTTTATGCAAACGGTCTTTCAACGCCTCCAAGCGTACATGGTCGATCACGTCGGAAGTGAAAGCCACGCTCAATAACATACGGGCCTCGTCACGTGGGATACCGCGGCTTTGCATATAGAACAAAGCGTTCTCATCTAACTGACCGGTCGTCATACCGTGCGAGCATTTTACGTCGTCCGCGTAAATCTCCAGTTGCGGCTTGCTGTACATACGGGCCTCACGAGTAGCGCACAGATTACGGTTCGTCTGGTAAGCGGCGGTCTTCTGGGCATCCTCTTTCACCAAGATACGTCCGCTGAAGACACCTACGGCATGATCATTCAGTACATTCTTGAACAACTCGTTGCTGGTACAATTCGGAACCGCATGGGTAATATGGCTATAGGTATCCATCTGTTGCTCCTTGTCCAGAACGGACATACCGCATAAGGTAGACTCGGCATACTCGCCATTCAGTTCCACGTAATAATTGTTGCGAGTCAAGCCATTCGTCAACGTAATACCGTTTACCAAGACATTGGTCGAGGCCGCCTGCCTTACGTGTACGGAGGAGAAACGGGTCGTGGACACACTGCTTTCCTCCAAATCATAATAATCGAAGCGAGCGCCTTCCTCTGCGAAAATCTCAACCACTTGAGTCGCCAAGAATTTCACGCCGTCGATACTATGGTCGCAAACCAACAACTTCGCCTCCGAATGAGGTTCCATAATCACCAGGACACGACGGTTCGCCATCGTATCCACATCATTACGGAATATATTCACTAATTGGATAGGACGCTCAACCACGACATTTTTCGGTACATACACCACAAAACCATCTTGAGCCAACATCGTATTCAATGCGATAATACCATCCTTGCTACTCGGCGCCGCCTTTCCGTAATACTTGGAAGCGATCTCCGGATATTGCTCCGTAAAAGCCTTCAACCCTCCAGCATACACGCCTTCCGGCAAATGTGCTTTCGGTAAGTCCTTATCGTAAAACGTATCGTTCACGACAAAGTATAACGATGTGCTCAAGTTCGGTACGTCACAACGGAATACGTCATAAGGATTCACCGGGATAGCGACCCGGTTGATATTTAAACCGTAATCCGGAGCGAACGCTTGGGCTACATCCGTATATTTATAATCCTCGCTTCTCGTGGAGGGGAATCCGAGTCGCTCAAAGTTCGCCAAGGCATCAGCCCTAAGGGCATTCATCACCGGCGTACTATGACGACATACCAGATCCTCACATTGGGCGAAAAGATCGATATATTGTTGCTCGGCCTTCATATTACTCATCTCCCATCTCTTTCTTGATCCAGTCGTAACCTTTCTCTTCCAGTTCCAAGGCCAATTCCGGACCGGCGGTCTTCACGATACGGCCTTTGTAAAGCACATGAACCACATCCGGCTTGATGTAATCCAGCAGACGCTGATAGTGCGTGATTACGATAGCGGCATTCTCCGGAGTCCTCAACTGGTTCACGCCATGCGCTACGATACGCAAGGCATCGATATCCAAACCACTATCCGTCTCATCCAAGATCGCCAATTTCGGCTCCAGCATCGCCATCTGGAAGATCTCGTTCCGCTTTTTCTCTCCACCGGAGAAACCTTCGTTCACGCTACGGCTGGCCAGTTTATTATCCAGCTCGACGATCGCACGTTTCTCACGCATCAATTTCAAGAAGTCCGTAGCCGAAACCGGTTCCAGACCGTTATATTTACGATGCTCGTTCAACGCCGCACGCATAAAGTTCACCATACTGACCCCCGGGATCTCGACCGGATATTGGAAGCTCAAGAAAATACCCTCACGGCTACGATCCTCCGGAGAAAGATCCAGCAGATTCTTACCGTTGAAGATAACCTCTCCTTCCGTTACCTCAAAAGCGGGATTACCTACTAATACACTACTTAACGTACTTTTTCCAGAACCGTTCGGTCCCATGATAGCATGTACCTCACCCGCTTTCACCGACAGGTTGATACCTTTCAATATCTCTTTGCCATTTACGTTGGCATGTAAATTCTTAACCTCTAACATCTTTTCTTATTGAAAATTGAAAGTTGAAAATTGAAAATTATTCTATCCTACGCTGCCTTCCAGCGAGATCGTTAGTAATTTCTGAGCCTCGACAGCAAACTCCATCGGTAACTTATTCATTACCTCGCGGGCATATCCATTCACGATCAAACCAACAGCCTCTTCTACCGAGATACCCCGTTGCTGGCAGTAGAACAATTGCTCCTCACTGATCTTACTCGTCGTAGCCTCATGCTCCACGATCGCCGTCTCATTCTGAATATCAGCGTAAGGGAACGTATGAGCTCCACAAGTAGAGCTTAGTAACAAACTATCGCATTGGCTATGGTTTCGGGCGCCTTCCGCACGGGCGGACACCTTCACCAATCCCCGATAGCTATTCTGGCTATGACCGGCAGAGATACCCTTGGATACGATCGTACTTTTCGTATTCTTACCCAGATGGATCATCTTCGTACCCGTATCGGCCTGTTGGTAATTATTGGTTACGGCAACCGAGTAAAACTCACCTACCGAGTTATCACCCGCCAAGATACAGCTCGGATATTTCCAAGTGATCGCCGAACCGGTCTCTACTTGCGTCCAAGAGATCTTGCTACCCTCACCTTTGCACAAACCTCGTTTCGTCACGAAGTTATAGATACCGCCTTTACCTTCCTTATCACCCGGATACCAGTTCTGTACGGTAGAATACTTCACCTCGGCACGCTCGTTCGCCACGATCTCCACGATAGCGGCATGCAATTGGTTCTCGTCACGCATCGGTGCCGTACATCCTTCCAAATAACTTACATACGCCTCATCGTCTGCGACAATCAAGGTACGCTCGAACTGTCCGGTATTAGCGGCATTGATACGGAAATACGTACTCAACTCCATCGGGCAACGTACGCCCTTCGGTATATAAACAAACGAACCATCCGAGAACACGGCCGAATTCAAGGCGGCGAAGAAATTATCACGATAACCAACCACGCTGCCCAAATACTTCTGCACCAAGTCCGGATGATGTTGTACAGCCTCGCTGAACGAACAGAAAATAATCCCCTTCTCCGCGAGATTCTCCTTGAAAGTAGTCTTCACGGAAACACTATCCATCACGGCGTCTACCGCCATTCCGCTTAAATGCTTCTGTTCTTCCAAAGGAATACCCAGTTTATCGAATGTTTTCAACAACTCAGGATCTACCTCATCCAAGCTCTTTGGTCCCTCTTTTTTCTTAGGGGCGGCATAATAGATAATGTCCTGATAATCGATCGGCGGGATATTCAAGTGAGGCCATGTAGGCATCTCCAACGTCTGCCAATGGCGAAAAGCCTTCAAACGGAACTCGAGTAACCATTCCGGCTCGTTCTTCTTGGCAGAGATAATACGGACCGTCTCCTCGTCTAATCCACGATGGATCACCTCCGTATCAATATCGGTAACGAAGCCATATTTATAATCTCCGCTCGTTACCTCATTAATGATATGATTTGAATCCTGCATAATTATAAATTAACCATTGATAAAAGCCCTTCATTCTACTAATGAAAACAAATTATGTGGGAAAATTGTTGGTACTATTTGCTTCACGCTATAATAAAAACGAGATTCTATCTTCGATTGGCGATGAATCAAGACCGATCCGCGATCCACGAACTCCAGCGCATTCAACAGCAAACTGGTAAAGACCAAAACGACCAGCAACCCGAAAAAACCCCCAAACAAATGGTTGATAACGCTCAACGGTGTCGCCCCTACCACCTTGGTAACCAGTTCACCCGCTAGGATAAATACCCCCATAATCAAGATAAAACCCGCTATATAACTCAAGATCGTAACCCCTTCTTCCGGAAACCAACCCAACGCCAAGATATATCCTTTCAGCCAAGCCGCCGCTTTCCCGCAGAAAAAGATCGCGATCACTAGGGCTATAAGCGAAACAACCTGTTTGATGATTCCATCAAACAGGCCTTTCACAAATCCTATCCCTGCCAGACATAGCAATGTAATGTCCAACCAGTTCATCGTTATAACGTCTTCTTTATTTCTGTCTCTTCGTAAGCCTCGATCATATCGCCCACTTGGATATCGTTGAAGTTCGTAATATTCAAACCGCAATCCAAGCCAGCCACGACCTCTTTCGCATCGTCCTTGAAACGTTTCAAAGAACCTAGCTCACCGGCATAGATAACGATACCGTCACGTATCAAACGAATCTTGTTCGTACGTTTGATCTTGCCTTCCTTAACCATACATCCGGCAACCGTACCGACCTTGGTGATCTTGAATACCTGCTGAACTTCCACATAAGCGGTAATCTCCTCCTTGATCTCCGGAGAAAGCATGCCTTCCATAGCGCTCTTCACCTCCTCGATCGCATCGTAGATGATAGAATACAAACGGATCTCCACACCTTCCTTCTCGGCGTTTCTACGTGCTTGCAAAGACGGACGAACTTGGAATCCGATAATGATAGCGTTCGAAGCCGCTGCCAAAACCACATCCGACTCGGAAATCTGGCCAACCGCCTTGTGAATTACGTTTACCTGAATCTCCTCGGTAGACAAACGGATCAAGGAGTCGGACAAAGCCTCTACGGAACCATCCACATCACCCTTCACGATCACGTTCAACTCTTGGAAGTTACCCACGGCGATACGACGTCCGATATCATCCAAAGTAAGCATCTTCTGCGTACGAAGACCTAACTCACGCTGCAATTGCTCACGACGGTTAGCGATCTCACGCGCCTCTTGCTCAGTCTCCAATACATTAAATGTATCACCGGCCTGAGGAGCACCATTCAAACCGAGGATCAATACCGGCTCGGAAGGACCGGCCTTCTCCACCCGTTGATTACGCTCGTTGAACATCGCCTTGATACGTCCTTGATGAGTTCCCGCCAAAACGATATCTCCCATCTTCAACGTACCGTTCTCCACCAATATGGTAGATACATAGCCACGTCCCTTGTCCAAAGAAGACTCGATGATAGAACCAACCGCACGTTTTTTCGGATTCGCTTTCAAATCCAACAGGTCGGCCTCCAACAAGACCTTCTCCAACAACTCCTCGACACCGATACCTTTCTTAGCGGAGATCTCCTGACTCTGGTACTTACCCCCCCAGTCTTCCACCAAGTAATTCATATTCGCCAACTCCTCCTTGATCTTCTCAGGATTAGCATGTGGCTTATCGATTTTATTAATAGCGAAAACAATAGGAACACCGGCAGCCGAAGCGTGATTAATCGCCTCGATCGTCTGAGGCATCACGTTATCATCAGCGGCCACGATAATAATCGCGATATCCGTCACCTTTGCGCCACGGGCACGCATAGCGGTAAACGCCTCATGACCCGGAGTATCCAAGAACGTGATACGGCGGCCATTCTGCAACTTCACGTTGTAGGCTCCGATATGCTGCGTGATACCACCGGCCTCACCGGCGATTACGTTCGCGCTACGGATATTATCCAATAAAGAAGTCTTACCATGGTCAACGTGTCCCATCACCGTTACGATAGGCGGACGGGCTACCCAATCCTCCTCGTTATCATCTTCCTCATCAGCGTTGATCGCCTCGACAACATCCGCGCTTACATATTCAGTCTTATAACCGAACTCCTCAGCCACAATATTGATCGTCTCCGCATCCAAGCGCTGATTGATCGAAACCATAAGGCCGATGCTCATGCAAGTACCGATAACCTCCGTTACAGATACGTCCATCATGTTCGCCAAGTCGTTGGCCGTAACGAACTCGGTCAGCTTCAATACCTTGCTTTCCAGTTCTTCCTGTTCCATCAACTCGTGCTCACGTTTCACAGCGGCGTCACGTTTATCACGACGGTATTTAGCCCCCTTATTATTCTTATTATTCTTGTTGGTCAAGCGAGCCAAAGTCTCCTTGATCTGCTTTTGAACATCCTCTTCACTAACTTCCGCTTTCACCGGCTTCTTCAAGCGAGGCTTACGGTCGTTATTCGGACGATCGTCACGATTCGGGCGCGGATAATTCGTACCCGGCGTATTATTCACGTCTACCCGATCTTTCTTGATACGTTTACGCTTCTTCTTAGCGTCACCTTCCTCACCCGGTTTAGCAGGAGCGTTCGGTTTAATCAAAGTCGGCGAATTCGGACTCTTATGAGGAGCGCCCGGACCGTTGCTATTATTACCCGGCCGATTGTTATTAAACTTTTGCTTCTCATCACGCTCTTTCCGCTTCTCCTCCTTCGTTTTCTTTTTCGGACGAGTCGATTGGTTAAGCGCATCCAAGTCAATCTTACCGGTTACCTTGATCTTTGACTCCAATTTAACCGAGTTCAAACGGAAAAGATTATCATCCTTTTCCTCGATCTTCTCTACTTCCTGTTCCGGTTTCACACTTTCCACCTTAGGTTCCGCAACAACCGGTTGCTTCTCTACGGTTTTTTCTTTTTCCACTTCCACTACTATAACTTTTTCTTCTTTTTTCTCCGTGGGAGCCTGCGCAGGCTGCGCGGGTTTAACAGGAGCTTGAGCAGCGGGAGCGGCAGGCGCTTCCTTCACTTTCGGCTCTTCCTTTACCTTAGGCTCTTCTTTCACCTTCGGCTCCTCTTTAGCCTTCGGCTCTTCCTGCTGTTTTTTATGTTGTCCACCATCCAAATCGATATGACCCTTCATTACGATCTTAGGTCTGAATTCTTCCGGTATCACTGTCTTTATTTCCGCGGTCTTCTCTTCTTTCACAGAAGGAACCTCTTTCCGCACACGATCCGCCGCAAAATTACGATCTTTCTCTGGCAGATCCTTTCCAAACTCTTTTACGAGCAAAGCATACTGTTCATCACTGATCCTCGTGTTGGGATTATCCTCAACCGAGAACCCATTCCGGTGCAGGAACTCAACCACCGTGTTGATTCCCACGTTCAATTTTCTCTGTACTTGAATTAATTTTATAGGCATATCTAACTTTGTCGTAATACTTATTCGTTACCTTCATCTTCAAATTCCGCAGATAAGATAGCTAAAAGATCGTCCACGGTCTGTTCTTCCAGATCGGCACGTTCAATAATCTCATTGCGGTCCATAGCAAGGACACTCTTCGCCGTATAGCATCCTATATTCTTCAGTGCGTCGATCACCCAGCTGTCGATCTCGTCGGAGAACTCATCCAAGTAGATATCCTCCTCGTCCGCTCCTTCGATATCACGGAATACGTCAATCGTATACTCAGTCAACATACAAGCCAACTTAATATTCAGACCGCCCTTACCGATCGCTAAAGAAACCTCCTCCGGACGTAGATAAACCTCAGCTTTCTTTTCCTCCTCATTCACACGGATAGAAGAGATCTTAGCCGGGCTTAAGGCACGCTGGATAAACAAAGAGAGATTTGAGGTGTAATTAATCACATCAATGTTCTCGTTTCTCAACTCGCGAACGATTCCGTGGATACGAGAGCCTTTCATACCTACGCAAGCGCCTACCGGATCAATACGGTCATCGTATGACTCGACAGCCACCTTGGCACGCTCTCCCGGGATGCGGGCGATCGCCTTGATCGTAATCAAGCCGTCATTAATCTCCGGAACCTCCAACTCAAACAACCGTTGCAAGAAGACCTTATCCGTACGGGAAAGAAGGATCTTCGGGTTGTTATTATAGTTATCCACACGTTGAACGATCGCACGTACGGTCTCTCCCTTACGATAGAAATCGGTCGGGATTTGCTCGGATTTCGGCAGTAGCAACTCATTACCATCGTCATCCAACAACAGGATTTCTTTCTTCCACACCTGATAAACCTCAGCGGCGATGATGTGGCCGATTTTATCCTTATACTTAGCGTACAAGCTGTCTTTCTGCAATTCAAGTATCTTTGAAGCCAAAGTTTGGCGCAAGTTTAAGATCGCACGGCGTCCGAAGTCTGCAAAATGCACCTCGTCGGTCACTTCCTCGCCCACCTCACAGTCGGCATCGATTTTACGGGCCTCCGTCAACGTAAGCTGCAAGTTCTCATCCTCCAATTCATCATCAGCCACAACCGTACGGTTTCTCCAGATCTCGAAATCACCTTTCTCAGGGTTGATAATCACGTCATAGTTCTCATCCGTGCCAAACATCTTGGCGATCACGTTACGGAACGAATCTTCCAAAACGCTAATCATCGTATCTTTATCGATATTCTTCAACTCCTTGAACTCCGCAAGGGTGTCAATCATACTGATTGTTTCCTCTTTCTTGGCCATAATCTTACTTGAATCTTATTAAGTATTTTGTATATTTTATTTCATCAAATGTATACGACTCATCCTCCACCACAGTCACCTTCCGCTTAGCGCCTTCCGGTTTCACCTTCTTCTCGACAGAGACAACCACACCGTTCTCGTCGGCAGATTTCAACACACCGGTCAGCTTCGAGCCGTTTTTCAACAGCATCTCCACCTCGTTTCCGATGTTCTTGACGTATTGGCGAAGTACCTTGAAAGGAGAAGTAATGCCGGCGGAGCCAACCTCCAGCTCATAATCCTCGACGTCACGATCCAGATGCTCCTCCAAATACCGGCTCAACTCAGCGCAATCATCAATGCTTACCGCTTCATCGTTATCAATTTCAACGACTATCAGGTTTCCCGGTTTAATCACCACGTCTACTAAATAATTGCTTGAAGAGGCTAGTTTTTCCTCTATTAATTGGCTTACCACTTTCTTTTCTATCATACACATATCTGTTAAGAACAAAAGAAGGGGACTACCCGCCCCCTCCTCAACTTCACTTAATCGCCCGCAAATATACAAAAAATCAATGAGTTCTCAAAATATCCTCATCTTTTTACAGAAAAAATTAATACGACACAAACCGGATTACTATCCATAGTAATCAGAATTAATATCTATAGAAATCCGATTTACTATTGACAGTAATATTTATTAACACTTTTATGCCTATCTTTGCTGCCGAATACGAAGGGGTGCTCGCAAAATCCTTCACGAAAGGAGCGGGCTGAGATCATACCCATAGAACCTGTACAGGTAATGCTGTCGTAGGGATTCATGCTTCTCCGATCCTTTCTATTCATCTATTTAGTTTTAAAGCAAAAAGATGAAAAGATGAAAAATGTATTGGTTATCTTGGCCGGCTCCTTACTGGCTACAACCGTCAAGGCACAAATGCCCAGTCCGGTCGACTCCTTGAAAATCTCAAAAGACGTATCTTTGGATGAAGTAGTTATTACCGCTACCAAAGTCGGGAAAGAAACCCCGGTAGCTTATAGCGACATCTCCAAACAAGAGCTAAGCAGCCGGAACAACGGGCAAGGTATCCCATTCCTTATCTCCCAATCCCCGTCTGTTATCATGACCTCGGATGCCGGAACAGGTATAGGTTACTCCGGTTTTCGTATCCGGGGTACAGACGCGAACCGTATCAATATCACGATCAATGGCGTACCGGTTAATGACTCCGAGTCTCATACCGTATTCTGGGCTAATATGGCCGATATAGCCTCCTCGGTAGAATCGATCCAGATCCAACGAGGTGCCGGAACCTCTACGAACGGAGCCGCAGCTTTTGGCGCTACGGTCGCCATGCAGACCGAGAAACCGTCCTTAAAGCCTTACGGCGAATATTCCGTATCAGCAGGTTCTTTCGGTACGCTGAAGCATACGGTAAAAGGCGGTACCGGATTACTTTACGATCATTTCGCTTTCGACGTCCGCTACTCCAATATCCGTAGCGACGGCTTTATCGATCGTGCCTCCGCCCGTATGAGCTCTTACTATGCCTCCGCCGCTTTCTATGCCGATAATACATTGATTAAATTCCAAGCCTTCGGGAACAGCGAGAAGACCTATCAAGCATGGAACGGTGTTCCGTCTTATTTACTTGACACAGATCGTAGCTATAATCCATGCGGAGAATATGAGGAAGATGGAGTGAAGAAGTTTTATAACAATCAGACGGATAATTATTGGCAACACAACTACCATTTAATGGCCAGCCAGCGTATCGGAGATTTCTGGAATATGAACCTGACCCTTCATTACACCGATGGTAACGGATATTACGAGGATTATAAATCGAAAGCCAAATTCAGCAGTTATAAACTACCGGAATATATCGATCCGGAGGGTAATACCGTAAAAAAGACGGACCTTGTGCGCCGTAAATGGCTCGACAATTATTTCTATGGAGCCGTTTATAGCGCGAACTATCAACATGACAACACCCGCCTTACGCTGGGAACCGCCGTCAACAACTATGTAGGCGACCATTTTGGCCGGGTAATGTGGACCAAAAGCGCAAACGTCTTGCCACAACCGGATTACGAATATTACCGCAATACCGGTAAGAAATTAGACTACAACGCATACGCAAAATTGACCCAACGTCTTTCCCCTCTTTTCACCGGCTATCTGGACTTACAATACCGTGGGATCCATTACACCATTAAGGGAAACGATGACAAAGCCGAGGAAGAGCTGGACATTCATAAGAACTGGAACTTCTTCAACCCGAAAGCCGGTATAAACTTCCATAACAACGGCCATAACGCATTCGTCTCTTTCTCCGTCGCAAACCGGGAACCGAACCGTGACAATTTCACGGAGGCAGGCCCCGAAGAACGTCCTACCCACGAGACCTTATATGATTACGAGGCCGGTTATAGTTTTGGTAACAACCGTTTCCGGGTTGGAGCCAATCTCTATTTCATGGATTACAACAACCAATTGATCCTGACCGGCAAGATCAGCGAGATCGGTGAGGCCCTCACTTCCAATATAAAGGATAGCTACCGAATGGGCATCGAGCTTACCGGAGGTGTACAAATCACCTCTTGGCTGAATTGGAACGCGAACGTAACCCTCAGCCAAAATAAAATCAAGCATTTCGTGGAATACGTGGATAACTGGGATACCGGAGTACAAGAGATCAACGATCTAGGTACAACGAATATCGCTTTCTCCCCAGACCTAATCGCAAACAGCATGTTCGATTTCGCTTACAAAGGATTTATCGCTAGTTTCAACTCGCAAGTAGTAGGCCGCCAATACATAGACAATTCAAGCAGCAAGGATCGTTCCATCGATCCCTACTTTATCAATAGCCTACGTATCGGTTACGCCTTCCAGCCTAAGTTCATGAAAGAAATAACCCTAGACGTGACTATCAACAACCTCTTCAACGAGAAGTACGAGACCAACGCATGGGTATACTCTTATATCGAAAACGACACACGTAAAAAGGATGACGGTTATTTCACCCAAGCCGGCACGAACGCCATGGCCAGGATCACCTTCAAATTCTAACTTAATTTTCAATTACTAAAATGGTTTGGCTAGAATACTTCGGAGTAATAACCGGTCTACTCTATCTCTTTCTAGAGATTAAACAACATAAGGCCATGTGGGTGGTGGGATTCCTCACCTCCCTCGTGTATGTATTTGTCTTCCTGTCCGCTAAGATCTATGCGGACATGGGATTGCAAACCTATTACGTAGGAATCAGCATATACGGTTTCTATCAATGGACCCGGAAGAAACATGAGATACACACGGAAAACGACAGTCTTCCCTCCGACTGTATCCTATACACCCATCTGAGCCTTCCGCTTTTCGTGGGGATTATCGGAACATTGGCCGTTGTATTCGCCATCTTATGGTATCTCCTTCATCAATTCACGGACTCTCCCATCCCCGTAGGCGATGCGTTCACCACGTCGGTAGGCATTGTCGCTACTTGGATGCTGGCAAGGCGAATTATCGAGCATTGGATTTTTTGGGTAATCGTAAACCTCGTTTCCGTATATCTTTATTACCTTCGGGGCTTGTATCCGACGATGCTACTCTATTTTTGCTATGCGACACTAGCCATAGTAGGCTATTACAATTGGCGGAAGAAAGGGGAAGAGTTTTGAATTATGAATTTTGAATTATGGGAGATAATATGGAAAGTCTGGAAGGAGGATGTGTGATCGTAGCGAATGGGAGATTTCCTTCCGCTGAGTTACCCTTGAGATTATTAAAGGAAGCGAAAACGATTATCGCTTGTGATGGAGCCGTAAAGACACTTTATGAAAAGGGTATTCATCCGGACGCTATCGTAGGAGACTTGGACAGCATACCCGCCGGCCTGCGCGAACGCTACGCAGACCGAATCCATCATGTAGAGGACCAAGAGATCAACGACCTCACCAAATCCGTCCGTTTCGCCCATACCCAAGGCTATCGAGAAGTTCTTATATTAGGTGCTACCGGATTGCGTGAGGATCATACATTGGGAAATATATCCCTTCTTATGGACTATGCCCACTTATTCAAGCGGGTGGAGATGTTATCCGACTATGGCCTTTTCACTCCTATCTTAGAAACAACAACCTTCGCTTCTTATCCGGGACAACAAATCTCCATTTTCGTTCTTTATCCCGAAGGGGAGATTAGTACGGAAGGACTCCATTGGCCCATTCGCCGACGAAAGCTCACCTCATGGTGGCAAGGAACTCTCAACGAGGCTTTGGGAGACCAATTCACTGTCACTCTCTCCCCGGATTGCCGGGTAATCATTTACAGGGAGGCATCCCATACAAAAGAATAGTCCTGAAAAGTATCACTACTTTCCAGGACCCTTACACCCCTCAACTTTACATGCTTAAATAAGAAGCGTTCGCTTCCTTATCAAGCAGATAATTTTTTTAACTCATTCTCTTTCCATTCGGAAAAACCTTCTACCCTATCCCTTATCTGGAACTGTAGCTTATCGTCGGCAACCAACTTCAGCACAGCCGTGGGAGAAAGCGGCAAATACATATCATTCACGGCGAAAAAAGCTTTCAGTAAGACCACATCATAGTCGCTGCGGATCACTTCTTTCTTTAATACAACCGGTACCTCCATCTGAGTCAGATAATAGGCTGAACGTTCGTATGCGCACCAAGCATCTCCTTCCAGATACAGATAGACACTGTTTGGATTATCTACCTCATGAGGCAGAACCAACTCTACTACATCTGATGCTTGTTCCATATAAAAGAAATTATTATTAATATTTGTCTTCATGACATTTACAAATTAAGTGCCTTCTGCCCTATACCTAGGGAGGAATAGCTATCATTTTACAGCGTTGAAACTATCAAATACCGCATTATCCTCTATTTTCTTGCGCAATTCCTCTAAATTTATCGCCGCGGCCTTTACACCCATATCCTGAGCCTGCTTCAATAGGGTCTCCGCTTCTGCCAAATCACCGGTCAACATACTTAACACTCCTTTTGCGTGAACCGCCTCTGGGGCGTTCCCCGCTTTCGCCAAATAGTTCTTAGCGGAAGCATAATCACCCTTGCCCATAGCGATATTCGCAGCGTTAAGATTCGCTACCGGATCATTCGGGAACATACGGACAGCGATATCAAATACATTATTATATTCGTCACTACCGATCTCATAGCTGTTAGCCACCGCGAACATCTCCCCTAAACTTAGCTGTTGCGGACGAGTCTTGATAATCTCACGCCCCTCATCCACCGTAAACTCACGTACCGTATAATCAATCTTATATTCCGAACGACGTAACGAAGGGAAAATATCTTTCAACACATAACGGAAAGCGGCGCCACCACCCAAGGCACGTAACTTAGCCTCCTTGCGATCCGGATCATCCGAGCTATCGATAATCGCCAATACCTCGCTACGATTCGGCACATTCGGATCGGCCTCTACCTTTTCCTTAAAACCGACCCAATCTTCCGGTTCCGAGCTCATCGTGAAGAAATCAGCCTTGAAGTCATTCTTCTGGCGGATATAGTCACGTAACGCTTTGACACGATTATCCGCCAATTTCTTATTACTAGCGTAAGAGCCTTCCGGTGAGGCATATCCTTTCAGTACGATACCTGTCGGTTTCACGTTCTTATCCTCTGTAACGGTACGGATCGTATTATTGATCTTCGCCAACTCCACCGCATTATTACGGAAATCAGGAAGAATCTGATATTTACCCACTTGGAAGTCCAAGAAAGCCGTACCGACTTCCGCACGATGCTTCTCCGTCTCTGCCATCGGCGTGATATAAGAGAATGTAGGCTGAACCTCATAGCGCTTATCCGGACGACGACGAATCTTGTCCGCGATCAATAACGGACTACCGGCCTCTTCCTTACCGCAACCGCATAGATTCGGGTCTAATACGACACGTGCGTCTTTCATCCAATCCTCAAAAGGCACGGCGGTTTTATAACTTACCACTTGATCTTCCTTCCCGGCTTTCAAGATAGTATAATGAGGTACGTCGTTCAAATTATCCAAGGCGACCTCACGGTTATATACTTTCTGGCGGATACGTCCGTTCACCAAAATAGAAGGAAGCCCCTCTTTTTGCGAAGCCGATTCCAAGACGGGGGTCAGTTCCAAATAGCTACGGGATTTCACCGCATCGCTACTTACCGTCACCACGGCATCGATATATACCGAGTCACCCTTCTGTACCACGTCGTTACAAATCACTTTAACCCCATCCGAGGCAGTCTGTCCCATGATTGCCGGAGACACGACGGCCATCATAGCCGCCATCATATATGCATTTATCTTCTTGTTCATCGCTTGGGTCATTTAATAAAGTAAATAATAGAAATAGCGGCTTTCGTAACCCCGAAATAATCTTTCGTATCGCTTTTCAATACGGTTCCGCAAGTGGCACAAGGATATTTATCATAATCCAGATGCGCCCAACCAATACCCAACACGGCTTCCATGCTCCACCGATCGCTTAACAACCACTGATAACCATAAGAGAGTCCGGCGCCATACAAATTACCTTGATAACGGTGATTCTCCATATTCTTGCTCAAGAACTTTAGGCCTCCAACATTGTAATCCGCATAATGCGCATGCAAGCCGAAGAAATGTCCATTAAACTTCTCACACAACCAATAACGAGCTTCTGGTTGTACCAGCCAATGTTTCATACGAGCCTCATCACCAAACTTCCATCCATTATAGTTGCCGGATAGATCCAGCGACCACTTTTTCGCCAAGCCAACCTCTACACCCAAATTGATCGTAGCAGTCGCATCATAGAGCAAGTTCGACTTCACCGCGAACTTCTGGCCGTAAACGCCTGTCGTAGCTACCAAGAGCAGGACTAGGAAAAGAATTCTCTTCATATCGAATATTTTTTCGTTTTTATTATACATACGTGAATGCCTTCACTTCGACGAGCTCGCATTCAACTGTTTAAGTAATAATTTACCGGGCTTAAACTTCACGCTTTTACGAGCTCTTATCATATAAGCCACCCCATTCTTAGGATTTCTGCCGATCCGTTCGGTTTGTTCCCAAGCGGAGAGCGTTCCAAAGCCCAATAGCATCAAAGAACCATCACTTTCCAAAGCCTCTGTCGTAGTCTCTTCCCAAGCTTGAACAAAGCGCATCGCCTCCGCTTGCGTAACCGACAATTTATCAGCCAATGTTTTCACGAGTTCTCTCCTATTCATCCCTTTCACTTTTAATTTGCATCACAAAAATAGATTATAACAATTCTTAGCACGATAGGTGTGAGTTTCAACTTTAAAGGGTAAACCTACCAACTATCCTTGATTGATAAGAACACCTATTCATTTCAAAGAAGGTGATAGGAACACCGATACTTTATAAAGACAGCAAGGGGCAGACTTGTGTAAGCCTGCCCCTTAGCTGTTATACCATATCATCCACATCTAACACTTAATCTCTTCCTTGCGAATGAGATTCTCCAGATCGTTTATCTCCTCCAAGGAAAGCCCCGTACATTGGGCGATCACAGAGGGATCCAAGCCGATTCTCTTTAAGTTCCAAGCAGTACGTAAAGCGGTCAAGCGGCTACCTTTCGCCTCAGCATTCTCCACCGCATACTCCATCGTAGCCTTCCAATCCCGATAGATCTTCAAGTTCTCGTCGTAGATGGCACGCTCCTGCGGGGTGAGGGCACCCAAGTTCGCCACGTCCAGCAAACGGCGGAAGTGGGCCTCTTTCTCCTTTAATGGGGACATATCAAACAGGTTCATATTTTTCAGTACATAAATTGTTTTTTCTAACGGAGTAACGCACTCCTCGTAACGCAAATCGAATCGCTCGAAAGAGATATAGATCTGTTTCAGCCGGATCCGCCCAAAAGTCTTACCTGTTTGCTCGTTTGCCAGAACCACGTCCGTTCGCCATGAAGGGAACTCGGGAAGGCTGAAGTTCAGAAAACGTATCTATGTCGTAAAGGTAAGGACTATTTTCCGAATAAAAAATCTCGTCTAGATAAAATAAGCCATTCATATCACTTTAGCATCAAAGATCAACCGGTTAGCCAAACGGACATTATCTGATCCTTTTGATCAACATAAGACGTATATCGTGACATTCCCTTTTAATGAAAGCCACACAATAAAGGCATGGAGCGCCGCTTTATTCATGTTTTAGGATAAAAAAGGACGGTTTTCAACGCACATTAGGAGGCAAAAGCCTACACATACGGTGGCGTTGGGCAACACCAACCGTGCTGTTGGGCATCGTAAGCAGTTGCGAATAGGGTTATAAGCGGTTGCGAATGGGCATTCTTGCACTGTTACACCCCAATCGTAAGCCTTGTTTTTCTCCTTTTCACCCTACTTGATATGAATTACGATGAACTAATTTAGCTAGGACGAAAGGGCATTTTTCAGCATCTACGTATATGATAAGCAATTACTGTTTTTTTCTTACGTATTTGGAGACAAGCCGTAGGTTGGGACGAAAAAAGGGATTCTCCGGGAGTTAAGGATACAAAGTGTCAAATTGATTTCTGTTAAATAGAGAGAGACGCAGCACGCTGCGTCTCTACAACTAGATATATTAAAGAATAGTTTTTCGTATGAATTGATTCTATTTGTAGTTATCTTTTATACAACGGATATAACCTCTATCGCCATCTTTCTTCACTAAAGAAACAGCTCCTCCTGCACGCAATTTATAAGCATGTTCTCCGGATTTACCACCTTGGGCTATACCACTATATGAAGTACGAGCTAAAATCACGTTAGCTTTTAAGTCTTTAAAAAATCCTTTGTCATATATAGATGAATATGCACTCGCATCAGTTCCAACCAGATAAATAACAGATAATTCCACTTGATTTGGCATATGCCAGCCCTTCTCACCCATAAGTTTTTCACACGGATTTTTAAGCTTCGTGCGATTGTTCCAGTTATAACCTGTCTGCGACAAAGCCCCTCTAACAATACTAAAAGACTTATAAACCCTGTTTATATCATTATCACGTTCATTATGTGGATCCAATTCTCCTCTAGAAGGAGCGGGCTTTAATGAATTTACATTCATATAGTCAAACGTCACGGTAACAGTAGCATCATCAGCAGAAGATATGCTGAAAAGCGTCTTAGGTGCCTTTACAGCCTCTAAATTAGTCTTATCCTCCCCTTTTTTATTCAAATCACGTACACAACGATAATTTCGAACACTTCCCAACGTATGTCCATCATCATCACCACCTATTGTAATTCCTTCTTCCGCCCAAAAGACAGTTTTTCCAGTTCTATCACTGGGTACATAATGATATTCAGGTGGGATGTTAGTCGTAAAATCTTCACTTTTCCAATCTCCTATATTAAAAAGAGAAGACTCCTCAGATAAAGAGGAACGCCCCAACCATAACGAGATATATTGCCCGGAAGAAGCTAGATACCATTTCGTTTCCGTTTGATCGATCTTACCATCTCCATTCTCATCTCTATTTCTTTGTAAACAGGCATAATACGCATTTCCAGTACCAGTACCGGTAATGATCTGGCTAGAGTTACTTTCTTTTGAATAATCTAAAAAAGTACTCCAATTCCCATTATTTAACTTTGGCGGTAGATTTAAACGGCCATAAGACATATCCTTAATTTTACTTGGATTACTTGAAGTACTAAACAACCCCGTCTCGTTTACGGTCTCAATACCCCAAGCATTATAATCTATCCCTTTATTTAAATCGTACACCGTCTGGATAGAACGCTGTCTGATCACGAACAAGGCATCCGAAGTAAGGGTACTATTTCCTCCTGATGTCTGTTCCTGTGTTTTATCCATAATAAAAAATTCACGATCAAGGGTATTCACGAATTTAGGCCACTCTATGCTTTGATAATAATACTCATTCACAAAACAAACAAATTCAATAAAATCCTCGTTCGTTGGAGATAGAGCAGAGTTTTCCCCCTTTGCCCATTTATTTAACTCTCTCAATAATTCTTCAACACCTAGCACCCCCTCCCCATTCGCAGGATACTTATAGTATTCTTTTGCAGGTACATCCTTAAGCGATTTAAAAGAAACCCAATTTTTTGATTCTTCATTTTTTAAATCTTTAAACTCTGTCAATTGGAAATCAGTTAAAGGATCTTTTACATAAGCTTTTAAATCCGTAGTCTTAAAATCTGTTTTACTGAACCGGATTTTTCTTACCTCAAAATGAGCGTCTAATAGCATTGATCTTCCTTCTCCCGAAATCGTAACATCTCCTTCTTGCCGCCAAACATTACTATTATCAGCAGTAACTTCCGTCATTATACTGTTAACCCCTCTTACCTCGATATTGTATGTATAATTCGTATTACGATTGGTTGAGAAATCTGTATGATCAACCCCATCGCCACTCCCCGCTCCTAAACCTAAATGGACGCAATATACAACCTCCGCACTGGTTTCTTTCCCATCACCCTCTTTTTCGTAATAAGAACCTTTTAGCAACACATACGTAGCAGGCTTATCAACATATGTGAATTCTCGTTGTTCTGGAGTTGAGTGTCTTAAAGAACCCTTCGATAGTTGTTCTCGGGCATCCGCGGTATTACAGCCCTCTTTTCCTGTAGCTATATTTTCAGGCATATAGAAAACGACTACACCTATATCTTTGGATATGGTCAGTTCCGGTGTTGAATAACTACCCATCGCCCCTAAGGTAGCATTTTCCCATACGCTTACCTGCTTAGGAACTTCACAAACTTGGTAACTATTCAAATGGAACTCCCGTCCCTCTGCCACCGTAATCTTAAAGCTCACCTTGGCCGCTACTCGCTTTAAGATAATTCGGCCTTTCTCTACTAACGTCCCGTCCTCTTTGACCGTACAATAATCTTGTGTATCATCATCCTTTTTCCATAATCCACTCACCAATGAAGTCGTATTCGCGAACTGGACCGCATTATCACCTCCAATATCCGCTAAAAGGGATTTCAACTCCGATTTTGAGGGATTCTTTGTCAACCACTCCTCCAATTGTTCCGAAAGTCCCGGAAACATATCATAGTTCACATTCGCTATCGCAAAAATCTGTTGCTCTCCAGACAGAGTAGAGAAAGATATAGTAGTTCCAGAAAGGTCCTTATACTTTTGAGCGGCTAAAAACTCATCAGTACTCTTTTTAAAAGAAAACACATATAAATCAGAAACATCACTATCCAAAAAAGACTTCGTCTCAATCTGATCACTAATACCCGCCCCCACAGATAATTTCACTACTGTAGGAATACCTTCTTTCACTTCTGTTCTTTGAGTCAAATACTCATCATTCGCACAAGCACCCAAGATCAACAGTCCTAATAAAAAAATAATATATCGTTTCATCATCTTGTTTTTTTTAGCAATTAGACATCCATTCTATTATTCAAAAGGGTCAAGTGTGACTTCCTTGTCTTCAACATTTTCTAAAACCCATTCTATTTCCGTAGAAGATTTTAAACCTTTTATCCTATAGTAGTTACCCTTTATAAATTTATTGGCAGGAAAAGGGTATTCCTTTGGCTCTACTCCGCTTTGCACACTCAATATAACCTCTTTAAACGCATCACTAATTTCATACGTATAAAACGTAACTGGCTTAGTCGTAGGATAAGCCAAATCCGAGAAAGCTCCATTCTCTACAGCAGACGTATTAAAAATAGTGATCTTCGAACTAGCATTTAAGCCAGCCACTTTCGTTAATGAGAATCCTTCTAGTAACTCACCGTTCTCTTTCTTATAAACCCCCGTATATTCTATTTTAGCGCTAAGCTGAATCAATGAGACTGTTACAGGCGCATTATCCTGATTATATTTTAAGGTAGTTTCCGATTTCCCGATTTTCACCAATAGGGAAGCTGTAACAGGTCCTTTTGCTATTGTTTTTGCCGTATAACTATTATCCACACCATCATAGGTGGTTAAGTTATCAAATGGCGAATTATTCGCATTATTCGCATTCGCCACGACCAACACCGATACCTTTTTGTCCTCCTTACCGAAGGTACGTACACCCTCCAATTGTAATTCATAGCCGGATAGATTACCGATAGTTTTCATTTCTCCCAAATCCTTTGAATAGAAATTCTTAAAATAGATACGTTTACCATCCTTATCGAAAACAGCCACATGACAATTCTGAATCGTAAGCTCCTCCGTTGTGGCATATGTGTAATTAGGATCCGATGCTTTTGTCTGCATATCCCCCGTCAATAAAACCAAAGACATATCAAAAGACAGCTCATCCGTATCAAAACCGATCGGTACCTCAGAGGAACAAGTGGACAACCCTCCCAATAGGGCCACTATCAACATAAATAAAACTACATTAAATCTCATAACTCTATATTTTTATTTATTACCCTATTATTCCTTAGAATGTAAACTCTAGCTCATGATCTTTATTAAACACCCAATCCTGTGTCACACATTTCACAGTTACATCGACAGCAGCATTCGTAAGCTTCACCGTCAACTTATACAGATAACCGGCCCATACTTCTGCCTTAGGATCAGAAGCCTCACTCAAACGGGATTTTATCGGGAAACTACAACTTCCTATTTCTCCATTATTATATACATAATCAATCTTCAATGTTGTTGGCTGACTAGATGAGGTATTTTCATAGCTATACAAACGTTCTGTAGTGCCATTAACGGATTGCATTCCGTATAATTTCTCACCAGAAGAAACCTCACCCGCTACTTGACCTATAGTCTTAGAATTCAGCAAAGATAAACCTTTGATTTCCACATTATCATACTCAGTCCCATCAGACTTTAGAATCTTAAACTGCTGCAACATGATAGCCGCCGTACGTTGGATAAGTTTTACCTCGACAGGCGTATTAGCGGGTTGATCCAAACCCAGAATCTTCTCGGATATGTTCACGTAGACACCTCCTTTATTATCCGGGTAGGTTCCTCCATCTCCCTTTGCTATTTCAGTTTCCCCTACTTTTACAAAAACATTAGGAACCTCAACCAAGGTCTTACCCTTTAAATCCGCATAAGAAATCTGGCTAGCTGAAGCTAAGCCAGATCTGGATACGGACGCTGCCGCATTCGCGATTACCACGATCTTGAGATCCGTACGCTCTGATTTATCTTTTGGAATCTTAAAAATTAGGGATTCGCTTATCGATCCGTTCGAGGAATAATAAGAAGTTAAAAAGTCCCCTACATTCTTAGTCTTGGAATCATACTTAAAGATAGCGATGTAACAATCAGAAACAGATCTCTCATCCTTCGTCATATTCTCCTCAGTTCCGTCAGTTGGCCCAGTAAGTTCAGAGCTTTTCGTAGTAACATTCGAATTCCTTACAAGGAGAGAGAGATCTAATGAGGCATAAAGCTCTGTGGCATCGATCCCTGCAGGTCCTTTCGTATCCACACCACTCAAAATATCGTCTTCCATGGAGCAAGACACTCCGATGCAAAGGAAGCATAATAATGCTAGTATATTCTTTATTTTCATAATGGATTGAATTTTTCTCTTGTTTTACACTAGCAAAATTAGAGGAATCCATTATTCGGCACGATAGGCGTAACTTTCAACTTTAAGGGGTAAAACTAGCATATTGAATATAGGCATTTGAGGGTGTGGCTAAAGCTATCTTAGGCGATAGGGATACCTATGCAGGGCGCAAATCCATCCATCATAGGACAAAAAACGGAGTCCGGAAATTCCGAACCCCGTTCTCGCTATTAATCGTTATGAAAGAGTTTTATCAATTCACGTCTGTCTCAGTTTGCGTGATGAGTGTCCAAGGCTCAACCTTAATGCTAAAACTGATACAAGCGTTCAACTCGCTTGTGTCGGGATCCTTAGAGCCTTCACCGGTTATCGTAGCGTATATCTTATAGATGGTATTACGTTGTACACCAATAATGCCACTAGTCGCATCTTGCTTAATTGGTATACGGTAGTAGCGATCTCTTTTAACCATATCATTACCGAGTCCTTCCGTTTTTCCATTTGGATACCAATTGCCCCGAAGAATTAACATGGTCTGTATCATTCCAGATAGAGAATCACCGTTATTCGGATCATCTGCAAACATCTGTTTATTCCCCCTCATTTCAAACACATAAAATTGAGGCATCTCTTTATGTCCATATTCATCACCACTAACCGTTTGATCATCAAAAGAGAACCAACTGTCACCATTATAATTTATGGAACCATCGCCGTTCAAATTAGAAGAATGACTATGACCCGTCATTTTGATGTCTACCCCTCCATCCATTGTCCAATGTAAAGAAGCTACATCATTCTTACCTTTCACTAAGAAATAGTCATCCCGCTTATAGCTACAACCATGAGAATATGTGGTAGCATTGTCCAAACTATACGGTTTTGCGTCAGCATAGATAAGAGAAGTATTGCTAGCGTTCGCAATATATACATGTGTCAACTCAAATGACGCATCAGCATAATTGTTCTTGAAGTCGCAATCAATAGCTTGAAGTTGGACACGGGCTACATGGCGGGTTAATGGGATTTTATCAGCAGCTAGAATATTTGCCGGATCATAAGAGGAACCATTTTCAGTCCATTCTGCCGCTTCACTTTTTTTCTCAATCTCATTATGTGCTGCACCTACTGTCGCATTGTTTGTATATATAATAGAAGGGGCCGTAGATCCTTTCACCCAGTTATCATACTTTGTCCCAGCAAGCAACTGATGCTCACCTCCACCAATCGTAACTATCTGGCTGAACATCGGCACATACGTTTGCGTAACACCTGGCGCTGGATGCACATGCGTAAAATCAACGAGATCTTCAAGTTCGGCAGTTTTCACATCCCCCAAATTAGAAGGAGGCGTAGCAAGTTTCGTATTCGCTAAAAAGACCACCGCCAATTGCGTATCAGAAAGTTCGCCGGCCGCCGTAGCTTTTACCTTAACGACAATATCTTCAATAGTCTTTACGGAATTACCATCAGTAGAGGATACCGTCTTCATTGCGGCGAATTTGTATGCATCCTCGTTCTCCCCATTGTCTACATAAAACAAATAGGCGGTTAGTTCATTAATAAATTGCTCGTTATTACTGCCAGATTCTAGCACAGCATCACCGCCCTCTTTCGTTGCACCTTTTGTCTGTATCCCATCCAAAGCCGTAGCGGTAAGAGAGACATTCGCATCTATCATCTGATAGTTCTCTTCCGGTATCTCGATGCCATTCGAGCTATCGTCCGAGCAGGAGGCAAAAGTGCATGCGGCGAAAGAGGCTAATAATAAATGTCTTAGTTTCATATCCTTTTGTTTTTTCTTGTTTATACTAAATTTCATTCCCTATGATTCCATTACTTAGTCTATTACCGGATGCTGCATTACCGGGCCCCAGCCTACTACCTGCACGGCTATATTCAAGTTGGTATCTACCTCGGGTTCCGGATCCGGACCTGGGCCCGGGTCTGGCGTTACGGGAATATTGTCGAAACTTTCGCCGTCAAAATAAATACGGAGACGGTAAACGTAGTTGCGACGGATGAAATTATGATCATAGCCGTTCTGCAAGCCACCCGCATTGATCACCGCCGTGAAGATTTTCGTATGGTCTTGATAACTGGAATTCCCCTGCAAGGTAGCTTTTACGGCGATCATCGTGTGATCGTCGCTTTTCATATTTTCCATTACATAATGAACGAATGGCGTATTGGATATCGAAGCGCCATCATTTACCAACAGATCCTCGAACGAGGTATCCTCCGAATTTCGCACGGCATCGGGAGCCTCTGTCTCTCCCCAATCCGCCTCACTGAAATAGTAAGACTTTGTCTTCATATTGTAGATACCTACCGCATCGATTCGCACCTCACGTCCAGCGAACGGCGTTCCGGCAAAACGAGTGGATATATTCACCAAATCAATACGTGCGGCTACACGGGTCAAAAGGATCGGGTCGGAGATGCCATCCACATTCTGATCGCCAAGATCCGTATATCCTAAATAGTTATCTTCCTCAGATAAAGCGGATTTTGTAACGATCACTTGACTACTCATCGTTAGGTTCGTTTGCGATTGCGAGGAGAGGTCTACCAAGCGAGTCTGGAACTCATCGTAGGTAGAAATGGTAGATAATAAATCTCTCGGCACGTTCGCCAAGACAATGATCCGTGCCCGGACAGCCTTCGTTGTCGGCACATCGGCTATTATGGCGGAATGTTCCGCCCCGGAAAGAGCCTCCCATTTATAACCGAGCAGTTCCGTGCCGGTCTCATTAAATACTACCACTGCCAAATTATTGATATAAGCCTCACCCTCCAACTCATTCACGTCATTGGGGTTATAGGCTTTCGTAGCCGTACCGGACGCCTTGACAGCGACGGACAGCTTAGCGCCTTCTAAGGAAAGAACCGGATCCTCATCTTTAGAACAACTCACACAAGCGAGAATCGCCAAACCGGATAAAAATATGTTCGCTAATAATTTCATGTTCGTATCGTATTTCTTAATTATATATGATGAGGTACCCTTTAATGCATCGGAATATCTTCTTCCACTACTCCCCAAGGACGAACGGTTGCCCGGACGGATAAGGTTCCGCCCTCACCCCATTCAAGGATCAGATGGGTATTCTCTCCTGCGCTCGTATAAATAGGATCACCATTCTCGTCTACCTTGGCCGAGCCTAACGAGACTCCATTGGCGCTTATCGACACAGCCATATCCTGTCCCGGACAAGCGGTTTGCATAGTAGGGGTTATCCATTCAACCCCGGACTCGTTCCACGCACCTTCCGGATTATAATATACGCTATCGCCAATCTGCGTGCCACGGTAATCAAAACCACTTAATGTATTATTCAAGTAGAAGTCGCAATCCACGGAACTTCTCAACCCCATCCTGCCGAGTTGCTCTTGCAACCCTCGGGTCTCGATCGTGACCGTACCCACTTTCGGACGAATCACGATCTCAGTCTCCTTCGCTACGCCTCCGGCTTTTGTCAACACTTGTTCGCTACCATAATAAAGGCTATCCGGGGTAACCGCCAAACCATCTTGGCTTTTCAACATCACTTTCAAGTCCTCTATGGTCTGGGCCTCCGATACGGATTGCTTTTCACCCAAGGCATTCACGTTGCCCCATGCCACGATACGTAGACTACGATCGGCGGTATAGCCATCCAAAACGATCTCATTGCGGGAACGGATAAAGTTCTTATCCAAGCTACGTTTCTCCAAGTAATTCAGATTCTCGTCGAATATATACAGATCGGTAGATTCCATCCATCCGTATTCCGTTATATCGTCTCCCTTGATATTCTCGACCTTCAGTTTGAGCGTATAGCACTGATCCAAATCCTCCTTGATGCAGCTAGTCGCTATCATAACGAACACAGCCACAACCAAGAGAAGCAATTCCTTTGTAAACAGTATGTGTTTCATAATCCTAATTTTTTCTTATCAATTATTTTACCCTATATTGCTTTATTCTACTTCCTCATGGATAGTCTTCACGTTCCATGGCTCCACTTTCACGGATGCGCTCACATTGGTGGAGATCATCGGGTCGTATGGGATCTCGGAACCGGGGCCGATAATCGTTAAAGAGATCTCGTATTTGTAGTTACGTTGGACGTAAAACTTACTCCTTTTTTCCGTGCCATCAATCGTCACTTCTTCTCCGACAGGAATCGCATAATAACAATTCTCTTTCGTAATAGATTCTTTCGCACCTTGCGGGAGATAGGTATAATCACCTTTTACGATCAATAAGGTATGGTTGGCATAAGCCTCATTGACGTTAGATTCACCGGACTTCACCTCACCCTTTGTATTCTCGTAAACATAAAATTCATGATTCAAAGCCTCATCACTTGTTGTATTTTCTTGAACTAACATCTCTTTTAACGCCTGAGCCCCTTTCTTGTAAGAACCTTCGTCAATATTCTCTGAAAACTCTCGACCAACCATATATTTTAAATATCCAAGAGCCGGATCTGTAAAATCAATTATTTTCTCTATCGCTCCCCACTCTTCTTTAGAAGCCACACTTGAAACACCTTTAGCGCTAGCGATAAAGACCTCCTTTAAAAGGAAGGATACACTTTTATAATTTGCGTTTTCCGGATTGCTTGTCTCTACTTTTTTTAAAGCGATCGAAGCGACATTACGAACCAAAGGAACGGGGCCTCCCCCACAAATTTCCTTACCTGAAGTCTCATTTATCGTTATTATATCACCAATATTCTTAGCATAACCGATATAATTGATGGTATTGGCTATTAGCGTTACGGTAAACACTTTACTACTCATCGTCAAGCCTTTTGTCAAAGTCTCGTCAGACAGATTGATTGTTGTTTCAATAAAGTCAGTTATATCCTTAGCCTTTGCCAATTCGGTTTGGATAACAGGGGCAGCGTTCGCCACAACCACTACATGAGCTTCACCCGCATACACTTCTTGCGGACCGACATCCTTTGTCCCATCAGAGTTAGGAGTAGCATCTTTTGTATATATCACACTCCATCCATCAACTCCAAACACCCCAACCGTTAGCGTATTCACGTCCGCATCCGTTGGAGTAGTTTCTCCGGCCTTCGTAACCGCCCCTTCCTCACTCTTGATAGCCAAAGCTAGTTGAGCTTTCTCTAAGACAGGAGCCTTTGGAATTTCTATTTCATTATCATCGGAACAAGCGGCAAATCCGCATAGCACCAACGATAAAAGAATGTATTTCTTGAATCTCATAGTATAATATTTTTTGTTCTCACATTAATATGTGACAAAAATAGAAAGGATATATCGTGGTGCTGATAGGCAGAACTCTCTATAATAAGAGACAAATGTATCAATTTCATAAAAGTGATAGGTTTCCCTACCTTTTGCAACTTTCACCTACAAAAACAGGCTCAATCCGTGTATTTTATGCTACCGGGGTGGTACTCGGATCATCCTAGTAACAAATATACATAATCACTTAAATTCAGCAAAATCATGGCAAGAAAAAAGAATGAGATGAAAGCGAAAGAGCCCGTAAAGCTCCGGTTCAAGAAACTGTCGAACGCGAACCTGTCCATATATCTGGACATCTATTACAAAGGGAAGAGGTATTATGAGTTCCTCAAGCTCTACCTCACCCCGGAACGTTTCCCTGAAGACCGTGATAAGAACCGGATCACTTTGCGCTTGGCCAATAGTATCAAGGCACAACGGATCATTGATCTTCAGAACGAGATTTACGGTGTCCGTATGATAAACGGGCTCGGGAAAAAAACACTTTTAGAATTCCTCTCGGAATTGTCCACCGATAAATCTGCGCATGGCGACAAAGCCTATTCCCTACGATTAAGAAGTCTGGCCAATCATCTTAGAGACTATATGCCGCAATGCCTGCTTAAGGACATAGATACCGGTTTCGTGAAAGGTTTCATCGCTCACTTGCGTAAACAACCCTACCTCAAAAGCGACTTCACGATTCACGGTTATTACCGGCTCCTGAATGTCACACTCAATAAGGCGGTCAAAAAAGGACTGATCCTCTCGAATCCTTGTAGTTTGCTGGATACAGACGAAAAACCTCACAAACCTACCAGCCTGCGTACTTATTTGACCCTAGAGGAACTAAAGAGGTTAATCCGGACAGATTGCGTATGCCCAGAGGTAAAAAAGGCTTTTCTGTTCTGCTGTTTCTGCGGACTCCGGATCAGCGACTTGACCGCTCTTAGATGGGAAGATATGCAAAAAGAAGGAAATGATAAATTCCGTTTACAGATCATACAAAGAAAGACGAAAGAGGCTATTTATCTCCCATTGTCCGAGGAAGCGATAAAATACCTTCCCGCAAGGGAGAATGAGAATGACAGGCTCGGCTTGATATTCCATCTACCTAGCCTCACGATTATATGTCAGGTATTAAAAGGCTGGACTTTAGCCGCCGGCATCAAGAACAAGAAAGTGACCTTTCACGTAAGCCGCCATACTTTCGCCACTCTTTCACTAGCTCTTGGCATTGACTTGTATACAGTATGTAAATTACTAGGACACAAGAACATCATCTCCACACAAGTATACGCGAAAATCATCGATGCTAGTAAAAGACAGGCAATAGACCGGTTTAATGGCGTATTAGACGCATGAGACGGATATTACTTCAGATTCGTATGGCACGGATCAAGAAAGATACTTCTCCCCAAGATCCGTGTCATCCGCTATAGTTTCAGTCCGCAACTGGCTTATCAGATCAGAGACTTTGTATTATTTCCAACGAAAGCCCCGTGCATTCGGCGATTAATGAAAGATCGACACCGGCTTTCTTCATGTTACGAGCGTTGCGTAGGGTAGCCAAACGCTCACCTTCTGCTTTACCTTTTGTTTCCGCCTCCTCCACGGCGTACTCCATCGTGGCCTTCCAGTCACGGTAGATCTTCAGATTCTCATCGTACGTCGCACGCTCCTTGGGGGACAAGGCATTCACATTCGCTACGTCGAGCAAGCGTCGGAAGTATGCCTCTTTTTCTTTAAATGGGGACATATCAAATAGATTTCATATTCTTCAATACATAAATTGTTTTTTCCAGCGGAGTCTCGCCCTGACGGGAGATCATACGGCAAATGTAATAAAAACCTCGATTAAAGAAGTAACGTTGAGGGTAATTAATACTACTGAGTTGTTACTTCCCTTCACACAACAAAAGCCTAATCAACTAAAGAACAACCCCCTATAACCATTCCCCAATAGAACTTAGAAATTTATTATTCGGGACAATGATCGCTTGCGTGTTCGCGGCGTGTTCAAACGAGGATGATCCTATCCCTAGCGTGGATCCGACACCTACACCGGAAGCAGGCACCGCTGATCTTACGATTGTGGTGAAAAACTTAACAAAGAGCACACAGACAAAAGCCGGCGAGGATGAGAACGCCAAGGAAGGCGAAGCTAAGATTTACAATTTATTTGTAGCCCTTTATAATGAAGACGGAACATTCTTACAAGTTAGTGATCTTACAGCTAATGAGGATGAAGAGGTTACTGATTCAAACAATGAGATTCAGTTTAAGGGATTAAAGGCTGGTGCTTCTTATCGTGCTTTGGCTTTCGCGAATGTTCCAAAGGATGCTCTTACCGCAACCGCTAACTCTTTTGAGTTGACATCTGCTTACTATGTCTTTTCCGGAGAAGGAGCGAATGGGTTACCTATGAGTAGTGGTATTAGCCCTAAATTCACTCTTGCCGAAGGTGAAAATTATTATGGTTACTCAAACACTACAGGAGGACACAGTATTGAATCTGGAAAACCTTTAGGATTAATTAGAAATGTGGCTCGTGTGGAATTGAATGCCCTTGATTTGGATATGACTAAAGTCAAGGTTGATGGTAGTCAAAAATACAAATCAGGAACGATTAAGTTTGTGCCTAAGGATGTTTTTGTATTACATGGTCGTACAAAAGCTAAGGTGGCAGACCAAAGCCAAAGTAATACAGAGTGGTTCAATCTGCCAGATAAGGTTTGGGGTAATATTGCCACTACTTATGAAACTGCTGATGGAGATGATTATTATTCCGGGACTAACTCTAGTAACTCATTCGGCCGTTTTGCTGGAACTGTCGATGCTGCTAATTATATAAAGGCATTGAGTACAGCAGAAACAACATATACTCAGAATTGGGATGGTACTGCTATTACCGGAAGTAAAGCAATTACTCTTGCTAATTCTTTATATTTTTATGTGTTGCCTAATGATCAGACAAAAGCGGCCAGAGAACAAGAAGATCCGGAAGAAGAAGGCCAGGCTTTCGTCTTGGATAAAACAACTTTGGCATCCGAATTGGTAATCAGTGGTGAAGTTTATATAAAAGCTATAATGAACGATAACACATCTTGGACATTCGGCGAAGAGAGTACTCCTGTATTGCGCTATTGGCCGATAAAGATTGGTATCGATGGATTAGATAGTGAAGACACATATTATGGTCAGGTACATAGAAACGTGGTTTATAACATTTCTGCTACTATCGCAGGTAATGGTTATGCAGATCCTACTCTTCCTAAGGGGGATCCTACAGCTGACTTGTTTGTAAAGACAATGGTTATGAACTGGGGTACAGCCACTCAAGCTCCTGTTATCGAATAATACTTATTCTTTGAATAATAATCAAAAGGCATTCTCTATCAACAGGGAATGCCTTTTGTTATAATATATATCAATGTCCGTTGGCTGAATTAGAAAGTTAAAAGATTTATGTTTAAGAAGTTGTTCTCCCCGGACACGCACCAGACATCGTTCTATGTGTAGAGAATCTAAATCATCTACCATATCTACCATTATTTATGTAATTTTTTGATTGTAAATAATTTATCTTGTGGTGGTAGATAGTGAACATCTACCACTACAAACTTCGATCTACCATCATTAGGTTACCAGAAAGATTAGCACAAACAATTACCACTAACGATAAATAATGTATAACATTCTGTATTTCAATAAATAATAGTTTTTTTTGCATAGAAAAACAAAAATTTTGCTATAGAGAAACTTTTGTTTCTTTAGTATGAAATAAAAGTTTCTTCAGTATGAAACCACTAACTTCACCTATTGAAACTCTTATTGGCTTTAATCCCTTTGTCTGTCTCTTATAAAATCGTATAATACTAAATATACGAGTCCGCAAGCTTGGGAAGTGATTTTTTTGCGTTTCCCATTAAAACATGGTAGATGCAGAATGAAAATTGTAGATGTTATTCCATCTGCAACCACTATATAACATATTTATTTACAATAAGTATGAGGTTGAATTGTAGATATTGTAGATATTCTCATGAAATAATATTCCGGCTCTTAGGTTCAAGACATATGGGATCGCCATCATAAGGAAAAGATAGTAAATTTTGTAGTCTCCGGATCAATTTATAACCAGAATTATACATGCAAAAAAGGCACTCCCGATAAAAGGAATGCCTTTTGGACGTTATTCAAAGAATAGATATTATTCGACAACTGAAGATTGATTTGCGCTACCCCAATCAAGAACCTTTGTCTTAACAAACAATTCAACAAAGTCTGTTGGAGGAACAGTAGGATCATCATATCCTCTACCGGCTAAAGTTGCGTCAATACTGTAAATTATATTACGATGGATCTTTCCATCCTTTAAATACTCAGCCGTAGCTGCTGCCATTTCATTCGTCGCAGCAATTTTAATAGGCCAATATGCTGTTTTCTCCGCATAGTTGTATACTGCATCACTTCCGCTCTTTTTAGCATTTTCAAGCTTATAAGTACCTTTAACTACAATTTCAGTTGCAAGATCCTCTGGTTTGAAATTTTCAGCACCATTCATTTCACGAGCAGCCTTAACTTGGGGATTTTCGAACACATAGAATTTAGGGGCGATTGTGATAGTCGCAGACACACCATCTTCAGTTGCGATATTCTGTACCAATGCGGTGGCTGGTAAACTGGCCTTGTATCCTTCAATAATAGAACCTCTCATATTCGTAAACATAGCGTCATCATTCACGAAATCTCCTCTATAACCTGAAGCATAATCTGTAGCATTAGCGGCATAAGTTGCGGACACATTACCCCATACGGTATTGCTAACGACATTCCACCAGCTATTGCCATTACCCATATCTGCTGCATTGGACTTCGTCCGCCCATGCATGATGAATACACATTCTGGTACAATCGTCGCAATTCCTTCAACGTATACATCTTTTGCAGCTCTAGTCATGTCTAAGCTAAGTCCCGTAAAATCAATGCGCGCTACATTTCTTATCAAGTACAAGGGATCTGCTACAAGAATATGTTCACCTTCTCCCGCTGTTTTAGTATATCCATAATAGTTTTTACCTGCTTGTAAAGTGAATGGATCAGACAAACCACTACTCATTGGTAAATAATTTTCTGCGAATCCGGCAGCTGGCATCGTATATACAGGAGATACAAAGTTGTCAATTGTTGTACCAGCCAGTGAGATTTCAGGCATATTAGCAAATGCGATAGCACGTAATTGCGCACCTTCTGTCAGTCCGGCAAATTGAACCTCATCATTATCCGCAGCAGCATCCTCATTGGCAATATCAGAGGTTGAAGCGACAAGCGCTCCAGTTTCAGCATCATAAAGAGCAACTGTTAAGTTTGTAATTTTAGCTTCATTTTCAGTCTGTGTCCCCTCCGCTGCAGCTTTAGTCAAACTTCTAGCCACATTTTTCACAGAAATAGTCAGTGTTGCGTTATTTTCCCCTGTTTGCGGTTGATCCGGTCCTACGATAGGATCATCCTCGTTTGAACACGCCGCGAACACGCAAGCGATCATTGTCCCGAATAATAAATTTCTAAGTTTCATATACATATAATTTTATGAGTTAATAAATCTTTTATATAAACCTTTCTTTCTCAATCACTTTTTACATTTTCAGTCACATAACAAGAACTCTTTGTTCAAATCTTCCCCATGACCAATCTGTTGTTCGTTAATGACATTGCAAAGGTATTTGGACGATAAAAAAAAGTAAATAGGTGTTACTTTCATAAATAAGAGGTAAAACTATAAATTTTCATTCGGGATATTTTCGGGCTGATTAGCACCGTTGTAAGGCTATCAAAAAGAGGTTGAAAAATATCGTTTCAAAAAACAAATAAAAAATTTTGCCATTCCCCGACGATTATTCGGGAAATGGCAAAACGATTAATTCTTACCCGGCAGATACTGTGAAGGAGTGACGCCGTATTGTTCCGTAAAACGCTTACGGAAAGTGGCGGTATCGTTGAAGCCGACCATTTCCGAAACCTCTTGGATAGAGTATCGCTGCATACTGATCAGCTCGGCGGCTTTCTTCAAACGTACCATACGGGTAAGCTCCAATATACTACTATCCGAGTAGAGTTTTATCTTTCTATATAATGTAGGGAGACTCATGTTTAAAGAATCCGCCAAAATCTTCGCCTCAAAACTAGGGTCATCCAAATGTTTCTCGATCGTTGAGATAACCGCATCCATAAAAAGATTGGAAGGGGAATCATCTTTCTTTACCGTTTTCTCTCCCTCGGGATGCGCACCTACAGAATTCGACGTATAGAAACGTCTCATCTCATCCCTACGTTTCAATAAACTGTTTACCTTACTTCGTAACACCTCTACATCGAATGGCTTGGTTATATAATCATCGGCGCCACATTCAATGCCGGCTATAACATCCTCACTCTCTACCTTTGCGGTTAGCAAGACAACCGGCACTTGCGCTAATTCTGGGATGCCTTTGATTTCACGACAGGTAGCAAGCCCATCTTTAACGGGCATCATCACGTCACATAAAATAAAATCCGGCCGTTCAACTCGCGCGATCTCTACACCCTCCTGGCCATTATGAGCTTCCGAAACATGATACTCACTGGCAAAAACATGACGCAGGAACCAACGGATCTGATCACTGTCATCAATCACCAACATTTTCTTCCCGGTCTCTTTCTTTTTCGGAACAACTTGGATCAACTCGGCGATCTCCTCCTTCTGCATCTCATTCAGCTTTACCAGATCACCATCTGGCTCGATGAATTCCACGGCACGTTCCATATAATGGCTTCTCCCCAATGGAATCAATATCGTATATTGGGTTCCCGTCTCGTCCTCCGATGAAATTCCTTCGAAAATAGCGCCGGAGGATTCTGTCATATCCACGATCTGTTTCAAACCCAAACGGGTACTTTCGCTTTCTCCTAACCCATCATCTTGGATAGAGAAAGAACAATAAGCCTTACCATTCGAGCGCACCACGGAAATATTGATCGAGATCTTTCCAAAGCGGTAGGTATTTTTTAACGCATTAGATAAAAGTACACGCAAGGCAAACTCCATCTTCCGACGATCTATCCAGACCCAAAGAACAGAGGTTTGGGTATTAATATGAAATTCCACATTATTCATGGCTATCCAGTCCACGAATAAATCACAAATCTGCTTTGTTATACTGATCATGTCATAACGAGCTATCCGAAGATGGTTTGCCACGTCATCTCCATGACGGGTATTTCGCAATTGCTCGATAAGGTCTTGAAGAGCCAAAGTATTACGGTAAGCAGACAATAATTGAGTCGCTTCACTAGAGTCAATATCATTTTTACGTTGCAACAACTCACTCAACGAACCAAGCACAAGCGATAGTGGAGTACGCATTTCATGAATCGTTTCAACAAAAAACGAATTATGGAGCTTTTCCATTTCCTCAAGGCGCTTTTTCAAATCCTCCCGTTCTACCTCATTATCCCTATTCCAATTATCAGTCTCACGGATTTTATTGACCAACATTTGTTGGATCTCCCGATTTTTTACGCTTAACGCATCGACAGACCGAAGAAGCTCATCGTTTCTCGCCATAAGCTCACCACCTTTGGCAATATTCTCTTTCTTCAACCTATACATATAATAACTCAAAAAAGCTATTACACATATGGACACTATCAGTAAAATGATAAAAGGTAGAATTCCTTGAGAGCCCTCCATTGTATCATTGTTCGCAGCAATATAATGAGCTTCAACGAACAAGCCCCAAAATGCCATCATAAATTTCGCTTTAAAACCTTTTGATCTCATATCATTGATTATTAAGATGTTATTTATATAAAACGCCAGTAAAAAACGTTCGTTTAAATCTTGCGTTTT